>NZ_DF850488.1:1707745-1871986 GCF_000813185.1 Novosphingobium sp. MBES04 | reverse complement strand
AAATATCGTTTGGTTTGATGAATGTCCGTCATGGGGCGAAGCCCGAGGTACGAATCTGCCCACGCCGCCTGAATCAAGGCTAGGCATGTAAGGTGCGCTCGACAGTTTGGGGAGCCCGAGGGCGATGGCCCTCGGAAAGCTGCTTCTGGTGGCATCTCACCCCTCGCCGGTGACGCCGTCGCCTTCCGCCTCGTCGCCCTGCCGCTGGACGAGGATCTTGTCGATCTTGAGGCCGTCCATGTCGACCACCTCGAAACGCCAGCCCTGCTCGGTAAAGTGGTCGCCCTCACCCGGCACCTTCTTGAGGACGGCGAGGACATAGCCCGCCGCCGTCGCGAATTCGCGGTCTTCGGGCAGCGTCATGGCAAGTCGGTCGGCCAGCGCATCGGCCGGCATCGCGCCCGAGACGAGCATCGAGCCGTCCTCCCGGTCGATCACCAGCGGCGCGTCGCCCACGTCCTGATGGCTGGCGAAGTTGCCCACCAGCGCCTCAAGCACGTCGGTGGGTGTCACGATGCCTTCCAGGTGCCCGTATTCGTCGTGGACGAAGGCCATCGCCACGGGCGCGCTCTGGAGCTTGCGCAGCGCGTCCATGGCGTCGAGCTGGTCGGGAATGACTTCGGCGCGCGTCATCATGGTCGCGATATCGACGCGCTCGCCTGCGACCAGCGCAGCGAGGACTTCGCGCACCTTGAGGACACCAACGATAGTGTCGCGCGATTCCTCCTGCGCCACGGGCAGGAGGGAGTGCGGTGTCTCCTCGATCCGTGCGCGCAGTTCCTCCTCGGTGGCGTCGAGAACGATCCAGTCGAGCTGGTTGCGGGGTGTCATCAATTCGCGCACCGGACGGTCGGCCAGACGCATGACGCCCGCCATCATCGCGCGCTCCTCTTCCTCGATCACGCCTGAGCGGGTGGCTTCGGCAAAGATCATCTGGAGTTCCTCAGAGGTCAGCCGCTCCTGCGCGCCGCCACGGATCGCCAGAAGGCGCAGGATCAAGCCTGAGGAGCGGTCGAGCAGCCACACGAACGGCGCCATGATGCGCGCCATCCAGGCCATCGGCAGGGCCATCACGATGGCGACCGGCTCGGCCGCGCGCAGCGCGAGCTGCTTGGGGACCAGCTCCCCCGCCACCAGGCTGGCGTAAGTCGTCGCCACGATCACGAGGGCAAAGCCCACTTCGTCGGCATAGGCCGCAGGCACGCCCAGCATGGCCAGACGCTCGCCCACCGGACCGCCCAGGCTCGCGCCCGAATAGGCGCCCGCGACGATGCCGATGAGGGTGATGCCGATCTGGACGGTGGAGAGGAACTTGCCCGGGTCCTGCGCCAGCGCGATCGCGGTCCGGGCCGCCGCATTGCCCTTGTCCGCACTGACCTGCAGGCGCGGGACACGCGCCGACACGATCGCGAGCTCGGACATGGCGAAAAGGCCATTGAGCAGGATCAGCCCAACGATGACGAGAAGGTCGGTCCAGGGAAATGGCGTCACAATGGATCAGCGCTAGCAGAGTTCGACGGCGGCGCGAAGCGGTTGCGTGCCCTCGCCCTGCCAAAAATGTCTTTGGCCCCGCCTGCGGAACACCCTGACCCATTGTTCGTTGTGGGCAAGGTGGACAGGACGGATTAATGTGCACGACAGCACAGACCTCCTGCAGGCATGCGGATCTAGGAAAGGCATCGTTATGAAAAAATCGCGTTTGATCGTCAGTGCAGCGGCCGCTCTTTCGCTGGTGGGCCTCTCGGCCTGTGTCACCGATCCCAACACGGGCGAGCGCAAGGTGTCGCGCACGGCCATCGGCGGTGCCGGCGGTGCGGGCCTCGGCTACCTTCTGGGCAGCGTCATCGGCGGCAAGACCGCACGTATTGTCGGTGCAGGCATTGGCGGCGTCGCAGGCGGCGTGGTCGGCTACCAGATGGACAAGCAGATCAAGGAGCTGAAGGAAGACACCGCGGGTTCGGGCATCGACGTGACGCAGGAAGGCGACGGCATTCTCGTCAACCTGCCCGACGTGACTTTCGCCGTCGATTCGACCGCGATCAGCCCCTCGTTCCAGAGCTCGCTCGACAAGGTCGCGCAGTCGATGGTCGAGTATCCCAACAGCCTCGTCGACGTCTACGGCCACACCGATTCGACGGGCGCGGCCAGCTACAACCTCGACCTTTCCAAGCGCCGCGCCGATTCGGTCGCGCGCTACCTGATCGGCCGCGGCGTCGCATCGGCCCGTCTGCAGACCCAGGGCATGGGTGAGGACTACCCCGTCGCCGACAACACCACCGCCGAGGGCCGTGCGCTCAATCGCCGCGTGGAAATCAAGATCACCCCGGTCACGACCGAGGACGCCCGCTCGGCGAACTGATCCTCCGACATACCAGGCGTGCGCGCTCATCGCGCGCGCCTCTTCATCTTCGCCTGCGCAGGGCAAAAAAAAGGCCGGTCCATGTCGGACCGGCCGTTTTAGTTCATTTGGGAGAGGATGCCTGAAAGGCCCTTCCTCTTTAGGTGCAAGCCCGGATACGGGCAAATGACGAAACGGCGAATGTGGTTGCACAATGCGCAACAGGCACGCTTTTCAGGGCCTAAGGAATCAGGCTCCAGTTGCGCCTGACTCACCCACCATCTCTCGCTTCTTGTTATTTTTCCACCAGATTGACGCTTAACTAGCCCTTCCTCCTCCATACGGGCCGACCTCCTAGTAATCACACCTAAACTCAAATCACCATTGGTCATCCATTACGTGAAATACGAACTCAATTCATTCCTGATTTTATGAAATTTATTGAGAGAGATTATTTTGAGTATGGAGGCGAAAGTGGAAAGAGCGCAGGTTGTATTGATAGACGGCGATGTTCATCGGCGCGCGCGAATCGCATATGAGCTGACAAATCTAGCAAGTTACGTAATTCCACTTGAACATTATTCGGAGCTTACACAATATTGGCCAAGGGATGCCGTCCTGCTGGTCGAGGATTCCGGAGGCACCGTCGATTCTCTGTGCCGCCTCCTCAAGATGCACCAGAAGGACTTACCCTTCGTTGCCTTCTCGGCCGACGCGAGCCCGCAGCGCCGTTCCGCAGCGCTCCTGAAGGGTGCGGGCGCCTACCTGCCCTGGCCCTGCGGCGCCGAGGAACTGAAATCGACGCTGCTCTCTGTGGCCGCAGCGCACTCTGCCAAGGCACCGGCGACCAGCGAACCGGAGAGCGTCTTTCCCCAGCTCGCCCCGAGCGTGATCCAGCCTCAGGAAGATGCGGGTCTTCGCCAGATGCGCGAGCTGTGGCGGGCCTCGAACGAGAGCCACGCCCCCCAGGCTTACGCCGAGTAACGCGCGGCCCGGTCGGCGAGGCGGGCCACCGCCTCGCCGTGCATCGCGCTCGAACAGCACAGGACGCCGAAGGCACGCGGATCGTGCTTGTTGTAGTTGAGCGGCTTGCCGAAGGCATCGGTCACGGCCGCGCCCGCCTCGCGGGCAATCAACCCAGCGGCCGCAATGTCCCATTCGAACCCCCAGCGCAGCGTGGCCAGCAGGTCCGCCTCGTCGGCCGCGACCATCGCCATGCGCAGCGCGATCGAGTTGGGCTGCTCGATGCGCAACAGATCCGCGTCTTCGGGCGCGAGCTTGCGCGCAGGCACCCGCGCCCCCGCCAGGGCGGGACGTGCGCTCGCCGTGAGAGGGATGCCGTTGCGCGTGGCGCCCTGCCCCAGTTCACCTTTCCAGAACTCCCCGCCTTCCGCGCGCCGGCGCGCGGGCGCGTAGAGATAGCCGAAGAGCGGACGGTGGCGGTTGACCAGCGCCACGGACACAGCCCAGCCATCGCGCCCGCCGATGAAGTCGCGCGTGCCGTCGATGGGATCGACCAGCCAGACCAGGTCCTGTGCGCAGCGCGCGCCGCTGTCGAGCGTCTCCTCGCTCAGCCATCCCGCAGCGGGCAGCAGCGCGCGCAGTTCGCGTTTCAGATAGGCATCCACGGCGAGGTCGGCGGCGCTGACCGGACTGCCCGGGTCCTTTTCCCAGTGCGCAAGGACGTGTCCGTCGCCCGGCCAAGCCGCAAGCGCAATACGCCCGGCCTCGCGCACGATCGCTTCGAGACGTGCGCGGTCGATCATCGCGGGAAGCCCTCCGGCGTCGATCTATTGATATTGCTTCGCATTATGCCGAAACTCCCTCGCGATTTGCCGACAAAGTCGCCCGGATGTCCATTTCCCACGTCATGCGGAGCCTTAGAGGCCTTTTCAAGCGCGCAGGGATATGCTTAGGCGGCGTTGCAAAAATCACCATTCGCGCCCTCCTTCGAGGAAACTCCAGCAGAAAGCGACTGACCGATGAACATTCACGAATATCAGGCCAAGGAACTGCTTGCGAAGTACGGCGTGGGCATCCCCGCCGGCATCCCCGCCCTGACCGTCGAAGAAGCCGTTGCCGCCGCCAAGCAGCTCCCCGGACCGCTCTACGTCGTCAAGGCGCAGATTCACGCCGGTGGCCGCGGCAAGGGCAAGTTCAAGGAACTCGGCCCCGACGCCAAGGGCGGCGTGCGCCTCGCCAAGTCGATCGACGAGGTCGAGGAATTCGCAAAGGAAATGCTCGGCAACACCCTCGTCACCATTCAGACGGGTGATGCTGGCAAGCAGGTCAACCGCCTTTACGTGACCGACGGCGTCGACATCGCCAAGGAATACTACTTCTCGATGCTCGTTGACCGCGCCACCGGCCGCGTCGCGATGATCGCCTCGACCGAAGGCGGCATGGACATCGAGGAAGTCGCCCACTCGACTCCGGAAAAGATCACCACGATCACGATCGACCCGGCCGAAGGCTTCCAGCCCCACCACGGCCGCGCCGTCGCCTTCGGTCTCAAGCTGACCGGCGATCTCAACAAGCAGGCGCAGAAGATCGCCAAGCAGATCTATGAGGCCTTCATGGACCTCGACTGCGACATGCTCGAGATCAACCCGCTGGTGGAAAGCGCCGACGGCCAGCTGCTCGTCCTCGACACCAAGATGAGCTTCGATTCGAACGCGCTGTACCGTCACCCCGACGTGCGCGAACTGCGCGACGAGACCGAGGAAGATCCGGCCGAGATCGAAGCTTCGAAGTACGACCTTGCCTACATCAAGCTCGATGGTGACATCGGCTGCATGGTGAACGGCGCAGGGCTTGCCATGGCGACCATGGACATCATCAAGCTCAACGGCTCGTTCCCCGCCAACTTCCTCGACGTGGGCGGCGGCGCCACCACCGAAAAGGTGACCGCGGCGTTCAAGATCATTCTCGGCGATCCCAACGTGAAGGGCATCCTCGTGAACATCTTCGGCGGCATCATGAAGTGCGACGTCATTGCCGAGGGCATCGTGGCCGCGGCCAAGGAAGTGAATCTGGGCGTGCCGCTCGTGGTTCGCCTTGAAGGCACCAACGTGCAGCAGGGCAAGGACATCCTCGCCAACTCGGGTCTGCCGATCGTTCCGGCCAACGACCTGGGCGATGCGGCCAAGAAGATCGTCGCCGAAGTTCAGGCGGCCTGATCGGCGCCACAGGCACCGATACGACATGCAAAGCGGCGGGGGCCTCGGGCTCCCGCCGCTTTCTTTTTGCCCTTCGAACAGGGCCCGGCCCCGCTCTGTACGCCGGGAGCAGACCTCCTCATGCACTTCGCGGGCCAATTGCCCCGGCGCGACTAAAGCCCCTCTTGGGGCGATGGAACAATTGCGGGGGTTGACGTCTTGAGCGTGGGGCGCGATGGCATCCACCGCGCAATTTAATCGCATGGCTAAACAGCCCTGCAGCAGAGTTTGAGAGGACATATTCTCATGAAAATCCTCGTGCCCGTGAAGCGGGTGATCGACTACAATGTGAAGCCGCGGGTAAAGGCGGACGGGTCCGGCGTGGACCTTGCCAACGTGAAGATGAGCATGAACCCCTTCGACGAGATTGCCGTCGAGGAAGCGCTGCAGATCAAGGAAGCGGGCAACGCCGAAGAGGTCATCGTGGTCTCGATCGGCCCGGCCAAGGCCGCCGAAACCCTGCGCACGGGCATGGCGATGGGCGCGGACCGCGCGATCCATGTCGCCACCGACGAGGAAGTCGAGCCGCTCGCGGTCGCCAAGATCCTCAAGGCCGTGGTCGAGGAAGAGAACCCGGGCCTCGTGATCCTGGGCAAGCAGGCGATCGACGACGATTCCAACCAGACCGGCCAGATGCTCGCGGCCCTGCTCGGCCGTCCGCAGGGCACCTTCGCCTCCAAGGTGGTGGTCGAGGGCGATAGCGTGGCCGTCACCCGCGAAGTCGACGGCGGTCTCGAGACCGTCAAGCTCGCGATGCCCGCCATCGTCACCACCGACCTTCGCCTGAACGAGCCGCGCTACGCCTCGCTGCCCAACATCATGAAGGCCAAGAAGAAGCCGCTCGATGCCAAGACGCCCGCCGACTACGGCGTCGACATCGCGCCGCGCCTCAAGACGCTCAAGGTCGCCGAGCCGCCGGTGCGCAGCGCCGGCATCAAGGTCGAGAACGTCGATGCGCTTGTCGCCAAGCTCAAGGAAATGGGAGTCGCGTAATGAAGACGCTTGTTTGGGTCGAACACGACAACGCCGCCGTCAAGGACGCGACGCTCTCCACGGTCACCGCCGCTGCAAAGCTGGGTGAAGTTCACCTCATCGTTGCAGGCGCAGGCTGCGCGGCCGTCGCCGACGAAGCCGCCAAGATCGCCGGCGTCGCCAAGGTGCACCTCGCCGACGACGCGGCTTACGAGCATGGTCTCGCCGAGAACGTCGCCCCGCTCATCGTCGAGCTGATGGGCGATCACGACGCCTTCCTCGCGCCCGCCACGACCACTGGCAAGAACATCGCGCCGCGCGTCGCCGCCCTGCTCGACGTCATGCAGGTCTCGGACATCCTCTCGGTCGAGGGCGAGAAGACCTTCACCCGTCCGATCTATGCCGGCAACGCGATCGCCACGGTCGAGAGCACCGACGCCAAGCTCGTCATCACCGTGCGCGGCACCGCCTTCGAAAAGGCCGATGCCGAGAGCGGTTCGGCCAGCGTCGAGGCCGTCTCGGGCAAGGGCGATGCGGGTCTCTCCAGCTTCGTGGGCCAGGAGATCGCGACCAGCGAGCGCCCTGAGCTCACCAGCGCCAAGGTCATCGTCTCGGGCGGCCGTGCCCTCAAGGACGCGGACACCTTCGAGGCCACCATCCTGCCGCTCGCCGACAAGCTCGGCGCAGCCGTCGGTGCCAGCCGCGCGGCGGTCGATGCGGGCTATGTCCCCAACGACTACCAGGTCGGCCAGACCGGCAAGATCGTGGCTCCCGAAGTCTACATCGCGGTCGGCATCTCGGGCGCGATCCAGCACCTTGCGGGCATGAAGGACTCCAAGACCATCATCGCCATCAACAAGGACGAGGACGCCCCGATCTTCCAGGTCGCGGACATCGGTCTTGTCGCCGACCTCTACGACGCGGTGCCGGAACTTACCGGCAAGCTCTGAGGCCTCGGCCCGAAAGTTTGGAAAGCCCCCGCCAGGCTCCGGCCCGGCGGGGGCTTTTTCGTAGATCGACGCGACATTGCTTCCCCGCAAGAGTCTTGCCCCCTACCCTGCCTCATGCCAGTCTTGGTCAACTGGATAGGGGGATATCGAGATGCGCAGAACGGGTTGGGCCATCGCGGCGGTTTGTGGGCTGCTGACGGCGCAGGGCGCTCAGGCGAAGCCGGACACCTTCGTTCTGGAAGCCTCCTCGCCGTGGAACGTGGATTGGGCCGACAACGCCTGCGTCCTGCAACGCATTTACGGCGAAGGCGACGAAGGCGTCCTCCTGCGCTTCATGACCTTTACGCCTGACGCCAAGTACCAGATCCAGCTCACCGGGGGCCCGGCCAAGCTCAACCTGCCGCACCGGGACATCAAAGTCGCCTTTGCCCCCTTCCCTGCGTACGAAGCCGATGCAATTGCAGCGAAGGTCGATGACACCTACAACTCCCTCCTGTTCAGCACACAGATCGCTCTCGATCATGCCGAATTCGACCGTATGGATGCGGCCCAGCGTGCCCGCGCGCTTGCCAAGGGGAAAGAGCCCAATCCGCACTACGTGCGTCCCGTTTCCGCTGAAATCGAGCGGCTCGATATCGACCTTGGCCCGCGCACGCTCACCTTCGAAACCGGCTCTCTCGACAAGCCCCTCAACGCACTTCGTAAATGCGCGCGCGATCTGCTCAGCCGATGGGGAATTGACCCTGCTGTTCAAGACCAGGTCGAAACCACCCCCAGGCCCCTGGATATCTCGGGTATAGCTCGACAACTGGCGCAGCACTATCCACGCGATCTCGCCCGAAAAGGGGCACAGGCACGCGTTAACGTAGTCCTGACGATTGATCCGCAAGGGAAGGTGCAGGGATGCCGCGTCCCCCTCTCCCAGAACGATGCGCGTTTCGATGACCTGGTCTGCGAACGCATCGCAGGCGTGACGTTCGAACCGGCCCGTCTTGCCGATGGATCTTCCGTGACAAGCTATTGGGCGACCACCACCCTCTTCCGGATCAACTAGCTTACGACAGTCCAACCTTGGGCTGACGCTCGTAAAGGTTGAGCGCGACCGGGTCCTCGGCGTCGGGCTCCTTGCGGCCGTAGGCGACAAAGCCCAGCGCAGCGGCAAGACGCTCGGACGCAAGGTTGCCCTCCTCGATCATGCAGACCATGCGGCGCGGGCCATGGCGTTCCTCGAACCAGGCGAGGCTCGCCTCCATGACCTCGCGCGCAACGCCTTGGCCCCACCAGTCGCGCGCCACGATCCAGCCCGCCTCGGTGGCATCGTCGAACCCCTTGCCGAAGCCCCGGTTGGAGTGAAACAGGCCGCAGCTCGCGATCATCGCCTCCGATCCATGCGGGCGCACCGCGAAGAGCCCATAGCCGTGCTGGAGCCAGCTTTCGGCATGGCGGATCAGACGCTCCATGTGCTTTTCCGGGTCGGGGGGCGTGGGCGCGAGATAACGCGTCACCTCCGGATCGGCGAGCAGCGCCATGTGCGCCGCCAGATCCCCCACCCGCGGCTGCCACAATTCAAAGCGCGTGGTGGTAAGGAGGGGCGCGGTCAGCCCCTCGGGCCACGGCTCCTGGCTCACAGAAAGCGCTCCACAGTATGGATGGCAAGGCCGAAGAGGCCGCCCACCAAGGTTCCGTTGATGCGGATGAACTGGAGGTCGCGGCCGACAGCCCCCTCGATCCGGGCCGACACCGTCTGCGCGTCCCAGCGCTTCACCGTCTCGGAGACGAGCCGCACGATCTCGCTGCCGTAGCGCGCACTCACACCGACAAGCGTGCGGCGGGCAAAGCGGTTGACCATGACCTGCAGGCGCGCGTCGCCGCCGAGCGCCGCGCCCAGCTGGCCAAGCCCCTGCCCCAGCGTCGCGCCGAGCGAGCTGGAGAGCGCGGCCTCGGGGTTGCGCATGGCTTCGAGCAGGGCGGTGCGGCCCCGCTCCCACATCGCCTCTATCCAGGCGCCCAGCGCCGGATTGGCCAGCAGTTCGGCCTTGATGCGCGCCACCCGCGCCTGCATTTCGGGATCGCTGCGCAAGTCCCGCACGAGGGCCGTCAGCGCCTCGTCGACCTTGCCACGCAAGGGATGGTCGGGCTGCACGATAATTTCGGCAAGAAGGCGGTAGGTTCCGTCGAGGACCCCGTTGGCAAGGCGCTCATCAAGGCCGGTCCAGCGCATGATCGTGTTGGCGCGCGCGTGGATCATCTCGCGGATCATCGGCTCGTTGGCCTCGATCACCTCTCCCACCTTGCGCAGCATCGCCTCCAGGACAGGCAGGTGGCGCTGGTCGGCAATCGCGTTCTCGAGCATCTGGGCAAGGAGCGGCGCGGCATCGATCCGCGCGAGCTGGGACTTGAGGCCGGTCTTGACCATGCCTCCCATCTGCTCGGGGTCGAGCGATTCCAGCACATCGGCAAGGAGATTGGCCGCGCCCGCCCGGATCCTCGGATTCTCGCCCCGCGTCGGATCGCCGAGGAAACCGCCCAGGCTCGCGGCAAAGTTGAAGCCCTGCAGGCGCCGGGCGACGACCTGCGGGGTCAGGAAATTCTCGCGCAGGAAGCGCGCCATCGAATCGGCGATCCGGTCCTTGTTCTCCGGGATGATCGCGGTGTGCGGGATCGGCAGGCCCAGCGGCCGACGAAAGAGCGCGGTGACTGCAAACCAGTCCGCCATCCCACCCACCATCGCCGCCTCGGTAAAGGCGATGGCGTAGCCCAGCGGCGTGTCCCAGGCGGGAAAGAGCCCGTGCAGGCGGTGAAGCGCCAGGAACAGCGCGGCCATGGTCAGGAGGAGACCGGTCGCGAAGAGGCGCATGCGGCGCGCCCTGTCGGCCTTGTCAATACCGGCGCCAATGCCGACGCCGATCTCCCTGAATGTACTGTCCTGCGCCAAAACTACGCGCCTTTCCCTTATTCGGCGGGAAGCGCGGTCCCCCCTTGCGAACGGGCGTGCGCCTCCTCGGCATGGTGCGGCTCGAACGTCAGCAGCGTCGTGCGCAGCTTGGGTCCGATCCGCTTCTCGAAACCATCGGCAAGGCTAAAGGCTGCGGGCACAATTACCAGAGTAAGCAGGGTGGAAAGGAGGAGCCCACCGATCACCACGAGGCCCATCGGCGCGCGGAAGGCCCCGTCGCCCGAGATCGACAGCGCGGTCGGCACCATGCCCGCCGTCATTGCGACGGTGGTCATCACGATCGGCTGCGCGCGCTTGTGCCCGGCATCGATGATCGCGGTCACCTTCTCCACGCCCCGGTGCATTTCCTCGATCGCGAAATCGATGAGGAGGATCGAGTTCTTGGCGACAATGCCCAGCAGCATGAGAATGCCGATGAAGACCGGCATCGAGATCGGTTCCCCCCGGATCGCGATGGCCAGCAGGCCGCCGAGCGGCGCCAGGAGGAGCGAGGCCATGTTCACCAGCGGCGAGACGAAGCGCTTGTAGAGCAGTACCAGCACCGCGAAGACGAGGAAAATGCCGCTGATGACCGCGATGATGAAGTTGGTGATCATCTCGGCCTGCCACTGGTCCTCGCCCACCGGCGCGTTGGAGACGCCCATCGGCAGGTTCTGCATGATCGGCAACTGCTGGATCGCCTCCATCACCGTGCCCTTGATCTGCCCGGGTCCAAGGTCGGCGCCAACGAAGACGCGGCGCGCCTGGTTGTAGCGCGCGATCTCGGTCGGACCTGCGCCAAAGCGGATTTCAGCCACGCGCTTCAGGGGAACACTGCCCCCTGCGCTGGTCGTCACCGGCAGGTTCTCGATGGTCGAGAAGTCGCGGCGCGAATCCCGGTCGAGCACCACGCGGATCGGCACCTGCCGGTCCGAGAGCGAGAACTTGGCCGCGTTCTGGTCGATCTCGCCCAGGGTCGCGATTCGGATCGTCTGGCTGAGCGCAGTGGTGGTCACGCCAAGCTGGGCGGCGAGGTCGAGCCGGGGCACGATGACAAGTTCAGGGCGCTGGAGGTCGGCCGCGATACGCGGCGCGACGACGCCCGGGATCGAACGCATCTGGTCGACCAGGATCTGTGCGGTCTCGTTGAGCTGGTCGGAATCGCTGCCCGACAGCATGACCGAGATGTCGCGGCCCGACCCGAAGCCGCCCGACTGGGTGGCAAAGCTCACGCGCGCATCGGGGATGCGCTGCAGTTCGGGCGCCAGGCGGCGTTCGAACTCGATGCTGGTCGCATCGCGCTTATCGGCAGGCTTGAGCGTGATGTAGAGCGTCGCCTCACCCTCGCGCGAGGCGGCCATGACCAGCTCCACCTCGGACTGCGCCTCGATGATGTGGGTCACCTCGTCGGCCACGGCCTCGGTCTGCTCGAGCGTGGTGCCGGGCACCATCTCGATATTGACCCGGCTCGTGTCGGAGTTGTTGGCCGGCATGAACTCCTGCGGCAGGCCCAGCAGCAACGCGAAGGTCACCACCAGCGCGTAGACACCGGCGAGGAAGGCGTAGAAGCGGTGATCGCGCGTGCGCGCGGCCACGCGGTCATGCCAGTAGCGGTACCACTGGCCAAAGGTGCCCATGAGCCCCCAGACCAGTCGGAACACCTTGCCAAGCCCGAAGATCACGAGCGGGACCGCCAGCGGCGCAATCAGCGAGGGCAGGACGACCTGCGCGCTGTTGCCAAGCCCCAGCGCGGCCACGCCTGCGGCCAGCGCCTGGAACGCGGCGACGGCCCCCGCAATACCGGCAAGGAGGAGCACAAAGAGCAGCGCCACGGCCGGGAGCGCATACCAGCGGCCATGCTCCGGGCGCACCAGCGCGGCCTTGCGGCGCAGCGCCTCGCGGCTGTCGAGCGTCCAGGCGAGGATCTTCACGTAAAGGTCCATGATCCGCCCGCCGCCATGCTCGGCATGGCCATGCGACTTCAGGAAATAGGCCGCGACCATCGGCGTGATCATGCGCGCGACCGCAAGGCTGATCAGCACGGCCACGACGATGGTAAGACCGAAGGCCTTGAAGAACTGCCCCGAAATGCCCGGCATCATGCCGACGGGGAAGAACACCGCCACGATCGAGAAGGTGGTGGCGACAACCGCGAGGCCAATCTCGTCGGCCGCGTCGATCGAGGCCTGGTAGGCGCTCTTGCCCATGCGCATGTGGCGCACGATGTTCTCGATCTCGACGATGGCGTCATCGACAAGGACACCGGCCACCAGGCTCAGCGCGAGCAACGAGAGGAAGTTGAGCGTGAAGCCCATGAGATCCATGAACCAGAAGGTCGGGATCGCGGAAAGCGGGATGGCGATGGCGGCGATGAAGGTCGCGCGCCAGTCGCGCAGGAACAGGTAGACGATGACGATGGCCAGCACCGCGCCCTCCACCAGCATCTCCATCGAGCTGGTGTACTGCTCGCGGGTGTAGTCCACCTGCGAGAACAGGCGGGTGAAGTGGACCGACGGGTTGGCCTTGCGGATCGCGTCGAGCTTTTCCATCGCGCCGTCGTAGACCGCGACATCCGAGGCGCCGATGGCGCGGTCGAAGCTGAAGGTGACGACCTCGCGCCCGCGCAGCTTGGCCATGCGGTAGCGCTCGGAATAGCCGTCGTAGACCTTGGCAACATCGGAAAGCTTGACCTGGCGGCCATTGCCCAGGTTGATGCGCGTCTGCGAAAGGTCGTAGGCGCTGTCGGCATTGCCCAGCACGCGCACCGACTGGCGCGAACCGGCAATTTCCGCCTCGCCGCCCGCCGCATCGGTGTTCACCTGGCGCAGCACCGTGTTGATGTCGCGCGCGGTCACGCCAAAGGCGATCATCTTGTCGGGATCGACCACGACGCGGATCTCGCGGTCCACGCCGCCGTTGCGGCTGACCGAGGCAAGCCCCTGGACCGAAAGCAGGTTCTTGGAAACGGTATCGTCGATGAACCAGCTCAGCTGTTCGATGGTCATGTCATCGGCGCTGACCGCGAAGACTGCAAGGGTCCCCCCGCCACCCGCTTCGACCTTGGAAATCTGCGGTTCGAGAATGCCGTCAGGCAGGTCGCCGCGCACCTGATCGACCGCGTTCTTCACCTGGTTGGTGGCCACGTCCGCATCGGTGCCGATGGCAAAGCGCACGAAGGTGACCGAGCTGCCTTCCGAGGCGTTGGATTCAATCTCCTCGACCCCGCTGATCGAGCGGGCGGCGCCCTCGACGATCTGGGTGATCTGGGTCTCGATCTCGGTCGGCGCGGCGCCGGGCTGGCTGATGCGCACGACCACGCCCGGGAAATCCACATCGGGCATGTTGTTGACGTTCATGCGCCCGAACGAGACCATCCCCGCGATCATCAGGCCGATGAAGAAGACGATCGGAATGATCGGGTTGCGGATCGACCAGGCCGAGATGTTGCGAAAGTTCATGTCTGTCCCTGCCCGACGCGTCAGTCCGCGGTCTTGGCCATGCGCGGCTCGACGGTGTCCTCGGGATTGAGGAAGCCACCGGCGCGCAGGACGACCGTCTCGGTGCCGGCAAGGCCCTTGGAGATGACGATGCCATCAGCGGTGACGAGCCCGGTTTCGACCCCGCGCCGCGCCACCTTGTTGTCCTTGCCCACGACATAGACAAAGCTGCCCTCGGCATCGCTCTGGATCGCCGATTCCGGAAGCATCGGCGCCACCACGGTGCCGCTGGTCAGCGTGGCGCTGGCAAAGCCCCCCGGACGCAGCGCGCGGTCATAGGCCAGCGCGATGCGCGCGGTGCCCTGGCGCGAGGTCGGGTCGATGATCGGCGAGACCTGCCAGACCTGCCCGGTGAAGGCGCGCTCCGAGCCGACCGGAGTCACCTCGGCCTGCGCACCGACGCGCACGCGCGCCAGGTCGTCCTCGCTGAGATTGGCGAGCAGTTCCATCTCGCCGCCCTTGGCAAGGCGGAACAGTACGCTCGAGCCGCCGCCCACGACCTGGCCCGGCTCGACATTGCGTTCAAGCACGAGCCCGGCGGCGGGCGCGACGATGTTGAGGCGCGCGGCCTGGGCCTGAAGCTGGCGCAGCGAAGCGCGGGCCAGTTCGACCTGGGCCAGCGCGGCGTCGCGCGTGGCGGTGAGGCGGTCGACGTCGGCCTTGGAGATGAAACCGCGATCGACCAGCTGGAGCGCGCGGTCGAGATTGGACTGGGCGAGGCGCGCGTCGGCCTGGGCGGCCTTGATCTGCGCGGCCTGGCTGGCCTGCTGCTGGACCTGCACCGAACTGTCGACGACGGCGAGCACCTGGCCGGCCTTCACCCAGTCGCCCGGTTCGACGAGGACGCTGCGCACCTGCCCGCCCTCACCCACCGAACCGATCGGCATGGCGCGGCGCGCGGCGAGCGATCCGGTGGCGGTGATCGTGCCCACGACGGTCGAGCGGCCCGGCTTGACGACGGTCACGACCGGCACCTGTGCCGCCTCGACCGGGCCGGTTTCCGAACCGCTGTGGAGGTAGAACCAGATTCCCACGATGAGCACGAAAGCCCCGGCAACGCCAAGCCAGATCAGCCGCGAGGAGCCTTTTTCCGGTCCTTGCGTCTGCGCCTCGTGCGCCTCGAAAGCCCCGTCCGCGCCCGTCTGTGCGCCCAGGTCCTCCTTGCTCACGACTTCGGCGCGATCCTTGTCCAACTTGCTCGTGTAATTCATTCCGTCACCGCACTGGCCGCATCGTCCCGGCACCCTCACAGGTCCCCCAGTTTCCCGTGCAAGGTCACGCATCGCCCCGCACGGCCCGGATCATGGCCGTTAATCCCTGATCCTGACGTATACGTGTGCCTACGACGGGTGGCAACGCGATCTGGCGCCAGATACGCCCCCGGATCGACCAACGACTTCTCGCCTCGTTCAACGGCATGAAAACAACAGGCATAGAAAAACGGCGACAAACCCGGAAGGTTCGTCGCCGTTTGTCGGTCCCGCGGAACTGATCGGGGGGTGATCAGTACTTTTGCTGGCGCTCGTAGAGATCGCGGTAGTGCTGGATGCGCGTGACGCGCAGCCCCTGCATTCCAGAGCGATCCACGGCCCGCTGCCAGGAGGCGAATTCCTCGAGCGTCAGCTGGTAACGTTCACACACTTCGTCGATGGTCAACAGACCGCCATTGACGGCGGCCACGACCTCGGCCTTGCGGCGCACGACCCAGCGCGTGGTATTGGCGGGGGGAAGCGACTCGAGAGTGAGCGGTTCACCCAGTGGCCCGATTACCTGCGCGGGTCTGATTTTCTGATTTTCGATCATCTTAGCCCTCGCCCACCGGTTTTGCTGGAGCCGGTGGTGAGCCTCTCTTTGTCCATGCGGACTTGCCATTGCTTGAAGCAGTACGGTTAACGAGCATTAGGGACTCTTGTTAAGGATTTTCCACGGGGCGTTTGGGGGCTTTCATCAAGTAGGAAAAGTTCGAGAGTTCATTAAGTTGCATCGTCATTCCTGCCTCCCGCACCTCCGGCCCGACGCACATGGCCAGTCAAGGAGCCCTTCGGCGCAGGCAACCTTCCCGTCGCGCCAAGGCAGGACCACACCGAAACGACCCGGCTTATGGCGGCAGGATAGGGCTCACATGGTCAATGGAAGATTAATGACAGGCCTGGTGCGATCCCAATGGCCCTGCCTTCGCGCCGATCGGGTAGGAATTCGCGACAAGGCGCTGTATGAGCGCTGCCCATGTCCCCTGACGCAAATCTCTTCAACGGCCTCGATCCGGCCGACCTGTTCCAGTTGCCCGCGCCGCTCTCGGCGCGCCGCATCGTCGTGGCCATGTCGGGCGGCGTCGATTCCTCGGTCGTCGCCGCGCTGGCCGCAGCCACCGACGCCGAGACCATCGGCATCACGCTGCAACTCTACGACTACGGCGCAGCCACGGGCCGCAAGGGCGCGTGCTGTGCCGGCGACGACATTCGCGACGCGCGCGCGGTCGCCGACCGCCTCGGCATCGCCCACTACGTCTTCGACCACGAGAGCGCGTTTCGCGAAGAGGTCGTCGACCGTTTCGCCGACGACTACCTCGCCGGCCGCACCCCCATCCCCTGCATCCGCTGCAACATGGGGCCCAAGTTCACCGACCTCCTGCAGATGGCCCGGGACCTTGGCGCCGATTGCCTCGCGACCGGCCATTACGTGCGCCGCGTGGAAGGTCCGGCGGGCTCCGAACTGCACCGCGCGGCCGACCCGGCGCGCGACCAGAGCTACTTCCTCTACGGCACGACCGAGGCCCAGCTCGACTTCCTGCGCTTTCCCCTCGGCGGCCTTCCCAAGACCGAGACACGGCGCCTCGCCGAAGCGGCGGGCCTGCGGGTCGCAGACAAGCCCGACAGCCAGGACATCTGCTTCGTGCCCGACGGCGACTACGCCAAGATCGTGCGCTCGGTCCGTCCCGAGGGAGCCGCGCCCGGCGACATCGTCCATGTCGAGACCGGCGCGGTCCTCGGATCGCACCAGGGCGTCATCCACTACACCGTAGGCCAGCGCCGGGGGCTCGAGATCGGCGGCCAGCCCGAACCGCTCTACGTGGTGGGGATCGATGCGCCCTCGCGCCGGGTCCTTGTCGGCCCGCGCCATCTGCTGGCGGTCGCCTCGGCCCGGATCATCGAGACCAACCGCATCGGCCCCCTCCCCGAGGGGGTGCCGCTCACCGCCAAGGTCCGTTCGCTGGCCAAGCCCGTGCCCGTCACGCTCGAAGGTCCGCTCGGCGAGGGCGCGGAGACCACCTTGCGCTTCGCCAATCCCGAATACGGCGTCGCGCCGGGACAGGCCGCGGTGATCTATGCGGGCGAGCGCGTGGTCGGCGGAGGCTGGATCGAGGACACCACGCCCGCCACCCCGCTCTGAGCAACGCGTCGGATCACTCGATCACTCGTCCCAGGGTTCGAGACGGCAGCCATGGCGGCTGTCGTAGCGCGCACTCTGGTAGCCGAGCAGCGGTAGCCCGGCGCTGACGCTGCGCGTCTCGGTATCCTCGCTCAACCAGACGCGCCCCGCGATGCCGCCAAGCGGGGCCACCGCGAGGTCGGCCTCGCAGCTTTTGAGATCGCGCTGCGAGACATGGCGGCACACGCAGCCGAGCCGCGCGGCATAGGCGCCGCCAATACGTGTCCGCTCGCGCAGGTCCGCCCACTGCCAGGCCAGGAGCCCGCCCCCCACCAGCAGCGCAAGGACCACCAGGTTACGCAGCCAGCGCGAAGGCTGGCGCGCGGCGTGACGCGCACGCGCAGCCCCGGAAGCAGCCTGTCCGTCCGGGGCGCGCCCGCGCCCAAGCCCTCCCGACGCCTGCCGCTGCTGCCAGGCCTGCCGCAGCTTGTCCCCGGCTCCCGATTTGGGCGGTGTTGCCATTCCCGATCTTCTCGCACACTACACCGCGCGTCATGCCGGTGCATCCGATCCGCCTTATCCTCCCGCTGCTGGCCCTGCCAAGCCTGTGGGCCTGTGGAGAACCCGCGAGCGAGGGCCCGCCCCCGCCCAGCACCGAGGCCGAAGCCGCCATCGCCAACGACGGCGGGGCCCCCCACGCCGAACTCGGCCGGGCGATCGACGGATTGTTCAACACCGATGCGGTCGGCCCGACGCACGCGCTTGTCATCATGAAGCGCGGGTCGGTCATCGCCGAGCGCTATGGCCCCGGTATCTCCGACACGACGCGCCTGCCGGGATGGAGCGCGGGCCAGTGCCTCACCAGCCTGATGATCGGCCAGCTCGTCAGCGACGGACGCCTGCGCCTCAACGAATCCGCGCCTGTCCCCGAATGGCGCCGGCCCGGCGATCCGCGCGGCGAAGTGACGCTGCGCCAACTTCTCCAGATGCGCTCGGGCCTGCGCTTTGCCAAAGGCCGCCCGGGGCGCGAAGGCGGCATCGCGGAGCAGTCCGATGCGATGCGCCTCCTCTACCTCGACGGGCGCGACGACATGGCCGCCTACGCCGAGGCACAGCCGCTCGAGTCCCCTGCGGGCCAGACTTTCGCGGATTCGGGCGCGAACGCGATCATCCTCGCCGATCTTGCCGCACGGGTCCTCGCCCCCGACGGATCACCCGAAGCGCGCCGCGCCGCGGTCATGGGCTACCTGCAAAGCCGCGTTCTGACCCCCATCGGCATGGAATCGACCCAGGCCGGGTTTGACCGGGCGGGCACCTTGACCGGCTCGGGCATGATTCACGCCAACGCGCGCGACTGGGCCAAGCTCGCCGAGTTCCTGCGCCACCGTGGTTCGGTCGCTGGCGCACAGATACTGCCACGCCGCTGGATCTCCTTCATGCGCGAGCCGAGCCCGCGCAACGCCGCCTACGGCGCCGGGGTCTGGCTCAACACCGCGCCTCCCGGTGAAACCGCAAGGCTCTGGCCCGCCACCGCACCGGCCGACGTCTTCGCGTGCCTGGGCGAGTACGGCCAGTACGTCGTAAGCTCACCCGAACAGCTCCTCACCGTGGTGCGCCTGGGCCGCAGCCACCCAACCAGGAACGCGCCGTGCACGAGCGCATCGGAGCGCTTCTGGCGTTGTTTCCGGGCGGGAAGTAACAGTTCACAGAGCAGGAAAGACGATTCCGAGGGCCATCGCCCTCGGGCTCCCAAAATCGTCACCCTCACCTCCCACGCGCCAGCTTGGCTGCGCAAGGTGAGGTCGACCATTTGGGGGTCAAGGGGTGATGACCCCTTGAAGAATATCAACTTCTAAAGCTTCACGTCCTGCTCCAACCCAACGCGGATCGGCGGCAGCACGTCGCGTCCTGCCTCGCCCTTCTCATCGACCAGGCCATCGGGATCGGTGTGGATGAGGATCTCCACGCCGGGGAAGTCGGCTTCGAGGCGGTGCTCGATCCCGTCCATCACCCGGTGCGCCTCGCGCACGGTCATCTGCGGGTCGACCCAGATATGGAACTGCACGAAGTCCTTGTCGCCCGAGGTCCGGGTGCGCAGGTCGTGGACCCCGCTGATGTCCGGAAACGTCGCCAGAAGTTGGAGGAAGCGTTGCTTCTTCTCCTCGGGCCACTCGTGGTCCATGAGTTGGTCGAGCACCTCGTCCGAGGCGCCCCAGGCCCCATAGGCGAGCCAGGCCGCGATGCCGAAGCCGAACACCGCATCCGCGCCCGCAAGCCCCACATAGGTTTCAAGCACCAGGCCCACGATCACCGCGAGGTTGAGAAACAGGTCCGACTGGTAGTGCACGCTGTCGGTGGTGATCGCGAGGCTGCCAGTGCGGCGGATGACGTGGCGCTGCCAGGCCAGCAACGCAATCGTCACCACGATGGCCGCAATGGAGACGCCGATGCCCTGCTCGGCGGCCTGCACCTCGTTGCCCACGAGCAGCCGCTCGACGGCGCGCGCCGCGATGCCCAGCGCCGAGATGACGATCAGCACGATCTGGAACAGCGCGGTGATCGCCTCGGCCTTGCCGTGCCCGAAGCGGTGCTTGTCGTCGGCCGGCTGCGCGGCGATCCACACGCCCAGCAGTGTCGCCAGGCTGGCGACGAGATCGAGCGTGGTGTCCGCAAGACTGCCCAGCATCGCAGTCGAATCGGTGGTGATCGCCGCCCAGATCTTGAGCACGAGCAGAAACAGCGCCGCCGCGATACTGGCGAACGCCGCACTGCGGGTCAGCATTGCGCGGACCTGGCTGCGTCCATCGCTCATGAATCAATTCCCATCGAAACCAGAGACATCAGGGGTAGAGCAGCGTGCTCGACCAGGGCCCCTCGCCCACCCGCTCGAAGCGGCGGCGTTCATGGAGACGGTAGGGACGGTCCTGCCAGAACTCCATGGCGACAGGCACCACGCGGTAGCCGCCCCAGTGCGCCGGACGTTCGACCTCGCCGCCCTCGAAGCGCGCACGCACCTCTTCGTAGCGGGCAAGGAAGGTCTCGCGGCTGTCGAGCGGGGCGGACTGGTCGGAGGCCACCGCACCCAGCTGCGAATCGCGATGGCGCGAGTGGAAGTACGCGTCAGCTTCCGCCGGCGTCACCGGGCTCAGGGCTCCCTCGATGCGGATCTGGCGGCGCAGGCTCTTCCAGTGGAACAGCAGCGCAACGTGCGGGTTCGCCGCGATCTCACCGCCCTTGCGGCTGTGGCCATTGGTGTAGAACACGAAGCCATCGGGGCCATGGCCCTTCAGGAGCACCATACGCACCGAGGGAACGCCGTCGGGCGTTGCCGTTGCCAGGGCCATCGCGTTGGAATCGTTGGGCTCGGTCCCGCGCGCCTCGTCGTACCAGGCGCTGAACAGGGCAAAGGGATCGCCATCGGGGATGACTTCGCGGGTCTGTTCGGATTCCATCGTATCTCGTCCTGTTGCTGTGGCCGTAGGCTCCACGTCGCCAGCAAGGTACACCCGTACAGGGAAGCGACCTTGATCGGCGGCACGTGGCCGCTTCGCGCCGCCGAATAGCCCGCCCCGCCGCACCTGGGAAGGTCCGGGGCGGGTATTGCAGCCACAGCAAACGAAAAAGCACCGCCCGAGCATCGCGAAGAACTTGTCGGAACGCGCTCTACAACCTAGCTAAGTGGCATTATGGCAACAGATCCTTACACCACTCTCGGCATCGCACGTGGCGCTAGCGAGAAGGACATCAAGTCCGCCTACCGCAAGCTCGCCAAGGAGCTCCATCCCGACCGGAACAAGGACAACCCGAAGGCGGCCGAACGCTTCTCGGACGTGACCCGCGCCTACGACCTTCTCTCCGACAAGGAAAAGCGCGCCCAGTTCGACCGCGGCGAGATCGACGCGGAGGGAAACCCTACCATGCCCTTCGGGGCCGGTGGTTTCGGCGGTGGCGGCGGTCATCGGTCCGGCATGGGCGGCGGCGCGGGCGGTTTTGGTGGTTTCGGCGGAAACGACGGGATCGACCTTGAGGACCTGTTCGGCGGCATCTTCGGCGGCGGCGGCCAGCGCGGCGGCCCCGGAGGCATGGGTGGCGGAATGGGAGGCGGCTTTGGCGGCGGACGTTCGCGCTCGGCCCCGCGCGGCGCCAACGTCAACTACCGCCTCTCGGTCTCGCTGACCGACGCGGCCGAACTCGCCAACCAGCGCATCACCCTGTCCGACGGCAAGACCATCGACCTCAAGCTGCCCAAGGGGGTCGAGGACGGCACCCAAATGCGCCTTTCGGGCAAGGGTGAGCCGGGTCCGGGCGGCGCGGGCGATGCGATCATCACCATCTCCATCGCGCACCACCCCTATTTCGAGCGCGACGGCGACGACCTGCGCCTCGACCTGCCGATCACCCTCGACGAGGCGCTCAGCGGCGCCAAGGTGCGCGCGCCCACCGCGTCCGGCGCGGTCATGCTGACGGTGCCGGCCGGGTCCAGCTCGGGCAAGACCCTGCGCCTCAAGGGCAAGGGCATGACCCGCAAGGACGGCACGCGCGGCGACGAGCTTATCCGCCTCGAAATCACCCTGCCCGAGGGCGACGAGGATCTCGCAAAGCGGCTTGAGGGCTGGAAGGATGCCCGCAACGTGCGCGAACGCATGGGTGGCTGAATAGGCGGTGGCGGATGCGGGGGACAGGTGAGTTCGGCTTGTCCCTTCCCCTGCCTCCCTCGCGCGCAGCGCGGTCTCTTCTGACTCCGATCCGGACCCTCCGGCACCGATTTTCCGCGCAATTCGGGCGCTAGTCCTTGCCCAACGCGCAAAACTCACCTAAGTCGGGCCGGTACGGCCGCTCCGCGAAGGGGCGGCCCTTATTGTTTCCGCCGGAGATAGAGACATGAGCCAGCCCACTCCGCTGATGCCGCACGCGACCGCCTCGTGGCTGGTCGACAACACGGCGCTCTCGTTTGAACAGATCGCGGATTTCTGCGGTCTGCACATGCTTGAAGTCCAGGCCATGGCCGACGATCTGGCCTCGGCCAAGTACACCGGCCGCGACCCCGTGCGCGCGGGCGAGCTGACGATGGAAGAGATCGAGAAGGGTCAGGCGAATCCGGAATACCGTCTGCGCATGCACCGCGCACCGGTAACCGTCAGCCGCACCAAGGGCCCGCGCTACACGCCGGTGTCCAAGCGCCAGGACAAGCCCGACGGCATTGCCTGGATCCTGCGCAACCACCCCGAGGTCTCAGACGCGCAGGTCGGCAAGCTGATCGGTACGACCCGCAACACCATCGCCGCAATCCGCGACCGTTCGCACTGGAACATCGCCAACATCACGCCCAAGGACCCGGTCACGCTGGGCCTGTGCTCGCAGCGCGAGCTGGACGCGATGGTCTTCAAGGCCGCCAAGAAGGCCGGTATCGAGAACGAAGGCGCGACCGACGAACGCCTCGTCGATGACCGCCAGGCCCTCATCGAGGAACTGCGCGCCGAACGTGACGCCGCCGCCAAGGCCGCCAACGAAGCCGCGCAGGAAGCCGAAGCCGCCGCCTGGCTCCAGGCCAAGCGCGCCGCCGAAGCCGAGGAACGCGGCGAATAAGCCCGTCCCCCGCACACCCGCATACGAAAAAGGCCCGTACGAAAGTGCGGGCCTTTTTCGTTGGTAAGACTAGGAGAGAAGGTTTTGATTCAAGGGGCCATCGCCCCTTGACCCCAAAATGGGCGGCCTCACCTTTCTCAACCGCGCTGCGCGCGGGGCGTGAGCCAGACAGTTTGGGGAGCCCGAGGGCGATGACCCTCGGAACCTGCTTCAAGCCGGAACGGCGTCCTTGACGTCGTCCGCCACGACACCGATCGCAGGCGCCATGCCGCCGCCGTTGGGTGCCAGGCGTCCCTCGATACGCGCGCCCTGCTCGACCGTCAGCGTGTCGTAAGCCACATCGCCCTCGATCTTGCCCGAGGCGAGAATGACGATCTCGCGCGCGGCGACAGTGCCGCGCACGGTGCCCGAAATGCGCACGCTGTCCGCCTTGATCGCGCCCGTGATCTCGCTGTCGACGCCCTGCACCAGCGCGGCGCAGGTGATGTCGCCGGTCACTCGGCCATCGATATGCAGATCGGCGCTCGCCTCGATGTCGCCGGTGATGAGCGTGTCACTGCCGAGCACGGAAAAGGTCGCGGAGCCGCTCGAACGCGAGGTGGCAACGGGCTTGGGCATGGGATCGGCCTTACTGCTTTTGAACATGGGCGGAGGCCTCGAGGAAGGGACGTGGATTGACCGGCTTTCCGTTGAGGCGCACTTCGAAGTGGAGGTGCGAGCCGGTAGAACGGCCGGTGCTGCCCATCAGGGCGATGGTCGAGCCGGCTTCCACCTTGTCGCCCACCTTGGACTTGAAACGCGAAAGGTGCGCATAGCGGGTCATCAGGCCATTGCCGTGACGCACCTCGATGCAGTTGCCATAGCCGTGGCGGCGCCCGACGAAGGTCACCTTCCCCTTGGCCGCGGCGTAGATCGGCGAGCCCAGCGGTCCGGGAAAGTCGAGCCCGGCGTGGAACGCAGCGCCGCCCGTGAACGGGTCCGAGCGGTAGCCATAGCTCGACGAGACATAGGCGACCGAAGCGGGCTTCACCTGCGGGATCGAGGCAAGGCCATTTTCCAGCGCATCCATCCGCGCGAGGCTGACGCCCAGGCGCTGGAAACGCGGATCAACGCTTCCATCGGCGCGGGTCGCGAGCTTGATCAGCGGACCACCGCGCGCCGAGGCGCGGCTTGCCGGAGCATTGGCCACCATCGTCTTGGGATTGAGGCCCAGCTTGCGGATCGCCGCACTCGCGCTTTCGGCGCGGCGGTCGGCATAGCGGGTGAGATTCTCGACAAAGGCGAGCTGGCGCGCTTCGAGACGGGCCAGTTCGCTTGCCTCGGGAACGGCCGCGCTGACCTTCTCGATGGTGCGCTTGGCTTCCGCGTCGCTGTTGGAGACGGTTTCACCAGCCTTCGTGTCGCGCGGGAGGTCACCGATGTGCGCCTCGACCATCTGTTCGATGAACTTCTGGCGGCGGGCGAGGTCGGAGGCGACCTCGTCGATGCCATCGCGGTAGTTCTCGACGCGGTCCTCGGCGCGGGCGACTCTGGCCTCACGGCTGAGAAGTTCGGCCTCTTGCGACGAGGCGCTCAGGCGCTCGATTGCGACGGCCCCCATCGACCCGAGCCAGACGGTGGCAAGCGCACCAGCGGCGCCCGCGGCGACCATCTGGGTCCGCGACGAAATCCGGATGAAATGGACATGCCCCTGAGAACGCATGATAAATTCGCGATCCGGGAAGCCTGCCCGCAGGCGCGACCATAGCGCCCTGACAGATGTAAGCTTCAAAACGACCCCACGCTGTGGCTTATTACCAGTCCCCGGCAGACCGGCTAGCAGGGGAGGGTTAACAAGGCGAATCGAGCCGCCGCGCACCATGCGCATTTCAGGGTGAACCGTTCATCGAAAGCGATGAACCGAAGGAACCATTTGCGCTCCCAGTCCTTGTTTGAGTAATGCGCTCAAGATTGCACGTTCATGAATGTACACTTCGTACAAACCATAGGTGAACGCAGAAAAACCGGCGCAGGCGGGCCAATCGGGCCTCCTGCTTGCCGGGCGCGACCGTGACACACTGCAATACAGATGGTAGGCCGCACCCTATGACAGTTGAAACTCTTTCCGCCGACAGCAACGCTGTCGAAACCCCCGAAGCCCTCGTCGCCCGCATTGCCGCCGACGGCCGCGCCGCCCAGCGCGTGCTCGCCCGCATGAGCGATGCGCAGAAGGCCGAGGCCCTGCGCGCCGCCGCCAAGGCGCTGCGCGCGGACGAAGCCGCAATTCTCGAAGCCAACGCCAAGGACATCGCTGCTGGCGAGGAAAAGGGCCTCTCGGGCGCCATGCTCGACCGCCTGCGCCTCGACGCCGAGCGTCTGGCCGGGATCGCCGATGCGGTTGACCAGGTCGCCTCGCTCCCCGATCCGGTGGGCTCGGTGATCGAGGAATCGAGCCGCCCCAACGGCCTCAGGATGAGCCGCGTGCGCATCCCCATCGGCCTCATCGGCATCATCTATGAAAGCCGCCCCAACGTGACCGCGGACGCGGCCGCGCTGTGCCTGCGCTCGGGCAACGCCGCACTTCTGCGCGGCGGCAGCGAGGCGGTGCATTCCAACCACGCGATCCGCGCCGCCTTTGCCAAGGGCCTGGAAGAGGCGGGCATTCCCGCCGCCGCGATCCAGCTCGTGCCGACCCAGGACCGCGCGGTCGTGGGCGCCATGCTGACGGCGGCCGGCCTTATCGACATGATCGTCCCGCGCGGGGGCAAGAGCCTCGTCTCGCGCGTCCAGTCGGACGCCCGCGTCCCCGTGCTCGCGCACCTCGACGGGATCAACCACACCTACATCCACTCCGCCGCCGACCCCAAGGTCGCCAAGGAAGTGGCCGTCAACGCCAAGATGCGCCGTACGGGCATCTGCGGCGCGATGGAGACGCTGCTGCTCGACGCGCAGTTCCCCGGCTCGGCCGAAGTCGTCTCGGCGCTGATCGAGGCAGGCTGCGAACTGCGCGGCGATGCCCGCGCCCGCTCGCTCGACTCGCGCATCCTGTCGGCCGACGAGGCGGACTGGGATACCGAATACCTCGACGCCATCGCCTCGGTCGCCATAGTGGACGGCCTCGACGCGGCGCTCGACCACATCGCCGCGCACTCCTCGGGCCACACCGACGTCATCATCACGAAGGATGACGAAGCTGCCGAACGCTTCCTTGCCGAAGTCGACAGCGCGATCGTCATGGTCAACGCCTCGAGCCAGTTCGCCGACGGCGGCGAGTTTGGCCTAGGCGCCGAGATCGGCATCGCCACGGGCCGCCTCCACGCGCGCGGCCCGGTCGCCCTGGAAGGCCTCACCACCTACAAGTGGCAGGTGCGCGGAACCGGACAGGCACGTCCCTGATCTGGGCGCCTCCGGGCGCTGAAATGGACTGCACGAGCGGCCGCGAGCTTTGCAGCTTCGCGGCCGCTTTCCTATCTGAAGATCATGAGTTCAGCCCCAAGAGCCATGAAAGGCAGAAGAGGAAATGACCTTCTCAAGGGGTTATCGCCCTTTGACCCCAGAATCGGCGACCTCACCTTTCTAGGCTCTGCTGGCGCGCGTAAGGTGAGGCGCACCATTCTGGGAGCCCGAGGGCGATGGCCCTCGGATTCATCTTTCGGCTTGTTTTTCGATTTCTGGGAATTCGGATTGCGCAGAAGCTCAACCCTATAGGTCCGAACCGATCCCCCCTTCTCAAACTGAGTTCAAGGAGCCCGCTCCCATGAAGTACAACCGCCTCGGCCGCACTGGCCTGCTCGTTTCCGAACTGTGCATGGGCACGATGACCTTTGGCGAGAGCGAGGGGATGTGGTCTGTCATGGGTGGGCTGCAGCAGGAGGCGGTGAACGGCCTCGTGCGCCAGGCCCTCGATGCGGGCATCAACTTCATCGATACCGCCAACGTCTATGCCGAGGGGCGCTCCGAGGAAGTGACCGGCAAGGCGCTGAAGGATCTTGGCATTTCGCGCAGCGAGGTCGTGATCGCGACCAAGGCGCTGGGTCCCATGGGCGAAGGCGTCAACCAGCGCGGCGCCTCGCGCTACCACCTCCTGGACCAGATCGACGCGAGCCTGGCGCGCATGGGGCTCGACCATGTCGACCTCTACCAGATTCACGGGTGGGACCCGTTGACGCCGGTCGACGAGACCCTGCGCGCGCTTGACGACATCGTGCGTTCGGGCCGGGCCCGTTACATCGGCGTTTCGAACTGGGCGGCCTGGCAGATCGCCAAGGCACTGGGCATCTCCGAGCGCCTCAGCCTCCACCGCTTTGCCTCGCTCCAGGCCTACTACTCGATCGCCGGGCGCGACCTTGAGCACGAGATCGCGCCGATGCTGGAGAGCGAAGGCTTGGGCCTGATGGTCTGGAGCCCGCTCGCCGGCGGCTTCCTCTCGGGCAAGTACACCCGTTCGGGCGAGGCCGAGAGCGGCCGGCGCACCAGTTTCGACTTCCCCCCCGTCGACAAGGAGCGCGCCTTCGACGTGATCGAGACGATGCAGGCGATGGCCGCCGACAAGGGCTGCAGCGTGCCGCAGATCGCGCTCGCCTGGCTGCTCGCCAAGCCCGCCGTCACCAGCGTGATCGTGGGCGCCAAGCGGCCCGAGCAGCTGGCCGACAACCTGGGGGCAAGCGATCTCGAACTCTCCACCGACGAGATGGCCACGCTCGATTCAGCGATGCCCCGCAGCCCCCTCTATCCGGGCTGGATGATCGAGCGTCAGGGCGGGTACCGCCAGGGCGCCAAGGCGGGCGAGGCACCCCGTTCGTGATTCGGATACGGCAATGACGAGACCGGGCCCCGTCACCGGCCTTCTGGGGGGCAGTTTCAATCCGGCGCACGGCGGGCACCGGCGCATCAGCCTTTTTGCGCGCGAGGCCCTGGCCCTCGACGAGGTCTGGTGGCTGGTCTCACCGGGCAATCCGCTCAAGTCTGCAAAGGGCATGGCGCCGCTCGCCGCGCGCTACGCCTCGGCCCGCGCGCAGAGCCGCCGAGCGCGGATTCGCCCGACCGCGATCGAGCGCGAGCTGGGCACCCGGTTTACCGCCGACACCCTGCGCGCGCTGGTCCGGCGCTACCCCAAGCGGCGCTTCGTCTGGCTCATGGGCGCCGACAACCTCGCGCAATTCCATAAGTGGAAAGACTGGCGCGGCATCGCGCGCACCATGCCGATTGCGGTTATCGCCCGTCCGGGGTATGATGGCCCTGCTTTCGCGAGCCCCGCGATGGCCTGGTTCAGGCGCTACCGGACGCCCGTTGCCAGTCTCAGACGTCCGGTGAGATGGAGCGCACCCGCGCTGGTGACATTGCGATTCGACCCCGATACGCGGTCGGCCACGGATATCCGCAAGGCCGATCCGGACTGGGCCCGGAAGTCCCTGAACGGCCAATCCGGCCACAGGCTTTCGCGCGATGCCGTCACGCACCGCCCCATTGGTGGAGATGCTGCGTGAGCAAGGCGCCCCGCCTTTCCCGCGTATCTTCCGGCCAAACCCGCAAAACCGATCGTGCTTCCACCTGGCCACCCTTTCGGGGTGTCTGCGCCGGTCCTGCATGGTCCCCTGAAAGGAGCAGTAAACCCCTAGATGCCACAGGCACATGTACAGCCGGTGCCGACCGGCGAAACGCCCCCGGCCGTGACGGACAACGACGATCCGCTTCTGGCCGTAGTCCTGCAGTCGCTCGACGACGATCAGGCGCAGGATCTTGTGACGATCGACCTTGAAGGCAAGTCGAGCATCGCCGACTTCATGGTCATCGCGTCTGGCCGTTCGACCCGCCAGGTCGCCGCCATGGCGCAGAAACTCGGCGAAAAACTGAAAGCAAACGGCTTTGGCAACCCCCGCATCGAAGGCCTTCCGGCCGCCGACTGGGTGCTGGTCGATGCCGGCGGCGTGATTGTCCACCTGTTCCGTCCCGAAGTGCGCACGTTCTACAATCTGGAGCGCATGTGGGGCTTTGACGGACCGTCCGGCGCGGCCTGAGGCCGCCCGCCCACGCCGAAGACGATCACCCGGCCCGCTGACAGGGCCGGACAACCGCGAAGGGATTGCCGCAGGGTGCGTGGACGCACGCCCGTGCGCCAACCTGCCCTTTGCGCCTCCGGTGCCGCGCGCTTGCACGCCCACCGAGGGCCAATCCTCCCCACACGGGGCAGGGCTGTTCACATGCGCCCCGGCGCTCTAGAACGCCCGCCATGCTCCTTCACATCATCGCGCGCGGCAAGATCGCTCGGTCACCCGAGGCCGAACTGCTCGAACGCTACGCCAAACGCCTGACCTGGCCCTTCAAGCACACCGAACTGCCCGATGTCGGGGGCAAGATTCCCGCGCCCGTGCAAACGCCCGTGCGCGAGGTTCTCCTCGACGAACGCGGCAAGGCGATGTCGTCCGAAGACTTCGCCGCTCTCCTTGGCCGCTGGCGCGACGATGGCGTGCGCGAATGCCGCTTCCTGATCGGTGCGGCCGATGGCCACGGAGACGAAGCCCGCGCCAAGGCCGACCACCTGCTGTGCTTTGGCAAGATGACCTGGCCCCACCTCATGGCCCGCGCAATGCTGGCCGAACAGCTCTTCCGCGCGACCGCGATCCTGGCCGGGCATCCCTATCACCGCTCAGGGTAAGGCAGGGATTTGATTCAAGGGGCCATCGCCCCTTGACCCCAGAATCGGCAAGCTCACCATTCTCAAACAACGTGGCGCGCGCACGGTGAGGCCGACAGTTCGGGGAGCCCGAGGGCGATGGCCCTCGGATTCATCTTTCTGCCTGTCAGATTCCGTCCTGAAATTTCAGGCCCCACGATCTCGTGAATGAACGCCCTTGGGGCTATTTGCCTTTCCGATTCCCATGGCTCTTCGCCATCAGGAACATCGCCACGGGCATCAGGCAGCCGGCAAGAAATCCGATCCCTGCACCCCACATAGACCCGCTGTTGCCCCCGAGAATCGCTCCGAGGATGGCGCCGGCCACGAACAGGACGGCGGGCATGAGGCACCCGATGGCAAACATGTCTGGTCTTCACTTCTATCCGCTTCTGCCCGCGCAGATAAGTATTTTCCTGAGAATGTCAGCCCTTGCGCCGCCTCTCCCCCTTCCGCCCTGCCCCGCTCTGGCCTAGGAAACCGGGAATGACCCGCACGCTGCGCCTGTCCCTGATCTCCGGCATCGCCGCCGCAGGCCTGCTCGCAGGCCATGCGCTGTCGCAGACGGATCCCTTCTCGGACGCCGCGCCCAGGCTCGATGCCGCGAAGACCCGGGAGGAAATCCGCGCCGCCGAGCGCGAGGGTGCCGAAGTGCGCAAGCGCGCCGAAGCGCTTGAAAAGCGGGCCCGCGCTGCCTCCGAAGCGGTGGAGAAGACGGCCCGCGAGGCCGCCGCACTCGCCGCGCGCATCCAGGAGAACGAGGCCGAGATCGCGGTGCAGGAAGGCAAGGTCGCGCTGGTGACCGCGCAGCGCCGGGATCTGCGTGAACGGCTCGCCACACGGCAGGGCCCGCTTGCCCGGCTGACCGGCGCGCTGCAGCGCCTCTCGCGCCGCCCCACCCTGCTGGCGCTGCTGCGCCCGGGATCGGTGCGCGATGCGGTCTACATGCGCGCCCTGTTCGACACGATGCTGCCCGAAGTCGAAAAACGCACCATAGCGCTGCGGCGCGAGATCGAGGAAGGCCGCAAGCTTGAACGGCAGGCCCAGGCCGCCGAAGCGAGCTTGCGCAAGGCCCACAAGGACATGCTGGCCAAGCGCAAGGAACTGGCCGCGCTCGAAACCCGCCAGCGCCTTGCCAGCCATGAAGTCGGCGGCAACGCCGCGCGCGAAAGCCGACGCGCCCTGGCGCTCGCCGAACGCGCGAACGACCTTGGCGAGCTGGTCGCGGCGATGGATTCGCGCGGTCGGCTGCGCGACGAGCTGGCCGCCCTGCCCGGTCCGCTGATGCGCCCCGCCGATCCCAATGCGCCGCGCGTCATCGACGCCTCGCAGTTCGTACCGCCCCCCGAAGGCCTGTCGAGCTGGAGCCTGCCCGTCATGGGCCGCCTCGTCACCGGGTTCGGAGAAGATGCGCCTGGCGAAATTCGTGCGCGCGGCATCACGCTTGCGACACGGCCCAACGCACAGATCGTGGCGCCTGCGGCTGGACGCGTTGCCTTCGCCGGGCCCTACCGGGGACACGGGCGTATCGTCATCCTGGAGCACGACGGCGACTGGATTTCGCTGGTAACGGGCCTGGCCCGGCTCGACGTGGAGGTGGGCGAGACCCTCGTTGCAGGTGCACCGATGGGCATTGCGGCCCCGCGCGATCCCGAAGTCATGGTCGAACTGCGGCGCGGCGGGGAGCCGGTGAATCCGCTCCAGTTCATCCGCGAACTCTGAGCGCCACCACCGTCTGCCGGGTCATCCCCCGGGCATCAGGCGGCAGATGCGCGAGTGCCCCTTCCATAACTCGACCTCATGCTCGAGCGAGGCGTTGCGGGTCTGCAGAAAGGCATCCGAGACACTCACCGCCTTGAAGGCCTTGCGGCGCCCGGGGCCCCCGGCTGCGTCCGGAAAGACCATCGTGTATTTCTGAAGAGCCATCGTCCTCGTTCCCTGCCACCGGCCATGCGCAAGGATGTGTTCATCCTGTCCCTGCCATGAACGCCGGGTTGTCCTTCGTTCAATGCGACCCGTACAGCTTTGGTTCCCCGGCCCTGCCCCCTCCAAATGCCTGCAAACGCGTTTATATGGGAGGGACGCGCAATTGCGTGAGAGGAGCGCCCCCGGTAGGGTGCATCCACAAACCGGCGGTGGCCACGGCCCCGCCACGAAGAAGAGGCAGACGCCCGATGAAGTTCGCACCCCTGATGCGCGCCGCCCTGCTGGTTTCGGCCGTTGCCGCCGTACCCGTCGCGACATCCGGCCTTGCCGCGCTCGACAGCCAGGTGAACCCCGAGTTCGACAAGCTGTTTCACATCTACGCACTGATCAAGGACAACTACGTCGACCAGGTCGATGACGACAAGCTCCTGAAAGGCGCGATCGACGGCATGCTGGCAAGCCTCGACCCGCATTCCAACTATCTCGACGGGCCTTCGCTGCAGCGCCTCGAGACGATGATCGACGGCAACTATTCAGGACTCGGCCTCTCGGTCGTGGAAGAGGACGGGGCGGTCAAGATCATCTCGCCGTTCAAGGGCAGCCCGGCCGACAAGGCGGGCCTGAAGGCGGGCGACTACATCACCCACCTCGACGGCGTGCTCTACTACGAGCGCGACCTCGACGAGGCGGTCTCCAAGATGCGCGGTCCTGCGGGGAGCTCGATCACGCTCACGGTCTACCGCCCGGGCCGCGACGAGCCCTTCGACGTGACCGTGACGCGCGGCGTGATCGAACTGGAGCCGGTGACCTGGGAGCTCAAGGAAAACGTGGGCTACATCTCGGTCAACGAGTTCTCGCGCGATGTCGGCAACGACGTCGCCAAGGGCATCGCCGATCTCAAGAAGCAGGCGGCAACCACCGGCACCGGGCCGCTGGTCGGCCTCGTGCTCGACCTGCGCTCGAACCCGGGCGGATCGCTCGACGAAGCCATCGCGCTCTCCGACATCTTCCTCGAGAAGGGCGTGATCGTCTCGCAGCGCGGCCGCCGGGCGAGCGAAAACCAGTACTACCGCGCCGAATCGATGTTCAAGGGCGATGCCGTGAAGGGCCTGCCCATCGCGGTCCTCGTCGATGCAGGCTCGGCCTCGGCCTCCGAGATCGTTGCGGGCGCGCTGCAGGACCAGCACCGTGCGGTGGTCATGGGCGAGCGCACCTTCGGCAAGGGCTCGGTGCAGTCCTTCCTGCCGCTCGACCGCGAAAGCGCGATCAAGCTGACGACGGCGCGCTACTACACGCCCTCGGGCCATTCGGTGCAGGAAGGCGGGATCGAGCCCGACATCGAGGTGCCCCAGCTCTCCGACCCCGACGCGCGCCGCCGCGCCGAACGCGCGGTGCGCGAGTCCGACCTTCGCGGCCACCTCATCAACGAGCCCGGACTCGAGGATAAGGACCTGGAGAGCGACAAGACCACCGATCCGCGCTTCTCGGCCACGCCTGAGGAGCTGGAGGAGCAGGGCATCGAGGACTTCCAGCTGCATTACGCGATCTCGACGCTCCAGCGCACCGCAGGCAAGCCCGCCGCGCTGGCCGCCGTCGCCGCCAAGCCGGCTGCGGCCAAGACTCCCGAAGCTGCGGCCAAGCCCGCCGCCTCCAAGCCCAAGAAGAACTGAGACCTTCGCGCCATGAGCGTTCCCGTCCCTGCCCCGGTGCGCGCCGCACGCGCCCTCGCCTTCCTCGTGCCCGCAGGCTGCTGGGGGGGCGCCTACATCAGCCAGTACGTCTTCGGCCTCTATCCGTGCGAGATGTGCTGGTGGCAGCGCTACCCCCACTTCTTCGCACTGGCCCTCGCCGCCCTCGCCTTCGCGCGCGCGCCGGTTCGCCCGCTTGTCGCGGTGGCCGCGCTGGCGATCCTCACGTCCGGCCTGATCGGCGCGTTCCACGCAGGGGTCGAACTAGGCTGGTGGGAAGGCGTGACGTCCTGCGCAACGACGGCAGCGGGCGGTGGCAACCCGCTCGACGCGATCATGGCCGCCCCCGTGATCCGCTGCGACATCGTCCAGTTCAGCTTCCTCGGTGTCTCGATGGCAGGCTGGAACTTCCTCATCTCGACCGCCTCGGCGCTCGCCATCCTTTTCCTGATCGGCTTTGGCAGAAAGGCCTGAACGACATGACTTCTCCCTCCCGCCGGGCGCTGGCCCGCGAAGCGCTGAGCGACCGCATGATCCGCGTGGACCAGGCCGGCGAGTACGGCGCGGTGCGCATCTATGCCGGGCAGATGGCCGTGATGGGCAACCGCACGGCGCTCTCGCAGGAAGTCGTGCACATGGCCGAGCAGGAGGAGGTCCACCGCGAGCGCTTCGATGCGTTCATCGCCGAGCGCGGCGTGCGCCCGACACTGCTGCAGCCGATCTGGAAGGTCGCGGGCTTTGCGCTGGGCGCTGGTACCGCGCTGATCGGCCCGGAAGCGGCCATGGCCTGCACCGCCGCGATCGAGACCGAGATCGACAAGCACTACACCGAGCAGCTCGACCAACTGGGCGAGGATGACCCGGAGCTGGGCGCGGCGATCCGCCAGTTCCGCGACGAGGAGCGCGAGCACCGCGATACCGCACTGGCCTCGGGCGCGGAAAAGGCCCCCGCCTATCCGCTCCTGTTCAACGCCATCCGCATGGGCTGCCGCGCGGCGATCAAGCTCTCGGAACGAATCTGAACGCGCCTGCATTTCCGGACAGGAGAGAGGAATGGAACTCGCTCCGTCCGTCGGGGTGTCGTTCCCCGTCCTGCCGGGTATAGAACGAGAATGGCGGAGCCCATCCGCCGCAAACTGGAGTTCGAGACGATGACCCGCCTTCTGACCGCCGCCGCAGCGCTTACTACCCTGGGCGCAGGGCTTTCCCTCGGCGCCGTCCCCGCCGCCGCGCAGGACGAAGGCGGCGACCGCGTGAATCAGGTCATCGTCTATGGCGAGGACCCCTGCCCGCAGTCCTCCGACGCCGAGATCACCGTCTGCGCCCGCAAGCCCGAGGAAGAGCGCTATCGCATTCCCGCCCCGCTGCGCGGCGTCGACAACCCCACCTCGCAGGCCTGGACCAACCGCGTCGAGGCTTACGAGACGGTCGGCGCGTTCGGCACGCTGAGCTGCTCGCCGGTGGGCCCGGCCGGCCAGGAAGGCTGCACCCAGCAGCTCATCAACCGCGCCGCCTCGGAACGCGACAACGGCAGCGACGTGCGCTTCTCCGAACTGATCGCCGAGGAACGCGCCAAGCGCCTCTCGACCATCGATTCCGAGGCCGAAGCGCAGCAGGAACGCGTCGAGGAAGCCGAAGAAGCCTACTTTGCCCGCCAGCGCGCGCAGGAAGAGGCCGAGGACGGCGAGACGCCGCAGCCGTAAGAAGGAAGGAGGATTTCCGAGGGCCATTGCCCTCGGGCTCCCCGAACTGTCGACCTCACCTTTCGTCCGCCACCTTGGCTGAGAACCGTGAGGTCGCCGATTCCGGGGTCAAGGGGCGATGGTCCCTTGAACCATCTCTTCTTCCCCTGAACCCACGAAAAAGGGGCCGGAACGTCACCGTTCCAGCCCCTTTTCGTGTGCGTGTTCCCGACTCAGCTAAGCGCGATGTCGGGAGCGTCTTCCTGCTTCATGCCGACCAGGTGGTAGCCCGAGTCGACGTGGTGGACTTCGCCGGTCACGCCCGAAGACAGGTCCGAAAGCAGGTACAGGCCCGCGCCGCCCACGTCATCGATGGTGGTGTTGCGGCGCAGCGGCGAGTTCAGCTCGTTCCACTTGAGGATGTAGCGGAAGTCGCCGATGCCGCTCGCAGCCAGCGTCTTGACCGGCCCAGCCGAGATCGCGTTGACGCGAATGCCCTTGGGGCCAAGATCGTTGGCGAGATACTGCACCGAGGTCTCGAGCGCGGCCTTGGCCACACCCATGACGTTGTAGTGCGGAACGACCTTTTCCGCGCCATAGTAGGTCAGCGTCAGGATCGAGCCGCCTTCCGACATCATCGGCATCGCGCGCTTGGTGACGGCGACCAGGCTGTAGGCCGAGATGTTCATCGTCATCAGGAAGTTATCGAGGCTGGTATCGTAGTAGTGGCCCCGCAGCTCGCTCTTGTCCGAGAAGCCGATGGCGTGCACCACGAAGTCGATGGTCTCCCAGCGCTCGGCGAGCGTGGCAAAGGCGGTGTCGAGCGCGTCCATGCTCGACACGTCGCAATCGATCAGGAAGTCGCTGCCCAGGCTCTCGGCCAGCGGCTTCACACGCTTGAGCAGGGCATCGCCCTGGTAGGAAAAGGCGAGCTCGGCGCCCTGTTCGTGCAGCTTCCTGGCAATACCCCAGGCCAGCGACTTGTCATTGGCGAGGCCCATGATCAGGCCGCGTTTACCCTGCATCAGACCGGTCATTCGTTGTCTTCCCGTGTTTCGTTGTCGCGTACACCATCGGTGCGCGCGCCTGAATCGCCCCTGTCTCGATCTTCGGGCGATTCCGCAAGTGCTGCATTCAATTCCGCCCCGACGACCATCCCTAAGCCGACCAGCCAGAAAAAGAAAAGTGCGATCATCACCCCCGCGAGGCTTCCATAGGTGAGATCGTAGACGAAAAAGTTGCGCAGAACGCGCGGGAGCGCCCAGGCGACGAGCAGCCACCATCCGGTGACAAGCGCGGCACCCGGCCACTTGGGATATTCGCGCGCCTGATAGCGGCCCGGCGTCAGAAGGTAAATAAGCCCGTAGATCGAGCCGAACAGGGTCAGTGCGCTGACGCTGCGGGTCACGAGGATGCGGTCAAGTACCCCGTCGAGCCGGGGGAACAGGATCGCAACGATCTCCTGGATCGCGCTGATGAGCACCTGCGAGGAGAGCGAGACAAGCAGGAGCAGTACCGATCCGAAGATGAGACCCGTCGAATAGAGACGATAGTGCCAGTAGGCGCGGCGCTTGGGGCTGCCATAGGCGCGATAGAGGATATCGCGGATCGTCTCGATGAGGCTGGTCGCGGTCCATAGGCCGAACAGGCCGCCCACCCATAAAAGCCAACCATGGCGCGCGGCCACCACGTCGCGCGCGACAGGGGCGAGAACCTCGGACACGCGCGGCGGCATGGCCAGAAGCACCGTGTCGATCGAGGCGTCGAGCCGCCCGGCCTCGCCCAGTACCGAAAAGATCGCCGCCAGGCAGATGAAGAAGGGAAAGAGCGCCAGCAGCGTCATGTAGGCGAGGTTTCCGGCGTGGATGAACCCGTCGTTCCACGCCCCGGTCAGCACCCGGCTCGCAATCGCGAACGTGCGCGTGCCCGGCCCCGCGCGCTGGCGCAGGGTCTCGGCAAGGCCCGGATCGGCGGCCTGGCCAGCCTTCGGCCGGCTCGCTCGCGGGCGCCCATGGTGTGTCGGGGGGTCGGTTTCCACGCCCACTTGATAGGGACGGAAAGCCCCGTATTCAAACCCGATTGCACATTATGCACGCCAAACCACGCGGCGCGCTGACCATCAGGATCAGGGCGAATCCATGGCGACGAACCCCGGCAGCGCGGCGACACGGTGCAGCCAGGCGCAGATCGCGGGGTAATCGGACAGGCGAAAACCGCCCGCCTCGGCCACATGGGTATAGGCGAACAGCACGATGTCCGCGAGCGAGACCGCCTCGCCCACGAACCAGTCGCGCGTGGCCAGGTGCTCGTTCATCTGGCGCAGGGCCTCCTCGCCGCCCGCGCGCTTCATCAGGATCTGCTCACGCTGCTGGGGCGCCAGGTTGGCTTCGCCCACGTAGAGCAGCCAGAAGCGCAGCGTCGCGATGTTGGGCTCGTGGCTGTACTGCTCGAAGAACATCCAGCGCAGCATTTCCGCGCGCGCGAAGCGATCCTCGGGGATGAGCCCCACCCCTTCCGTGCCCTCACGCTCGCCCCCATCGGCCAGGTACCAGCAGGCCGCGTTGCTCTCGGGCAGGAAGCGGGTGCCCACCTGCAGGACGGGAATGCGTCCATGGGCATTGATCTTGCTCAGAAAATCGGGCGTGCGGGTCTCACCGCGCAAAATGTCGTAATCGACACGCTGCAGGGGCAGGCCCAGCAGGGCAGCCGTCAGCCGGATCTTGTAGCAGTTGCCGCTACGGGGATCCTCGTGGAGAACCAGTTGTTCGCGCATGGCGCATCCTTTCCCGCTTCGGGGCCTTGGCCCGCAGGTCCCGGCCGATCGCTGTCAGACCTCCAGGACGATCTTTCCGACGTGCCCGCCCTCTTCCATGTGGCGGTGCGCCGCGGCGGCTTCAGCCAGAGCGAAACGGCGATCCATGACGGGCCGCAGCTCGCCCGAAGCCACCAGCGGCCAGACCTGGGCGCGCAGCTCCTGGGTCAGCAGCGCCTTGAACGTGTCCGAGCGCGCGCGCAGCGTCGAGCCGGTGAGAGTGTAGCGCCGCATCATCACGATTCCCATGTTGATCTGCGCCTTGGCCCCGCCCTGGATGGCAATGGTGACGTGGCGGCCGTCCATCGCGAGGCATTTGAGGTTGCGCGGCACGTAATCGCCCGCGACCATGTCGAGCACGACATCGACGCCGCGCCCCTGCGTGATTGCCTTGACCTCCTCGACGAAGTCGCTGGCCTTGTAGTCGATGGCATGGTGCGCCCCGATTTCGCGCGCCCGATCACATTTCTCGGGTGAGCCGCAGGTGACGATCACGGTCAGGCCGAACAGGCGTCCCAGGCGCGTCGCCATCGACCCGATGCCGCTGGTCCCGCCATGGACAAGGAGCGTCTCCCCCTCACGGGCATGGCCGCGTTCAAAGACATTGTGCCACACGGTAAAGAGCGTTTCGGGAAGCGCGGCCGCCTCCTCCAACGCCAGCCCCTCGGGCACCGGCAGGCAGTGGTCCGCGCGCGCCAGGCAATAGGTGGCATAGCCTCCCCCGCCCACCAGTGCGCAGACCGCATCGCCCAGCGCCCAGTCGGTCACGCCTTCGCCCAGCGCCGCGATCCGGCCCGAAACCTCGAGCCCGGGAAGCGGCGAAGCGCCCGGCGGTGCGGGGTAGTTGCCCTGGCGCTGGACCACGTCGGGCCGGTTGACTCCGGCAAAGGCGACTTCGATGAGGACCTCGCCGGGTGCCGCCTCGGGGACCGGCACGGTCATGCTCTGGAGAACCTCGGGGCCGCCGGGCGATTCGAATCCCACCGCGGTCATCGTCTTGGGCAAAAGGGAAATCATGGGCCTCGTGTTGCCACATTCCCATAGACCTTGGGAACAGTTTTCGAAGGCATTGACACGGGCCCGTCATGGTCCGATGCTGCTGGCAATGGACGACGACGAGCGACCTCGCCCCCCGGCGTCCGAACAGAAGTTCGGCGCGGCCAGTCTCCTCTCCCAAGAGAGTCTGGACAGCTACTCGCTTGATGAACTCGACGGCCGTAAAGCGCTCTTGGAAAACGAGATTTCGCGGATCACCGCGCACCGTGCACAGGCGGCCTCGCATCGTATCGCCGCCGAAGCGCTCTTTGGAAAATCCCCTGCCCCTGCAACGCCCCCGGTAACGGCGGGCGACGAAGGTCCCGGCACACCGCCCGATCCATTCAGGCCGCAATCATGAATGCCGCCTCAGGATCAAGATCGGTTGCACAACGCGACCTCGTAAGCCTCCTGAGACTGCCTATATTGAATTTGCAACGACGATCCATCACCCTTCACCCGCAAGAGGAGCTATCCTCCAACTGGAAAGAGTCCTAAATGCCCAGTTTCGCCCAAAGCCTTGAAAAGACACTGCATTCGGCCCTGTCCCATGCGTCGGAGCGCAGCCACGAATACGCGACGCTCGAGCACCTGCTGCTCGCGCTGATCGACGACACCGACGCGGCGCAGGTCATGCAGGCATGCGGCGTGGACCTCGGCGACCTGGGCGATGTGGTACGCCAGTACCTCGACCAGGAATACCAGTCGCTCAAGACCGAGGACAAGGGCGACCCCTCGCCCACGGCCGGGTTCCAGCGCGTGATCCAGCGCGCGATTCTCCACGTCCAGTCCTCGGGCAAGGACACCGTCACCGGCGCCAACGTGCTGGTCGCCCTGTTCTCCGAGCGTGACAGTTACGCGGTCTATTTCCTGCAGCAGCAGGACATGAGCCGCCTCGACGCGGTGAGCTACATCAGCCACGGCATCGGCAAGGGCGGCAAGCGCATCGAGGACCGCAGCACCAAGGGTGCCGAGGACGCCGCTCCGCAGCCCGAGGAAAAGGCCGAGACCAAGAGCGCCGGCAACAAGAAGGACTCCGCGCTCGACCAGTTCTGCGTCAACCTCAACGAGAAGGCGCTGAACGGCAAGGTTGACCCGCTGATCGGCCGCGGCCCCGAAGTGGACCGCACGATCCAGATCCTGTGCCGCCGCTCCAAGAACAACCCGCTCTACGTCGGTGATCCGGGCGTGGGCAAGACCGCCATCGCCGAGGGTCTGGCGCGCAAGATCGTCGAGGACGAAGTCCCCGAGGTGCTTTCCGAGGCCGTGATCTATTCGCTCGACATGGGCTCGCTGCTGGCGGGCACGCGCTACCGCGGCGACTTCGAGGAACGCCTGAAGCAGGTCGTCTCCGAACTGGAGAAGATGCCCCACGCGATCCTCTTCATCGACGAGATCCACACCGTGATCGGTGCCGGCGCGACCAGCGGCGGTGCGATGGATGCCAGCAACCTCCTGAAGCCTGCGCTGTCGGGCGGCACGATCCGCTGCATCGGCTCGACCACCTACAAGGAATTCCGCAACCACTTCGAGAAGGACCGCGCCCTGCTGCGCCGGTTCCAGAAGATCGACGTGAACGAGCCCACGGTGGAAGACACGATCAAGATCCTCAAGGGTCTGCGCTCGGCCTTCGAGGACCACCACAAGGTCAAGTACACCCCCGACGCGATCAAGACCGCGGTCGAGCTTTCGGCGCGTTACATCAACGACCGCAAGCTGCCCGACAAGGCGATCGACGTGATCGACGAGGTCGGCGCGATGCAGATGCTGGTCCCGCCCAGCCGCCGCAAGAAGACGATCGGCGCGCGCGAAATCGAGCAGGTCATCGCGACGATGGCGCGCATCCCGCCCAAGTCGGTGTCGAAGGACGACAAGAAGGCGCTCGAGAACCTCGAACGCGACCTGAAGCGCGTCGTCTTCGGCCAGGACAAGGCCATCGATGTCCTCTCGACCGCGATGAAGCTCAGCCGTGCGGGCCTGCGCGATCCGGACAAGCCGATCGGCTCGTTCCTGTTCTCGGGCCCCACCGGCGTCGGCAAGACCGAAGTTGCCAAGCAGCTGGCCTCGATCATGGGCATTCCGATGCAGCGCTTCGACATGTCCGAGTACATGGAGCGCCACTCGGTCTCACGCCTGATCGGTGCGCCTCCGGGCTATGTCGGCTTCGACCAGGGCGGCCTGCTCACCGATGCCATCGACCAGCAGCCGCACTGCGTGCTCCTCCTCGACGAAATCGAGAAGGCGCACCCGGACCTGTTCAACATCCTCCTGCAGGTGATGGACAACGGCAAGCTGACCGACCACCACGGCAAGACCGTCGACTTCCGCAACGTGGTCCTCATCATGACCACCAACGCGGGCGCCTCGGACATGGCGCGCAACGGCATCGGCTTTGGCGACATCTCGAAGGCGGACGCGGGCGAGGAAGCGGTCAAGAACCTCTTCACCCCCGAATTCCGCAACCGTCTCGATGCCATCGTGCCCTTCGCCTACCTTGCCAAGGACACCATCAGCCGCGTCGTCGACAAGTTCATCCTCCAGCTCGAACTCCAGCTGGCGGACCAGAACGTGCACATCCAGTTCGACGCGGAGGCCCGCGCTTGGCTGGGCGACAAGGGCTATGACCGCCTCTATGGCGCGCGACCGATGGGCCGCGTGATCCAGGAGAAGGTCAAGCAGCCGCTCGCCGAGGAACTCCTCTTCGGCAAGCTCGCCCACGGCGGCGAGGTCCACGTGACGGTGAAGGACACGAACGGCCTCAACTTCGAGCTGACCCCGTCCGCGCCCAAGGTCTCCAAGACCCGCAAGCGCAAGCCGGCCGCGAAGAAGGCCCCGCCCAAGACGACCGATCCGGACTCCTCGGCTGATCCCAAGCCCGAGGCCAGCTCGGACGACTGATCCGGCCCGGCTCGCCCGGTCCCCAACGCAACACGAAGAGCCCGGCCTCCCGCGAGGTCGGGCTCTTCTGCATGTGGAGGCCTATCCGCAAGGCGATCACTCCCACCCGTTCGGGCCGTCCCCCGACCAATACCCATAGCCTGCCCCCACACGACCAACGGGGGAACCATGCACATTTCCAAGATCCTGATCGCCAGCTCGGCACTTGCAGGCACAGCCCTATCCCAGCAGGCTCTGGCCGGCGAAACCGGCCCTGCCGACATGGTGGCGATTCCCGCAGGGACCTTCCTGATGGGCTCGACCAAGGCCGAGACCGACGCCGAACAGGCCCTCACCCACCACACCGGCCTTGCCGTCGACGATGATTTCGCGCCGCGCGAGAAACCGCAGCACGAAGTCCACGTGCCCGCCTTCGAGATCGCCGCGACCATGGTGACGCGCGGCCAGTTCGCCCGCTTCGTCGCGGCGACCGGCTACACGGCCAAGGGCTGCTACGCGTACCTCGGCACCAAATACGGCATGCGCGAGGACGCCGACTGGCAGTCGATCGGCTTCCCCCAGTCCGACCAGCACCCGGTTACCTGCGTCAACTACGACGATGCCAGCGCCTACGTCTCCTGGCTCTCGCAGGAAACGGGCACGCAGTATCGCCTGCCGACCGAGGCCGAATTCGAGTACGCCACCCGCGCGGGCACCACGACCTCGCGCTACTGGGGCGATGACATCACCCTGCAGTGCACCTACGCCAACGGCGCGGACATCACCGTACAGGAACGCGACAGCGACTGGATCACGGCCCAGTGCCATGACGACTATTACGGCCCCTCCCCCGTCGCGACCTTCGCGCCCAACGCCTGGGGCCTCTACGACATGATCGGCAATCTCTACCAGCTGGTCGAGGACTGCTGGCACGACACCTACGAAGGCGCCCCCAGCGACGGCAGCGCCTGGACCGATGGCGCAAGAGACGGCTCGGCCTGCGAAATGCACCCGATCCGGGGCGGCTCGCACAGCCCGCACCCGGGCTCGATGCGCTCGGCCAGCCGCGTGATGACCAACGCGACCCGCTCCGCCTTCGTGGGCTTCCGGGTGGCGCGTTCGGTGGATTGAGAAGGAGGCAGGCTCCCAAAACTGTCTACCTCACCTCTCTCGCGCCGCCTTGGCCGAGAAAGGTGAGGTCGCCCATTTGGGGGTCAAGGGGCGATGGCCCCTTGGATAGGCTCTTCCTCTTCTCCCATGTCCGAGAATCCCGACCTGAAGGGAACAAGCGCGCGCGCCTGCCATTGTCACCTAGTGGCGCGCGCGTTTTCCTGGATACGCCCCGAACCCTGGGGGATTCACGTCGTTCCAGCCGATTGCTGGATCGACCCGGCGCGCGCGGTCGACCGAGCCCTGGTCACGCATGGCCACGCCGACCACGCCCGCGGCGGCCATGGACAAACGTTTGCCACGCCTGAGACTCTCGCGATCATGAAGTTGCGCTACGCAACTTCGGACGGCGCGGTGCCGGTCGCCTACCACGAGACGATTACGCTTCCCGGCGGGGTACAGGCGACCTGGATTCCCGCCGGGCACGTCCTGGGCTCGGCGCAGATACTGCTCGAACACGCAGGCGAGCGCATCCTCGTCACCGGCGATTTCAAGCGGCGCCCCGATCCGACCTGTCCGCCCTTTGAGGTCACGCCCTGCGACGTCTTCATCACCGAAGCGACGTTTGGCCTTCCTGTCTTCCGCCATCCCCCCACACAGCACGAGATTGCCAAGCTGACCGATGCCCTGGCCGCAGAGCCCGAGCGCTGCGTGCTGGTCGGTGCCTACGCCCTGGGCAAGGCGCAGCGGGTCATCGCCGAACTGCGCGCGGCAGGCCATGTCCAGACCATCTGGCTTCACGGCGCGTTGGAGAAGATGTGCCGTCTCTATGAGGATTTCGGCGTCGATCTGGGGGCCTTGTCCCTCGTCAGCGACGCGCCCTCGAAGGAGGCCATGGCGGGGCATGTCGTGCTGGCCCCGCCGTCGGCTCTCAACGACCGCTGGAGCCGCCGCCTGCCTGATCCGCTGACCGCGATGGCCTCGGGCTGGATGCGCGTGCGCCAGCGCGCCCGCCAGCGCGGGGTCGAGCTGCCCCTGATTATCTCCGACCACGCCGACTGGGACGAGCTCACCCGCACCGTCACGCAAGTTGCTCCACGTGAAACATGGATCACCCACGGCCGCGAGGAAGCCATGCTGCGCTGGTGCGAACTGCACCAGAAGAAGGCCCGCGCCCTGGCCCTAGTTGGGTACGAGGACGAAGGGGGCGACGACTGATATGGAAGCCTTCGCCGCGCTCCTCGACACGCTGGTCTATACCCGCAGCCGCAACGCCAAGATCGCTGCCCTCGCACGCTACCTGCGCGACACGCCCGATCCCGACCGGGGCTATGCGCTGGCCGCCTTGTCCGATGGACTCGACTTTGCGGCCGTGAAAGGCAGCACGATCCGCGCGCTGATGCGCGAACGGGTCGATCCCGAACTCTGGACTCTCAGCCGCGATTACGTGGGCGACAGCGCCGAAACCGCCAGTCTGCTCTGGCCCGAACCGGAGGAAGCTCCCGGACCGCCTCCAACGGTTGCCGAGGCCGTCGACGCGCTGGCCGCGATGACACGCTCCACGGTCGCAAGCGAACTTCCTGCTCTTCTCGACCGGCTTGACGCCGAGGGACGCTACGCGCTCCTCAAGCTGGCCACCGGCGCCATGCGCATCGGCATCTCCGCGCGCCTCGCCAAGACGGCTTTCGCGCAAGCCTTCGATGTGGGAATCGAGGACGTGGAGGAGCACTGGCACGGGCAATCGCCCCCTACACCGCCCTGTTCGACTGGGCCGCCCACGGCGCAGCCCCGCCCGACACCGAGAACCTGCCCCTCTTCCGCCCCTTCATGCTTGCCCATGCCTTCGAGGCCGACGACCTCGACCTCGACGCCTACGTGGCCGAATGGAAATGGGACGGTATCCGCGTGCAGGCAGTCCATGCCCCCGGCGAGAGCGGCACGGGCGAGAGCCGTCTCTACTCCCGCTCGGGCGACGATATTTCGGCCAGCTTCCCGGAAATCCCGGCCGCGCTCGACGTGGCCTGTGTCCTGGATGGCGAACTGCTCGTGCGCGGCGAGGCGCAGGGTGGCAAGGAGGGCGGCGCGGCCAGCTTCAACGCGCTGCAGCAGCGCCTCGGGCGCAAGACCGTCTCGAAGAAGATGCTGCGCGAGGCCCCCGCCTTCGTCCGGCTCTACGACGTTCTGCAGATCGAAGGCGAGGACCTGCGTCCACTGCCCTGGTCCCGGCGCCGCGAGGCCCTCGAATCGCTGTTGCGCCGGCTCGACCCGGAACGCTTCGACCTCTCACGGCTGATCGACGTGCCCGGCTTTGCCGAACTGGCCGCCTTGCGCGAGAACGCCCGCGACGCGGCCATCGAAGGCGTGATGCTCAAACGGCGCGACAGCCCCTACGTCGCGGGCCGCAAGACCGGCCTGTGGTACAAGTGGAAGCGCGATCCCCTGCTGATCGACTGCGTGCTGATGTACGCCCAGCGCGGATCGGGCAAACGCTCCTCGTTCTATTCCGATTTCACCTTCGGCTGCTGGGACGGCGATCCCGACGGCGAGGGCCAGCTGCTGCCTGTCGGCAAGGCCTACTTCGGCTTCACCGATGCCGAGCTGAAGGACCTCGACCGCCACGTACGCCAGCACACGGTCAACCGCTTCGGCCCGGTGCGCGAGACCGACAAGTCGCTGGTCTTCGAAGTCGCCTTCGATTCGGTTCACGCCAGCGCGCGCCACAAGTCAGGCCTCGCCATGCGCTTTCCGCGCATCCACCGCATCCGTTTGGACAAGCCCGCGCACGAGGCGGACCGGATCGAGGCCTTGCGAGCGTTGATACGGGACTGAAGAAGGAAATAGCCTTTTCAAGGGGCCATCGCCCCTTGACCCCGGAATCGGCGACCTCACCTTTCTCAGCCACGGTAGCTCACTCAAGGTGAGGCAGACGGTATTGGGAGCCCGAGGGCGATGGCCCTCGAAGCTGTCTCTTTGCCTTTTCCAATTGACCAACATCAAGTTCGGCTTGGCCCTGCACGTGTACTCTCACACCATCCCGCACGCTGTCTGCAAAGGATGTCGCTCCGTGTCTGCCCCTGCTCCGACTGCCGAAGCTCCCGCGCCCGAGACCCCGCGCACGCCCTTCTACATGCTGGGCGGCATGCCGGTGTTCGAGGCCATCGCCCAGCGCTTCTACGACCTCATGGACGAAGACCCGGCCTACGCCGAACTGCGCGCGATGCATGCCGCCGACCTCTCCCCCATGCGCGAATCCCTGCCGCAGTTTCTCGCCGGATGGGCGGGCGGCCCGCGCGACTGGTTCGAGGCGCACCCGGACCGCTGCATGATGAGCATTCACAAGCCGTTTCGCATCACCGCTTCGGCCGCCGACCAGTGGGCCGGCGCCATGCAGCGCGCGATTGCGGACGTTGCCCCCGAACCCAAGCGCATCGCCGATGCCATGGGGGAGATTCTCGCAGACCTGTGCGCGGCCATGGCCGTGCGCCCGCCGCAGAACCCCGTCACCTCCTGAAAAGCAGGCTCCCGCCTAGCGGGTAAGGCGAAACTGCTTCTCACGCGAAGTTGCGCCGCGCAACAGTTCCAGCCGCGAGGGCGCTACCCGCAGCGCGCTGGCGACGAGCGCGCGCACCGCCTCGTTCGCCTTGCCGCCTTCGGGCTTGGCGCGGACCTTGGCAAGAAGCCGCCCGGATTCGATGGTCAGCCCCTCCCCCTTGGCGCCGGGAGTCACGCGTACAGCAAGGCGCCCCTCGGCATCTAGCAGGGCTTCGACAGCGTCCGTCTCGGGCAGATCGAGCTTGGGCCGCGCCATGGCAGGTCAGGCGCCGCGCAGCGCGGCCGCGTGATCCTTCGCGTTCTGCACGTAGCCGCGCACTCCGGCCTGGTTGGCCGCCTTGGTCGCCTCGTCGAGATCGCGGGCGAACTTGGCCGGACGGCCCATCCACAGCTGCCCTGCCCCGATGCGCTTGCCGGTCAGCATCGCGCCGCCCGCCAGCATGCCGTCGCTCTCGATCACGCTGCCGTCCATGACCACCGCGCCCAGGCCCACGAAGGCGCGGTCCTCCAGCCTGCAGCCGTGGAGCATGGCCATGTGGCCGATCAGGCAGTCGGCGCCGATGATCGTCGCGTGGCCCTCGGGGCGTTGCGGCTTGGGACTGTCGCAGTGGATGACGGTTCCGTCCTGGACATTGGTGCGCGCGCCGATGACGATCCGGTTCACATCACCGCGGATCACGCAGTTGTACCAGATCGAGGCCTCGGGGCCGATCTCGACATCGCCGATGATGCGACAACCGGGTGCGATGAAGGCGCTCTCGTGAATCCGGGGCACCTTCCGTGGATCGCGGCGATTGTGGTGTCGGGGCGGGAAATCTCGGTCATGGCGTTCCTGTCAGCTGGGACCAACGGATATAGGGCAGGATCGAGGCATGGTCATCCGTCCATGGGGCCCCTTGCGCCTCGGGCAGCGCAGTCCAGGCCATGTCAGGGCGCTGCGCGGCAAGGTCATTGAGGATCTGTTCGCTGCGCGAGAGCGCGATCCAGCGCGAGGGAGTATAGCGTTCGCGGTCCTGCGGGAGGTCCAACCGCGACTTCGCTGCCAGCCCAGCATCCTTTGCCAGCGCAGAGATCACCGGGTCGAGATCGATGTAGCGGTTGGAGATATGGACCAGCAGCACGCCATCCTCCGAAAGCGCGCGGATATAGACCGCCAGCGCCTCGCGGGTGAGGAGATGGAGCGGGATCGAATCCGAGGAGAATGCGTCGATCACCAGCGCATCGAAGCGCCCGGGGGCAACGTCCTCCAGCTTCAGGCGGGCATCGCCGATCACCACCTGCGCGCCGGGCGTGCAGTCCCTCAGAAACGTGAAGGTCCCATCGGTCGAATAGCGCCGGATCACCGGATCGATCTCGTAGAAGGTCCAGTCCTGGCCCGGACGCGCCAAACACGCAAGCGAACCGGTGCCCAGGCCCACTACGCCCACGCGGGCCCCCGCTCCGTAGAGCCGGGGCAAGGCCCTCAGCCCAAGGCCGACACCCGAACCGGGACCATAGTAGGTAAGCGCTTCGTGGGCCTGGGCCGGGTCGAGCGACTGCTTGCCGTGAAGCGTTGTCCCATGCGCCAGGGTGCGTGTCCGGCTCTCGGGGTAGTCGCGCAGGGTATAGATGCCGAAATAGCTGCGCGTGCGCTCCCCGCGCCAGGATGAGAGCACCGTCCAGGCTCCGCCCTGCCCGATCATCGCGATCAGCACGAGGGCGGTAAAGGCCGCGCGCGAGGCCATCAGCAGAACACCGATACCGACAAGGAACACGGTCAGGAGCACACTCCAGATGCCCGCCGCCGGATCGACCACCAGGTCCTTGAGCTGCCAGGCCAGGAAGACGGCCAGCGCCAACAGGATATTCTGCGCCAGAAGTGCCATGCCCGGCTCGATATCGTCCCGCTCGCGCCAGCCGAGCAGCGGGCGCAGCGGCATGAGCAGTGCCGCGGCAAGCACCAGCAGGGGATGCTCCCAGCTCCAGTCGAAGATCATGGGGGCGACCAATGCCGTGAACAGGCCGCCAAGTGCGCCGCCCGCCGATTGGACCAGATAGAACTGGGTCAGCCGCTCCGGCCCCGGGCGCAGGTCATAGAGGCGCGTGTGGAGCGCAACCGCGACGCAGAACAGGAGCAGGCACGACAGCGCCACCGCGCCCAGACCACCGATCCCATTCGAGGCCATTGCATAGCCACCCCCCAACACCACGACGACCGGCGCAAGCCGTGAAATCAGGCGGGCAGGTGCGCGCCGGTCCGCAAAGGCGACGGTAAAGCTCAGCAGGTAGAGGCCGAGCGGGATCACCCAGAGCAGCGGCGCGGCGAAGATGTCGGTGGTCAGATGCGTCGTTGTCGAGAGCATGAGCCCGGAAGGCACCGCGGCCAGCGCCAGCCACACGGCAATGCGCCGCGCCGAGGGGGCGGATGCCTGCGCCGTGTCCTCGCCAAAGCCCCATTCACGCCCCGAGCGCGCACGCCGTACATAGACACAGGCCAGCACGCACAGGACGAGCAGGCCATAGCCCAGCGCCCACCCAAGGCTCTGCGCTTGGAGCGAAAACAGCGGCTCGGCCAGCAGAGGATAGGCGAGAAGGCCACCGAAGCTTCCCAGATTCGAGGCAGCGTAGAGGGCCCAGGGCTGCCCGGCCTCGGGATCGGCGGCAAACCAGCGCTGAATCAAGGGTGCCTGCGCGGAAACGGCAAAGAACACCGGCCCGACACTGAGGCCCAACAGCAGCGGCACCCAGAGCACTTCACGGCCTTCGGGCGCCGGAGGTAGATCGACAAGGCCAATAGGCAGAGTCAGTCCGGCCAGCACCAGCAGGCCGCCGTGAATCCACCCTTGCGTGCGCAGTTCAAAGCGCCCCAGCCAATGCGCATAGGCGTAGCCGCCCAGGAGCAGCGCCTGATAGACCAGCATCGCGCTGTTCCAGACATTGGGTGCGCCTCCCAGCAAGGGCAGCGCCATGCGCGCCACCATCGGCTGGACCAGGAACAGCAGGAAACTGCCGACAAGGATCGTGACGAGGAAGAGGATTCGGTCGCTATGGGAGCGGCGCGGCGTGGAACTCATGCCGGGGCAACGCCCGGCCGCGCCGAATGGTCCCCCCGCGCCAGGCGATAGGTCACATGCGGGCAGAGCGGGCTGTAGTGCGGCACATCGGGATGCGCGAAATCCAGGTCAGGCTGATACGTCATGCCCAGACGCTCCATCACCGCGCGGCTGCGCACGTTGCCAAGGCTCGTGATCGCGTAGAGCGCATCATCGCCGAGGTTGGCGAAGGCCCAGTCCCGGCTTGCCCGCGCGGCTTCGCTGGCATAGCCCTGCCCCCAGCAATCGGACGCGAGCCGCCAGCCCAGTTCCGCCTTGCCGGCCACCGGCCCGGTGCGACCGCGAATAAGGCCGCACCAGCCGATCAGACGTGCATCCTCGCCGCGTTCCACCGCCCAGAAGCAGTGGCCATGCTCGGCCTGCATTGCCTCCATCCGGGCGATGGCCGCGGCCGTCTCTTCCCGTGTCAGAGGCGTGCCGAGCGTGGCCATCACGAGGGAATCGCTGCAGATCGCATGAAATGCCGCCAGATCACGCGCGGCGTCCCAGGCCCGCAGGACCAGCCGCTCGGTCCGGATCGGCAGCACGTCCCCCATGTGCCCGCGATCAGCCGTTGAGCAGACGCGCGGCGTGCACCGCATGATAAGTCAGGATTCCCGAGCAGCCCGCACGCTTGAAGGCGAGCAGCGTCTCGAGCACCAGCGCATCGCGGTCCCCCGCGCCGGCCGCGACCGCCGCCTCGATCATCGCGTACTCACCCGAGACCTGGTAGGCGAAGACCGGAACCTCGAAAGCCTCCTTCACCCGGCGCACGATGTCGAGGTAGGGCAGGCCCGGCTTCACCATCACGCTGTCTGCGCCCTCGGCGAGGTCCAGTTCGACCTCGCGCAGCGCTTCCTCGGTGTTGGCCGGGTCCATCTGGTAGGTCTTCTTGTCGCCCTTCAGAAGCCCGCGCGAGCCCACCGCATCGCGGAACGGGCCATAGAACGCCGAGGCGTACTTGGCCGCGTAGGACATGATCTGGACGTTGATGTGCCCCTCGGCCTCGAGCGCGGCGCGGATCGCCTCGATGCGCCCGTCCATCATGTCCGAGGGGGCGATGATATCGGCCCCTGCGCGCGCCTGGTTGAGCGCCTGGCCCACCAGCGCCTCGACCGTATCGTCGTTGAGGACATAGCCCTCGGCGTCGATCAGGCCGTCCTGACCGTGGTCGGTATAGGGATCGAGCGCGACATCGGTAAGCAGGCCGATCGAATCCCCGCAGGCCTCGCGGATCGCGCGGATCGCACGGCACATGAGATTGTCGGGGTTGAGCGCTTCTTCGCCCTTGGCGCTGCGGCGCTCAGGCTGGGTGTTGGGGAAGAGGGCCAAGCACGGAATGCCCAGTTCCACCGCTTCCTTCGCCCGCTCGACCAGAAGATCGACCGACCAGCGCGACACGCCGGGAAGCGAGGCAATCGGCTCTTCCACACCCTCGCCGTCGGTGACGAAGACCGGCCAGATGAGATCGGCAGGCGTGAGAATGGTCTCGCGATGGAGCGCCCGGCTCCAGGCCGTGGCCCGCGCGCGGCGCAGACGGGTGTGCGGATAGGTCATGGGCGCAGGAGATGCCGCAATTCGCAAGGCAATTCAATTGCCCTCACCGGGACGGACTTCCGGTCCCATGCAAGATAAAGAGAGACTCTCCAAGGGCCATCGCCCTCGGGCTCCCCGAACCGTCGACCTCAGGCTTCTCGCGCCGCCCTGGCCGAGAAAGGTGAGGTCGCCCGTTCCGGGGTCAAGGGGCGATTGCCCCTTGAATCAAATTCGTGCTTCGTGTGCCCTCATCCGACCTGCTGCGGCGCGAGCCGGTCGATCTCACGCGTGGTCTCCGCCTCGGCATCGGCGGGCGGGGCGATGTCCGCGAGCGCCGCGCCCGGTTCGAGCGTGAGCAGGTTCTGCAGGCGCGTCTCGAAGGCGGCGCGTTCGCGCTTGTCGAGCTGCGGGCTGGCAAGGATCTTGAGCCCCGCCGGGTTGATCGTACGCCCGCCGCGGTAGGCTTCGAGGTGGAGGTGAGGCCCCGTCGAAAGGCCCGTCGAGCCGACATAGCCGATCACCTCGCCCGCCTTCACGCGCTCCCCGCGCTTCACCGCGATGCGGCTCATGTGGCCATAGCCCGTGGCAAGACCACCCGAATGCTCGAGCCGCACGTAGTTGCCGTGCCCACCGTGGCGCCCGGAAAAGCTGACCCGGCCCGCCGCCACCGCGTGAATCGGTGTGCCATGCCGCGCGCCGTAGTCGATCCCGGCGTGCATGCGCTTGTAGCCCAGGATCGGGTGGCGGCGCATGCCGTAGTTGGAGGTGACCCGCCCGGCGACCGGCGCGCCGATGGGCACTTCACGGGCCTTGCCCGCCGTGTCGGCGGCCAGCATCTGGCCGTCCTCACCCCAGCGCAGGAGTTGAAGGCGCTTCTTCCCCTCATGCGCGATCCCCGCATAGAGCAGCTCACCCAGCTTGCGGTCGCCCTTGGCCGAGCGCTTGTAGGCGAGGATCATGTCGAACTCGTCCTGTGAGCCGATGTCGCTGTCGAGGCTGATATACTTGTCGATGGCGCGCAGGTACGCCTGGATCGCGGCCACAGGGCTCCGGCGGCACGCGCCGAGCGGTAGAGGCTGGAGCCGACCTTGCCGCGAATGCGCAAGGGCGTCGCATCCACATGGATGGGATGGCGCACCAGCCGCAGCGGCCCTTGTGTATTCCCCTCCCCGCGCTCGACCGAAAGATCGAGATCGAAGCGCGCCCGGAAATTGAGCGATTCCAGAACGCGCGGAGAGCGCGGCCCCGGCCGCTGGCCCAGCGTGATGTCGAACTGGGTTCCCGACTCGATTTCGGAGGGCGACAGCGTGCCTTCGATCAGATTCTCGACTTCGGCCACGTCGAGCGCACCGACACCGGCCCGGCCAAGCATGCGCGAGAGACTGTCGCCGCGCCCCAGCGTGGAAACGAGATCGATGCGTGGACGCTCGGGCACGCTGGCGAGCGGGCGGACCAGCGGACTGGCACCCATGTGCCGTCCGCTGTCCGCGCCCAGCGCAAGCGGGGCAATGGACTGGCTGCGAAATTCGTCGCGCACGCGCTCTTCGAGCGGGGTGAACGTCGCGGCTTCCACGGCGGAGAAATCGGGCCAGAAGGCAAAGGCGACCGCGCCGAGCCCCACCAGTGTCGCAAGGCCACGAAACCAGCGGCGGCTGCCGATGTCGCTGGCAAGATCCGGGGCAAGATCGACCCGTTGGCACCAGGCCTCGACGCCTGCGCGCAGACCGCCGCGCGCGCTCCTGGCGCCCGCCCTGTCTGCACCGATCATCTGGTCATGTGACAGACTGGCAGGCGTGCGCGTATCCTGCGCCCCGTCCTGCGATCCCCTGCCATGGCCCTTGAACACCCGCACCGTCCCTTGTTGCCTTGCGTCAATCTACCCGAAAGGCACCACCCCATGTGGCACCTGCGGGGCGCTTTACGCCGAAATCCGCGAAGCGTCGTGCCTGCCCAAGGTTAATTCCAGCCTTACATTGTGGATTATAACCGGCATTGGGGGCGAGACGCCTCTTGCGAGCGGTAAGCGGCAGTGCCACACTTGACCCCATAATGCTTACCCCCCCACCTGCGATGGTGCGCAAAGACACCTCAGACGGGGTGAAGGCGGTCCTGGGACCGACCAACACCGGCAAGACCCACCTGGCGATCGAAAGGCTGTGCGCGCATTCCAGCGGCATGATCGGCTTTCCGCTGCGCCTGCTCGCGCGCGAGGTCTATGACCGTGTGTGCAAGATCAAGGGCGAGGCCAACGTCGCCCTCATCACCGGCGAAGAGCGGATCGAGCCCAAGAACGCGCGCTACCTCCTGTGCACTGTCGAAGCGATGCCGGTGACCGACCGCCAGACTGCCTTCGTCGCCATCGACGAAGCGCAGCTGGGCGCGGATCGCGAACGTGGCCATGTCTTTACCGATCGGCTGCTCCACGCCCGTGGCCGCGAAGAGACGATGATCCTGGGCTCCTCGGCGCTCGAGCCGATGGTGAAGGCCCTGATCCCGGGTGTCGAGGTCATCACCCGCCCGCGCTTCTCCACGCTCAGCCACGTCGCCCCCAAGAAGCTCAGCCGCGTGCCCCCGCGCAGCGCTATCGTCGCCTTCTCGGTCGAACAGGTCTACGCGCTTGCCGAAATGCTGCGGCGTTTCCGGGGCGGTGCGGCCGTGGTCATGGGCGCGCTCAGCCCGCAGACCCGCAACGCACAGGTGGAACTCTACCAGTCGGGCGAAGTCGACTACCTCGTCGCCACCGATGCTGTGGGCATGGGCCTCAATCTCGACGTCCAGCATGTCGCGTTTGCCGGACTCGCCAAGTACGATGGCCAGCGGCACCGACGGCTGACCTCGGCCGAGATGGCGCAGATTGCCGGGCGCGCCGGGCGCCACCAGACCGACGGTACCTTCGGCACGCTTGCGGGCATGCACCGGGGTGGGCGCGGCGGCGAGGAGATCGAGTTCGAGCCCGAGGAAGTCTACGCAATCGAGGAGCATCGCTTCCCCCCGCTGACCAAGCTGTTCTGGCGCGATCCCGAACCGCGTTTCGACAGCCTCGACACGCTCATCGCCGACCTGGAGACGCCGCCCGAGCGCCCCGAACTGCGCCTGGCGCCCGAGGCCATCGACCTCGCCGTCCTCAAGCGTCTCGCCGAAGATCCCGAGATCGTCGATTCGGTGCGCGGCCGCGCCCGGGTCGAGCGCTTCTGGGACGTGTGCCGCCTGCCCGACTTTCGCCAGCAGGGCACCGAGACCCATTCGCGCTTCGTCGCGCGGCTTTGGCAAGACCTCCGACATGGCGAGCTGGGCGCGGATTTCGTCGCCCAGCAGATCGCCCATCTTGACCGCACCGGCGGCGAAATCGACACGCTTCAGGGGCGGATTGCCGCAATCCGATCCTGGGCCTATATCGCGCAGCGACCCGACTGGGTGCTCGCACGCGATGAGATGGCGGCGCGGGCACGCGCGGTCGAAGCCCGGCTTTCCGATGCCCTGCACGGCAAGCTTACCGAACGTTTTATTAATCGCAGGACTGCGCTGCTCATGAAAAAACTGGGACCGGACACAGGGTTGCTCTCTGTACGGCTCGAAGACGAAGAAGTTCTGGTCGAGGGCGAGCATATCGGCTCGCTGCGAGGCTTTGCCTTCCAGATCGACCCGCAAACCCGTCTGACCGACCGCAAGCTCCTGCTTTCGGCCGCCGAAAAGCACCTGCCCGGCCTTCTCGAAGCCCGTGCAGCCGATCTGACCAAGGCGATTCACGAAGGAACGGCCACGCTCGCGCTGACGGGCACGGCGATGACCTGGGACGGCGAACCGCTGGGCGCGCTCGGCGCCGGACGCGGTCTGCTGGCGCCCGTGTTCGTGCCCGACCGTCTGCTCGATGCGATCCCGGCTCCTGCGCGCAAGGACCTCGTCGCCGCGCTCGAAGTCTGGCTCGAGAAGCAGCTCGAACCGCTCGCCCCGCTGGGCAAGCTGGACGAGGCGAGCCGCTCGGAAGAAGCCGGCCCGGACCTTCGCGCCCTTCTCATCCTTCTCGTCGAACGCGGCGGAATTCTCGCGCGCGAGCAGTCGGGCCTTGAGAAGCTCGACAAGGAACGCCGTACGATGCTGGCGCGCCTGGGCGTACGTGTCGGCGCGCTCGACCTGTTCGTGCCCGCCATGCTGCGCCCGAACCCGATCAACCTGTGGCGCGAACTGGCCCGCCTCGCCGGCAAGGCCCCGCGCGGCGGCGCACCCGACGAAACGATGCCGCCGGCTCTGGCCGCCGGGAAGCGCGACCGCCTGCCCGGCTACCGCAGTCTCGGCAAGCAGCTGATCCGCATCGACATGGCCGAAAAGCTCCTGCGCGAAGCGCACACCCAGCGCGAGGACGCCGCCAAGGCACCGACCCCGCCCGCAGTGACCACGGACGCGCCGACCGACATGGCGGCGGTCGAGGACGAAGCGGCGGCAACGCCCGCGCAGGACCAGCCCGAAACCGCCGACGTGCAGGCCTCGGCCGACACCGCGGCCCCCGCAGGCGATGCGGCTGCGGACACTCCGCCCCAGGCCTCCGAAGCAAAGGACGGCAAGGGCAAGGGCAAGGGCAAAGATCGCGGCCGCGACAAGGGTCGTGGCCGGGGCCCGCGTCCCAACTTCCCGCTCGATCCCGCCCGCGCGATCTCGATGGGCCTGACGCCCGAGAGCTACGAGCGCCTGCTGCGTCTGGGCGGCTTCCAGCCGGTCGAACCGCGCGGCAAGCCCGCCAGGGAGGACAAGGCACCGGAGGCTCCCGCCGAGGGCGAGACCGCCGCGCCCGAGACGGCAACGGCCAAGACCGATGCTGCGCAGGGACCTGCTCCCACACAGCTGTGGACCTGGCGCCCTCCGCGTCGCCAGGCCCCCCAGCAGGCGCCCTCCAAGCGTCCCGCGCGCCCGCGTGAAGGCAATGCCTTTGCCGCGCTCGCGGACATGGTGCGCTAAGCGCGATGCGCGTCGGCTGACCCGGACCGATCCCGGTGCGCGTCGACAAGCTGCTCTGGTTCCTGCGCCTCGCCAAGACACGGGCGGTGGCGCAGGGCCTTGCACACGACGGGCACATGCGGCTCAACGGCCGGCGCATCGAACGCGCCCATCAGAAGATCGCTCCGGGCGACATCCTGACCGTACCGATAGGCAGAAACGTGCGGGTGATAGAAATTCTTGCCCTCCCCGAGCGCCGTGGACCCGCTCCCGAGGCCCAGGCCTGTTACAGAGTGCTTGACGTCAACCCGACTCATCCCGTAGCGGCTCCACTTTCAGCCGTAAGTCTCTCAAAAAGGATTTCGCCGTCATGACCTACGTCGTCACCGACGCCTGCATTGCCTGCAAGTACACGGATTGCGTCGAGGTTTGCCCGGTCGACTGCTTCTATGAAGGCGAGAACATGCTCGTCATCAATCCTTCCGAGTGCATCGACTGCGGCGTGTGCGAACCGGAATGTCCGGCCGAGGCGATCATCCCCGACACCGAAAGCGGTGTGGAACAGTGGATCGAGCTCAACGCCAAGTACTCGGCCGAGTGGCCCAATCTCACCACCAAGAAGGACGCGCCCGACAACGCGGACGAGATGAAGGACGTCCAGAACAAGCTGGAAACGCACTTCTCGCCCGAGCCCGGTGAAGGCGACTGATCGCGCCCAGTGCCTGAGGGCCCGCTGGACAGGAATTTCCAGGCTGAACGGGCCCGACGGCAAATAGCGCTAAAATAAATGGGCGAGGATAGACGCCCGGAAACGCAGGCGAATCTGCCTGTCATCGTCTCGAATCGGGACCGCACAGGAGGCTAGCGCAGGAATCCTGCGGCTGCCACTGGATATTTTGTCACATCGGTGCTATATAATACGGCAACTGCCCGAGTCTTCCACTCGTCCGGCAGAGATTTTTCATGACGAGGCAGGGTTCGAAAACAAGCGGTAAGAGCGTGATCTGACCGGTCGGCGAAAGGCATTCGTGCCACAGGTCGCAGCCTACCGGGACACCGACTCTCACCGCCTGTTTGCTCGCATCCACCCTGCAGGTGAAAGGACGATACATGGCAACCAAGGCCGATGCCTTCGATGTTGGAGATTACGTCGTTTATCCCAAGCACGGCGTAGGCCGTGTGATCGAGTTGCAGAAGCAGGAAATTGCCGGGATGCAGCTCGAACTCTACGTGCTGCGTTTCGAAAAGGAGCGCATGACGCTCCGCGTTCCGGTGAACAAGGTGGAATCGATCGGCATGCGCAAGCTGTCGTCCGACAAGACCCTGCGCGAAGCTCTCGACACGCTCAAGGGCAAGCCCAAGGTGAAGCGCACCATGTGGTCGCGCCGCGCCCAGGAGTACGAAGCCAAGATCAATTCGGGCGATCTCGTCTCGATCGCGGAAGTTACGCGCGACCTGTTCCGCGCCGACGACCAGCCCGAGCAGAGCTACTCCGAGCGTCAGATCTTCGAGGCCGCCTCCTCGCGCCTCGCACGCGAACTGGCCGCGATGGAAAAGACCGACGAACCGGCCGCGCTCAAGAAGATCCTCGCGATCCTCAACGAGCATGCGCCCAAGTACTACGACACGGCCGAGACCGCCTAAGCGCGTTTCGCCGTATTCCGCAGGATGAAGGGCCGCTTCGCCGCAAGGTGAAGCGGCCCTTTCCCTTTGCCGCTTGCGAAGGAGCTGCGGGCATGAGACCTCTTGCACGTCATGTCTCCTGCTGTGCGCCCTGCCCCCCTTCTGGCCCTGGCCCTGCTTCCTGTTCTGGGCGGCTGCGTCGCCAGGACCGCGGTCGATGTGGCGACGCTGCCCGTACGCGCGGCGAGCCAGGGCGTGGACTGGGCAACAACCAGCCAGTCGGAAGCGGACGAGAAGCGTGGCCGCGCGATGCGCGAGCACGAGGAAAAGCTGCGCGACCTCCAGCGCCGCTACGAGAAGCATTTGCGCAAGTGCGACGCGGGAAGCCAGAGCGCCTGCCTGGATGCGCGCGACGATTACGCGCAGATGCAGATCCTCCAGGCCCCCCAGAACCGGCCATATTGACGCTGCGGCACGCGGGTGGAATACCCCTCTCATGGTGACGAGATGAGCTGGTACGAGAGGCGCGAATCCTGGGCCGCGCAAAGCGAGGACGCGCGCGAGGACGGCGATATCGACTACGCCCGCGTCGTCCATTCCGCCTCGTTCCGACGGCTCCAGGGCAAGACCCAGATCCTCAACCTGGGCGACAGCGACTTCTACCGCACCCGCCTCACCCATTCGCTCGAAGTGGCGCAGATCGCAGGAGGCCTTGCGCGCCAGCTCGCCAAGAGCTTCCCCGATCATCCGGCGACCGCGTACCTGCCGGACCGTAGCCTCATTCACGCCATCGGCTGCACCCACGACTTCGGCCACCCGCCTTTCGGCCATGGCGGTGAAGTCGCGCTCAACTACTGCATGCGCCGCCACGGCGGCTTCGAGGGCAACGGGCAGACCCTGCGCATCCTGGCCCGGCTTGAGAGCTTCTCGGCCAACGCCGGCGCCAATCTCAGCCGTCGCACAATGCTGGGCGTCCTCAAATACCCGGCCGCGTTCTCGCAGGCGGCAAACCCCTATCTGGAGCCGCGCCTGCTCGACGGCCCCAGTACCCTTCACATCCTCGATTCGCGCCAGTGCAAGCCGCCCAAGGCCTATCTCGACTGCGAACAGGACGTGGTGGACTGGATTCTGGCCCCCCTCTCCCACCACGAGCGCGAGGCCTTCACCGCCATCGAAGCACGCCCCGGCAAGCATGCGAAGACCCTCCACAAGAACTTCGACTGTTCGATCATGGATCTTGCCGATGACATTGCCTACGGCGTCCACGATCTGGAGGATGCGATCGCGCTCGGCCTCGTCGCGCGCGAGCGTTTCGCCAAGGCGCTGGAGAGCGCCAGCGCCCCCTTCCTCGATGCGCTCAAGGAGAAGTACCCCGGCGAAAGTGAGAACGACGTCTTCTCGCGCATGATCGAGGGCCTGTTCGGCGAGGACGAAGGGACGCGCAAGCGCTACATCAGCCGCCTCGTCCACCACTTCCTGACCGGCGCCACCTACCGGGAAGAGACCGCCTTCGACGAACCGCTGCTGCGCTGGCGCGTGCGCCTGGAAGGCCCGCGCCGCGCGTTCCTCGATGCACTCCAGGCCTTCATCGTGAAGGACGTCATCGCCAGCCCCGAAGTCCAGCACCTGGAGTTCAAGGGGCAGGCCATGGTCGTCGCCGTCTTCGAGGCACTTGCCGCCGATCCGACCCGCCTGCTCCCGAAGGCCGCTCTAAGCCGCTACGATGCCTCCTCAGGCGATATCCGGGTCATCTGCGACCACGTGGCCGCCATGACCGACACGCACCTCCTGAAGACCTATGAGAGGCTTTTCAGCCCGCGCATGGGTTCGGTGTTTGACCGGCTTTGACGGGGCTCGGGAAGAGGGAAGACGGACATTCCGAGGGCGATGGCCCTCGGAAAGATCTCTTCCGACCTCCTACGCCGCCGCGCGGCGCAACCGGTCGTTGATAGCCGCCCCAATCCCGGTCTCGGGCACGGGCGCGATGGCGATACGGGGATGGTTGGCGGCCGCGCCCTGATGCAGAAGCGCGTAGAGACGGCTCGCCGCCTCGTTGAGGTCGCCTGTGGGCGAAAGCGAAGCGTCACCCGCAACGGCACCGAAGCCAATATGGAATTCGTCAGCCTCGGCCGCGTCGGCGTCGAGACGCACGGGCTTTCCGGGTGCGTAGTGGCTGGCGAGCTGGCCGGGGGCCTCGATGGCTTGTGAGGTGACTGGATCGGGCTCACAGCCCAGCACCTGAGCCAGCGTATCGGCGGCGATGGGACCCGGCCGCAGGACCTGCCAGCGTCCCCCATCGCGAAGGCCCACGATGGTCGATTCCAGGCCTGCCTCGCAGGGACCACCGTCTATCACGGCATCGACGCGTCCGCCGAGCGAGGCAACGACGTGTGCCGCGCTGGTGGGACTCACCCCGCCGCTGGCGTTGGCCGAGGGGGCGGCGAGCGGCAGGCCGGTTTCAGCAATGACCGCGCGCATAACGGGATGCGCCGGGCAGCGCAGCGCCACAGTCGGCAGGCCCGCCGTTACAGCGGCCGCCACGGGAGCGCCCGCGCGCAAGGGGAGCACCAGGGTAAGCGGCCCCGGCCAGAACGCCTCGGCAAGAGCTGTTGCCCGCGCATCGAGGGTCGCAATGGCCTGCGCGGCGGCGAGGTCCGCGACATGGACGATAAGCGGGTTGAAGCTGGGCCGCCCCTTTGCCGCGTAGATGGCCGCAACGGACTCATCCCGGTCGGCTCTGGCGGCCAGGCCATAGACCGTCTCGGTGGGCACCGCGACCAGACCGCCACTGCGCAGAATCTCGCCCGCTGTGGCAAGATCGGGCGAGGATGAAGTCAGGAGGCGGGGACGACTGGCGGGACTCATACCCTGCCGCTATAGCGCAGCGCAGCGAAAGCCAAGGAAAAGCGCAAGGAAGCCATGACCACACCGCTGCCCGAAACGGACACGCCCGCCCTCCTCTCCCGTATTGCCGAGGCGCTGGAGCGCATCGCGCCGGCCCCCGTCCCCGCGACCGACTGGCTGGCCTTCCCCGCCTATGTCTGGAACGGCACCTCGGCACGCGGCGTAGCCCAGCTGGAGGCCCCCGCGCTCGACATGCTGCGCAGGATCGATGACCAGAAGGCCAGCGTCGTCACCAACGTGCTGCGTCTGGCCGCAGGCCATGCGGCGCACGACATGCTGCTGTGGGGCTCACGCGGGATGGGCAAATCCGCGCTCTTGCGCGCCGCGATCCGCAAGGGCCAGGCCGAGCATGACAATGCCATCGCCCTCGTCCAGGTCGGTCAGGATGCGCTTGCGGGCGTAACCGATCTCTTTGCGACTCTCGGGAAGATCGAGCGCCGTTTCCTCGTCTTCGTCGATGATCTGGGCTTTGAGGAGAACGATGGCGCAGGTCCGCGCCTGCTGCGCTCCTGGCTCGAAGGCGGGGTTGAGGCACGCCCAGCCAACGTGCGCCTTGCTGTCACCTCCAACCGCCGTGCCATCGTCTCACGCTCGATGCACGAACAGGACGATCCCATCAATCCGCGCGACGTGGTCGATGATCGCCTTGCTCTGGCGGACCGGTTCGGTCTCTCGATCGGCTTCCACGCCTGCGACCAGGACGCCTATCTCGCCATCATCGGCGGCTACGCACGGGCGTTTGGGCTGGAGTGGGACCAGGGCGATGCGCTGGAGTGGTCGCGCCGGCGCGGCGCGCGTTCGGGCCGTGTGGCCTGGCAGTACGTCAACGAACTGGCAGGACGCGCGGGCAAGACCATCTGAGGCCCTGCCCGCCCCGCCTGAGGCTTAGTCCTTCTCGCGGTTGAGGATCCGGTCGGTCCCCCGGAAACCGGCCTGGAGACGCTTCTGCGCGGCTTCGGGCGAGTTGGGATCGACGAGGCCCGGCTTGGGCTCGAGATGGTCGGTCACGATGAGCCTGATCTCGGGCGAGGCGTCCGCATCGGGTGCCACGACGCGCCAGATGATACCCGCGGTATCGTCGGTCACGAGAAGCGCACCAGTCCCATCGAAAGCGACCCAGGTCGGACGGCCGTGGGTGGTGCTGCCATCTTCTCCAAGGAATCCGGTCAGCACGCGCTGCGGCTTGACGTCCCGGGGATTTCCGTTGGCATCAAAGGGAATGAAGACGACGTCGTAGCCCACCGCCGGACGGCGATTCCACGACCCATGGCGGGCGATGAAGGCACCGTTCCGGAACGCCTTGCCCAGCTTCGTGCCGCCCTTGTCGAACACCATGCCAAGCGTGCCGGTGTGCGCGCCCATCGCGTATTCGGGCTTGCGTGTGTACTCGATCATGTAGGTCTGCATGTCGTACTGGACGCGATCATCGAAGATGTTCTTCCAGTAGACCCACGGCCAGCCATACTGCGCACCAACCGGCACGTTGGTGAAGTAGTCGGGCACAAGATCAGGGCCCAGCATGTCGCGCTCCTGCACCGTCGCCCACATCTCGCTCGTCGCGGGATTCCAGTCGAGGCCGTTGGGGTTGCGCATGCCCGCCGCGAACTGGCGGCGGCGGCCTGTTTCGGTGTCGATTTCCCAGATGGCCGCGCGCCCGGCCTCTTCTTCCAGGCCGTTGTCGGCGATGTTGGTGGCCGAACCGACCGCCACGTAAAGCGCCTTGCCGTCTTCGCTCAGGAGCAGGTTGCGCATCCAGTGATTGCCGCCCGGCCACAGGTCCATGAGCTTCTTCGGTGTGCCCTCGATCTTCGTGTCGCCCGGAGTGAAGGAAAACTCGAGAATCGCGTCGTGGTTGGCGACGTAGAGCTTGCCGTCCCGGTAAGCCATGCCCGAGGGCGAGACGAGATCGGCCTTACGCAGGTCAAAGGTCTGGTCGGCTTTCCCGTCCCCGTTGGAATCGCGCAGCAGCTTGATGGTGTCGGCCGAAGGGGCGCCTGCGCCCACCTTGCCCATCGCCCAGCCCATGACCATTCCGGTCAGACCGCCACTCTCGCTTGCCTTGGGTGCGCCGGTCTCGGCCACCAGCACATCGCCGTTGGGAAGTGTGAGCATCGTGCGCGGATGCCGGAGGCCTTGCGCGAAACGCGTGACGACAAGGCCCTTGGCGGGCGTCGGTGCCTCACCCTCGGCCCAACCCACCGGATCGACCAGCTTCATGCTGGGGATCGTCTGCGGGTCAGGATCGACCAGGGTCGGGTCCTTGCCCGCAGTGGCATCGCTCGGCAGGTCCGAGCTGTTGGAATACTGCGTCCAGGCAAAGAAGGCGACAAGCGCCAGGACGAGAACGATAAGGGCCGCAAGGGCCTTGAGCAGGATCGAGCGCATGAGCACCGAGATAGATGCCCCCCGTCTATGCGGCAACCTCGAGTTGCGCTACCTGAGGGGCATGTACGATTTTGCCCCCCTTACCGACGCCTCCAAGCCCGAACTCTATGAGGAACTCGCCCGCGCTGCCCAGGCTCTGGTCGAAGGCGAGCCCGATGCCGTGGCCAACATGGCGAACCTGGCCGCGCTCATCTGGCAGTTCGTGCCCGATCTCAACTGGTCGGGTTTCTACCGCATGGTCGAGGACGAACTCGTGCTCGGCCCTTTCATCGGCAAGCCCGCCTGCATCCGTATTCCGCTTAGCTCAGGCGTGTGCGGGGCGGCCGCGCGGACCGGCGAGACCCAGCTCGTGCCCGACGTCCACGCCTTCCCCGGCCATATCGCTTGCGATGCCGACAGCCGCTCCGAGCTCGTTGTGCCCGTCGTGGTCGATGGCAAGGTGATCGCGGTCATCGACCTCGACAGCCCCCTGCCCGACCGCTTCGACGACGAGGACGCCAAGGGTTTCGCACGCCTTGCCGAAATCACGGCCAAGGCCATCGGCTGACGCCTGCAGGCCTGCAGGCCTGCGCCGTTTCGGGACAGCCACGCGCGCGCGATAGTCCGTCCCGGACCTCGGTGCTAATTCGCAAGGGCAGACATTCGGGAGGACTCCCGGCGATGCCCTTGCGAAGGAGACCCTGCGATGCGCCTGTCCTGCCCTCACCTTGCCTGCACGGCGCTGCTTCTGGCTCTATCCACACCCCCAGCCCAGGCTCGGGATACCGTACGCTATGGAGGCTTCGATCCGGTCGCCCGCGATGCCTGGCTTGTCGATTGCTACCAGAAGGTTGCGCAACGCGATGCCCAGGCGGGAATCCAGCCCGCCCCCGACGCCCCGGACGAGTGCCAGACCTATCTCGATGCGTACTATGAACGCTACACCCGCACGCACGCCGCGCCCTCGCAAAGCCAGGCCGCGCCCGGTTTCGCAGCGCCCGGCTACGAGGCAAGCCGCTACGGCGCGGACTATACGGTCGCAGACGCGCCGAACTTCACTTCTGAAGAGGTTGTTCAGAGCCTACCCTGAGGCAAGGACGAAGTGATTCAAGGGGCCATTGCCCCTTGCCCACGGAATCGGCAACCTCACCTCCTTCAGCCTCGTGGGCGCGCGAAAGATGAGCTCGACAGGTCGGGGAGCCCGAGGGCAATGGCCCTCGGAATCACTTTGTTCAAATCGCTCCGCCGGTCAGGCGCTGGCACACGAGATCAAGCTGGTCGAGTGTCGCATACTTTATCGTCACGGTTCCCGAACGCGGGTCCTCATCGGACTGAATCTTGACCGGAAGGCCCAGGAATTCCTCAAGGTGGTCCTGCACGGCAACGATATCGGCATCCTGTGCAGGATCGCGCGCCGGACGGGCGGCACGGCGCGGCGCCGGAGCGGTCTCACCGCGCATCTTCTTGCGTACGAGCTTTTCAACGTCGCGCACCGACATCTGCGCCGAGACGGCCTGCCCCGCGATATCTTCAGCATCCTCGCAGCCGATCAGCGCGCGCGCATGGCCCATCGACAGATCGCCCTTCTCGACGAGCCTGACCACATCGGCAGGCAGCGAAAGCAGACGCTGGAAGTTGGCCACGTGGCTGCGGCTCTTGTCGACCAGGCGCGCGATCTCGGCCTGCGTCATCCCCTCGGATTCGGACAGGCGCTGATAGGCCCGGGCCTCTTCGATGGGGTTGAGATCCTCACGCTGGAGGTTCTCGATCAGCGCCAGCGCCATGACCTCGCGATCGGAAAGATCGGAACCAGCGCCGGGATCTCGTGCAGCTGGGCTTTCTGCGCGGCGCGCCAGCGACGCTCGCCCGCCACAAGCTGGAATACGCCCGTATCGGTCGGACGCACGATGATGGGCTGAATCACCCCGCGCTGGGCAATCGAGGCCGCGAGTTCGTCGAGCGCTTCCTCGTCGAAGTGACGGCGCGGCTGCAGCGGGTCGGGCTTGATCTCGGCAATCGTCAGCGAGCGAAGGCCAAGCCCCCGAGCCGTATCCGCCGTGGCCCCACCCGAGGCCGAAGACGATGGTTCCCCTGCCCCGGACGTGGCGACCGGCTCCTCCCGGCGACTCTCCCCAAGAAGGGCTCCAAGACCGCGACCAAGGCCACGCGACTTCTGGCGCGTCATTGCCGGAGTGCTTCGGGGGGCGGTGTCGTCGCTCATGCTGCCTTCCTCGCTTCGGGGAGCCGCGTAATCAGTTCACGGGCCAGCGCCATATAGGCCCGGCTGCCCGCGCAGGAGTGGTCGTAGATCAGCGCCGGAACCCCGTGGCTCGGCGCCTCGGACAGGCGCACGTTGCGCGGGATATTGGTATCGAAGATCAGGGGTCCAAGGCAGGAGCGCACATCGTCGGACACCTGGTCCGTGAGGCGGTTGCGACGATCGAACATGGTCAGCACGATACCGATAATTCCGAGATCCGGGTTGAAGCGCTGCTGGACACGCTCGACGGTCGTCAGAAGTTGGCTGAGGCCTTCAAGAGCGAAGAACTCGCACTGCAACGGCACCAGCAGCTTGTCTGCTGCGGTCAGGGCGTTGAGCGTCAGGAGGCCAAGCGAGGGCGGACAGTCGATCAGGCAGACATCGTATCCGGAATCGTCGCGCAGCGCGGCGCGCAGGCGGTGCGCGCGGTCATCGGCGTTGACCAGTTCCACTTCGGCTCCCGAGAGATCGACCGTCGCAGCCAGGAGGTCGAGACCGGGGATCGAACTGGGCACCACGCACTCGGCGAGCGGGCGCTTGTCGACAAGGACATCGTAGGACGAAAACTCGCGATCGGCAGGATAAACTCCGATGCCGGTGGAGGCGTTTCCCTGGGGATCGAGATCGACCAGCAGCGTCTTCCATCCAGTGGCCGCAAGGGCGGTCGCAACGTTGATGGCCGTGGTTGTCTTCCCGACGCCGCCCTTCTGGTTGGCGATAGCAATACGGATCACGTGGTCTTTCCCTTCCTGCCGGACAGCGTTCCGACAATAATGCCTGCCTGCGGGTCCGTCAGGGACTGTTCCACGTGGAACACGTGCCGCCACTTGCGAAGGTCGTCCAATTCTTGCTGTGCCGAGCGCCCCTTGGGCAACACCCAGAGGGTGTCACTTGTGGAAAATCGCGCGGATAACTCCAAAAGCTTCTGCAGGGGCGCAAAGGCGCGGGCCGAAATCACCGCAGCGTCGCGAGAGTCGACCTGTTCGAGACGTTGCCCGGCCACGCGCGCCTTAGCCAGACCCATCGCCTCGCGCGCGCGCTCCAGCCACTCGATTCGCCGTGCGCGCGATTCGACCATGACCACTTCACAGTCCGGCCGCAGCGCCGCAATGGCGAGCCCCGGGAAGCCCGCTCCCGTACCAAGATCGAACCAGGGCCCCCGTGTTTCACGTGGAACATGGGTCAGCAACTGGGCCGAGTCGACAATATGCCGCAGCCAGACCTGCTCCAGGCTCGCGGCCGAAACCAGATTCTGGCGCTGGTTTTCCTCGGCCAGCATGGACACCAGACACTCGAGACGTTCCGCCGCCTCTGCATCGAATTCGGGCAGCGCTTCAAGCCAGGCACGCGCCTCGACTTCTGTGGTAATCATGCGGCCGATACCTCCCGACGCGCGCGTACAAGAACAGCGGCAAGCGCCGCCGGGGTGATGCCCGGGATACGGCCCGCAGCCGCCAGTGTTGCCGGACGCGTCTTGGTCAGACGCTCGACCATTTCACGGGACAGACCAGGAATCTGATCGTAAGGAAAATCATCGCCAAGGGGCAGAGCCTCACTGGCCCGCAGGTCCTTGAGTTCCCGTTCCTGGCGTTCGAGATAAGGCGCATAGGCTGCGTCCTCGACAACTTCCTCAGCCAAGGCGGCATCGGCAAGCGGCGATGGCGCCCCATCCCTTTCCAGCCATGGCGCAAGTCGCTCCAGATCGATTCCGTCAAACCGCAACCATTCGCGCAAGGGCAAACGCCCCAGGTCCATGCGCACCGCCATTCCGGCCTGCGCAAGCTCACTGGCCGGAACCTGCTGATGGAGGCCCCTCTCCAGATTGGCGCGGGCCTCTTCACGCTGTGTGAACCAGGCCGCCCGCTCCCCGCCGACAGCCCCGACGCCAAGCGCCAGCGGCGTCAGACGTGTGCTGGCGTTGTTCGCGCGCAGACGCAGGCGATATTCGGCACGCGCCGTCAGCATGCGGTAGGGCTCGCTGACGCCATGCAAGGTGAGATCATCGATCATCACCGCCATGTAACTGTTGGCCCGGTCGAGCGGGGCTGGCGCACGCTCCAGGATGGCCGCGGCGGCATGCATTCCAGCGACGAGTCCCTGCGCCGCAGCCTCTTCGTAGCCCGTCGTCCCGTTGATCTGACCGGCGCAATAGAGCCCGGGCATTTCGCGCAGCTCCAGGCTCTGGCGTAGCGCGCGCGGATCGATGTGATCGTATTCGACCGCATACCCCGGCACGACCATCTCGACGGTCTCCAGCCCTTCCATGCTGCGCATCATGGCCAGTTGGACATCGGTCGGCAGGAGGTGCTGACACCGTTGGGATAGACCAGATGGGTCGAGAGCCCCTCCGGTTCGAGAAAGACCTGGTGCCCATCGCGGTCGGCGAACCGGTGAATCTTGTCTTCGATGGAAGGGCAATAACGCGGCCCCTGTGCGCCAATGGCACCCGAGAACAGGGGCGAGCGATCGAGGTTGGCGCGGATGATATCGTGAGTCTGCGGGTTGGTGCGCGTGATGGCGCAGAAGACCTGCGGAACCGTCCGCTGTCCCAACGCGGACATCGTCCACGCGTCGGCATCGGACGCCTGCTCCTCCAGACGCCCCCAATCGATGGTTCGGCCATCGAGACGCGGCGGGGTGCCTGTCTTGAGCCGGGCCATCGGCAGGTTGGCCCCGCGCATCTGCTGTGCCAGCTTCTGCGCGGAAGCTTCCCCGATCCGGCCACCGACCAGTCGTTCCTCGCCCCGGAACAGGGTCCCGCCAAGAAAGGTGCCGGTGCACAGGATTGTGGCGGGCGCGCTCAACTGGGTCCCGTCGGCAAGACGAATGCCGGTCACCCTTCCCTGCGCAAGGACCAGTTCGGCGGCCTCACCCGCGACCAGGGTGAGATCGCCCTGCTCCTTGAGCAGGCGATGGATCGCCGCCTTGAACAGGCGCCGGTCGGCCTGGATACGCGGCCCTTGCACCGCGCTGCCCTTCGAACGGTTGAGCATGCGGTAGTGAATAGCAGCCGCATCGGCGGCGCGTCCGATCAGGCCATCGAAGGCATCGACCTCGCGCACGAGGTGGCCTTTGCCGAGCCCCCCGATGGCCGGATTGCAACTCATCGCCCCGACCGCGTCGAGATCGAAACTGACGAGCGCCACGCGCGCGCCCATGCGCGCTGCCACGGCCGCGGCTTCACAACCGGCATGGCCGCCACCGATCACGATGACATCAAAGGAATGCATGAGAACGCGCTTACTCCACCGCCCCTGCCCCGTCAAAGTTCCCATTGCATCACCCGTGGTGTTTCACGTGAAACATATGGACAAAGGCAATGAAGCGACCGAGCCCTGAAACCCTACGCCGATTACTTCCCGATACAGAAGCGACCGAAGAGGGCATCAAGCATGTCCTCAGTCGTTGCACGTCCGATCAGGGAATCGAAGGCGACCCGCGCCGTACGCAGTTCCTCGGCGACGATGAGAAGATCCGACTGCGCACCAGCTCCCCGAAGCCCGGTCAGGGCCTGCGAAAGCAACTCCCCCTGCCGCCGATTGAGCGCAAGCTCACCCGGTCGGGGAAGGCAGGAACGGCCATGTGAAACCAGATCACGGCGCAAGTCATCAAGCCCCTCCCCTGTCTTGGCAGAAATACGGTGGCGGGCGTGGGCCTTCGCGTCATGCCCTTCCCGGTCGATCTGGGCGTCAATCTCCCAGGCCAGCTCGGGCCCTTCCCCTTCCGGGCCCAGCCATAGCACGAGGTCAGCCCGCTCCAGTTCGCCACGCGCACGGTCCACGCCAATAGCCTCGATCGCATCGTCCGTACCGTCCCGCAAGCCAGCGGTATCGATGAAGGCAAAGGGAACGCCGTCCAGCGCCACCGCTCGGATCAGGACGTCACGCGTCGTCCCCGCAAGCGGTGCCGTGATCGCGGCTTCATCCTCCACGAGCGCATTGAAAAGTGTGCTCTTGCCCGCATTGGGAGGTCCGGCCAGAACGATGCGCAGGCCTTCGCGCAAGGCTTCGGCCCGTGGCCGGGACAGCCAGGTCTCAAGTTCCTCGGCGAGACTTGCCAGGTCGGTGTAGAACGATGCGGGTAGCGCGGCCACATCGTCTTCGTCCGCGAAATCGAGTACCGCCTCCACACCGGCGGAAGCGCCCAGGACCCGATCACGCCACGCGTGGACCTGCTGGGACAAGGCGCCGCCCGCCATTGCGATGGCCGCGCGGCGCTGCAGCTCGGTCTCCGCGGAAAGGAGATCAGCAAGGCCCTCGGCTTCGGCCAGATCGATCCGGCCATTGGCAAAGGCACGACGTGTGAATTCACCTGGTTCGGCCGGACGGACAGACAGAGCCGGCTGCCCTTCCCCTGCATGCGCCAATCCCGCAAGTGCGGCCTCCACGGCCCGGACAACAGCCCGCCCACCATGTAGATGTAGTTCGGCAAGATCTTCCCCGGTCGCCGTCGCGGGTCCCGGGAACCACAGGATCAAGGCCTGATCGAGCACTGTTTCACGTGAAACACGCAAGGTTCGAAGGCTCGCCCGTCGCGGTTCCGGGAGCGCCCCTGCGAGTGCGTTCAGCGCCTTCCCGGCCTCCTTGCCACTGATGCGGATGACAGCAAGCGCGGCAGGAGGTGCGCCGCTTGATAAGGCGAAGATGGTTTCGGACATGGGCTCGTGTTCACTCAAGCGGAAGGCGAACAGCGTCGCCGGACAGGAACGTGAGCGGCGCCCTTACTCCGATTTGGGCTTCTCGCCCATCCCCTGCGCGGCGCCGCTCATGGCCATGGACATGCCGCTTTCGAGGAACTGCTGGAAAAGCTTGAGGCCCATCTGACCCATCGGTGCCATCTGCTTGGTCAGCTCCTGGAGCTGGTCGAAACTGCCAGCCCCCTTCATCGCATTGGTCACGGCCTCGACGTAAACCTCGTTCGCACGGGTCACATCCGGGAGACCAAGAAAGCGCCGCGCCTCCTCAGGTGAACATTCGACCTCGACATTGACCTTCATGAGGCTCTCCTGATCTCGTTTTTTGTCGAATGAAGGCTGACACATACGCATGGCAAAGTCCATTGCCCGTACCTACCTGCAAGGGGGACGCCGGTGCGCGGCGCCCGCAGCATGACGCCATAAGGCGCCGCACACCAAGGAGACATTCCCCATGGCCACCAACACCATGATTCCCACCCTGGACGGCACCGCCGCGATTCCGGCCTATGTCGCCCGTCCGGAAGGTACTCCGCGTGGGGCCATCATCGTCCAGCAGGAGATCTTCGGCGTGAACCCGGGGATCGTCCAGAAGGCCGACCAGTGGGCTGCCAAGGGCTATCTGGCCGTGGCGCCGGACAGCTTCTGGCGCCAGGAGCCGGGTGTTGAACTCGACGCGGACAAGGAGCCGGAATTCAAGAAGGCGCTCGACCTCATGGGAGGGCACGATTTCGACGCAGGCATCCGCGACATCGAAGCCGTGATTCACTGGATCCGCAACGAGGCCGGTGTCCCCAAGGTCGCCCTCGTCGGCTTCTGCATGGGGGGCAAGATCGCCTACCAGGCGGCCGCGCGCACCGATATCGATGCCTCAGTCGGGTACTATGGCGTGGGGATCGACGAGATGCTGAACGAGAAGCACGCCATCTCGAATGCCCTCCTCCTCCACATTCCGACCGCCGACGGGTTCAATCCGCCCGAAGTGCAGAAGGCCATGCACGAGGGGCTCGACGACCACCCCAAGGTGACTCTCTATGACTACGAAGGGCTCGACCACGGATTTGCCGCCGAAATGGGGTCGCGCCGTGACGAAGCCGGTGCCCAGCTTGCCGACAGCCGCACCGAGGCTTTCATCGTGGAGCACATCGGGTGAAGGCTCTGACGGGTCCGCGCTACCTCGTCCCCCTGGCCGTCCTGGCACTGACTTTGGCCTGCGCGGTCCTCCCCTCACTGCGCTGGCTGCTCGTTATCCTCGTTCCGGTTCTGGGCGTGACTCTTTTGGATTTCTTCCAGAACCGGCACGCGCTGCGCCGCAATTACCCGCTCGTGGCCCGGGTGCGGTGGCTGTTTGAAGACCTGCGCCCGTTCCTGCGCGCCTATATCGTGGAGAACGAACGTGAGGGGCGTCCCTTCACCATCGACCAGCGCGGGCTCGTCTACGCCCGCGCCAAGGGCGAAGTTTCGACGCACCCCATGGGAACCGAACTCGACGTCTACTCGGACGAGTACGAATGGCTTGGCCATTCGATCACGCCCAACGAGGACGCGCCCGAAAGCTGGCACGTGCGCGTCGGCGGCGAGGAATGCGCCAAGCCCTATTCGAGCGCGCTCCTCAACATCTCGGCAATGAGCTTCGGTTCGCTGTCGGCCAACGCCATCGAATCCCTCAACAAGGGCGCGGCCATCGGGGGCTTCGCCCATGACACGGGCGAAGGCTCGATCAGCCGCTACCACCGCAAGCATGGCGGCGATCTGATATGGGAACTGGGCAGCGGCTACTTCGGCTGTCGGAACAAGGACGGATCGTTCAACCCTGAACTGTTTGCCCAGCAGGCAAGCGACAACCAGGTGAAGATGGTCGAGATCAAGCTGAGCCAGGGCGCCAAGCCCGGACATGGCGGGGTCCTGCCCGGCGCCAAGGTCACGCCCGAAATTGCCGAGGCCCGCCATGTGGAGGTCGGCGAGGACTGCATCTCTCCGGCCGCCCATCCGGCGTTCTCGACGCCGATCGAGCTCCTGGAATTCGTCGCGCAGCTGCGCAGCCTGTCCGGGGGGAAGCCCACCGGATTCAAGCTCTGCGTGGGCCAGCCCCACGAAGTGATGGCGCTGGTCAAGGCCATGCTGGAGACCGGTATCACGCCCGACTTCATCGTCGTTGACGGCGCCGAAGGCGGCACGGGCGCGGCCCCGCAGGAATTGACCGACAATGTCGGAATGCCCCTGCGCGAAGGTCTCATGCTTATGCGCAACGCCCTTGTCGGCACCAACCTCAAAGACCGGGTTCGTCTTGCCGCCTCGGGCAAGATTCACTCCGGTGCGGGCATGGCCCGCGCCTTTGCCCTGGGAGCCGACTGGTGCAACGCCGCCCGCCCCTTCATGTTCGCTCTGGGCTGCGTGCAGTCGATGAAGTGTCACACGGGCGAATGCCCCACAGGTGTTGCAACGCAAGTCGACTGGCGCCAGCGCGGCCTCGTCGTTGACGACAAGGCCGAGCGCGTCGCCCGTTTCCAGAAGGAGACTCTGCGGTCGCTGCGCGAGATCGTGGTTGCCATGGGGTATCGCAGTCCCTGGCAGCTCAACGAGCATGACATGTACCAGCGCATCGACAGCGCCAAGGCCGGACCACTTGACGAGGTTTACAGCTTTGTCGCCCCCGGCCAGCTTCTCGACGCTCCCGACAGCACGCACTACGCGCATGCGTGGAAGGTTTCGGCCGCGCACACGTTCCGCCGCGTCTCCAGCCTGGCGGCCTCCCTACACCCCTGACCACAGGAATTGCCATGACTACCGGATACCGCATGATCGTCGCCGAGCACGGTGGCCCCGAAAAGGTTTCACGTGAAACATTCGAGGTCCCTTCCCCTGGTCCGGGCGAACTGCTGATCGAAACCGAGGCTGTCGGCCTCAATTTCATCGACACCTACTTTCGCAAGGGACTCTATCCCGATGCCCTGCCGATCGTGCTGGGATCGGAGAGCGTGGGCTCCATCGTTGCCTTGGGCGACGGTGTCGAGGGCTTCGCCCTTGGCGAGCGCGTGGGCCTGACGAGCAACGGTGGGGCCTATGCCACGCACCGCATCATCCCTGCTGACAAGGCCATCCGCGTGCCCTCCTCGATCGATCCCAGGATCGCTGCCGCTGTCCTCCTCAAGGGTCTGACCGCCTGCTATCTGGCCGAGGACACTTTCCCCGCCAAGTCAGGCGACATCGCCCTCGTCCATGCTGCGGCGGGCGGCGTGGGATCGCTGCTCGTGCCCTGGCTGACCGACAAGGGCGTCACCGTCATCGCGCACTGCGGCAGCGCAGAGAAGGCCGCGCAGGTCCCCGTACCGGATGGTTACTCCCTGCATGGCGATTTCGCCACCCTCGCCGATCAGGTCCGCGAGATCACGAATGGCAAGATGTGTGATGTGGTCTACGATGGCGTGGGGGCCGCAAGCTGGGAGGCCTCGCTTGCCAGCCTGCGCAGCCGCGGCCTCATGGTGAGCTTCGGCAACGCCTCGGGCGCCGTCCCGCCCGTCGCCATGCTCGACCTGATGAACGGCGGCGGGGGATCCCTCTACGCCACGCGCCCTACCCTCGCCCACTACATCGCCACGCCCGAAGCCCGCGATGCGAGCGCGGCGAAGCTGTTTGACCGTATCGCGAATGGGGTTCTCGATGTGAAGATCGGCCAGACGTTCGCGCTTGAAGATGCGGCCGATGCGCACCGGGCGCTTGAGAGTCGGGCGACGACCGGTTCGACGGTGCTTATTCCCTGAGAAGATGAAGAGGAAGTTCCGAGGGCCATCGCCCTCGGGCTCCCAAAACTGTCTGGCTCACCTTTCTCAGCCAAGGTAGCGTGCGGGAGGTGAGGTCGACAGTTTTGGAGCCTTCTTCCTTCCCACGAACAAAAAAGGCCCGGAAGGCTCATGCCTTCCGGGCCTTTTTGGTCAGACCAGCGAGACGATCCCCAACTGCGGATCGATCCAGCCTTCGTAGATCATCTTGCAGGCCACGTAGAGGATGACCGCAAGCCCGATGTAGGCAATCCAGCGGTAGCGCTCGATGTAGCGGGCGATGAAGTTCGCAGCGACGCCCATCAGCACGACCGAGAGCAGCAGGCCGACAATCAGGATGCCCGGATGCTCGCGCGCGGCGCCTGCCACGGCGAGGACGTTGTCGAGACTCATCGAGACGTCGGCCACCGCAACGGCCCAGGCAGCCCCTGCAAAGCTCCTGGCTGACTTCAGGCCGGAATGCTGGTCGCCCTCGATCTCGGGCGAACCGGTCGACTGGCCTACGTCCTCGCGCAGTTCGCGCCAGAACTTCCAGGCCACCCAGAGGAGCAGCAGACCGCCCGCGAAGATCAGTCCGACAACCCCCAGCAGCCACGTCACCGCGAGCGCGAAGACGATACGCAGGACAAGGGCCGCGCCGATGCCGATCAGGATGACTTTCTTGCGATCCGCGGCAGGAAGCCCCGCGGCCAGCGCGCCAACGACGATTGCGTTGTCACCCGCCAGGAGGAGGTCGATCATCAGCACCTGGCCGAAGGCCGCGAGGGCCGCCGGCTCGGTGATGTTGGCGAAGTCCGCCACGATATGCTGCCAGATCTCGGCCGGCCCGCCAATCGAGCCGGACGCGACCAGGGCATCTAGGATAGTCACGTAAGAAAGCCCCCGTTACCCGTTTTACTGGTTCATCGTGGCGAAGAAGTCCTCGTTGGTCTTGGAATCCTTCATCTTGTCGAGCAGGAATTCCATCGCATCGACCGTGCCCATCTGCATCAGGATACGGCGCAGCAGCCACATCTTGGAGAGCTGGTCCTTGGGAACCAGCAGCTCTTCCTTGCGGGTGCCCGACTTGCCCACGTCAAGCGCCGGGAAGATGCGCTTGTCGGCAACCTTGCGATCCAGGACGATTTCCGAGTTGCCGGTGCCCTTGAACTCTTCGAAGATGACCTCGTCCATGCGGCTGCCGGTGTCGATGAGCGCGGTCGCGATGATCGAGAGCGAGCCGCCCTCCTCGATGTTGCGCGCGGCACCGAAGAAGCGCTTGGGACGCTGCAGGGCGTTGGCATCGACACCGCCGGTGAGGACCTTGCCGGAGCTGGGAACCACGGTGTTGTAGGCGCGGCCCAGACGCGTGATCGAGTCCAGGAGGATGACCACGTCGCGCTTGTGCTCAACCAGGCGCTTTGCCTTTTCGATAACCATTTCAGCAACTTGCACATGACGCTGGGCCGGTTCGTCGAAGGTCGAGGAGATCACCTCGCCGTTCACCGAGCGCTGCATGTCGGTGACTTCCTCGGGACGTTCGTCGACCAGGAGGACGAGCAGGAACACCTCGGGGTGGTTGTCGGTGATGGCCTTGGCCATGTTCTGCAGCAGCACGGTCTTACCCGTACGCGGCGGCGCGACGATCAGAGCGCGCTGGCCCTTGCCCTGCGGGCTGATGAGATCGATCACGCGCGCCGACTTGTCCTTGACCGTGGGGTCGAGGGTGTCGAGCTGCAGGCGCTGTTCGGGATAGAGCGGGGTCAGGTTGTCGAAATTGACGCGGTGGCGCACGACGTCGGGATCGTCGAAGTTGACCTTGGTCAGCTTGGTGATCGCGAAGTAGCGCTCTCCGTCGCGCGGGGCGCGAATTTCGCCTTCGACGGTGTCGCCCGTGCGCAGGCCCCACTTGCGGACCTGGTTGGGCGAGACATAGATGTCGTCGGGCCCGGCAAGGTAGTTTGCCTCGGGGCTGCGTAGGAAGCCGAAGCCATCGGGCAGCACTTCGATGGTGCCAAGGCCCATGATTTCTTCGCCGTCCTCGGCGACTTCCTTGAGAATCCCGAACATGAGATCCTGGCGGCGCATCGTGGAAGCGCCTTCGACGCCCATTTCCTCGGCCATGGCGACCAGTTCGGCCGGCGTCTTCTTCTTGAGTTCTTTCAGGTGCATCTTGGTGGTTTCCGAATGGAAAGAGAGAAAGTGTCGGCCGGGCGGATCATTGGGCTTGGGGAAAGCGGATCCGGGCAGGCGAGCTGAAGGCGCCGCCCTGTGCCGGGACGGGCCTGCAAATAGGCTTTTGCGGGCCTGCGGTCAATGAGTCGTGGACTCGCGCAGCCTTCATGCGGGTCCAGTCCGGATTCCCCTGCGGTGAATCGAAAACGCGCATGAAAAAAGGCCCGGGGCTTTCGCGCCGGGCCTTTTTCGGTGAGCCGGATGTCTCAGGGTCTCAGAAGGGTTTGACGACCACCAGGATCACCACCACGACCGCCACGAGACTGGGGACCTCGTTCAGCATGCGCAGCGCCTTGCCGCTCATCCCGCGCTGTCCCTTCGCCAGCTTCTTGCCATAGCTCACCAGCCAGCCATGATAGGCCGAGAGCGCCACCACGAAGAGCAGCTTGGCGTGCAGCCAGGGCATGGACCAGTAGTGCATGGCGGTGGCCAGCGCAATCCCGAAGACCCACACGGCAATGAGCGAAGGGGTGAGGATGATCTTGCGCAGCTTGGCCTCGCGATCGATCCAGCGCGCCTCTTCGGGCGAGCCGGCTTCGGCCTCCTGATGGTAGACGAAATAGCGCGGCAGCATGAACAATCCGGCCATCCAGAAGATCACGAAGATGATGTGGCCGGCCTTCAGCCAGAGGTAGGTGGTCTGCAAGATCTGCTCCATGAGCCTTAATCGTCCCTCTTGAAAGCGTGTGCCCTGTTGGCGGCTATCTAGGGGCTCGACGCGTGCCTGAAAAGATCAGGCGCGGCGCCAGGCCCGGACGGTGGAAAGAAGGCGCTCGACGTGCGCGATCGGGGTATGCTGGCCGATTCCATGTCCGAGATTGAAGACATGGGGACGGTCCGCGAAGGCATCGAGAACGCGCCGGGCCTCGGATTCCAGGTCGTCTCCGCCCGCCAGCACGAGGAGGGGATCGAAATTGCCCTGCACCGGCATTCCGGCAGGCAGTTCGCGCGCGGCCCAGACCGGGTCGATGGTTTCATCCACGCCGACTGCGTCGACGCCGCTCTCGCGGGCATAGGCGGGCAGCTTCTCGCCCGCGCCCTTGGGAAAGCCGATGATGGGAGTCTCGGGATGGCGGGCGCGCAGTTCCTTCACGATCCGCGCATTGGGCGCGATGACCCAGCGTTCGAACTGCGACGGGGAAAGAGTCCCCGACCAGGAGTCGAAAAGCTGGATCGCTTCGGCTCCGGCCTCGATCTGCCCGGAGAGATAGTCGACGGTGACCTCGGTTATACCCTCCACGATAGCCTGAAAGCCCTCGGGATCGCGATAGGCCAGCGCGCGTGTCTCTGCCTGGTCCCGACTCCCTTCACCCGCGACCATATAGGTAGCCACGGTCCAGGGAGACCCGGCGAAGCCGAGCATCGTCTTGGTAGGGTCAAGCTGGGCCCGAACCTTGCGCACGGTATCGTAGATAGGCGTCAGCCGTTCAGGGACCGCTTCCAGCGCGCTCAGGGCACTATCCACAAGGCGTGGAGAAAGCCTGGGACCTTCCCCTGCCACGAAGGTGAGGTCCTGTCCCATTGCGTAGGGGACGATCAGAATGTCGGAAAACAGGATCGCGCCATCAAACCCGAAACGGCGGATCGGCTGCATCGTGATCTCGGCGGCGGCATCGGTGTCATAGACCAGCGCCAGGAAGCCGCCCTTTTCGGCCCGCAACTCGCGGTATTCCGGGAGATAGCGGCCGGCCTGGCGCATCAGCCAGATCGGGCGTTCCTCGGTGTTCGAGCCACGCAGAGTGTCGAGAAGGAGACCAGGCATCGCGTTCTTTTCCGTTCCGAACAAAAAAATTTAGAATTTTTATAAAAGGTTGATGGAGTCTGTTGGCCCTGTGGATATCGGGGATTGGCGGGCAATGCCCGAATTGTCCCCGGATGAACAGGGCGAATGAGTCCGAACGACTCTTCCTGACTCCGGAGTCAAAGATTCATTATCCGCCCTATCCACAGGGTGTGGAAGATTCCGAGAGCCTGTCCAGAAGTGGAGGAGCGAATCCGGGGCACTGGGGAGGATAAGTGCCTCGCGAGTTGTCACCGAAGCTATCCCGTGGTTTATGGCCCTTCTATCCACAGGGCTGTCCCACGGGGCCCCGGCTCCCGAAGTGCCCCGCAAAGGACCTTGCCTGGCCGTCATGGCGCGTTTTCACCTTCATCTTCTTTCGGATTCCACGGGCGAAACGCTCGAGATGATCGCCAAGGCGGCGCTCGCGCAGTTCGACGATACCGAAGTGCTGCGGCACTTCTGGCCGATGGTCCGTTCACAGCAGCACCTCGACCGGATCATGGGGGAGATTTCCACAAACCCCGGGCTCGTCTTCTATACCCTCGTCAACGAGAACACGCGCAGCCGCCTGGAAGAGACCTGCCAGAAGCTGGGCCTGCCCGCGATCGCCGTACTCGACGGGGTGACCGACGCGCTCGAGGCGCTGCTGGGCCAGGAAGCCAAGGGCCGTCCGGGCCGCCAGCACCGCCTCGATGACGCCTACTTCGCGCGCGTGGACGCGATTCAATTCACCATTGCACACGACGACGGCATCGCCTGGGAGGACTGGGAGGAAGCCGACATCGTGCTCGCGGGCGTCTCGCGCACGAGCAAGACGCCGACCTCGATCTACCTTGCCAACCGTGGCTTCAAGGTGGCGAACATCCCCATCGTGCCCGAGAGCCCCCCACCCCCCTCGCTCTATGGCCTGAAGCGTCCGCTGGTGGTGGGCCTGACGACCGCGCCCGAGCGCCTGATCCAGGTGCGCCGCAACCGTCTTCTTTCGCTCAGCCAGTCGCCCGACACCGACTACGTCCAGAGCGAGAAGGTCGAAAGCGAAGTGAAATATGCCCGGCGTATGTTCGCGGACAATTCCTGGCCGGTGATCGATGTCACCCGCCGTTCGATCGAGGAGACGGCGGCCGCGGTCATCAACCTGCACAACGAACGCAAGGCGGCCGGTCGGACCGGCCAGGTCGGCCCGAAGCCGATCTGACCCTGGCGTTGCTATCCCTGACTCACTCATTGCGAAAACACCCATGATCCTGCTTGCATCCAAGAGCGCCTCGCGGCGCGCCATGCTCGAGGCGGCCAACATTGCCTTCACCGCCCAGCCCGCCGATATCGACGAGCGGGCGCTCGAAGCGTCACTTGGCGAGGCCCCTGCCCCCGAAATCGCGCTGGCCCTGGCGCGCGAGAAGGCACTTGCCGTTTCGCAGGCGAACCCGGGCGAACTGGTGCTGGGGAGCGATTCACTCGTGGTGTGCGGTGACATGCGCTTCGACAAGCCGGCCGACCGCGAGGCGGCCGCGGCCCATCTGCGCTTCTTCTCGGGCAAGGTGATGCACCTTCACAGCGCGGCCGCGCTCGCCCGCGGGGGCGAGGTGCTCTGGTCCGAAGCTGCCGAGGCGCGTCTTCATGTCGCCCCTCTCTCCGAGGCCTTCATCGAGACCTATCTTGCGGCCGAGTGGCCCGAGGTGGCCGGGTGTGTCGGCGTGTTTCGCATCGAGGGGCGCGGCGTACAGATCTTCGAGGAGATCGTGGGCGACTATTTCACGATCCTGGGCATGCCGCTGCTCAAGGTGCAGGCGGCGCTGCGCCGCATGGGAGTCCTGGAGCGATGAGTACGAGCATGACGAACGAGGCAGACGTGCTGCCCTATGCCGAAGTGATCGGCGATCCGATTGCCCAATCCAAGTCGCCCGTGATTCACGGCTTCTGGATCGAGAAGCTGGGGCTTTCGGCGCGCTATGACCATTGCCATGTCCGCCTTGAGGACCTGGAGGACTATCTTGCGCGCCGGCGGGCCGATCCGCTCTGGCGCGGCTGCAACGTCACCATGCCGCACAAGCTGGCGGTCCTGCCGCTGCTCGACCGACTGGAGCCGATTGCCGAGTCTATTGGCGCGGTGAACACTATCGTGCGCGAGGATGACGGCACGCTGACGGGCACCAACACCGATGCGCCGGGCTTTCTCGAGCCGCTGCGCGCCACGCTCGACAAGACTCACCTCTTCCGCATGGCGCGCGTGCTCGGGACCGGCGGCGCGGCGCGGGCCATCGTTGCCGCACTGGCGCGCGAGCACTTCACCATCGTGTTGGCCGGACGCAATCCGGAAAAAGCGCGCGCGATGCTGGATGAGCTCGACCCCGAGGGGGAGCACCACGCCATTTCGCTCGACCATTTCGCCGATGCCAACGACTTTGCCTTCGATGATCGGCAGGGCTGTTTCGACCTCATCGTCAACGCCAGTCCGCTGGGCATGACCGGACAGCCCCCGCTCGCCTTCGATTTCAGCCACGCACCGCCCGCCTCGGTGGTCTACGACATCGTCACCAGCCCGCTCGAGACCGATTTTCTGACAGCGGCGCAGGAGGCTGGATTTGCCACGGTCGACGGGCTCTCGATGCTGATCGGCCAGGCGGATGTCGCCTTCGAACGCTTCTTCGGCGCCAAGCTCCGCGCGAGGACGACGAGGAACTGCGCGCGCGGATTCTGGCCTGACACCCTGGCGCCGCCACAAGGAGAGGAGATCGCCATGGCACGACCCCGCATCCTGGGCCTGACCGGATCGATTGGCATGGGCAAGTCGACCGTGGCGAGCATGTTTCGCGACGAAGGCGTGCCGGTCTTCGATGCGGACGCCGAGGTCCATGCCCTGCAGGGCCCGGGCGGGGACTTGCTGGGCGCCATCGAGTCCGCTTTTCCGGGCACGACCGGGCCGGACGGAGTGGACCGCGCGGCGCTGGGCGCGGCGGTGTTCGGCGATACCGAGGCGCTCGCGCGACTCGAAGCCATCGTCCATCCCGCCGTGGCGACTCGGCGCGAGGCATTCGTCGCGGCCAACGCCGGGTGCCCTTTCGTGGTCTTCGATATACCGCTCCTTTACGAAAAGGGCGGATACCGGGACGTGGACGCGGTTGCGGTCGTGTCCGCTCCGGCCGATATCCAGCGCGAACGCGTGCTGGCCCGGCCGGGGATGAACGAGGAAAAGTTCGAGAGGATTCTGAAACTTCAGGTGAGCGATGCGGAGAAACGCGCGCGCGCCGATCACGTGATCGATACCGGAACCAGCCTAGAGGAAACGCGCGCGCAGGTGCACGCCCTCGTCACGGCGCTCGGCGGTGCAGAATAATCGCTGTTCAGACCTTGCGCCCGGGCCCTGTGAGGCAGATATGAGATAAGATGCGCGAGATTATCTTCGATACCGAGACCACCGGCTTTGACCCCAAGAACGGGGACCGCATGGTCGAGATCGGCTGTGTCGAGATGATCAACCGGGTCGAGACGGGCAATTCCTACCACGCCTATTTCAACCCCCAGCGTTCGATGCCCGCCGAGGCCGAGGCGGTCCACGGCCTGTCCGAAGCCTTCCTTGCCGATAAACCCCTCTTCGCCGAGTGCGCGCAGGAGTTCCTCGACTTCGTCCAGGACAGCCCGATGGTCGCCCACAACGCGACCTTCGACTTCAACTTCATCAACGCCGAGCTGGCGATGGCCGGACACCGTGCGATCGACCTTGATCGCATGGTCGACACCATCGTGCTGGCCAAGGCCAAGCACCCGGGCGCGAAACTTTCGCTCGATGCGCTGTGCTCGCGCTATGGAATTGATCGAAGTCATCGCACCAAGCACGGCGCTCTCCTAGACGCCGAATTGTTGGCGCAGGTCTATGTGGAGATGCGGGGCGGCCGCCAGATAGGTCTCGAACTGGTCGCACAAACAACTGAGATCGTGTCGGAAACCAAGGTCCTCACACGAAAGGATCGTCCCTTCCGACAGCCGCGTCCCCACGCGGCCACCGATGAGGAACTTTCCGCGCACGCGGAGTTTCTGAAGTCGGTCGATACCCCGCTTTGGGGTGCCTGATAACGATAGAAAAGAGGAGTATTCGCCCATGGATATCCGTGTCTCCGGTCATCAAGTCGAAACCGGCGAGGCCCTGCAGATCCACGCCAACGAACGGCTGACGGCGATCATCGAAAAGTACTTCAACAGGGCCATATCGTCACAGGTGACTTTCGGGCGTGCCCCGGCCGGAGCGTTCCGCTGCGACATTGTCATGCACGCCATGCAGAATCTCGTGCTTAAGGGCACCGGCATCGCCCACGACGCGCATGTCGCGCTCGACCAGGCGGCCGAGAAGATCGACAAGCAGCTGCGCCGCTACAAGCGCCGCCTTACCGACCGTTCCGAGCAGGCCGCGCACGCGATGGCCATGGCCGATGGGTCGATCGTCGAGGAAGCTGCCTACACCATCTTCGAGGAAGCCCCGAGCGAGCAGGAAGAGGATATCGACACCGATGCCCCCGTCGTGATCGCCGAAACCCGGGTCGACATTCCCGAGGCCACGGTGTCGGATGCGGTGATGATGCTGGACTTGCGCAACACCACGGCGCTCTTCTTCAAAAACGCTGGCACGGGCCGTCATAATATGGTTTACCGCCGCGGCGACGGCTCGATCGGGTGGGTTGAGCCGGCCTGACGCACAGCGCGAGCCCGCAATTTCCACTTCGCGGAAATTCGGCAGCCCCCGAGCATTCGGGGGCTGATCGTGCATAAACGGGACGGAAGAGTGGTCACACGACCGCGATCTTATCTGCAATGACCAGTCTTTTCACTTTGCTTCCGGCCGCAGTCACGTCGATCGACGTGGAGGGCAAGGACGCCATTCTCAAGCATCTCGCCGGGCTCTTTGCCGAGGTCTATGAACTCGACGAGGCGCATGTCCTGGGCGCGCTGCTGGAACGTGAGCAGCTGGGCAGCACCGGGTTCGGGCGCCGCATCGCGATCCCGCACGCCCGCGTCGAGGGCCTCAAGCGCCCCGTTGCAGCCTTTATCCGGCTGGAATCCCCGGCCGAGTTCCAATCGGCCGATGGTCTTCCGGTCGATCTCGTCTTCGGTCTGCTTTCGCCGCTGGGCGCAGGCGCCACGCACCTTCACGCCCTGGCCGCCATCTCGCGCATGATGCGCGATGAACGCATGCACGCCACGCTGGTCGAGGCGACCGGCCCTGAGGCCATCTACGCCCTTCTCAGCAACGTCCTCGACCGCGATGCCGCCTGAGCGTGGCCCCGAGGCCGGGGCCAGCGGCAATCCCCCGGGAGCCAATCTCCACTGGCGCGGGCTGGAAAGCCTCTACGCCTCGGCAGCCATCAACCAGACATTCGCCTCGCGTCTCGAAATTCCGGGCGAGGGCCGCGCGCGCATTCTCTTCGATGTCAGTCCCGAGGTCTTCCACGCAGGGGGCGCGGCGCATGGCACGATCTATTTCAAGATGCTCGATGATGCCGCCTTCTACGCGGCCAATACGCTTGTCTCGGACCGTTTTCTGCTGACGACCGCCTTCAACCTGCACCTGACCAAGCCGGTCACGGGCGGCCGCCTGGTGGCCGAGGGCACCTGGATCAGTGGTCGGCGCCGGGTGTTCGTGGCGGAATCGCGCCTGATCGACGAGGCGGGTGATGAGGTTGGCCGGGGCAGTGGTACCTTCATGCGTTCGCGCATCGCGCTTTCGGGCCTGCCTGGCTACCACACCGCCAGCAAGGACTGAGCCCTATGGACGCGCGTCTCCCGGCCCACATGGAAGTCTCCGCCCTGATCCGACGAATCGAGTCGGAAGGGGGCTTCGGCATGGTGCTCAGCAAGGGCGAGCGCGACGCCGGAACGCTCATGGTCGTGCTTGTCGAAAGAGGCCGCGATTCAAGGGCTTACGAGCGCATGCCACAGCTTGACGGGACCCGGAAATGGACCCTGTCGCGCGAGCAAGATCCTGAAAAACCGTGGGAATTTTCCGAATTTCTCGAGCGTCGCGGGAAGCAGGACCCGGACCTCTGGATCGTGGAACTGGACATCGCCGATGGGGTGCGTTTCATCGAAGCTGAGTAGCTTTTCGGGTTGACTTGCAAGCCTTGCAAGCTAAAGGGCGCCCCGCAAAGGCGAACGCGGCCCGGTGGCATTTCGGCACATCCGGCTAGCACGCAGACGGGGAATCGTCGGCAGGTCCGAACGAAGATGTAACGGCTTTCGCAGCCACTTCGTTCCAACCTGTGTCGGACCGTTCACCGCATTAGATTTTGTCTTAATGGGTACGAAGCTTGAGTGGGCGAGCGCGGTGGCGCTGGCCGCATCAGTTGTCACTGCTGTCGTAAGCACCCAGGGTTCGGGTGCAGCCGCGTCCGATCATCAGCCGGTCCCGGCACTCGATCAGAACCCCGTGGTGGAGGCTGAGGACGCCTCTGCCCTTCCCTCTTCCGATTCCAGCGACGTCGCGTTCGTGGCCGAGCCGGTGGTCCAGGCGCTCCCCGAGAGCGGCGACACCGAGGTTTCGGGCGATGACACCGCCGAGACTCTGGCCCAGCTCGTGGCCATGCAGGATGCCCCCGCCAAGCTGAGCCGCAATATGCGCTGTCTGGCCGGTGCGATCTATTTCGAGGCGCGTGGCGAGTCGCTCGAAGGCCAGCTGGCCGTGGGCCGCGTGGTCATCAACCGCGCCAACTCCGACCGCTTCCCCGACAGCTACTGCTCGGTCGTGCTGCAGCGTTCGCAATTCTCGTTCGTGCGCCGTGGCCGCCTGCCCCATATCCCCGAGCGTTCGGCCGCCTGGAAGCGTGCCGTTGCGGTCGCGCGCATTGCCGCGGCAGATGGCTGGGACAATCCGGCCAAGGGCGCGCTGTTCTTCCACGCGGCCCGTATCTCGCCGCGCTGGGGTCACGCGCGCCTCGCACGCGTCGACAACCACATCTTCTACCGCTGAGCCCTCTAGTGGGCTGAGAAAGGCCGGGGAGCGCCCTTATGCGCTTCCCGGCCTTCGCGTGTCCGGTGCAGACGCTCTTACGCGTCGCGCAGCTCCACCCAGACTGGAGCATGGTCGCTGGCCTTCTCCCGGCCACGGTGCGCCTTGTCGACGCCGCAGGCGACCAGCCGGTCAGCCAGTTCGGGCGAGAGCAGCGCGTGGTCGATGCGAAAGCCATGGTCGCGCGGCCAGGCGCCTGCCTGGTAGTCCCAGTAGGTCCATACGCCGCCTTGCGGGTTGTGCGTCGCGATCGCGTCGGTCCAGCCATCGCCGAGCAGGCGGAAGTAGGCATCGCGCGATTCCGGCTGCATCAGCGCGTCGCTCGCCATCGCGGGCGGTGACCAGATGTCGCGGTCGAAGGGGATGACGTTGAAGTCGCCGGTCACGATGGCGGGGACCTCTTCGGCGCGGATCTGCGCCATGCGTTCGCGCAGGCGCTTCATCCAGCGCAGCTTGTAGTCGAACTTGGGGCCGGGAACAGGGTTGCCGTTGGGCAGGTAGATGCCGGCCACGCGGATACCGAAGACGTCGGCTTCGATATAGCGCGAATGGTCGTCCTCCGGCTCGCCCTCAAGCCCGCGCTGCACCTCGACCGGCATTTCCCCGTCGGCCAGGATGGCCACGCCATTGAAGCTCTTCTGGCCATGCCAGATGCCCTTGTAGCCCAGCTTCTCGAACTCGGCGATCGGGAAGCCCTCGTCCTGCGACTTGATCTCCTGGAGGCAGGCCACGGCGGGCCGCGTCTCGGCGAGCCATTCGAGCAGGCGGGGCAGGCGTGCCTTGACGCCGTTGATGTTGAAGCTGGCGATTTTCATGGCCCGCCTTCTCGGCAGGAGGAGGGGCGCACGTCAAGGCCCGCGCCGTGCCTTTTGGCCTGCGCGGCGCGCTTGTCCGCCGCTATGCGCACGCGCAGGGCGCGCACATTCGTTTGAACCGGAACCTGGGGATCAGATGCTGAAGCTGGAGCCGCAGCCGCAACCTGCGGCGGCCATCGGGTTCTCGACCCGGAAGGCCGCGCCGCCGAGCGATTCGACGTAGTCGACCACGCAGCCGTTGACGAGGTCGAGGCTGATCGGATCGACGACCAGACGCACCCCGTCGGTCTCGACCACGCAGTCCTCGCTGTCGAGAGTCTCGGCCAGGCCGAACTTGTACTGGAAGCCCGAACAGCCCCCACCCTCGACCGACAGCCGCAGGATCGCGGGCTTGTCCTGCTTCTGCGCGATCGTGGCGACACGGGCGGCGGCGGACGGGCTGAGAGTGATCGCGGTGTTTTCCATGCCCCCAATGTAGGCCTGCGGGGCCGTGCCGACAAGTTCGCTGCGCGAGGTTGCGGGCAAGGTCCGGGAATCGCATGCGGATTCCCGGATCGTGTCAGGGCCCCTGCCCCCAGGAGCCCTGCAGAGGACGGATCAGGCCATCTGGATGTAGTCGCGCAGCGCCGCAGCCTCGCCTTCGACCTTGTCGATCCGGTACTTCACGATGTCGCCGATCGAGACGAAGCCGACCATGCGCCCCCCTTCGACCACCGGCAGGTGGCGGATGCGGCGCTTGGTCATCATCGCCAGCGCGGTCATCGCCGAGGTCGTCGGGTCGACCGTGACGGCGGGCGCGGTCATCACCTCGCGCACGGGCTTGTCGAGGAGCTCTGCGCCGAATTCGCGCAGGCGGTAGAGCACGTCGCGCTCGGAAAAGATGCCTGCAATGGACTCGCCGTCCATCACCGGCATCGCGCCGATGCGGCGCTCGGCAAGAAGCCCGGCCGCCTCACGCACCGTGGCCGAGGCGGGGCAGGTTACAATGTCGTGGCGGCCTTCGAGTATCCTTTCAATCGTCATCCTGCTCTCCCTGTTCGTGAGCGACGGCGCCGGACTCGTTGGACCAGCGCAAAGAGAATACCACAGGCCGCGGCCGCCTACTACTTGCGGAGCTTTCCCGGGGTGACGCTTAGGATTGCCGGATAGAGAAGTATAAGGGGTAAAAAGGAAATAGTGATTCAAGGGGTTATTACCCCTTGACCCCAGAACTGTCAGCCGCAGCGCACTTGGCCAACATGGCGTGCGTAAGGTGAGGCTGACCGTTCTGGGAGCCCGAAGGCGATGGCCCTTGGAATCCGTCTCCTGGCCTTGGCCCCCTTGCAGTGAACTACACAAAGGCGCAGAGGTGACCCTATGGTCCCCCCTTCCCCCCTCGATGATCCCGAGAAGGCCGCGCACGCCTGGGCGCGGTACCTGCGCATCATGCGCTGGATGATGCTGGTCACGGTCGGCTTCGTCGCGGCCGCGATCTACCTGCTCTACCGTTCCAACGGCGCGGTCTCGATCCACTTCTACATCGCCGCCGCGCTGGGCGTGGGATTCACGATGTTGCTGGCCTCGGCGCTGATGGGCCTCGCGTTCCTGTCGAGCGGCACGGGGCATGACGAAGCGATCGTCGATCCCCTGGAGGATGAGCGCAACGCGCCCTGAGGATTGGCTTCAGGCCTCCTCGGGAGGGCGCAGACGGTAACGTTCGACCGGGCGGCCCGCGACGAGGTGCTCCTGGATGATCTCTTCCAGAACCTCCTCGGTGCACGAATGGTACCAGACCCCGTCGGGCCAGACGACCGCGACCGGCCCCGCTGTGCAGATGCGCAGGCAATCGGCCTTGGAACGGGCAATGCCCCCCTGCCCTTCGAGACCCAGCTGCTTCAGGCGCTTCTTGAGGTACTTCCAGGCGGCTGCGCCCTTCTCGGGCGCGCAGCACTTGGCCTTCTGGGGCTCGGCGCATAGGAAGATGTGGCGCGAGATATTCTCGCCCCCCGCCTTGGCGAGCGCGGCGCGCGCGATGCGAAGCTCGGCCTCGCTCGCGCTCACGGGCGCAGTGTCCATTCGTTGAGAAGTTCGGGAATGGCGACCGTCTGCCCCGAAGCGTCAACCGCTACCGTCACGCAGCGCGAGAAGACCACGGGGACCTCGTTCTGGGTGACGACGTGAATCATGGTCATGGAGGTGCGCCCGACGCGTTCGACCGCGCAGGCGATGGTCACGGGGTCGGGATAGTGCGTCTGGTTCAGATATTCGAGGTTGAGGCTGACCACCATCGTGCTGAGCCCGGTGAGGTGCTTGCGGTAGCCCGAGGCCTCGTAGAAGCGCACGCGCGCGTCCTCGATGTAGGCCGCCATGGTGACGTTGTTGATGTGCCGGTTGAGATCGAGGTCGGCAAAGCGCGGGACGATCTGGTGGTGAAAGGGGTAACGGCTGGCATCGAGCAGCGCGGGATCAGGTTTGGCCATGGCCGATCAGGTAGGAAGTACCAAGGCCCAGGTCCAGCCCCTGAAGGCGCTCTAGCCCTGCCCTACTGGCCTGATCAGACCTTCTTGCCGACGATGCGCGCGATCTCGTCGGCGACGAGGCGCTCGACCATCGGGGGCAGGTTGCGGTCGAGCCATTCGGCTAGCGCAGGGCGCAGGAGTTCGCGCGTGAGGTCTTCGAGCGAGGTTTCGCCCGAGCGCACGATGCGCGGCTTCATGCCGGGTTCGGACATCATCGCCAGTGCGGCGAGCGAATCCTGCATCGACTTGCGGCTTTGCGGCTGGAGCAGCGACGTGTCGTCCCGGGCGGGCGGGGTCTGCGGAGCATCGTCGGCGAGCGCTTCGGCCTCGTCGAGCTCGAGCACCGATTCCTCGTAGCGGGACACAGGGGTCGGTTCGGGCGCGGCATGGGCGCGTGCGCCTTGCGCATTGGCCCCGATGCCCGAGAGTGTCTCGCGCGCGATCACCTTCTTGATCGACTGGAGAATCTCCTCGACCGAAGGTTCGCCGTTGTGACCCATCTCGTAAAAACCCTTAAAAAGCAGGCCCTCGAGTCGGGCGCGCGGTAGATCTAGCTTTCCGGAATGTCGCCGTCCTGGACCGGCGTGTCAACGGTGCGCGTGGAACGGGCCACAGGTGCAGGGTCGCTTTCCCAGTCGAAGATCTTGTCGTGGACGCGCTCGTAATTGACCTCAGGGTCGTAGAGAATGCCGCCTTCGAGGTTGAGATCGCGCGCTTCGGCGCGGCCCATCGCGGCCAGCAGAGTGAAGCCGGCCACGTAGGAATTGCGCTGTGCGGTGACGAGATCGGTCTGCGCGTTCAGGTATTCCTGCTCGGCATCAAGAATGTCGAGGATCGTGCGGTTGCCCACCGAGTTTTCGGCGCGCACGCCCTCGAGGCTGAGTTCGCTGGCATCGACGGCGACCTGCGAGGATTCGATGAGATCGAGCGCGGCCCGGTAGGCGGTGAAGGCCGAGCGGACCTGCGCGATCACGTCGCGTTCGGCGGCGATCTCCTGTTCGAGCGCGGCCGAGGCCTGGGCCTGGGCCTGACGGCGCTGGGCGGCGGGAAGGCCGCCCTGGAAGAGGGGAATCGAGACCTGCGCGCCGATCTGCGCCTGGCGGTCGGTCTGCGGCACGGCGCTGCTGCCCACGCCGCCGAGCGTATCGAGGTAGTTGCTGTAGCTGCCCCGCCCGAACAGCGCGAGGGTGGGCAGGCGCCCGGCCCCGGCGACGTCGATGTCCTTTTCCGCCGCCCGGCTCGATTCCCGCGCGGAGATCAGCGCGGGGTTGTTGTCGAGCGCGACCATCACCGCCTCGCGCGCGTCGTCCGGCAGGCCGGGCAGAGGCGGAGGCGGGGCCAGCGCTTCGGGCGCCTTGCCGACAAGCTGGATGTAGGTTTCGCGCGCGGCGGCGAGTGTCGCCTCGGCGCTCAGCACGTTGCTCTGCGCCAGCGCCAGGCGCGACTGCGACTGCGCGACATCGGTGCGCGTGACATCGCCGATCTCGAAACGGTCGCGCGTGGCCTGGAGGTTGACCTCCAGCACTGCGACGTTCTTGCGGTTGAGCCCGACCAGCGCCTCGCCCCGGATCACGTCCATGTAGGCCGCGACCACGTTGGCAAAGAGCTGGCTTTCGCTGGCGCGCAGGTCCGCCTGGCCCGCGCCCACACGGATCTTGGCGGCCTTGACGCGGTTCTTGACCGCGCCGCCCGAATAGATCGGCACCTGCACATCGCCCTGCCCCTGTACGAGGCGTTCGGGCGCGGTGAACGAGGTGCGGCTGGTCACCACGAACTCGGTGTAGGTGCCCGAGACGCTGGCGCTGGGAAGGCCGGCTGCGCGGGCAATCGCCACGTTCTCGTCCACGCCGCGCTGACCGGAACGGGCCGCTTCCAGCGTCGGGTTGGTCTGGTAGGCCTGGACGAGAGCTTCGCGCAAGGTATCGGCCCGCGCCGGAAGTACCCCGGCGAGGCTGACCAGTGCAGCGCCTGTCATCATCCCGGCACGCCGCGCGAGCCGGGACATGGTCAGAAGCTCCAGCGCTTGGGCGCTGCGAATTCGGGAACGGCGGGAATGCCCTGTTCGTGGACAGGCAGGAGGGCCAGGTGGCCAGCCGTCTTGACGCCCACGGCGAGACGCGAGACGCCGCGCAGGATTTCCCCGGTGACCACGCGGCCTTCATCGTCCAGGCGGGCGACGAGCGCTTCGGGCAGTTCCTCGGCGGCGCCGTCGACCAGGATCAGGTCGTAGCCGCCCTGGCCGGCTTCGAGCGCCTGTGCCGGGGTGATCGTGTCGAACTCGGCGACGAGCGTGCGCAGCAGCGCGGCGTAGTAGCCATTGGCATCGCCCACCAGCAGGATCTTCTTCGCCTGCGTCGGGTCCGCCTCGGTCAGCGCGGCGCCGTAGAACAGCGGGGCGGCCAGGAAACGGCCTTCGCCCAGCGGCACGGCGCGGTCGATGTAGGCGGCGTCCTTCCAGTCCGCGGGCACGAAATCCTCACGCGCAACGCTCGCCATCGCGGTCAGAACCCAGGGTTCGTTGACGCCGCTGGTGCGCAGCTGGCTGGAGATCATCGCGCGGCGGGCTTCGTTCGGCGCGGTGGCGGACCGGTCCTCGGTCAGGGTCATCTGTTCACTATCCCTCAAGCAAGCGCGGCTGTCGGGCCTGATGGTCCCAGGCAGAAGATGCGCGCGGATAAGTCGGCTTTTGCAAAGCGCCTTCTAGGCCAAGGAGGCCTTCGGGCTCAAGTGCTTTGAACGGCACTGGTCGATCCATCTTGACGCTTTGACGATGGGGGGCACGCGGCCTATGGGAACTCGCAAAAGCACAACAGGTCCCAAGTCCGGGACCGCGCAACAGGAGCGTTTGATCCCATGGCCGAAATGGTGACTATCCGCGAAGACGACCTGATCGAAAGTGTCGCCGACGCTCTCCAGTACATCAGCTACTACCATCCGATGGACTACATCCGCGCGCTGGGCGAGGCCTACGAGGCCGAGCAGGGCCCCGCCGCGAAGGACGCGATCGCGCAGATTCTCACCAATTCGCGCATGTGCGCCGAGGGCCACCGCCCGATCTGCCAGGACACCGGCATCGTCAACGTCTTCATCGAGTGGGGCCAGAACTGCCGCCTCGAGAGCGACCGCTCGCTGCAGGAAGTGGTCGATGAAGGCGTGCGCCGTGCCTACGGCAACAAGGAAAACAAGCTGCGCGCCTCGGTGCTGGCGGATCCCGCTTTCACCCGCCGCAACACCAAGGACAACACGCCTTCGGTCCTTTCGGTCTCGATGGTTCCGGGCAACAAGATCACCGTCGACGTGGCGGCCAAGGGCGGCGGCTCGGAAGCCAAGTCCAAGTTCAAGATGATGAACCCCAGCGACAACATCGTCGACTGGGTGCTCGAAATGCTGCCGCAGATGGGCGCGGGCTGGTGCCCGCCGGGCATGCTGGGCATCGGTATCGGCGGCACCGCCGAGCACTGCGTCAAGCTTGCCAAGCAGAGCCTGATGGACCCGATCGACATGGGCCAGCTCAAGGCGCGCGGCCCCCAGAACGACATCGAGGCGCTGCGCATCGAGATCTTCGACAAGGTCAACGCGATGGGCATCGGCGCGCAGGGGCTGGGCGGCCTTGCCACCATCCTCGACGTCAAGATCCTCGACTGGCCGTGCCACGCGGCGAACAAGCCGGTCGCGATGATCCCCAACTGCGCGGCGACCCGCCACGCGCACTTCACGCTGGACGGTTCGGGCCCGAGCTACCTCGAAAAGCCCAACCTTGCCGACTGGCCGCAGGTGGAATGGAAGCCGAGCAAGGAAGCCATCCGCGTCGATCTCGACACCCTCACCCCCGAGGACGTGAAGAGCTGGAAGCAGGGCGACCGCCTGCTGCTGAACGGCAAGATGCTGACCGGCCGTGACGCCGCGCACAAGCGCATCCAGGACATGCTCGCCAAGGGCGAGGAACTGCCTGTCGATTTCAAGGGCCGCGTGATCTACTACGTGGGCCCCGTCGACCCGGTGCGCGACGAAGTCGTCGGCCCGGCTGGCCCGACCACCGCAACGCGCATGGACAAGTTCATGGACACCATGCTCGAGCAGGGCCTCCTGGCGTGCGTGGGCAAGGCGGAGCGCGGCCCGGCAGCGACCGAGTCCATCGCCAAGCACGAATCCTCGTACCTCATGGCGGTGGGCGGTGCGGCCTACCTCGTGTCCCGCGCGATCAAGGAAGCCAAGGTCGTCGGCTTCGAGGACCTGGGCATGGAAGCGATCTACGAGTTCACCGTCGAGGATATGCCGGTGACCGTGGCCGTCGATTCCGAAGGCAAGAACGTCCACCAGCTCGCCCCGCTGGTGTGGCAGGAAAAGATCGCCAAGGAGCACCTGCTCGCCGACTGAGCGGGAAGACTCTAGCGAACCTGAAGACGGGCGGGCGGCGCAAGCTGACCCGCCCGTTTTGCTGTCAGGGGCAAATATTCAAGGGGCCATCGCCCCTTGACCCCAAAACGGTCTACCTCACCTTTCTCAAGCAACGCGGCGTGCGCAAGGTGAGGTAGACAGTCTGGGGAGCCCGAGGGCGATGGCCCTCGGAACTCTATGACTTTCTGGCTTCTGCCGGATGATCCGCGCACCACTCGACAAAAAGCCATTGCGAACCGACCGGGGAACTGGCCTGATTGCACCTGCCGGGGCTAAGGCAGGGGAACAATGGCCATCGTATCTGAAAATCCACGCGTTCCTGCGCGCATGGTGCTGCTTTCGCTGGCAGCGCTCTGGGCGTGCTATTTCATCGTCGCGACCTTGCGCGGGGCCTTCATGGGCTTCGATTTCGCCTGGCCGATCATCTCGCGAAGGCTGACGATCTGTCTGCTCTCGATGATGGTCATGGCCGCGGTCTGGCCCCTGCTCCAGATGCTCGACCGCAAGTCGAACCTGGTGCGCCTGGTGATCGTGCTGGTGGGCGCCTTGCCGCTTGCCCTGTTGCTCAGTCTCATCAACGCAATGGTCTTTGCCGACCTGGAAATGGCGATGAAGACGGCCGACAAGGAAGGTCTGACCCAGATCGATCCGGGCAAGGTCCGCGTGATGCAGGATGAGGCGGGGAACATCCTCGTCGACCTGCCCAAGTCGTCCTCGCACGAAACGGACCAGCAGGAGGCGCCGCCCGCACCGCCCGCCCCTCCCGTCACGAGCTCGGCCGTGCCCGATGTCGTCCCCGGCATGAGCGATGATGCAGGCCCGCTCCTCGACGATACCGGCCGAGGCCCTGCGTCGGCGGGTATCATGCCCGGCGCGGAAGGGGGCATTACCATCCGCACCAACGGCGGCGCGCGTGACACCCTGTTCGGGCGCTGGGCGGGCATGGCCGACACGACCTTCGGGCGCTACTTCCTCGTCCTGGCCTGGGCCGCACTCTATTTCGCGCTCGCCAAGGCGGAAGAGGCGCGCGCGGCCGAGCGGCGCGAGGGCGAATACCGCCGCGCCGCCGAAGCGGCCGAGCTGCGCTCGCTGCGCTACCAGGTCAATCCGCACTTCCTGTTCAATACGCTGAACTCGCTCTCCGCGCTGGTCATGACCGGGCGCCAGGAGGCGGCCGAGACGATGATCCAGACGCTCTCGACCTTCTACCGCCGCACGCTGAACGGCGATCCCACCAACGACATGCGCCTGCTGGATGAGATCGAGATGCAGAAGCTCTACCTCTCGATCGAGGGGGTACGTTTCCCCAATCGTTTGCAGACTCACTTCACGATTGACGAGGACGTCGCCGATGCGATGGTACCGGGCATGATCCTGCAGCCGCTGGTCGAGAACTCGGTGAAGTACGCGGTCGCGGCCACGCAGCGTCCGGTCACGATCACGATCTCGGCCCGGCGCGGCGAAGGGGAAGACGGTGAGGCCGATCGCCTCGTGCTCACCGTATGCGACGATGGCCCCGGCGTGCCCTTGAACAAGGCCGACGGGTGCGGCATCGGATTGACCAACGTGCGCGATCGCTTGCGCGCGCGCTACGCGAATACGGCCAGGCTGGCCTACGGTCCGCAGGAGGAGGGGGGCTTTGCGACCGTCCTCGACCTGCCGCTGGAGACAGAACAGGGGGCAGCCTGGGCGAGGGAGACGAGATTTGACGGATAGCAACGCCATGCCGAACGGGGCCAACGACACCGTGACCAGTGCGCCGCTGCGCACCCTGATCGTGGACGACGAGCCGCTGGCGGTGGAGCGCATGCAGGTGATCTGCTCGCGGCTGGGTTCGGTCTCGGTGGTCGGCACGGCCAGCGATGGCGAGGCCGCGCTGCGCCTGTGCGAGGCGCTGCATCCCGATCTTCTGCTGCTGGATCTCACCATGCCCGAGACCGACGGGCTGACCGTCGCGCGGCGTCTGGCGCGCCAGGACAATGCGCCCGCGGTGATCTTTGTCACCGCGCACGACGAATTCGCGGTCGAGGCCTTCGATCTCGACGCGGTGGACTATGTCCTCAAGCCCGTGACGCCCGAGCGGCTGGAACGCGCGATCGGGCGCGTCATTGCCCGGCGCGGCGAACGCACCGAGCCCAGGAGCGACTGGCTTGAGGAATTCTGGGTCCCGCACCGCTCCGAACTGGTGCGCGTGCCCGCCGACGATGTGCAGCGCATCGATGCCGAGCGTGACTACGTGCGCCTCCACGTGGGCGAGCAGAGTTATCTCCTGCTCCAGACCATCACCAGCCTGCAGGAGCGGCTCGACCCGGCGCGCTTCATTCGCATCCACCGCAGCCACATCCTGCGCCGCGACCACGTGACGGGACTCAAGCACGAGGGCCTGGGTGTGTGGTCGGTCGAAACGACGAGCGGTGACAGCCTGCGCATCGGGCGCACGTACCTGCCCGAGGTGAAGAAGATGGCGGGGCGCTGATCCTGGGCGCAGCAAGAAGGTATTGATTCAAGGGGGCATCGCCCCTTGACCCCAGAACGGGCGACCTCATTTCTCTCAGATACCGTCGCGCGTGTGAGGTGAGGTTGACAGTTTTGGGAGTCCGAGGACGATGACCCTCGGAAATCTCTCTTTTCCTGTACCCCGCACACACAAAGAGGCGGGCCGCCAGAGGCAGCCCACCAAGTCGGTATCCGGGTCATTTCTTCTTATGGGACCTCGGGGATGGGGGATCAGCCGCCGTAGCGCTGGGCCTTTTCCTGGTCGCGCATGGCGGCCGCGATCTGGCCGTCGACCTTCTCGGTGGCCTTGCGGTAGCAGGCCTGCGACGAGGAGCTGGGCAGGAAGGAGTCGACCGCGCGTTCGTCCATCCGGCAAACCTTGCGGGCCGTCTTCACGAGGCGGCGCTCCAGGGTCTCCTGGCCTTCGACCGTGCTGAGGTCGAGGTCGGTGTAGTAGACGGTCGCGGTGGGGATGCTTTCCTGCGCAGCGGCGGGAGTGGCGGTAGCGGCGAGGCCGACCATGGCAGCGGGACCAACAAGGGCAGCGGCGAAAAGGGCAGTCTTCGTGAACATCGTGTTTCCTCCTATGGTGAGCAGGTCCGCGATGTGTGTGTCGGCCGGCTCGATGAGTTTCTTCTGCACCCATCCCGGCCCCCCTTCACGCGGGCATCTATGGTGGGTCGTTCAAGGTCGACAAAAGGCAAGGGCAGCGGACAAACGACGTTTGTAGTCGACGAACGGCATGGGCCGGAGCCCGCGCAAATGCGGGGATGCCCGCGCAAGGCGGCGACTCGCAGGACCTGATTCGCAAGGGGGCGTGCAGGGCCCCGGTGCAAGCCCCCACGCAGGGGGATTGGCATCGGGGCGCAAGCCGCGTTAGGCTGCGCGATGTGACCATTGCCGTTCTCGTCGTCTTCTGTCTGGGCGTGATCAACTTCGCCGCCCACAAGGCCGTCCTGGAAAGCGGACATCCCATGCTCGCGCAGGTTCCCTGGCTGCTGAAGTCGCTGGGCGGGCGGGCCAGTCTCCTTGTCGAGTTCGTGATGCTGCTGGGCTCGATGCTGATGGTCTCGGCCGGATCGCAAGGGTGGGCGCTGCTCTACCTTGTCTATTCGCTCGTCAACGGTGTTGCCGCCTGGCTGATTGTCACCGAGCGCCTGTAGGTCGGGAACCGGGGGGCTTACGGGGCTTTTCGCCAAGCATGGAACAGGCATCGCAGACACCCGCCGACGTAGCGCAACCCGACGATTCAACGCCCGGCGGCGCAAAGGCGCGGCGTCTCTGGCTGGTGTGCAATCCGGCAAGCGGCAGCAACGACGCGCAGACCCAGCGCGAGGCGAAGCAGGCGCTGGAGTCCGCGGGCTTCGACGTCGCGCGCACCTTGTACTTCCCCGATGATCCCGCGCCCAAGGCGGCGGATCTGGATGAGGAAGGGGTCGAGGTTGTCGCCACGTTCGGCGGTGATGGCACGGTCCATGCGGTCGTCACGGGCCTGTTCGGCTGGGGAGGTGCGGTCCTGGTCCTGCCCGGCGGCACGATGAATCTCCTCGCCAAAACGCTGCACGGCCCGGCCAGCGCGGACGAGATCGCCGCGCGTCTTGAAAGCGGGGAAGGGCGCCGCGTGCGCACGCCTGTCATCGACACCCGGCACGGAACCGCGCTGACCGGCGTGCTTGCGGGGCCGGGCACGATCTGGAACGAGGTGCGGGAGGCTTTGCGCGATGCGAACCTGATCGAGGTGGTCGCCACCGCGCGCCAGGCCATCAACTATTCCACCAACGGGCCCAAGGTCGTGTGTGACCAGAGCGATTGCGGGCGCGAGGACGGCTATGCGGCGATCACGGTCAATCCGGGCGAGGAGGGCCTGTCCGCCCGTGGTTACTACGCACAATCGCTGTCCGACTATGCGGGGCAGGGGATTGCGCTGCTCAACCGCAACTTCCGCAATGGGCCGCACGATGATCTTGGCGTCCACCAGCGTATCCGTCTCGTGTGCCCGGCGGGCGAGCCGATGGGCCTGCTCATCGATGGCGAACCCTTTGATGGCGAGCCCGAGGAAATATTCGAGCTTGCACCCTGCGAGGTCGATCTTATTGCCACGCGCGAGGTATAGGGCGTGAAGGCGAGTTCCTTCGCGCCGGGGCGAAATGGCCCGAAACGCAGACCCAACGCAGGTGAAAGTGCATGAATGACCGCCCGCTCAAGCTGTTTCATCTGAGCGATATCCACTTCGGGCTCGAGGACCGCAGCGCCCTCGCCTGGGTCGAGCGTTGCATCGAGCGCGAAAAGCCCGATGCCCTTGCCATCACCGGCGACCTTACCATGCGCGCGCGCCACCGCGAGTTCGATGCGGCCTGTGCGTGGATTCAGGGGCTGGACCTTCCCGTCACCGTCGAGGTGGGCAACCACGACATCCCCTACGCCAATCTCTACCAGCGCTTCTTCGATCCCTACCGCCGCTTCAACCGGATCGAGCATCTGGTCGAGGCCGAACTGGGCCTGCCGCGTCTTGCCGTGATCCCGCTCAAGACGACCACGCGCGCGCAGTGGCAGCGCTTTCCCTGGTCGAACGGCTGGGTGACGAAGAAGGCGCTGGAGGAAACGCTGGCCGCGATCGATGCGCAGCCCGAAGGCACGCGTATCCTCATCGCCGCGCACCACCCGCTGACCGAGCGGCGCGAGCGTGACAACAAGCTGCTGACCATCAACGGCACCCGCACGATGGAAGCGCTGGCCGGACGCAAGGTCGCCGCGATCCTTTCCGGGCACATCCACGATCCCTTCGATCTTGTCGCGGACACGAAGGCGGGGCCGCTGCGGATGATCGGCGCGGGCACGCTCTCGCAGCGCATCCGTTCGACTCCGCCCAGCTTCAACGAGATCGTGATCGAGGGCGAGGACATCCGGGTCACCGCGCGCAACCTGGAAGACGTGGCAAGCCGCGACATGATGATCTGCGACGTGCCCGAGAACGCGCTGCCCCCGCGCGATCCCGAAGAGCCGGTGGCGCCCGTCGGCAGGGTGCCCGAAGTCGATCCGCCGGTGAGCTGATCTGCACATACGAAAAGAGCCGCAGTTTCCTGCGGCTCTTTTCGTATGTAGTTGGATAGAAAGAACAGATCCGAGGGCCATCGTCCTCGGGCTCCCCGAACTGTGGACCTCACCTTCTGCGCGCCACCTGGGCTGAGAAGGGTGAGGTCGCCCATTCTGGGGTCAAGGGGCGATGGCCCCTTGAGAATCCTTCATCTTACATGTCCGCCTTCGCGTAGTCGTGATCCACCGAGCCCAGGCCGTTGATGTTGCTGCGCAGGATCTCGGGCTTGCGCACCAGGGTCACGTGGCCCACGCCGTTGATCTCGATTTCGGCGAGGCGCTTGGGGCCCAGCGTTACATCGCCCGCGCCGTTGACCTCGACCTTGACGTCATCGCCGTAGAGCTTGGCGAGGTCGATGTTGCCCGCGCCATTGGTGGTGACGGCCATCGTGCGGACCTTGCCCTCGGCTTCGAGGTCGAGCGCGCCATTGGCCTTCAGCGTGAACTGGTCCTGGTCGAGGCCGACCAGCGTGACGTCGCCCGGCGCGTCGAGATCGAGGCCCTCGATCTCGGGCGCGGTGATGACGACCTTGAGGCCATCGCCCCAGTGGCTGCGGCGGCCGTCGAGCTTGAGGCGGCCATCTTCCCAGACCAGGCGTTCCAGCAGCTTTTCAGGCCCCTTGACGGTCATGCTGGCGGTCTCGCCGCGCGTGAAGCTGAGGTCGACGGGCACTTCCATGGCGATCTGCGATCCGCTTTCGATAGCGAACTCGCGGGTCTTGGTGGGACCCAGGTCCTCGTCCTCGTCACCGAAGTGCCAGCCCCCTTCCTGGGCGAACTCGCGGCGGGCGTCCTCTCCCCCGACGATCCAGGCCCCGGCGAAGGCAACGAGCGAGAGGATCGCGGCGCTGGCGAAGACAATGAGCAGTTTGCGGAACATGATGTATCTCCTGCGGGCGCGGTTACTTGTCGGGGTGAATGGCGGGCTCGAGCACCCGGAAGTGCAGGCGGCCGAACCACATCAGGGCGTTGATGACCCAGATGCTGACGAGGATGAGGATAGCCGCGGCCGCGACCGATCCGCTCAGGATCCGAGACCGGCGAGAAGGGCGACGGCCCAGCCTCCCGGGAAGCCGGTGAAAGGGCCGGCGAGAAGGACAAAGCCACCGGCGATGAACACCGCGATGACGGCCACGAACAGCGCGATGAGCACGCCCAGCACAGTCACGATGATCGGCAGCAGCAGGAGGATGTCCAGCGAGGCGAGGCCGACGAAGGCGATGATCGCGGCCCAGGCCGAGGACGGCGAGCGCGCCTCCTTCCAGTTGCGCTGGCCGAACTCGAAGCGCAGTTCGCGGGCCAGGCGCGCCGGATCGCCGAGCGCGGCGGCAATCTCCGCCTCGCTGCGGCCTTCGGCCATGCCGGCCTCGAAGTGCTCGGCGTAGTCGGAGAGGATGTCGTCGACGTCCTCGCGCGGCAGGCCCTTGAGCCCGGCTTCGAGGCGACGGATGAATTCAAGACGCGTCATGGCTGGATTCCCCTTCCTGCACGTTCGCGGGTTCGCCGGTGGCTTCCGGCGCAGTGGCGGCGGGCGCATCGCCCGCGATCAGTTCGTCGACCGCAGCGGTGAAACCACGCCATTCGGTGATCTGCGCGGCAAGGCGCGTCTGGCCGGCTTCGGTGATGGCGTAGTACTTGCGCGGCGGGCCGGACGGCGATTCCTCGAGATAGGTCGAGACCAGACCGTCCTTCTGCATGCGGCGCATCAGCGGGTAGATCGTCCCTTCGCCCATATCGACCGCGTCGGCCATGCGGCTGGCGATCTCGTAGGCGTAGCTGTTGCGCCGCGAAAGCAGGGCAAGCACGCAAAGGCCAAGCACCCCCTTCTTAAGCTGGACTTCGATTTCGGACATCGAATCATCTCCTGTCGATGGAGACTGTATATAGACAGCTAGTGTGTGATGCAAGGTACCTTCTTAAAAGAGGTACAGGGCCATGCTCTATACCGTGCACGGCAAGTTAGGCGCCATGCGAAGGAATGTGTTTTTGTTCGCGACTTCCGTGACTTCGTCAGGGTCAGGCAGCCCTCAACCGGGGGGAAACCCTGATATCGGCGCGATGCCGGGTCGGGCGAGAGTGGCGTCCTGAGAGGTTGGGGGCTTCCTCGCGCGAATCGTCTTCGATTGCGCCGCTGTCCTTCCGCCCGTGTTCAGAGGAGAGTTCCGCGATGCACGACGACGATACGCCGCATTCCGACAGTCCCCACGCCGCACGCGAAGGTGACACGCCCAAGGGCATGTGCCGGCGCAGGATGCTTTCGGCCTCGAGCATGGCGGCGGCACTTCCCGCATTGGGATCGCTGATCGGCACGCAGAAGGCGCTGGCGCAGGCCGCGTCGGGCCGCAAGCCGAACATCCTCGTCATCTGGGGCGATGACATCGGTTGGCAGAACGTCTCCGCCTATGGCCTCGCAACCATGGGTTACCGCACCCCCAACATCGACCGCATCGGGCGCGAGGGCATCAAGTTCACCGACCACTACGCGCAGCCCTCGTGCACGGCGGGCCGCGCGGCCTTCATCACCGGGCAGTACCCGATCCGTTCGGGCATGACGACGGTGGGCCAGCCGGGCGCTGCGCTCGGGCTTCAGGCCGCGTCGCCATGTCTGGCCGAGGTGATGAAGATGGCGGGGTATCGTACCGGCCACTTCGGCAAGAACCACCTGGGCGACCGCAACGAGCACCTGCCCACCGCGCATGGCTTCGATGAATTCTTCGGCAACCTCTACCACCTCAACACCCAGGAAGAGGCCGAGCAGCGCGACTACCAGGCCTTCGGCAAGAAGTTCTCGGGCGACCTTGAGAAGTACGAGGCGCAGTTCGGCACGCGCGGTGTGATTCACAGCTTCGCGACAGACCGGGACGATACGACTTCGGACCCGCGTTTCGGCAAGGTGGGCAAGCAGACGATCCAGGACACCGGGCCGCTCACCCGGAAGCGCATGGAGAACTTCGATTCGGCCGAGATGATCCCGACCGCGCTCGACTTCATGGGCAAGGCCAAGGCCGCGAACGAGCCGTTCTTCGTGTGGATGAACACCTCGCGCATGCACGTCTACACGCACCTTGACGACGAGTGGCGCTACGCGGCGGAGAAGTACACCTCCGAAGCCGATCTTCATGGTTCGGGCATGATGCAGCACGACCGGGACGTGGGCACCGTGCTCGACTGGCTCGCGCAGCAGGGCATCCTGGATGATACGCTGATCTGGTACTCGACCGACAACGGTCCCGAGCACGATTCCTGGCCGCACGGCGCGACCACGCCCTTCCGCGGTGATAAGATGACCACCTACGAGGGTGGTGTGCGCGTGGTCTCGATGCTGCGCTATCCGCGCATGATCCCGCAGGATCAGGTGCTGAACGGCATTCAGGCCCACCAGGACATGTTCACCAGCCTCGCTGCGATTGCCGGTGTGCCGGACGTGAACAGCCGGATGCAGAGCGCCAAGAAGCAGTACATCGATGGCGTGAACAACGTGCCATACTGGACCGGCCAGCAGGAGAATTCCAACCGCGACCACATCTTCCACTACTACGAGAGCAAGCTGACCGCGGTGCGCATGGGGCCCTGGAAGATCCATTTCTCGACCAAGGAAAACTATTACGACAACCTGGTCCCGCGCACGGCGCCGCTCATGTTCAACATCCGCATGGACCCCTTCGAGAGCTACGATTCGGTCGATGCCTACGGGCATCTGCTCCAGAAGGTCTCGTGGCTGATGCAGCCGATGGGCGTCCTGATGAACAAGCACCTCAAGACCTTGGCCGAATACCCGCCGGTGCAGGGCGGGGCCTCGTTCGACATGTCCAATGTCGTGGCCGAGTTCATGGAGCAGGGCCTCCAGTAACCCCCTTGTCCCTCCCCCCGGGAAACCGTGGGGGCCATCCTCCAGCATGCCCCGGATCGGTCCCGGCCGCTCCGGGGCCCTTTTTTGGGGCTCAGGCCTCGATCCGGGCGATCTGGCGGTCGTGCCAGGGGGTGAGGAGGGCCAAGGCACAGATCGCGCCCACAAGGCACATGAGCATGTCCCACTGGGTGTCCCAGGGGTCGCCCTGGGTGCCCAGGAACGCCTCGGCCCCCTGACCCAGCGCCATGGCCGCGCCGAACTCGATCAGCTCGTAGGCCGCGCTCACCGCCAGGCAGCAGGCCGTGACCAGCACACTGGAAAGCCAACCGGGGGCAAGACCGCCCCGGCGCAGCAGCAGTTCGCGCAGCACGATCGCGGGCACGAAGCCTTGCGCGAAGTGGCCGATCCGGTCGTAGGGGTTGCGCGCGAGGCCCAGCAGGTCCTGCAAGGTAAAGCCCAGCGGCACGCGCGCGTAAGTATAGGCTCCCCCCAGCATGAGGATGAGGCCATGCAGGCCAATCAGCGCCAGCGCGAGGCGGGTCAGGGGCAGGCGAGAGTGCGTGGCCCAGAGCACGGGCAGCGCGATCAGGACAGGTGCCACCTCCATCAGCCAGGTCGCACGCTCGTACGGGCTCCATCCCGAGGCCAGCAGGGCCGCCAGCCAGAGGAGGGTGAGGGCGGTCAGGTCGCGAAGGGTGGTCCGTTGCATTCCCGGCAGGATTGGCCAGATACCGGGGACATGCAAGCCCCGGCGCTGCAACGCGCGCCCAAGGGACGTAGGCATGAAAAAAGGGCCGCGGTTGCCCGCGACCCTCTTTTCGTAAACCGGTGCGTCGGTCCGTTCGAAACTTAGCGCTTCGAGAACTGGAACGAACGACGGGCCTTGGCGCGGCCGTACTTCTTACGCTCGACCACGCGGCTGTCGCGGGTGAGGAAGCCAGCGGCCTTGACCGTGGCGCGCAGGACCGGCTCGTACTTCGAGAGTGCCTGCGAAATGCCGTGCTTCACAGCGCCGGCCTGACCCGAGAGACCGCCGCCCTTGACGGTGGCGATGACGTCGTACTGGTCTTCGCGCGCGGTGATCTGGAACGGCTGGGCAATGACCAGACGCAGGGTCGGACGTGCGAAGTAGACTTCCTGGTCACGGCCGTTGACGGTGATCTTGCCGGTGCCGGGCTTGATCCACACGCGGGCCACGGCGTCCTTGCGGCGGCCGGTGGCGTAGGCGCGGCCCTGGGCGTCGAGTTCCTGCTCGCGCAGGGGAACGTTCGAGACGACGGGGGTGAAACCCTGCTCTTCAGCAGCAGCTTCTTCGGTCGCGACTTCGGTGCCGAGGTCCTTGAGGTCGGACAGGCTCTGGACGGTATCAGTGTCGGACATTAGGCACCCACCTTGTTCTTACGGTTCATCGAAGCAACGTCGAGGGCTTCGGGCTGCGTACCACCGTGCGGGTGCTCGGTGCCGGCGTAGACGTGCAGGGCGCGCATCTGGTCGCGGCCCAGCGGACCACGGGGAATCATGCGTTCCACGGCCTTTTCAAGCACGCGCTCGGGGAAGCGACCGGCGAGGACCTTGTCCGCGGTGACTTCCTTGAGGCCGCCGGCGTAGCCGGTGTGCTTGTAGTAGGTCTGCTGCTTGAGCTTGTTGCCGGTGAAGCGGACCTTCTCGGCGTTGATCACGACGACGTGGTCGCCGCAATCGACGTGCGGGGTGAAGCTCGGCTTGTGCTTGCCGCGCAGGAGGTCGGCGATGATGACAGCCAGACGGCCAACCACCAGACCTTCGGCATCGATCAGATGCCACTTCTTTTCCACCTCGGCCGGCTTGATCGACCGGGTGACCTTTGTGAGCGCCTTCATGGCTGGTCTATCCCTTGTGTTTCGTGCGCGCGTCCGGGGGATTGGCGCTGGCGCGAATCCGTCCCGTACGCGGGAAGTGGCGCCAATTCGTCGAAATCGAGCGCCAAGTCAAGCAGGATGCGGCTTTGCGAAGAGGTAATATGATACCGTAATGTATCCTGCAGCGGTTTCCGGGACCGATCCGCAGGAAGGATCGGTCCGGGCCGGCTCAGGTTTGCGCAGGTGTGAACAGGCAGGGGTCCACGGCAGGCTTGGGCATGGTCTGCGGGCCGCCGGTGCCGATTCCCCACTGGTCCATGACCTGGGGGGCAGGCGCGTGGACTTTCGCCTCGTGGGTCTCGAAGTCGACCTCGTCGAGTTCGGAGGTGTATTCGACGGCAAAGCCGCCCGGCGTCACGAAATAGCTGAAGGTGTTGTTGCCCGCCGTGTGGCGGCCCGGCCCCCAGCGCAGATCGGTGCCGCGCTTCTGCAGACGGCTGGCGCCACGCATCATGTCATCGAGGCTGAGCATGTCGTAGGCGACGTGGTTGAGACAGGGCGGGCCTGGCAGAATGGCGATGCGGTGATGGGCCGCGTTGCAGCGCAGGAAGCACATGAAATCGCCCAGCCAGTCCGAGACGCGAAAGCCCAGCACATCGGTGAAGAAGCGCACCAGCGCCTGATGGTCGGGCGAATGCAGGACTATGTGGCTGATCTTCACGGGCACACCTTCCCAGCGCTCCAGCGGGCGCTTGTCGAGGGGCGCGACCTCGGCCGAGATCTCGAAGGGCAGGCCATCGGGGGAGAAGAAGCGGAAGCCGTAGCCGCCTCCGGGCGCGTCGAGCGGGCGGGGCGCGTGGATGATGGAGCACCCTGCGTCCTGCACCGCTGTGTGGAGGGCATCGACATCGTCCCTGCCGGGAGTGGCAAGGGCGATGACCTCGACGCAGTTCGTCTCGCGGCGGTGGAGGCGCAGGACGTGGTGTTCATCGTGCCCCTGCGCCTTGAACCAGGCGGTGTCGTCCTCGGCCGCGACTTCGACAAGGCCCCAGTCCTGGGTGTAGAAGCGGCGCTCGGCGTCGAAGTCCTCGACACCATAGCCGACATAGCGAATCTCGGTCACGCGGCTCATAGGGCGGCCTCTTCCTTCTTGCGTTTCTCGATGATGCGGCGCGCGCGCGTGCCGCCGGTGTCGATGCCGAGCGAGAGCGGTTTGCGCTCCCAGAAGTCGGCGCCGTCGGTGTTGGCGTAGGCGGCCTCGATGATCGGCTTGTCCTCTTCGCCGAAGGCCGCTCCCATGAGACCGGCCAGCATGGCGTCGCCCTCGGGGGAGGGGGGACCTTGCCGCGTGGTCGCCCAGAAGTAGTGGCTGGAACCTTCCGTTTCGGGGGTGAGGATGTGGGCCTGGTGGGCGATCACGCCCTCGGCCCGGTCGCCGCCCTGGGGGCAGGCGCCGACCTGTAGGTACATGCTGGCGGGCGCCTCCCAGCGCATGTCCAGCCAGTGGTCGGTGATCATGGCCGGGTCGTAGATCCCGAAGGTGTGCGCGGGCGCGGGGATTGCGGGCATCCACCAGTTGGAATGGAGCTGGTCGCCCTGCGCCTTGACCTCGTGGGTCCCGGCAAAGATCACGCCGCGCCCGGCAAAGGTGCCCTTGTGGACGAACTCGATGTGCGAGAGGTCCATCAGGTTGTCGGTGCCGTATTCGTAGTTCGCCGCCATCGGCATCACGCCGGTGATGGGGGCATGGCCGTCGATCACGATGGCGGAAAAATCGGGCACCGGCGTCTCTTCGGCAAGCGCGGGATCGCCGGGCCAGAACCAGACGATGTGGTCGCGCTCGACCACGGGAAAGCTGCGCAGCTGCGCGCCGCGGGGATCTTCTCGGAGAAGGGATTGCGCACGCACTGGCCGGCGGCATCGAAGGTAAGGCCGTGGTACGGGCACACGATGGTGTCGCCCTCGCGTTCGCCCTTGCTGAGCGGGGCGTAGCGGTGCGGGCAGCGGTCGACCAGCGCCACGGCGGTGCCGTCCTGTCGGCGCATGAGCAGGATCGGCTCGCCGAGCAGGCGGCGGCGGAGCATGTCCTCGCCCACTTCATGGCTCCAGGCGGCCATGTACCAGGCGTTTTCAAGGAAGGGTTTCGTCTCGGTCATGTCGAAAGTCCTGTGCTTGGACGCTCAGTAGGCGTCCATGTCGTCGGCGATCTCGAAGGGGCCCGGATAGGCGGCGGACAAGGTGGAGAGGTAGGCGAAGTGCTCGGGGCTGCGCGGGCCCCAGCCCGAGAAGTGCGTGACGACCAGTCCGCCCACGTCCGCGCGCGCGGCAAGGGCGCCGAGGTCGGCGGGCGAAAGATGGTGGTGCGCCAGGTGCGTCTGCATCGCCTGCAACTGTCCCTCGGGAATACCGGGGTTGGCCGCGATCAGGCGCGCGATGGTGAGCGGAATGTCCATCATCTCGGCAACCATCAGGTCCGCGCCCTTCGCCAGTTCCTCGAGCCGCGCGCTGGGGCCGGTGTCGCCAGTGTAGACAATCGCGCGGCCCGGCAGGTCGAAGCGCAGCGAGAGCGACTGGAAGCGCTGCGCCATCGCGCTGCCCTCGGGGAAGCTGTAATGGGTGTTGCGCGCCACCGTGACGGTCATGCCGTCCACCTCGATCCGGTCGCCATCGCGCAGCTCGCGCACCGTGATGCCCGCGCGGTGATCGACGGGCGGCGCGCCTTCCACGCCATAGTTCGCGGTGACCCCCGGGACCATCGAGGCGAGCAGTCCCTCGACCAGTTCGCGCGTTCCGGGCGGTCCGTAGATGGTCAGCGGATCGCGCGCGCTGGTCTGGAAGCGCAGGCCGAGGACGGCGGCAAGGCCGCCGGTGTGGTCGAAGTGCAGGTGGCTGAGGAAGATCGCGTCCACCGCGCGCGATTGCACCCCGGCCTGCTCCATCCGCCCCGCCGCGCCATCGCCCACGTCGACCAGGTAGTCCTTTCCGGCAAAGCGCAGCAGGTTCGCAGGCTGCGAGCGCTCGGGCACGACCACGGGCCCCGCATTGGTGCCCAGCGTGATCCAGGTCCCCAGACCTTCCCTGTCCGGTGCCGGCTCCTGCGCCGCGGCGGGCGTACCGGCCGCCGTGAGCAGGAGTAGGGGGAGGACGCGGCAGGCGAACGTGCGAAGAGGACGCATCAGAACGTGTACCCGACCCTGAGGCCGTAGGTGCGCGGGGGTTCATAGGCGGAACTGGCGACGTTGCCCGCGCCCAGCTGGTAGGTCGACTGCACCGCCTGGTCGGTCAGGTTGCGCACGAAGAGCATGACCGTGACGGGAATATCGGTCGGCTCGAAGCGGATCGAGGCGTCCATCTTGAAGTCCGCGCCGCTGTCGCCGGTGGGCAGGTAGGCAAAGCCGATCACGCGGTTGGCGCGGTAGCGGCCATCGAGCGCGAAGGTGATGTCGAGCGGATCGAGTTCGAGCTTCTGCTGGACGCCCAGGTTGAAGCTCCACTTGGGCGCGTAGAGGGCAGGCTTGCCCGAGCAGTCGATGTCGAACGAGCGGACGGGCTCGGAAACCTGGGTGTAGCCGCAGCCCGTGATCGGGGTGAGGAAGTAGGGCGGGTCGCCTTCGTCGGACAGGTCGATCTGGTTGTACTGGAAGCTGTCGTAGGTGGCATCAAGGTACTGCGCGCCGCCATGGACGAGCGTGGTGGGGCCCGCCAGCCACTGGAAGTCCATCTCCACGCCCTTGACCGAGGACTTGCCCACGTTGCGCGTGTAGAAGGCGTTGTTGCCGTTGTCGTCGAGCCCCAGCGCGGCCAGCTGCTGGCCCCGGTATTTCCAGTAGAAGGCCTCCAGGTTCAGCTGCAGGCTGTTGTTGAAGAAGCTGTTCTTCGAACCCAGCGTCCAGGCGTCGATGAACTCCGGTGCGTATTCCTCCTGCCCGAAGGTGATGTTGAAGCCGCCGGCGCGAAAGCCGGTCTCGAAGCTGGCGTAGACAAGGTTGTCGGGGCTGGCGTCGAATTCGACCGCGGCGCGCCAGGTCACCTCGCGGTCGCTCGCTGCGCGGTCGATCACGGTCGGGGTAATCGCAAGAAGCGCGGTGGGGCCCATGGGACCGAACGGGCCGAAGGGGAAGGCGCCGTAGGGGGCAGGCGCATCGAGCGGGCTTCCTGCCGGGAACAGCCCCGGGGCGTACTGTGCAAGCGAATCGCGCAAGGTCAGCCCCACCGGCACGGTCGGCAGGTTCGGGCAACTGGGCTGGCCGGAGGGCAGCTCGGTCAGGCAGATCGCGGCCAGCGAATCGGCCTGGGCCACGATGTCGCGCTTTTCGTCGGAATAGCGAAGGCCGCCCACGAGCCGCAGCGTATCGGTGAGGCTCCAGGTGACGCGCCCGAAGGCAGCCAGCGAGCGGGTGTGCGTATCGAAGCTGTTGAAGGTGGTCGTCGAGAACTGGTTGAACGAATTGACGCCCTTGACCGTCTCGTCGAACCAGTACCCGCCCAGCAGCCATTCGACAGGGCCGCTCGTACCCGAAAGGCGCGCCTCGAGGCTGTACTGCTCGGCGGTGTCGGAGTTGATCGCGGCCTTGAAGGGGGGGCCGTTGAACTGGTTGTCCAGCTTCGAGTGGCGATAGGCGGGGATCACGACGAGATCGACCCCGCCCAGATCGACGTTCACTTCGGCGTTGAGGCCCCAGTATTCATCGTCGCGACGCGGATAGGCATAGCCGGTCAGCGGCGCGAAGAGCGGGGCCGCGGTGGCCGTGTTCTCGATGAAGTCCAGAGCCTCCGGCGTGAACAGGCCGGTGTAGGGCGCGCGCACATTGTCCGGAGCCTCGACGTGGAGCCAGTTGCGGACCGTCGCGCCGGGATTGAAGGGGGTGAAGGTGTAGACGCCCTCGACGTTGAGACCGGGCCCTGTGCCCTTCTGGGTCGAGTAGTCGGCCGAGACGCGCAGGTTGATCGCGGGGCTGAGCTCGGCATAGATCTGCCCGCGCAGGGCCAGATCCTTGGCCGAGCCGGTGCCGTCCGAGAAGTAACCGTCGCGCTCGTTCACCGTTCCGGCAAGGCGCAGGGCGACATCGTTGCCGAGCGGCGCGTTCACCATACCCGTCAGCTCATAGGCATCGTAGTTGCCGTATTGCGCGCTGACCGAGCCTTCCGAAACGCCCAGCTGCGGCGCGTTCGGGATCACGTTGATCGCGCCGCCCGTGGCGTTGCGTCCATAGAGCGTGCCCTGGGGGCCCTTCAGCACTTCCACGCGGTTGACGTCGAGGAAGGAGGCGACGGTCGAGGAGGGGCGCCCGATGTAGACGCCGTCGATGTTGAAGGCGACAGCCGGGCTGGTGTAGCCGTTGTTCGCGAAGTTGCCGACGCCGCGAATGAAGTAGCCGGTGTTCGCGCCGCCGCCCGCCGCGACATAGAGCGCGGGCGCCACAGTGTTGAGCTGGGTCGCGTCGGCGACGCCGTTCTGCACCAGCTGGTCACCGCTGGCCGCGTTGATCGCGATGGCCGCATCCTGCAGGGTTTCGGCGCGGCGCTGTGCGGTGACGATGATGGCGTTGAGCCCGAAGGTCTCGCCTGTCTCGGAGGTCTGTGTCTGAGTGGCCTGAGTCTCAGTGGTCTGGCCCAGGGCGGGCTGCGCCAACAGGGCAAGGGTCATCGCCGTACCGGCGACCAGGGGCGTACGCATCGCTTTCTCTCTCCCTAACGGCAGCTGTTTATCGCTGCACTTGCCATGCGTTCTTTCACCGCGCAGACTATCGGTCCAATTTTTTGTTTTTCTCGATAACTACAAATGGAATGAATGCATCATGCGGATGGATCATTTCGACCTTAACTTGTTGGTTGCATTCGAAGCTTTGCTTCAGGAGCGCAGCGTGACCCGCGCGGCGAAGCGGCTGAACGTGACGCAATCGGCGATGAGCGCCTCGCTCAAGCGCCTGCGCGAGAGCTTTCACGACGACCTTCTGGTGCTGCACGGCAAGAAGATGATTCCCACCCAGCACGCGCTGGCGATCGCGCCCGAAGTCAGCGATGCGCTGATACGTCTCAAGGGGCTGATCGCGATGAGCACGCGGTTCGATCCGGCGGCGTCCCGGCGGTTGTTCTTCGTGAATGCCTCGGACTACATCACCACGGTGCTGCTGGTTCCCCTGGTCGAGGTTCTCCAGCGCGAAGCGCCGGGCATTCGCCTCAACCTGTCGCTCCCCGACATGGACAGCGCGGACAAGCTGGAGGCGGGCGAGGTGGACCTGATCCTCACGCCCGAGGAATTCATGGATTGCGACCATCCGCGCGAACTCCTCTTCGAGGAGCGCTTCGTTGCCGTCGGCGCGCGTGACAACCCCTTGCTGGATAGCGAACTGACGCGCGAGGGCTTCCTTGCCGCAGGGCACGTGGCGGTGCGTATCGGCAATCAGGATACCTTTGTCGAAGGCGTGCTGAACACGCTCGTTCCCGAGCGCCGGATCGAGGTCTGTGCGCAGTCGTTCATCCAGGTGCCCTGGTTGTTGCGCGGCACCAACCGCCTGTCCGTCATGCACGAGCGGCTGGCACAGACCGCGGCGCCCGTGCACGAGCTCGCCATCGCCGAGCTTCCCTTCCATGTCCCCAACATGCGCGAGATGATGCAGTACCATGTCGCGCGCACGCACGATGCCGGGCTGACCTGGCTACGCGAACGCATCATTCGCTTCGCCCGCCAGCTTGCGCCTCAGCCCGGCCTGAGCGTGCAGGCAGATTGACCTGTGCGCCCGTCAGGCGGGCCTGCGCGCCCGGGTGTCTGTCAGAGGTCGCCCAGCCAGCCCAGCGTGGCCGGGGCGCCCGTGTCGCAGACCCAGCCCAGCACGGCGGGCGCCTCGTAGGGGTGGATCTCGCCAAGGCGCGCGACGGCGGCTTCGAGCAGGTCGGCGCGGGTCTTGAGCAGCAGGCCGACTTCGCGCGCGGTGTCGATCCGGCCCTCCCATTCGAACACGCTGGTGATCCCCGGGATCACGTTGCCGCAACCGGCGAGCTTCTCTTCGACAAGGGTGCGTGCGGCCGCGAGTGCGGCGGTTTCATCGGGGCAGGGACACCAGACAAGTGCTCCTGAAAGGGGCGCGCCGGAAAGGGGCCCGTCCGCCATCTCAGGCCGCGCTCAGCAGGTTGACCGGATCGCGGCGGCCCAGCGCATGGGCACCCCAGACCACGCTCATCACCAGCAGCGCGGCGCAGACCTGGTGGGCGACCGCCAGCCACAGGTTCACGCCCGACCAGATTGTCGCAACGCCGAGCAGGATCTGCAGGCCGAAGGCCATGTGGATCGCCACCGAGGCCGGGCGCTGGCGAATCGCGCGCAGGCGCCGCCCCATGACGACGAGGATCGCCACGACCACCCAGGCCCACCAGCGGTGAAGGAAGTGGACGAGGAAGGGATCGTTGAAGAGCGCATGGAAGAGCCCACTCGACGCATCGATGCCCTCCGGGAAGAGATGGCCCTGCATCAGTGGCCAGGCGTCGAGGTGGAACCAGCCGGCTCCCGCGACGTAGCCCGCGCGCATGCCCGCGACGAGCGCCCCGTAGAACAGCTGGAGCGTCAGCGCGGCCAGCGCCACGAAGGTGAAGCGCCCGAGCGAGGAGCGCGGCGTGCCCTGTTCGAGCTGTTTCAGGTCGAGCGCGGTCCACACGAGGCCGCCCAGCGTCAGGAGCGCGGTCAGGAGGTGCGCGGCAAGCCGGAAGTGGCTCACCCGGTCGAGCGCGTCGGGGGAGAGCCCGGAAGAGACCATCCACCAGCCCACCGCGCCCTGCAGGCCGCCCAGCGCGAGGAGGGCGAGCAGGCGCGGCTTGTAGCCCAGCGGGATCGTGCGGCGCACCCAGAACCAGATCAGCGGCAGCGCAAAGACCAGCCCGATGATGCGCGCGATCAGCCGGTGTGCCCATTCCCAGAAATAGATGAACTTGTAGTCGGCAAGCGTCATGCCCGCCGGGCCGTTGACATCAAGGTACTGCGGGATCTGGCGGTACTCGGCGAACTCGGCCTGCCACTGCGCGTCGGTCAGCGGGGGCAGGGCGCCGGTCACCGGCTTCCACTGCGTGATCGAGAGGCCGGATTCGGTGAGGCGCGTAATCCCGCCGATAGCCACGATGAGCACGACCAGCACGGCGACGGTGAACAGCCAGCGCACCATCGCGCCGATGTCGTCGTGGGTTCCGATGAGAGGGCGACCGTCCATGTTCTTCATGGGGACTCTTCCTGAGCCCTTGCCGCAGGTTACGCAAGGGCCCGCAGCCTCCGGGCGCGGTAAGGGCTCGGTTCGCGGCAAATTTCGGCCCCGCTCTTGATTAATGTTACAACGTTACATATTTGCCGAGCGATGCGCAGCAACCCTTCCTCGATTCGTGGACGGCTCGACCGGGCCGGAATCCTGCTCAGCGGGCTTTGCGCGGTGCACTGCGTGGCAGGCATCGTGCTGGTCGGCGTGCTGGGGCTGGGCGGGGAACTGCTGCTCTCGCCCGCAATTCATGAGGTTGGGCTGGCCCTTGCCGTCGTGTTCGGCGCGGCCTCGCTCGGATTTGGCGTTCTGCGCCATGGCCGGATGACTCCGCTGGTAACCGGCGGGGCGGGCATCGTGCTGATGGCGCTCGCGCTGTTTGTCGGCCATGGCCTGCCCGAGGCGCTGCTCACCATCTGCGGCGTGGCCCTTGTCGCGGGCGCGCATCTCTTCAACCTGCGCGGCCACGCGGCCCACTGATCCCTGCGGGTGGGACGCGCAGGCGATGACCCTGCGCACCGAGGCGAAAAGCGCCGCTCATATACCGGCTCGGCGGCGGGAAACCTTGCGCTCGGCGCAGGGCGCGCTATCTGCACCCACATGGCCCAGAACGACACGCCGAACGCCCTTATCTCGCTCACCGTCAACGGCGAGCCGCACCGGATCGCGGCTGGCTCGACGATTGCCGACCTTGTCGCGCACATCGGCCTTGATCCCACCAAGGTCGCGGTCGAGCACAACGCCGAGATCGCGCCGCGCTCCACTCTGGCCGACGTGACCCTGGGCGAGGGCGACATCCTCGAGATCGTCCATTTCGTGGGCGGTGGCTGACGCGCCTCCAGCTCCGTCCCCCGTTCCTGTTTCTCCTGTGATTTTCGCGCGCCTCGACGCCGCTGAAAGGATGCGACCCGTGACCGATACCGCCGCCGCCGCCACTGCCTCCAACGAGGCCGACACCTGGACCGTTGCCGGGCGCACCTTCACCTCGCGCCTGATCGTGGGCACGGGCAAGTACAAGGACTTCGAGCAGAACGCGGCTGCGGTCGAGGCTTCGGGCGCCGAGATCGTCACGGTCGCGGTGCGCCGCGTCAACGTGTCGGACCCCAAGGCGCCGATGCTGACCGACTACATCGACCCGAAGAAGATCACCTACCTCCCTAACACGGCGGGCTGCTTCACGGCCGAGGATGCGATCCGCACGCTGCGCCTGGCGCGCGAGGCGGGCGGCTGGGACCTCGTCAAGCTGGAGGTGCTGGGCGAGGCGCGCACGCTCTATCCCGACATGCGCGAGACGCTGAAGGCCACCGAGATCCTCGCCAAGGAAGGTTTCCTGCCGATGGTCTACTGCGTCGATGATCCGATCGCGGCCAAGCAGCTTGAAGAGGCGGGCGCGGTGGCGGTCATGCCGCTGGGCGCGCCGATCGGTTCGGGCCTTGGCATCCAGAATCAGGTCACCGTGCGCCTCATCGTGGAGGGCGCCAAGGTGCCCGTGCTGGTCGATGCGGGCGTGGGTACCGCGTCGGAAGCGGCGGTCGCGATGGAACTGGGCTGCGACGGCGTGCTCATGAACACCGCCATTGCCGAGGCGAAGAATCCGGTAAGGATGGCGAAGGCAATGCGCCTCGCGGTGGAGGCCGGACGCCACGCATATCTTAGCGGGCGCATGCAGAAGCGCCGCTATGCAGACCCCTCGAGCCCGCTTTCCGGCATGATCTGATGGTTAATGATTTTATTGCCTAATACTTTCGGTCAGTGAGGTGTTCAAACGATTGCATGTTTAACGCGCGGGTAAGCGCGTGGGGCTTAAAGTGTGTCCATCACGGGAAAGGCGAAAGCTGAACAACGACACATAACAAGCAACGGACACAGCACATGGAATACGCAGGCACGGCAAGTCTCACGATCAGCGAGCTTCGGGAATTCGCAAGCTTCACCCCTTCGGAACAGCGCTATATCCGGCGCAGTCTCGATGTTGGCCTGGGGCGCCAGGACGCTTTCAAGCTCTGGGGCCGCGATGCCGGGGAAATGGCCTCTATCCGGGGCCAGTACGAGAGCTACCGTGACCTGCCGGCCCTGCGCGGCCAGCGCCCGGACGAGTATGGCTTTGCCGATCTCGATCCGTTCATGGGCAAGCTGGTGCGCATGGCCGCCTACGACCTGGCGCAGGGCGGGCTGGACAGCTTCTCCGCCTTCCGCTTCCTCTACGAACGCCTGCTGGGCGCCTGGGCCCGGCCCTGGCTCCCCGGGGCCTTCTGCGGCGCGGCCGCGCTCCCGCAGATCCGCCCCGACCGGCGCAAGACCCTGCTGCACTCGATCAGCGAGGCTGCCGCGACGGCGCCGGGCTGGTCGGCGCGCGAACCCGGCTTCTACCCCGAGTGGATCGAGCTCGAAGCTGCCTGAGATACCTTTCCTTTACCGCAGGGCCCTCGGGTCGCACCGCTTTCCCTGCACCGGGCCCCTCTAGAACGTAGCGTGAGGCCCAAACCGCAACCTGCGACCGGAAAATCCGGCGCAGGTTGTCGCCGTTCGGACAAATCGAAGGCGGCCCTGCACCCGAAGAGCGTTATGGCATCTTGTACTCCCGAGAGATCCGGTCTCTGTCGCAGCCGGAACGGAAGCAAGAGGTGTAACGCGTGACCAACAAGCCGCAGATGGCCAAACCCCAGACCGCCGGTCGCCGGGACATGCCCGGCCTGGACGAAGGCGATGACCAGACCTTCGCGATGATCACCGCGCTGGCCAGCGAACTGGCCATGGCGCGCGAGCGTATCGACACGCTCGAGCGCCTGCTGGCCCAGGCCGGCACGCTCGACGCAGGCGCGGTCGAGGCCTATGTTCCCGACGAGGACGCCGCCAAGGCGCGCGGCGCGCTGCGCCAGCGCCTGATCGGCAAGGTATTCCGCCCGATCCGCGAGGCGGCCATGCGCCGCGCGGCCAAGACCACTTCGAACCAGGGAGCCTGAACCATGTCGCATCCGATGCTTGCCAGCGCCAACCACGACGAGACCACCGAACAGCTCTTCGTGCGCGACCTGCAGTACTGGCTCTACACCGAGGTCGAGCCGCACGAGCGCCAGATCGCCGAGGAACTGGACCCGGGCCTCAGCCACAACGCGCGCGCCGAAGAGGTCTTCGACAAGCTGCACAAGGAGCCTGCGTTCCTGGGCTGGTCGAACATGCGCCGCACGACGCAGGAACTCCTTTGGGATTCGGTGTGGAACTGCGTCGATCGCCAGGCCGGTGAGCTGGACGCCAAGCTTCCGAGGCGGCCGAGATCGGCTCGCTGACGCTGGCCGAGGACTTCCAGGTCCCCGATTACCTGGAAGACGCCCACGTCCACCTCATGCCCGGCGGCTACGGTTCGGACACCGATGGCGTGCGCCAAGGCGCGCTGATGGACCGGGGCGGCGCGGTCTACATGCTGGGCCGCAACGGCGGTTTCCTCAACGACGGGCGCGGCAAGGCCGTCGCGGCGCACCTTGCCTCGTGCTACCCCGATTTCCAGCCCGAGAAGCTGGTCGAACTGGGCTGCGGCGTGGGCTCGAGCGTGATTCCCGTCGCCGAAGCCTACCCCAAGGCGGAGGCCTACGCGGTCGACGTCGGCGCCTCGGTGCTGCGCTACGCGCACGCGCGCGCCGCGCACCTGGGGGCGGCGATCCACTTCGTGCAGGACGATGCCGAGAAGACCCGCTTTGCCGATGAGAGCTTCGATCTCGTCTTCACCGCGGCGGTCATGCACGAGACCTCGCCCGAGGCGATCCGGAACATCCTCACGGAAAGCCACCGCCTGCTGCGCAAGGGCGGCATCGCGGTTCACCTCGAAGTGCCCGTCAAGTACGAGACGCTCGACCTGTGGAGCCAGGTGATCGCGGGCATGGAACGCGACTACAACAACGAGCCCGCCTGGCAGGAAGCCACCTCGGCCGACTACGGCGCGCTGATGACGGCGGCCGGGTTCGAGGACGTGAAGGTCGGTTTCCAGGATGCGGTCCTGGGCCCGGACATGTCGGCGAGCAAGTTCGGCGAGGAATCGAAGGGCGTCTTCCTGTCCTGGTTCGTGACCTCGGGCCGAAAGTAAGACGGGGCCTCATCAGGGCTTCAAACGAAAAGGGGCGCTCTTCCAAACCGGGAGAGCGCCCCTTTTTCGTGGCCGGCGTCCGCCGCGCGCTACTTCACCTTGCCCAGCACCCGGGTGAGGTCATTGCGCCATTTCGACCCTTCGACGATCTGGAGCAGGGAGATGTCGACAGGCTCGCGCAGGGCGCTGTCGGGGCCGGTGGCGATGGCATAGTCCTGCCGCCCGAACGTGCCGGGAAGGACGCGCAGGGTATTCGTGGTGTCGTTGCGCACGCGGTAGCGCAGCAGCGGCTCGTCGTAGACGAAAGCCTCGATCCGGCCCTCGCGCAGGGCCGCAAGGCCGCTCTCGATGTCGGGATAGCCGGTAAAGGCGATGCCCTCGCTGGAGAGCCATTCATCGCTTGCGGACGCGCGGATCGAGCCGACCGAGGCCACGGCGAGGTCCTCCGGCCCGCCGATCGCGCCGGTCAGCCGCCCGCTCGTCAGTGAGGAGGCGATCATGCCGGTGAAGGTCGAAATGATCAGGATTGCCGCGAACATCCAGACCAGCGCGATGGCCTTGCCCGCCGCCGTCCGTGGCGCCTTGTCGCCATAGCCCACCGTGGTCATCGTCACCGCGGAGAACCAGAAACCGGCAAACAGGCCGCGCGGGCCGGGCGCAAATTCCTCGGCGTTGTGGCGCCGCTCGACCAGCCAGAACAGGAGCCCCAGCAGCAGCAGCAGCAGCGCGCACAGCGCCAGAATTGCCTGAAGGAACTGGAGCGTGAAGAAGTTGCGCAGGAGCGAGAGCCAGGCGGGCGGCGCCTTGGGCACGGCGATGCCGAAGCCGGTGGCGTAGAAGGGGTGGGTGAAGTCGACCTGCTCCTCGCGCGCGGCCGTCACCGTGAGCGCGCCCACGCTGGCGTCATAGCGCCCGTCGACCACCCCATCGACCTTACCGGCCAAGTCGCTCTCGACGAATGTGTACTCGTAGCCCCGCTGCTCGGCGATTTCGCGCCACATGTCGATGGCAAGGCCCGACCAGGCGCCATCGTCGTCCTTCATCACGAAGGGCGGGGCTACGCGCGTCGCGACGGTCAGGCTATGCCCGGTCTCCTGCGCCCGGGCAGGAAGGGCCGAGAGGCAGGAGGCGAGTGCCAGGAAGACCGCGAGAAGGGAAAGCAGGGCAGGCGGTGTCTTCACTGGCAGGCGGGGCATGGGCACTCCGTGATGGGCCGCGACTGCGGCCGGGAGCGCCCATCCAGTCAGCTGCGGTAAAGGGCGTCCAGACGCGCGCCGTAGCGTTCCTTGAGCTTGTGGCGGCGGATTTTGAGGCTGGGGGTCAGTTCCTCGTTCTCGATCGCGAAGGGCTCGTCGGCAAAGGCGAACTGGCGGACCTTCTCGATCACCGACATCTCGCGGTTGACCCGGTCGATGGCCTCGCGAATGGCCGCGCGGAAGGCGGGCAGGGCCTGGAGGGTGGCCAGATCGCCCTCCTCACCGTTCTCCTGCGCCCATTCGCGCGCCCAGTCCGCATCGGGTACGATCAGGCCCACGACGTAGGGACGACGGTCGCCCGCGACCATGGCCTGCGCGATCTCGTTCTGGAGGGTGAGCATCGATTCGATCCGCTGGGGCGAGACGTTGTCGCCCTTGTCGTTGACGATCATGTCCTTCTTGCGGTCGGTGATGCAGATGCGGCCCTTCTCGTCGATGTGGCCGATGTCGCCGGTGTGGAGCCAGCCGTTCTGGAGCGCGGCCTCGCTCGCGGCCGCGTTCTGCCAGTAGCCGTGCATGACCAGCTCGCCGCGCACGAGGATTTCGCCATCCTCGGCAATCTGCACTTCGGCGCCGCGCATTGGCGGGCCGACAGTGTCCATCTTGATCCCGGCGCGCGGCCGGTTGACCGAGATGACGGGGCCGCTCTCGGTCTGGCCGTAGCCCTGCAGGAGCGTGAGGCCCATCGCCTCGAAGAAGATGCCGATCTCGGGGTTGAGCGGCGCGCCGCCCGACACGAGCGCCTTCATCCGCCCGCCGAACTTGGCGCGGATCTTGGGGCGCAGCGTACGCTCGAGCAGCGCGTCGAGCGGGTAGTCAGTCAGGCGCCGTTTGCCGGCGGCCTTGCGCATGGCGACCGCGATGGCCTGGTCCATCATCCACTTGGCCGCGCCGCCCTGCTTCTCGATCTGCTTCATGATCTTGGTGCGCAGAACCTCGAACAGGCGCGGCACGACGACCATGATCGTGGGGCCGACCTCCTCGATGTTGGCGGCGAGCTTTTCCAGCCCTTCGGCGTAGTAGATCTGGCCGCCGAGGCCGATCGGGAAGATCTCGCCCGCGGTGTGCTCGTAGGCGTGGCTCAGCGGCAGAAAGGAGAGGAAGACCTCGGGACGGTCGAGGTGGAAGTCGTCGAGGATGACCTGCGTGGTGCCCGCGATGTTGGTGAGCAGCATGCCGTGGTGCTGGCGCACCCCGCGCGGCGCGCCGCCCGTGCCGCTGGTGTAGATGATGCAGGCGAGGCTGTCGCGCCCGATGGAGACAAGGCGCGCCTCCACCGCCGCGCGCGCGGCCTGCGCATCGCCCGTCAGCATGTCGTCCCACAAGGAAGTCGCGAAGTTGCCGCCCTGCAGGCTGGGGAGCGCCTCCATGCCCACGACATGGCGGCACAGGTCGGTCTGGACGATGGCGGGAAGCAGCGGCTTTGCCAGCTTCGCGCTCGACACGATGGCTGCGCAGGCGCCCGAATTTTCAAGGATATGCGTATGATCGCGGGTGGTGTTGGTGGTGTAGGTGGGCACCGTCACGCAGCCCGCGGCCATGATCGCCAGGTCGGCGAGGCACCACTCGGGCCGGTTCTCCGAGACGATCAATACGCGCTCGCCGTCGCGCAGGCCCCGCGCGCGCAGGCCCTCGGCGAGGAGGCAGACTCGCCGCGCGGCCTCGGCCCAGCTGATCGAGGTCCATTCACCCTCGCGCTTGGCCCAGAGCATGGGCGCCTCGCCCAGCGCATCGGCGCGGGCCAGGAACAGCGATACGACGTTGGCGCACCTGTCGAATTCGACAAGATCCATGGGCTCGGAAATCCTCTCTGCCTTGTACCGGGCTTGTACCGGGCCCGCGCACGTAGACTGTGCCAGGCGTGCTTCTCGGATCAAACGCTTAGGCCGCGCAATCGGTTGCGGCAAGCGGGCAGGGGGATTGTCAGAAAGGTCGCAAGGCGGACACGGGCTGTCGCTTGGAGGGGGTAGAAGACGAATTTCCGAGGGCCATCGCCCTCGGGCTCCACAAACTGTAGGCCTCACCTTACGCGCGCGGCCTTTGCAGTGGGAGGTGAGGTCGCCCATTTGGGGGTCAAGGGGCGATGGCCCCTTGAATCATGTCTCTTCCTACTCGTGCGCGCCGTTGAGGCTGTTCTTGCGGCGCTTGATGATCGTGACGTTGCCCAGCGTATCCATGCCCACGCCTTCGCTGCGCGGATCGGCCGCGCCCAGCCACTGGCCATTGACCTTCTCGACCGCGTTGGCCTTGAGGCCCAGCGGCGCGATCTTGACGTTCTCGCCCAGCGCCTGGAGCGCGGGGAGCATGGCTTCAAGCTCGGTGCCCTCTTCGAGCGTCGCGGTCTTTGAGCCGGGCGCGTAGATGAGGCCCATTGCGATGGCGTCCTGCGCGGACATGTCCCAGTCGATCACGCCGATGATGGCTTTGGCGATCTGGCAGATGATGGTGGAGCCGCCCGCGGCCCCGATGGCCAGGCGCACCGAGCCGTCGGGAGCATAGACGATGGTGGGTGACATCGAGCTGCGCGGCCGCTTGCCACCCTCCACCCGGTTGGCGACGAGATAGCCGTCCTGGCTCGGCACCGGGTCGAAATCGGGCAGCTCGTTGTTGAGGAGAAAGCCCGAGGCGGCGATGCCCGATCCGAAGTAGCCGTTGATGGTGGTGGTGACCTGCGCAACGTTGCCCTGCTTGTCGACGACGGCAAGGTCGCTCGTGCCCGGATCGTCGCGGAAGGGGACGCGCTGGCGCGCGGGCGCACCCTCGGGCGTGCCGGGCTCGATCACCTGCATCGTGCGCGCCGGATCGATCCGGGCCGAACGGCGGGCGAGGTAGGCGGGGTCGAGCAGGCCCTTGACCGGGACACCCACGAAGTCGGGGTCGGCCATGTAGAGGTTGCGGTCGGCGTAGGCGAGGCGCTCGGATTCGGCGAGGAGGTGCCAGGAGACCGGGTTGTCCTTGCCCAGCGCCTTCATGTCGAAGCGTTCGAGCTGCTTCAAGATCATCAGCACGGTCAGGCCCCCCGAAGAGGGCGGGCCCATCGAGCAGACCTTGTAGCCCCGGTAATCGTCGCAGACCGAGGGGCGTTCCTTCGCCTCGTATCCGGCGAGGTCGGCAGTGGTGATCGGCGAGGAGACGGGCTCGGCGCTGTTGAGCGCGTGGACGATGCTCTGCGCGATATCGCCCTTGTAGAAGGGCTCGGGCCCTTCGGCGGCGAGGCGTTCGAGCGTCTCGGCCAGGGCCGGAGTCTTGAGCGTCGAGCCGATGGCGACGGCCTCACCGCCCGGAAAATAGGTCTCCTTGGCCCAGCCGGTCACGTGGCGGCTGTAGAGATTGAGGCCGTTGTGGAGGCGGTCGGTCACCACGAACCCGTCGCGGGCGAGCGCGATGGCCGGCGCGAAGAGATCGGCCCAGGGCAGCGTGCCCCACTGCGCGTGGGCCTTGGCCATGGCGGCGAGCGCACCGGGCACGCCCGAACTGAGCGCACCCTGGTAGATCTCGCGGCCCGGGCGGCGTTCGCCCTTGGCATCGAGGAACCAGCTTTCGTCGGCGGCACCCGGCGCGGTCTCGCGCCCGTCGATGGCGGCGATCGAACCGTCGGCCGCGCCGTGGCGGACCCAGAACAGGCCGCCGCCAATCCCGGAATTCTGCGGTTCGACCACGTTCAATGCAAGCATCGTCGCGATGGCGGCATCGGTCGCGCTGCCGCCGCGGTTGAGGATCTCGACGCCCGCGGCGGCCGCGCGCGGGTCGGCCGCGCTGACCACGCCGATCCCGGTACCGTCGCGGTTCTGCGCGGCAGGGGGCGGTGTCTGCATCTCGGCAGGCGCGGTGGCGGTGCAGCCTGCGGTGCCCACAAGAAGGGCAAGCGAGGCGGAAAGGGCGAAGGGCGTGCGCAGGACGGCGAGGGAATTTCGAAGCATTGCGCGGGAGGCTATTCGCTTCCGACCGCCTCGGCAATGGTGGTGAAGCCATCGCGCTTCATCAGCGTTTCCAGCCCCTTGCAGATGTGCTTGGCGATATAGGGGCCTTCGTAGACCATCGCGCTGTAGAGCTGGACGAGGCTGGCGCCCGCGCGGATGCGGGCCCAGGCATCCTCGGCGGTGGCGATGCCGCCCACGCCGATCAGCGGCAGCGCGCCGCCGGTCGCCCTGCGGAAATCCCGCAGGCGCTGCTGGGCCAGGTCCTTGAGCGGTGCGCCCGACAGGCCGCCACCCTCGCCCGCGTGCGCAGAGGCCAGCGGAGGGCGCGAGATGGTGGTGTTCGAAACGATCAGCGCGCCCAGTTTGCGCTCGATGGCGATGCGCGCGATCGCGTCGATGTCGGCGGGCTCGAGATCGGGGGCGACCTTGAGGAAGACGGGCGGGGCCTTCACCGGGCAGACCTCGTCACGCGCGGCGATGACGCCGTCGAGCAGGCCGGTCAGCGCCGATTCGTCCTGCAACGCGCGCAGGCCCGGCGTGTTCGGGCTGGAGATGTTGACCGCAAGGTAGGTGGCGTAAGGTGCCATCATGCGCGCCATGGTCGCGTAGTCGGCGACGCGGTCGGTCGAATCCTTGTTGGCGCCGATGTTGATCCCCACCACGCCCGGGCGCGCGGCGCGGGCCGAAAGGCGCTTGCGGGCCGCCTGGCCACCGCCATTGTTGAAGCCCATGCGGTTGATCACCGCGCGGTCCTCTTCGAGGCGGAAGAGGCGCGGCTTGGGATTGCCCGGCTGGGGCAGGGGCGTGATCGAGCCGACCTCGGCAAATCCGAAGCCCAGCTTCAGGAGCGCGTCGGGCACCTCGCCGTCCTTGTCGAACCCGGCGGCCATGCCGACCGGATTGGGAAAGGCAATGCCGGCCACTTCGCTCGCCAGTGCCGGATGGGGCGCAGGGGCGGGCAGGAAGCGGGCCATCGCGAGCGTGCGCAGCGCGATGCCATGTGCCGATTCGGCGTCGAATCGAAAAAGGGCGGGGCGAAGGGCTTTGTAGGTCACAGCCGCGCTCATAGCCGCGTTGCGCGAAGGCCACAAATCTTTCGTCTAACAACAATTGTCAGCAAAAAAGCGTTCTTAGCCCGCACCCTCCCGCAGCACCATGTCGCAAATCTACAATTCCTGAACGGCGCCTCAGCCTACATGGGATGCGCGACCCGAAGGGCTCGTAGCGGGATGCGCACGAGTTCTTTATACCTTGAGGCGGCTTTCTGCATCGGCGGAAAGCCGCCCTTTTTTATGACCTTGTGTGCGCATTTTGCATCCAGGCGGCGCGTGCGACGGTCTGCGCCCCATTGAAAACCGCGGCGTCCTGCGCTAGTTGAATTGGAGAGATTTAATCCAGTTTAACCCTCGGGTGCGAGAAGTCCTTTAGCGATGCGCTTGTCCAGCATGGCCGACTACGCTGTTGTCATCATGTCCGCCGCCGCGCGGCATTGCGGCGGCGTGCGCATCAGCGCGGGGCAACTGGCCGAGGAAACCGGCCTTCCCGGACCCACGGTGCAGAAACTGGTGAGCAAGCTCAGCGCGGCGGGGCTCATGCGCTCCTCGCGCGGGGCCGGTGGCGGTCTCAAGCTGGCGCGCCCGCCCGCCGCAATAACGATAGCCGACATTGTCGAAGCGGTGGAGGGGCCGATCGCGCTCACCGCCTGCATCGAAGAGGGCAAGCATGACTGCACGCTGGAGGGGCAATGCACGGTTCGCCCCCACTGGCCGCAGGTCAATGCGGCCCTGCGCGGGGCATTGGCACAGGTGCCCCTCACCCAGTTCGTCGAGGAAGCATAAATGACACAAGGTTCCGCCCCTCTCACGCCGGAGGCTCCCGAGCGCGACCAGGCCGCCCGCGAGGCCGCCGCGCGCGTCGCCGACTACGAGCACGGCTGGTCCTCGGACATCGAGCAGGAATACGGCCCCAAGGGCCTGTCCGAAGAGACCGTGCGGTACATCTCGGCCAAGAAGGACGAGCCCGAGTGGATGCTCGAGTGGCGTCTCAAGGCCTACCGTCGCTGGCTTGAAATGACCCCGCCCGACTGGGCCAAGCTCGACGTGCCGCCGATCGATTACCAGGAGGCCTATTACTGGGCCGCGCCCAAGGCCAAGGACGGCCCCAAGTCGCTCGACGAGGTCGATCCCGAGATCCTGCGCGTCTATGAGAAGCTGGGCATTCCGCTGGAAGAGCAGAAGGTGCTCGCCGGGGTCGAGGGCGCGCGCAAGGTCGCGGTCGATGCGGTCTTCGATTCGGTTTCGGTCGCCACCACCTTCCGCAAGGAGCTGGAAAGCGCGGGCGTGATCTTCCGTTCGATCTCCGAGGCGATCCGCGAGTACCCCGAGCTCGTCAAGAAGTGGCTCGGCAAGGTCGTGCCCCAGCATGACAACTACTTCGCCACGCTCAACTGCGCGGTCTTCTCGGACGGCACCTTCGTCTACGTTCCCGAGGGCGTGCGCTGCCCCATGGAGCTGTCCACCTATTTCCGCATCAACGCGGAGAACACCGGCCAGTTCGAGCGCACGCTGATCGTCGCCGACAAGGGCGCCTATGTCTCGTACCTCGAGGGCTGCACCGCGCCCCAGCGCGACGAGAACCAGCTGCACGCGGCGGTGGTGGAACTGGTCGCGCTGGAGGATGCGGAGATCAAGTACTCCACGGTGCAGAACTGGTACCCCGGCAACGCCGAGGGCAAGGGCGGCATCTACAACTTCGTGACCAAGCGCGCGCTGTGCCAGGGTGATCGTTCGAAGGTGTCCTGGACCCAGGTCGAGACCGGCTCCGCGGTCACCTGGAAGTACCCCTCGTGCGTGCTCAACGGCAAGGACTCGGTCGGTGAGTTCTACTCGGTCGCGGTCACAAACAACTACCAGCAGGCCGACACCGGCACCAAGATGATCCACAACGGCGCAGGCTCGCGCTCGACGATCATCTCCAAGGGCATTTCGGCGGGCCGCTCGAACAACACCTATCGCGGCCTCGTGCGCGTGGGCGCTTCGGCGGAGAACGTGCGCAACTTCACCCAGTGCGATTCGCTGCTGCTGGGCAAGGACTGCGGCGCGCACACCGTCCCCTACATCGAGGTGAAGAACCCCACCGCGCAGATCGAGCACGAGGCCACCACCTCCAAGATCAGCGACGACCAGCTCTTCTACGCGCAGCAGCGCGGGCTCGATACCGAGGAGGCGGTCGGCCTCATCGTCAATGGCTTTGCGAAGGAAGTTCTCCAGCAACTGCCGATGGAATTTGCGGTCGAGGCGCAGAAGCTGCTCGGCATTTCGCTCGAAGGGAGTGTCGGATAATGACCGTGGAACGCAAGACTTTGGGCGTGAGCCAGGGCGGCACCAGTGGCGGCAGCGACGTGCGCGCGACGTTCGCGCTGACGGGGGCACGCTATGAAAAGCTCAAGGAACGTGCGCGCGAACAGCGCCACCATCCCAGCGAGGCGCAGGCCGCGCTCTGGGCCGAACTGTCGGGTTCGAAGCTGGGCGGGGTCAAGTTCCTGCGCCAGGCGATCGTCGGCTCGGCGATCGTCGATTTTGCCTGCCCCTCGCGCTGGATCGCGGTGCTGCTGAGCCCCGAAGGCGCCAACGCCGAGGTCGCCACGCTGCAGGATGCCAAGCTGCGCCAGGTCGGCGTGCGCGTGCTGCGCTTTGCCGAGAGCGAAGTGCTCTCGGACACCGACGGCGTGGTCCAGGCGATCAGCGTCGAGGTCAACCGGCCCTTCGACAAGCGCGCCGCGCGCCGTGGTGGAGCCGGTGTCCAGATGGAGGACACCGAGGCATGAGGCGGCGCGCAAGCGCCTTTCTCCTGCCGCTCCTGGGCGCACTTGCGGCGGGGACGGTGTCCGGCACCGCCCAGGCCGCCGGGCCTGTGATCCCCGAAGCCTTCCGGGGCCACTGGGAAGAGGAGCGCCGTTTCTGTGCCCTCCCCAGCGATGCGACCCTGACCCTGACCGCCACCGCGCTCAGGGGATGGGAAGCGACGGGCGCCGTGACCAAGGTGGAAGAGGTGGGGCCACGCGCCATCGTCATCACCGCGACGTTTGACGGCGAGGGTGAGACCTGGACCTCGAGCGATCGCTACGAGCTGTCGGGCGACGGCGGCACGCTGACGACGACCAACGAGAAATTCACATTCCAGCGCTTTCGGTGCCCCAAGGGCTGAGCCCTCCTGCACCCCAGCGCCACACGAATCCAAGCGGAACTGAACAACGCCATGCTCAAGATTGAAAACCTCCAGGCCAAGGTGGCCGACAAGCCGATCCTCAAGGGGCTCAGCCTCGAGATCAACCCGGGCGAGATCCACGCCATCATGGGCCCCAACGGCGCGGGCAAGTCGACGCTGGGCTACACCCTGGGCGGCCGTCCCGGGTACGAAGTGACCGGCGGCTCGGCGACCTTCAACGGCGAGGATCTGCTCGAGCTGGAGCCGCACGAGCGCGCGGCCGCCGGGCTCTTCCTCGGCTTCCAGTACCCGGTCGAGATCCCCGGCGTCTCCTTCGTCCAGTTCCTGCGCGAGGCGGCCAACGCCCAGCGCAAGGGCCGCGGTGAGGAACCCTATTCGGGCGGCGAGTTCCTCAAGCTTGCCAAGGAGAAGGCCGGCCTTCTCAAGATGGACATGGACATGCTCAAGCGCCCCGTGAACGTGGGCTTCTCGGGCGGTGAGAAGAAGCGCGCCGAGATGGTGCAGATGGGCGTCCTCGACCCCAAGCTGGCAATCCTGGACGAGACCGATTCCGGCCTCGACATCGACGCGCTGCGCATCTGCGGCGAGGGCATCAACGCGATCATGCGCCAGAAGGACAAGGCCGTCCTTCTCATCACCCACTACCAGCGCCTGCTCGACTACGTGAAGCCGGACTATGTCCACATTCTCTCGGCGGGCCGCATCGTCAAGTCGGGCGGTCCCGAGCTGGCCCTGCGTCTCGAGGACGAGGGTTACGAAGCCGTGGTGCACGAGACGGCGGCATGAGCGATACCCTGACTCTTCCGACGCGCCGGGACGAGGACTACCGGTATTCCGATCTCGCGGCGCTCGAAACGCTCTGGCCGATCGCGCCCGAGGAGATCCACGTCGCCGCAGGCACCGAGGAAAGCCTGCAGGTGGTCCTCGACGGCGAAGCGGCCGTCGCGCGCCATCTGGTCATCACCCTGGAAAAGGGCGCGAAGTATGACCTGCGCGTCCTCTCGGCGGGCCCTGTCTATGGCCGCTTTGCGCTCGACGTGCGCTTGGGCGAAGGCGCGGACTTCACCTTTGGTGCCGCGCAGCTGGCGACGGGTTCGGAAAATCTCGAGATCGTGACCAAGGTGGTGCACGCCGAGGAGAACGCGACCTCGGCGCAGATCGTGCGCACCGTTCTGGCTGAAAAGGCGGTCGGTACGTACCTGGGCTGCATCGGCGTGGAACGCGGCGCGGACGGCACCGATGCCGAGCAGTCGGTGCGCGCCATGCTGCTTGATCGCACGGCGACGGCCAACGCCAAGCCCGAGCTCGAGATCTTTGCCGACGACGTGAAGGCCGCGCACGGCTGCGCGGTGGGTGAGCTCGATGCGGATGGGCTCTTTTACCTCATGTCGCGCGGGCTTCCCCCGGCGGACGCCAAGCGCCTGATGCTCCAGGCCTTCATCGCCGAGGCCTTCGCGGGCGCGCCCGAGAGCGACGAACTCAACGCAGCCGCGCAGGCCCGGCTGGAGGCCATCCTGGGATGAGCACCGCGACGCTGACCTTGAAAGACCAGTTCCCGGGCCTTGCGGGCAACTGGCACTACCTCGACACCGCGGCGACCGCGCAGAAGCCGCAAGTCGTGATCGATGCCACCGTGAACGCGCTGGGCCGGGACTACGCGACCGTGCACCGGGGCGTCTACGCGCGCTCGGCCGAAATGACGCTGGCCTTCGAGGCGGCGCGGCGCACGACCGCCAAGTTCATCGGAGCGCAAGAGGACGAGATCGTCTTCACCCGCGGCGCGACCGAGGCGATCAACCTTGTCGCGCAGACCTGGGGCCTGACGAACCTGAAGGCGGGCGACCGCATCCTGCTTTCCGTGCTCGAGCACCACGCGAACATCGTGCCCTGGCAGCTCCTGGCGGAACGTACCGGCGTTGCCATCGATGTCTGCCCGCTGACGGAGGATGGCCGGATCGATCTCGATGCGGCGCAGGCGATGCTGACCCCGGCGCACAAGCTGGTGGCGCTGGCGCATGTCTCGAACGTGCTGGGCTCGGTGCTCGACGTGGCGCGTGCCGCCCGGCTCGCGCACGATGTCGGCGCGAAGCTCCTGGTTGACGGTTGCCAGGCCACCCCGCGCCTTGCGCTCGACATGAAGGCGCTGGACTGCGATTTCTACGCCTTCTCGGCGCACAAGCTCTACGGACCGACCGGCGTGGGCGTGCTCTGGGCGAAGAAGGAGATTCTCGATGCGATGCCGCCCTGGCACGGCGGCGGGGCGATGATCGACCGCGTGACCTTTGAAAAGACCACTTACGCCCCGGCGCCGCAGCGCTTCGAGGCGGGGACGCCGATGATCGTCGAGGCGCTGGGCATGGCTGCGGCCATCGACTGGCTCGACGAGGTTGGCCTTGACCGGGCCCAGGCGCACGAGCGGGACCTTACCGCCACGCTGCGCCGCGAACTGTCCGCGCGCAATGATGTGACCCTGTTCGGGCCCGAGGATGGCCTTGGCATCGTCAGTTTTGCGCTCGACGGGGTTCACCCGCACGATCTGGGCACCATATTGGACGAGGAAGGTGCAGATGGCAGCCGGGTCGCGATCCGCGCCGGGCACCACTGCGCGCAGCCGCTGATGGACCACCTCGGGGTGTCCGCCACGGCCCGGGCCAGCTTCGGCCTCTACAGCGATGAAAGCGATATCGAGGCGCTCCTGAAAGGGATCGAGCGCACCAGGAGAATTTTTGGATGAGCAACGACGAGAAGCCCAACTTCACCGTCGAAAGTGTCGATGAAGCCCCCGCCCCCCGCCGCGCGCGGGTGGACGACGCCGACGCGCCGCAGGTCGAAGCGGACGCGGGTGAGCGCAAGCGCGACTACCTCGAAGGGTTCCTGGCCGAGAAGCCGCAAGCGACCAATCCGGGTGAGCCGGGCGGCGCGATCTACGACGGCGTGGTCGATGCCCTGAAGGAAATCTTCGACCCCGAGATTCCGGTCAACATCTACGACCTCGGCCTCATCTACGCGGTCGATGTCTCGCCCGAGGCCTCGGTTGCCGTCACCATGACCCTGACGACGCCGCACTGCCCGGTCGCCGAATCGATGCCGGGCGAAGTGGAACTGCGCGTTGCCGCGGTTCCGGGCGTGCGCGATGCCGAAGTGAACCTGGTTTGGGATCCGCCGTGGGACATGGCCAAGATGTCCGACGAGGCGAAGCTCGAACTGGGCATGCTGTGAGCGAAGCGACGGACCTTGCCGAGCAGGGCCACGTCGATGGCCTCAACGTGCGCCTCGCCAACTATGGCTACGAGGCGGACGGCAAGGCCATCGTCGCGCTGCTCGATGCCTATGCGCGCGATCCGATGGGCGGCGGCGAGGGCCTCGCCCCGGCGGTGCAGGACCGGCTCGCCATTGCGCTCGACGCCTTCCCGGGGGCCTTCTCGGTCCTCGCTTTCGCTGGCGCCGAGCCGGTTGGGCTCGCTAACTGCTTCACCGGCTTTTCGACCTTCGCCGCGCGCCCGCTGGTCAATATCCATGACCTTGTGGTACTCTCAGGTCATCGCGGCAAGGGTATCGGCCGCGCGCTGATGCATGCGGTCGAGGCCGAGGCCCGCACGCGCGGGGCCTGCAAGGTCACGCTCGAAGTGCTCTCGGGCAACGCGCCCGCCAAGGCGCTCTACACCGCGCAGGGGTTTGCCACCTATGCGCTCGATCCCGATGCGGGAACCGCTCAATTCTGGGAAAAGAAGCTATGACCACCACGACAACCTCCCGCCCGCGTCCGGCCGCCGTCGTGCTGACCCCGAGCGCCGAGGAGCGGGTTGCCAAGCTCATGGCCCAGGCTCCCGACGGCGCGATCGGCGTCAAGCTCTCGACTCCGCGCCGGGGCTGCTCGGGGCTGGCCTATTCGGTCGACTATGTGACCGAGGAAAGCCCCATGGACGAGAAGATCGAGACGCCCGGCGGCGTGTTCTACATCGATGCCGCCTCAGTGCTCTACCTGATCGGTTCGACCATGGACTGGCAGGAAGACGACTTCACCGCCGGCTTCGTGTTCAACAATCCCAACGCCAAGGGCGCCTGCGGCTGCGGTGAGAGCTTTACCGTTTAAGAAGAACGGCCTTTTCCAAGGGGCCATCGCCCCTTGACCCCGAAATCGGCTACCTCACCTTTCTCAGCCAACGTGGCGCGCGCAAGGTGAGGTCGACCGTTCGGGGAGCCCGAGGGCGATGGCCCTCGGATATGCCTTTCTTTCTATTTACCCCTCCGCGAGAAACCGCAGCAGGGCCTGGTCGTACTCGTCGACCATGCCGTTGGCCTCGATCCGCTCGTCGAGCCAGATCTGCTCGTCGCGGGTGATGTCGGTGGCGGCTTCCACCAGTGCATTGAATTCACGGCGCGGGGGCTTCTTGCCGAAGACCTTGCCGAGATGGTTGGGATTGAGCGCCGCGCGCCCGGTCCGGCCCAGGAACCGCCCGACCGATGAACTCGTATCGTTCATGAACCGCTCGAGCTCGGCCGCGCGTTCGGCGTCGAGCGGGGTGTGGCTGGTAAAGCCCTGCAGGTAGTTGCCCACCCCTTGCACGAACAGCGCCTTCCATTCGGGCGCATTGTCGGCGCTGAGCGTCTCGTCCTTCAGGCGAAACAGCAGTTCGGCTTCGCGCCGGCCGATCCCGGCGGGGCGGTCCGATCCGCTGGAAAAGAGCACGCGGCGCAGCAGCGCGGCTTCGGCCTGCGTGACCCGGCCCTTTTCCAGCTCGCCCCAGCAGCGCGTCGGGCCCTGGCCGGTCAGCACTTCGCGTTCCAGGCACTCGATGGCCCAGACCCGCAGGGTCTCGGGCGTGGAGAGCGCGGTCTCGAACACGCGGATCAACGTTTCCAGTTCGGTCAGCGAGCAGACCGCGCCGTCGGCCTCGATCTGGTCGATCAGCCAGCGGGCATTGGCCTCGCTCACGTAGCTGCGCGGTTCCTCGATCTCGACGATGAAGTGGGTGATGGCCTCGCGGAAGAATTCGGCCCACTCGGGCTCGGGCGTGGCAAGGCGGCGGTTGACCGCGAAGATCGTCGCGGCCTCTTCGGCGGTGATGGTGCCGTCCGCCCAGCCGGTGCGGCGCAGCTCGAGAACGTCCTTGGCGCAGATCGTCCCGTCGGCGAGAGCCTTCTCGGCAATGGCGCTGAAATGCATGGTCATCGGTCGTGCTGGTCCCCGCCCTGGTTGCAGGCGCGAGACTAGGCCGAATAGCCCTATTTACGCGTTAATGCAGGGGCGGCCGAGGCCCCTGTGCGCAGGTCCTAGCGCTGGCGCAGCGCCGCGACGCAGGCCGCGCGGTCCACGTCCTGCCCGTCCGACTGGCGCCGCGCATCGACGTAGGTCGCGACCGGCGCCTTCGAATTCGAGGTCGGGTAGAGGTAGACGTCGAGCAGGCAGGCGCGCCCGGTGAACTGCAGCTTGCGCGCATCGCCTTCCCAGACTTCGAGCCGGGGCTGGCCGAACTGGCGCACCAGTTCGCGCTCGGTCACGCCGATCACGCCTTCGAGCCCCGGAATGTTGAGGAAGCGCGGGTCGCGCGCGCCGGACGGCGTCGCGGGGCGGATGTTGGTGGCGCGCGGCGGCGCGCTGGTGCGCGAGCCCCCGCCCGTGCCGGTGCTCGACACACAGCCCGCCAGCGCCAGGGCCCCGGCCAGCAGGACCGCGGCTCCCCTCCCCGGGAGCGGCGTGCGGTCGGGCGTGGAACGGCGGCGGCGAAGGCGCGAATGTGCGGGGCGGATCGTCGTCATTATGGCTCCAGCGCATCGCCCGCCGCCGCGCCCGTGTCAACGGGCCGCGGGGGCGGGGAAGGTTGCACCGCGACAGACGGCAGGCTACTCGCGCCATGATGCGGTGCAAAACCTGTGTGCTGCGCGAAGTTCACCGCCGAACAACCCCTTAGCCTGAGGAAACAAGCTGCATGAGCGAGACTACCCTGGACGTCGTTGCTATCGGTAACGCCATTGTCGATGTCATGGCCCCCTGCGAGGATTCGCTGATCGAGGAGCTGGGCATGGTGCGTGGCGGCATGACCCTGATCGACACCGAGGGGGCGACCTCGCTCTACGCGCGCATGGGCCAGGCGACCGAGATCTCGGGCGGTTCGGCGGCGAACACGCTGGCGGGCCTTGCGGCGCTGGGCGCCGACTGCGGCTTCATCGGCCAGGTCGCCGACGACCAGCTGGGCGAGATCTTCGCGCACGACATCCGTTCGGGCGGCATCGCCTACACCACCGCGCCGCGCGCAGGCGATCCGCCGACGGCGCGCTGCCTGATCTTCGTCTCGCCCGACGGCCAGCGCACGATGAACACTTTCCTCGGCGCGTCGCAGTACCTGCCCGCCGAGGCGCTTGACCTCGACATGATCGCGCGCGCCAAGGTGCTCTACCTCGAAGGCTACCTGTGGGATCCCGAAGAGCCGCGCGCCGCCATGCGCAAGGCGATCGATGCCGCGCGCGGCGCGGGCGCGAAGGTCGCCTTCACGCTGTCCGATGCCTTCGTCATCAGCCGCCATGGCGACGACTTCCGCGCGCTCATCGCCGATGGCCTGATCGACATCCTCTTCGCCAACGAGGTGGAACTCGCCGCGCTGACCGGCGAGGACGACTTCGACGCCGGGATCGCTGCGCTCGCGCCCAATATCGGCACGCTGGTCGTGACCCGCAGCGAAAAGGGCGCGGTTGCCGTGACCGGCGGCGAACAGACCCAGGTTCCCGCCGAGCCCATCGCCAAGGTCGTCGATACGACGGGCGCCGGTGACCTGTTCGCGGCCGGCTTCCTCTATGGCCACGTGCGCGGCATGGAGGTTGCCAAGTGCCTCAAGCTTGGGGCAGTCTGTGCAGCCGAGATCATTTCGCACATGGGGGCCCGTCCGGAAGCCGATCTCAAGGCGCTCGCAGGCGTCTGACCCGACAGGGGCCAAGTTTCCGGTTCCGGTCCGTCGGGCAGCGCCATGGTGTGCCGCCCGACGGAGCGCCCGGAACTGGGGAGTTGGCCGATTGACCTGTCCGGCGCTGATCGACTTCGAGGCAAGCTGCCTGCCCGAATATGGGCAATCCTTTCCCATCGAGGTCGCCATCGCGCGCGTGGACGGACGCAGCCGGGCCTGGCTCATCAAGCCCTCGCCGCGCTGGACCTACTGGGACTGGTCCGATGAGGCCGAGAGCCTCCATGGCATCAGCCGCGAACTGCTGGAATCCCAGGGCCTGCCGCCCGCGCAGGTCTATGCCGAGATGGTCGCCTTCACCGAGGACTGCGACCTCTACGCCGATGCCGACCTCGACGAATACTGGTTCGAGGTCCTGTGCCACGCCATCGGCAAACCCCTTCCCTTCCCGATCCGGTACCTGGGCGAATTCATTGGCCGGCGCGGTTACACGCGCGGACAGGTCGTGCGCGCGCTGGAGGCGGCGCGGGCCAAGCTTCCCAAGGAGCACCTCGCGCGCGAGGACGCCAAGAGGCTGGCGATGATGGTGAAACTCCTGCTCGACGAGCCGCCCGGAGGGCTCAGCCGCGCGGCAGTGTGATTGATCAAGAGACGAAGAAGAGAAATCCGAGGGCCATCGCCCTCGGGCTCCCCGAACTGTCTAGCTCACCTTTCGCGCGCCGCCTTGGCTGAGAAGGGTGAGGTCGCCCATTCCGGGGTCAAGGGGCGATGGCCCCTTGAAATAGTCTTCTCTTCTTTCCTGAAAACTCAGACTTCGGCAGACGCCCTGCGCCGAGCCTCTTCCAGATCCACCTGGCATTCGCGGCGCGCCTCGCGGCGTTCCTCGACGAGCCGGTCGGCAAGCTGGGTGGTGAGCGCGCAGCCGCGTTCGGGCCGGATCGGATGCTTGCGGCGGCATCCGCTCTCGGTGGCAAAGAAGTTGTCCGCGCAGTCCTCGAACTCGGCGACGTCGGCGGCGTGCTGGGCGCGGCAGGCCGCGCTCCAGTGGTTCTTGTACGTCAGCTGCGTGCGGCTGACGCAGTCCTCGAAGGCGGTCTGCGCGGCCTTCTCGCGCCGGGCCTGTTGGGCCAGTGCGTCGGTCTGGTGGACCGCATTTTCCTGGCGCTCGGCCATGGCCTGGCTCTGCTGGTGGATGTCCTGCGAGGGCAGGTAGATGCCATAGTAGAAGCCGACGCCCGCCCCGCCCATCAGGGCCCCGGCCGCAAGGCACAGCTTGAGGATGGCGTCGGCGTGCTTGATCATGGGCTTAGTGGGCGCTCTTCTCGCGCGCCACCTCGCGCCAGCCGATGTCGCGGCGGGCAAAGCCGGTCGGGAAGTCGATGGCATCGAGCGCGGCGTAGGCACGCCCCTGCGCTTCGCTGACCGAGGAGCCCATTCCGGTCACGTTGAGCACGCGGCCTCCGGTCGCCACCAGCGTATCGTCCTTGATCGCGGTGCCTGCGTGGAAGACCTTCACGTTCTCGTTTTCGTTGCCCTCGATACCCTTGATCGCGCCGCCCTTCTCGGGCGTGCCGGGATAGCCGCGTGCGGCCATCACGACGGTGAGCGCGGGCTCGTCGGAGAAGCGCGGCGGCGCCACCGAGCCGAGGCGGTTCTCCGCGCAGGCGTGGAGCAGTTCGACGAGATCGCTCTGCAGGCGCATCATCATCACCTGGCATTCCGGATCGCCGAAGCGGCAGTTGTACTCGATCAGCTTGGGTCCGGTGCTGGTGAGCATGATGCCCAGGAACAGGACGCCGTTGTAGGGCATGCCCTCGTCGGCCAGCGCGCGCACGGTGGGCGCGATGATGCGGGTCATCGTCTCGGCGGTGAGCTCGGGGGTGAGCACCTTGGCCGGGCTGTAGGCGCCCATCCCGCCGGTGTTGGGGCCGATGTCGCCATCACCCACGCGCTTGTGGTCCTGCGCGCTGGCGAAGGGCACGATGGTCGAACCGTCGGTCAGCGCGAAGAAGCTGGCTTCCTCGCCCTCGAGGTATTCCTCGATCACCGCTTCTGCGCCCGCCTCGCCAAAGCGGCCCGAGAAGATTTCCATGACCGCCATTTCGGCCTCGGCCTCGGTCATGGCGACGGTCACGCCCTTGCCCGCGGCCAGGCCATCGGCCTTGACCACCACCGGCGCGCCGAATTCGGCAAGAGCGGCAAGTCCGGCCGATTCACTGGTGACGCGCACGTAGCGGCCGGTGGGAATGTCGGCCTTGGCGCACAGGTCCTTGGTGAAGCCCTTGGAGCCTTCGAGCTGGGCTGCGGCCTTGTTGGGACCGAACACCGGAACGCCGGCCTCGCGCAGCGAATCGGCAAGGCCATCGACGAGCGGGGCCTCGGGGCCGATCACGACGAGCCCGATGCGCTTGTCCTCGCAGAAGGCGAGAACCGCACCGTGGTCGGTCGCATCCAGCTCCACGCAGGTTGCCTCCTGCGCGATACCCGGATTTCCGGGGGCAGCGTAGAGCGCGTCGCACAGCGGGGATTGCGCCATCTTCCATGCCAGCGCATGTTCGCGCGCGCCCGAGCCCAGAAGAAGGATGTTCATAACCCCGTGCCTTTCAATCGATCCACTGACGATGACAATACCGAATACGGTCGCTTGGAGGGGCTGGTAGCGAAGGAGGGCGCAGGGGACAACGCCGCGCCGCTCTCGATCACCGAGATTTCGGCCCGATTGAAGCGCACGGTCGAGGACCGGTTTGGCTATGTGCGCCTGCGTGGCGAGCTGTCGGGGGTCAAGCGCGCGGCCTCCGGGCACCTCTATTGCGCCTTGAAGGACGACAAGGCGGTGATCGACGGGGTGATGTGGCGCGGCAATGCGCAGCGCCTCGCCTTCCGGCCCGAGGACGGGATCGAGGTCGTTGCGGCGGGCAAGCTGACGACCTATCCCGGACGCTCCAAGTACCAGATCGTCATCGAATCGATGGAGATCGCGGGCGAGGGCGCGCTGCTCGCGCTCCTGGAAAAGCTGCGCGCGCGGCTCGCCGCGGAAGGTCTCTTCGCGCCCGAGAGGAAGCGCGCGCTGCCCTTCCTGCCGCGCACCATCGGTGTTGTCACCTCGCCCACGGGCGCAGTCATCCGCGACATTCTCCACCGTCTGGCCGACCGTTTCCCCAGCGAGGTCCTGGTCTGGCCGGTGCTGGTGCAGGGCGAGGGCGCCGCGCAGCAGGTCGCGAACGCGGTGCGCGGCTTTTCCGACATCGCGCCCGGCGGTCCGGTGCCGCGCCCCGATCTCGTCATCGTGGCGCGCGGCGGCGGGTCGATCGAGGACCTGTGGAGCTTCAACGAGGAAGTGGTCGTGCGCGCGGTGGCCGACTGCTCGATCCCTGTCATCTCGGCCGTGGGGCATGAGACCGACACCACCTTGTGCGACTACGCCGCCGATCGACGCGCGCCCACGCCCACCGCCGCCGCCGAAATGGCGGTGCCGGTGCGCCGCGAACTGCTGGGCCAATTGGACGAGATGGGCTTTCGCATGCGCCGCTGCGCGCTGCGCCCGGTGACCCTGGGCGGTGAGCGGCTGGAAGCGCGCGTGCAGCGCCTGCCGAAGCCGGACGCAATCCTGGCCATGAAGGCGCAGGCGCTTGACGATCTGACCGACCGGCTGCGGCGCGGCCTCAAGGATCGGGCGGGGCGCAAGCGTGAGCACCTCGGGGTCGTCGCCGCCAGGCTCTCGCTGCCGCTGCTCCAGCGCCAGGTGGTCCAGGCAGGCAAGGACCTCGCCGGTACGGGCCTCGAACCGCGCCTCCTGACCCGCCGCTGGGCGCAGGACCGCGACCGGCTGGCGCCTTTTGCGCGCGTGCTGCCCCAGCTCAACCCACGCTTGCCGCTTGAACGGGGCTATGCGCTGGTGAAGACCGTGGACGGCAAGGCGCTGACTACGCGGGCGAAGGCGGCGGCCGAAACCGGCCTCGTCCTGGAATTTCGCGATGGCGAACTGGCGGTCGCGGTGGGCGAGAGCGGCCCCGCACCCGCCCCTTCCAGCTCGGCGCCGAGCCCCACTCCGGCCCCGGCGCCCAAGGACAGTTCCAAGCCCGCGCCTGCTCCGCGACCGAAGGCCGAGGAACCGCGACAGGGCGATTTGTTTTGAGGCGGGGCCTCTGCTAGATCCAGGGTCATGCTAATGTCTTCTGCCGACCGTCCCGCCAAGCTCGCCTACGGGCCCAGCAGCTACCGCATGCTGAGCCCGGGCAACTACGTGAATTGCGCCGTGACTGGCGAGCCTATCGCGCTCGAGGAGCTGCGGTACTGGAGCGCGGAGCGGCAGGAAGCCTACGCGAGCGCGGAGATCGCGACGCGCCGCATGCTCTCGGACACCTGACCCAGGGAACCATCCCATGACGAAGTTTGCACCCACGTCCCTCCTTGGCCGGCTGGCCTTGGGGGGCGCTCTTGGCTGCGCGGTTCTCGCCGCGGGCACATTTCTGGCCGCCGAGCGCCCGGCTCACGCGGCCGATGATGCGGCGCGCGGGCAGGGCCTCTCCTTTACCGGCGAAGTCACGCAAGGGGGCTGGATTCGCGGCGTCGCGCCCAGGGGCACCGTTTCCATGACGCTCGATGGCGAGGATGTCGGCGTGGCGGAAGGGTCGGGCCAGTGGTTTGCCGCCTTCGACCGCGATGCCAGCGACAGCGCCCGGCTCGTTGCCAAACTGGCCGATGGCTCGGTGGTGGAGCGCACGATCTCGGTCTCGCCGCGCCAGTGGAACATCGAGCGGGTGAATGTCGCGCGCCGCAAGGGCGGGCCGTCCGAAGCCTTCATGAAGATTCGTCGTCCGGAACTCGCCCAGATCGTGGCCGCGCGCGCCAAGCGCACCGGCGCTATGGGCTGGACTCAGGACTTCATCTGGCCGGTAAAGGGCCGAATCTCGGGTCGCTTCGGCTCACAGCGCATCTACCGCGGCGAGCCGGGCAGCTACCACTCGGGTCTCGACATCGCCACCGGTACGAGCGGCACGCCCTTCGTCGCGCCGGCCGATGGCACGGTGATCCTGGCGGCCGATTCCAAGCCCTTCTCGCTTGAAGGGCACTTGCTGATGATCGACCATGGCAATGGCCTCAACAGCGCGTTCCTGCACTGCTCGGAAATCGACGTGAAGGTGGGGGATACGGTGCGCCAGGGCCAGGTGATCGGCAAGATCGGCAGTTCGGGCCGGGCGACCGGGCCGCACCTGCACTGGTCGATCAAGTGGAAGGACGCGCGCGTCGATCCGATCCTGTTTACAGGGCCGATGGACTGATCGCGCCAGTTCGAAAGAAGGATTGTTCAAGGGCCGTCGCCCCTTGACCCCCAAATGGGCAACCTCACCTCTCTCAGCCGGGATGGCGCGCGGCAGGTGAGCTAGACAGTTTCGGGAGCCCGAGGGCGATGGCCCTCGGAAATCTCCTTACTTCCTGCTCCATATACCCTAACGTGACGATATCCGCCTTCAACGAGGACCCGTGCGCGCTCGTATTGCTTCGCTGATCCTGCTGGCCGGGCTCCTCGTGCCGATCTGGGTGCGCTCACCGCAGCTGCCCGAGCCCGAGGGCAACGGCCTTGCGCTGGCGCGTCAGCGCCTGCCCGATGGGGACCGGCTGGCGCGCGATCTTGGTCCCTTGCGCCTGGAAGGTGCCTGGCAACTGACCGGTGCGAGTGCAGGCGGCTATTCGGCTCTGGTGCCGGTTGACGATGACCAGCTTCTCGCAATCAGCGACGGGGGCATGTGGCTGCACCTCGACATGCGCACAGGGGCGCCCTTCCGCCATGCCTATGGCAGGCTGGGCCTGGCGGCGCGCAGCAAGGAGAAGGAGGATCGCGATGTTGAATCGGCCTTTCGGGACTCCCGAAGCGGCGCGATCTGGCTCGGAATGGAGGGCATCAACGCGATCGTGCGGATGAACGCTGCACTGGAGGAGGAGAACCGGGTGCGATCTGCCTCGATGCGCGCATGGGGTGTAAACTCCGGCCCCGAGGCACTGACGCGGTTGGAGGACGGACGTTTTCTCGTGCTGCGCGAAACGCCGACGTCGGGGACGGGTGGGCGCTTGCACGAAGCGGTGCTGTTCGAAGGTGATCCGGTCGAGGGTGCGAAAGCCCTGCGGCTGCAATTTGCAGGGCCGCGCAACTTTTCTGCGGTCGATGCCGCCACGCTGCCCGACGGGCGCGTGCTGGTGCTCATGCGGCGGCTGGTCTGGCCAGCGCCGCTGACCTTTGCGGGGCGCATCGTCATTGCCGATCCGCGCGACATCGTGCCGGGCAGGACCTGGACCTCGCAGGAGGTCGCGGTGCTGGCCTCGGACATGCCGCTCGACAATTTCGAGGGAATGGCGGTGCGTAAGGGCGCGCAGGGCCGCGTCGAAATCTGGTTGATCTCGGACGACAATTTCATGCGCCACTGGCAGCGTACGCTTTTGTGGAAGCTGTCGGTCGATCCCGCACAGCTACCGCGTACGGACGCATCGAAGCGCGTCCGCTGAGCGCGGGTTCAGATAGCAAAGGACACGCAAAAAGCGCGCGGTTCAACCGCACGCCCTTGCGAGAAGCCGAATTGGCCGTTCACCCCTTGCGGGGTGAGGACAATCAGGCGGCCTGCTGCTTCTTGAGCTCGCGCTTGACCTTGAGGGCGCGCGGGCTGAGCTTGCCGTCCGAGGTCTTGAGCAGCCAGTTGTCGAGGCCACCATTGTGCTCGACCGAGCGCAGGCCGTGCGTCGAAACACGGAACTTGAAGCTGCGGTCCAGACGTTCCGACATCAGCGTGACGTTCTGGAGGTTGGGCAGGAAGACGCGCTTGGTCTTGTTGTTGGCGTGGCTGACGTTGCAGCCGACCTGACGGCCCTTGCCGGTCAGTTCGCAGATGCGGGACATGTTTACTCTCGCTCGAAAAAACGGTTGCCGTAAGTACGGGAAGGCGCGCCCTTACTGATTCCCTGTGCAAAGGTCAAGTTGCATGGGCGGATTTCGCAGGCTAGCGCAGGGTACATGACCCGCTGGCCGCTCCCCCAATACATGGCTCTCGCCCTCGCGCAAGCCCGCGAAGCCGCCGATTCGGGGGAGGTCCCCATCGGCGCCGTGGTGGTGAAGGATAAAAAGGTGATCGCCACCGGCCGCAACGCCCCCAGGGCCCGCCACGACCCCACGAGCCACGCCGAAATCGAGGCGATTCGCGAGGCCGCGCGAATCCTCGGCGACGAGCGGCTGACCGGATGCGAGCTGTGGGTGACCCTTGAACCCTGCGCGATGTGCGCCGGCGCGATCGCCCATGCCCGTATCGCCAGACTCTATTACGCCGCCAGCGATCCCAAGGGCGGGGCCGTCGAACACGGGGCGCGCGTCTTCGACCACCCCCAGTGCCTCCACCGCCCCGAGGTCTATTCCGGCATGGGCGAGGCCGAAGCGGCCGATCTCCTGCGCACCTTCTTTCGCGAGCGGCGTTGATCGGGGCCGGGAAGATAGAAAGAAGGACTCTTCAAGGGGCCATCGCCCCTTGACCCCGGAATCGGCGACCTCACCACTCTCAGCCAAGGTGGCGCGCGGGACGTGAGCCAGACAGTTTGGGGAGCCCGAGGGCGATGGCCCTCGGAATCCATTTCCTGATTCTCGGGCTTACAGCCCCCGCCAGATTTTCATGGCGGTATCGTCCCGCGCGCCCAGGCGCCGGGAGTCGCAGGCGCGGGGGCGGAAGTCTGCGCCGTAGCACAGGCGCACCTCCTGCAGCCAACCCTTGCGGCTGAGGTGGATGCCGATGGCCTTGCGCGGCCAGTCGCGGTTGCGCGCGAGGAAGGCGTCGCGAACGTCTCCGGCTCTCAGGTCCTCCTTGCGCGAGAGACGGTCGGCGTCGGGCCAGTGCACCGAGCGCCACAGGATCGCGCTCACGCGGTAGTACTTGGCCGGGTCCTTCGTCATGCAGCTGCCGTGCTTGGCCCATTCGTGGACCAGCAGCGTGGGCGATGGGGTCATGCACAGGTGTTTGCGCAGCGTTTGCGGGCGGGGCAGGGGCGTTGCCGCGCACCACTGCGGGGAGGGGCCCCGCGCGGCCTCGGGCCAGAGGCCGTGCAGGATGAAGCCGAAGCGCCCGAAGCGGGTGTCGCACTGCATCGCCTTGGGATTGCCGTGGGTCTTGCACCAGTCGGGCGACCAGCTGGCCGCCAGCGTGTAGCCCGCGACGGGACGCGGGCGGGCAGGGCCATCGGGGGTGACCGGCCCTGACGGCGCCAGTTGGCGCGGCATGCGGCACTGGTAGGCTTGTGCGAGGACGTGCTGCGGGCCAAGGGGCATCGCCAGGAGCGCGAGGGCGAGGCCGAGGCCGATGCAGATGCCCGTGCGCGCCATCCTAGCCGAAGATGTCCCGGTGATCGGGGACCTGGCCCCTGGCGTGCACCCAGGTGCGCGCATCGGTGCACAGCAGGAGCGCCACCGAGGCCAGTTCGAGCGCGAGGTTGGCAAGGCTCAGCGACAGATGGAGCGTGCCGGGGGCCGTGTACTCTTCCCAGAAGACGATGGTCATCGGCAGGTCCAGCAGGGAAAGGCCGACATAGAACCACAGCGCGATGGCGTTGGCGCGCCGCGCGATCATGAACCAGAAGCACAGGTAGTAACCGATGGCGTACATCGCCATCAGCACCATCGGCAGGCTGCCGGGCTCCTGCGCATAGGTCAGCGGCACGGTGGCGAGGGCCGTGAGGCCCTGCGCCAGCATCAGGGCGCCGAAGATGCGGATCGAGGTCGGCCGGGACGGCATCGTGCGCGGACGTCCCGGGTCAGAGCGGGGTGAAGTCGAGCCCGATGTCGGCCGCCGGCGCGCTCTGGGTGAGGCGCCCGACCGAGACATAGGTGACGCCCGAAGCTGCGATCGCACCGATGGTGGCGAGATTGACGCCGCCCGAGGCCTCGGTGGGGACGCGCCCGGCGACGCGGGCCACGGCCTCGCGCAGCATGTCGGGGCCCATGTTGTCGAGCAGGAGGTGGTGGGCGCCCGCCTCGATGGCCGGTTCGATCTGTTCCAGGTGATCGACCTCGCAGATGATCTGCGCAACGCCCGCTTCGCGCGCGCGCGCCACGGCCGGGCCGACGCCGCCCGCGACGAGGACGTGGTTGTCCTTGATCATGGCCGCGTCCCACAGGCCCATGCGGTGGTTCTGGGCGCCGCCCATGCGCGTGGCGTACTTCTCGAGGTGCCGCAGGCCCGGAATGGTCTTGCGCGTGTCGAGAAGGGTCGCGTGGCCCTCCATCGCATCGACGTAGGCGCGGGTCATCGTGGCGATGCCGGACAGGTGCTGGACGGTGTTGAGCGCGCTGCGCTCGGCCGTCAGCATGGCCCGCGCGTTGCCGGTGAGGCGCATGAGGTCGGCGCCAGGCTGGACCTGCGTGCCTTCCGCGACGAGAATCTCGATCTCCATATCGGGATCGAGCGCGCGGAAGAAGGCCGCGGCCAGCGGCAGGCCTGCCACCGTGATCGCATCGCGCGAATCCATGACGCCCGAGAAGCGCGCGTCGGCATCGATCACGCTTTCGCTGGTGACGTCGCGTCCGCCTCCGGGCAGTCCTTCGCCCAGGTCCTCGGCGAGGGTGGCGGCAACGAATGTGTCGATGGCGAAGGCCTCGTATGCGAGGCCGGACAGGGTCGGCTCAGTCATGTGCGTGTCCTTGCCAAGCGATTGCCCGCCTGTCGAGGAGGCGTTGCATCCCGGATTTGCAAAATACGCAAAAGGAGCGCATAGGGGCTCCAACACGAGCTCACAGGCCACAAGGCGCTCGTGGCTGCATGACCCAGGACCCACGGCCCGGAGCCCCCCCGCTCCAGGTGCCCGCAGTCCCCCCGGATCGCTGTTCAGCCCAACCCTGCCGATGCCCGGACGCCCCCCGCGTCTGCCGGGCGTTTTTCGGCTGCCGTTCTGGCCCGCCCCGCTCGTGCCGGGGATCGGATTCCGTGCGCACCCGCAAGGGAGCGCAAGGTCCTCCCGTTCAACAGCAATGCCGGGTCGCCGGTACACGATATAGGAGCAGTTTCATGGCCCAGGGCCCCATCAAGCCTTTCCTCATCCAGAAGGACGAGAGCGGCAATTTCCGTCTGACCGTGCGCACCACGCGCTACAACTCGATCGGCTATCCGATCGTCTCGTCCAAGCTGCAGGATGAGATCTTCGAGACGCAGTCGGCGGCCAAGGCCTTTGCCCGCAAGAACTTCAACGCCGAAGCCGGCGAGTACGCGACCAAGTAAGGTTCCGCAGTACGCCCGGCCGGACACTGGCCACCCCTTGCACCTGAATGGCCGGTGCCTCGTGCGACGAAGGGCCCTGCCCGTCCCCTGGAAAGGGTGACCGGCAGGGCCCTTTTCGTTTCGTTTTCCGGCGGTGGTTCGTGCGTCAGTGCACGAAGCGGGCAATCACGTCGCGGTAGCTGCGCGAGACCTTCACCTGCGCGCCCGAATCGAGCACGAGGAAGCATTCGCCGTTGGTGTGCGGCTTGACCTGGCGGACCTGGTTGAGGTTGACGATGGTCGAGCGGTGGACGCGCTGGAACACGCGCGGGTCGAGGCGGCGCTCCAGATCCTTCATCGTCTCGCGCAGGATCAGCGAGTTGTCGGCGGTGCGGATGCACATGTAGTCACCCGCCGCCTCGATGTGCTCGATCGTGTCGACATCGATGCGGAAGATCTGGCCGCGATCCTTGATGTTGATGAGCTTCTCGTAGCGCTCCGAAGCGGCCTGTTCGGGGTCTTCCGGAATATGGTCGACCGCATCGGGGGCAACTTCGGCAAGCACCGACTTCAGCTTCTCGGCCTCTTCGGCGGACTTCTTTTCCGCGATGCGCTGGCGCACGCGGGCGAGCGTGTCGTCGAGCTTGCTCTCGTCGACCGGCTTCATCAGGTAATTCACCGCGTTGGCCTCGAAGGCGCGCACGGCGTGTTCCTGGTAGGCGGTCACGAAGACGAAGAGCGGGGGTTCGATTTCCATCACGCCCTTGACCACCGAGAAGCCGTCGAAGCCGGGCATCTGGATGTCGAGGAAGACGAGATCGGGCTTTTCGGTCTTGATCTTGCGGATCGCCTCGCGCCCGTTCGAGCACGTGTCGATGATCTCGACGTCGGCGTATTTCTCGAGGCGCAGCTGCAGGCCCTGGATGGCCAGCTTCTCGTCGTCGACAAGGATCGTGCGAATTGTCATCTTTTTACTTCTCCGGAAAAAAGCGCAATGCGCGCCATCCCCCTTTGTTCCCGCCCCCTTTGGTGATTGCGGGTGGTGTGCTCAGCGTCCCGCCAGGGCGGCCAGGGGTGGCCGACCGGGCAGGTCTTCCTCGGCTTCGTCCCGGCGTTCGGCGGGCATCTCGATAAGGACGGCAAAGCCGCCCTCGACCGGTTCGAGCGTCTCGAAACGGTGATCCTCGCCGTACGCCTGGTCAAGCCTGTCACGAATGTTCGATAGGCCAACGCCGGTGGATACCGGCTCCCCTCCATCGTAGGTCATGCCCGACAACCTGTTGTCGGTGGTGGCGCTTTGCAAGCCCGGCCCGGTATCGGAGACGGTAATGCGAAGCGTAGGGCCGATGAGCTGCGTGGCGATGGTGATCTCGGCCCCGGTTTCCTGCGGGCTCACGGCATACTTGATGGCGTTTTCGACCAGCGGCTGGAGCAGCAGCGAGGGCAGCAGACACTTCTCGGTGGCGGGATCGATGGTGAAGGTGGTGCGCAGCCGTTCCTCGAAGCGCATGCGCTCGATGTCGAGGTAGAGCTTCAGCGTCTCGACCTCCTGCGCCACGGTCACCCGCGCCGAGGGCTTGTTGACGAGGGTGTAGCGCAGGAACGAGGAAAGCCGGCTCAGCATCGCGTTCGCCGGCTCGGTCTGCTTGAGCAGCACCAGCGTCGAGATCGAGTTGAGCGTATTGAACAGGAAGTGCGGGTTGAGCTGGTAGCGCAGCATGGCCAGCTGCGCGCTCGTCGCCTGGCTTTCGAGCCGGATCAGCTGGTCGTTCTGCTCCTCCACCTGGAGGTAGAAATTGATCGCGTAGTAGAGCGCGGACCAGGCGCCCAGCAGCGTCGCGTCGATGTAGAGCACGCCCAGGAACAGCTGGGTGAAGCTGGCGTCGCTGTCGGTGCGCCAGAGCGACCAGACCCAGGCGTCGATGAAGGCGTGGAGCGAGACCGCAAAGGCCAGGATCACCGCGGTCAGGCCCCAGGTGATGATCGGGCGGCGCGCGATGAGCCCCCGGTAGATCACCGAGAGGACGAGCGAGATCGAGAAGCCGGTGATTGTCTGGATCAGCACCAGGACCAGCGAGGTCAGGGGCTGGTTGTTGGCGATCATCGACATCGTGCGCAGCAGCATCGCACCGGCCCAGCCGGCGGTCTGCAGGCGCCAGAAGGCCTTGTCCTTGTTCGCGAAGAACGGAATCGGCTGGATGGGCAGTACGCGCATGACCATGGTCTAGCCTAGATTGGGGGCGGGCCGAAACCGGGCCGCCTGAAAAGCAGTGGGCTCAGCTGTCCTGTGCGGAGCGTGCGGCGCGCGCTTCGTCGAGCGCGCGGGACAGCTGGTCGATGCCGACCGCGCCTGCGATCAGGGCGTCGCCCGCGACCCAGCTTGGCGTGCCGGTGAAGCCCAGTTGGCTCGCCATCTTGAGGTTGCGCTGGATCTCTTCCTCGACCGTCGGGCTATCGGCCACGCGGCGCGCGCGCTCCATGTCGAGACCGACCTTCTGCGCGACCGCCTCGATGGTGGCGTCATCGACCTGACCTGCTGCGTACATTGCGTCGTGGAACGCCGGGTACTTGCCCTGTTCGGCGGCGGCGAGCGCCATGCGCGCGGCGGCCGGGCTTGCCGGGCTGATCACGGGCAGTTCGCGCACGACGATGCGCAGGTCCGGATTCTTCGCGATCAGAGCCTGCACGTCGGGCAGGCTCTGGCGGCAGTAGCCGCAGGCAAAATCGCTGAATTCGACCAGCGTCGTGGTGCCATCGGGGTTGCCCAGGACCGCGCCGGGAAAGGGGGTCTCGACGCTCTGGCGCACCCCGGCGAGTTGCTCTTGCGATTCGCGCTTCTGCAGGTTTTCCATCGCCTGGGGCAGGATCTCGGGGTGTTCGAGGATGTAGTCGTGGACCACGCGTTCCACCGCCATGCGGCCGCCAAACCAGCCGCCCGCGCCAATCACGGCGATGGCGGCAATCCCGGCAGCAAGCTTCGTTCCCATTCCCATGTGTATCCTGGCGTCCTGTCTGGTCTGTCGAGGGTGGTCGGTGGTTGTGTGCAGGCGCCCTAGCGGCGCTCGGCGCGGCGTTCCAGTTCGGCGCGCGCCTGCATCTCGATATCCTGGGCACGAAGCCAGTCGGCGGAGTATTCCGGCAGGCCCGCCTCGGCGGCCTGGGCGCTGCGCAGGGCCTCGGCCATGCGGCCCGAGAGGGCCTGCTGTTCGGCGCTGGCGAGGTAGGCGCGGGGCATGTCGTTGTCCTGCGCGTAGATGACGCCCAGCTGGTACCAGGCAAAGGGGTTCTCACGGTCGCGCACCACGGCGGCCTTGAGCACGCGGCGCGCCTCGTCGTGGTTGGCGCGGTCCTCGGTGGCGATCAGCGCGTGGCCGAAGAGGGTGGCGATGAGCGGCTGGTTCCCGGTTTCCTGCGTGGCCTTGCGCAAGGGCTCGAGCGCCTTCTTGGGCTGCCCGCTTTCCAGCAGGATCTGCCCCTGCATTTCCAGGAAATAGGGATCGTCGGGATCGGTCTCGACCAGGGCGGCGACTTCGGCGCTCGCCTTTTCGAACTGGTTCTCGCGGTGGTAGGCGTAGGCGCGGGCGTAGCGTGCGGGGACCGTGTTGACGGTCGTGGGGTACTCGCGAAAGACGAGGCGCGGCTCGGCCAGATAGCCGAACAGCTTGGCCTTCATGCGCACGAAACGCTTCTGCATGGCCGCATCGGCCGGTTTATCCCAGGCCGGGTCCTTCTGGTAGGTGTCCTGGAGCGTCTGGATGCGGTCCCCGGTAAGCGGGTGGGTGGAGAAGAACTCGTCGCCCTCCTGCGGACGATAGCCATGACGAAACTCGAGGTTCTGCAGCTTTTTGAAGAACTCGATCGAGCCGCGCCCGCTGATCCCGGCCTGGGAGAGATACTCCGCGCCTGCCGCGTCGGCCGAGGCTTCCTGGGAGCGGGTGTAGGCGAGGAACTTGCCCATCGCGGCCTGCTGCCCGGCCATCATCACGCCAAGGCCCGCTTCCGCGCTACCGGCCGCCGCCGCCGCCGCGCCCAGCAGCAGCGAGAGGATCGAGATATTGCTCGCCGCCGAGGCACCCGGGCGCAGCACGGCATGCCCGCCCGTGACGTGGCCCAGCTCGTGCGCGATCACGCCCTGGACTTCCTCGGCAGTGTCCGCCTCGTTGATGAGGCCTGCATTGACGTAGACCGCCTGGCCGCCTGCAACGAAGGCGTTGACCGACATGTCGTTGACGAGAACGATGTCGACGTTCTCGGGCTCCAGCCCGGAGGCCGCGATCAGGGGCTCGGCCATGTCATGGAGCAGCGCCTCGGTCTCGGCGTCGCGCAGGATCGATTGCGCGGCGGCCGGGGTGGCCGACCAGCCCAGCAGGGCCAGAACGGAAATCAGGGCAGCGGCGAAACGCATCAACGGCATGGTGCCTCTAGGGCCTTTCGGGCCTTAACCGGTGCTGAAGCGCCCTTCAGACAGGGCGCCGGGGAACGGTGCGAAGCCTAGCGAGGGCGATGGGCCGTGGGAAGTGGGGAACAGGGAAGGATAACGCCCTTTGACGCCGGAACGGACGACAACACGTCCTTCGGCCACCGCTGCATGCGGAACGTGAGGTCGACAGTTCGGGGAGCCCGAGGGCGATGGCCCTCGGATATCTCTAGTTCTGCCTGCCGGGTTTGCTCAATCGAGCAGGTGGCGCGCCGCGCGGTCCAGCAGGCGCGCGTCGTCGTCGATCTCGCCCAGCAGGATGAGCCGCCCCTCGGGGGTGCGGCGGGCGACGAGGACGGCAAATTCGCTGCCCTGCGCGCTCTGTTCGAAGGGCTTGGGCGGCATCTGGCGCAGCGCGGCCAAGAGTTCCTCGTGGCGGGCGATCAGGGCGCTGGCGTCCCCGGCCTCGGCGCGGCGCATGTCGCGCTCGGCCCGGACAACGGCCTTGAGGCCGCCGGGCGTCGTGGCGAGCAGGTCCTTGAGACCCCCGCGGGCAAGGCCCAAGCGCTGGCCGTGGGCCATGGCGGTGGCAAATTCGGTGAGGCGCGTCTTGTCGTAGTCGGTCCCGAAGACGAGCTTGGCCACGGGCAGCAGCGGGGCGCGCTCCTGCACGGTGATCTCGGCCTGGGCGAGCAGCTCGGCGTACGCGTCCGGAGCTTCTTCGGTGGCCAATGCGAAGTCGTAGGCGCGTCCGATGGCCGCGTAGAGCGCCTCGCGCGAGCGGCTTTCGCAGCCGCGCGCCAGACGCGCTTCCTCACGTGCCGCGCCCAGCCAGTCGGCGAGGTCGCGCGGGGCGGGGGGCGCAAAGCCGGTCGGCGCGCTGGCGGCCAGGTCCGCCGGATCGACGAGGCCGAACTGCGCGGTCGGCAGTTCGAGCGAGAGCGCAGGCAGTTCGAGACCGCGGGCGATATCGAAGGCCTCATCGGCGGGGCCATCGGCCCATTCGGTCATCGGGGTCGTTTCGCGCAGCATGGCGGGCACGCTATCGTCGGCCTGCGCGGGCGCATCGCCCCCGCGTGCCGCGCGCGCCTGCGCCTCGGCCGCGCTCAGCGTCTTCCAGTTGATGACGCCCAGGATCGCATCGATGGTGGCATCGTCGCGCGCGAAGGGGAGCAGGATCCCGCGGTAGAGCACGGTCTCGCCGCGCTGGTTGACGAATTCGGCCTCGAACCCGATCGGGGCCTGGTTCGCGAGGATCTGCATGTAGTGGTCAGTGATGCGCGAGAGCAGCGAGCGGCTGGGCACCTCCGCAAGGGTGCGGATCGGCGTGTCGAGGTCGCACTCCTGCGCGAGCGTGGCGCCCACGAACCGGACGATGGGGTCTTCGATCCCCTCGGCGAAATCGAGGAGGACGCTGTTGGGCCCGAAGTCGAAGATCGTCTCGGGGGCAAGGTCGTCGGTGTGGGGAAAGGCGCGTTCGCCCAGAAGGCCGGCCCAGAAGTTGTAGGCGCGCACCTGCATGCGCCGCTCGTCGCGGCCCACGCTGGCAGGCGTGTCCGATTCGGTGTTGCCCGCCTCCTCGAAAGGCACGTCGGGCTCGGAAAACTGACCGCGCAACGTATCCATGTGAAACCCCAAGTCTCCGACAGGCCCATCGTCATGCCTTGCCGTGGTAAAATAATCTTTAAATGCGCGCCCCAGTGGCTCAATGGGGGGATCAATTGGAGGCTCAGTCCTCGCCGACGAGACCTTCGCCCAGACGTGGCAACGGGGCGAGCACGCGCAGCAGCAGGAACCCTGCGAGGAGCGCGACCGATCCGGCGTGGAGCGCGAAGGGCAGCCCCTTCCAGTCCGCCAGCGCCCCCCAGATCCACGCGCCGATGGCCATGCCCCCGAAGGTGACCGCCTGGTAGATCGAAAGGCAGCGGCCCAGGATCGATTCGGGCGAGCGCAGCTGGACTGCGGTGTTGATGGTGGTGAGGATCAGCACCCAGGCCATCCCCGAGATGAACGCGGCAGGCAGGGCAAGCGGAATCGTGCGGACCTCAGCGATGATCGAGAGGGAAACGACAAAAGCCCCCGTGCCCAGCATCAGGATGCCCTCGAGGCCGAGCTTGCGCCGGATGGTCGTGCCGAACGGGGCCGCGCAGATCGAGCCGATCCCGAACAGGCCGAGCATCATGCCGAAGTCGATCTCGGTGCCCCCGATCTGGTCGCTCACCACGGTGGGCAGCAGCGCCTGGTAGGCCGAGAGTCCAAGGCCCAGTGCGAAGCTGCGGGTGAGGATCCGGCGCAAGGGGCGGGTTGTCGCGCAGTAGCTGAGCCCGGCCCAGACGGCGGGCAGGATCGGGGTCGGGGCGATCTTGCGGTGCTGCGGGCGCCACCACAGCAGCACACCGATGAGGCCGATGTAGCTGACCGCGTTGATCGCAAAGGCGAAGGAGACATCCCAGATCGAGATGAGGAGGCCGCCCAGTGCAGGGCCTACCGAACGCGCGATGTTGAAGGAGATCGAGTTGAGCGCAATCGCCTGGGGAATCTGGCGCGGCGCGACGACCTGGCGCACCGAGGCCTGCCAGGCGGGCGCGTTGAGCGCGGTGCCGATGCCCACGCTCAGCGTGAAGGCGAGCAGCAGGATGGGCGAGATGAGCCCGGCATAAGTGAGCCCCGCCAGCAGGCTTGAGACAAGCAGCATGCCCGATTGCGCGATCAGCATGACGATGCGGCGGTCGTAGTTGTCGGCAATTGCGCCCGCAAACACGCCAAAGAGCATGATCGGTACGGTGGTCGAGGCCTGGACCAGTGCGACGAGCTGGTGCGAGCTCGTCAGGTCGGTCATCAGCCAGGCCGCGGCCACGCCCTGCATCGTCGCGCCCAGGTTCGAGAACAGGTTCGCGATCCAGATCGAGCGGAAGACGGGGTGGCGAAACGGAGAAAACGGGCCGTCAGGACCGCCGGGCGAGGTCTGCGCTGTCGCCGAAGGCGGGCGGGGGCTTTGCTGCGATCCTTCCACGCTTTCGGCGTTAGGGGGCACGGCGCGCGGCGGCAAGCCTTATGGGCCTGTCCAGGCGGTAAATGGCGTGCCTAGAGCAAATAGCGCATGCGGATCGTCAGGCGGGTATTCTCCGCACCGGTGGCGAAGGCGGCCTTGTCGAAAGCCGGCGGCCCCATGCGCACGGGCGCATCGCGCGAGAAGCCGAAGCCTCGCGGGGGATGATGAGGGCCTTGTCGAGCTTGCCGTTGGCGTTTTCGTCGTGGATCAGCGCGACGGCGTAGCGCCCCTGCGCGACCGGTCCGAAGTCGAGTTCCACGTCCTTGCTGGCCGGAACGATCAGGCGGTGCGCCTCGGGGTCCTTGTCGCAGTCGGGAAAGGTGTCGGGATTGCGGGTCAGGCAGGCCAGGATCTGCCCCTTGGTGGAGCGAAGGTCGGTGATGCGGGCGGTGACGTGGGGCATTGCGCCCTTCGCGGCGAGCGCACTGGTGACGACCTTGGCCGCGGGCGCCGAAGCGCCCTCGTCCCCTGTTGCCCCCATCGCGAGCGGGGCAAGGGCGAGCAGGCTCAGGGCGTGGATATACCCCGGTCGGTCCCGCAGAGGTGGTCCCAGAACCGGAAATAGAGGCCGTAGTTGCATCGGTACTGCTCGTGGTGGCGGTTGTGGTGCGAGGCGGTGATCAGCCAGTGGCCGAGCCGCGAGCGGACAAGGGCCTGGGGGAAAATCTCCCAGCCCATGTGGTTGGTAATGCCCATCACGGTCATGATGGTGAGCACGAGGCCGAGCATGGCCACGTGGATCGGGATGAGAAAGACGAGCGCAGGGATCACCACCGCGCCCGTCACTGCCTCGACGGGGTGGAAGCTCATCGCCGCCCAGGCCGTCGGCGGGCGGCTGGCGTGGTGGACCGCGTGGGCGATGCGGAACACGCGCGGGCGGTGCATCCAGCGGTGGGTCCAGTAGAACCAGGTGTCGTGCGCGAAGAGGAAGAGAAAGACCGAAAGCGGCATCCACCACACAGGGTAGGCGGAAAAATCGGTGTAGATGCGCGTCCAGCCATGGGCCTGCCAGCCCCAGGCCACGATCCCGGCGGGAACACCGTAGATCCCGGCCGAGAGCAGTGACCAGAAGATCTCGCTGCGGATCTGGCGGTCCATCCCGGCATAGAGCCCGGGCCGGGCGCGCCGGGTGATGAGCGCGAAGAGGCCGGAGGTCGCCAGATAGCGCCCGCCCACGATGGCCGTCATGGCCAGAGCCGAGACGAGAAGGGCCCAGAGGCCGGGGGCGGACAGCGATCCCATATACCCACTTATGCCTGCCTGCTGGACGCCTGCAAAGCCATGGCGGGAAAAGATACGCCGAATTCAGTGCGATCCGGATTCAGAAGAACAGGACGAGATATCCGAGGGCCATCGCCCTCGGGCTCCCCAAACTGTCGATCTCACGTCCCGCGCGCAGTCTGGGTCAAGACAGGTGAGGTCGACAGTTTGGGGTCAAGGGGCGATGGCCCCTTGAATCATCTCTTTTGCCCTTGTGGTAGGGCCAGAAACGAAACGATCCCGAGAGCAGGGCCCCCGGGATCGTCGTGTTTGCATGCGATGGCGCGGCAGGATCAGCCCGCGCGGCGCACCGCGTTCTTGTGCGTGCCCACGCTCTTGCCGCCGCGGGGACGGAAGCGGCGCTTGTGCTCGCCTTCGCCCGCGCCGCCCGCGTTCGCGCCGTTGTTGCGCTCGCCGCGCGGAGCTTCGCGGCGATCCTGGCGCTCGCCTTCACCGCCCTGGCGATCGCGGCGCAGCTTGCCGCCGCCCGAACGGCCACCCTGACCACCGCCGTTGCCACCCCTGGCGTTGTTGCCGCCGCGGCCACCGCCCGAGCGGCCCTGGCCCTGAGGCTCAGGCTTGCGGCGGGTGGGAGCGGGCAGGCGGCGCGCCTCGACCACGAAATCCTCGGGCAGGCCGAGCGCGGTCAGCTTGACGCGGGTCAGGCGCTCGATGTCGCGGATGTAGGGCTTCTCGTCCGGCGCGACGAAGCTCACGGCCACGCCGTCGGCACCTGCACGCGCGGTGCGGCCGATGCGGTGGACGTACTGCTCGGGCACGTTCGGGATCTCGAAGTTGTAGACGTGGGACACGCCCGAGACGTCAATGCCGCGCGCGGCGATGTCGGTCGCGACAAGGACGCGGATCGTGCCCTGGCGGAAGCCGCCGAGCGCGGCGGTGCGCTGGGCCTGGCTCTTGTTGCCATGGATCGCGGCGGCGGGAATGCCGGCGGCGGTCAGGTGGCGCACCACGCGGTCCGCGCCGTGCTTGGTGCGGGTGAAGACAAGCGCGCGGTCGATCGCGCCGTGCTCGGCCTTTTCAGCGGCGTCCTCGGCGAGGCCTTCCCGCAGGCGGATGGTGAGCAGCGCCTGCTTCTCGGCCTGGTTGATGAAGGTCGCGTACTGTTCGACGCGCTCGGCCGTGGTCGACTGCGGGGCGACTTCGACCTTGATCGGGTTGTTGATGAACTGCTTGCCCAGCTCGGCGATGGCCTGGGGCATGGTGGCCGAGAAGAACAGGCTCTGGCGCTGCTTGGGGAGCAGGGCGGCGACGCGCTTGAGCGGCACGATGAAGCCCAGGTCCATCATCTGGTCGGCTTCGTCGAGCACGAAGATCTCGACGTGCTTGAGGGTCAGCGCGCGGCTGTCGATGAGGTCGAGCAGACGGCCCGGCGTTGCGACAAGGACGTCGCAGCCACGCTCGAGCGCGCGGGCCTGCTTGCCCGCCGGAACGCCGCCGAAGACGCACTGGATCGAGAGGTTGAGGAACTTGGCATAGCCCCGCATGTTGTCGGCGATCTGCGCGGCCAGCTCACGCGTCGGCGAGAGCACCAGCATGCGGCAGCCCGCGTTCTGGCGCGGCTTGGGATCGGCGGCGAGGCGGTGCAGCGAGGGCAGCGAGAAGGCCGCCGTCTTGCCGGTCCCGGTCTGCGCGATGCCCAGCAGGTCACGGCCCTCGAGCAGCGAGGGGATCGACTTGCGCTGGATCGGCGAGGGATCGGTATAGCCCTTGGCCTCGAGCGCACGCAGCAGGGGCTCGGCCAGACCAAGGTCGGAAAAATAGGACATGCACGTCACTTTCAAGTTGTCATGCTTGGTGCGCGCCGGAAATATCGAAGCAAGCGCGCGCACGGCAAGGTGTCGTTCGGGCGACCCTGCGTGAAGAAGGAAGCTTGGTTCTATCGCAACCGCTCGTCCGGGCCGGTCCGGGATTTTTCGGCTTTTCGCCTATCCCTGGACCTCACGCCGCTCGCGGACTGCAGCGCAGGAATCACTCCTGCGCGCCGGTTGCGAGATGGCAGATAGGGGCGTTCTGTGGAAAACGCAAGATAATTGCGCTTGCCGGTCCGATCCGAATCGGCTGAGCATGGGGCCCATGTCCGAGGTCCCCTCTCCCTGCCGCAACACCTGTGCGCTCGATTCCGCTCGGCGGGTCTGCCGCAGCTGCCACCGCACGATCGAGGAAATCGTCGCCTGGCCCCGCCTCGATGAGGCGGGCAAGCGCGCGGTCTGGGCGCGGCTGGATGCGTTGGCGACAAAGTGAGGAAGCCGATGCGCGAGCCTGACTTGCAGGTTGATGGCTGGTGTCTGTACGATGGCGAGGTCTAACACGCCGCCGCGCCGGATACGTTCTGGATACCCTCCCTGGGTGAGCGAGAGAACCTGGCGTCGGGCGATCTGGTGAAGCTCATCTTCCGGATTTAGGTCGATTGCCCCGATGAGCCGGTTGCCGTCGAACGCATGTGGGTCCTCGTCCGCGCGCGCTACGACGGAGGATTTCTGGGCCTTCTCGACAACGATCCCAGCAGCATCCGCGAGAACGACACGTTCTGGAGCGGAATCGAGCTTCCTTTCCAACCGCGCCATGTGATCGACATCGACAAGGGGGATGCCAATACGCGCGCACTTGCGCAGAGCACCCCAAGGCGGCGCTGGCCAGGAGCCCAGGCAGTCTAGCTCAGCTCTCCCGGTCCCACTTCTGCGTTTCGGGGTCGGCGCTCACCACCAGGCGGCGCAGGGCGGCGCGGGCAAGGCGCTCGACCTCGACCTTGCGGCGCGCAGCGGCAAGCTGACGCAAGGGGGCCGGCCGCAGGATCTCGGCGTCGTAGCTGTCCGCCACGATCACCCCGCAGGTGTCGGGCAGGAACGCCTCGGTGTCCAGCGGGGCGCGGTCGAGCGCGGGGGGCAGCGCCCAGTAGAACCTGTCGCAGAACTCGAGATAGTCGGTCCACTTGTCATCGCCGAGCAGATCGGCCCGACTCACCTTGATCTCCACGATGATGACTTGCCCGCGCGCGTCCACGCCCATCAGGTCCGCGCGTCGACCGTTGCGCAGCATCATCTCGGGCAGGCACCAGATGTCGTTGCGGGCAAAGAGCCGCGAGACGCCGCGCACGACGTCGGTGGCAACGATGGAGGCGCCGCTGTCGGCAGCGGGATCGGGACGAATCGAATCGGTGACGGCCATGACCGCCATGATAAGAACAAAATGGGAACTTGCAACGTGTGGCGGACAGCTCAGGCCATTCGGCGCGCGGTCCCCTGCGGACTGAGGGCCAGATGGAGGAGCCCGTCGCGGGTGCGCACGAACTCGCTCCACAGCGCGCGGGCGGCGGCCTGGGGATGGCTCCCGCGCGCAAGGGCGGCGAGCAGTGCGGACAGTCCCGCCTCCATGATCGCCGAGAGGTCCGCGATTTCCTGTTCGGCCTGGAGGCGGCGCTCCTCTCCGGCATCGCGGACTTGCGCGGGGAATGCCCGGATGGCCTGGGTAAGCGGGGGGCAAGGCGTCCCGGCGATGCTGGCAATGGCTTGCGCGGCATCATGCAGGGCCGACCACTTCATCGACAGCGCGCTGGCCGATCCGTTTCCGAACTGGGCGCGCCCCGACCGGCCAGATCCAGAACCTGTGGCGGCAAATTTGCCCGTCTTGTGCGGAGTCGCGTCCATAATCAGCCCAATCTAGGCGCGGCGCGCTTGCCAATTTCCTAACTGCCGCGCATTCATGCGGCGAACCCGCGCCTCTTCTGGGTGAAGTTCCTGCACATGCGGATGGATTTGGCGCTGGCGTCCCTGCCAAGGCTCTGCTAGGCGGCGCTTTACTGCACCCGTAGCTCAGCTGGATAGAGCGCTGCCCTCCGAAGGCAGAGGCCACAGGTTCGAATCCTGTCGGGTGCGCCAGCCTTCTCAGAGACTTATCGATCATTGAAGGGTTCTTTTTGGGCCCTTCTCCCGGATTATCCCCGGATAATTCGCCTTTGGCGGGTGTCTGAAGCAGGCCCTTGGCCATCTGGATGCAGCGAGCAAAATAAAACCGCTGGGAGGACTGCCATCCTCACCAGCGGTCGATACGAAGCTGTAGCTACCCTTCTTCCCTACGCCATCGCCGAATCGCCTGCAAGGCGGAACCTCGTTGGAGGTGCGCCATGACAGGTGTCACGCAAAAGCATGGTGGCCTGCACGCGGCGATAAGCGGCAAGTGGGCGCTGATTGACCTTATCCGCGAGGTTGGCCGGGACGGCCTCAAACTCAACGCGCGTCAGATCCGTTACCTTGAGCTGTGCATCAAGTGGTGCCGCGACGGCGACTTTCGGCGCGGGGCAATCTGCGCGCATTGGAACAGCGTCGACGCCGTGGCGGGAGAGCTCGGTTGCAGTCCTCGGCAAGTCTGGAACATCGAGACATCGCTCGAGCAGGCCGGGCTGATCCAGCGCACGTTCGGGAAGAACGGCCGCCGCTGCGCCAAGCGGGACAGTTCCGGGCAAATCGCATGGGCTGCCGGGATCAATTTGTCGCCGATGCTCACGCAAGAGAAGCAAGCCTACCTTCTCGACCTCCAGAAGGAGCTCAGCGAAGAGCGGGCCGCGCTGGAAATCTTGCGCGCTGAAATCCAACTCGTACGGCGCCGGATCCAGGTCTGCGGAGACACTGGTGCAATCCGGAAGATGGATGCGATCCTGCCTGGCGGGCGTACATCGCGTCTGCGGGACAGGCCCCACCTCGAGGAACTTCTTGCTGCCCTGCAGTCCGTTCGGACCGCCATTTCCGCAGCTTGCGGTGCAACCAAAATTTCCGATGAGGATGCAAAAACTGCCGACGCGTCGGAAATTTCTGGGGCACCATATACCCCTCTTAAACCCTCTAAAAACTTTCGTACGGCTCCGGCCGCGAGCGAAGTGGCTTCTGTCACGCCGCGCCAAGCCATGCTTCTCGCGTCGACCTCCTATCGGATGCGGGTCGAAGCTCTGGGCGGCCCCAGTCCGGTAAACTTGATCGAAGCTTCCGCACAGGCCTGTGCCGAACTTGGCATAGGGCCTGCTGGATGGGGCTCAATTTGCGAGCGCTTGGGGCGCGAAGCGGCCGCCTTGGCCATTCTTGTCATCGACAGAAATGCCCGCCTACCGAAGGATGATCGCTACTACGCGCGCCATCCTGCTCGATGCGCCTTCGGCTTGGCCAAGCGGCTAGGCGGGGGGAATCTTCAGGGCATGTTGATGGCTGGCCTGCGCATGGATCTCGATCGCGAGCTGCCGCGCCAATTCGCAAGGTCCGAGCCGACAGAGGAGTGCCGGTACACAGCGCAGGATCTCACAGCGTCTTTCCTCGCAAACTTTCAATTGGAGGTGCTGCCATGAGCGCTTGTTTGCTCTACCGGCCGCAGGGCCGCCTTGGCTCCACAGGGGACCGCCCCCGTTCTTCAATAGTCGGCACGACCTCGAGGCCACCGCTCAATGACGGAAAGGGAATAGGGGATCACACTCCACGTTACGGCGTAACGGGCACTGCGATGGCCAACACCCGCAGAATTGCGCGGTTCTACTGCGTAGGCCGTGTTCTAGGGCGATCGGCAAAGCTGGCTTTGTGGACTGTTCGACGTAGAGCATCCTTCTACATCCGTCGTAGAGGCGCAGGAATCTGCGGTTTGTGGCGTAGCCTTCCGATCGAAGGAGGCGCGGCGTGAGCCAAGTGAATGTGGCCTATGACGACGCGCTCCTGCGCCGTCTCGATGCCCTTGCAGAGCGGCAGAACGTGTCGCGGCCAGACCTGTTTCGGGCTCTTGCCGAAGAAGCCATTCGCGCGGATGAACAGGGCCGCGCCATGTTCGATCCTCCTGAGCAACCGGTACGTCCCGATGACGCGGTGCGCCTGGTTCAGGAGCTCAGCGCCTTGCGTATCGATCTCGATCGCTTGCTGCGCTCGGCGGAGAAGCGCGAGCGCAACCTTCTAGTGGCGGCCCACGCGACCGAAGAGGCCAACCGCGACGCCAGAGAGGTTCATGCGAAGGAACTCGCCGACCGTTTCCGGGAGGGAAGTTCACCGTTCTTCCTGGCTCTTCGGGAGATGCAAGAACAGGTCGCCAGTAAATTGGATGAGGCCGTGTCGGCCGTTCAAAAGCCATCGGGTCAGGCGGCAATCGAAGCGCATCTCGTATCCTTGCGGAAAGAAGTTCAAGCCGGCCTCAAGCAGACGCGCCCTTCGCTCCACTGGCACTTCTTCGACACGTTCAAATTGGCGAGCTGGGAAACCGCTTTCCTCCTCGTCGTGGGCCTAATTGCCCTTTCGATTGTACAGGTGGGAGCCGCGAAAGTCCTGCCTTACAGCTGGATCGCGACGCCTGTCTCTCGCGCCCTCTACGGCTCTGCCGACATTGGCATCTGCGAGCTCTACCGTTCGTCCCGCCGACTGGATCAGTGCCCGGCCCTTGCCCCGGTGAAGACCGGAGGGCAGTCATGATTTCGATTGGAGCCGTGGCAGGCGATGGCGCCGCGTATTACGCATCCGACAACTACTACACAGCGGATGAGGCCGTCGAGCAAAGCGAGTGGGTCGGTCTGGGTGCCGATGCGCTGGGCCTATCCGGCAAGGTGGATCCGGAGATCTTCGAGCGACTGCTTCTGGGAAAACTGCCCGATGGCAGCCAGTTGGACGCCCGTCGTGGCGAGCACCGGCCCGGCCTCGATCTGACTCTGTCCGTCTCCAAATCGGTGTCCCTGCTGGCGATCATCGGCGGGGATAAGCGGATCGTTAGCGAACTGAAGCAGGCAGTAGGCGCCACCCTGGACTGGGTCGAGAAGAACCTCATCGAGACCAAAGTCTGGGATGGGGAGCGCCAGCAGGTCGAGCGCAGTGGCAATCTCCTGGCCGCGACCTTTCTGCACGATGTGAACCGGAACGCAGAGCCCCAATTGCACGTCCACGCCGTGCTGATGAATGCGACCACGGCGTCCGATGGAAAATGGCACGCGCTCAGGAACGATGAACTCTTCCGTCGTCAGCATACCATCAGCGCAGTCTTCAATTCCGAACTGCGTAGCCGACTCGAGGGGCTCGGCTACGAGACCACTCCGGCGCGTAATCCCGTGGACGGGGCCTTCGAGCTCACTGGCGTCAGTCGCGAGATCATCGAGGCCTTCTCGACCCGTTCGACCGAAATCCGGGAAGCGTTGGATGCGGAAGGGCGGGGCTCGCCTCGCGAACGGGAGATCGCAGCCCTGGCCACGCGGAAAGGGAAGGAGGTCGCGCCCGATCCGGCAAAGCGCGCGGAAGGATGGCGCGATCTGGCCGCAAAGGTGGGGCTCGATGCGCAGGGGGTGGTGCGCGCATCCATTCAGCAGTTCGAGCGCGGACAGTCGATGTGGGGGCAGGTGATGGCCGGGATCAGGGGTATCGGCAATCGCGGCGCAGCTTTGGTGGCGGCCATGGGGCTTACACCGCGCGCAGACGATCCCCTTGTGCCGGAACGCATCGGTCGACTCGAACCCAAGGCATACGCTGCGGCCGAAGCGGTTGCGTCCGCTTCGCGTGACCTTTCGGAGCGCGAGGCCGGGTTTGACCGGATCGACCTGCTTGGCCGGGCGCTGGACCGGATGGGACCGATGTCCGTCGCCGAGGTTGAGCATCGGATAGACCTTTTGGTTGCGAAGGGCCTGCTCGTCGGCGGTGATCGGCTGCTGACACCAGAAACCGCTGTACGCCTCGAGGAGCGCATTCTCGGGCATCTGCAGGCCGCGCGGGGTGCATGCGTTCCCATGATGCAGCGCCCTGAGGCGGCCGCTCGGGTTCAGGAGGCCGCCCAAGACCTAGGACTGCGCCGCCTGAATCCAGGGCAGCAAAAAGCCGCCGTAGACATCCTCTCGAGTACAAACCGGGTGCACTATGTCCAGGGCGGAGCTGGCACGGGCAAATCGGCTTCTCTAAGTCCGGTCGCGCAGGTAGCGCGCGAGGAAGGGCGCGCCGTTCATGCCCTTGCCATCGCATCGGGCACCGCGCGGGATTTTGGCGAGAAGGTCGGAGTTCCCGGGCAGTCGATTGCCGCCTTCGTCGCCCGCCACAGGGGCGTGCTGGATGGCAGCGCGGGGGCGGACAAGCTCTCCGAACTGCGCAGCACTCTCAGCGGATCGTTCGTAATGGTGGACGAGGCCTCGATGATCCCCAATCAGCAGTTCGAACAGTTGCTGCGCATTGCATCCGCGCTGGGCGTCGAGCGCCTAGTCATGGCGGGCGATGTCAGACAGCTACCGCCTGTCGAAGCTGGCAAGCCTTTTGAAATGACTCAGGCAAAGGGCGCCCCCACGTCGCATATTCAGGAGAACCTGCGGGCGGCGTCACCCTTGATGAAAGAGGTGAACGCGGCCCTTGCGGAGAACGACGTCGGCGGTGCCTTCCGGCTTCTCGAAGATAGAACGACCGAGGTGGGAAACCAGGAAGCGGCCAGTCTTGCCGCCCAGCGATGGGCGTCCCTCGACGCCAAGAGCCGAGACCGCACGCTGCTCCTCGCCCCAAGCCGGGCGATGCGCAGCGCCATCAATGCCGCGGTCCAGCAGGAACTGCGCACGGCAGGGGAAATCGGAGCTGCGGCAAGTCCGCAGACCGTGCTGGAGAAAATCAACGTGACCCGCGAAGGCGCGCGGCAATTGCGCGCCTGGACCGGAGGCAACGTGGTCGAGTTCAGGACGAACCTGCCGTCCCAGAGTCTGTGGAGGGGAGAACGCGGTACGGTTATCGACCGCGAAGGAAACCGCGTTACGCTGTGCATGTCCGATGGCAGCATCAAGACCATTTCACCAGAACGCCTGCCGCGAAATCTCAAGCACGATGCCGTGTCGCTCTACCGGGAAAAGCAGATCGACCTGCATGTAGGGGACCGTGTGCGCTGGACCGACAACAACCAGAGCCGAGGGCTTCTCAACAACCAGCAATCGTCAATCACCGCGATCACCGCAGAAACAGTCACGGTGCGGCATGCCGATGGAATGGAGATCGATCTCAGGCGCGATGATCGGGCACTGGAAAAGCTCGACCTTGCCTACGCGTTGACGGTCCATGCCAGCCAGGGGATGACGGCGCAGAGCGCCATTCTTGTGATGCGCGAACAGGAGCGCCACCTGAACTCGACCCGCTCGTTCCTGGTGTCCGCGACGCGCGCGACCGACAACCTCTCCCTGATCGTCGACAACGTGCAGGGCGTGGAACGCGCGGTGATCCGCAACGCGGGCGATAAGGCGAGCGCCCTGGAAATCGCGGACCAGGGGCGCCGTCCCGGCGAATCCGAGACCGACTATCTCAAGCGCAAGCTGGGCTTCGAGGATGCCCGGCCAGACCTGAGCCAAGCCGGTGAAGCCAAACCTGAAAACGCCAAGGTCGACCTGCCTGAGCGTAACATCGAACGCAGCCGGTGAGCCCTGATGCTCACCTGTCCACACTCCCACACCTTCACATGTGAACACGAGGACGCCTGAACATGTCCACCATTGCCATCATCAGCCAGAAGGGCGGCGCCGGAAAGACGACGCTTGCCATCCATCTGGCCGCAGCCGCCGAGCGTATCGGTCAGGTGTCGCTCATCATCGACACCGATCCCCAGGCCACCGCCAGCCAGTGGGCGGAATGGCGGGAAGGTGCCGCGCCCGAAGTCATCGACAGCGCGCCGCCGCGCATCGCCGCGAAAGTCTCCGCAGCGAAGGCCCAAGGCGCGCGTTTCGTAGTGATCGACACACCGCCCCACGCCGACAGCGCCGCAACCCGAGCCATCGAGATCGCCGATCTGGTCCTTGTGCCCTGCAGACCCAGCGCCTTCGATCTCGCCGCCATCCGCACCACCATCCAGCTGGCAAAGCTCGTCGGCAAGACGGCCCATGTCGTGTTCACCGCCGGTCCACCTAACGCCCCGCGCATTTACGAGGATGCTCGCGACCTCGTCAGCGGGTTCGGGGCGCAGTGCTGTCCAGTCCTGCTACCGGACCGGGCGGTCTACCGGCACGCCAGCGCCCAGGGCGCCACCGCCTTCGAGCTCGAACCCGAGGGCAAGGCGGCGCAGGAAATCGCAGCCTTGCACATGTGGGCCTGTGCGCAGTTGAACATGTCCACATGTTCACACGGATTGGAGACCGCCCAATGAGCCGGTTTGCCAATCTGGCCGACAAGGCCCCGTCCTCCACTCCCGCAAAGGAAGCCAGTCCAGGCTCGGCAACGGATAGCCCGGTCACGCCGCCCAGTCGTGTTGGAAGGAAAGCCATCTCAGGGTACTTCTCGCCGGAGATGTCTCTGGCCATGCACATGTGTGCCCGCAAGCAGGGCATGAGCCTTCAGGACCTCATGGCCGAGGCCTTTAACGACGTCCTGAGGAAGCATGGTGAGAGCCCGATCGGCAAATAGGCCCACGCGGAAATCTGTCTCGCAAGAAGGAACTGGCGATGGAAATGCAGCAGAGCGATACTGTCTGGTCGACGCTACCCGCCGATCTGCGTCAGCAGTTGGAGGGCTTGTCGAAGCGAACCGGGCGTTCGGTGGCTTCCTATCTAGAGGAATCCTTGCGGTTGTGTCTGCAGGATTTCGAGGACGAGTGCGCCGCTCGTGAAATTGTGGCGGTGAGAAGCATCTCCGATGTTTTGATCTCAAAATGACGCGAATTCGCCAGGTGCGTGAGTGCGGGGCCAATGCACGCTCTCATGGACATGTTTAGAAGTGGCGCGGTTCTGGGGCTCATTGTCTCCCGCCTCGACCCGACCCATTTCGGACCCTCAGCGCCGGAATTCGGCGCCTAGGTCCGGACCGGCAGCTATCCCGGCAGATGTCAACCAGACCTGGCAGTTCCTTGCCCCGCGTCAGAATGGCCGCTCTTGTGCCAAAGTAGCGCAAGACTCTAATTTTGATCCTGCGCGTGTCTGACGACCAGTTTAGCTGCGGGAGAAGTCTGCGAGATTCCTGTCTGGCAAGGGCGATAGTTCATCCGTCAGCTGCGAATACGGCCTCAAGGCGCTCGATGAGACCTGCCCTACGATCGGCGGGAAGCTTGGCAAGGTTCTGCTGCCTCCACCTTACGGCGGGCAGATCGACGGCTCCGGGCAGACCAAGCAGATCCCAATCGGGCTCACCGCGCTTGAAGCCGAGCAGGAACCGGCGATGCTCGGCGGGCATGTCCGTGACTATGAGCCGCACCAGCCTTTCGCGCGCCTCGATCAGCTCACCCAGCGGCACAGGCTCTTGAGTCATGCCCTCGAACCCGCGTGCGAACTCCTCCTCGAGGTCTTTTCGCGTTGGCGCAAGGATGTCCGCCATCGGCCGGTTGTGGCTCAGGATGTAGACGACGAACGCCCGGCGAAGCTCGTCACTGATACCTTCGTTGGCCAGCAAATCCCGCACATCGAAGAGGTCCCGTGGATGCTGGCGGTCGAGTGCGGCGACGATCTTGCCTGCATAGAGATCGGCGAACGAGACCACGGCGATCCGCGCATAACCGAACGTGTCTTCGACGAGCGCCGAGACGTCCGTCTCGACAGGCTCGTAGACGGCCCCGCGCAGCCTGGTGTCACCTCAATCTTGATCTGCGCGGTGCCATCGCGAACGACCAGCCTTGTGACGATGCCTTCCTTCTGGAGCCGACTTCGCGCCACATGGACCCCGGGAATGCCAGCTTCGATCCGTTGCGCGATCCTTTCCATGCCGGCGTCAATGGCGGCCAGCGAGGCCGTTCGGTCCGCCACGGGGAGGTAGGTCAGATCGATATCGACCGACAGGCGCGGCATGTCCCTCACGAACAGATTGATCGCGGTGCCCCCTTTGAGGGCGAAGTCGGGTTCGGCAGCCACGAAAGGGATCGTGCGCAGCAGCAGCGCTACCTGATTGTGGTAGTCTTCAAGAAAGGCCATCGATCTCGTCCGGAACAGTGATGAGGTAAGTAGGATCGAGCTTGCCGCCCTTCACGAGCACGCGCTTGCCAGTACCAAGGTCCACGGCCGAGCGGTCCAGCCGCTCAAGCCAGGCATGGCGATGGCGGTCGGCGAAGTAGAAGAACAGTCGCTTCACCTTGATGCTGGTGCAGGATGCCAGCTGGACCTGCAGGCTGCGGGGACTGAGGTTCGCCAGGCCCTCCATCAGCATGTCGACCTGGTGGAAGGTTTCGCGGCCCGGCAGCTCGTCGAGAAGCTGGAACAAGGCCCGTTCGGCACTGGCGAGGCGCAGGCCCCATTTGGCAGTTCCGCCACTGATCAGAAAACCGCCTGGCAGGAAGGGAAGCGGCTCATCGCTCGCACCGCTCTGTGCATCATCGAATTGCGTGACGACCGGATCATCAGGAAACAGCCGTTGGCTGTTGTGCCAGACAAACTCGACCTCGAGGGGCAAGGCGGCAAGCCAGCCGGGCAGCCTTTGCGCGCCATAGAGGTGAACCTCCCTGCGCCGCCCCAGATAGTGGCCATACCCCAGTTCCTCCAGCGCGCTTCGCCCGCCCACGGTGACGTCGCTCTCGAGGAAGGTCTGAAGGGATATGATAGCCTCGCGCCAGCCGAGCGGGCTGTTTCCGCGGCGATATACGCGCGGAGCCGGCTGATTGAGCCATCCCGCCTTGACGTACTGGCTGCGAAGCGAGGAGGAGTAGCCGCGACGCTCCAGCCAGGCCGCATCGACAAGTGCTCCATCCGGCAGTTGCTGGAGTTGGTTCAGCTTTCCTCGGTTTCCGGTAGCCATACTAAGTTTCTTAGCGCCAATTCAAACCAAAGGGAAGTTTGGAATTTTCTGAAAAACCGTAGCATGGCTTAGCATAGTGGCGCCGTTTCAAACCCGGAGTTCGAAAGCAACGCGCCTTTGCAGGTACCACCAGCTGCCATGTAGCGATAACACTCAGCAATCCTTTGTAGGCCTCGGCGCCAGCCTGATCCGGGACGAACCACCGCGACGGATGTCAGACCTCGTTTCTGAATGCAGAATTTCCAGATGCTTCACGTGAGGCGCGATCATGAGGGCAACACTTGGCAGATCACAGAGGCGTGGAACAAGAATGACTACGGTCGGCAATGCATCTTTGGTCACTGGAGAAGTCGTGGTAGCCAAAGCCTGGGCAGCCAAGTCACGGAATTCTTGATACTTGTTCGACGGCCGAACGAAATTGGTAGGCTGGCTGGCGACGGCTGCGAAATACGTCGCTCGCAAGCCCGAGGAGACCGACGAAGGCGTCCTGCTCAACGACCTTGCCCCGAATGACGAATGTGCTGAACAGCCACGATGCATCAATCGCGCGGATCTCGGCGCGGTACCGCGCCGAGATCGCCGAGCTTGAGCAGCTTGTCGAAAACGGAGAACAGCAACTTCCAAACGATCTGGCGCAGTTGCGTCGAATGTATGCGATGGC
>NZ_DF850488.1:1678819-1707318 GCF_000813185.1 Novosphingobium sp. MBES04 | reverse complement strand
AAAACGCCGCCGATGCCGCTCGCCCAAGCTACGCTGCCTGCATCAAATCGCAGCCGATCCAACCGGGGCCCGCAACCTCATGAATAACGTGGGCTAAGCCTAGGTGGCCGACGATATTCGAATCACTGCTGACTATTCAAAAAGTGAAGCGCGCCTCGACATTTGCCTTAAGAAAACGGCCTATAGCGGTGATTTTTGCCTTAAAAAACCAATATTGGTCCGACCTTTCAAACATATTGCCGATCCGAAAATTGATCATTACGTATTAGCTATACGCACACTCGAAGATGCGTAATCGATGAGAGGTTTGGCATCACCCATTCCCCGCATTCGAGATGAGCGCACACCGTCGACTTTCGTGACGAGGCTCGCTTGCTAAGCACTGTTGACCGATGGTGTTTAATGAGGCGCGCCGGTCAGACGGTTGCAACGAAAAAAGACTAACGAGCTGGCGAATAGTGCCTGCGAGATGGAGAGAGCTATGAACGAAACGGCTTTTGCGCAGACGCTGCATGGTCAAAAAGGGCACGAAGTCCACTTACCACGCAATCGCATGCTGATCGGTGGCGAATGGACTGAAAGCGCCGATGGGCAATGCATCGATGTGGAAGATCCGGCCACCGCCGAAATCTTCACCCGCGTCCCGGCAGGTTCTGCCGAGGATATTGACCGTGCTGTAAGCGCCGCGCGAAAGGCATTTGAGTCCGCAAGCTGGGCTCGCATGCGTCCGCTCGATCGCGGTAAGATCATCGAAAATATCGCCCGCAAGATCGAGGAGCACGCCGGGGAACTGGCGCTTCTGGAAAGCTACGACAACGGCAAGGCGGTGCATCACGCGCTCGCTGTCGATGTGCCGGCGGCGGTCGACATTTTTCGCTATATGGCGGGCTGGACGTCCAAGATCGGCGGGCAGGTCAATCCAATTTCCGGCGACGGGCAGCAATACCACAGCTATTCCGTGCGCGAGCCAGTGGGCGTGGTCGGCCAGATCGTGCCATGGAACTATCCGCTGGCGATGGCCGCGTGGAAAATCGCCCCGGCGCTGGCGGCAGGCTGTACGATCGTCCTGAAGCCATCGGAACTGACGCCGCTGACCGCGCTTCGACTGGCTGAACTCGCGCTCCAAGCCGGGTTGCCAGAAGGCGTGCTCAACGTGGTCACGGGCTATGGGCAGGATGCCGGGCAGGCATTGGTCGAACATCCCGGCGTAGACAAGATCGCCTTCACCGGTTCAACAAGGGTCGGCAAGCAGATCGTGCGCACGGCGGCCGATGATCTGAAACGCGTGACTTTGGAGCTCGGCGGTAAATCGCCTTCGCTGATTTTTGCCGATGCGGACCTCGAAAAGGCTACGCTCGGGGCTGCGCTCGCCATCTTTTTCAACTCGGGTCAGGTGTGCCTCGCCGCTTCGCGCCTCTTCGTCGAACGATCGGTCTATGATCAGGTGGTCGAGAGCCTCGCAAAGGTGGCGCAAGGCTTCAAGCTGGGTCATGGCCGTGATCCGGAAACGATGCTGGGGCCGCTGGTGTCGCGTGCGCAGCAGATCCGCGTGCTCGACTATATCGAACAGGGCCGGCAGTGCGGCGCCGAAGTCGTCACCGGCGGCGGGACCGGCGGCAAGGACGGCTATTTCGTAGAGCCGACGATCTTCGCCAATCCGGACCGCGATGCAAGCATCGTGCGCGAAGAGATCTTCGGCCCGGTCCTTGTCGCAACGCCGTTCGACGATGTCGAGGAGGTGGTGAAGGCTGCCAATGACACGCGCTATGGACTGGCGGCCAATATCTGGACCCGCGATCTTTCGCGCGCGCATCTTACCGCACGTCAACTGCAGGCCGGCGTGGTCTGGATCAACACCCACGGCATGAACGATCCTTCCGCGCCTTTTGGCGGCGTGAAGGAATCCGGCTGGGGCCGCGAGGTCGGGGAAGAGGGCTTGCTGCACTACACCGAGACCAAGACGGTGACAGCTTTGCTTGGCGAATGAGCGCGAACACGGCTGCCTTCACAACAGCAAAAAGACGGGAGACATGAGTGAATGAGTTGGTTTTCGACGTGTTTGGCGGCGTGTAGGCAGCCTGCTCACCGCTGCCATCGCCATGCGACGATGGCCAGAATGCGACCATGATCGTCGGGCCGATTTGCGCCTGACGCAGAAGGATCAAGGAGAAGAAGATGAAGGCTGCCATACTCAATAATCTGGACGGAACGTTTCAGGTCGGCGAAATCGAAATCGACGAACCCCGCGACCACGAGGTGCTGGTCGAGGTGAAGGCATCGGGCCTTTGCCATTCCGATCTTCACTTTGCCGAGACCGATTTCGGCGTGCCGCTCCCCGCCGTGTTGGGGCACGAACTGGCCGGCATGGTGATTGCGGTCGGATCCGAAGTCCGTGAATTCGCGATCGGGGACCATGTCGTCGGTTCGCTGATCCAGTTCTGTGGCCATTGCCGAGCCTGCAATTCTGGCAAGACCTATCAATGCACCCATCCAGAAGAGACGCTGCGCGCCGATGAGGGTGAGAAGCCGCGCCTGCAAGGTGAAAGCGGGGCCGTCACGCAGGTTTTCGGTACTGGCGCCTTTGCGGAAAAGGCGCTGGTGCATGAAAACCAGCTTGCCAAGGTGCCGAAGGAATTGCCGTTCGCGCAGGCCTCACTGCTGGGCTGCGGCACGATCACCGGGGCAGGGGCGGCGATCAATACCGCTTCTGTCCGCCCGGGCGATACGGTTGCCGTGATCGGCATCGGCGGCGTCGGGCTTAACGTTATTTCGGGTGCGAAGCTGGCGGGCGCAGGGCGCATTGTGGCGATCGACATGCAGCCGAAAAAGGAAGAGCTTGCCCGCAAGTTCGGTGCGACCGATTTCATCGATGCGTCTTTCGGCAATTCTGTCGAAGCGTTGCGCACGCTTATACCGGGCGGCGTAGATCACGTTTTCGAAGTGGTCGGCATCAAGGCGACGTCGGAGCAGGCCATCCAAATGGCGCGCAAGGGCGGGGGTGCCTATCTGATCGGCGTACATGCGCCAACATCGACCATCGACGTCAATGTCACGGTCGATCTGTTGACCAACCAGGTCGATCTTCGCGGTGTCTATATGGGGTCGTCCAATATCAAGCACGACATCCCGATGTATGCCGAGTTGTATCTTCAGGGTAAGCTCAACCTCGATGATCTGATTTCGCGTGAGATCGGGATCGAGGAGATTAATGAGGCCTATGCGGAGCTGAAGGGCGGCGCGATCGCCCGCAGCGTGATTACCTCGTTCTAATCGAAGCGTTCATCATGGGCAAAAGGAAAGGAGCGGTGCCAAAGCGCCGCTCCTTTTTAGTGGGGCAGAATCTTTTCCGTCAGGAAGCCAAAACCGGTTCGTCAGGCCGCTATACCCTGACCTTCTTCAGCCTCGGCCATGGCGCTGAGCAGGCGGCGAGCCTGGTTCACGGCGCCGTCGCTGGCAATGCCGACGAAGGGGCGGCCGGGATCGTCGTTGATCCGCGCCTGTTGGAGAGCAAGCGTCTCTTCGTCTTCGGTGATCGTGTCGAAGAACTGATCGAAAAGCTTGTCAGGCACACCGGTCGCCGGATTGGCCGTGGTGCAGATCGTCCACAAATAATGGCTGGTCGTTTCCGTTTCCGGCGTGATGAAATGGTTATTGGCCAGTTCAAAGCCATTATCACGCCGGCCTTCATAGGCGCCGGTCCCCGCATCGCAGCCACCCGCATTGACGCGCAGGGTCATGCCCCGGGCGGGTTCGAAGCGCACTTCCTGCCAGCGATCGACCCGGCCCTTGAAGCCGCCGGCATCGATATAGGAACGCGGCGGGACCGAGTTGGGCATCTTGCGCAGAAGTTCCACGCGCTTGCCGTCAAACTCTACCTTAGTTTCCGCGCCATAATGCTGTTCCGGGTTACCGCCAATGGTGCCCGCATGGATGTAGGGCACATGGGTCAGGTCCATGATATTGTCGACGATCAGCTGCCAGTCGGCCTGCACCGGGAAATTATAGGGCCGCCAAGTCCACTTCGGATCGTTGTGTTCCGGGCTATCGATGATCTGTGCAGGATCGGCCAGTTCGGCATCGCCCATCCAGATCCAGATCAGATGATCCTTTTCGACCACCGGATAGCTGCGCACATTGGCGGCAGGCGGAATACGTTCCTGGTTGGGGATGCGCGCGCATTTGCCGTCGCTTCGAATTCGACGCCGTGATAGGCGCAGCGGATGCGGCATCCGTCTACGTGACCGGAACTGAGAGGCATTGCGCGGTGGCTGCACCGGTCTTCCAGTGCGGCGATCTTGCCGTCCTCGGTGCGGAACAGGACAACCGCCTTATTCAGGAACTTGCGTGCAAGTGTCTTGCCAGTCACAATCTCGGCGGCAAAGGCGGCGACATACCATGTGTTCTTGATGAACATGACTCTCTCCAGATAATTCCTGCCGATCTGAGCGGCACTGTTCTGATCTGTATTTTCAGTATGCTGCCATGCTGCGCGCAAGCCAATTCCAATAGCATAATGCCATAAGATTTTCGGGATGGAGGGGGTATGAAATTCAGCGCCGTTGTGGTGTGTAGGCGGGCGAGGCGCAATTTCACGGGTCTGAATGGTATTTGCGAAATTGAATAATTGCGATTTGCTTAGATAATAAATTTGCTATTTTCAATACGTTGCTTGGCCGCCGGCAACGCAATTTTTCTCTAGCAGCCGGTTTGGAACGGCGCTCGCTTTGTCGCCTGCCTCAGAATTGGCCGACATCACTCTTGCAATGGTAGGACCATTATGCTTTTTCAGTGTTGAGAGTGATCGAAACATCTGAAAGGCACATCATGGACTTCGAACTTCCCGATGAGATCAAGGATTTTTGCAAGGCGACAAAGGCCATCGTCAACGACCTGCTGCCGCTGGAGCGCGAATTCGTTGAGACTGGCGTGGTCCCGCCGATCGTTCGCCAGACCCTAGTCGATAACGGATACTTCGGCATGGCCTTGCCCGAGGAATATGGCGGCCTTGGGCTTGGCGCTCTGGCGCAGGCTGCGGTGCAGATCGAGCTTGCGCGCCTTCCCCCCCAATTCTGGACCGAAATTCGCCCACTGATGGGTCCGGGCGCGAAGAACATCGCCTATCACTGCACTGAAGCGCAGAAGGAGATGCTGATCCCGGGAATGGCAACTGGCGAAATTCCGGTAGCCTTCGCTCTCACGGAGCCGGGTTCGGGGTCTGATCCCGGTTCAATGCGCACCACCGCGACGCGCAATGCCGATGGCTGGGTGATCAATGGATCGAAGACCTATATCTCGAACGGCAAGAACGCGAAATTTGTCACGGTCTATGCCTACACGGACAAGAGCGCAGGTGCTCGCGGCGGCATCTCGGCCTTCTTGATGCCGGCGGATACGCCGGGCTTTTCGGTGTCGGGCGTGATCGAGCTGATGGGTACTTCGCCGGCCGTGTACGAACTGACATTCGATGAATGTCAGGTGCCTGCCGACGCTCTGATCGGCGAAGAGGGCAAGGGCTTCAGCTATGCGCTTGAATGTTTGAACGAAGGCCGCATGAATGTTGGCGCGACGGCAGTGGGAATGGGCGAATATGCGCTCGAACTTGCGACTGAAGAAGCGAAAGTTCGCCCGGCGTTCGGCAATGTCATCGCCGATTTTCAGGCAATTCGCCATTATCTGGCCGGTATGGCGACCGACATGCGTGCCGCGCGCCTGATCCTGCTCGATGCCGCATGGCGCTATGATCAGGGCGAAAAGCGCCGCGAACTGGCTTCGATGGCGAAGCTGTTCGCGACCGAGGCGGGCGGCCGTACGGTCGATACCGCGCTGCAGATTTATGGCGGCGCGGGCTATTGCAAGGGCTATGCGATCGAACGGCTCTATCGCGATATCCGCATCACGCGGATTTATGAGGGTTCTTCGGAAATCCAGAAGAACACCATCGCAAAAGAACTGCTGCGCTGATTCACCTCTGCATTGAATAGGATAGGCTTATGAAGGCCCTGGTGCCCGTGAAGCGGGTGATAGACTACAACGTAAAGCCTCGGGTGAAGGCGGATGGGTCGGGCGTCGACCTGTCGAACGTGAAGATGAGCATGAACCCGTTCGACGAGATCGCGGTGGAAGAAGCGATCCGGCTGAAAGAAGCGGGCAAGATCGACGAGATCGTGGCCGTCTCCATCGGCCCGGCAAAGGCGCAGGAGACGCTGCGCACGGCGCTGGCAATGGGCGCGGATAGCGCGGTGCTGGTCGAGACGGACGAGGCGGTAGAGCCGCTCGCGGTGGCGAAGATCCTGAAGGCCGTGGCCGCAGAGGTCGAACCGGGCCTGATCATCCTTGGCAAGCAGGCGATCGACGACGATGCGAACCAGACCGGCCAGATGCTGGCCGCGCTGATGGACCTGCCGCAGGGCACGTTCGCCAGCAAGGTCGAGGTCGAGGGTGATCACGTCAGCGTGACTCGCGAAGTCGATGGCGGTCTGGAGACGGTGAAGCTCTCGCTCCCCGCGATCGTGACGACCGATCTGCGCCTGAACGAGCCGCGCTACGCTTCGCTGCCCAACATCATGAAGGCGAAGAAGAAGCCTCTCGAGACCAAGGCCCCGGCCGATTACGGCGTGGACATCGCGCCGCGCCTCAAGACGCTGACCGTCGCCGAACCACCCGTCCGGCAGGCGGGCGTGAAGGTGGCCGACGTCGACGAACTGGTCGCTAAATTGAAAGCCATGGGAGTCGCATGATCATGAAAACGCTTGTTTATGTCGATCACGACAACGCCAATCTGGGCGATGCGACACTCGCCACCGTCACTGCCGCATCGAAGCTGGGCGAAGTGCACCTGCTGGTCGCAGGCGCTGGCTGCGCGGCGGTGGGCGAAGCGGCTGCCAAGATCGCGGGCGTGGGCAAGGTCCATGTCGCGGATGACGCGGCTTACGAACACCAGCTGGCCGAGAATGTCGCGCCGCTGATTGCGGGGCTGATGGACCACCATGACGCCGTGCTGTTCCCGGCCACGACCACCGGCAAGAACATCGCGCCGCGCGTCGCCGCGCTGCTGGATGTCATGCAGATCAGCGACATCCTCTCGGTCGAGGGCGAGAAGACCTTCACGCGTCCGATCTATGCGGGCAACGCCATCGCGACGGTGGAATCGACCGATGCGAAGCTGGTCATCACCGTGCGCGGCACCGCCTTCGACAAGGCCGAGGCCGAGGGCGGCAGCGCCGAGATCGAAGCGGTCGCATCGACCGGCGATACCGGCAAATCGAGCTTTGTCAGCGCCGAGATCGCCAAGAGCGAACGCCCGGAACTGACCAGCGCGAAGATCATCGTGTCGGGCGGCCGCGCGCTGAAGGACAGCGAGACCTTCGAAAGCCTCATCATGCCGCTGGCCGACAAGCTGGGCGCGGGCGTAGGCGCATCGCGTGCCGCCGTGGATGCGGGCTATGTCCCCAACGACTACCAGGTCGGCCAGACCGGGAAGATCGTGGCTCCGGAAGTCTATATCGCCATCGGCATCAGCGGCGCGATCCAGCACCTTGCGGGGATGAAGGATAGCAAGACTATCATCGCCATCAACAAGGACGAAGACGCACCCATCTTCCAGGTCGCAGACATCGGCCTCGTCGCGGATCTGTACAAGGCCGTGCCGGAGTTGACTGAAGGCCTATGACCACACGCGAATCCATGCCTTATGATGTCGTCATCGTCGGTGGCGGCGTTGCGGGATTGGGCGCGGCGATCCGGCTGAAGCAGATGAATGCCGAGCTTGAGGTCTGCGTGCTGGAAAAAGGGTCCGAGATCGGCGCGCATATTTTGTCGGGCGCGGTGGTGGACCCGAAGGCGCTGGACGAACTGCTGCCCGACTGGCGCGATGACGATTGCCCGATGGCTGAGACCCCGGTGACGGATAACTGGCACTGGACGCTGTCGGCCAAGGGCAAGTTCGCCATGCCGCACATCATGATGCCCCCCTTCATGTCGAACGATGGCAATTACACCGGCTCGCTGGGCAGCCTGTGCCGCTGGCTCGCTGAAAAGGCCGAAGGGCTGGGCGTGGAAATCTTCCCCGGCTTCCCCGCTGCCGAGGTGCTTTATAACGATGACGGTTCGGTCAAGGGCGTGGCGACGGGCGACATGGGCGTGGCCGCCGATGGCAGCCACAAGGCCGATTACCAGCCCGGCATGGAACTGCACGGCAAATACACGCTGTTCGCCGAAGGCGCGCGCGGTTCGCTGACCAAGCAGCTGAAGGCGAAGTTCGACCTTGAGGCGAATTGCGAACCGCAGGTCTATGGCCTTGGCATGAAGGAATTGTGGGACATCGATCCCGCCAAGCACGTGCCGGGCCGCGTGCTCCACACACAGGGCTGGCCGCTTAGCGAAAACGATGCGTGGGGCGGCGGCTTCCTCTATCACCAGGCGAACGGGCAGGTGGCCTTGGGCTTCGTGGTCGCACTGGATTACGCCAACCCGTATCTGTTCCCGTTCGAGGAATTCCAGCGCTGGAAGCAGCATCCTGAAATCCGCTCGATCCTCGAAGGCGGCAAGCGCGTGTCCTATGGCGCGCGCGTCATCAACGAAGGCGGCTGGCAGTCGGTGCCGAAGCTTACCTTCCCCGGCGGCGCGCTGATCGGGTGCAGCGCGGGCTTCGTCAACGTGCCGCGCATCAAGGGCAGCCACACCGCGATGAAATCGGGCATGCTGGCGGCCGAAGCCGTGGCCGCCGCCATCGCCTCTGACCGCGCCAATGACGAGGTCGTCGATTACGAGACGACCCTGCGTTCGAGCTGGATCGCGGACGAATTGCAGAAGGTGAAGAACGCCGAACCCGCCGTCGCCAAGTTCGGCGGCGCCTTGGGCACGGTGATCGCGGGCGCGGACATGTGGATGCGCACGCTGAAGATCGGTCTGCCGATCACCATGAAGCACCACCGCGACTGCGATCAGACGATGCGCGCCGATCTGTTCAAGCCGATCCAGTATCCCAAGCCCGATGGCGTGATCAGCTTCGACCGTCTTTCCAGCGTGTTCCTGTCGAACACCAATCATGAGGAAGACCAGCCCTGCCACCTTCAGCTCAAGGACCCGGATGTTCCGCTGAAGATCAACCTGCCGGTTTATGCAGGGCCTGCGGCCCGCTATTGCCCGGCGGGTGTCTATGAATATGTCGGCGTGGAAGAGGGCGCAGAGCCCAAATTCGTGATCAACGCGCAGAACTGCGTCCACTGCAAGACCTGCGACATCAAGGACCCAACCCAGAACATCAACTGGGTCACCCCCGAGGGCGGCGGCGGGCCCAATTATCCCAATATGTGAGCGGGCGGCACTCGCTGGACGTAGTCAGCGGACGTAAAGTCCGCCGTTCATGTCCAGCGTTGCCCCGACGAAAAAACCGCCGCGGTCTGATGCCAGCAGGGCCGTCGCTGCGGCAATCTCGCTGACCTCCATGAAGCGACCGATCGGGACCTTGCCTTCCACCATGGCGATCTGTTCGTCCGACAAACGAGCCTTCGCCGTGGCGATGGGGCCGGGGGAAATCGCATTCACCGTGATCCCTTGGTCGGCCAGCAATTGTGCGAAATATTTCGTCAGCATGATCGCGCCGGCCTTGGATGAGGCATAATGCGGCGAAGCAACCGTGCCGCCGTTTTGCCCTGCCAATGAGGTGATATTGACGATCCGGCCATAGCCGTTTTCCGCCATGTGATCCTTGAAGACCTGGCAGCCCAGAAAAACGCTGCGCATGTTGATGGCGACGATCTCGTCGAATTCCTCTGGCGTGATGTCGTCAACCGGTGTGCGCTTTGCAAAGCCGGCATTGTTCACCAGAATATCGACCTTGCTCCATTTGGCGATGACGGCATCGCGTCCGGCAATGAAATCATCCTTGCTGCGTACGTCGAGCGATACCACCATAACGCTCTCGCCCGAAGGGTCGAGGGACCCGGCGACGGCCGAAGCCGCCGCCAGGTCGATATCGCAGATCGCAACATTTCCTCCCCCCTCGTGTATTTCGCGGCAGATGGCCTCGCCAACGCCCTTGGCGCCGCCGGTAACCATTGCAGTCCGCCCTTCGAAAGAGAAGGAGCCGGGCCGGGGGATTTCGGTAAGGGTCATGTCGCGCTCCAGTTCCTTGACTTAGTACTTGTAGCCCAGCGTCAGGCCATAGGTGCGCGGGGTGTTAGTGAAGATTTTCCAATAACGGGTCTGCCCCGTCGGCACGACGAGGAAGGCCGTAATGTCGTCGGCATGCATGATCTGGTAATTGTTGGTAAGATTCTTGCCCCACAGGCCCAGATTCCAGTGACCGTCGGCACTCTCGTAGTTGAGACGCGCGTTGAGCGTGCGCCCGCGCGTGTCATTATAGAGGTTCTGCCAGGTCGAGAGGTTGTTCGCGTCGTCGGTCGAGATGCGCGAGGAATAGTTGAATTCCACCTGCGGCGTGAGGATCGCGCCATTGGGCAGATAGGCATCATATTTGGCGCGCGCCAGGAACGAGTGCTTAGGCGCATATTTCGCGGGATTGCCCGAATAGTCGACATCGACCAGCGGGTCGTACAGCGAGGTATATTCGCCATCGAGGTAGGTGTAATTGAAAGTGAACTGAGACCCGGCACCGGACGCAGCTTCGATTCAAGTTCCATGCCCTGCATCTTCAGCGTGCCGTTAAACGTGTGCGCCACGCCGCCTGCGCCCGAGAAGTTCTGCAAGTCCTTCGTTTTCTGGTCGAACAGCGCGACATTAAGGTCGAGCATATTGCCGAACAGCCGGGTCTTGGCGCCGATTTCGTAGTTGCGGGCCTTTTCTGGATCGAGCGGGATGGTCGGGTTCAGATAGGCGTTGTCGACAAAGCCGCCCGATTTGAAGCCCTTGGCATAGGTTGCATACAGGTTTACGCCATCCATCGGCTCGTACTTGACGGTGAAGCGCGGGGTGAACGCGTCCCAGCTTTCACCGCCCGAGGCTTCGACGTCGCCCGGAAAGCCAAGGCCGGGGATGCCATCAGGATCGGTGGTCGAAAAGGCGCGGTAGTCGATCGACTTCTTGTCTTTCGTATAACGGCCACCGGCAATGACCGAGATCCGGTCGGTTACTTCGAAGGTCAGTTCTCCGAAGATTGCATAGGACTTGACCTTGCCGTCCTGAACGCGGGTGATGTTCGAGACATCCGGGTTGGTGCGGATGCGGCCGTCGAACACGCTTTCTGGCAGCGGGCTGTAATAGAAGATGTTCGTCGTCGAGACATCGGCGTTAAGGTAATAGACGCCCACCACATAGGACAGGCGATTGGGTGCGGACGCATAACGCAGTTCCTGCGTGAAGCTGCGATTCTTTACATCCTGCCGACGGTCGAAAACGGGCACGATCGTTCCGACGGGAATGTCGTCGTTGATCGCGTGGCTGTCGTTCATCCGATAGCCGGTGATCGCGGTCAGCGTACCGCCCATCAGGTCAAGATCACCGCGCAGGTAACCGCCCCGCAGGCGCTGCCTGTATGGTGAGGGGGCGTAGTCGTTGTTCGTCCACTCGTCATTGGTGAAATCGCCGAAGGTATCGAGCACAACCTGATCGCCGCCAATGCCCAGCTGGATCGAACCGGCATTGCCCTTGGTATAGGAATAATCCCCAGCCAGAACGATCTCGAGCGTGTCTGTCGGGGTGAACAGCAGTTTGCCGCGCATGGCATAGCCATCGGTCTCGCCGTAATTGCCGGGCTGGTTGGGGGTCTTGATCAAACCGTCGGAGCGCTCGGTCGAGAATGCAAAGCGGGCGGCCAGCTTGTCTTCCACGACGGTGCCGTTGAGGACGCCTTCGGTGCGGAAATAGCCGCCATTGCCGCCGGTGACCAGCAACGAATACTCGTCGCCGAATTCGGGGTTGTTCGTCACGACCGCGATGGCGCCACCCACGACGTTGCGGCCGAACAGCGTGCCCTGCGGCCCGCGCAGCACCTCCACACGGTTAACGTCATAGAAGTTCGCGTTCAGGTCGTTGTTGAACACGTAATAGATGTCATCCTGGAAATAGGCGACGGGCGTGTCGAGTGTCGCGGTGCGAAAGGTCGACACATTGCCGCGGATCGAAAGGATCGAAAGCGACTTGTCAGACGTGTTGACGGTGATGCCGGGAAGCTCGGTGGTAAGCGCGGTCGGGCTGAAGACCTGCTGTTCGGCAAGGTCCGCGCCGCCGAACGCAGCGATCGAGAAGGGAACGTCGCGCACAGTCGATTCGCGGCGTTGAGCGGTCACGATGATTTCCTGCGTGTCGTCCCGGCGGGCCGGTGCCTCGTTCGCCTGTTCAGAATTATCTTCACGGACCGAATCCGATGATGCAGGGGCCGATGCATCCTGCGCGAATGCAGGTGTCGTGAAGCAAGCCGCGATAGCCATACAAGACGTAAGTGTCTGACTATACTCTTTCATTTCTGGCCCTCTCTCCCTGTGACCGATCGAACGGTTGTGTTCTGGAGCGCAGAAAGAGCAATGAAGAGAAATAATAGCAATAGCATCGTCCCGATTTATGAATGGCACAACCATATTCCGATTGGGGCTGCAGCGGCAGACGATTTAGCTCGGAAATCGAAATGGCGTCCGGACATCCGGGTGCAGGCGGGGCCGACAGGGGGTCGGCCCGGGACAATGACAAAACCAGAAACTGCGAGGATCAAATGCAGACCAAGGACAGCGAAGACCTGACCCGCGTGGGCCCGGGCACCGTCATGGGCACTTTCATGCGCCAGTATTGGGTTCCGGCGTGCCTTTCATCGGAATTGGTAGCCGATGGCGATCCGGTTCGCTTGATGATCATGTGCGAAAAGCTGATCGCCTTCCGTGACAGCGAAGGCCGCGTCGGCATCATGGATCACCGCTGCCCGCACCGCTGCGCCTCGCTCTTCATCGGCCGTAACGAGGAAAGCGGCATTCGCTGCGTCTATCACGGCTGGAAATTCGACGTTAATGGCAAGTGCGTTGACATGCCGTCGGTTCCCGCCCGCATGGACTTCAAGGAACGCGTCCACGCCAAGGCCTACAAGACCTATGAGGCGAATGGACTGATCTGGGTGTACATGGGTGCCGATCAGGACAATCCTCCGCCGCACCCGCAGATCGAGGCTGCGATGCATCCCGATGCCGAGATCTGGTGCCTGCAGCGCGACTGCAACTGGCTCCAGGCGCTGGAAGGCGACATCGACACCAGCCATGTCGGCTTCCTCCACGTCGGTTCCTTGAAGGCCGAGGATCTGGACGAGGATCACCCGATGCGTCCGACCGTCCTCAACCGCGCGCCGGATTATGAAGTCGCGCAGTCCGACTGGGGCGTGATGTATGGCGGCTATCGTCCGAACGACGACGGGCAGATGTCATGGCGCGTGGCGCATTACATGTTCCCGTTCTGGACGCAGACACCCAATAATCGCTTTGCCACCCGCGCCATCGCCCGCGCTTGGGTTCCGATCGACGATGAACACTCGATGCTGTTCGACATCACCTGCGGCAGCGATGCGGGCAACCCTGCCTATACCTCGACGCTGAAGGACGGCACGCCGCTGTTCGACGTGATCAGCTATGCGCCCAACACCACCGACTGGTACGGCCGCTGGCGCTCGACCGACAGCGAAACGAACGATTGGGCGATCGACCGCGATTCCCAGCGCAACGGCACCCAGTTCACCGGCATTCCGAACATCACCATGCAGGATCAGGCCGTGACCGAGAGCATGGGGCCGATCACCGACCACAGTTTCGAGAACCTGGCCCCAACCGACCAGATGATCGCGCGTGTCCGTCACCGGGTTTTGATGGCCGCGCGCGCCGTGGCCGAAGGCAAGGCGCCCGCACCCGGCGCGCAGGAACCGGAAGTGTTCTACAATGCGAGAGCCGGTTCCTTCCTGCATAACCCCGATGACAGCCTTGCCGGTGCCTATGAAACCGCGCTGTCCAAGGCAACGCGCTGGGGCAAGGAGGTCGAGGCAGCCGAATAAGGCCCCACGGCTTCGGCTCCAGTTTCCGGCCAGTAATTTTTCAGGGCCGGTGTTCAAGGTTCGTCGTTTCAGGAGAGAACGATGCGAGATGTAGAGGAGATGCAATACGCGGGCGAGGTCGAGACCCCCGAGATCGACGACACGCCTGCGTATGGGCAAGGAAGTACCATGAAAGCCAGAATCAAGAAGATCGAATGGGAAGCGGACGGGATCAACTCCTACTTCCTGACCGCGCTCGACGGGCAGGACATGCCCGCATTCGAACCGGGCGCCCATGTCGATGTCCAGCTCAAGCCGGGTCTGACCCGCAGCTACTCGCTGGTCAACGATCCGAAAGAACGCCGCTATTACGAGATCGCGGTGCACCATGCGATCGACAGCCGCGGTGGATCGCGCCACATTCACGAGGTGTGGCGCGTGGGCGAAATCGTCGAGATTTCGGCGCCGAAGAACAATTTCCCGATGAACGAAGACGCCGCGCATACCGTGCTGATCGCGGGCGGCATCGGCGTTACCCCGATGCTGCCGATGATTGCGCGGCTTGAGGATCTGGGAAAGAGCTGGGAGCTGCATTACGTCGCCGCCACGCCCGAGCGTGCCGCCTATGTCGAGCGGATTGCTGCTTTTCCCAATGCGAAGATCGTGTTCGACGGGATCGAGGGCGGGGCAAAGCTCGACCTTGCAGGACTGAGCGAAAGCGCGCCCGGCGATGCCCATCTGTATTGCTGCGGTCCGGGCGGGATGCTGGATGCCTTCGTCGCGCTTAACAAGGGGCGTCCATCCGAGAATGTCCATATCGAGTATTTCTCGGCTGAGACCGAAATTGCGACCGATGGCGGCTATGCGCTGGAACTGACGCGCAGCGGCAAGACGATTACCGTGGCCGAAGGCGAGACCATGCTCGATGCGCTGCTGACCGCGGGTGTCGATATCGGCTTTGCCTGTTCGGAAGGCGTGTGCGGTACCTGCCAGGTCAAGGTGCTGGACGGCGTACCCGATCACCGCGACCACTTCCTGACCGACGCGGAGAAGGCGGCGAACACTTCGGTGATGGTCTGCTGTTCCGGCTCGTGCTCATCGAAACTGGTGCTCGACATTTAACAGAGCATCGATTCCGGTTTGATAGAGCCGCACCGCGGCCGGCCGGTTCCAACCCAGGAGAGAGGATTTTGGCAGTTTCGCTGAGCAGCAATCAGCAGGGCGGTTTTCTCGATGCCCTGCCGCTGTCCTATTACCAGATATGGTCGGTGCTGATGATCGCGGCGACCGTCGTGCTCGACGGGCTCGACAACCAGATGCTGGGCCTTGCCGCCCCATCGCTGATCGCCGAATGGGACATCAGCCGTGATACGCTGGGCATGGTCTTCGCGCTGGGCTTTGTGGGCATGGCGATCGGCACGCTGGTATCGGGCGTGATCGGCGATCTGGTCGGCAGGCGCGGTGCCCTGCTGATCGGTGTGGCTCTGTTCGGCATCGCCACCTTGCTGACTGGATTTTCCACCGCGCTATGGCAGGTTGCCGTGCTCAAGTTTCTTGCTGGCGCAGGGCTGGGCGGCGTGCCCGGGACGGCGTCTGCCATGATCGCGGAATTCACGCCTGCACGCTGGCGCAGCCAGGCGGTGACTTTCGGTGTTGTCTGCGTATCGATCGGCGGCGTGCTGGGCGGTCTGGCGGCGGCGGCGATCCTGCCTTCGCTGGGCTGGCGCTGGCTGTTCTATCTGGGCGGCGCGATCACCATTGCCTTCGTTCTCTATCTTCTGGTGGTCCTTCCCGAAACTCCGCAATATCTGCTGGATAGCGGCAAGCGCCGGGCCGAATTCGAAAAGGTGATGACGCGCATCGGCCATCCCGATCCCGCTTCGCTAAAGGCGCAGGGCGCGGGCGGAGAGGTTGAGAAAATGCCGTTTTCCGCGCTGTTCGGCGCGGCGCATCTGCGCGATACGCTCGCACTCGCGCTGGCGATGTTTTCGGGCATGTTCATGATCTACCTGATGTTCAACTGGGCCCCCACCATGCTGACGACCAGCGGCTATGACCTGAAACTGGCCAGCCTTGGCCTGACCAGTTTCAACATGGGCGGGGTGATCGGCGCGATGCTGGCATCTTTCGCCATCATCAAGCTGGGTTCGCGCATTACGCTTGTCACCATGGCGCTTGTCGGCACGCTGGTGTGCGCCGCGCTTGCCACCATGCCGATGGGAGAAGGTGGTAACGAAAATGTGATGCTGGGTCTGCTGGTCGCCATGGGCCTGTTCGCCAGTGCAGCGCAATCGGCCATGTTCGCCGTGGGCGCACATGCGTTTCCCACCGGCGTCAGGGCGCGCGGGCTTGGCACCATGGGCGTGTCCGGGCGCGCAGGCGCCATTGTCAGCGCGGTGGCCGGCGCATGGCTTATCGGCGGCGGCGCACAGATGTTCTTCGGCGCGCTGGCCGTGCTGATGCTGGTCAATGCGATCGGGTTTCTGATCGTGCGAAGCCATATTCCGCGGCTTGACCGCATTCAGGAGAGACCTGCGTGATGGACAGTTTCGATTATATCGTCATCGGTTCGGGTCCTGGTGGCAGCGTTCTGGCCAACCGCCTGTCTGCCGATCCTGCCATATCGGTGGCCCTGATCGAGGCTGGACCGTCCGATCGCAAATGGCCGGTCAATATCAAGACGATCATGCCTGTCGGCAATATCTTCCTGATCCCGCATGCCCGTTACAACTGGCAGCAGCAGTTGACGGGCGGCGATGCCATCGACGGGCGCGTCATCGGCTTTCCGCGCGGCAAGCTTTTCGGCGGGTGCAGCGCGATCAATGGCGGCGTCTATATTCGCGGGCAGGAAGAAGATTACGCCGGCTGGGTGCAGGCGGGCAATCCCGGCTGGGGCTGGGACGACGTGCTTCCCGTATTCAAGCGGCTTGAAAACTACCACGGCCCTGACAAGCCTTGGCACGGCAAGGGTGCGGAACTGGATGTCGAGAAACCGGCATCGTTCAACCCGATCACCACCGCGATCATCGACGCCGCGGTCGAAGCCGGGCATCACCACAACGAGGATTTCGCGGCCGAGCGCAAGGATGGCTTTGGGCGCTATGACCTCAATCAGCGGCGCGGCACGCGGCTTTCGGCAGCCCGCGCTTTCCTGCATCCGGCACTTGGGCGATCAAACCTCAGCGTGTTCGATGAAACGCTGGTGCGGCGCATCATCATAGAAGATGGCCGCGCCACCGGGGTCGAGGTCGAGCGTGCAGGCAAGCGCGAGATCATGACGGCCAAGAATGAAGTGCTGGTCAGCGCGGGTGCGACCAATTCGCCGCAATTGCTGATGCTTTCCGGCATCGGCGACAGGGATGCGCTTTCCTTGGTGGGTGTCGACCCGGTTCACCATCTTCCAGGGGTCGGCGCACATCTGCAGGACCATCCTACGGTCCACATCTCGGTCGAAAATCCCACAGGGGAATCCTATGCCAATTCGCGTTCGGCATTGCTCCGTAACGCTTTCGCGCCGTTCAAATATGCTTTGAAACGCGAAGGCATGTTCGCTTCAAACGTGGCGGAGTGCGGTGGCTTCGTCTGCACCGATGGCAGCGGCAGGCCCGATATCCAGATGACCTTCCTGGTCGGGCTTAAGGGCAATGCCCGCGTGGTGCCCAGCGACCATGGCTTCATGGCGCTGATCCAGCTACTTCGCCCCAATAGCGAGGGGCGCGTGCGGCTGGCCAGCAACAGGGCCGAAGACAAGCCGATCATCGAACCCAATTTCTTCGACGATCCGCGCGACATGGCAACGCTAATTGCCGGTTTCCGCGAGGCACGGCGCATTTTTTCGCAACCTGCGCTGGCCGCAATGCGTGGCAAGGAGATCGAGCCCGGGGCCGAGCATGTCAGCGACGAAGCGCTCGACAAGGCGCTGCGCAAGATCGTCAACACTGCCTATCACCCCACCGGTACCTGCAAGATGGGGCCTGCCAGCGATCCGCTAGCCGTCGTCGATGACCGGCTGAGGGTGCACGGGATCGACGGGCTGCGCGTGATCGATGCCTCGGTCATGCCCTCGATCATCAGCGGCAATACCAGCGCGCCCACGATGATGATCGCCCAGCGCGCCGCCGATTTCATTCTGGAACAGCGCAAATCGCATAATTCGCAAGCGGCCGAAACGGTCCGGGTTGCAGAAACGGAGCTTCAGTCATGAACGCAAACACGCCCATCACCTCGGTTATCGCGAAGCGCGATCAGGACATGCTGATCGGCGGCAAGCGCGTGCCCGCCGTTTCCGGCCAGCGTTTCGAAACGCGCAATCCTGCCACGGGCGAACTGCTGGCCAATGTCGCGCAGGGCGGCGCCGAAGATGTCGACCGCGCGGTGAAGGCCGCGCGAGAGGCATTGAGCGGCCCGTGGAGCCGGATGAAGCCCGCCGAGCGGCAGGCGATCATGCTGCGGCTTGCCGATCTGGTCGAAGAGAACTGGGACGAGCTTGCCATGCTCGACACGCTGGACCTTGGCGCGCCGCTATCGCGCACGCGGCTGGGCAAGGCCAGGGCGGGCGCATTGCTGCGCTATTATGCCGGGCAGGCCACGCTGATTTCGGGCGAGACGCTGTCCAATTCGGTACCCGGCGATGTGCTGAGCCATACGCTGAAAGAGCCGATCGGCGTGGTCGCCGCGATCAACCCGTGGAACGGTCCCATCGGCATGTCGGTATGGAAGTCCGGCCCTGTCCTGGCCACAGGTTGCACGCTGGTGATGAAACCTGCCGAGCAGACGCCGCTGTCGGCGCTGCGCTTTGCCGAGCTGTGCCTTGAGGCGGGCGTACCCGATGGCGTGATAAATGTCGTCACCGGCCTTGGCGATGCGGGCGCGGCGCTTTCCGCCCATCCCGATGTCGACAAGATCGCGTTCACCGGTTCGACCGGGGTGGGCCAGAAAATTATCGAGGCTGCGGCCCCGACGATGAAGCGAGTCACCGTCGAATTGGGTGGCAAATCGCCCAATATCGTCTTTGCCGATGCCGATCTCGACAAGGCGGTTCCGGCCGCGGCCAATGCGGTATTCGCCAATGCCGGGCAGATCTGCAGCGCGGGTACGCGCCTGTTCGTCCAGTCCTCGATCCACGATGAATTCATGGAGCGTCTTGTCGAACACAGCCGCACCATTCGCGTCGGCGATCCGCTCGACCCCAAAACACAGATCGGTCCGGTCGTGTCTCAGGCGCAGATGGAACGCATCCTCTCTTTCATCGACGGGGCCGAGGGTGAGGGTGCGAGCCCGCTGTTGGGCGGTGCGCGCAAGGCGGGCGAAGGATATGACGCGGGCTATTTCATCGAACCGACGATCTTCGGCAATGTGACCGACTGCATGACGATTGCGCGCGAAGAGATCTTCGGGCCGGTCCTATCGGCTTTTTCCTTCGACACGATCGATGAGGTGCTGACCCGTGCCAATGCGACAAGCTTCGGCCTTGGCAGCGGCGTGTGGACCAGCAATCTTGCCACCGCGCATAGGATGGCGCGCGGCATCAAGGCCGGTTCGGTCTGGGTCAACTGCTACCAGATGCTCGACCCTGGCGTTCCTTTCGGAGGATATAAGTTGAGTGGCTTCGGCCGCGAGTCCGGCCCGCATCACATCGAGGAATATCTCGAAACGAAGGCGGTCTGGATCAACCTCGACTGATCCGACAGGGCGCGTGGATCAGATCCACGTGCCCGTGAGATCGGGGTTGGAGGTGCGTTCGCGCGCGGCCTCTTCCAGCTTTTCGAAGAACAGGCGCTGGGTCGCCGTGGGTCTCCAGCTGCGCCGCGTGGTGATCCCCACCATGCGGCGGCTGCCTTCCAGCGGCTCGCCAATCTGCGTCAAAAGCCCACTGCGGATCTGCAGCGCGACCTGATCGGGCGATAATAGCGTCAGCAGGTTCGAGTAGGTCAGCAGGCGGCCAATGATCATCACCGATCCACATTCGATCTGTGTTTCGGGCCTTGGCCCTTCGGCAAAGAACCGTTCCCAATGTGCCCTGAGCGGTGCGTCGGCGGGCGCCACGATCCATGGATAGGACCGCAGCTGGTTCATGGTCGGCCGTTCCACCGATGCCAGCGGGTGCTGGCTGCCGGCAGCGACGACCAGAAGATCCTCCAGAAGCGGACGCTGATATAGATCGGCGATCTCGTGCGGGCGAAGTGCACCCACGATCATGTCGATGGCACCATCGCGCAGCGGCTCCACAAGCTCGCTCCAGCTGCCTTCCAGTACCTTGAACGACGCCTTTGGCACTTCCTTGGCGATATCGGCCATGGCGCGCGGCACGATATAGGGGCGAGCGAGCGGCAGCGCGCCGAAAGAGATCATTTCGCTGCGGCTGTCGCTGTCGAGCGCGAGATCGACCAGCGCCGCCTGAATTTCGGCAACGGCAAGCCGCGACCCGCGCGCAAGCTTTTTGCCTGCGGCATTCAGCCACACTGCCCGTCCGCGTCGTTCGACCAGATCGGTGCCGATGACCAGCTCCAGATCGCCCACCGCGCGATGGACAGCCGTTTGCGATATGGCAATGCTGCGCGCTGCTTCGGCAAAGCTGCCGGCATCCGCAAGCGCCAGAAAGGCGCGCAGCTGTGTCATCGTCATGAGCCGTTCGGGATTGTTGAACACATTGGTCAGGCCTTGGCCGCTATCGGCCAGATGTTTCAGCGCGGCCTCTATCCGCTCGATCACGATGCGGCCCATCGCGGTGGGGACCATGCCGCCCGAACGCCGTTCGAACAGTGTATAGCCGAATTGGCGTTCCAGCTTGGCGATGCCCTGGGTCAGGGCGGGTTGGGAAAGGTTTACCAGCGATCCTGCCGCGGTGATGCTGCCGTGTTCGTGGATGGCCAACAAGCCGCGCAGGTGCCGGATGTTGATCTCGAAGACTTCGGTCATTTCCTCAACCCGCTCTTGTTCCGGCACCTAATTATTCCGATGTGCCTCTTGATAAAACTTATAGCATTATACCTTGAGAGCGATAGGTCTCGATCTCGTCGTCCCGTAAATCCAATATGTCGTGAAGGATGGCGCCGCCATCCTCGCCGAGCGCGGGCATGTGATCGCGGGCATGGGCGACCGAAGCGGACATTTTGAAAGGAGGGTTGGTCACTTTGAACCGGCCGGCACCGTCGTCCAGCGTGGTAAAGGCCTGGCGTGCTGCCAGTTGCTCGTCCTCCATCACCTCGGTGACGTTGCGATAGACAGCGCAGGGCACGCCTTTTGCCGATAGCTGTGCTTCGGCCTGTTCCGAACTGTGCTTCACGGTCCAGCTCTCGGCTTCGGCCAGCAGTGCATCCCAGTTGCGATTGCGATCGGCATTGGTGGCAAAGCGCGGATCGTCGGCCAGATCCTCACGCTCCATTGCTTTTACCAGGCTCAGGAAATTGGCGGGGCTGGTGGGGGCGACCATGATGAAGCCGTCGGCGGTGCGCAAAGGTTTGTAAAGTGGGCGGCGGTGATCGAGAGGCTGCTGCGCGGTCTGCGTTTCATAAACCAGCATGCCGACCATCGCTTCCAGCATGGACACATCGATGAACTGGCCCGCGCCGGTCCGTTCGCGTTGGAAAAGCGCGGTCTGGATCGCGCCAAAAGCGTGGGTGCCACCAAGAACGTCAGCGATGAAGATGCCGCTGGTTGCCGGCTTCTCCGCATTGTCCTGATATTCAAGATTGGTCATGTCGAATCCGCTGCTGGCATGGATGACCGGCGCATAGGCGGGGGAATGGGCCTTGGGCCCTTGCTGGCCATAGCCCGAGATCGAGCAGTAGATCAGGCGCGGATTGGTTTTGGCCAGCGCTTCATAATCAAGGCCAAAACGCGCCATCACGCCGGGACGGAAATTCTCGACCACGATGTCACACTGGCTGGCCAGCTTGCGGATGGTCTCCTGCATGGCAGGGTTCTTCAGGTCGCAGGCAAGACTGCGCTTGCCGGCGTTGAGCTGTGCGAAATAGCGGCTCTTGCCATCGCGTAGCGGCGGGCGGGCGCGGACCTGATCGCCGCCCTTCATCGTCTCGACCTTGATGACCTCGGCGCCAAGATCGGCCAGCATGCGCGTGGCGAACGGACCCGCCATCACCGCCGTGAAATCCAGCACCCTGATCCCGTCCAAGGCACCTGCCATTTGTTCGTCCACACCGCTCTCCAAGATCTTTAAAGGTATAATGGTTCTACCTATAAAAATCGAGCGCAGAAAAGCAAGGGGCTCTGCCGGCTATCACGGTGGCAAAGCGAACAATTAACGCGCCGCCTTTTCCTGCATGTGCCGGTGGATACGGTCGAGGTGAGCCGTCATTTCTGCCACGGCTGCATCGCAATTCCGCTCTCGCAAGGCTGTGACAAGACGGTGGCGGGAATCGATCAATGTTTCCTGCAATGTCTGGTAATTCGGCCCTGCCACAAAGCCCTGTAGGATTGAGGACAAGGCCCCGACGAACAGCGCATAGATGCGGTTTCCCGTCGCTTCGGCCAGTGCCTGATAGAATTCGACCGCGCAGCGATAGCGGGCTTCGACATCTGTTTCGATACGGGTCTGCTCCACGATGGCGGCCAAGCGATCGAATTGGGCGTCGGTCCCGCGTTCGCACGCAAGGCGAACGACAGTGGCTTGAATGCTGAGACGCGCTTCGGTCAATTCGTCGAGCGAGACTTTGCCGAGATGGACGAAGTCCTGCATCGCCTGCGCGACATGTTCATTTTCCGCTGGCTGGATGAAGGCGCCGCCCTTCACGCCCTTTTCGTTGCGGATGATACCCGACATCTCAAGGCTTCGCAGCGCCTCGCGCACCGCGTTGCGGCTGATCTGGAAGCGGACGGCCAGTTCGCGTTCGGCCGGAAGCTTGTCACCTGCCTTTAACGTGCCATCGGCGACCATCTGGCGCACCTGATCGCATACCGCTTCGAATGCGCGCTGCGTCTTGATGGGTTTGAAGCCCCTCTTGCTTTCGCTTCCTGCCGGTTTTGCCATGATCATGTTTTGCCAGTCGCTCTTGTTTTCCAGCTATCGGTATTGCCCGTTTCGCGTGCTGACAAGTGCTGGCCCAATGGTCCGACCTCTTGCCAACAGGCTATCCGGTCCGGATCGGATCGATCGACCTTGATCTGGCGCAAAGGTGGCTGCCTGCCGGTGCACGGGCATCTTGCGCAGTCCCGCATCGCGTGCTGTAGCCTTGGCCAATGAAAATGAAGGAACTGGAAGAAGCAACCGGCGTGAACAGGGAAACGATCCGCGTTTTCCTGCGCGAGGGTCTTGTTCCTCAACCGGAACGCAGCGGCAGGACCGTTGCCGAATACGGCGATCAGCATGTTGAAGCGATCCGCGCGGTGCGGCGGCTTCAGCGGGAGAACCGGTTCACGCTGTCCCAGATCAAGGAGCTTGTTGCCGGCAGCGGAACCAGCAAGCGGGTTGATGAGAGCGCCTTCGACGACCTGGAAACCCTGGTGGCTCACAGCGAAGCATCCGATCAGGCCCCTGTGGCCCTCGATTCTCTGGTCAAGCGTTATCCCAAGGCCCGACAGGACGCGAAGACACTGAGCGAAATCGGGATTATCGAGATTATCGAGACCGATCAGGGTGAAGCCTTGAGCCTGACCTCGGCGGAACTGGTCAGCATCTGGGGCGATATGCGCAACGCCGGTTTCAATGACACGCTCGATTATTCGCCGGACATATTGGGCTTCTATATCGAGGCTTCGGATTTCGTCGGCGCGTGGGAGGCCAAGACCTTTCTCGAACATGTCGAGGGCCGCAGGGACGTGGAGGAGGCAGCCCGCCTGGTCGAGGTGGCCTTGCCGCTCATGCTCAACTTTTTTGGCCTGATGCGCCGCCGCGCCTTTTTCCGGCATGTCGATGCGATCAGGCACGCGCGCGAAACGTCAGATAGCCGAACGCTGGATCATCGCGCGCATCGCGAACAATAATCGCGCCATTCGATTTGTCTGCGGACATTCGATTATGCGAATCAACATCCTCCGATTTCCGCCGGATTAGCCCGATCGCATCGAGTCATGCGAGTTTCCGCCAATGGTTCGACCATTTTGGCGCTTGACCCAAATCATCTCTGCAGATTACGTATATTGAATACGCAAGAGGCGGCGAAATGGCCGCGGTTCGGGAGATAGAGATGACTTCGGCAACACAGGCGACTTCGCGTCCCATTATCCCTCAGCACATCGCAGAGACCGTCATTGCGGCGAAGTCCTATGCCGATGATGCCGTGATCTATGACGCATTCAAATGGCTGCGCGAAAACATGCCGTTGGGCGTTGCCGAGTTGGAGGGGTTCGATCCGATTTGGGTCGTCACCCGCCATGCGGACATCCGCGAGGTCGAGAAAAACCCCAAGCTCTTTCACAACGCCGATTTCAACCCGATCCTGAATGACCGAGCGTCGGACGATTTCACACGTGAAATGACCGGCGGATCTGTCAGCGGTCTGGCATCGCTTACCTATATGGACCCGCCGGTTCACCAGCAATATCGTATGTTGACGGCCAACTGGTTCCTGCCGGGCAAAATCGGAAAACTCGAGGAGCAAATTCGCGTTCTGGCCAAGCGGTCGGTCGATCACTTTCTCAGCTTCGACGGAGAGTGCGATTTCGTGCGGGATTTCGCGCTGCATTACCCGCTGCGCGTGATCATGACTCTGTTCGGCGTGCCGCCTGAGGACGAGCCGAAGATGCTGAAGCTGACGCAGGAGTTTTTTGGCGGTCACGACCCTGAAGAACAGCGTGACGAAATGAAGGACGACCCCGTCGCCGCCGCCAAGATGTGGGCCGCCGCGCTCGAGGATTTTTTCCAGTATTTCGACGCACTGGCCGAAAAGCGCCGGGCCGAGCCGCAGGACGACCTTCTGACTCTGATCGCCAATTCGCGGATCAATGGCGCCCCCATCGGGCGTGACGAAGCCAATGGCTATTTCGTCGCCATCGCGACTGCGGGGCATGACACCACCTCTTCATCCGTCACGGGGGGCATGCACGGCATGATCGAGTTCCCCGAGAATTTCGAGAAGGTGAAGGCCGATCCCGCACTGATCCCCGGCCTTGTCGACGAGGCGATCCGCTGGACCAGTCCCGTAAAGCATTTCATGCGCAACGCGACGCAGGATGTGGAGATCGGCGGACAACTGATCCGATCCATGGATCGCCTGATGATGTGTTACCCATCGGGCAACCGCGACGAGGCGGTGTTCGACGATCCGGACCGCTTTGACATCACGCGCAGCCCAAACAGGCACATCGCTTTTGGATTTGGCCCGCACATGTGCCTTGGGCAGCATCTGGCCAAACTGGAAATGCGCATCCTGTTCGAAGAATTGATGCCGCACATCGCAGCGATCGAGCTGGCCGGCCCGCCCAAGCTGGTCGAGACCAATTTCGTTGGCGGTTACAAGAGCCTGCCGGTCCGCTTCCGCAAGGCCTGAGGCAGACAATACCAAAAGCAAAGGTTTGAAACGGGGACATGGTCCTGAAGGCGACCAGCCCTGCATGAACGGGAGAGGGACAATGAAGACAGCAATTATGCTTGTAGTTTCGGCATCGACGCTGGCGATTGCGGGCAATGCGGCCGCGCAGGAAGCGCAGCAGCCGGAAGAAGCCAGTGCGCAGGCCGCCGAGTCATCGCAGGGGCTGCAAGAAATCATCGTCACGGCCCAGAAACGGTCGGAATCGTTGAACGACGTACCACTCTCGATCACCGCCGCATCGGGCGACCAGCTGGCGGATCAGGGCATCACCGATGTTGCCGATCTGGTGAAGGTCGTGCCAGGCTTCACTTATACCGAAAGCGCCTATGCGACTCCGGTCTACACCCTGCGCGGTGTTGGGTTTTACGATACCAGCCTTGCGGCAAAACCCACGGTCAGCGTCTATCAGGACCAGGTCCCGATCCCCTTTTCGATCATGACGCGCGGTGCCATGCTCGATCTTGAACGGGTCGAGGTTTTGAAGGGCCCGCAGGGCACTCTGTTTGGTTCGAATGCCACCGGCGGCGCGATCAACTATATCGCGGCCAAGCCGACGGATTATCTTGAAGGCGGCCTTACTGCCACGGTCCAGAACTTTGGCGAAGTCACGGTGGGCGGCCATGTCAGCGGCCCGCTGAGCGATACGATCAAGGCGCGCATCGCGGCGCAGACCGTCCAGGGCGGGGCATGGCAGCGCAGCTATACACGCGATGATGAACTGGGCGATCAACGCTTTACGTCCGCGCGCATGCTGGTGGATTTTGAGCCGAGCGATGCGCTGCGTTTCGAGCTGAACCTCAACGGTTTCATCGATAAGAGTGACGGGCAGGCCGCGCAGCTGATCGGCGTGGTGCCGCTGGGTAATCCGGCGCGGCTCGGCGATCTCGCTACCTATCCTGTCGCGCCTGAAAACAACCGCGACGCCGACTGGACCGATACGCAGGCGCCCAAGCGCGACAACTGGTTCTATCAGGCGGCTCTGCGCGGCGATCTCGATCTTTCCAGCGCCGTGACGCTGACCTCGATCACCAGCTGGTCGGAATATTCGCATGACACCGCCATCGATCCCGATGGCGTGGCGCTTCGCGACTATTTCTACAACACCACCGGTGACATCAGCGCCTTTTCGCAGGAACTGCGTCTGCAGGGCGAGATGGGCAATCTGACATGGATCATCGGCGGAAATTACGCCCGCGAAAAGACCTATCAACAAGACGATGCCGGGCCCTATGACCAGTCGACATCGGCCTATAATTTCGTCGATTCAGGACTGGGCGGCCCGTTCTTCGTCTATAGCCAGTATGCCCGTCAGAAATTCGTGAACAAGGCGATCTTTGCCAATGTCGATTACGACATCGGCGATCTGGTCACATTGCACGGCGGCATTCGCTATACCGATACCAACATCGATTTCGCAGGCTGCACCGCCGATCGCGGCGACGCGCTGGGACAGGGGACCGAGAACCTGTTGAATTTCATCCGCTCGGGCGCGGGGCTCGATCCGATCACGATCGCCGACGACGCCTGCGTGACGATCGATTCCTCGACGCTCACCGCAGGCGAAGTGACCGGCGAGCTAGATGAAGACAATGTTTCTTGGCGCGCGGGCATCGACCTCAAGCCTTCGCCCGACGCGCTCATCTATGCCAGCGTCAGCCGCGGCTTCAAGTCGGGTAGCTTTCCGCTGCTGTCGGGCAGCGATGCCAACCAGTTCAACCCGGTCACGCAGGAATCTGTAACGGCCTATGAAATCGGAACGAAGCTGACGGTTCTGGATCGTACGGCCCAGATCAACGCGGCGGTGTTCTACTATGATTATGCCGACAAGCAGTTCAAGGGCCGCGTGGTCGCCGACCCGGATATCTTCGGCCCGCTCGAGGCACTGGTCAACGTGCCCAAGTCCGAGGTGAAGGGTGCCGAACTACAACTTGATCTGGCGCCAACCGATGGCCTGCGCTTCAGCATCGGCGCCACCTATCTCGATACCAAGATCAAGGGCAGCTTCGTCAACTACGATTCTTACGGAAACCAGGTCGATTTTGCCGGGTCGAGCTTCCCCTATACGCCCAAGTACCAGGTCCTCATGGATGGCCAGTACGAGTGGGCGGCAAGCGACAGTATCTCGCCCTATATCGGCGCGAATCTCAGCTTTCAAAGCGATTCAAAGGCCGTGCTGGGCGATGCTCGCGCAACGCCGTCCGATAATCTGACAAGCCGGGGCGGGCTGACGATCGACGATTACGTGCTGATCGATTTGCGTGCTGGCCTGAAGCTTGCCGAAAAATACAAGATCGGCGCATTCGTTCGCAATCTGACGAACGAATATTACTGGAACAATGCCACGCGGATCACCGACACGACGGTACGCTATGCGGGACGTCCGCGTACCTATGGCGTGACCGTCTCGGCAAGCTTCTGACGAGCTCTCCCCGGGACCGCGGCAATTCATGCTGGATTGCCGCGGTTCCATCCGGGTGGATGGTGCAAGGGAAGCGCATGAACTTTTTTACGGTCGGCTGTTGATTTCCACTGAGCTCGACTTTGTACGTTCATGCGGCGAAGCATAGGGCCTGCGCCATGCGGATTGCGCGGTCTGGCGGAATAAATGGCGTTTCCCGGTTTTCCGGGGAGCGTTGAGAAATGTCTTCCAGCCAAATTGCGAGGCGGACCGCGCCAATGGCATCAGTGAATGTCAGGAAGTTTTTTCGATACCAGGCGGCGGCGTATGGCGTGGCATCTTCGGTCAACAGATTACCTGCCCAGATCGAGATGAGGCTATAGAGCCCGAGCAGGGTTGGAGTGGTTCTGGCGATAGCTTTGTCGGACCACTGTCGTTGTGTCTCGACACCGAGGTGCGCACGGGTTTCCGCGAAGGTAACCTCGATCTGCCAGCGGCGAACGAACAGCGCGATGATTTCGGCGGGGTCGATGGCGGTGTCCGTGCTGAAGAAGGCTTGTGGAGTCCGTTTGCCCTCAGGGTCTCGCACAAGAACCCATCGGATCGGCAGCACCGGTGTTCCCGGCCTATACCAAAGGGCGGTTCCCGAGGC
>NZ_DF850488.1:1655020-1677636 GCF_000813185.1 Novosphingobium sp. MBES04 | reverse complement strand
TTGTGTGCCTTCGACGATCCGAACAGCACGCCGTCGGGCACGATCACCGCCGCCCGTCCGCCCGTCTGCAACATGCGCAGGAACAGCGCGAGGAACAGAAGTTCAGTCTTCTTGGTCTTGACCACCTTGAGCAGGTCCTTCGAGCAACTCTCGTTGTCGAGGCTTCCGGCAAACGGCGGGTTGGCCAGGATCATCGAATAGTGGCCCACATCATCGCCCCCGCCTTCGGCAAGGCTGTCGCGGTAGAAGATGCGCGGCTCCTCGATGCCGTGCAGCGTCATGTTCATGGCGCCGATGCGCAACATGGTCTCATCGAAATCGTAGCCGGTGAAGGCTTCCGTTTCGAAATGTTTGCGGCTTTCGGCATCGTAGAACAGGCCGGGATGTTCGCGCCGGACATGTTCGGCCGCCATCATCAGAAAGCCGGCGGTGCCCGCCGCCGGATCGCAGATCGTATCTTCGGGTCCCGGATTCATCAGGCGCACGATCAGGTCGATGATATGGCGGGGGGTACGGAACTGGCCGTTCTCGCCCGCGCTGGAAATCATCGAGAGCAGGTATTCATAGACGTCGCCCTTGGTATCGCGATCGTCCATCGGGATCTCGTCCAGGCCCTGGACCAGCTTGTCGAGCAAGGCGGGCTTGGTGAAGGCAAGCCGCGCGCCCTTCATGTGGTGGGCCATCACGCTTTCGGCTCCGCCCAAGGTGCGCAGGAAGGGCATGACGTGATCCGACACGATCTCGTACATCCGCTCTGGCGGCTCATTCTTGAACCGCGACCAGCGCATCAGTTCATAGGGGCAGCCATCGGGAAAGCCAGGCGTGCCAAGGTCGTCCTTCCCTTCCGGGAAGACGCGGCGGGCAAGCGGGCGCTTGAGCTGGTTGGCCTTGGCCTCCTCGCGCGTCTGGATTTCGTCGATACGCTTGGCGAACAGCAGATAGGTGATCTGCTCAACACCGGTAAGCGGGTTGGACACGCCGCCCGACCACAGGGAGTCGCGCAGCTTGTCGATCTGGCTGCGGATTGCACCGGTCAGCATGGGTTATTCTTCTCCAACGGTTTCATTGTGCGGCAGGCGCCAAAGCGCGTGCCAAAGCCCAGAGCGAGCCATATTCCGATTGTTCGTATGCAGCGCGATCTGCTTCTCGATTTTTTCTATGTAATCTAATTGGGTTAGCGCACTTTCGACGTCATCTGCCGATGGTACGGGCAATTCAAGAGAGCGCAGCGCACTGATAGGCAAAGTCCTGACCGCAGAGCCGCCGCTCATGCTTTCCAGCTTCTCCCGGATCCACGGTGCGGTCAGAACAGCATTGAGCACTTCAGGCTGTGAAAACGGATTTGGGGTCCGCAATCGCACGATCGCCAAGCTTTGCGATACGATCCAGCGGTGGTTCATCGCTGCCTCAACCAAGGCCAATGACGATACGATGCCGACGATGCCGACATTGCCCTTGATGCTGACCAGGATGTCCCCGGTCTGCACCGTGACCTTGGCAACGGCATCCTTCTGATCAGTCTCAAAGCCCAACTGTCGCTTAGGCTTGCTCACCACGCCATCGACGATATCTGACGGACTGATTTCAAAAGCTTCGACCGGGGGATCGAATTGCGGATCCTTGATCGGCTTAGGAGCCTTGGGTCGGAGAATGTCCGCCACGTCTTCCAGCTTGACGCTTTCACCTTCCGAAAGAAGGTCCTCAAGCTGAGCCAAACCTTCGGACAACAGATAACGCTCAGGCAAGAAGCTGAATTGTGCTTCCTGAAGGTCTTCCGGAGGTACGATCGCGACGCGCGCGGAATCGTTCGGAACAAGCCCCCGAAAGTCCTCAAGATGGCGGGCGATGGCAGCATCTTGAAGGCGGCCGGTTGATGCATTTTCCATCGTCCGGCCATCGATCACCCGTAGGCCTTTCTGGTCGGTCTTTCGCTCCAGGCATAGAATGCTTGTTGCGATGCCCGCGAAGGGCTGGAACATGCCAAAAGGCAGCGACATCGCCGTGACGTCGTAGTCGTGAATCAAGTGCTGACGCACTTCCAACTCATGTCGATTTTCTCGGAAAAGCCCACCTTGCGGGATGATCGACGTGAAGCTCTTGGTGGCCAGGCCTGCGATCTGTTCGACCTGAAACATTTCAAACGGCCTGCCTTTCGCGGGCCCATCGCTCACGCGGACGCCGAACGGTGGGATGGATATCAGGTGTTCGAAACCCGTCACCGGACTGTATCGGCCGCTGAGGTCGTGATGAAAGATTGCGGGCGTATAGGTGCCGTTGATGGGATTGCGGCGATCCACCCTTAGAGTGCGACAAGCGCCTCGCGCCATCAGAGCCATAATTGCACTAAGGTTGCCATCGCTGGTGAACAGCGTGACTTCCCGATCAAGGCTCATCTGCCACGCGAGTGTAGCAGAGCCGGAAAACAAACAAGCGACATTGTGCGACGGTGGAATGTCCAGCACGCGTTCGGCGGCGCGAGCAATAAGAGGACTTAGGCTCACGCTCAGCGCGCCATCCTTTTGATTGGAAAACAGCGAGGCGAGTTCCCCGTTCCAATCGATGGGGCCGAGCGGCCTTGCTTTCACCTGCGCAACGGCATGCTCAATCGATGCCCATTGAGCGGGCGAAAAACCAGGATCTTCGAGCCAATCCTTTGCCGTGGCTAAGCCGTCATGATCAGACCTTGGCTGTAGTTTTGCACTGAAGGCCTGAAATGCTTGCCGAGGTGACTGGAAACCGGACTGTCCTTCAGCGCTCATTGCGATGATGGCAGTCGCCGCCAAATTTGCCTCTTCCCGCGAAACGCCTGCCATGAAGAGGCTATGTGCCAGAGGCATCAAATGAAGCTGCTCAGGCATGGAAGTGCTTGCCCTTCTTCTCGCAGCGGTAGGTCGTGATGTCGCATCCATTTGCATGAACGACGACCACCCCGCCCTTATCCCTGGCGCGAAGCAGTTGGGCTCGCTCGCGATCGAGTTCCTTGAGTTTGCTGTCGATCGCCTTGCGATCAAGTACGCACCGATCGCCGTCCCACCGACCTTCATCAAGGGCGAGCGCAACAAGTGCTTGGTTCATTCCACGCTGATTCATTCGGATGTCCATATGCAATGTCATATCAGCCTCCATGCGCTGATATGTGTCACGACATAATCCCAATGTCAACGGATTATTTTATGATACCTTGGCGGGGCGGTGGCCTGACTCAATGGTCGGCGCAAGATCCTGACCGGCAGGCAGGCCGATTCGCGTTCCTCCTAAACTCTTCTGATCTCCCAGCTTGGCATTCCAGATGCCTTCGAGCGAAAACGAAGCGTGAGGTAACCGAACTTCCTTTCGATTGAAGCGATTGCGACCATGACGGCGAAGGCACAGCCTGATCCCGAAAGACAGAATGCCAAGGCGGTGTCGCCAACTTGAGGGGCAAACGTGGCGTAGGCCGCCATGGTCAGGGCCAGTGAACTCATGAGCACTTTGATTGCGACGATAGCGGCATGGTAGCCAGCCTGGCTATGTTCGTGAACCATATAGCCATGCAGGACCTTGCGGTAATAATCTTGGTCGTCATGCGCCATCATTGATCTCCAAAATCAGGTTTCTGCTAGATTTTGGACGACCTTGAGGTCGCCCTCAGACAACGGTTTTCTCTTTTCGAAGAGGTGGAAGCAAGAGAATTGGGTTGCTGCGATCATTTTCTCGAGATCGCGGGTGATTCCGAGCTGCTCGTAGGAATCTCGCAGGGTCAGTGCGACTGTAGTCGCATTTGCGACCAGTTGCCGTTCAATCTTTGTCCCGCCTTTTTCATCGTCCCCACGCAGCATCCAGTAAGGGTCAACCTCAAATTCTCTTAGAAGTGAGTCGAGTACTGACGATGGAATTTCGCGGCCGCCCTTTGAATAGTGTTGGTAGGCTCCACGACTGATCCCAAGGCGGGTCGCGAAGGCTTCTTGGGACAGCCCCTCTTCCTTGCGCACTGCCTCGAGTCGTCCTGCCATCTCGTCCAAAACTGCCAACTTAGCCTCTGTTCTCGAACCAAGCTAAAATGCGCTTGATTGATTGAATTGTGATCAATAAGATCTGACTTAGGCATTATTGGCAAGGTTTGACCAAGAATCAATCGAAACGGAGCGTTGTATGTCGTTTGAGCTCGAAACGCCGAAACAACTAGCGGAACGCGTAGGCGTCTCTGTCGCCTTCATTCGCCACCTCATCCACGAGGAGCGCATTGACCACGTCTATGTGACGGCGGCCGCGCGCAATCCAAAAATTCCGTCAGGCGCTTGGGAGCGCTATCTTGAGAGGAGCATGGTGAAGGCATGTCTAGACCGAGGGGAGAGCCACGGCTCGAGATCGATCGCAAGAACGCCAAGGGGTTCTACTACATCTACTACACCGAAGGAGGACGTAGCCGCGAGAAATCAACTTTCACTCGCTCTCGCAAAGAAGCTGAGCTCGTCCGGGCAGAGTGGCTGATCGGTCGTGAGCGCCCACGCTTCCGCCCTGACCCAAGCGAGGTTTTGGTCACGGATGTCTTAAATTACTATATGGTGAAAAGGCTGCCGAAAGTGGCAGATCCGGAGCGGATTAAGCACGCGACTAGACCGCTCCTCGAATTCTGGAAGAACCGAACTCTGGGTGAAATCACGGAAGATACCTGCCAGGAATATACGGAGTGGCGCGAGCGAGCAGTCGAAACGATGCGCCGTGAGCTAGGCGTCCTTGCCGCAGCCTGTCAGAAGTACTCTCGCGACGGTATGGTCAGCATGGCCACTTCCGTGTTTAAACCAGCCAAACAAGAAGGGCGCATCCGGTGGCTCCGAGCTGAAGAGGCGATCAAGCTTCTTCGTGCTGCGAGGAAAGTGGAGCGGGCCTCTAAGCATCTGCCTTTGTTCATTGCGATTGGGCTTCTCGCTGGGCAGCGCAAAAGGGCCATATTATCCCTTAAATGGGAAGACATCGACCTTGAGAACGGCAAGATTGATTGGAATCCGGTCGGCCGAAAGAGGACTAAAAAACGCCGGCCACGCACCCCGATTCCCCGTCGGTTGCTGAAATACCTCAAGAGGCGTCGCCGGGAGTTCCCCGAAGACCTGCACGTCTTGACCTATCAGGGCAAACCCCTCGACGATATCAAAACCAGCTTTGCCAAGGCAGTTATGTTGGCCGGTTTGCAAGCCGAAGGCGATAACAAAGTCATTCCACATACCATGCGCCACACTTGCGCGACTTGGCTAATGCAGCGAGGTGTCGATCGAGGACAGATCTGTGGTTTCCTAGGCATGACAGCGAAAACTCTTGAGGAGAATTACGGTCACCACCACCCAGATTTTCAAAGTGGGGCCCGGGACGCATTTTGACCCGGATAACTCCCGGATACAGGATAGAACAAAACTAGACTTTGTCACGCAAGCCGACACGAAAGGAGATTGATTTAAATGGATATTTTTGAATCAGTAGTCCTCCGAAGGCAGAGGCCACAGGTTCGAATCCTGTCGGGTGCGCCAGCCTTCTATCAGCGGTAATGTCTTGGTTCTCGTGTGAGGGAACGGCATTGCTGGGCGGGCTTGGCCCCTTTCGCTTGGTCGACACGGGTTCTCAGACAGCGCTCTTGATTATGGCGGCTCGGTGTCGGCGTCGCGGCTTGGTGCGTGCGCTCGGCGGTTGTTCCCTTGCGTGTTGGACCGATCCGTCAGGCTACGTGGGATGCATCCGTCTTGGAGCTACTTCGGTTTTACCTCACCCCCATGCCTTCATAGCATGGCCCCAGACTGCTCAAGGCCATGGCAGCGGGATCGTCGCGACACGTGACTCCGGTTCCTGCGAGGGGGATGAAGAACCATGCTGTATGTTGAAGAGGCCGACCTGGCCTTCATCCATGTGCCCAAGAATGCAGGCCAGAGCATTCGTCGTGCAATCGGCGGCTGTGGCCGGCTTTCCTATGCCGCGATGGCCAGGGATCTGGGGGTCGACGAGCCAACGGCCGAGGGTCTGATGGAAGAGCCGGTGACCGGGCTCTCGGGGATCGACACGGCGGTCCAGCCCGAACATGTGCCGCTGCCATTCTTGAAACTGGCTTTTCCTCATAGCTTTGAACGTCTGCAAGCGGCGAAGAGCTTCATCATGGTGCGTCCTCCTCGGGACCGGTTCCTCTCGGCCTTGCTGCAACGGATCCGCGAATATGGCGGGGCGGCGGCGTTGCGGGTGGACGATCCGCTTGTGGCGCAGGAAGCGCGTCGGATCTGCGACTGGCTCGAGGGACGCGGGCCCTTTTGCGACATGCCCTACATCCATTTCTCGCGTCAGATCGATTACGCTGAAATTGCAGGCGAAAGGATCGTTTCGGCGCTGTTCCCGCTTGAGCGGACGGATGCGCTCGTCGCCTGGGTCAAACGCGAGACCGGGTTGGAGCTTGATGTGGCCCATGACCATGCCCGGCGTGAACCCAAGGCCTGGGCAAGTTCGTTGCAGCCCGCCGTGCGCTTCATCGGCCGCAACCTCCTGCCCAAGACGCTCAAGAAGGCGATCTATCCCTTGTGGATGAACAGCGCGGCCTTTGCCAATGCGGCCAGCCGTTACGACGCAGTTCGTCTCGATCCGGATGTGGAGCGCTTCATTGCGGACTATTATGCTCCGGACGCCGCTCTCTACGCCGAGGCGCAGCGTTTTGCCCAGGATATCCTGCAGCCGGTCCGCATGGCCGGGTGAGGGCCATAGATAGAAGGGCCTTTCCAAGGGGCCATCGCCCCTTGACCCCTGAATCGGCTACCCTACCTTTCTCGGCCAGAGTGGCATGCGGGACGTGAGGTTTCCAGTTCGGGGAGCCCGAGGGCGATGGCCCTCGGATCTATTTTTTTCCCTGTTGTCCGTTATTCGCGTTTGTCCCGGTTCAACGGTTCAGGGGCGTCCGGTCTTCGTATCGTCGAACTTGGAGCTGCCGAAGGTGGCCCAATCGGTGCCTTCCCCCGGCGGGGCGGGAAGTTCGGTCTCCACGTCCTCGGGCGCGCTGCAGCGGCGGAAGCGGCGGTGGATGTAGGCCTTTGCGATCATGTTCGCCGAGATGGGAGCGCTCAGGAACAGGAACAGGGTGATGAGCAGTTCGTGGCTCGACCACTCCTGGCTGTGCAGCGGAAACCAGGCCATCGAGGCCAGGAGGATGCCGCCGACGCCCAGTGTCGTGGCCTTGGTGGGCCCGTGCAGGCGGGTCATCAGCGAGGGCAGGCGTGCCAGGCCCCAGCTGCCGATGAGCGCGAAGGCCCCCCCCAGCACGATGAGGAAGGCGACGAGCGCGTCGAGCAGGGTGGTCATGGTATCGCCGCCTGTCATTCCACGATGTCCCCGCGCAGGAGGAACTTGGTGTAGGCCACCGTGCTGACGAAACCGACCATGGCCATGAGCAGCGCCGCCTCGAAGAAAACGGTGGTGTCCGCGAAGATGCCGAACAGCATGATGAAGGCGATCGCGTTGATGACCATGGTGTCGAGCGCGAGGATGCGGTCGGGCGCGGTCGGTCCCTTCAGCAGGCTCCACAGGTTGAGCAGCATGGCCAGCGCCACGCAGGCAAGTGCGATCTTGAGGGCGATGTCGATCACGCGAAGATCTCCATGAGGCGGCGTTCGTAGCGCTGCTTGATCTGGGCGATTTCACCGTCCGGATCGTCGGTGTGCAGCGCATGGACGAGAAGGTGGCGCGCGTCGGTCGAGATGTCGACCGAGACGGTGCCCGGCGTCAGGCTGATCGTGCCCGCCAGCACCGTGATGGCTTCGGCCGATTGCAACTCGAGCGGGATCGAGAGCCACGCCGGGCGCAGGTCCTTGTTGCGCTTGAACAGGATCAGCCGCGCGACGTGGAAGTTGGCGGCGACGATGTCGTAGAGCACCAGGAACACGTAGCCCACGAGCGGCAGGCCCAGGCGCAATTTTGCACGTTCGGGCCAGAAGGGCGCGCTGAACAGGGGGACCAGGACCGCGAAGACGAGGCCCAGGATGGCCACTCCCAGGTTCAGGGAGTTGAACACGATCATCCACATGACCAGCAGCATGGCGGTCAGGCCGGGGTGCGGAAGGAGGCGATGGATCACGGGGCGTCTCCTTGCGCGGCCGGGCTCGGGGGCGAGGCGGTCCCCAGGACCGAGCGCAGGTAGAGCGGCGTGTCGAGAACTTGCGCGGCGGTCCCTTGGGTGTAGCGCGTGGCCGGGCCGGCGAACACGGTGAGGCCGACCAGCAGGGCGAGCAGGAACAGGCAGGGTAAGGCCTGGACGAGGCGCGGCGGTTCGCGATCTTCGGGCAGCTCGGGCGTCTCATCGTGCTTCCAAAAGACGGTACTGCCCGCCCGCGCGAGCGCGACCACGGCGATGAGGCTGGTGACGAGGATCACGCCCCAGATCCAGGCCGCGTGCGGGCTGGCCAGCGCGGCATCGAGAATGAGAAGCTTGCCAAAGAAGCCCGACAGCGGGGGAAGACCCGCGAGCGCCACGCCGCCTGCCAGGAACAGGAAGGCCAGGAGCGAGGCTCCCGCAAAGCGCGGGGTGGGCACGATGGCGTCGCCCTCCACGCCGCGCCAGCGCACGACCAGGTCCACCGTCAGGAACAGGAAGGCGGCCGCGAGGGTGGTGTGGGGCAGGTAGTAGAGCGCAGCGGCAAGGCCATCGCTGTCGAACAGGGCGATGGCGACAAGCAGCGTGCCGGTCGAGCCGATGAGGCCGAAGGCGGCCATGTCGCGAAGGCCCCGTGCGGCGAGCATCCCGGCAAACCCCAAGGCAATGGTGCCGAGCGCTGCGGGCAGCAGGATCGGCTCGGCCACATCGCCGAAGATCAGCGGCGTGGTGCGGATGATCGAGTAGGCGCCGACCTTGGTCATGATCGCGAAAAGCGCGGCGACGGCGGGCGCGGTCGAGGAATAGGCGCGCGGCAGCCACAGGTGCAGCGGGAGCAGCGCGGCCTTGAGCGCGAAGACGGCGATGAGGACGAGCCCGCCGGCCAGGAACAGTCCGCGGTCCCCTTGCGCCAGTTGCGCCCCGCGCGCGGCCATGTCGGCCATGTTGAGCGTGCCGGTCACCCCGTAGAGGATGCCAAGGCCGACCAGGAACAGGGTCGAGCCGGTGAGGTTGACGACGACGTACTGCACGCCCGAGGTCAGGCGACGCGCGCCCTGTCCGTGCAGGATCAGGCCGTAGGAGGCGATCAGCAGGACCTCGAAGAAGACGAACAGGTTGAACAGGTCGCCGGTCAGGAAGGCACCGTTGATGCCGAGCAGCTGGAACTGGAAGATCGGGTGGAAATTCCAGCCCTTGCGGTCAAGCTTGGTGAGCGCGGCGTGGGTCGCGACGGCAAAGCCGACGACCGAGGTCAGAAGCAGCATCCAGGCCGCGAGCTGGTCGAGCACGAGGACGATGCCGAACGGCGCGGGCCAGTCGCCCATGGCGTAGGGCGTGGGGTCGGACTGGGAGGCGCGTAGCAGCAGGGCCACTGCGATCAGTACTTGCAGCGCGGTCGAGCCGATGGAGATTCCGGCCGCGACCATGCGGCGGCGGCGGCGGAAGATGAGTGCCATCGTGCCCGCCAGCGAAGGCAGCATGATCGGCGCGGCAATCAGCGAGGCGGCCAGGTTGTCGGAAATCGAAAGGCTCACGGACGGGTTTCCCCCAGCATGTCGATGCGGTGGGCGTTGCGGCGCTTGATCCACTCGTCACGGTCGCCGTCGAGCGGGTCGATGGCGGGGTCGGGCTCGCCGTCGACCTGGTCGGTTCCGGTCTCGAGGAAGGTGCGCAGCGAGAGCACGACGACCAGCGCGCTCATCCCGAAGGAGATGACGATGGCGGTCAGCACCAGCGCCTGGGGCAGCGGGTCGGTGTAGGTCGCGGCCTCTTCGCTGAAGATCGGCGGGGCGCCCACTTTCAGGCGGCCGATGGCGAAGAGGAAGAGGTTGATCGCGTAGGAGAGCATCGTGACGCCCAGGACCACCGGGAAGGTGCGTCCGCGCAGCGAGAGGTAGATGCCCGCCCAGGTCAGCGCGCCGATGGCGGTGGCGATGAGGAATTCCATGCTCATGCGGGTGTCTCCCCGTTCGTTTCACGCAGTCTGGCGGGGTCGATGTCCATGGGACCGGCCTCGGCGGCCTTGGTCCCTGTGTCTTCCTTGTTGGCGCGCACGGCGATGTGGCTCAGCTCGGCCAGCGCCAGCATCACCGCGCCGATGACGGTCATGCCCACGCCCACGTCGAAGGCCATGGCCGAGGCAAGCTCGAAATCGCCCAGGAGCGGCAGGTGGAAGTGGCCGAAGGCGCTGGTGAAGAGCGGCGCGCCGAAGACCAGCGAACCCAGCCCCGTCAGCGCGGCGATGGTGACGCCCAGGCCGATCAGGAGGTGCTCGTCGATGCGGCGCCGCGCGTCGGTCCACTCAAAGCCCGAGGCCATGTACTGCACCAGCATCGCGATCGAGGCGACGAGCCCTGCAATGAAGCCGCCGCCCGGCGCGTTGTGGCCGCGCAGGAAGATGTAGATGGCAACGATCGTGGCGAGCGGCAGCAGTACGCGCGCGGCCACCGCGAACATCATCGGGTGGCGTTCGGGCGAGCGGGGCAGCTCGGCGATCCAGGCGCGCAGGCGCTGGCCGGCGGCCCCGCGCGCGGCGGGCTGGAGCATCGCGAAGATGGTGAGCGCGGCAATGCCCAGCACGGTGATCTCGCCGAAGGTGTCGAAACCGCGGAAGTCGACCAGCGTCACGTTGACGACGTTATGGCCGCCGCCGCCCGACACGCTGTTCTCCCAGTGGTAGGTCGAGATCGGATCGTTGGGCTCGCGGGTCATCACCGCCCAGGCCGCGAATCCGACCGCGCCGCCCCCGGCAAGGCCGATCAGCGCATCGCGCAGGCGCAGCGGCATGCTGGAGATGCGCGACGGCTTCTTGGGCAGGAGGTTGAGCGCGAGCAGCATGAGCAGGATCGTCACCGTCTCGACCGAGATCTGCGTCAGCGCGAGGTCGGGCGCGGAGAGGTAGACGAAGGCAAGGCTGACGACGAGGCCGATCACCGAAATGAAGACCAGCGTCAGGAAGCGCTGCTGCTGGGCGACCAGCACCGCAGCGATGCCCGACAGCAACAGCAGCCAGGCGACGATGGCGACAGGGTGGGCGGGCAGGGTCTCGTGCGTGCCGGGCGTGTACCCGCCCTGGACCATGCCGTAGGCGCCGAGCGCAATGGCCAGCGCGAAGAGGACCGCCAGCTGGCGCTGGAGCGAGCCGTTGTGGATGGTATCGGACACGACGCGGGCGGCCTGGACCAGTCGCGCGACAAGGCTTTCGAACAGGGCCTTGCCATCGGGCAGGTTGGCGACGTCCCAGCCCCGCTGGAGCCCGGCGTGGCGCCACAGCAGGAAGGCGCCCGCGGCGACCGCGACGACGCTCATGCCCAGCGCCGGGGTCAGCCCGTGCCAGAGTGCGGGGTGGAAGGTCGGCGCGCGCCCGCCCGTCACCGCGTCGATGGCCGGGACCATCAGCGCGTGGGTGAAGGTGTTGGGGGCAAGGCCGACGAGGACGGTGAGGACGACCAGCAGCGCGGACGGGGCCCACAGGCCCAGCGGCGGATCGTGGGGCTTGGCCGGATAGCTCTCGCGCCTGGGGCCAAGGTAGAGGTGGACGATGTAGCGCAGCGAATAGGCGACCGAGAACGCGGCGGCGAAGACGGCAAGCATCGGCAGCAACCAGTCCTGGCCCGACCAGACGGTGTGCGCGGCCTCTTCCAGCATCATCTCCTTGGAGAGGAAGCCGCCGAGCGGGGGCAGGCCCGCCATCGAGGCGGCGGCCACGATGCCCAGCGTCGCGGTGATCGGCATGAGCGTGGCCAGGCCGCCCAGCTTGCGGATGTCGCGGGTGCCCGCCTCGTGGTCGACGATCCCGGCGTTCATGAACAGCGCGGCCTTGAACAGCGCGTGGTTGAGAAGGTGGAACAGCGCGGCCATCGCCGCCCCCGGGGTGCCAAAACCCAGCAGCATGGTCATCAGGCCCAGATGGCTGACGGTCGAATAGGCCAGGATGCCCTTCAGGTCCTGCTTGAAGAAGCCGATGACGGCGGCCAGCAGCATGGTCACGAGGCCGGTGGTCGCGACGAGGGTGAACCAGATCTCGGTGCCGGCGAGGACCGGCCAGAGGCGCGCCATCAGGAAGACGCCCGCCTTTACCATGGTGGCCGAGTGCAGGTAGGCGCTCACCGGCGTGGGCGCGGCCATGGCGTGGGGCAGCCAGAAGTGGAACGGGAACTGCGCGGACTTGGTGAAGCAGCCCAGGAGGATGAGGACGAGCGCGGCCGGGTAGAGCGGCGAGGCCTGGATCGTCTCGCCCCGGGCGAGGAGCGCGCCCAGCTCGTAGGTGCCCGCGATGTGGCCCAGCAGCAGCAGTCCGGCGATGAGGGCAAGCCCGCCCCCGCCGGTGACGGCGAGTGCCATGCGCGCGCCCTGGCGCCCTTCGGCCTTGTCGCTGCGAAAGCCGATGAGAAGGAAGGAGGAAAGGCTCGTCAGCTCCCAGAAGACCAGCAGCAGCAGGATGTTGCCCGAAAGCGAGATGCCCACCATCGCACCCTGGAACAGCAGCAGCAGCGAGAGGAAGCGCCCCAGCGCCTCGTCGCCCGGCAGGTAGAAGCGGGCGTAGATGACGATGAGGAGGCCAATCCCCAGGATCAGCCCGGTGAACAGGAACGCCAGCCCATCGAGGCGCAGCGAGAAGGCAAGGTCGAGCGCGGGCACCCATTCGGCGCGGAATGCCTGGACCGAACCGGAAAGGATGTCGGGGGCCGTGCCGCCCAGCAGCCAGAGCCCTGTCAGCACCGGGGCCAGCGCCACCAGGGTCTGTGCGTTGCGGCTCAGGCGGCCACCCGCGGCCAGCAGGAGGCAACCGATGAACGGCAGGACGGCAATCAGGACCAGGTGCAAGAGTTTCCCCCTTGGTGCCGACCGGAACGGCAGCAATTGCGTAGGTGTTCAGCGATGGAGAGCCCGTTTCCCCGCTCAGGGCGCCGGACGCAAGCCCTAAGCGTCAACTTCCCGACATTCGCCCGGTTTCAGGAAGCTGGACAAACTCTTGTGCGCGCCTTGCGGGTTCTGGCGCACCCCGTCGAGGACGATGCGCAGGGCCAGCGCAAAGGCCTTGTCCTCGGGCATGGCCTTGGAATCGCGCGCCGCGCCCAGCATCTCGATGGCCATATAGAGCATGTCCGGGGTGAAGCCGTCATCGACCTGCCCGCAGCCGCGCGCAGTTTCAAGGAGCAGGTTGAGCATGCGTTCGTAGCGCGGACGCAGTCGTTCGGCGAAGGCCTGAATGCGGTCTTCATCGACGGTGCACAGCAGCGGGAAATGGATCGAGGCGGCCCGGCTCTGGCAGGTGAGGGCATCGACGAGGAGGGCCGGGTCGCCCGCGCGTGTCTCGATCGTCTGCAAGGCGTCCTCGATCTCGCCTTCGACCACCGCCATGATCAGTTCTGCGCGGTCGGCAAAGTGGCGGTAGAGTGTGCCACGTCCGCATCCGGCCTCCTCGATCACCGCCTGGAGTGGGGTGTCGGGGCCCTGGCTGGCAAACACGTGCGCGGCCGCTTCGATCAGGCGCCGCCTATGTTCGAGCGCATCTGCCCGCATGGAAGTCTCCTTGTCGTTTGCGCCCTCTAGCGCGTATCGGCACGCAATTCCATGAATAAACGGACAGGGCTTGTCCACTTATTGCGCGTGCGATAAGCCCCTCCCCAATGATCCTCCTTTGGAACGGTGACCGCGTGCTTCGAACTCTTCGCCCATGGCGCGTCGGCGCGCTGGCTGGACTTGCCCTGATGGCGGCATGCGGAGGGGAGCCGACTCCGAGCGCACCGCCCGCGGTTCCCGTCCGGACGATCACGGTCACCCGCCAGGAAGTGCCCAACGTGATCGAACTGCCCGGCCGTATCGAGGCGGTCCGCTCGGCCGAGGTGCGCGCGCGCAGCGACGGTATCGTGCTGCGCCGTCTCTACGAGGAAGGTGCGAGCGTGGCGGCGGGGACTCCGCTGTTCGAGATCGATCCGCGTGACTACCGCGCGCAGGTCCAGTCGGCCGAGGCGGCGCTCCAGCGCGCCATTGCCGCACAGCAGAACGCGGCCTCGATCGTCACGCGCTACGAACCGCTGATCGCCGAGCGTGCGGTAAGCGCGCAGGAATTCGATGCCGCGCAGTCGGACCTGCGCCAGGCCAACGCGCAAGTCAGCGAGGCGCGCGCGGCGCTCGACCGCGCCAAGCTCCAGCTCAGCTACACGACCGTGCGCGCGCCCATCGCGGGCCGCGCCAGCAGCGCCGAGGTGACCGAAGGCGCGCTGGTGAGCGGGGCGGAAGGCACGCTCCTGACCCGTGTTGACCAGGTCAGCCCGGTCTACGCGGAGTTCAGCGTCTCCAGCGCCTCGGTGCTCGACACCTTCGCGCAGGTGCGCAGCGGCGAGCTCGCCGTGCCGGATCTGGAGACCATCGAGGTTTCGCTGATCCTCGAGAACGGCGAGGAGTACGGCCCTGTCGGACACCTCGACTTTGCAAGCCCCGTGGTCTCGCCCGAGACCGGCAGCCAGACCCTGCGCGCGCGCTTCGCCAATCCGCAGCGCCTGCTCGCGCCGGGCCAGTTCGTGCGCGGGCGCATCCGGCTGGGTGTGCGCAAGGACGGGATGACGGTGCCCGCGCGCGCGGTCCAGTTCCAGGGCTCGCAGCCGCAGGTTTCGGTGATGGCCGAGGACGGCTCGGTCAAGGCGCGCAAGGTGCGTCTGGGTGCCTTGCTGGGCAAGGACTGGATCGTCAACGACGGCCTCAAGCCCGGCGAACGCGTGATTGTCGAAGGCTGGGCCAAGCTGCGCCCGGGCCAGAAGGCGACGGAAGCCAAGGGGGAGGCCAAGGGGGAAGCCAAGGCGCCGGCCAAGGGCACGGCCAGGGCCGGGGGCGCCTGAGGCGATGGATCGCTTCTTCGTCTACCGGCCGGTTTTCGGCTGGGTCATCGCCGCGTTTATCGCGCTGGGCGGGATCATCGCGCTCTTCAACCTTGCCATCGAGCAGTACCCGTCCGTCGCGCCGCCCTCGCTCAACCTCAGCTACACCTACACCGGCGCCGATGCGGAGACACTCGACAAGAACGTGACCTCGGTGATCGAGCGCGAGCTGAATGGGGTCGACAATTTCCTCTACATGGCCTCGACGAGCCGCTCGAGCGGCACCGGGGAAATCACGCTGACCTTCGAATCGGGCACCGATCTCGACGTCGCGCGGGTCGAAGTGATGGACCGGCTCAACCGCGCCGAGCCGCGCCTGCCCGAGCAGGTGCGCCAGATGGGCATCCAGATCACCGACCGCGCCTCGGGCTTCCTGATGGTCGTCGCGATGTCCTCGTCCGATGCGTCGATGAGCGCGCTCGAGGTCGGCAACTACACGAACAACAATGTCCTCAACGAACTGCGCCGGGTGGACGGTGTGGGCGATGTCATGCTGTTCGGCTCGCAGTACGCGATGCGCATCTGGATCGATCCGACGCGCCTTGCCGGGTACAACCTCTCGGCCTCCGAGGTGCTCGCCGCGGTGCAGGAGCAGAACAGCCAGACCGCGGGCGGCGGCCTTGGCGAACAGCCGGTCACGCGTGAGACCGAGTTTTCGGCCAAGATCATCACCCAGAACCGCTTTTCCGATCCCGAACAGTTCGAGCAGATCATCGTCAAGTCGAACCAGGACGGCTCGACCGTGCGCCTCTCCGATGTGGCGCGGGTCGAACTGGGTGCGGAGACCTACGGCTTCAAGGCGCGCTACAACGGCAAGGAGATCGCCGGCATGGCGATTCAGCTGGCGACCGGTGCCAACGCGGTGGAGACCGCCAAGGCCGTGCGCGAGCGCCTCGGCCAGCTGGAAGCCAATTTCCCCGACAGCCTCACCTGGGACGTCGCCTTCGATTCCACCCCCTTCATCAACGCCTCGGTTGACAGCGTGATCCACACCCTTGTCGAGGCGATGGTGCTGGTCTTCGCGGTCATGTTCCTGTTCCTGCAGAACTGGCGCGCGACGCTGATCCCGGCCGTGGTTGTGCCCATTGCGCTTCTGGGCGCGTGCCTTGGCCTCTACCTCTTCGACTTCTCGATCAACACGCTCTCGCTTTTCGCCATGGTGGTGGCGATCGGCATCCTCGTCGACGACGCCATCGTTGTGGTCGAGAACGTCGAGCGCATCATGAGCGAAGAGAAGCTGCCGCCCCGTCTCGCCACGATCAAGGCCATGGGCCAGATCCGCGGCGCCATCATCGGCATCACGCTGGTGCTTGTTGCCGTGTTCGTGCCGATGGCCTTCTTCCCGGGCTCGACAGGCGGCATCTACCGCCAGTTCTCGGTGACACTTGCCGTCTCGATCCTGTTTTCCGCGGTGCTGGCGCTCACCTTCACCCCGGCGCTGTGCGCGACGCTCCTGCGCGAGGAGCATGACGATCAGGACGAGGACGCCCCCGTGCCGCCGGGCCCGCGCGGCTGGCCCCGTCGCTTCTTCCGCAGCTTCAACGGACGCTTCGGGGCGGCCACCAACCGCTTCACGCGCACCATCGGCACCATGCTTTCAGGGCCGATGCGCTGGATGGCGGTGTTCGCGGTCATGGCGGTGCTGACGGCTGTCCTCTTTACCCGCCTTCCCGGCGGCTTCCTGCCCGAAGAGGATCAGGGCTACTTCATGGTCAACGTCGATGCGCCGGTCGGCGCGACGATGCAGCGCACCGAAGCGGTGGTGAAGCAGATCGAGGCGAACCTCACCGCCCAGCCCCAGGTCCGCTCGATCATCTCGGTGGTGGGCTTCAACTTCTTCGGCCAGAGCCAGAGCGCAGGGCTCGCCTTCGTCGATCTCCACCCCTGGGAGGAGCGCACCGGCGAAGAGGACAGCATCAACGCGATCATCGGCAAGTTCCAGCGCTTTGCAGGCGGGCTGACCGACGCGACCGTCTTTGCCTTGAACCCGCCCGCGATCCAGGAACTGGGCAACGCCACCGGCTTCTCGCTCAAGGTCGAGGACCGCTCGGGTAACGACCGGGAAGGGCTTGTCGCGGCGCGCGATGCGATCCTGGGCGAGGCGATGCAGAACCCGGCGCTGATGCAGGTGCGCCCCGATGGGCCGGGCAATGCGCCCGAACTCTATGTCGACATCGACCGGGTCAAGGCACGCGCGCTCGGCCTCTCGATCCAGTCGGTGAACCAGATGCTGGCGATCAGCTTCGGTTCGTCCTACGCCAATGACTTCACGCGCGATGGCAACACGCTGCGCGTCTACGTCCAGGCCGATGCGCCCGCGCGCATGACGCCCGATGACGTGATGAACCTGCGCGTACGCGGAGAGAACGGCCAGATGGTGCCCTTCAGCGCCTTTGCGAAGAGCTCGTGGCGGTCCGGGCCGATCCAGGTCGAGCGGTACAACGGCTACCCCTCGCTCACCATTTCGGGCAACGCCGCGCCGGGGCACTCCTCGGGCGAGGCGCTCGACATCATGGAGGAGATTGCCGCGCGCAACCTCACCGGCGCGATGAGCTACGAGTGGACCGGCACGGCCTACGAGGAACGCCAGGCGGGCGGGCAGATCGGCCTGCTTCTGGGCCTGAGCGTCATCGTCGTGTTCCTGCTGCTGGCCGCGCTCTACAACAGCTGGGGCATTCCCATCGCGGTGCTGCTGGTGGTGCCTTTCGGGATCATGGGGGCGGTGGTCTTCACGCTGCTGCGCTCGCTTTCGGCCGACGTCTATTTCAACATTGGTCTCATCACCATCATCGGCCTGGCCGCGAAGAACGCGATCCTGATCGTCGAGTTCGCCATCGAGGACGAGGATGCGGGCAGCTCGCCGCGCGAGGCGACGCTGGAGGCCTCGCGCCAGCGCCTGCGTCCGATCCTGATGACCAGCCTCGCCTTTATCCTGGGAATGGTGCCGCTCGCGATTGCCACGGGCGCGGGGGCGGCGAGCCGTCAGGCAGTCGGCACGGGCGTCATGGGCGGGATGATCGCGGCCACCGCGCTCGGCATCTTCTTCACGCCGGTGTTCTACTATTTGACCCGCACCTACCTCAGTAAACGGCGCGACCCTGAGGCCGAGGACGCGCGCTGGCTCGCGCGGAACCGGGATGACGGAGATGAAAACGGCCCCGGCCCGGATTGGGAGATCCCCCATGCGTAAGTGCGCCGCACTGCTCTTGGCAGGATGGGTCAGCGCCTGCAGCCTCGCTCCCGATTATGAGCGGCCCGATGCGGCCATTTCGCCCGTCTACCGGGACGGGGAGGTGGACGCCGCCTCGCAAGCCGACGCCCCGCTCGCGATAGAGCTGGGCTGGCGTCAGTTCTTCCGCGACCCGCGACTCCAGTCGCTGATTGCAGCGGCGCTCATCAACAACCGCGATCTGGCCCAGTCCTACGCCCGGGTCGACCAGGCCCGCGCGCAGTTCCGCATCCAGGCTGCCGGCCGCCTTCCCGCACTCGACGCGACGGGCACCGGCACACGCAGCCAGACCCCCATCGCGGGGCTCGGCGCGGTTGGATCGGCTATTCCTGGCGACGGCAGCGGCGGGGGAGGCGCACCTGTGCCCGACTCCATCCGCTTCACCCAGTTCGGTGCGAACCTGGGCGTCAGTTCTTTCGAGCTCGACCTGTGGGGCCGGGTGCGCAACCTCACGCGCCAGCAGCGTGAGAACTGGCTGGCTTCGGTTGAGGGCGCGCGCGCCTACCGTCTCTCGCTCATCGCGCAGGTCGCCGCGACCTACTTCGACATCCGCGCCGGAGAAGAGCGTATTGCGCTGGCCCGCCGCAGCCTCGAAGGGCGCCGCGAGGGCGAGCGCATTGCCCGCATGCGCCTTGAGGCCGGGGTCACCTCGACCGCCGACTACGACCAGACCGTGCTCCTCCTCACCCAGGCCGAGACCGAACTGGCCGAGATCCAGCGCACCACCGAACAGGCGCGCAACCTGCTGAACGTGCTGGTCGGCGGGCCGATCACCGGCCCGATGCCGGCTGGGCTCTCGCTGTCCGAGCAGGTCGTGCCGGTAACGGCGGGACTGCCCTCGCGCCTTCTCGAACAGCGCCCCGACATTCTGCAGGCCGAGCACGCGCTGATCGGCGCCAACGCCAATATCGGCGCGGCGCGCGCGGCTTATTTCCCGACGATCTCGCTGACCGGCACGCTGGGTTTCATGTCGAACGCACTCGGCTCGCTCTTCGACGGCGCGAGCGAGAGCTGGAGCTATGGCGGCACGGCCAGCCTGCCGATCTTCAACTGGGGACGGCGCGAGGCCGAGGTGCGCCTCAGCAAGGCGCAGGCTGCCGAACTGGAAGCGGCCTACCAGTCGGCCGTGCAGAACGCCTTTCGCGAGGTCGCGGACGGGCTTGTCGGGCGCGAGCGCTTCGCCGAGCAGATCGAGATCCAGCAGCGCACCATTGCCGCGCAGCGCCGGCTCGCCCGCACGGCGCGCCTACGCTACGATAACGGCATCGCGATCTACCTCGAAGTGCTCGACGCCGAGCGCAGCCTGTTCTCGGCGAGCCAGACGCTGATTTCGCTGCGCGCGACCGAACTGCAGAACGCGGTCAACCTCTATACGGCGCTCGGCGGCGGCCTCGAGGAGGTCGCGGCAGCCTCGGGCGAAGACTGATCAGCTGTCCGGGGCGATGCGCAGCGCCAGCAGCGCGAAGCTCGCCAGCCAGTGTTCGCCCATGTAGTCGCCCGCGACATGGGGGAGGGCCGCGTCCAGGTGCGCCTTGGCCCGCTCCTCCAGCAGGACCGTGCGGGAGGACGCGCCAAGCCCCGACGTGATTTCGCGCAGGCACCACGCGCGGCTGAGGTTGAGCCCGTCGAGGTGCGCGATCTTGCCGTCGCTGCGGTCCGAGACGGTGGCCGGGTGCAGAGCGCGCTCGAGCCAGCCCCCTTCCGGCAGGAACGCCGCGAACCACGGGGCGAAGTCGCGCGCAGGCAGGCATCGCCGCATCAGTACGCCCGCGGTGAGGGCCGGGGAGAGGAATTCATCGCCCCCCGGCTCCCAGCCCCGGTAATCGCGGCGGTCTCCAAAGACGCGCAGCGCCCAGCTTTCGATTGTCTCGGCGAGCGCAGCATCGTGCGCCTGTGCCCATTCGTGCGCGAGGATCAGCGCGAAGGCGGTGTTGAAATGGGTGCCCACCGTAATCGGGTAGGTCAGCTTGCCGAGATAGTCGCCCAGCGCTGTGGCAAGCCGTCGGGCCAGCGGCTCCAGATGCTGCGCCCAGCTCTGGTCTTCATGGCGCGAGGCCTCCAGATGGAGCGCCAAGAGCCAGCCCCAGCCATAGGGGCGCTCAAACCCGCGCGCGGAAGGCCGGTCGAGATAGGCAAGCTCTACGTCCAGCTTTTCGGGGCGGAACGTAGTTTCGGACAGCGCGGCGATGTCCGCGCTTTCGGACATGTCCGGGAACATCCGGCGCAAGGTCAGCAGCGTCCACCAGCCATGCACGCAGCTGTGCCAGTCGAAACTGCCGAAGAAGACCGGGTGTAGCACGCGGGGGGGAAGGACGTCGGCGTCGCTCTCCATCACGTGGTCGAGCTTGTGCGGGTATTCGCGCGCGACATGGCCAAGGGCGATGTTCGCAAAGCGGGCGGCCAGGGCCGGATCGAGTTGGGTCATGGAAACGCCAGGAAATAGATGAGAAGGACATTGCAGGCAAAGAGCGGCAGCGCCGTTCCCACTTGCGCGCGGATGACGCCGTACTGGCTGCGCAGGTCGAGCAGCACGGCGGGTACGATGTTGAAGTTGGCGGCCATGGGCGTGAGCAGCGTGCCGCAAAAGCCCGCCAGCATGCCCACCGCTCCGATCAGCGCGACGTTGCCGCCATAGTCCTCCACCAGCACGGGGATGCCGATGGCGGCGGCCATCACCGGGAAGGCGGCAAAGGCGTTGCCCATGATGACGGTGAAGAGGAGCATGCCGGTGCAATAGACAAGAACGGCGAGGAACAGGCTGCCGCGCGGCAGGACCGTGCCTGCAAGGTCCCCGACGATCGAGCCCACGCCCGCGAGCGCGAAGACTGCGCCCAGCGCGGCCAGCATCTGCGGCAGGATCGCGGCCCACCCGATGGAATCCATGAGCCGGCGCCCTTCCTCGAGCGGTGCAAGGAGCGGCGCGCGCATCCACAGCATGGCGAGCGCCAGGGCCAGGAGCACGCCAAGCCCCAGCAGGATCAGCGTCTCGCGCCGCGCTTCGAAGAGCCCGCTCTCGCCCAGCGGAGTGTAGGTGTAGACGAGAGTACCCGCGACGGCGGTGAGCGGGATGACCAGGGCCGGCACGAAGAGCCTATTGCCGAGGCGCGCGGCAAGTGCCGTGCGCTCCGTGCCATTGGTCGTGGCCGGATGGCTGCGGCCAAGCTGTCCCGTTCCGGCTAGCGCGACGAGGACCAGCACCAGGATACCGTTCGCCAGGTCCGAGATGTGCGAGCCGAAGAAGAAGCTGCCGGCCAGCAATCCCCAGAAGGCGGCGTTGCCCCAGCGCTTGGGGTTGGTCCGGTCGCGCAGGCTCAGGAGCGCCCAGGCGCTGAAGACAAGCCCGGTCAGGACGTAGAGCCATTCGAGCGTGATCATGCCGCGCTCTCCGGCTCTGCAGCGGGGAGCCGGGCAAGGCGCCGGTCGTGTGCGAGGAGCCGCGCGCCATGAAGCAGGAAGGCGCAGACCGCGCTCGGGATTGCCCAGACCGAAAGCTGCAAGGGGGCAAGCGGATAGCCTTGCGCCTCGAACACACCCTGGATCAGGAGGATGGAGGCGATCGCGAAGAAGATGTCCTCTCCGAAGAAGAGTCCGATGTTGTCGGTCGCCGCTGCCATTGCGCGGACCTTCTCACGCTCTGTGAGGGAAAGCGTCCCATGGGCGCGCTCGGCGGCGGCCTCGGCCATGGGGGCTATGAGGGGGCGCACCGTCTGCGGGTGCCCACCGATGTCCTTCATGCCCAGCGCTGCGGTGATCTGGCGGAAGCCGAGGTAGAGGACGAGCAGGCGTCCCATGGTCGCTCCGCGCACCTGCCCGATGAGCGTGCGCGCCCGCTCCTGAAGCCCGTAGCGTTCGAGGAGCCCGATCACGGGAAGGATGATCCAGGTGACGGAGATATAGCGGTTATCGTTGAAGGCCTTGCCCAGCGCCTCAAGCACGGGGGCGAACGCCAGCCCGCCAAGCAGGCCGGTGACAATGGCCGAGACGGCCACCACCATCAGGGGATTGAGCCGGGCCACGAAGCCCACGACGACAAGCGCGATGCCGATCAGCGGCCAGTAGGTCATGTCTGCACACATCTCCTTGGGCACGGCACGCCGTTCGCAGGCCGCGTCATGTCCCGAGCCTAAGGGGCACCCCCATCAGATGCCAACCTCTGAGTAGCAGCTGGACGCCAACGTGCGGTCAGAACATGCGGCCAGGGCGTCGCCTGAGGCCTATCGCAGAAGGCCAGGCGGTATGTCGGGAAGAGGATCCGCGATGGCAAATCCCTGTCTTGCCGGTGCGCCAATCCATCACTGGTCGATAGTTGCCCGCCAGGGTGCCTGCGTGAACAAAAATGACATGATTTCCGTCATTTGGAAAAAATGCCGATTTCATGAAGGTTTTTTGAAAAAAGGGTTTGACCGAATCGGAGGTG
>NZ_DF850488.1:1622265-1648794 GCF_000813185.1 Novosphingobium sp. MBES04 | reverse complement strand
ATCGCGCTGCGCGCAGATCCAAGTTCCTCTCGCTCCCGCAGCTTATGCTCGACGTCACAAGGGCACCTTGAAAGCCCGGACCAAGCAAGGCGTTGCCACGATGATCCGTAGACGCGGACGCGGGCCATGCCGATGGAGAGGACCACCACCATGACCAAAGTGATGACCGCCCCGCCCTCGACCAAGGCGGAGATTGTCGATGTGCCCTTCGCGCACCGTGAGCTTGTCGAACGGTTGAGCCCAGGCGGGCGCTACATCGATGCGCAGAGCGACGTCGACAGCCCGTGGGTGCCCTTCGGTGACAATGCGGCGATCAAGCACCTGGCCTTTGATGTGCGCCAAGGCATCTTCTCGAACATCCTGTGGATCAAGGAGCCGGGCGTGGTGGGCACGCACCTGCATCGCGGCACGATCATGATGGTCTGTCTCGAAGGCTCGGTGAAGTACCTGGAGTACGACTGGGTCGCGAGCCCGGGCGGCCTGATCCTGGAAGTACCGGGCGAAAGCCACACGCTCGTCACCGATCATCCGCAGGGTGTGAAGCTGTTTGGCTGGATGCAGGGACCCATCGAATTCTACGACGAGAACGCCAACTACGTCGACACGGCCGATGTCTGGTGGTTCATCAACCACTACGAGACCTATTGCCGCGAAAAGGGCATCCCCCTCAATCCCAAGCTCTACGTTTGAGGAGCGCGCTATGGGTACGATGACCGCGCCGCCCTCGAGCGCGTATGAGATCGTCAAGGTTCCCGAGCTCTACGGCGCGCTGATCGGCGCCAAGGGCGTGGAGGGGACCTATGTGGGCGCGTCCGAAGAGGAGAGCCCGTGGGTTCCCTTCGGCGAGAACGCCGCGATCCGGCACCTGGCCTTCGATGTGCGGCAGAACGTCTATTGCAACGTGTTGTGGATCAAGCAGCCGGGCGTGATCGGCACGCACAAGCACCGGGGGCCGGTCTGGGCGATCGGACTGGAAGGCTCGTTCCGCTATCTCGAATACGACTGGGTGTGCCGCCCGGGCGACTTCATCACTGAAACGCCGGGTACGGCGCACACGCTTGTCACCGACGACCCGAACGGCATGAAGGCGCTGTTCTGGATGCAGGGTGCCAACGAGTTCTTCGATGCGCACGGCAACCACGTCGAGACGCTCGATGTCTGGTGGTTCATGAATCACTACGAGACCTACTGCGCCGAACATGGCCTCACGCCCAATCCGCAGCTCTACCTGTGAAGACGCTTGACCAGTTCGACATCGCGGGCCGCTCGGGTCTTGTGACAGGGGCCGCCTCGGGCCTGGGCCTCGCCTATGCCGAGGTGCTGTGCGAGGCGGGGGCGCAGGTCACGCTTACCGACTATGACGGCGAAGGGGCCGAGCGTGAGGCCGCGCGGCTTCGCGAGGAGGGCTATGCGGCCCGCGCTGCCCGCGCCGATGTCGCGGACCTGGCCGAGATCGCCGCGGCCTTCGATGGCCATGTCGCCGCCTATGGCGGATGCGACATCGTCTTTTCCAATGCGGGGTACGATGCGGGCAACGGTTTCTGGACGCCCGAGGACACGCGCAACCCGCAGGGTCAGCTCGATGTCTACGATCCGGCGGCCTGGGAGCGTTCGATCCAGGTCAACCTCACCGGCCAGTTCCACACCTTGCGTGAAGCCGCGCGGGTGATGAAGCGCAACGAGGAACGTACCGGGCGGCGCGGAGGCTCCATCGTGTGCACCTCTTCCAACGCGGCCGTTGTCAACGAGGCCATCGTGGGCGTGCCCTATATGCCTGCCAAGGCCGGGGTGATGCACTTCATGCGCCACGCCGCGCTGGAACTGGCTGCCTTCGGGATTCGGGTGAACGCCATCGCGCCAGGGCCCTTCGTCACCAACATCGGCGGGGGCTGGCTGAAGACGAACCCGGAGGCCCGCAAGGCCTGGGACAAGCTGGTGCCGACAGGCGCCGTGGGGGAGGTCCACCAGATCAAGCCGCTGGCGCTGCTGCTCGCTTCGGATGCGGGGAGCTACATGACAGGGGCCCACGTCATGATCGACGGGGGCATGCAACTGGGGCCGGTCAAACCGCTGACCGGACTGTGACCGCCCCTTCGGATCGCACCGAACAACGCCGAGGAGATACGCCATCAAGGCTGCCGTATTCCAGGGCCTGCACGAACCGCTGGCCATAGAGACGATACCCGATCCCACGCCTGATGCAGGTGAGGTCGTGGTGAAGGTCGCGCGCTGCGGGATCTGCGGGTCGGACCTGCACATGACCGAGGACGCGGCCTACGGCTGCCAGCACGGGGATGTCCTGGGGCACGAGTTCGCAGGCGAAGTGGTTGGCCTGGGCCGGGAGGTGACAGGCCTTGGCATCGGGGACCTCGTCTCGGTGGTGCCTTTGCGCAGCTGCGGCCAGTGCGAGGCGTGCCGCCGGGGCGAGGTCGCCTGGTGCCGCGAGTTCAGTCTCCAGGGCGGGGGCTATGGCGAATATGCCGTGACCCGGCCCAACCAGTGCGTGCCGCTCCCTGCCGATGTCTCGCTCGCCGACGGGGCGATCATCGAGCCGCTTGCGGTTGCGCTGCACGGCGTAGGGCTAAGTGGTATCAAACCCGGAGACCGGGTGCTGATCCTGGGCGCGGGCCCGATCGGCCTTGCCGTCGCTTTCTGGGCGCGGCGCTTTGGCGCGGGAGCCGTGGTCCTGCAGGACGTGGTGCCGGATCAGGAACCGCGCGCCATGGGGCTGGGCGCGAGCGGCTTCGTCGTCAATCCTGAGGATCCTGTGGGGGGAAGCGATGCTGCGCTTGGCGGCAAGGCCGACATCGTCTTCGAGTGCGTCGGAAGGCCCGGGCTGATTGCGCAGGCGGTCGAACAGGTGCGCGCGCGTGGGACGATCCTGCTCCTGGGCCTGTGCACGCAGCCCGATACCTTCAATTCCTTTGCGATGCTGTCCAAGGAAGTCCGGCTCGTGACCAGCGCCTTCTTTACCCGCAGCGAATACGAGGCGGCGCTGGACGCGCTGGCGAGCGGTGCCATTGCGCCGCGCCTGCTGGTGAGCGAGACCATCGCGCTCGACAAGGTGCCCACGGTCTTCGAAGCGCTCAAGAGCGCGGGCCACGGCCAGTGCAAGGTCCTGATCGCGCCCTGATCTGTGATGCGCTTACCATGACGGCAAAAGGAAAGGGCCGGGAGCCTTGCGGCGGACCGGCCCTCAAGGGTGGGTGACGCGTTCATTCTAGACCCGTTTTGCAAAGTGGGCTTGGACAAGTGCGCAGACGCATCGGGAGCTGCGCGCAATCGTCCAACCGGGCGCGGTCTCAGCCGCGCTTTCGCCATTCGCGCGGCGAGGCGTCGTAGCGGCGGCGAAAGCACCGCGCGAAGTAGGCGCTGTCATTGAAGCCCAGTTCGAAGGCGATCTCGGTGATCGAGGTGGCGTGATCGCTGGTGAGGCGATCGGCGGCGCGTTCGAGGCGGGCGTTCAGGATATGGGCAGACGGGGTCGTACCGAGCGTGGCAAAGCCGTTCTGCACCGTGCGGGGGGACACGCCCAGCGCTTGGGCAATGCTGCCTGTGCGCAGGTCCGGATCGCCAAGGTGGGTCTCGACATGGCGCAGCAGCTGGCGCGCCAACGGGGGCGAAGTGTCGACTGCAGAGCGAGGCTGGCGGCTTTCGTGCAGGGTCAGGCCCAGCATATCGTAGAAGACATTGGCCATCGCGCCTTGCCAGCTCGCATCGCCGGGAATGGGGAACTGCGCGTTGCCGGCCTGCCGCCAGAGCGACTGCAGGAAATCGATAAGGACGCGACCACCCGCCAGGCTGGTGGCGCGGATGCGGCGTGAGAGCACGCTGTCGAGAGCCTCGCAGCGCTGCAGGATGGGCGCGCCGGGAAATTCCACCACCAGCAACTCGTGCGCCTCCAGGTCCATCTCGTAGCCGGTGGCGGCAGAAGACAGGACGAAGTCGCCCGGTTCCAGGACGATGTCGTCCTGCCCGCAGCCCTGGCGATGGCGGCAACGTCCGCGGGTCTGGAGGTGGAGGATGATGTTGGAGGAACCGGGTGTGCGGTGACGCCGACCGACCTGCGAGGGGCCACCGGCGGGGCGTATCATCTGCAGGTCACCCAGCCGCCAGGTCTGCATGCGTCCATGAAAGCTGTGGTCACCGTTGATGTAGGTGCCTGCGTAAATGCGCTCGGCAAGCTCGTTCCAATAGCGCAGCCGCTGGCTCTGCGGCAGCGTCGACGTCGCGAATGTCTGGATTGCCTCCATCGCACACCTATCCGTCCTCTCCGTTCGGGCTCCGGTCTCGTGATGCACCGGATGTCCCGCTTTCGCCGTGCCTGGTTGGCCCTGTGCGTGCGTGGAAGGATCGGAGGGCGGGGGGCATCTTGTCAAGCGGCGGGGCGGCGCCCGGGCGTGGCACGGAGCCGTCCGGCCGCTCAGGAGCCGCGCACGCGGCGCAGCAGGCGCTTGAGCGGGGCGTGGGCATGCGGGTCGAGGTAATGGTAGACCGCAGTCGCGCGGATCGCTCCGTCGGGGGCCGGTTCGTTGGTGTGCAGCGTGCGGTAGCCCCAGAAGAAATAGAGGTTGCCCGGCTCCAGGACGAGCCGTTCGAACTCGCACGCGCCGCCCGCGTAGCGCCGGGCAAGGCGCTGCTGCGCGCGCGCATTGTCGACCTGCAGCTTGTCGAGCAGGTTGACGGCATAGCTGCGCCGCAAGGGGCGCCGCTGTCGGCCAAGAATGAGCCGCCCTTCGCCTCCGCTGGGAATGAGAATCGGGAGGAGGGCGGTCAGCACATAGGAATCGTAGTGAAAGCGAAGGGCGTGGCGGGCCTGGTCCTGGCCTTCGAGGGCGCGCAGGATCTGGTAGAAGCCGGTTTCGGGTGCCTCACGCCCCGTGGCCAGAGTGCAGAGGCGGCGGCACAGGCTTTGGAATTCGGGCGAATCGCGCAAGGCCTCCAGGAACGTGCCGCCCAGCGGCTCACCATCCCCCACGCCGAAGTACCCCGTAGTGCTGGTCGCCATGCCAGCCTCTGTGAAACGCCGGGCCGCCGCAAGGTCGGCTTCCGGGACGAAATCGGCCACCATCGCATAGCCTTGGGCTTCGATGGTGGCGGCCAGATCGGCGGGGCCAAGGTCGGTGAGCGCGCGGCGCATGGAAGGTGCCAGAATGGGAGACTATCCTTATTTCGCCAGAGGAAAACAGGACGCATGGGCACAGGACGCATGGCGGCGTGCTGGCGGACTACAGGTAGCGTTCGCCGATGCGGATGGTGTCGCCCGGATGGACGTAGATGACCCTGCTCTCGCGGCCGAACCTGACGACCTGCTCGTCCTCGCCCGCGCGGCGCAGATAAGCCTTCTTGCGCGCGGCGCGGTAGGTATAGCCGCCCGCGGTCGCGACGGCCTGCTCCAGTGTCAGGTTGGGCTTGTAAGCGAATTCGCCGGGCTGGTTCACCTCGCCCAGGATGTAGAAGGGGCGGTAGCTCAGGACTTCCACGGTAATGCGCGGGTCCTTTACATAGGTCCCGTCGAGCCCGGTGCGGATCGCATCGGCCAGCTGCTGCGTGGTCGCGCCTTCGGCACGGACGGCTCCGAGCAGGGGGACGGCGACCTGGCCGCCCGAACTGATCGTGTATTCGCCGGTGATCGCTTCCACGTTGAAGACGGTGATCCGCAGCTTGTCACCGGGCCCGAGGCGATAGACCTCGCCGTTCGCCGCAGCGTCTGGCTCGGGCCGCGCCGCGGGGCTGGCGGCGTCGCGGGCCTGCAGGGCCGGCGCGGCTGTGGCCAGGACGAGCGCCATGACCAGGCGAAGTTTTCCAATCGAGCGCGGCAATGGACGGTCTCCCTGTCGTCGGGCGGGGCCATTTCCACGTGCCGGTCCAGCCGGACGCGCATACCCCCTGAAATAAAAGCGCCACCCCGGCGCATCCAATTCGTGACATACAAGAGGAGATTAGTACAGATCATTATTTTTGCATCATAACTATTGTTTCATTATGCAACTGTCATGATATGAATAAAATCATAAGTTGACTTGTTGGATTGGTGCGAGACATATCGCAGTTAGTTCTTCTTATTCTATTCGTATGTGCCGGTGCGCCCCATGGGCTCCGGCTGAGGGGGCTAGTTTGGGGGGTATTCGTGTCCATCGGGGGTGTCGGGAGCCGAGCGTATGCCCGCTGCGGTGCCCTTGCGGTCTGCCTCGCTCTGGCCGTGGGGACGAATTGCGCGCGGGCGCAGGAGGCGGGAACGAGCCTTGCCGACGAAGCCCTGGCCAGTTCGGTCGGCGCGCGCTCCAAGGCGGCTTACGACGCGCCGGGCCTGCCGCTCGGCGGCTTTCGCTTCTATCCCAGGGCCGACCTGCGGATCGAATACGACGATAACGTCTTCAATATTGCTCCCGATCCGCGCGGCGATGCCAAGGCAACCTTCGAGCCCGGCTTCGAACTTGTCGAACGCACACCCGATGCCGGTCTTTCGGTGAAGGGGCAGGCCACCTTGACCCGCTACGCCGATCTCAAGGTTCAGAACAACGAGCAGTACAGCCTCGAGGCGGCGGGCCACAAGGCGTTCGGGCCGGTGCGCCTCGATCTCTCCGGGAGCTATGGGCTGCTGGCCGAAATGGCGGGCACGCTGGGCGATGCGGTGATCGGCGCACCGAATACCTATTCGCGCCTCGCGGGCCGTGCCGGGCTCTCCGTGGCCCTCACCAATCTCACCGTGTCGCTCGCCGGTGGGGCGGAGCGTTTCGACTACCGTACCATCCGGCTCGAGGGGCTCGATGTCCTCCAGAACTACCGCGACCGCACCGCGACGACACTGGGCGGGCGGGCGTCCTTGCGGCTTGGCCCGGCCCTCCGCGTCTTCGCACAAGGGCGCTACAACTGGCAGGACTACCGGCAGGATTTCGGGACCATCAGCCAGGATTCGCAAGGCTACGCGCTGTCGGGCGGTCTCGCCTTCGGTTTCAGCGAGTTGCTCAGCGGCGAGGTGACGGTCGGCTACCTTTCGCAGGACTACGACGAGCCTGCCTCGGGCACGGTTTCGGGCATGACCTATTCCGGGCGCCTTGTCTGGAACGTCACCACGCTTGTCACGGTCAAGTTGAACGGCGCGCGGACGCTGGAGGCAAGCCCCTTCTTCAACCAGCCGGGGGTCATCCAGGACAGTATATCTCTGGATGTGGATTACGATTTGCTTCGAAATTTAATAGTTTCCGTGAATACATCGTATCTGTACTATGATTACTTCGGCTCGGATCGACGGGATCGTCAGTTCCGCATCGGGGCGAATGCTCGCTGGCTTCTGGGAGACAGGTTCGAAGTGGGGCTGGGGTTCAGCCACCGCGATCAGTCGAGCCGCGGGTTCGAGGCCCGGCCCTTCACGGGATCGACCGCTTTGCTGAGCGTGCGGGTGAAGTTCTGATGGTGCCGGTGGATCGGTCCTATCCGGAGCGGGAGGGAGACGCCCGCAGGCGCGGTGCCCTTCCCCCAATTGAATGCGCAGGAGTGTGAGGCTGTCATGAACAATTCCCTTGTCGTCCATCGCGGCAGCCAGCTCCAGGCCGACCTGGCCCAGGCCTTTCCGGCGATGGCCGCCCCGCCCGAGGACCGGCTCGACCTTCGGGCGATCTACTTCGCCTTGCGGCGCCAGCTGACCGTTATCGTGGTCGTGGCGGCGGTCTTCGTGGCGCTCGCGGCGCTGGTGACGACGCTGCAGACGCCCCGGTACACGGCCAGCGCGCGCGTCGTGCTCAATTCGCTGGAAGAGCGCACCACCCCGCGCGGCGAGGGGGCGGGCGCACTGCCCCCCGATTCCGACCAGGTCGACACCGAGGTCGAGGTGATCCGTTCGCGCGAACTCGCCCTTGACGTGGCGCGGGCGCTCAAGCTCGATACCAACCCGAATTTCGCGCCCGGATCCGGCGCGGGACTGCGCAGTCGGATCAAGGCGCTGGTGGGGATGGGCGAGGCGGAGGCACCCAGCCCCACACGCGAGGAACGCCTGGACGCCATCGCCGAACGTCTCCAGGGGGCTCTCGCGGTCGAGCGCATCGGCACCACCCACGCCTTTTCGATCGCCGTCACCGAGGCCGATCCCCGCGATGCGCAGGCGATCGCCAACGAGTATGCGACGCAGTATTCGCAGTTCTACCTCAACCAGAAGCGGGCCAGTGGCGCGCAGGCCGCCGGTTTCCTGTCGCAGCGGCTCGAGGAGCTGCGCCAGCAGGCGCTCGACGACATGGCGCGGGTGCAGCAGTACCGTATCGCCAACAACCTCTTGAGCACGACGGGAGCCTCGCTCTCCGAGCAGGAGATTTCCAGCTACAACCAGGAAGTGGCCTCGGCGCGCGCGTCGGCCGCCGCCGACCGGGCGCAGCTCGCCACCGCCCGCGCGCAGCTGCGCCGGGGCTCGGCCGGGGACGACGTGGGCGAGGCGCTCAACTCCGGGGTGGTAAGCTCGCTGCGCTCCAAGCGCGCCGAAGTCGCAGGCCGCGTCGCCGCGCTCGAGGCGCAGTTCGGACCGGGCTATCCCGCTCTCCAGAGCGCGCGCTCCGAACTCGACATGGTCGACGCGCAGATCGCCTCGGAAATCAAGCGCATCATCTCCAACCTCGAAGCCAAGGTGCAGGTCTCCTCGGGGCGGCTTTCCTCGCTGCAGGGCTCGCTCGGCTCGGCCAAGGGGGCGCTGGCCTCGAACAACCGGGCGATGGTCGCGCTGACCGATCTCACGCGCCGGGCCGAAGCCTCGCAGGAGCTCTACGACAGCTATCTGGCCCAGTACAAGGAGACCGTGGCGAGCCAGGGGACCGAGCGGCCCGACGCGCGTGTCATCTCCTACGCCGATCTGCCAGAGACGCAGGTTTCGCCCCGGCCCCTCCTGAACCTCGCGCTGGCGCTGGTGGTCGGGCTGGGCGTGGGCGTGGTGATCGGCCTGGTCCGAGAGATGCTCTACACCGGCCTTTCGACGGCCTCGGATGTCGAGCACAAGCTGTCCCTGCGCTGCCTTGAAAGCGTGCCGCAGGTGGGCAGCATCCTGCCCGGCGAGGACGATCCGGTTGAAGCCATCGCCAACGCGCCGATGTCGGGCTACGCCGAGGCGTTCCGGGGCTTGCGGGCCTCGATCAACCATGCGCTGGGGGACACGCGCAACCTGGTGCTGATCACGTCTGCGCTCCCGCGTGAGGGCAAGACCACGATCTCGGCAGGACTGGCCCGGGTGGCCGCGCTGACCGGGGAGCGCGCCGTGGTGGTCGATGTCGACGTGCGCCAGCGCGGAGCGACCCGCGCGCTTTCGGGCGCGCTTCCGCAGGTGGGCCTGCTCGAGGTGCTGCGCGGGGAGGCGACACTCGAGGAAGCGCTGGTTCTGGATGCGCGGCGCGGGGTCTGTGTCCTGCCGATCGTGGGCGAGGCGCACGGGTTGGAGGACCTGCTGGGCAACGGGGAGATGGGCCCCTTGCTGGCCCGGCTTGGCGATGCCTTCGACCTCGTCCTGCTCGATGCCCCGCCGATCTTGCCGATTACCTATACCCGCACGCTGGCAACGCAGGTCGACGGGGTGGTCATGGTCGCGCGCTGGCGGGCCACCGCCGACCATGCGATCCGTGCGGCGCTGCGGCTCCTGCCCGAAGGGCGGGTGCGGGTGGCGGGCGCTGTCCTGAGCCAGGTGGACCTGCGCAAGCAGGCCAAGTTCGGCTACGGCGATGCGAGCTTCTACTACGAGCAATACCGGAGATATTACGCCTGAGAAAACGGGCATGATGGGGCACCGGGGCAGAAGCGCTCCGGGGCCCGGAACGATCGGGTGTGCAAGGTCAGCAAGGTCTGCAAAGGGGGAAAGCGCTGCGGTGAAAGTTCTTTATGTCGTGCCGCCATCGACGCATTTCGCCGGAATGGAGCGGGTCGTCCACGATCTCGCCTGCGGTCTTGCCACGCGCTATCGCGGCCGGATCGAGGTCAGCGTGCTCTATTGCCACCGCTATGTCGAACTGCCCGAGAGCCTGCCCTACGAGGTTTTCTTCGAGGAGGCGGGGAGCCTGCGCGCCTTTCCCAGGAAGGTCGCGCGCCAGCTGGGCCGGGACCGCTACGATGTGGTCGTCATTGCCCAGTTCGAGCCCACCGTGCTGGTCTGGTTGCTGCACCGCCTGGCCCGGGGCAAATCGCGCTTCGTCATGCACCTGCATGGAAATCCCAAGGTGGAAGGGACAACCTCGCGGCGCGCGCGGCTCGCCTTCTCGCTGTTCAACCTGCTGGTGCCGCGCATGGACAAGGTCATTGCGGTCTCCCCCGCGCTGGCGCGCTACCTGGCCTTGCGCACCGGGCATGCGGACGTGGCGGACTATCTGCCCAACCCGGTCCGCCAGTTCGGCGAGGTCGTGCGCACGGCAGGGGCCAGCGGCCCTGTCAGGTTCCTCACCATCGGGCGCCTCGCGCGCCAGAAAGGGCACGATGTCCTTATCGAGGCGTTTGCGCAGTTGATTGGGCAAGGGGTCGATGCGCACCTCACCATCGTGGGTGATGGCGAGGAACGAGACGCGCTTTCTGCGCAGATCGAACGGCTGGGGCTGGCGGGCAAGGTGCGCCTGGCTGGCAAGATCGCCTATCCGGCGGCCGAGCTGGCCGAAGCGGAATGCTTCGTGAGCGCCTCGCGCTGGGAAGGCTTTGGCGTTGCCATTGTCGAGGCCATGTCGGCCGGGCTCCCCGTGATTGCCACCGACTGCGATTTCGGCCCTACCGATCTCATCGACATGCCCGAGAAGGGCGAGGTCGTGCCCGCCGAGGATGCCGGCGCTCTGGCCGCAGCCATGGCCGACTTTGCGTCCCGCGCGCGCGCGCGGGCCGGAGACCGGTGCGGCGCGAGGCCGCCGCCTTCTTCCGCCTCGACAACGTGGTCGCCCAGCACGCGGCCATGCTCGAGGGACTGGCCTGGCGGGGGGACGTGGCGCGTGGCTGATGCGAAGGCCGCAGAGTCGGAGTCGATGCCGGTGCAGGCGGGGGGAGAGGCCCTGGGCGGGCGGACCGCGGGCAGCGCAGCCTGGTTGATCGGCGGGCGCCTGTTTACCAAGTTCGTCGAGTTCCTGAGCCTCCTGGTCCTCGCCCAGCTCCTGACGCCGGAGGATTTCGGCGTCATTGCGATCGCGATGACGCTGGTCACGATTGTCGAGGCCGTGTTCGAACTGCCGATCACGCAGGTGCTGATCGCGCGCCGGGCGATTTCACAGCGCCACCTCGATACCGCCTTCACGCTGAGCGCGCTGCGGGGCGGGGCACTGACGCTGGTGGTCTGGGCGAGCGCGGTGCCCTTTGCCCATTTCTACCGCAACGACACGCTTGTCTGGATGATCCTCGCTCTGGGCGTGGCGCCGGGCCTGCGGGGCATGGGCAGTCCCGGGCTGGTGCTCTACGCGCGCGAGCTCAAGTACCGGCGCGAGATTGCGGCCGAACTGGTGTGCAAGACAGGCTCGCTGGTCTGTTCGGTGGCGGCGGCCTGGTGGCTGCGCGACTATCGCGCGCTGATGGTGGGCATCGTGGCGACGCCCACCATCTGGATTCTCGCCTCCTATGCGCTGGCGCCCTACCGGCCCCGGCTCTCGCTGGCCGAGTGGCCGCTCTTCGCCGATTTCCTCGGTTGGACGACAGGCGCGCAGCTTCTGGCCGCGATCAACTGGCAGTGCGACCGCCTGATCCTGGGCCGGTTCGTCAGTCCGGCGCAGCTGGGTATCTACTCGGTCGCCAACGACCTGTCCTACGTGCCCGAGCAAGCCTTATCCGTCCCATCGTGCGCCCGCTCCTGTCGGTCTTCGCGCTTATCGCAGACCAGCGCGCGCGTCTGGCGACGGCCTATGTCCAGGCCTCGAATGCCGTGCTGGCCATCGGCGCGCCGGTGCTTCTGGGGCTGTGCCTGTTGGCCCAGCCCGCCGTCGCGCTCGCGCTGGGCGACAAGTGGCTGGGGGCCATCCCGGTGCTGCAGTGGCTGTCGCTCACGCTCATCCCGCCGCTTCTGACCGCGCCCTATTCCTCGCTGGCGATGGCGCTGAACCGGCCGCAGGGCCTGCTTGGCCAGCGCGCGGCCGAACTCGTCTTCAAGGTGCCGCTGATGGTGGTGGGCGCGGTCTGGTACGGCATCGAGGGGGCGGTGGGCGCCCGGGCGATCTCCGCGCTCACCACCGCGCTGATCGTGATGGTGATGACGCGCCGGCTGATCGGGGTGTCGGTGTGGCACCAGCTTTGGGCGACCTGGCGCACTCTCCTTGCGAGCGGCGGTCTCGTGGCGGTGCTCTATGCGCTGCGTCCTCGTCTTGCGGACCTTGCGGGGCTGGAGCTGGCGCTGGGAATCGGGCTGGTCGCGGGGCTTGGCATGGCGGTCTATGGCCTGATCCTCGCGCTGGCCTGGCACCAGGCCGGGCGGCCTGCGGGGATCGAGAGCATGGCCCATGACCGCGTGCTCGTGCGCGTGCTCGAACGGCTGCGCGGACCCCGCGCCGAGCAGCGCTCAGCGTGAGGAAAAGCGCAGTCTGATCATCGGGCGCACCGCAGCCATCGGCAGGGTTGCAAGGAGGGCCGAGTATCCGGCGATGGCGATGCGCCGCACGAGCGGCTCGAAGCTGCGCTGGAACGGCAGCCGGGCGGCATCGAGGAGGATGCACAGGCGCGAATCTTCGGGCATCGGGTGGCTGTCGGGCTGGAGCCGGAGCGAGGCGGCGCGCAGCTGGAGAAGGTGGTTCGCGCGGCGCAGGGCCGCGCTTCCCGGCGGCGCCATGCCTCCCATTTCGCAGGCATCCTGGGTTGCCTTGAGGCGCTTGCGCGCGCGTTCGACCTCGCGGGCGAAGTGGCTGACATTGGCCAGCATGTTGGAATCGTTGGCGCCGTGGATGCGGTAACGCACCAGCGGCTGCACGATCGTGACGACTTCGCCCAGGAACGGGGCCATCGCGATGCAGGTGGTGTCGGTCGAGCTGTCCCGGCTGGCATCGAGCGGGAAGATGCGCGCGAGGAAGCTGCGCGCATAGGCATTCCCGGAGCCCGGCGGCGAGGGGTATTCGTTGGTGTAGTGGGCCCAGGCGCGAATGTCGCAGGCGCGGGGCGGCTGGCGGATGTGGGGCAGCAGCGCAGGAAGCGGCTGTTCGTTCTCGTCGACCTTCTGCATCAGCACCTGGACCTTGCTGACCCCCTCATGCCAGACGGCGGCGACCTCGCGTGCGAGCCCGGGTTCGAGCACGTCGTCGGCATCGAGGAACACGACGACATCGCCGCTGGCGAGCGCAAAGCCGGCATTGTTGGCGCGAACCTGTCCGGCGTTGTCCTGGAAGACCGCGCGGACCCGCGCGCCATAGGCGGAAATGACGCTGCGCGAATCGTCGCTGGAGCCGTCGTCGATGACGATCACCTCCACCTCGGGCCAGTCGAGCCCGAGCGCACTGTCGATCGCCCGCGCCACGAACCGGCCGTAGTTGTAGTTGGCGATAATGACGCTGAAACGCAGGGACGCTTCCATACGGTCTCCGGATGCGTATTCGGAATATTAGGTGATGCTGGTATTTGCTGGCATCTGCAATAATTGTATTTATCTGATGTATTGCTTTAAGTCTTCAAGTAAAGTTAAATTAGTTTTTAAACTTTAGTATTGCAAAGTAGATCTGTTTTGGTTCTATGGCCCGACAGTAAGGGGAAGGCTATGGCGAGAGGAATTGTCGTCGTTATTGCGAGTGTGAACCGGCCGCGCGAATTGGGGCGCTGGGTGGAGCACATTGCCAGGCAGACCCTGAAACCGTGCGAGATGATCTGGGCGGTGACCTCGCAGGCCGATCTGCCCGAGGGATACGAACTTGGTAGCGTCACACAGGGCTTCTCGATCCTGGAGTGTCCGGTGGGATTGACCCGCCAGCGCAACCGCGGCCTCGCGCATATCTCCAGCGACCCGGAATATGTCGTCTTCTTCGATGATGACTACGTGCCGACCGCAAGCTGCCTTGCCGATATCGTGCGCGCCTTCGAAATCATGCCCGAGGTGGTCGGCCTTACCGGCACGATGCTGGGCGACGGCATCTGTACGTGCGGGATCGAGTACGAGGAAGCCCGCGCGCTCGTCGAGCGCTACGAACAGGACCGGGTCTTCCCGGAAAGGCCATCGCTGGAGCCCTGGGAAGGGCTCTATGGCTGCAACATGGCCTACCGTGCCGCGGCGATCGAGGGGCAGGAGTTCGACGAGAACCTTCCGCTCTACGCCTGGCAGGAGGATGTCGACTTTGCGGTGCGCGTCGCCAGGGGGCGCCCGATGGGCCGCACCGACGCCTTTGCCGGTGTGCACCAGGGGATCAAGGGCGGGCGCGGCAGCGGGCGGCGGCTGGGCTATTCGCAGATCGTCAATCCGCTCTACCTTCTGCGCAAGGGGAGCATGAAGTGGCGCAAGGCGCTGGTCATGGCGAGCCGCAACGTGATCGCCAACCACGTCCGTTCCGCGCGGCCCGAACCCTGGATCGACCGGCGCGGGCGCGTGGTCGGCAACTGGGTAGCCTTGTGGGATGTCGCGCGCGGGCGCGTCGATCCCATGCGCGCGCTTGAACTGTGATGCACGGCCCGGTCGCGGTAGGCGGGCACGCGCCGTGCGGAGGCCGGGATGAACAGGCCGCGGGCGAGCTCGTCATCAACGGGCGCTTCCTGTGCCAGCCGGCCACCGGCGTTCAGCGCGTCGCGCGCGAATTCGTGCTGGCGCTCGAGCGGCTGCTGGTGCGCGGGGAGTTTCCCGGCCTGCGCGCGCGGCTCGTCGCACCGACTGGGGCCGAGTTCGGCTCGCTGAACCTCGCCCGCATCGCCACGCAGCATCTGGCGGGCGGCACGGGCCATTACTGGGAACAGGTGACCCTGCCGCGCCATGCCGGGGGAGCGCACTTGCTGTGCCTGGGCAACCTTGCGCCCTTGCGCAGCCTGATTGCGGGCGCGCCGGTGGCGGTCATGCTGCACGATCAGTCCTTCCGCACCTTCAAGAGCGATTACAGTTTGCCCTACCGGCTCTTTCACGAGGTGGTGGGCCACTTTCTCGTGCGCCGTGCGCGCCCGCTCATCACCGTCTCGCAGACCGAGGCCGAGGCCATTCGCGCGGCCAATGGCGGGCGCCCGGAGCAACTGGTGGTCGCGCCCAACGGGAGTTGGATGAATGACGAACCCGCGCCTCCCCGTCCGGCCCCGGACACCGCAGCGCCACCTTACGTGCTGCACGTGGGGGGCTTTTCCGAACGCAAGAACGTGGGCCGCGTCTTTGCCGCCGCCGAGGTTCTGGCGGGCGATGGCGTGGAGGTCCGGCTGGTCGGTCGGCCCAATGCGCGCTGCGAGGAATGGCTTGAGGGCCTTTCGCCCGAGGTTCGCGCCAAGGTGCGCTTTACCGGCTTCGTCGACAACGCGCAGCTGACCCGCCTCTACAGCGAGGCGGCCTGCCTCATGTACCCCTCGCTCTACGAACCTCGGGCCTCCCGCCGAGCGAGGCGATGCGGCTGGGCTGCCCGGTCGTGGTCTCGGACCTGCCGGTGCTGCGCGAACGGTGCGGGGAGGCTGCGCTCTATTGCGACCCGCTCGATGCGGCGAGCCTGGTGGCCCGGGTGCGCGACGTGCTCGGCGATCCGGTGCTGGCGCGCCGTCTGTCTCAGCGCGGGCAGGCGCGTTCGCAGATCTTCAGCTGGGAGAACCAGGCGCGCATCATCGTGCGCGCGCTTGTTTCTGCATCCTGATTTCGCGCCGCCGGTGGTCTGGCGGGCGGCCGCATCTTCATCCGGAATGGGCCGGTACGGGACGGCGCCAGGTGGCCACGGAGGGGCGCTGTGCGACCGCGGCTGCTCGTGGTAGTGGAAGGCTGCGCAGCGCCAGCGAGATCGCGGCGAAGACCGCGAAATCCCCGCCCGGATCGCACGTCGGCGAGACGACTGCGGCGGGAATGAGTACGCACAGCGCTGCCCATCCGCCCGCCGCCCCGATCATCGTGTTCTCGCCGAACTGGCGGCCCAGGCGCGGCCCGCAGTAGGTCGAGATACGCAAGGGGCGAAAAGCTCGCGCCAGGTGGGCGAGAAAGGCCAGGCTGCCGATCAGCCCCGTGGAGCCAAGCATCGCGGTGACGAAGCTGGAGGAGCGGAAGCTGCCCGGGCCGATGCCGATACCATAGGAGGCGAAGAAGGCGTCGATCCCGATGCGCGCCCAGAAGGCACGCTGGATGCCCGATTCGCTGTCCTGCTTGTCGATCGTTGCGCGGCGCAGGATCGTGCTCATCAGATCGATGAAGGCGGGCCACAGGAAGGCGAGCGCACAGACCGCGATCAAGAGCGCCAGCGCGGCGCCCGCCAATGTCAGGCCCTTGCGCGCATCGAGGTGCTGGGGGGCCAGCAGCAGGCGCAGGCCCACGATGATCCCGTAGCCGCCAAGGCCCAGGTACGCGGTCGAGGAGGTCGAGAAGAACAGCACCAGCGCCAGCGCCAGCGCGGCGGGACCGGTGCGGCGCGGCAGGATGTCGCGCAGCCAGCATTCGAGGAGGAACACGAACCAGCCGAAGGCAAATCCGACATAGGCCGAGGGTTCTGTGAAGATTCCCGTCAGGCGCACCATCCGTAGGCGGTCTGATCGGTCTGGGTGTAGTTGGCGTTGCGCAGGACATCGACGAGGAGATCGAAGGGCGTCCCCTTGAGCACTGCGGCCAGCACGCCGAGCGTCGCGTGGATCCAGGCCATGATGACGCCCATCTTCACGAAGCGCCGTCCGGCCCCTTCCTCCTGCATGGCCAGGTAGGCGACGATCCCGGCGCAGACCGTGCCGAGGAGGTAGACGGTGACTGTCACGTTCTGCGGCGAGGGCGCCAGCGGGACGGTGTCGAAGAGCGTGCGGGTGGGGCCCGTCGCACGCATGGCCGTGACCTGGATGCTGTCGCGAAAGAAGCTTGGCGCCATCGTGGCGGCGAGCACGCCGTAGAGCGCGTAGATGGCCAGCCAGGCATTGGCCCGGATCGCTCCGCGTGCCTCGCGCCAGCGCTGGCTGTTGGGGAGTGTCATGCGGGCCAGCGCGAAGACCAGCGCGAAGGGCGCAGGCGGCACCGAGGAGCCACCAAGCGCGGGAAGCTGCGCCGCCGCCGATCCGCCGAGCAGTGTGCAGGCCATGACCAGCAGCAGCATGTCCATCATCCCCCCGCGAAACATGAGGAAGATCCCGATGATCGCGATGACGAGGCCGATGTGGGTGAGGATCATGGCGGGCTTCCTGGCGGGCTCAGGCCGAAATCGCCTGGGGGGCAGCGGGATGGGGCCGGTGCCCCAGCGCCTGGGCGCGCTCGACAGTTTCGAGAAAGCGCGTGCGGAACACCTCGGGGCTGAAGCGGCGGGCCTGGCGCACCGCGGCCTCGGGGACGAAGTCGGCTTCCCAGCTCTCGAAGCGGGTGAGCGCGGCGTTGAGTGCGGGGGCCGAGTTCTCGTGGAAGAAGAGCCCGGTTTCACCCTCGACCACGGTTTCGAGCGCGCCGCCCCGGCCATAGGCGATGACCGGCCGGCCCGAGGCCATGACCTCGACCGGGATCATGCCGAAGTCCTCCTCGCCCGTGAACACGAGTGCGCGAGCGCGGGCGTAGGCCGCGCGCAGCGCGGTGAAGTCGAGACGGCGGGTAAAGCGCACGTTGGGCGCGGCGCGCGCGCGCAGCTCCTCGAACATGGGCCCATCGCCCACGACGTGAAGCTTGCGCCCGCTCGCTGAGAAGGCATCGACCGCGAGGTCGGGGCGCTTGTAGGAGACAAGCTGGCCGACCCAGAGATACTCCTCGTCGTGGGTAGCGCTCGGGGTGAACAGCGCGGTGTCGACCGGCGGATGCACGACGCGGGCCTCGCGTCCCCAGAACTTGCCGATGCGCGCGCGGATATAGGCGCTGTTGGCCATGATGAGATCGCTGCGCGCGGCGCTGGCGACATCCCAGGTGCGCAGGGCCGGGGCGAACAGCGGCATCGAGATCCGCGCGCCCAGCCCGCCGGTGCTGCGGTACTGGTGGTACTGGTCCCAGATGTAGCGCATCGGCGAGTGGCAGTAGGTGACGTGGGTGGCATCGGGCCGGGTGATGACACCCTTGGCCGGCCCCGCCTCGCTGGAGATGACCAGATCGTAATCGGTGAGGTCCAGCGCTTCCAGGGCTCGCGGCATGAGCGGCAGGTACTTCTGGTAGTGGGTGCGGGCGCCCGGCAGGCGCGCGATGAAGGTGGTCTCGATCCGGCGCGCGCGCAGCTTGTCGGAGAGTTTTGCCGGGTCGACGACATGGGTGAAGATATCGGCCTCGGGGAACATGTCGCAGATGTGCTCGAGGACACGTTCGCCGCCGCGCATGCCGACAAGCCAATAATGAATGATCGCTGTTCGCACCGAGTACCCCGTCATGTCTTCTTTCATGAAGTAATAAATATATAGATCGCGATGTGTCGGCTGGGAAGGCGTATAATTTAGGTATGGTGCAGTATAGTCACTTTTATTGATTTCATGTTTATTGACAATTGTGCTGATGTGTATTGCTGTATGGGCTGAAATAAAGCCTGCGCACGGTCTTCTTGCCGATCCGGGAAGAGGCGCGCGGCGGGCAGGTGCGGGACAACAGCCAAGGGGGCCCCATGAACACGATGTACCAGGATGGAACCTACTTCGAGAACAACCCGGCCTGGCACGAGGCGGACTCGCCCTGGAAGGCCAATCACATCAAGAACATCCTCCTCGACAACGGCATCGCGCACGAGACATTGTGCGAGGTCGGCTGCGGCGTGGGGGGGATCCTTCTCAATCTCGAGGAGATGCTGCCCGAGGCCCGGCTGAGTGGATATGAAATTTCGCCCCAGGCCTTCTCGGTTGCGAACACGCGGGGGACCGAGCGCACGCAGTTCTACTTTGGGGACATCACGAAGGCCGAGGATCCCGATTTCGATGTGCTCATGCTCATCGACGTGATCGAACATGTCGACGACTACATGGCCTTCATGAAGAGCCTGAAGCCGATCGGGCGCTACAAGGTGCTGCACATTCCGCTCGACCTGTCGGTGCAGTCGCTCGTGCGGGTCTCGCCGATCCTCAACCAGCGGCGCGATCTGGGTCACATTCACTACTTCTTCAAGGACCTGGCGCTGCGCGCGCTCGAGGACTGCGGCTACAGGATCCTCGACTGGCGCTACACCGCAAGCCGGCTGGAATTGCCCGACCAGGCGCTTCTCAGCCGACTGATGAAGCTGCCGCGCCGCCTGCTTTACGCGCTTTCGCCCGATCTCGCGGTGCGCGTGGTGGGGGGCTACTCGCTGCTCGTCCTCGCTGAGTGAATCGAAAAGGCCCCCGGCACCGCGCAGGTGCCGGGGGCCTTCCCCTCGTTGGGAGCAGGGGGGCGGCGTGACCCGGGCGGGACGACCCGGATCACGCCGTTCGTGCAAGGGTCACTCGGCGGGAACCGGGCGGCCCGTCTCGCACAAGGCGCGTACGAGGTTGGTCTGCTGCAGGCGGCGCGGGACCCAGCGGCTCTGCAGGCTGGCGGCGATGGTGCGGCCATAGAAGCCCGCGATGCGGTCGTGGTGGGGCAGGCACCAGCCTCGAAGCGGGTGAGGTACCCGCGCAGGCGCAGGGCTTTCTTCTCGATCAGGTGCCAGGAGCCATAGGCCACGAGGCAGATGATCGGCGTGGCGACGAACAGGTTCACCCACCAGAAGCGCAAGTCCGGCAGCGTCGCCGAAACCGCCTGCTGGATCGGAAAGCCGTAGAGAAAGATGCCATAGGAATAGTCCCCGCTCGACACCAGCGAGGAGCGCGGGGGATTGGTGAGGCCAAGATAGACCGTGACATAGGCCAGCGGCAGCGCGGCCAGCGAATTGGCCAGCGGCATGTAGAGCAGGACCAGGCTGACGAGGGCGGCCGCTACGCATAGCGCCGGGCTCCAGGGCAGGCGGTCACGCAGGCGGTAGAGCAAGGAACCGTAGAGGAAGGCAAGCACCAGCACCGGGCCGCGCAGGATCCCCTCGTCCTGCTGGGGATCGAGGACGATCCAGGCGCTCGCCGCGATCTGGAGGGCGATACAGCCGAACACGAACAGCGCGGGCACGCGGTACATCTGGAAGATGTAGAACAGGGCGATCGCGATGTAGCACTTGAGCTCGAAGGGCAGGGTCCAGAGCTGCGCGTTCACCTGCGTCGCCGGATTTGTCAGGAAGACGCCGGGCAGGTCGTACTGGACGATGCCCAGCATATTGAGCGCGTAGCGCTGGAACACCGGATCGGTGACGTAGAGGTCAAGCGCATAGGCGGTGAAGAGCGGGCCGATCACCAGCATGGCGATCAGCGATTCGACCGCCAGCGCGGGAAAGATGCGCAACACGCGAAGGCCCAGGAAACTGATCAGCGTGCGCGAGCGCTCCAGGCTTCCTGACACCAGGAACCCACTGAGCGCGAAGAACATCGGCAGGATTGCGGCCCAGATCGGGCGGCTGGGGCCCAGCGCGAGCGCGGTCTGGGTCTCGGTTCCATAGGACGTGATCGCGGTGTGCCAGACCACGATCATCGCCGCGAGCCCGATACGCAGGTAGTCGAATCCCGCCGGACGCCCGCGTGTCGCGGCCAGTTGTTCACTTAGCATCATGATCTCGTCTCCAGTGCCTGCCGCGGATTCGCTTTTCCCCGGCGCCGGTCCCAAGTGCCAAATAGCCGCAATCAGCATTTATTGCGGATTTCTTATTTGCTCCAGCACAATGGACTTCGGCGCGAAGTAGTAATATTTGGCATTGCCTTTATTGATCCATATTTATTGTATTTGCAATTATAGAAATAGAGAGTAAATTAATTAAGCGGTCTTGAGCTGTTGGGAGGGTCCGGTGTCTTGGGATCGTTCTTTTGGAATTCTGCAGAACCTTCGGCGGATCGCGCAGGCGCGGTGCCCGGGGGTATGATGGAGGTGCTTCCCAAGCTCGCCCCTGTGCCTGGGGGGCGGCATCGCCGGTTCGGGCTGGGGGGGCTTGCCGTTCTGCTCGCCGGTGCGTTCCTCGTTACAGGAGCAGGGCGCGGCGACGTGGCCGCAGGCGCTGCGCCGCGGCTGGGAGAGGCCCTTGCGCTCGAGCGCTTCACGCTCACGTTCGAGGAGAATTTCGACGAGCTCGACGTCTCGGCCTGGGGGCCGGGGACGCGTTGGATCGCGCATACGCCCTGGGCCGGGGATTTTGGCGATGCGGTGTTCCGCGATCCGCAGCCCGACGGGCCCTTCCATGTCGAGGCGGGGATTCTCACCATCGAGATGCGCGAGCACGAGGGGCGCTGGGAATCGGGTCTGCTTTCGGCCGCCGACAGCGCCTCGCGCGGGTTTCTGCAGTCCGGGGGCTATTTCGAGATGCGCGCGCGCCTGCCCGGCGGACCGGGGGTGTGGCCCGCCTTCTGGCTGGGCTCGAACGCGCAAGGAGGCAGGCCCAATCCCGAGATCGACGTGCTGGAATATTACGGCCAGTTCCCCGATGCCTACCTCGCGACCACGCATGTCTGGCAGGACGGAAAGTCACAGGCGGGCGAAACCTATCGCGTCGATGTTCCGGCCCATTCCCTGGAGCAGGAATTCCACACCTTCGGGGTCGCGATAGACCGCGATTTCGTCACCTTCTACCTCGACCGCAAGGTTGTCGCGACCGAGCCGACACGCGCGGAATACCTGCAGCCGATGTTCCCGATGGTGAACCTGGCTGCAGGCGGCGGCTGGCCGATCGAGGGCATGAAGAGCCCCTCGCGCATGCAGGTCGACTATGTCCGCGTGTACCGCGCCAAGGACGAGGCGGGATCATGACGGGGCCTTACGAACAGCTCGATTTTCTCCTCGGTTGGCGAGACGTTGCATGCGCATAGTCCACTATCTCAATCATACGTGCCTGGGGAACGGGCATGTCGCTGTCGCGGTCGACCTGGCCTGCGACCAGGTCAATGCCGGGCACGATGTCTATGTCGTCAGCGGCTATGGGGACCTTGATGCCCTCCTCGTGCGCAACGGGGTGAAAGTCATCCAGTTCGGCGATTCGAAGGGCCCCCTCAAGCTGGGGATCATGGCCTGGCGGTTCTGGCGCGCGGTACGCCGGATCAAGCCCGACGTGGTCAACGCGCACATGGTCTACGCCGCGCTTTCCGCGCGCATCGTAAGCCTGTGGCAGCGCTTCGGGCTGGTCACGACGGTCCACAATTCCTTCGACGAACAGGCCAACCTCATGCGCGTGGGCGACCGGGTGATCACCGTCAGCGAGGCGGTGGGCGAGGACATGCACGCACGCGGTATCCCCCGCGCCAAGCTGCGCACCGTCACCAATGGCACGGTCGGGGGGGTACGCCGCCCCGTGTTCTTCGGCGCGCCGGTCTCGCTGCAGCATCCCGCGATCGTGACGGTCTGCGGCCTCCATTCGCGCAAGGGGGTCGATTACCTGATCGATGCCTTCGCCACTGTGCGCAAGCGCTATCCCGGCGCGCATCTCTACCTCGTGGGGGGCGGGCCCGAGCAGGCCGACTTCGAGGCGCGAGCCGAGGCGTCGGGCAGCGGGCACCATATCCATTTCATGGGCTACCGCGACGATCCGCGCGACGTGCTCGCCAGCGCGGACCTCTTCGTGCTCGCCTCGCTGCGTGATCCCTGTCCGCTCGTCATCTTCGAGGCGCGCGAGATGGGCAATCCCATCATCGCCAGCGCCGTCGACGGGATCCCGGCCGCGCTCGGTCATGGCCAGCGCGGGGTGCTGGTGCCCCCGGCGGACAGCGATGCGCTGGCGCGCGAGATGACACGTCTCCTCGGCGATGAGCGCCTGCGCGAGACGCTCTCGAGTGCCGCGCGCGAGAACATCGCGGAGATTTCGGTGCGGCGCATGTCGCAGGAGACCCTGGCTGTCTACCGCGAGACGCTGCCGCCGAGGCTGCGGGAGGCCGAGGAGCAAGCGCCCACGGTGCGTCCGCGGCGCGCCTTGCCGCGTGATGGAATTGCGGAAACGGGAGGAGGACGAGGATGAAGGGCGTCGATCTGGAAGGCATACGCGTGATCTCGTGCGATGTCTTCGACACCCTGCTTCGGCGCAACGCCACGGCCGAGCCGGGGCGGGTGCGTCACGTCGCCGAGCGGGCTGCGGCCATGCTCCTTCGCGAGCGCGGCCTGCTGGTGAGCAAGGAAGCGCTGTGGCGCGCGCGTCGCAACGTCCAGCACCTCGCCTACCGCGCGCTCGACATGGCCGATCCGACAGGCGAAGTGACCTTCGATGCCCTGGTTCAGGGCATGGCGCTTTCGCTCGGGCTTGGCCCGGCCGAGGCGCAGGTCCTCGCGCGGGCGGAGATCGAGGTCGAGCGCACGCAGCTCGCGCCGAACACCTCGTTGCTGACCTGGCTGAACCGGCGCGCCTGCGAGGGCATCCGGATCATCGCGGTGAGCGACACCTGGCACACCGCAGCGACCATTCGCGGCCTGCTGGACGACCTGGCCGAGGGGCACCCCATTGCGAAGGTCTATACCAGCGCGGACCTCGGTGCGACCAAGCGGACCGCGGCCATCTTCCCCAAGGTGGTCGACGCCGAGGACGTGCCTGCCGGTGCCTTCCTGCACATAGGCGATGATGCCCAGGCCGATGAGCGCATGGCCCGCAGCGCCGGGCTTCGTCCCCATCGTATCTTTGCCCCGCGGCTCGTCATTCTCGAGCGCCGTCTCGATGCCGCGCGCGCGCGGCTGGCCCGCAAGATGCCGGAACGCTGACCATGAACTTTGCTCTTCCCCTGTTTCCCCGCGGCGACCTCGCAGCCGAACGTTTCGGTTGCGAGGTCCTGGGGCCGATCTTCGCCGAGTTCGCGCAGCGCCTCTGGACGTTCCAGTATTACATGCCGGAAAAGGACGACACGTGCCTGCTGTTCTGCGCCCGCGGAGGGCTGCGGCTGCGGCAGATCTACGAGGCGTTCCTGGCCGCGAGCGGTCTGTCCGCGCCCTTGCCCCATGCCGATCTGATGATTTCGCGGCTGGTCGCCGCGCGCACCGGGCTCGCCGGACCGGGGCCGGCGCTGATCGAGGAACTCGGCCGTGAATTCGAAGGCCAGACCATGGCCGAGGTGGTTCTGGCGCTTACCCAGGATCCGTCGATCCGGCTCGGGCCGGAATGGCATCACCCGTTCGAAGCCGACACCTTCGTGGCCTTGCTCGAAGGCGAATCGGGGCGCCTGGTACGTCAGGTCGTCGGGCGTCTCGACGGCGCGTTTCGTCGCCACCTGGATCAGGTCAGCCAGGGACGCGGGCGCGCGATCCTGTGCGACACCGGCCTTTATGGAAGTACTATCCGTCTGCTTCAGGAGGGCGTCCCCCAGGTGCAGTGGTTCGCGGCGCAGTTCGCGCGCAGCAACTACAAGCGCTTTGCCACGCCCCACTTCGACGTGACGGTGGGCCTCAGCGTCGAGCAGGATGGCTACTGCCCCTGGAATGCGCGCACCTGTGTGTTGCGCTTCTGGCATCTCATCGAGTCCGTGCTGGAGCCGGACCTGACCAGCGTGAAGTCCTTTTCCAACGAGCCGGTGCCGCGCTCCAATCTCGAGGAGCCGGGCTGGCAGGAGCGGATCGGCGAGGACACGCAGGGGCTTTTCACGGGCGTTCTCACCTACCTGGGCGGTCTCTCGCCCGAGCAGCTGCCTGGTATCGAAACCGCCGCTGAAGAGGCCTGGGAACGGCTGCGTCAGGCGATCATCTGGCCAGGCCGGCAGGACCTTGCGGTTCTCTCCCTGTCGCCGCGTGCGCGCGACTTTGGTCGGATTGAAGCCGTCCACCAGTTTCCGGAGGGCGGGGCGATTACCTCCAGTCTCTGGCGCGAAGGGGCCGTGGTGCAGCGCTATCGCCGGACCGGACGGCTTGGACTGGCGCTGCTCGAAGCGGCGCACAGCCTGCGTTTCCTCAAGCGCTGGTCCGCAGCCCGCCGCGCCTGAACACACCCGGAGAGCTGCCCCCTTGTCCACGCGGCCCTGGGGGCTTCGCGCGCCCAAGGCGCTGGTTGTCCCGCACGCGCTATTCGATTATCCCTCGTGGGACAGTTTCGTCAGGCTCCATCGCGGTGATGGAATGGCCACGAACTGCGACTTCGCGTTGGGCACATGATTGGCGATCAAGGACGACAGGACCAACAACGCCCTGGCCAGGGACGGCAAGGCCAGGGGCGACGGGGCCAGGGAAGGCTGGGCGCGCCCCGCGTTGCGCCGGGATTGGTCTCTGGAGCCGGGAAGGCGCGGATCAAGCCGTGGGTGTGGTTCGTCGCCGCACTGGTTAGCCTCGGGCTCTGGGGGGTGATCTTCCAGGTCCTGTGATCGCTCAAGGTCCCCTGACCGCGCAACGGGAGGTCAGTAGCACCCCTTTGCGCTCATCATCATCGGGATGGTCTGAAGGCAGATACCCAGGTCTCCCAGGAAGCTGCGGTCCTCGACATAGCGAACATCGAGCCGGACACGCTCCTCGTAGCTGACATCGTTGCGCCCGCTCACCTGCCACAGCCCGGTCAGTCCTGGGCGCAGGGCGCAGTAATGCGCGAAGTGATCGCCATAGCGCACCGCTTCGGCCTCGACGATGGGGCGTGGACCGACCACGGACATGTCCCCCTTCAGGATGTTCCAGAGCTGGGGCAACTCGTCGAGGCTCGAGGAACGCAGGAAACCGCCGACAGAGGTGATGCGCGGATCGTTGCGCAGTTTCTGGTCGCGCATCCATTCTGCGCGTGCCGCCGGATTCTCCGCCAGCAGACGGGCAAGTTGCACATCGGCATCGGTGACCATCGAGCGCAGCTTGTAGCATAGGAACAGGCGGCCATCCTTGCCGATGCGGCGCTGTGCGAAGATCACCGGCCCCGGGCTCGACAGCTTCACCGCGAGGCACAGCAGGGCGAACAGCGGGAGGAAGATGACGATCAGGCTCACCGCAAAGAGTATGTCGAAAGAGCGTTTCATGGCGCACAACTTGATCGCCTGCAGATCGCTGGTTTCGCCGGCTGCATCGGAACCCGGCTCATGCGTTTCGACATCATTCTCGGGGTGGGGTGTCGGCGTCGGCGTTGCAGACATGACACTGACCTCATCCGGCCCGTTCCATTTCGGCTGTGCACGCATCTTCCCACCCTCCAGCCATCATACGCGAGGCTCAAAACGCCGTTAACTATCCGCTAAGAATATGATCAGGGCTATTTTCGTCAAGTAAAAATATAATCCCCATGAATCTATATTTCTCAATGTCGCGAATGATGTTTTATATATTCAAGTAATGTTGAATTAAAATATGAAGTTCTTTGGCTTCTTGTGAGTCTGTGTATTTTGTATTGCGCTTTACGCTCAGGGGCGGGGTGGATCTACGCCATCGCATCCCTGACTGCGGGGCGGGACATGCGCGCGGAGATCTCGGTGGGAGCTGAACGAGCCCTGTTTTGTCGGCGCGAGTGTCCTCATCCCGGAGAGTGGCTTCGGGGACGCATGGGGGGGGCGATGAGCGGCGTTCGGCTCTCACGCACAAAGATTCAAAAAACTGAAAAAAAGGGTTTGACCGAATCGCGGGGC
>NZ_DF850488.1:1383431-1616431 GCF_000813185.1 Novosphingobium sp. MBES04 | reverse complement strand
GGGCCCTCGGATAATTCCTCCTCCAGATTGGGGGCGTGATCGGGTTCGTGTGCTTTCGCTTTGAGGTGCAAATCTTTAGGGCAAAGCATGTCGCTCCGGTTCGCAGGACCTGATGAGTCAGGCCCGGCCTACGTGTGGAAAGGAAAACGTCATGCCCGCAACCCCTCTGCCGCTGCCTGAATTCGCACCTGTCCTGGCCGAGGTGCAGGGTAAGGGGGCGGTCTTTCCGGTGCGGCGGATCTACTGTGTGGGGCAGAACTATGCCGAGCATGCGCGGGAAATGGGGAGCGATCCCGATCGTCCCTCCCCCTTCTTCTTCAGCAAGCCGGCCGATGCGGTGGTGCCCTCCGGCAGTGTGCTTGCCTTCCCCTCCCGGACCGAGAACCTGCATCACGAAGTGGAACTGGTCGTCGCGCTCGGGGGCGGTGGGCATGACCTGGCGCCCGAGGATGCCGAGGCGCTTGTCTTCGGCGCGGCCGTCGGGTTCGACATGACGCGACGGGATCTCCAGACCGAGGCCAAGGCGAAGGGCCGTCCCTGGGACATGGCCAAGGGCTTCGATGCCTCGGCGCCGCTGGGGCCTATCGTGCCGGGGATGCCGCCACGCGACGCCGCGATCCGCTGCGAACTCGATGGAGAGGTGCGCCAGCAGGGCGACATCGCGCAGATGATCTGGTCGGTGCCGGAGATCCTTGCGCATCTCTCGCGTTACGTGACCCTGGCACCGGGTGATCTCGTCTTTACCGGAACCCTGCCGGGGTCGGACCTGTCCGTCCGGGGCAGCATCTCCGCGGCGAAATCGCGGGCCTGCCGCCTGTCGAGGTCCGTTACGAAGCCTGAGTTTGGAGCGCGCGGTGCCGTTCACCTGACGGCTTTTGCAAATGCTAGTTACTTTTCATGTGCAGTCGATTGAGGTATCTGCGGAAACTTGTGTGCAGCTGCAGGCCCTGATAACGGAACATCATGTCGACTTGTGACCTTTGTGTTGTCCGGAACCGGGCGATTTGTGCGTCTCTCAACGCCAACGAACTCGAGGCCCTCAACGCGATCGGGCGCACGCGCAAGATCACGCCGGGCGAATCGCTGATCTGGGAAGGCGAGGATTCGGTCCTCGTCGCCAACGTGATCGAGGGTGTCCTCAAGCTGTCGACCAACACCGAGGATGGGCGCGAGCAGATCGTCGGCGTGGTCTACCCTTCCGACTTTATCGGGCGCCCCTTTGGCGGCACCAGTGGGCACGGTGTGACCGCGCTTACCGAAGCCAAGGTCTGCGTGTTCTCGCGCCGCGATTTCGATGCCTTTGCCCGTGAGCACCCCTCGCTGGAGCACAAGCTGCTCGAGCGTACGCTGGGCGAACTGGACCGCACGCGCCGCTGGATGCTGCTGCTGGGCCGCAAGTCGGCGGCCGAGAAGATGGCGAGCTTCCTGGTCGAGATGACCGAGCGCCTGGGGGGCAGCGGCTGCAAGATCCCGCTCGATGCTCCGCAGGAGCGCCACCTCACGCTGCCGTTCTCGCGCCAGCAGATTGCCGACGTGCTGGGCCTGACGATCGAGACGGTGAGCCGTCAGTTCACGCGCCTGCGCAATGAAGGCATCATCGACCTGCCCTCGCGCCGCGATGTCATCATTCGCGACATGGATGCGCTCGCGGCCGAAGCGGGCTGATTCGCAGCAGACCTGGACCGTGCCGTGGGCGGAGTGCCGCACGCGATGCATGCGCGCGTGCACAGACCGCATGGTCGGATCGGAAACCGTGCGCCGGGTAGCGAGTTGGGCAAGGCATGCCACCGCGTTCGAATTCGTACGATATTGCGCCCGAGGCGACCTCGAGTGCGCCCCCTGAAGGCGTTGATCCCGGGATTGGCGGGCAAGGGTTCCTGCGCCGCGTTCTGACCCGCAAGGGGCTCGATCTCTATCTGCGCAATGCCCTCGCGAGTGTCGCGACATTCCTCCTCGATCTCGCTTTCATCTGGGTCCTGGTGGAGAAGGCCGGGGCCGGTCGCTTGCTGGCGGTCGCATTGGGGTTCCTCCTGGCCAACGCGCTCCACTACGTTCTGGCGCGGGTCTGGATCTTTCGGGGCAGTGCGCGCGGGATGGCGTCGGGCTATGTACTTTTCGTCGGCAACGCGCTGGTCGGGCTGGGGCTCATCCTGGGCGCCTTCACGCTGCTGAGCGATGTCCTGGGGGTGCCCTATCTGGCCGCCCGGATCGCGGCCTCGCTGGTGGCGGGGACCGCCGTGTTCCTGTTCAACGCGACGGTCAATTTCAGGAAGCTGTAGACGGGCCCGGCACAGGCACGCAAAAAAGGGGGAGCGGTGTGCTCCCCCTTTCCTCGCATGCAGCGTGTGTCCCTTGAAGTGGAGGCCCTGGGCCTCGCCCGGGCTCAGAAGCGGTAGGTGACGCCCGCGCTGAGAACCCAGGGATCCAGGTTGTGCTTGGTCTCGAGCACCTTGGTGTCCTCGACGTAGAACTTGGCGGTGGGCTTCATGAAGTACTTCTTGGCGTCGAGCGAGACGCCGAAGCCGCTGTCGCCCAGCGCGATGTCGACACCGCCCTGCAGCGCCACGCCGAACGAGTTCGACATCTTCACGCGGTCCACGCCCAATGCCTGGGCGGTCGCGCCCGGCTTCTCGTCGAACACGAAGAAGACCGAGGGGCCCGCGCCGATGTAGGGCTTGAAGGGCGTGCCGGTGGGCAGGTGGGCCTTGAGCGTCACCGTGGCGGGCAGGATCAGGACATGGTCGACCAGCTCGGTGCCCGAGAGATCGGCGGCGCCGTTGACGTGGTGCTGGGTGAAGCAGCAGATCGTCTCGAGCGAGAAGTTCTTGTTGAAGAAGTATTCGACCGCGAGTGTGGGGACCACATTGTCGTTCGCCTTGGCGTCGACGTCGCTCACGCCCATGTCGGCAAGCGTGTCGCCCAGACCTGCATCGAGGTACTTGATCTTGTCGATCTCGCCGTTGGGCAGGACGGCCGTGCCGAGCACCTTGACCTGGAACTTGCCGTCCGGACTGCCAGCCATGGCGGGCGTGGAGAGGGCAGTGGCCGCGGCCAGGGCGACGAACATCGTCATCTTGCGCATAGTCATTTCTTCCATTGCCGCCGGGGCCGCACCATGCGTGTCCCCCCTCTTGAGCGGCTGCGGAAATGCCTTTGCGGCAATTGCGAGCAAGTTGATTTGATCGCGCGCAAAACAACGGAAAGCTGCGTTTAAATTCATTGCTCGTGCAATTTGATCATTATCAATGCTGGATCAGGTGTTACTCTCCAAGGCGTTCGTCAGGTTCAGCAACAGTCTCGAAAGAGAAATGATATGGTAACGGTTCTCGCGCGGGCGGGCCTTTGGCTCGCCGTGCTCTTCCTTGCCGTCATCGGGGTCGCGCTCGCGGCTGATGGGGGTTTCGCCATTCACATGAGCATCGTCGCGCTGGCCGCGCTGATCGCCGTGTGGTTCACGGTGCGCAGCGCGGATTACAGCGCGATCGCGCGCGGTATCCTCAGGATGCCCGACGAGGGTCGCTACGATGACGACCCGGTGCGCTGGGGTGTCATCGCGACGGTGTTCTGGGGCGTGGTGGGCTTTGCGGCGGGCGTGTTCATCGCCGCCCAGCTGACCTGGCCCTGGCTCAACCTCGAGCCCTACCTCAACTTCAGCCGCCTGCGCCCGCTGCACACCTCGGCGGTGATCTTTGCGTTCGGGGGGAACGCGCTGATCGCCACGAGCTACTACGTCGTGCAGCGCACCTGCCGGGCGCGCCTGGCCTTCCCGGGCCTCGCGCGGTTCGTGTTCTGGGGCTACCAGCTGTTCATCGTGCTCGCGGCCACCGGCTACGTGCTGGGCATCAGCCAGTCCAAGGAATACGCCGAGCCCGAATGGTACGTCGACTGGTGGCTGACGATCGTGTGGGTCTGCTACCTCGCGGTCTTCGTGGGCACGATCATCAAGCGCTCCGAGCCGCACATCTACGTTGCGAACTGGTTCTACCTCTCCTTCATCATCACCGTGGCCATGCTCCACGTGGTCAACAACCTCGACTGGCCGGTGAGCTTCGTCGGCTCGAAGAGCTACCCGGTCTTTGCGGGCGTGCAGGGCGCGCTGGTGCAGTGGTGGTACGGCCACAACGCGGTGGGCTTCTTCCTGACCGCCGGCTTCCTGGCGATGATGTACTACTTCGTGCCCAAGCAGGCCGAACGTCCGGTCTATTCCTACCGCCTTTCGATCATCCACTTCTGGTCGCTGATCTTCATCTACATCTGGGCCGGACCGCACCACCTGCACTACACCGCGCTGCCCGACTGGGCGCAGACGCTGGGCATGGTCTTCTCGATCATGCTGTGGATGCCCAGCTGGGGCGGCATGATCAACGGCCTGATGACGCTGAACGGCGCCTGGGACAAGGTCCGCACCGACCCGATCATCCGCATGATGGTCATGGCGCTCGCCTTCTACGGCATGAGCACCTTCGAGGGGCCGATGATGTCGATCAAGTTCGTCAACTCGCTCTCGCACTACACCGACTGGACCATCGGTCACGTCCACTCGGGCGCGCTGGGCTGGAACGGCATGATCACCTTCGGCGCGATCTACTATCTGGTGCCGCGCCTGTGGAACCGCGAGCGACTCTACTCGGTGCGCATGGTCAACTGGCACTTCTGGCTCGCGACCATCGGCATCGTCTTCTACGCCGCGAGCATGTGGGTCGCAGGCATCATGCAGGGCCTCATGTGGCGTGAATACGGCGCGGACGGGTACCTCGTGAACACCTTCGCCGACACTGTCGCCCGGATGTACCCGATGTACGCGATGCGCGCCTTTGGCGGCCTGCTCTACCTCGCGGGCGGTGCGATCATGGTGCTCAACGTGTGGAAGACCATCGCGGGGCAGCTGCGCGAGGAAGCGCCGATGCACAACGCTTCCTACGATCCCGAGGCCGACAAGCCGCTGCCCGGCGCCCGCGCCGCGCAGGCCAACTGAAGCGCTTGGAAAGGGAACAGGTAAAATGACTTCCATGACCGAGCGCCACAAGAAGCTCGAAAAGAACATCACCCTGCTCGGCGTCTGCGCCTTTGGTGCGGTGATCGTGGGCGGCATCGTCGAGATCGCCCCGCTGTTCTGGATCGACAACACCATCGAGAAGGTGGAGGGGATGCGCCCCTACACCCCGCTCGAGCAGGCCGGCCGCGACATCTACGTGCGCGAGGGGTGCTACGTGTGCCATAGCCAGATGATCCGTCCCTTCCGCGACGAGGTCGAGCGCTATGGCCACTACAGCCTCGCCGCCGAATCGATGTACGACCACCCGTTCCAGTGGGGCTCCAAGCGCACCGGGCCGGACCTGGCGCGTGTGGGCCTGCGCTACTCGGACAGCTGGCACGTCCAGCACCTCACCGACCCGCAGTCGGTGGTGCCCGAAAGCGTGATGCCCAAGTACGGGTTCCTCGCCGAGAACGACCTCGACGTCCCCGACATCGCGGCCAACCTCACCGCGCTGCGCCATGTCGGGGTGCCCTACACCGACAAGGACATCGAGATGGCCATGGCCGACCTGTCGGCCCAGGCTGACCCGATGGCCGACGCCGGCGACCTCGAGGAGCGCTATCCCAAGTCGCAGATCCGCGACTTCGACGGCGACCCTTCGCGCCTGACCGAAATGGACGCGCTGGTCGCCTACCTGCAGATGCTGGGCACCCTCGTCGACGTCAACGACGCGGCGGCTCAGGAGGAACTCGCTTCGGAGAAGGGGCGATGAACGCGCACTCCACTTACGAGACGCTGCGGCACATCGCCGACAGCTGGGGGCTCCTCGCCATGATGCTGGTCTTCCTCGTGCTCATCGCCTGGCCTTTCCGGCCGGGCCACCGGGCCAGGAACGAGGAAGCCGCCACCATGATCTTCAAGGACGAGAACGATGGCTGACAAGCGTTTTGACGAAGCCACGCAGACCGAGACCGTCGGCCACGAATGGGACGGGATCGAGGAACTGAACACGCCGCTGCCGCGCTGGTGGCTCTGGACTTTCTACGCCTGCATCGTCTTTGCGATCGGCTACACCGTGGCCTACCCGGCCTGGCCGGGGATCAGCTCGGCCACGCAGGGCGTCCTGGGCTGGACCAGCCGTGGGCAACTCGCCAAGGAGATGGACGAGGCTGCGGCAGCGCGCGCCAAGACTGTCGCCTCGCTGGCCGACATGCCGATCGAGCAACTGCCCCAGCACCCCGAACTGATGCGCGCGGCGGTTGCGGGCGGCTCGGCGGCCTTCAAGGTCAACTGCGTGCAGTGCCACGGCGCGGGCGCAGCGGGTTCGAAGGGCTATCCCAACCTCAACGACGACGACTGGCTGTGGGGCGGTGACCTCCAGACCATCGAGACCACGCTCATCTACGGCATCCGCCAGCCCGGCGAGGACATGACGCGCCAGTCGATGATGCCCAACTTCGGCAGCGACGGCCTGCTCGATGCTGGTCAGATCCGCGATGTGGCCGGCTATGTCCTCAGCCTCTCGGGCAAGGAGAAGACGAGCGCGGCCACCCAGCGCGGCGCGCAGGTCTTTGCCGACAACTGCGCGGTCTGCCACGGCGAGAACGCGAAGGGCAACCGGGATCTGGGTGCTCCCAACCTCTCGGACGCGATCTGGCTCGACGGGGGCAGCAAGGCCGAAGTCGAAGCGCAGATCCACCACCCGCATCACGGCGTGATGCCGGCCTGGGGCGAACGTCTCGATCCGGTCACGATCAAGATGCTGGCCGCCTACGTCCACTCGCTGGGCGGCGGCGAGGAGTTCGCGGCACCGGTGGCCGAAGCAGCCCCCCGAAGGCGAGGATATCGCCGAAGAGGCAGTCGAGACACGCGAGTAACACAGGACTGACAACGGACTGACAGGGGCCGGGGAGGCAAGGACCCCGGCCCGACCCTTCAGGCGTAACCCGGTCTTTCGCCCCCATCGCGAAAGCCGGACCACACCTTCCGGGCCGCTCAGCCCCCCATTTCGATGACGGGCGGACAACGGACATGAACAAGCCAGAACCGATCACCCCCAGCGCCGAGGCTCCGGTCTCGCTCTATGCCAAGCACGAGCCGGTCTTCAACCGGCGCATCGACGGCAAGTTCCGCCGCATCAAGTGGGCGATCATGGCGACGTGCCTGGCGATCTACTGGGTGACCCCCTGGCTGCGCTGGGACCGCGGTCCCTATGCGCCCGACCAGGCGGTGCTGATCGACCTCGAACACCGCCGTTTCTACATGTTCGGCATCGAGATCTGGCCCCAGGAATTCTATTTCGTGGCGGGCCTCCTCATCATGGCGGGCATCGGCCTGTTCCTGGTGACGAGTGCAGTAGGCCGTGCGTGGTGCGGCTATGCCTGCCCGCAGACGGTCTGGACCGACCTTTTCCAGCACGTCGACCGCCTTATCGACGGGGACCGCAACGCGCGGTTTCGCCTCTACAAGGCCCCCTGGGGCCCGGCCAAGATCGCGCGGCGCGTGTTCAAGTGGGCGATCTACCTTGCGATCTCCTTCGCCACGGGCGGCGCGTGGATCTTCTACTTCGCCGATGCCCCCACGCTCCATCAGGAGTTCTGGAGCGGCACGGCCGCGCCCGTCGCCTATGGCACGGTGCTTGTGCTCACGCTTACCACCTTTGCGCTGGGCGGCTTCATGCGCGAGCAGGTGTGCATCTACATGTGTCCCTGGCCGCGCATCCAGACCGCGATGCTCGATGAGAAGAGCCTCATCGTCACCTACAAGGACTGGCGCGGCGAGAAGCGCGGCAGCCTCAAGAAGGCGCAGAAGAACCCCGGCGAATACGGCGACTGCATCGACTGCAACCAGTGCGTGGCGGTCTGCCCGACCGGCATCGACATCCGCGAGGGGCCGCAGATCGGCTGCATCACCTGCGCGCTGTGCATCGATGCCTGCGACCGCGTCATGGCCGAGACCGGCCGTCCGCGCGGCCTCATCGACTACGCGACGCTGGAAGACGCGGAAAACGAAAAGAAGGGCCATCCGCCCACCCGGCACGCCAAGCTCATCTGGCGCCCGCGCACGCTGGTCTACTTCGCGGTCTGGGCGGGCATCGGCCTTGGTCTGCTCTTCATGCTGGGCACGCGCGTCCACACCGATGTCTCGGTCGCCAAGGACCGCAACCCGCCCTATATCCTGATGAGCGATGGTTCGGTGCGCAACGGTTATACCCTGCGCCTGCACAACATGCAGAACCGCCCGCGCGAAATGGACCTCGGCATCGAGGGCCTGCCCGGCGCGGTGATGTGGACCGAGGACATGGCCCGCGAGGCCGCTTCGCGGACCCTGACGCGCACCGTCGCGCCCGATGCGACGCAGGTCGTGCGGGTCTATGTGGTGGCGCCGCAGGACACTCGCGACCAGGATTTCGCCTTCACCCTGGAAGCGCAGGGAGAAGAGCGTGAAAGCGATACCGCCAAGGCGCAGTTCGATGCGCCCGGAGATGAATGATGGCAGGTGACACGAACATGGCGAAACGCCCCACGCGCAAGCCCTTTACCGGCAAGCACATGACCCTGATCCTGGTGGCCGGTTTCACGGTCATCGTGGGGGTCAACGTGTTCATGGCCACGCTGGCGAGCCGGACCTTCGGCGGCATTGTCGTCGAGAACTCCTACGTCGCCAGCCAGAAGTTCAACACCTGGCTCGACGAGGCCCGCCGCGAGGAGGCGCTGGGCTGGCAGGTCGCGGTTGCGCGGCGCGGCGATGGCCGCCTCCAGCTCGAGCTCACCGGCGCGCCCGAGGACGCGCAGGTTCTCGCCGAGGCGCGCCACCCGCTCGGCCACAAGCCCGACCAGGCGCTGACCTTCACGCGCGGGTCGGACGGGACCTGGGCCAGCGACGCCGTCCTGCCTGAAGGGCGCTGGACGCTGCGCCTGCGTGTCGAGACGCCCGAGGGCGCGGTCTGGCGGACAGAGCGGGCCGTGCTGTGAACGCGCCTGTCACCGATCTCGTGGCGCCGTCCCCGGGCACCGCCGCGACGCCCGAGGCCGATTTCGTCGACAGCCGCTTCACGGTTCCGGGCATGCGCTGTGCGGGCTGCATCGCCAAGGTCGAGCGCGGGCTGGGTGCGATCGCAGGGGTGGAGGCTGCGCGCGTCAACTTCTCGGCCAAGCGCGTCGCCGTCCACCATGCCGCCGCGATCACCGACGATGACCTGATCGAGGCCCTGCGCAAGCTCGGCTTCGAGGCCGAACGCGCTGCCGAAAACCCGCTGGCGCGCGACGATGGCGAACAGCGCCGGTTGGCGCGTGCGCTGGCTGTGTCCGGGTTTGGCATGATGAACATCATGCTGCTCTCGGTATCGGTCTGGTCGGGCGCGGACGCGATCACGCGCGACATGTTCCACTGGATCAGCGCGCTTATCGCGGTGCCGGTGATCGCCTATGCCGGGCGTCCCTTCTTCGCATCGGCCGCGATGGCGCTGCGCTATCGGCGCACCAACATGGACGTGCCGATCAGCATCGGCGTGCTGCTCGCCACGGGCATGAGCCTCTATGAGACACTGACCGGGGGCCCCCATGCCTATTTCGACGGCGCGGTGATGCTGCTCTTCTTCCTCCTTGCAGGGCGCGTTCTCGATGCAATGATGCGCAGCCGTGCGCGCTCGGGGATTGCCGCGCTGCTGGGGCGCATGGGCAAGGGCGCGCAAGTGCTGAACCCGGACGGCTCGACCCGCTACGTCGCGGCCGAGGGGCTGGCGCCCAACATGGTCATGCTGGTGGCCGCGGGCGAATCACTCGCCGCTGATGGCGTCATCGTGGCAGGGCGCACCCGCGTCGATTCCTCGATGCTGACGGGCGAGAGCGATCCCCGCCCCGTGCTGGAGGGCGAGACCATCCACGCCGGGATGATCAATCTGGGCGACCCGGTGCGGGTCAAGGTGACGGCGGCCGCGCAGGACACCGCGATTGCCGACATCGCGCGCCTCATGGACGAGGCCGGACAGTCGCGTTCGCGCTACGTGCGCATCGCCGACCGTGCCTCGCGCCTCTATGCGCCCGCCGTGCACAGCCTCGCCGCGCTCAGCTTCCTGGGCTGGTGGCTGGCGGGGGCAGGGGTCTACAAGGCGCTCCTCATCGCCGTTTCGGTGCTCATCATCACCTGCCCTTGCGCGCTGGGCCTCGCCGTGCCCGCGGCGCAAGTCGTCGCCTCGGGCGCGCTCATGCGCCGGGGCCTGCTCATCAAGGACGGTTCCGCGCTCGAACGTCTGGCTGAGGTGGATCAGGTGCTGTTCGACAAGACCGGTACGCTGACGCTGGGCGAACCGCGCCCGGTGGACCTGGACGTACTCGATGCGCAAGGCCGCAGCGTGGCGCTCGCGCTGGCGCAGGCGAGCCGTCATCCGCTCAGCCGCGGGCTGGCCAAGGCGCTGCGTGCCGCAGGTACCGAGCCCGCCGTGCTCGACGGTGTCAGCGAGGAAGCGGGGCAAGGCATGCAGGCGCGCTACCACGGCCGCGAGGTCGCGTTTCTGCGCCCCGAATTCGAGGTCGGCGGGCTTGCCGTCGACTTGCTCGTTGATGGCACGCGCACGCGCCTTGCCTTCTCCGATCCGCTGCGCCCCGATGTGCGCGAAACACTGGCAGAGCTTTCCGGGCAGGGCGTCACGGCGGCCATCGTTTCGGGCGACCGCGAAACCTCCGTTGGCGCCGTCGCCAAGGACCTTGGGCTGTTCGCCACCCATTCGATGAAGCCGGCCGGAAAGCTGGCGCTGCTCGAGCGGCTGAAGGGCGCAGGGCACTTCCCGCTGATGGTCGGCGATGGCCTGAACGACGGGCCGGCCCTTGCCGGAGCGCATGTCTCCATTGCGCCGGGCGGGGCCAGCGATGTCAGCCAGCAGGCGGCCGATGCGGTCTTCGTGGGCGAGCGGCTGATGCCGGTCGCGCTGGCGCTGCGCGTGGCGCGCCGGACCATGGCGATCGTGCGCCAGAACTTCGCGATGGCCGCGATCTACAACGTCTTTGCCGTGCCGCTTGCCATTGCGGGCCATGTGACCCCGCTCGTCGCCGCAATCGCGATGTCGGGCAGCTCGCTGGTTGTCGTGGGCAATTCGCTGCGTCTTGCCCGCGCGGCGGGCCGGGCACGCGAGCAGGCGTAAGCGCGCACCATGACGATTCTTGGCTTTCTGATTCCGCTCGCGCTCATCATGGGCCTCGTTGGCCTGGTCGGCTTCTTCTGGGCGATGAAGAGTGGCCAGTTCGAGGACCTCGACGGGGCGGCCAACCGCATCCTCATCGACGAGGAAGACGACAGCGACGACGCCGCGAAGGGGTGAGGCCAAGGCGCCCTTTCGGCCCTGCAATCATCCCCTGTGCGATCTTGTCGGCGTGGCTTGATCAATCGCAATGAAGCGCGCGGTAGGATCGCCCAAGGTCCCCTGCATGTGGACATATCACCCCGATCTGCTGGCGGTCCCGGTACCGCGCTACACGAGCTTCCCGACCGCGGCCGAATTCGGCGACGAGGTGGGCGAAGGCGACTTCGTCCAGGCTCTTGCCGACGTGCGCGGGGACATATCGCTCTACGTGCACATCCCGTTCTGCGAGAAGATCTGCTGGTACTGCGGGTGCAACACGAGCGCGGCCAACAAGGCCGAGCGCGTGGCGAGCTATCTCGACGCCCTCAACCACGAGATCGGCCTGGTCGCCGAGCGTGTGCCCAAGGGCGCAAAGGTCTCGCGCATCGCCTTTGGCGGGGGCAGTCCCAACGGCATCTCGCCCATCGACTTCGTGCGCATCGTCGACACGCTGATCGTGCATTTCGGGGTGACGAACCCGGTCATGTCGATCGAACTCGATCCGCGCACGCTGGGCTCGGAATGGGCCTCGGTGATCGGAGCCATTGGCATCGAGAGGGCGAGCCTTGGCGTGCAGACGTTCGCGCCGCACCTTCAGGAAGCCATCGGCCGCGTCCAGCCGACCCGCATGATCGAGAATTCGACCGCGATGCTGCGCGCGGCGGGGATCACCTCGCTGAACTTCGACCTGATGTACGGGCTTCCCGGACAGACCATGGCCGATCTCGACGCTTCGCTCGAACAGACCGTGGCTCTGGGCGCGGACCGCATCGCGCTGTTCGGATATGCCCACGTCCCGCACATGATCCCGCGCCAGCGCAAGATCGACGCCAGCGACCTGCCCGATGCCCAGGCGCGCTTCGCGATGGCCGCGCATGGCTATTCCTTCCTGCTCGATGCGGGCTACGTGCCGGTCGGTTTCGACCACTTTGCCCTGCCCGGCGACGGTCTTGCGCAGGCCATGTTGAAGGGCACCTTGCGGCGCAACTTCCAGGGCTTCACCGAGGACCCGTCCGAAGTTCTGCTGGGGCTGGGCGCTTCGGCGATCAGCGGCTTCCCGGGCCTGCTCGCCCAGAATGAGAAGAACACCGGGCGCTACCGCATGATGCTCTCGCAGGACCGGCTGCCGGTGAACCGGGGCATCGCGCGAACGGCGCAGGACCAGCACCGCGGCGCGGTAATCGAGGCGCTGCTGTGCCGGGGACGCGCGCGGATTGATGAGGCCCTGCGCGCCGAGGCCCTGCCACTGCTGCGCCCTTATCTCGATGCGGACTTGTGCGAGATCGATGGCGAGGATCTTGTCATCCGACCGGGCGGCGTGCCCTACGCGCGCTCGATCGCGGCGCGTTTCGATCCCTATCGCAAGGATTCGCTGCGGCGCTTCAGCTCCGCGGTTTGAGCGCGCCCTCGCGGGTATCGAACTCGACCCCGAAGAGATTGCCCTCGCGCCAGCGCACCAGGCCCCACAGCTCCTGACCGTCCTCCAGCCGCGCACGCACGACGCTCTCGGCGGGGGGCGGTGTGCCGAGTGCGGCTGCGCTCAGCCCGCGCGAGGATATGTCGCGCACCATCACTTCGATCGGCTGGCCACAGGCGTCGGTGAGCGCAAAGCGCGCGCACTGGCGAAGCCGCCGTTCGCGCGGGGTCGGGGTCGGTCGAAAGCGGTCATGTCCCATCCAAGACCAGAACGGCGCAGGGGGGCGCGAATTAAGGCTTCTGCGAAGAACTTCGCGAAAGATGTTCGCAGCACCTCCACGCGTGAGTGGGGCGCGTCAAGAATTGTGATCAACGCAACTGCGATTTGACCATGATCAAAGCCGGTTCCTGCCGCATCTGCGAGAAGAGAGTTGCCGGTCGCGCACCGCTGGCTGTCTCTGGCCCCGGTGCGAACCGCTTCTCCCCACCTTCGGGCGGCCCTACCTCGTGACGGGCCGCCTGTTTTTTGTCTGCGCGGCGCCTGCTCTCAGGCGCGGGTCAGGGCTTCGATGGGCAGGCTGTGCTGCGCCAGCGAAAGCGGATGCGGACGGTGGGAAACCAGCACCAGGCCCGTGCCCGTGCTTTGCAGCCAATCGCCAAGGCGCCGCACCAGTTCGCGTTCGGTTGCACCGTCGAGCCCTTCGGTCGGTTCGTCGAGCAGCAGCCAGGGACGCTCGGCCAGCAGCGCGCGGGCCAGCGAGAGGCGCTTGCGTTCCCCGCCCGAAAGCGGTGCGCCGTCCTCGCCCAGCATCGTGTCGAGGCCTGCGGGCAGGCGCGCGATCCTTTCGTCGAGGCAGGCAATGGTGAGCGCGGCGCGCATCGCGTCCTCGGTGATTCCGGGGCGGGCGAGGCGCAGGTTGTCGGCGATCGATCCTGTGAGCAAGGGCGCGTCCTGCGCGCTCAGCGCAAACTGGCTGCGCAAGGTATCCTCGGTGCATTCGGCCAGCGGGGCACCGTCGATCCAGATCGGCGCGGTACTTGCGCGAAGCCCGGCGAGCGCCTCAAGCGCAAGGGTCTTGCCTGAGCCGGATGTTCCCAGCAGGGCGATGTGGCCACCTGGGGCAAAGTCGTGGGTTCCCAGTCGCAAGGGGGCGGCGAGGGGGGGCTCGCTCGGCGCCGTCGGCAAAGGCTGCTCGGCAAGGTCCAGCAGGCTTTCCAGGCGGCGCAGGCCTTCCTCGACGCGGGCCTGGCGCAGCGCGGTGCGCGAGATTGCGGCGAGCGCCTCGATAGCCGCGGTGGCGGCGAGCAGGCCGAGCGCGGCAAGCGCGGGGCCGCCCGAGGCTGTGGCAAGGACGGCGATGGCCGCCAGCGCGCCGTAGAGGAGCTGGAAGGCCGCAACACCGGCTTCCGCCCGGAACAGCGTGCGGCGTGCGGCATCGAGGCGCGCGATGGGCTCGACCAGCTCGTCGAGGACTGTCTCGACAAGACCATAGGCGGCGATCTCGGCGCGGGCCTGCGCCATGTCGACATAGCGGGCGCGCAGCTCTCCCAGCGCTTCGGCGGCGTCGCGCGCGGGCGCGGCGGTGAGGCGGCGCGACAGTGCGGTCACGGCGAAGGGAAAGACAACGAGCAGCCCTGCCAGCAGCAGCGCGGGTAGCCAGCCCGAAAGGGCGGCGAGGGCCACGCCCGCCAGCGCGGCGGCCAGGCTGCCTGGGCGCGTGGGCTGGCGCACGATGAGGTCTTCGAGCGATTCGATGTCGCCGATCAGCCGCGCGCTCGCCTCGCCCGCCGAGACATCGGGGGCACGGCGCGTGTCCTGCGCGGCGAGCAGGCGGAAGAGGCGGCTGCGCAGGTCCGCCATCGCGGTCAAGGCGGCCTTGTGCGAGAGCATGCGCTCGCCGTAGCGGCTGACCGTGCGCAGAATGGCCAGGAGGCGGATCGCGGCGCTGGGGATCAGGTAGTTGAACGCCTGCACGGCCAGGAGGCCCGAGGCGCCCGCGATGGCCGCGCCGGTCAGGAACCAGCCCGAGACACCAAGCAGCAGCAAGCCGCTCAGCGCCGCGACCACGGCCGAGAGCGTGCCCAGACGCAGCACGCGGCGGACAGGGGCTGTCGGGCGGGCCAGTTCGACCGGATGCGAGGAGGCGGGGCGACTCACAGGGCGATCTCCTGTTGGGCGATGGCCCGGACGGTTTCATCGTGGGTGGCGACAAGGAGCGCCCGCTCGCGGGAAAGCTCCTGCAACACGGCCACGATCTGCGCGGCGCTGGCGGCATCAAGGTCGGCGGTGGGCTCGTCGCACAGGAGCAGCGGGCGGCCTGAAAGCAGCGCGCGGGCCAGCCCGATCCGGCGACGCTCGCCGCCCGAGAGGCCCGAGCCCTTGTGGTCGATGACAAGGTCGAGCCCGCCGCGTTTCTCCAGCAGCGGGCCAAGGCCGACCCGGCGGGCGGCGACCAGGACCGCGGCATCGCAGGCCTTTGGCGCGGCGAGTGCGAGATTGCGGCGCAGCGAGCCGGGCAGCAGCAGCGGGCGCTGCGCGGCCCAGGCTACGTTGGCGGGATCGAGCGGGTGTCCGGCGAAGGTCGTGATCCGGCCCGAGGAGGCCTCGATCTGCCCGGCGATGGCGGCCAGCGTGCTGGTCTTGCCGCTGCCCGAGGGGCCGCTCAAGGCCACGATGCCCGTGCGTGGCAGGCGCAGGTCGACAGGCCCGATGCAGACGGTGGGCCAGGCAAGAATCAGCCCCTCGACGACGAGCCCGTCGAAAGGGGGAGACTTTGGGGCCGAAGCGTCGGAGGGTTCTTCCTGGCGTTCGGGGGCATACTCGGCCAGCGCGCTCTCGGCGGCCTCGCCCATCTGCTTCTCGTGGTAGGCGGCGGCAAGGCGGCGCATGGGCAGGTAGACCTCGGGCGCCATGGCGAGCGCAAAGAAGGCGCGGCCCAGCGTCAGCGGCTCGGGCGGGGTGAAGGGCAAGAGGCCCAGCAGCGCGAAGCCGCAGTAGATCGCCACGAGCGCAACCGCGATGGCCGCAAAGAATTCGAGCACCGCGCTCGACAGGAAGGCCGCGCGCAGCACCGCGACGGTGCGGCTCGCCACGCCGTGGGTGGCGTCCTCGACCTGGCGGGCGATGCGCGCCTGCGCGCCGTAGTGCCGGATGAGAGGAAGATGCCGGACCCGGTCAACGAAGAGGCCGGAGAGCGCGGCCAACGCGTCGAGCTGACGTTCCGAGGCCCGCCGCGCGGCGGTGCCGGCAAAGATCATCCCGACCACGAAGGGCAGCAGCGTTGCCAGCAGGATCAGCGCGGAAAACCAGCTCGCCAGGGCAATGAGGCCGATGGCAAGGAGCGGGCCGACCACCGCCGAGACGCGGGCCGGCTGGAAGCGGGCACCGTGCTCCTCGATGGCCTGGACGTGATCGATGGCCAGCGCCGCGCTGGTTCCCGCGCTGACCGGTGCGGGGAGGCGCCCCCCAAGCAGCCGCGCCATCGCGGCGCGGCGCCAAAGGTTTGCACCGTTTTGCGCACCAGGCATTGCGAAATGGTGCACGAGGAGGACGCTGCTGGCGCGCAGGAGCGCTCCTCCTGCAAGGCAGGCGAGCCAGCCAAAGAGGGCCGTACCCGCCACAAGTGCTTCCACGCCGCCGGAAATTCCCCAGGAAAACAGGGCCGCACCGAGGATATCGAGGGCCCAGAACTGCCCGGCTCTTTTGGGTTTCATAAATCGGCAACTGTGTAAGTGATATTGACTCAAGACCTGGCGAGGCCTAGGCGGGGGCTATTGAGTGCAAGCGCGTGACGCAAGTGCCGCGTTCGAGCACGCCGCTACTTGGGATTGACTGCGATCAATGCCCGGAATGCCTTTGCACTCCAAGGGGCTACGCACGGATCGCACCAGAAATGCAAAGGTGACCCCCCATGATCGACTTCGCTGTCGTCGAATTGTCACGCCTTCAGTTCGCCCTCACGGCACTCTACCACTTCCTTTTTGTCCCGCTCACCCTTGGCCTGTCCTTCATGCTGGTCATCATGGAGAGCGTCTATGTCATCACCGGACGGCCGATCTGGCGCGACATCACGCGCTTCTGGTCCAAGTTGTTCGGCATCAACTTCGTCCTGGGGGTCGCCACCGGCCTCACCATGGAGTTCGAGTTCGGGACCAACTGGTCCTATTACTCGCACTACGTGGGCGACATCTTCGGCGCGCCGCTCGCGATCGAGGGCCTCATGGCCTTCTTCCTGGAAGCGACCTTCGTGGGCCTCATGTTCTTTGGCTGGGATCGCCTCTCCAAGCGCGGTCACTTGCTGACGACGATCATGGTGGCGCTGGGCTCCAACCTCTCGGCGCTGTGGATCCTCATCGCCAACGGCTGGATGCAGCACCCGACCGGTTCGAGCTTCAACCCCGACACCATGCGCATGGAGGTGACGAGCTTCTTCGACGTCGTCTTCAACCCGGTGGCGCAGGCCAAGTTCGTCCACACCGTGAGCGCAGGCTACGTGACCGCCAGCGTCTTCGTCCTGGGCGTTTCCTCGTACTACCTGCTGCGCGGCCGTTTCCTGGAACTCGCCAAGCGCAGCTTCACCGTCGCGGCTGCCTTTGGCCTGGCTTCCTCGCTCTCGGTCGTCGTGCTGGGCGATGAAAGCGGCTATGCCCTTGGCGACAACCAGCAGATGAAGCTCGCCGCGATGGAAGGCATGTGGCACACCGAGGCCAGCCCCGCAGGCCTTTCGGTCATCGCCTACCCTTCGCAGGAAAGGCGCGAGACGCTCTTCGAGGTCAAGGTGCCCTACGTGCTGGGCCTGATCGCCACGCGCTCGCTGACCGGCCAGGTCGAGGGTATCTATCCCCTCGTCGCCGAGGCCCGCGGCCGCATCGAGAACGGCCTTGTCGCTTACGATGCGGTCGAGAAGCTGAAGCTCGATCCCGCGAACACCGCCGCGCGCGCGCAGTGGGAGACCGCCAAGAACGATCTTGGTTACGCGATGCTGCTCAAGCGCTACGTTGCCGACCCGCGCACGGCCGATGCGGTGACCATCGACAAGGCAGCCTGGGACACCGTGCCCGAAGTGCCCGTCCTGTTCTGGGGCTTCCGCGCCATGGCGGGCATCGGTTTCGTTCTCATCGCCTTCTTTGCGACCGCCTTCGCGCTCTCCTCGACGCGTCGGTTCGACAAGCGCTGGTTCCTGCGCGCGGCTCTCTTCGTCATGCCGCTGCCCTGGCTGGCTGCGGAGCTGGGCTGGATCGTCGCCGAAGTCGGGCGCCAGCCCTGGGCGGTCGACGGCGTGCTGCCGACGTTCCTCGCCAACTCCAGCCTGACCGTGCCGCAGCTGTGGACCACGATTGCCGGCTTCACGCTCCTTTACGGCGCGCTGGCGGTGATCGAGGTGCGCCTCATGCTCGCCTCGATCCGCAAGGGGCCGGAGGAATACCGCCCCTGGCGCCCGGGCCGCGAAGAGCCCGCCGAAGTCGCGACGGCTTACACCGCCGTCCCCGCGGAATGATCTGAAAGGACAGATGAAATGCCTTTCGTACCTCTCGATTACGAAACCCTGCGCCTGATCTGGTGGCTGCTCCTGGGCGTGCTCCTGATCGGCTTTGCGATTGCCGATGGCTTTGACCTTGGCGTGGCCGCCCTCCTGCCGTTCGTGGGCAAGACCGATGTCGAGCGGCGCCAGGTGATCAACACCATTGGCGCCACCTGGGAAGGGAACCAGGTCTGGTTCATCCTCGCGGGCGGCGCGATCTTCGCGGCCTGGCCCTTCGTCTACGCGGTGAGCTTTTCAGGGTTCTACCTTGCCATGTTCCTGGTGCTGGCCGCGCTGATCCTGCGTCCGGTGGGCTTCAAGTACCGCTCCAAGAAGGCCGATCCGGCCTGGCGTTCGCGCTGGGACTGGGCGCTGTTCGTGGGCGGCTTCGTGCCCGCGCTGGTCTTCGGCGTGGCGGTCGGCAACGTGCTCCTGGGCGCGCCCTTCCGGCTCGATAGCGACCTTCGCACCTTCTACGAAGGCTCGCTGCTGGGTCTGTTCACTCCCTTCTCGCTGCTGACGGGCCTGCTGTCGGTGACGATGCTGGTGCTGCATGGCGCAGGCTGGCTCAGCCTCAAGCTGGAAGAGGGCCCGGTGCTCGACCGAGCCCTGAAGTTCGGCAAGATCGCCGCGCTCGCCTCGCTCGTGCTGTTCGTGCTGGGCGGCGTCTTCGTGGCCTACGGCGACATGGGTTACCGCCTTGCCGCCGAGGCCGATCCGGCTGGCCCCTCCAACCCGCACCTGACGGGCGCGGTGGCCGCTGCTGGCGCCTGGCTCGACAACTACGCCGCGCACCCCTGGATGCTGATCGCCCCCGTGCTGGGCCTCCTTGGCCCGGTCCTCGCGTTCCTGGGCATTTCGGGGCGCAAGCACGTGCTGGTCTTTACAGGTTCGACGCTGGCGAACGTGGGCATCATCGCCACCGTGGGGCTCTCGATGTTCCCCTTCATTCTGCCCAGTTCCATCGATCCGGCCTCGAGCCTGACCTTGTGGAACGCCTCCTCGAGCCAGGGCACGCTGTTCATCATGCTGCTCGTCACGCTCATCTTCCTGCCGATCGTGCTTCTCTACACCGCCTGGGCCTACAAGGTGATGTTCGGCCGCGTGACCGACGAGGAAGTCCGTCTCAACCCCGATTTCTACTGAGGAGTTCGTCCCATGTGGTATTTTGCCTGGATCCTGGGTGTGGGCCTTGCCGTCAGCTTCGGCGTCATCAACGGCGTGTGGCACGAGTTCCACTCCGACCCGTCCGAGGATCGTACCGTCCTCGACTGAGCAGCGGTTGGCCTGACCAGAACGCCGCCTGTGTCCCAAGGGATGCTGGCGGCGTTTTCGTGTGGGGCAAGGACGTCTTCTCCCAAGGGGCCATCGCCCCTTGACCCCATACCGGGCGACCTCACCATATTCGGCCACGGCGGCGCGTGGGAGGTGAGGTAGGCGGTATGGGGAGCCCGAGGGCGATGGCCCTCGGAACCATTCCTTGGCCCTTCAGTCCTGTTTGCCAGGCAGGTGGATACAAAAATCCCGGCCGAGGCCGGGATCATGTGCTCTCAGGCAACGTGCCTCAGTGCGTGGCGGCAGTTTCCGCCCGCGCCTTGCGCCACCTCTGGAAGGTCTTTTCCGAGATGCCGCCGACCTCGCGGCAGCTTTCGACCACGCCCTTGCCCTGCGCGATGAGGGCGAGGATCGCCTGGCACCTGGCCTCCTTGTCGGGGATCGCGCTCACAGGACGCCGCCGGACTTCAGCAGCATGTAGATGGCGACGACGAAGATGAGGACGGCAAAGACCGTGGTGAGCAGGCCCTGGCCGGAGAGGCGTCGGGCGGTCCAGGTACCACCGAAGCCGCCGAGCACGCCCCCTGCGATGAGAACGGCGGCCAGCATCCAGTCGACGAGGCCCGAGAGCGCGTAGTTGGCCGCGGTGGTAAGGCCAAAGGCGGTCACCGCAACGAGGCTGGTGCCGACCGCGTTGATCATCGGCATCGAGGTCGAGGCGATCAGGCCGGGCACGATGAGGAAGCCTCCCCCGATCCCGAAGAAGCCCGAGAAGGCCCCGGTGCCAAGCCCGAAGCCCAGCACCTTGGGGGCGTTCTCGCGATTGCACTGCGCGCCGGGTATGCCCATGTTGCGCCGTCCCCGGATCATCAGTCCGCCCACCACCATCATCACGAGCGCGAAGAGGAAGAGCAGTTTCTGCCCGTCGATGGCCTTGCCCAGGGTCGAGCCGAGGAAGGCGCCGAAGATCCCGGCAAAGGCGTACATCCCCCCGCAGCGCCACTTCACGTTGCCCGAGCGCGCGTGCTGGATGAGCCCGGTTGCCGCGTTGATCGCCACGGCAAAGGCGCTTGTCCCGATGGCGACGTGGGGGCTGGGCACGCCGACAAGATAGACCATCAGCGGCACGGCCAGGATCGAGCCGCCCCCACCGACAAGGCCCAGGGTAAAGCCCACGAGAACGCCCGAGAAGGCTCCTAGGAGCAGGTAGGCGAGGTCGATGTGGGAGGCGTCGAGCATGGCGGGGGACCGGTTCAGCTGGGGGAGGGATCAGGAGTTCAGAGCAGCGGGGCGGGCGGCACCAGCCACTCCCGGCCCTTGAGCATGCCGTGCCAGTAGATCGGGGGCAGGGCGTCGGCCTTGAGGTGCCAGGCCACGCGCGAGGGCCTGGTCCCGTCGATCAGCCACCTGGGCAGCGAGGGGGCGAGCTTGCCGCCGTAGGTGAACTCGGCCAGGACGATGTGGCCGCGATCGACCGTCAGCGGGCACGAGCCATAGCATCGTAGGCCGCGACCGGGTCCTTGCCGTCGAGGGCTGCGAGCACGTTGACGGCAACCACGGGCGCCTGCTTGCGCGCGGCCGCGGCGGTCTTGGCGTTGGGGGTGCTGCACCCATCGCCCAGCGCGAAGACATTGGGCCAGCCCAGCGACTGGAGCGTCACCTGGTCGACCTCGGCGTAGCGGCTGCATCGGCAAGCGGGCTGTTCGCGATGATCGGGTTGCCCTCCTGCGGGGGGACGGCGTGGAGCATCTCGAAGCTGCGGGTGATCTCGCCCGTTTCGGTGCGGAACGTCGCTTCACGCGCAGGGCCGTCGACCGCGACGAGGGTGGAGCCGAACTTCAGGCCGATGCCGTAGCGCTCGACCGTCTCCATGAGCGCGGGCACGTAGTCGGGCACGCCGAACAGGACGCCGCCTGCGTTGTGGAACTCGACCTCGATGTCGCCCAGGACGCCGCGCTCCTCCCACTCGCTGCACGAGAGGTACATGGCCTTTTGCGGCGCGCCCGCGCACTTGATCGGCATTGGCGGCTGGCTGAACAGCGCGCGGCGCGGGGCCGGCGTGCGGGCCAGCTTCTGGACCATCTGCCAGGTGTAGGGAGCAAGGTCGTAGCGGTAGTTGGAGGTTACCCCGTTCTGGCCGAGCGCGGCCTCCAGCCCCTCAATCTTGTCCCAAGCGAGGCGGTTGCCCAGCGCGACGACAAGCACGTCGTAGGTGACGGCTGCGCCGCCTTCCAGCTCGACGGTGTTGCTGTCGGGCGCGAAGCCGCTGACGGCCGCGCGGATCCAGCTTGCGCCCTTGGGTAGGACCTCGCGGGTCTTGCGCACGGTGTCGGGCTGCTGGAAGACGCCGCCGCCGACCATGGTGAAGCCGGGCTGGTAGAAGTGGTCCTCGCTGGGCTCGACGATGGCGACATCGAGCGCGGGGCTGCGCTTGAGGAGCGAGGCCGCCGCCGCGATCCCCGCCGAGCCGCCGCCCACGATCACCACCTTGTGGTGGAGCGCGCGTCCGTTCGTGGCTCCGTTGGCGGCCGACCGGCGTCGCGCCGCGCAGGCGACCTTTTCGGAGCGGTTTCCGGTGCGGCAGAAGGCGAGGGTCGGGCCGGGATTTTCCGCGAGGATCTTCGCGAATGCCTCGGCCTGGTCCTCGGGCGCGATCTTGCCGCCGACGGGCAGGTAGAAGGGCGCGATACCCCGCCCCCGCGCGGCCTGCGCAAGCTCCTCGAAGTTCGGCTGGCCGGGCTCTTCGTTGTCGGGGCGGTTGCAGATCAGCGTGGTGATGCCGGCGGAGACGAGACCGTCGATGTCCTGCGGGTGAACCTGCCCGGAAACGTGGAGCTGACCTTCGATGTGCCGCGTCTGCATGCGCGCTTCTCCTGGAATATGCGTACTTCTGAGGTGGGGGGGAATCAGCCGCGGCGCCTGTCGACCAGGCGGAAGGCGAGCATGCCTGCCAGCATGGCGGCGACGAAGACGCCGGCGGAGACGGGGTGTAAGACGAGCGAGGCGATCGCGGGGCCCGGGCACAGGCCGCCAAGCCCCCAGCCCACACCGAACAGCGCGGCGCCGCCGATGAGGCGTGCGTCGATGAGGCGCGTGCCGGGTAGGGCGAAGTCTTCGCAGGCGAGCGGGCGGTGCATGCGGCGCTGGAGCGCCCAGGCGAGCGCCATGACGAGGACCGCGCCGCCCATCACGAAGGCGAGCGTGGGGTCCCAGTCGCCCGCAATGTCGAGGAAGCCGCGCACGCGCGCCGGGTCCATCATGCCGGAAAGGGCAAGTCCGGCGCCGAACAGCAGGCCGGAGAGTAGAGCCATCAGATTGCGCATGTCAGATACCTCCTCCCAGAGCGTTGACCAGCGCGACGGTCACCATGCCGGTCGCGATGAAGGTGAGGGTGGCGACGATCGAGCGGGGCGAGAGGCGCGAGAGGCCGCACACGCCGTGGCCGCTGGTGCAGCCACTGCCCAGGCGCGTGCCGACGCCCGTCACCAGGCCTGCGATGGCGAGAAGGACGAGCGAGGGCGGAAACTGCGCCGGGATGCCGCCGATCAGCGCCGCCACGGCCAGTGCGCCTGCCGGAAGTCCGGCGAGGAACAGGGCTGCAAGCGGCCAGGGCGCGCCGCCCGAAAGGCCCGCGACGCGCGCGGTCATTCCGCTGATCCCGGCGATGCGGCCGGGGCCCAGGAGCATGACGGCACCGGCAAGGCCGATGAGGACGCCGCCGGCCAGTCCGTGGAGCGGCTGGGCATCTGGAAACGATTGCATGAACCAGTCGAACATGAGGGGGGCTTTCTGTCTCTCTGGAAAAAAGGCTGCTTTAGAGGGCGTTGACGGGAATCTTGAGGTAGCGCACGCCGTTGTCCTCGGGCTCGGGCAAGTGCCCGCCGCGCATGTTGACCTGGACCGAAGGCAGGATGAGGTTGGGCATCGAGAGCGTCGCATCCCGGCGGGTGCGCATGTCGACGAAATCGTCCTCACTCACGCCGTCGTGGACGTGGACGTTGGCGGCGCGCTGCTCGGCCACCGTGGTCTCCCAGACGAACTCCTCGCGGCCAGGTGCCTTGTAGTCGTGGCACAGGAACAGCCGGGTTTCGGGCGGGAGCGTCAGCAGGCGGCGGATCGAGCGGTAGAGCTGGCGGGCATCGCCGCCCGGAAAATCCGCGCGCGCGGTGCCGTAGTCGGGCATGAACAGCGTGTCGCCCACGAAGGCCGCATCGCCGATCACGTAGGCCATGTCGGCCGGCGTGTGGCCGGGGACATGGAGCGCGGTGCCGGTCAATGTGCCGAGCGTGAAGGTCTCGCCATCGGCGAAGAGGTGGTCGAACTGCGAGCCGTCCCGGGCAAAGCGCGTGCCCGCGTTGAAGATCTTGCCGAAGACCTCCTGCACGCGCACGATCTCGCGTCCGATGGCGAGCTTGCCGCCCAGCTTTTCCTGGAGATAGGGTGCCGCGGAAAGGTGGTCGGCGTGGGCATGGGTCTCGATGTGCCATGCGACTTTCAGATTTTTTGAAATCACGTAGGCAAGGACCTGGTCGGCCGAAGCGCTCGAGGTGCGACCCGAAGAGGCTTCGTAATCGAGGACCGAGTCGATGATCGCTGCTTCGCCGCTGGCCGGGTCGTGGACCACGTACGTCACGGTGAAGGTCGTTTCATCGAAGAAAGCTGCAATTTCCGGTTGCTTGGCGCTGTCGCCGCGCGCCGTTTCGATCTGGGTGGCGGCCTGGCTCAGGGCCGTGTGGGGGGCTGGTGCGTCAGGCATGTCGTTCTCCAAATTTTGATTTAATGTAATTATGTAACTGTCTTGCGTCAAGAGGCATCTTGCGCTAGAACTTTTCCATGGAAGACGAGACCCGCAAACACTGTTGTCCCTTGCGTATCGGCGATGCCGTGCCCGCGTTCACCGCGCGCAGCACGCAAGGCCCTGTGGCGATGAAGGATTTTGAGGGGCGCTGGCTGGCGTTTTTCTCGCACCCGGCCGATTTCACGCCGGTATGCACGTCCGAATTCGTCGCCTTCGCGCGCGCGGCTGAACGCTTTGCCGAACTGGATTGCGCGCTGATGGCGCTTTCGGTGGACAGTCTCTACGCGCATTTCGCATGGTTGCGCGCGATCCGTGACCATTACGAAGTCGAAGTGACCTTTCCGGTTGTCGAGGATCCCACGCTGGTGATCGGCCGCGCCTATGGTATGGTGGCGAACGACGCCCATGATGCCGGGACGGTGCGCACCGTCTTCATCATCGACCCCGCGCAGGTCGTTCGGGCCATCGTGACCTACCCGGTCGAGATCGGGCGCTCGGTGGAGGAAGTGCTGCGGATTGTCGCGGCACTGCAGGTCGCCGATGCCGGCAAGGGGCTGCCGCCGGAAGGCTGGGAGCCGGGCAAGCCGCTTTTTGCCCACCCCGAGCCGACGATGGACAGCGTGCTGTCGGCCGACAACCCGGTCGGCTGGTTTCTGAAGGAGTGTGAATGATGGCCAGTGCATCCACCCCGCCTTCGCCGCCCGGAGGGGACGGCGCCCCGATCGAGCTCATCAAGGCGATCGCGCATCCCCTGCGCTACGAGATCCTGTCCTGTGTCGCGCGCGGAGAGCGCAATGTGGGCGAGATCGAGGCCGCCACGGGGATCGGCCAGCCCACGCTCTCGCAGCAGCTCTCGGTGCTGCGCAACGCCGGGCTCGTCTCGGCCCGGCGCGAGGCCAAGCTGGTTTTCTACGCAGTCGAGGCCGAGGCGCTTGAACAGGTCTGCTCGGCTTTCCAGGCGATCTGCCCGGCCGAGTTCCAGGGGCGGATCGTCGCCAAGCTGACGGGCGGTGCGGTCACCTCGGTGCAGCCTTTGCCGGCCAACACGCAGGACGGCAGCGACACGGCGGCGCTGCGGCGGCGCGGTGGGGCGGCGGTCTTCGCCAAGCTGGACTGATCGCTCGGGTACCGTGCAGCGGCCCGTAGTCTGAAGCTGCGGACATAGAAAAGGCGGCTCTGCGGCCGCCCTTTCCCTCTCCGAACCGGGAAACGAAAACAGCGCCAATCGGCGCTGCTTGTCGTTCAAATCTGTATCAGCCGCCCTTGGCGTCGCTCTCGTTCGCGGCGAGGCCCGACTGCATGTAGGGAACCGGGTTCACCGCGGCACCGTCCACACGGACTTCGTAGTGCAGGTGGGGGCCAGTCGAGCGGCCGGTCGAGCCCACGAAACCGATGAGATCGCCCTTGTGGACGGTCTGGCCTTCGGCAACGTTCAGGCGCGAGAGGTGGCCGTAGCGGGTCTGCAGTTCGCCGCCGTGCTCCAGCGAGATGTAGAGGCCATACGAGCTGAACATCGAGGCGCGGCTGACGATACCGTCGGCGGGCGCGTAGACCGGGGTACCGGTCGGCGCGGCGAGGTCGATGCCCTTGTGGCCCTGGCGACGCCCGAGGATCGGGTGGTTGCGCATGCCGTAGCTGCTGGTGGTAACCGAATGTTCGAGGGGGTTGCGCGAGGGGATCGAAACCGGGGCGATGGCGCCGACCTTGGCCGCGGGCTTGGCGGCGGCAAGGCCGGTTTCCTCGAAGTTCTGCCAGGAGCTGAACAGGGTGCGGAACTGGGCGTCTTCGTTGCCCGAGGCCGACTGGCCGGCCGACTGTGCCGCGCGCAGCGGGGCGGCGATGTCGGCAGACGCCGCGCTGGAGTTGGCCATGGCCGGATGGGCGGCGATAGCGCTGCCCGCGATCACGGCGGCACCGGCCACTGCGCGGATTTTGGCGAAGACTTTCGTTACGACCACTCGCAATACCTTGTTATCCGCCGAACCCCTGAGGGCAAGGCGCTTGAACCCTTCGACCGCGATCCTGGGATGCGGACCGTGTCGAACCTTGATTTCGGAGATGGTCGGAACCCCCCGCCGTCTCTCGAGTTTCAGTTATGACCGGGAATGTTAATCAAACAAGGGCGGCGTAGAATTCGCGCGATAAACCGGCAGCCGAGCGCGCCGAGTCGTTGAACGGTGGCTTAACGACCCCGTGGAAATGGCGGGAAACCAAGGTTTTCCAGAGAATCGCAGGCGCCGCATTTCGGCGCTTCGCCTCCGCGTCGAAATGATTTGCACCGTACCGGACGTGCCGGATTTCATCGTCAAGGATTCGTTGGAGGATAACGGCGCCCCGTGCATCGCCTAGGGCTTTAACCCTATCGCGGGTGCCCGGCGTCACGTCGAGCCCGCGCGCTTCGAGCACCATCGGCACCACGGCAAGGCGCGCGGCGACATCGTGGCGGGTCTCGCTTGCCGCGTCCCACAGCCCACCATGGGCGGGAAGCGCGCCGTAGTGGCTGCCCATGGTCGCGAGGTGCCGCTCGATGAGGGCGAAGTGCAGCGCCTCGTCGGCCGCGACGTTCAGGAAATCGTCGATGAACTCCCGGCTCATTTCGCCCCCGAAGCGCCCGGCCATGTCGAGCGCGAGGTCGATCGCCACGAACTCGATGTGCGCGAGCGAATGCCACAGGGCGATGCGCCCGCGCTCCGAGCCCGCCTTGCGGCGCTTGGGCATATCGCGCGGGGGGGAGAAGTTCGGGATGGGCCGGGCGGCCCGGCGTGTCGGGCATGGCCACGTCGAAGACCGGCGCAAGGCGGCCCTGGCGCCACTCACGCACCAGCTTGCGGGTCGCCATGACCTTGGTGCGCGGGTGGGGCTCGAGCAGGGCTGCCCGGATCGCGCGCGCCAGCGTTGGCGGCGGGTTCGACATGTCGCAGGTCATGGCGCTCAGAGGGCCTTGGCGGCCTCCAGCACGGCCTTGGCGTGCTCCTTGACCTTCACCTTGTCCCAGACCTGGGCGATCCTGCCTTCGGCGTCGATCAGGTAGGTGGTGCGCACCATGCCCATGTAGGTGCGGCCGTAGTTCTTCTTCTCGGTCCAGATGCCCAGCGCATCGGAGACGCCGTTCTCTTCCGCATCGGTGGCGAGAGGGGCCTTCAGGTCATGCTTGGCGATGAAGTTCTGGTGCTTCTTGGCCGAATCCTTGCTGACGCCCAGCAGCGCCACGCCCGCCGCGTCGAACTCCGGCTTGAGCGCGGAAAAGTCGATGTTCTCGGTCGTGCAGCCGGGGGTGTTGTCCTTGGGGTAGAAGAACACGACGAGCTTCTGGCCCGCAAAGTCCGAGGCCTTCACGCTGCCGCCTTCGGGCGTCTCCATGGCAATGTCGGGGAAGGCGTCGCCGGGGCCGGGGCGTTCGGTCATGGTGTCTCAATCTCCAGTTCTTCGCCAAAGGCGTCGCGCCAGGCCTGGGCCACGCAGCTGCGTGCGCCCGCCAGCGCGGTTTCGAGTTCGCTCCAGTCCCCATAACCACATGCGCGCACGAGGGCCAGCCGTGCGGCGGGCACAGGCAGCTGCGAATCGGGCGCGAGCAGGCGCGCGGCAACGAGGAAGCGGGTGAGCGTGTCGTGCGCGGGGCCCAGGTCCTCCGGCAACAGGCCGTGCGTCGCGAGCGCGGCGATGGCGTGCCCGAGATCCGGGACAAGCCCGCGCCCGCTGGCAAGCTGGGCGTGGTGGACAAGGAACTCGAGGTCGACGAGCCCGCCGCGCGCGAGCTTTACATCGAGCGGGCCCTTGGCGGGTTTGTGCCCGGCCATGCGCGTGCGCATCTCCAGCACTTCGCCGCGCAGCACCTCGGGATCGCGCGGGCGGGTGAGGACGCGGGCGATCTCGTGCTCGACGGCAAGGCGCGCTTCGGGAGATCCGATGAGGACGCGCGCGCGGCACAGCGCCATGTGCTCCCAGGTCCAGGCGTCCTCGCCCTGGTACTGGCGGAAGCTTTCCAGCGAAGCTGCGGGCGGTCCCTGTTCACCCGAGGGGCGCAGGCGCGTGTCGACTTCGTAGAGCGCGCCCTCGGCGGTGGGCACCGAGAGCGCGGCGATCGCGCGCTTGGACAGGCGGTTGTAGTAGAGCGTGGCGCCCAGCGGGCGTTCGCCGTCGCTCTCGGCCTGGAAATCGCCGGTGAAGAGGTAGATGAGGTCAAGGTCCGAGGCGTGGGTGAGGATCCCGCCGCCAAAGCGTCCGAGGCCGAGCACGACCATTTCGCTCCCGGGAATCGTCCCGTGGCGCTGGGCAAACTCCTCGCTCGCCGCGCGGGTGAGGACGAGGCTGGCGGCCTCGGCGATGCGCGCGAGGCCCTGGCCGATGGCGATGGGATCGTTGACGCCTTCGATCAGCTGGACGCCAAGCCGGAAGCGCGCCTCGCTGACCCGGCGGCGCACCGTGTCGAGAACGCGCTCGTAGTCGCTCCCCGGCTCAAGGCGCGCGAAATTGGCGACGAGGCTGTCGACGTCGCCCGGAAGTTCGAAGGCGCTGGCGTCGATCAGTGGATCGAGGAGGTCTGCCCGGCGGGCAAGGGCATCGGCGAGCGGGGGGGCGAGGCTGAGAATGTTGACCAGGACGCCCAGCAGCGCGGGGCGCGCCTCCAGCAGGCGGAAGAGGTTGATGGCGCTGGGCAGGTTGCCCAGAAGCTGCTCCCAGCGCAGCACCGCGCGTTCGGGCTCGGGCGCCTGCGCCAGCGCGGCCATGAGTTCGGGGCGCATTGCCTCGAACGCGGCGCGGGCTGCGTCCGAGCGCAGGGCGCGCACCCGCCCGGAGAGCCAGCCCTCGATCCGCTCGGCCAGCGCGGCCGGATCGGCGAAGCAAGGTCCTCCAGCTCGTCGCGAAGGCTCGCTTGGGCGGGCATGGCAACGGCCGCGTCGGCCTGGAGCGGGGTGTTGGCCATGACCAGCGCGTCGTAGCGCGCGCCCACCTCCTGCGTGATCGCGGCGACTTCCTCCACCAGCGCGGCGCCATCGGCAAGGCCATCGAGCCGGGCGGCGGCGTCGAGCGCCTCCGGGTCGGAGGGCAGCGAATGGGTCTGATGGTCGCGCAGCATCTGCAGGCGGTGCTCGATGGTGCGCAGGCGGTCGTAGCTTTCGCCCAGGAGGCGCGCGTCCTCGGGCGGGACGAGGCCAGCCTCGGCCAGCGCATCGAGCGTCGCGCGCGTGCCGCGCAGGCGCAGCGCGGGCTGGCGGCCACCGTGGATCAGCTGGTGGGTCTGGGCGTAGAACTCGATCTCGCGAATGCCGCCGCGGCCTTTCTTGAGGTCGAAGCCGGGGCCGACAGCTTCTGTGCCGCGTGCGCTGGCGCGGATCTGGCGGGTGAGGCGGCCGATCTCGGCAATGGCCCCGAAGTCGAGGCTCTTGCGCCACACGAAGGGGCGGATCGCGGCGAGGAACTGCTCGCCAGCCGCGATGTCGCCCGCACAGGCGCGCGCGCGGATGAAGGCGGCGCGCTCCCAGGCGAGCGCCGAGCTTTCGTAGTGGGTGAGCGCGGCGTTGATCGAGATGGCGAGGGGGCTGACTTCCGAGGCCGGGCGCAGGCGCAGGTCGACGCGAAAGACATAGCCCTCGCCATCGACGTTCGAGAGTGTCTGGACGACATGGCGCGCGACGCGCTGGGCAGCCTCGCCCGGATCGTCGCGCTCGCGCCGGGGCAGGGTCTCGGGATCGAACAGCAGGATCGGGTCGATGTCCGAGCTGTAGTTCAACTCGCCCGCGCCGTGCTTGCCGAGCGCCAGGGCCAGAAACCCGCCGGGCTCGGCGTCGGGCGCGCGGCGGCGGATGCCATCGGCGATGGCGGCATCGAGCGCGCGGTCGGCAAAGGCGGACAGCTCGCCCGTCACTTTCAGGAGCGGGAAGGCACCGGCCAGGTCGCCGATGGCCAGCGTCAGCGCGAGGGCCTGGCGCTCGCGCCGCAACGCCGCGCCCACCGAGGGCGCGGCGTCCCCGGCCGTGCGCGCCATCGCCAGCGCGGCCTCGCCATCGCCCGCAGCCAGCACGTCGGCCAGTTCGGGGCGTCGCTCGAGCAGCGTTGCAAGAAACGGTGCATGGGCACGTGCACGCGCGAGCGCGCCGCTCCAGTCCTCTCCGGTCGTCGTCGTCATGGTGCCTGTCCTGCCGACTTGGACTGGGCCGGGCAAGCGCCTTGTTCACCGCGCGCGCCTCTGGCACCTCTGGGCCAGGGGCGCCGCCGGGGCGCCATATTGCCAATCCAGGGGACTTCCCGTGAAGAACCGCCTTCTCCTTCTTGCCGCGCTGGGCCTCTCGGCCTGCTCCTCCACGTCCTACTCCGGGCCCGATATGCCCAAGGGCACCGCGCTGCCCCCGCCCGAGCGGCCTGTCGCGGACGAGACGGCGGATGCGCTGCCGAGCAAGGCCAGGGCGATCATGGGGGAGGTGACCGCCACGCTCTCCTCCGATGCGCTGGAGGGCCGCGCGCCCAGCACCGCGATCGAGCCCAAGGTGCTCGATGCGATCATCACCCGCTTCAAGGCCGCCGGATTGCAGCCGGGCAATCACGGCGAGTGGCTGCAGGAGGTCCCCACGGTCGAGATCACCGCGACCGATCCCACCCCGATGGCGGTGACGGGCAAGGGCACCTCGCAGACCTTCGGCTACGGCGATGGCTACGTCGCGGCGAGCTACCGCGTCGTGCCCGAGACGCGCATCGCGGACAGCGAGCTGGTCTTCGTGGGCTATGGCATCAACGCCCCCGAACTGGGCTGGAACGACTACGCCGGGATCGACATGAGGGGGAAGACGGCGGTCATCCTCGTCAACGATCCCGATTACGCTGCCGAGACCGAGGACGGGCTCTTCAAGGGGCGGCGCATGACCTACTACGGGCGCTGGACCTACAAGTTCGAGGAAGCGGCCCGGCAGGGCGCGGATGCCGCGCTGATCGTGCACGATACGTTTCCGGCCGCCTATGGCTGGAACGTCGTCAACTCCAGCTGGACCGGCGCGCAGTATTACGTCCAGACCCCGGATGACGGGGCGAGCGCGACGAAGGCCAACGGCTGGATCCAGAAGGCGGTCGCCGAGACCTTGCTGAAGAGCGCGGGGCAGGACCTTTCGGCGCTGAGCGAAGCGGCCAGGCGGCCCGGCTTCAAACCCGTGCCTCTGGGCCTCAAGGTCCGCTTCGGGTTCGACAACAAGGTGCGCAAGTCCTCCTCGCACAACGTGGTGGGCGTGCTCCCCGGCACCGAGCGCCCGGACGAATACGTGCTCTATACCGGGCACTGGGATCATCTGGGCCACTGCACGCCCGATGCGAGCGGGGACGACATCTGCAACGGCGCGGTCGATAACGCGACCGGGATCGGCGCGCTGACCGCGCTGGCGAATGCCAACGTCGAGGCCGGCGCAACCGCGCGCAGCCAGGTGTTCCTGGCCGTGACGCTGGAAGAATCGGGGCTGCTGGGCTCGGAATACTATGCGGCCAACCCGGTCTTCCCGCTCGATCACACGGTCGGCGGGGTGAACATGGACGCGCTGCTGCCCGGCCCCCGCGCGCGCAGTTTTGCGATGGTGGGGGGCGACAAGTCGGACCTGACCGCGCTGTTCCGCGCAGCGCTGGCTGATGAGGGGCTTGGCGAAGTGCCCGAAGACCACTCGGAGCGGGGCAGCTACTACCGCTCGGACCACTTCTCCTTTGCCAAGCGGGGCGTGCCGATGTTCAACTTCGAGCGCAGCACCGACCTTGTCGAAGGCGGGCGCGCGGCGGGCGATGCGCTGAGCGAAGACTATGTCACCAACCGCTACCACGCCCCGTCCGACGAATATTCGGCGGACTGGAACTGGGATGGCATTGTTCAGGAGGTGTCGCTCTTCTATCGGCTCGGCCGCGATCTCGCCGATTCGGACAGTTGGCCGAACTGGCACGAGGACGATGAATTTAGGGCCGTGCGCGACAAGGCATGCGCGGCATCCCAAGGAGGCTGTTGAGTTGTCTTTCGCCCTTCCCCCCGAGTGGCACCCGCAGGACTGGATCTGGATCGGCTTCCCGCACGATCCGGTCGAATGGCCCGGCTTCCTGGAGGCTGCGCAGGAGCAGATGGCGCAGTTCGCCAGCGTCGTGGCCGAAGCGGGCCAGGAAGTGCGTCTGATCGTGCGCGACGAGGCCAACCGCGCGCGCGCGGCTTCGCTCGTCTCGGACAAGGTCACGCTGGAGGTGCGCCGCTACGGCGATGTCTGGCTGCGCGATACAGGGCCTCTGGTGACGATGGACGCCAAGGGCGCGCGCAAGGCGATGCGCTTCGGCTTCAACGGCTGGGGCGGCAAGTACCTGATGGACGGCGACCAGGAGATCGGCGCCGAGCTCGCCCGTGATGCCGGGCTGGCCGTCGAGACGGCGGACTGGGTCCTTGAAGGCGGCGCGCTTGACGGCGATGGCACCGGCCTTGTCGCCACGACCGAGCAGTGCCTGCTCAACCCCAACCGCAACCCGCACCTCACTCGCCAGGATCTGGAACTGCGCCTGGAGCGCGATCTGGGCTACGACAAGGTGCTGTGGCTGGGCGATGGCCTCATCAACGACCACACCGACGGGCATGTCGACAACCTCGCGCGCTTCGTCGCCCCGGGCGTCCTCGCCCTGCCGCGCGCGACCGGCGTGGACGATCCCAACGCGGCGATCTACGCCGATGCCAAGGCCCGCGCCGAGGCGATGGGCGTGCGCGTGGCCGAAGTTCCCTCGCCGGGCCGTGTCAAGACGGGCGGGCGGATCGAGCCCGCCAGCTACATGAACTTTGCGATCACCTCGAACCTGGTGGTCGTGCCGATCTACGGCACGAAGTACGACGAGGAAGGCGTCACCGCCATCGCCGAGCTGTTCCCCGACCGTGATACGGTGGGCGTAATGGCCGATGCGGTGCTTGCGGGCGGCGGTTCGTTCCACTGTTCGAGCCAGCAGATGCCCTCGCTTCCCAGCGGTGATTAACGTTTTTGCAAGGGCTCGGGCGCATAGCAGCGTCATGGCCCGAGTCCTTGCCCTTGCCTTCCCGTTCACGCGGCGCCCGGCCCTGCCGGTGGCGCAGGGCGTAGCGCAGGATGTGGCGCGCGGCCTGGTGGTGGCGGGCTGTGCCCTCGCGCTGATTCTCGCCGGGGTCGATCTCGGGCTCTGAGCCCGCGGCATTTTTCGGACATTTCATCGGATTGACGGGGAAGGTCTTTGCATAGGGCCTTCCGGCGCGCTGTTGGCCGCGTCTGATGCACTGCACAACCTCTCTATCGCAGTGCAGCAAGATTTCGTCGCAATCGGCTGATGCAGGCGTAACCAAGGCTTCCCACTTTCCCTCCTCGACACCACATCTGGGAGTGTGAACATGCGCCAATTCAGTGAAGCCGAAAGCGCCGCAGGGCGCGAAGCGCTCGTCGGCAACTTTCTCCTGTTCCTGTTCGGGTGCGGGGTACTGGCCTTCTTCGTCTCGGTGGACCGGGTCGACTGGCTGCGCATCCGTCCGGCCAGCGGCAGTTCAGCTGCCATGGCGCAGGCCGGTGCCAAGCCTGCATCCGTGCCCCTGATCGAACGCGCCGAACCGCGCGAAGGAGACGTCCGAAACCCATGATCGTTACTTCGGCCCCCCGTCCGGCCCGCATCATCCGCGAAGTCTGGAAGCCGCTGGCCGTCCTGTTCGTGTGGGACGTGATCGTCACGTTCACCTACTACGTCCTGCCTTTCGACGCGCCCGAGCTGCCGGTGACGCTGTTTGGTTCCGCGCTCGCGCTGTTCCTGGGCTTTCGCAGCAACTCGGCCTACAACCGCTGGTGGGAAGGCCGCCAGCTCTGGGGCCTGATGATCAACGCGAGCCGCAACATCGCGCGCGCGGCCCGCAATTTCCTGCCCGACCCAGAAGGGGAGGACTACAAGCGGCGTATTGTCCTGCGCCAGATTGCCTATGTTCACGCGCTGCGCTGCCAGCTGAGGCGCCAGAAGCCCGACGAGGAGGTGATCCGCCTCCTTCCCCGGCACGAGGCGGACCTGGCCCTCCAGCGCACCAACGTCGCCAACGGCATTCTCGATGGCACCGGTCGGCGCATCGACGAGGCGCGCCGCAAGGGCTGGATCGACACCATCCAGCAGGCCCAGATGGAGGCCGTTCTGGTCGACATCGCCAATTCGCAAGGGGGCATGGAGCGCCTCAAGAACACGCCGCTGCCCCACCAGTACCGCTGGCTGCCCACGGTCTTCACGCATATGTTCTGCGTGCTGCTCCCCATCGGGCTGGTCGAGACGCTGCAGTTTGCAACGCCGCTCGGCTCCACGCTGGCGGGCGCGATGTTCCTCGCCGTCCTCACCATCGGCGATGAACTGGTGGATCCTTTTGCCAACGACGTCCATGACCTTCCGCTCAACCAGATGTGCCGCACGATCGAGATCGACCTCCTGCAGTGCATCGGCGAAGAGGCGCCCGAGCCGCTCAAGCCGGGGAAGGACGGCGTGCTCTGGTAAGCGCTTGCCCTGCGCGGGCCCTCGGCGCATAGGCTGGTCCATGGCACGAGCAGATCGTCTTGAACGCATGGACCGCCGCCGCGAGGAGGCCGAAGAGGAATACACCGCCGCGCTGATTGGCGCGCTCAAGGTGACCGCCGCCGGGCAGTGGGGGCTCTTCGGGCACACCCGCGACAAGACCCACGTGGCCAAGGCCAGGCCGCTCCTCGCCGAACTGGAGGAGCTGGCCGACGAGATCGCGGACCTGCGCGAACGGCTCGACCTTGAACCCTTCGCGCTCCACGCCGAATTCCTTGCCGCGCGCGGGCCGGTGAACTCCCATGCCGTGGGTGAGCCCAAGCAGGCGCAGGCCTGGCTCGCGCGGCTGGAACAGGATCAGTAAGGTCGGTCCGAGGGCCATCGCCCTCGGGCTCCCCAAACTGTCGAGCTCACCTTATGTGCGCATCGGCGGGGGAGCGAGGTGAGGTCACCCATTCTGGGGTCAAGGGGCTATGGCCCCTTGAATCTTATTTCTACTTCGTACGGTTCTACCCCAGTTCGAACGTCGTGATCCCGTAGATCCGCTTTTCGTCGAGCGCGGGGGCTTGCCCCAGGTACATGCGCGCGCAGCCGAAGACCTCACGCAGGCCGTGGCGTTTCACCAACGCCATCGCGCCCGGGTGCGTCTCGGGCACGTCGAGCGTCACGAGGCCATCCTTGCCGTGTGCGGCCAGCGCGCAGAAGAGCGCTTCGGCGGCCTCGTCGTCATCGGCGAAGAGCGGGCCGATCTTGGTGCCCTCGCGGCAGGGGCGGATCGTGCCGAAGCCCGCCAGCTTTCCGTCCTTCACATAGCCGAGCGAAAGGGCGCCCTCCTGGGCGATCCAGCGTTCGAGGAACGGCTCGCGCGGGGCGGGAAAGCAGGTGCGGTCGTAGGCTGTGACCTCGGCGAAAGGCACCTCGGACAGCGGGGCCAGGGCGGCATCGGCGCGCATCGCGGCCTCGGTTGTCGGCCAGTCGGTGGGGATCGTGAACTGGAAGCGTAGGTCGCGGTGCGCAAAGACGAAGCCGCCCTTGGCGTAGTAGTCCTGCATCGTGAAGACGCCGTCCATGCCGATGGGGCGTCCCGGTTTCAGACGCGAGAGCAGCATCTCGCGCCGGTTCTGCCACAGCCGGTCGCCCAGGCCCTGCCCGCGCCAGTCGGGGCGCACGATGAAGAAGCCCATGAAGCCGAACTCGCCGCCGTAGGAGGCGATGGTGCCCCCGCCGATCAGTTCGCCGTCCATCTCGGCGGCGATGAAGGCGTTGGGCTCGGCCTCCCAAAACAGGTCGGCATCGTGCAGGCCCGGGTTCCAGCCTTCGTTCGCCGCCCATTCGACAAGGCGGTTGGCTTCGCGGCGGGTCATGGCGCGGATGGTGAGGTCGCTGAGCGTCATGCCGGGCAACCTAATGCGCCTGCGCCGATTTGCCAGCGATGTTGCGTCGCGGGCTTGCAAGTCTTTCTATCGGCGCAACAGCATCGCCCCGAAGATGGCGAGATGCAGGGCTATTCGCGGATCGTGGCGAACCAGATGACGTGCTTGGGGCCCTTGCCGTTCGAGCGCGAGGCGACCTTGCGCTCCTCGACCGCGAAACCGGCGCGTTCGAGCCGGCGGGTGAAGTCGGGATCGGGCCCGGCGGACCAGATCGCGAGCACGCCGTCGGGCGTCAGCGCGCGCTTGGCGGCGCGCAGGCCGGACTTGGAATAGAGGACGTTGTTGTCCTCGCGCACGAGGCCGTCGGGGCCATTGTCGACATCGAGCAGGATCGCATCGTAATCGCCTTCCGCGCCCGCGATGAAGGGGGCCACGTCGGAGAGGATCAGGTTGACGCGCGGATCATCGAGGCAGCCTGCCTCCAGCTCCTTCATCGGGCCCTTCGCCCATTCGATGATCTCGGGCACGATCTCGACCACGGTGGCCTTGCCGTTCTCGGGCAGGACCCGCAGCGCGGCGCGCAGGGTGAAACCCATGCCGTAGCCGCCGATCAGCATGTGCGGGCGCCTGGCGTGCTTGATGCGCTCGAAGCTCATCGTCGCCAGCGCCTCTTCGGAGCCCCACTTGCGGGTCGACATGAGTTCGTTGTGGCCAAGGACGATCATGAAGTCCTTGTCGTGGCGGTAGAGTTCGAGCTTTTCGCCGTCCGGCACCCATGCCGTATCGAGGAGTTCGCGCTGGATCATGGTTCAGCCTTCATAGCACAGGTGGACGATGGGAAAGGGACGCCCCTCGGCGTCGGTCGGGGAGCAGCCGGTGCGCACGAAGCCGCGCGCAAGGTAGAAGGGCAGGGCGTTGTCGGCCTGCTCGTTGGCATCGACGCGCGGGGCCGGGTGCAGCTCGAGCGCCTTGCCGACCAGCGCGGAGCCGAAACCCTGTCCGTGGACGTCGGGGTGGACGAAGAGCGCCTCGATCATGTCGCCGTCAAAGACCAGGAAGCCCTGAACCATGCCCTTGGCGTCCTCGGCCACCCAGAGGGCAACCTCGGGGAGCATGGCCGCGACCTGGACCTCGATCTGCGCGCGCTCGTCCGCGGAAAGAAAGCCGTGCGTGGCCACGACGGCCGCGCGCCAGATATCCAGCGCGCGGGAAACGTCGCGGGGCTCGCCCGGCCGGAGGATCACCGCAGGTCCGGGGCCGTGGCGGCCTCGCGCAGCATCGCGATGGCCTCGTCGAGCGGCATGACCTTCTGGTCCTTCTCACCCAGCGTGCGGATCGCGACGGTGCCTTCCTCGGCCTCGCGCGCGCCCACGACGAGCAGGTGCGGGACCTTGGCCAGGCTGTGCTCGCGCACCTTGTAGTTGATCTTCTCGTTGCGCAGGTCCGCCTCGACGCGGATGCCCGCGGCCTTGAGCTTGGCGACGGCCTCCTTGGCGTAGTCGTCGGCGTCCGAGATGATCGTGGCAACCACCGCCTGCACAGGCGCGAGCCAGACCGGGAGGCGGCCCGCGAAGTGCTCGATCAGGATGCCTATGAAACGCTCGTAGGAGCCGAAGATCGCGCGGTGCAGCATGACCGGGCGGTGCTTGGCGCCGTCCTCGCCAATGTAGGCGGCATCGAGGCGCTCGGGCAGGACGCGGTCGGACTGGATCGTGCCGACCTGCCAGGTGCGCCCGATCGCGTCGGTGAGGTGCCATTCCAGCTTGGGCGCGTAGAAGGCGCCTTCACCGGGCAGTTCCTCCCAGCCGTACTCTTCGGTGGCAAGGCCCGCCTCGATGACCGCGTTGCGCAGCTCGTCCTCGGCCTTGTCCCACATCTCCTCGGTGCCGAAGCGCTTTTCCGGGCGCAGCGCCAGCTTGATCGAGTAGGTGAAGCCGAAGTCCTTGTAGATCTTGTCGGCCAGTTCGCAGAAGGCGCGCACTTCGGCGACGATCTGGTCCTCGCGGCAGAAGATGTGCGCATCATCCTGCGTGAACTGGCGCACGCGCATCAGCCCGTGCAGCGCGCCGTGCGGCTCGTTGCGGTGGCAGCAGCCGTTCTCGTAGAGGCGGATCGGCAGCTCACGGTACGAGGTGATGCCCTGGCGGAAGATGAGAACGTGCGCGGGGCAGTTCATCGGCTTCAGCGCCATCCAGTCCGCATCGTCGGAAACGATCGGGCCTTCGTCCTCGGTGTTCGGCGTCTCGTCGGGAATGACGAACATGTTTTCGCGGTACTTGCCCCAGTGGCCGGACTGCTCCCACTGGCGCGCGTCCATCACCTGCGGGGTCTTGACCTCCTGGTAGCCCGCGCCGTGAATGGCGCGGCGCATGTAGTCCTCCAGCGCGCGGTAGATGGTAAAGCCGTTGGGGTGCCAGAACACCGAACCGTGGGCTTCCTGCTGGAGGTGGAACAGGTCCATCTCGCCGCCCAACTTGCGGTGGTCGCGCTTGGCGGCCTCTTCGAGGCGCGTGAGGTGGGCGTTGAGCTGCTTCTTGTTGAGCCAGCCGGTGCCGTAGATGCGGGTCAGCTGCGCGTTCTTCTGGTCACCGCGCCAGTAGGCGCCGGCCACGCGCATCAGCTTGAAGGCGGTCGGGTCAAGCTTGCCGGTGGAGGGCAGGTGGGGGCCGCGGCACATGTCGAGCCAGGCGCCTTCGGAATGGGGCTGGCCCGACCAGTAGACGGTAAGGTCCTCGTCGCCGGGAAGCTCGGCGGCCCATTCCGCCTTGAAGGTCTCGCCTTCGGCGGTCCACTTGGCGATCAGCTGCTCGCGGGTCCAGACCTCGCGCACCAGCGGCTTGTCGGCCTTGATGATCTCGCGCATCTTTTCCTCGATGGCGGGAAGATCGTCCATCGAGAAGGGCGCGCGGCCTGCCGGCGCCATCACGTCGTAGTAGAAGCCGTCATCGGTCGAGGGGCCGAAGGTGATCTGCGTGCCGGGCCAGAGCGCCTGCACCGCCTCGGCCAGCACGTGGGCGTAGTCGTGGCGAGCGAGATCAAGTGCCTCGGCCTCATCCTTGGCCGTCACCAGCGCGAGCTGCGCATCGCCTTGGAAGGGGCGGGTGAGGTCCACCAGTTCGCCGTCGATCCTGGCCGCGAGGGCCGCCTTGGCAAGGCCCGGACCGATGGCCGCGGCCACGTCGAGCGGAGTCGCGCCTTCGGGCATCTCGCGCACGGAACCGTCGGGAAGGCTGATCTTGAACATCTCGGACATCGAACTCGTCTTTCGCTCCTGGGCCGCGCGGGCGGTGCCTTGGGCCTTTGGCACAAGCGCACGCCTCGCGGAAGGTCCGGCGTCGGCTATTTTGGCTTGGGATCGGGAGATTGACGCCACATCGCCCGAGCCCGGGCAACGGCGCTGCGTGGTCTCAGCCCACGACCTGCCGTGCCCGGGCGCGCCGGGTGGTGGTGGTCGTGGTGGGTGTTACACGCTTGGTCATCGAACGCGCTTCTAGCAGGGAAGTGCGGGCGAGTCACGCGGCCCGGCCGGCTGGCACCACGCTGTCGGCCGACCTGTCATTATGTCAACTATGCTTGACACGACTCGCGGTGCAATGACAAGCAGGCTTTACACAAAAGCAAGGGAGCTTGTCGTATGTCCCGTAATGTTTCGCTGCTCTGGGGTGGCGGCGTGATCGCTGTGGCCCTTCTCAACATCGCCGAGGTCCTGCCCGACTGGACCACGATTGCCGCAATCCTGACCATGCCCGCGATGGTGGCCCTGCGCATCCGCAAGGGGCGCACGCACGGGAAAGGGTGCTGAGCGTGGGCCTCTCGAGCACAAATCCGGCGTATCGCCGCTATCTGCGGCGCTTCATTCCGATCACGTTTGTCTACGTGGCCCTGTTCGCGCTGGCGACCTGGGTGATCCCTGACGACGCCCCGGCCAGCGTGCTGACGGTGGGTGTCGCGATCCTGCCGGGGCTGGCCGTCCTGGGCTGGATCTGGGCGATGGCGCGGCTGCTGGTCGAACTTCAGGATGAGTATCTGCGCATGCTGGAAGTGCGCAAGTTCCTGGTTGCGACAGCGCTGACGCTGGCGGTTTGCAGCGTCTGGGGCATTCTCGAACTCTATTCGCCCCAGGTGCCGAAGCTCCCGATCTTCTTCGTATTCCCGATGTGGTGCGCAGGGCTGGGGCTGGGAATGGTGGTCAACAAGCTGACGCTTGGCGATGCGGGGTGCATGTGAAGAACCGCCTGAAAGTCCTGCGGGCCGAGCGTGGCTGGAGCCAGCAGGACCTGGCCGGAAAGCTCGATGTTTCGCGCCAGAGCGTCAACGCCATCGAGACGGGACGTTACGATCCCTCGCTGCCACTGGCCTTTCGTATTGCCGAAGTATTCGAACTTGCGATAGAAGAGATCTTCCTGAGAGGAGAGTAACGATGCCGCGCGCATCTCGTCCCGTTCGTACACGGCTGCTCATGCTGGCCGCTTCGCTGGCCCTGTTCGCAGGGCTGGGGGCGCTTGCATTTGAGCGTTTGGGCGCCGAAAGCGTCGCATCGGACATCACGGGCGCGCCGATCTACGCGATCACGCAGACGGGCAATCACATCCTTGTCGAGGTCGTGAGCCCGATTCTCTACTGAGGCCGCTTGGGGCGCCGCTCGGCGATCCGCTGCCAGCTCCACATGGTGAACCCGCCTGCGGGAAGGCACAGCAGGGCCAGGGCCGCCGCGAGCAGGTTGGGCGCAGGGGCGAGCGCCGCGCCGAGGAGGACGGCATAGGGCAGTGTCCACCAGCCCCGGCCGCGGCGTTGCAGGAGCGCGACGACCAAGGCGCTCGCCGAAGCTGCCAGGATCAGCGCACTCCAGGCAAGCTGGGCTGGGCCCAACTGGGCGAGAACTTCGCCCAGATTTGCAGGGCCGGGCACGCGGGCGAGGAAGGCCTCCGGGCGGCCAAGGTAGGGCCAGGTCCAGGGCGCCGTGGCGACGAGCACGATGCCGAGCACGAGTACACCTTCCCCCAGTACACCGCCAAGACGCCGCCACGTGAAGGGCGCGCGCAGCGAGTCGAGGACGAAGAGCAGCGCGGGCACGAGAAGGCTCGCCGGCTCGGTCAGCGCGGCGAGCGCGAAGACGAGACCCGCGCTCCCAAGGTGCCAGCGGCTCGTGCGCACGATCACCAGTCCGCACCCGGTCAGCACCAGCGCGGTGAGGAAGAGCCCAGGGCCCGCCAGCGGAACCGACGTTATGGCACGCGGCGAGATCGCCAGCAGCAAAAGGCTGATGCGCGCGGCGGCCTCGCTGGCAAACAGGCGTCGCCCCAGCACCAGAGTCAGCGCGCCGATGGCAAGGGCGTTGGCGAGGTTGAACAGTCCCAGCGTGACCGCACTTGCGCCGAAACGGGCATAGGCCAGCGAGAGGACCATGGGCCAACCGATCGGCGTGAAGATAGCCGGGTCGCCGGGCGCGGCGAAATAGCCTCCGCCAACTGCCAGCGCGAGCGCCGCTTCGTGATGCCACTGGGCCTCGGGCGGGACCGCGATGTCGAGGAACAGCGCCCCGACCCGCAGCCCGAAATAGAGCGCCCAGATTGCGAGCAGGACCGAGCGCTGCTGCGCGAACCATTCCAGCCGCCGCGCGGTGCGCGTGGGCTGAGTGGGAAAGTGGATGATCTCGGCGCTCATGGTGGATTTTCGTAGATGCGGCGGCGAAGGTGGGCAAGGGGGCGTGAAGAAGGAAGATAGGATTCAAGGGGTTATTACCCCTTGACCCCCAAATGGGCGTCCTCACCTTCCACACGCCACTTTGGCTGAGATACGCGAGGTTGCCCGTTCGGGGTGCCCGAGGGCAATGGCCCTCGGATCTGTCCTTGCCCTTCTCGGTCCCAGCCCCCACCTTGCGCGCCATGACCGAGATCCGCTTCCACGAAATGGCCGATGGCCGCCGCATCGCCCACCGCTTCGCGCCCGGACAGGGCCCTACGCTCGTCTTCCTGCCGGGCTACATGTCCGACATGTCGGGCAGCAAGGCGACGGCGCTGTTCGAAATGGCCGTCCACACCGGCCGCGCCTGCCTGCTTGTCGACTATTCGGGCTGCGGGGCGAGTGACGGCGATTTCGCCGACGGCACGCTCAGCCGCTGGCGCGACGAGGTGGTGGCCGTGATCGAGGCGGCCGCGCTCGACAAGGTGGTCCTGATCGGCTCCTCGATGGGCGGCTGGCTGATGCTGATGGTGGCCGATGCCCTGCCCGACAAGGTCCACTCGATGATCGGCATTGCCGCCGCGCCCGATTTCACCGACTGGGGCATCGCGCAGATGGACAAGGGACTGCTTGCCGATGGCGAAACCATCTACGAAGACAACCCCTATGGCCCCGAACCCACGCCGACCCACCCCGCCTTCTGGGCCGACGCAGGCGAACCTCCAGCTGGAAGCACCGATCGAGTTCTACGGTCCGGTGCGTCTCCTCCACGGCCAGCGCGACGAGGACGTGCCTTTCGACCTTTCGCTGCGCTTGTGCGAAATGCTGCGTTCAGACGATGTGCAGGTGACTTTCATCAAGGACGGCGACCACCGCCTTTCGCGCGAGACCGATATCGCGGTTCTCATGCGCACCGTGGCCGACCTGCTTCTGGCCCGTGACCCGGAAAGCTGATCGTCCGCACGGCCGACCGGAGACGTAACCCTCGATGTCGATTTCGCTGCTTCTGATGCCCCTTCTCGCCCAGGCGGCGGGGACCATCGGCTCGCCCTATGCCTCTTCGCTTCCGCTCGAGATCATCGAGAAGAAGAACGACGAGGCGCGCAAGCAGGCGCAGGAGCGGGCCTATGCCGGGCCCGCCGCGCCGGTCAGCCGCAAGGGGTGCATGGACCTTGTCCAGTCCGATCCGCAAGGCTCGGCAAATCTGGCGCAGGAGGCTCTCTATGAGGCGATGGGGCGCGAACGCGTGCGCGCCGGCCTGTGCCTGGGCGCGGCGCTCACCGTGCTGGAACGCTTTGACGAGGCGCGCGAGGCCTTCGTCACCGCGCGCGATGCGACCGAGGCCGAGGACCACGTAAGCCGCGCGCGGCTGGGCGACATGGCGGCCAACGCCGAACTGGCACAGGGCAACGGCGCCAAGGCGCTGCTGCTGCTGGGCCCCGCACTCACCGAGGCCAAGGCGAGCGGCGATGACCGCGTTCTCGCCGAAGTCCAGATCGACCGCGCGCGCGGGCTTGTCGCCGTCGACCAGGCCGAGCAGGCGGCCGATGCCCTTGCGGCGGCGCGCGTTGCCGATCCGGAGAACGCGCAGGCCTGGCTTCTTTCGGCGACGCTGGCGCGGCGCCAGGACCAGCTGATTGTCGCCTCGGGCCAGATCGAGACGGCGGCCAAACTGGCACCGCGCGATCCGGCGGTCGGCCTGGAGGCGGGCGTGATCGCGATGCTTTCGGGCGATGCGGATGCCGCGCGCCGAAGCTGGCAGTCGGTACTGGACGTCGCCCCGCAGAGCCCGGAAGCCCAGACCGCGAAAACCTATCTTGCGCAGACGGCCCCCGATGATGGGCCGGAGCGCCCCTGAGACACCAGACTACGGATAACGATGCCCATGGTACCCCTTTCGGTTCTCGACCTTGTCACCGTTCGCGAAGGCGACAGCGTGGCCCGCTCGCTCGACATCACCGTCGACACCGCCAAGGCCGCCGAGGCCAACGGCTTCAAGCGCTACTGGGTGGCCGAGCACCACGGCATGGCCGGCATCGCGGGGGGCGCGACCTCGGTCGTGCTTGCGCACATCGGCAACGCGACCAGCACGATCCGCATCGGCGCGGGCGGGATCATGTTGCCCAACCACACGCCCTACGTGATCGCCGAGCAGTTCGGCACGCTTTCGGCGATGTTCCCGGGCCGCGTGGACCTGGGGCTGGGCCGTGCGGCGGGCGCGGACGGGCGGCTGGCGAACGCCTTGCGCAAGGACATCGTGAGCGCGTCGGAACGCTTCCCGCAGGACGTCGTCGAACTGCGCGCCCGCTTTGCCGGACAGGCCGTGGGCGGGGTGGAATCCCCGCAGGCGAGCGGGGCGGATGCGGAAATGTGGATCCTGGGCTCCAGCCTCTTCGGCGCGCAGCTCGCCGCCATGCTGGGTCTTCCCTATGCCTTCGCTTCGCACTTCGCGCCCACCCATCTGGACGAGGCCGCGCGCATCTACCGTGAGCGCTTCGAGCCCTCCGAATTTTGCGACAAGCCCTATTTCATGGCCGCGATCAACACGATGGCCGCCGAGACCGAGGAGGAGGCCTGGTACCTCTCCTCCTCGACCGACCAGAGCTTCGTGGCGTTGCGCACGGGTAGTCCCGGCAAGCTGCAGCCGCCGCTTCGCAATTACCGCGAAAGTCTCCCCGGTCCGGCGCGCGCGATGCTCGAGCAGATGCGCGGGGTCGCCGCCGTCGGCACGCCCGACCAGGTGCGCGCGGGGCTCGAGGCCTTTGTCGCGCGTACGCAGGCCGACGAGCTGATCCTGAGCGCCTCGACCTTCGATCCCGCTGCGCAGATCCGCTCGCTCGAACTGATCGCCGGGGCATTCGACTGAGCCGCGGGGACAAGAGCCGGTACAAGACCATGTGCGTGCAGGGGTATTGCCAGCGCCGCCGCAAGCGGCCAGACAGGCCCGGCCAGGAGGGGATATGAACCAGTCTGATGTTGTTATCGTGGGGGCCGGCCACGGCGGCGCCCAATGTGCGCTGGCTCTGCGCCAGAACGGTTTTGAGGGCTCGATCACGGTGATCGGGCGCGAGCCGGAGTACCCCTACGAGCGCCCGCCGCTCTCCAAGGAGTACTTCGCCCGGGAGAAGACCTTCGACCGCCTCTACATCCGCCCGCCCACGTTCTGGGCCGAAAAGGACGTGACCTTCCGCCTTGGCTGCGAAGTCATCAAGGTCGATCCCAAGGCGCATACCTTGCGTCTTTCGGACGGCGAGACCTTCGAATACGGCAAGCTGGTCTGGGCGACCGGCGGCGATCCGCGCCGCTTGTCCTGTTCCGGCGCCGAACTGGCCGGTGTCCATGCGGTGCGCACGCGCGCCGACTGCGACACGCTGATGGCCGAGGTGGACGCCGGGATCCGCAAGGTGGTGGTGATCGGCGGGGGCTACATCGGCCTGGAAGCGGCCGCTGTGCTGGCCAAGCTGGACCTGGAGGTCACGCTCCTCGAAGCGCTGCCCCGCGTCCTTGCGCGCGTGGCGGGCGAGGAGCTTTCCGCCTTCTACGAGAAGGAGCACCGCGAGCACGGGGTGGACCTGCGCACGGGCGTTGCGGTGGAATGTCTTGAAGGCGATGGCAAGAAGGTCACAGGGGTCAAGCTTGCCGATGGTTCGGTCCTTCCCGCCGAGGCGGTGATCGTGGGCATTGGTATTGTGCCCGCCGTCGGCCCGCTGATCGCGGCAGGCGCGGCCGGGGCCAATGGCGTCGATGTGGATGAATACTGCCGCACCTCGCTTCCCGACATTTACGCCATCGGTGATTGCGCGGCCTTTGCCTGCGGCTTTGCGGGCGGCGATGTCATGCGCGTGGAATCGGTGCAGAACGCCAACGACATGGCGACCTGCGTCGCCAGGGCGCTGTGCGGCGATGAACAACCCTACAAGGCCTTCCCGTGGTTCTGGTCGAACCAGTATGACCTGAAGCTCCAGACAGCGGGCATCAACAAGGACTTCGACACCACCGTGGTGCGCGGCGATCCCGACACCCGCAAGTTCTCGGTGGTGTACCTGCGCGCGGGGCGCGTCGCGGCAATCGACAGCGTCAACATGGTCAAGGACTACGTCCAGGGCCGCAAGCTGGTCGAAGCGGGCGCGAAGGTCGACGTCGACCAGCTCGCCGACCCGGAGGTTCCTCTCAAGTCGCTGCTGTGAAGCGATAGGTCCTGTATCGCACCTGCGGGCTGGACCTGTGCAAAAATGTCGTTAAGGCCCGCCCTTTCGTAATTTTCGAAGGGGCGGGCGTCGACGCACGCACGCACCCGTGCAAGGGGTGAAGCGGTATGAACGCGCGGACAGACGCGGAAAGCAGGCAGGTGCGCGGGTTCGAGCCCTATCGGCGCAACGCGCGGGTGCTGGGCGCGAGCCTGGTCGGCACGGCGGTCGAGTTCTACGACTTCTACATCTACGCCACGGCCACCGCGCTCGTCTTCGGGCCGCTGTTCTTTCCCGCCGATTCGGCCTCCGCGCAGCAGCTGGCGGCCTATGCCAGCTTTGCCATCGCGTTCCTGGCCCGTCCCATCGGCGCCACCTTCTTCGGCCATTTCGGCGACCGCGTGGGACGCAAGTCCACGCTGGTCGCCTCGCTCATGCTGATGGGCGGGGCGACCGTCGCGATCGGCTTCCTGCCGACCTACCAGAGCATAGGTTGGTACGCGCCGCTCCTCCTGTGCGTGCTGCGCTTCGGGCAGGGGCTGGGGCTGGGCGGCGAGTGGGGCGGCGCGGCGCTGCTGGCGGTGGAGAGCGCGCCGCCGGGCTGGCGCGCGCGCTTTGGCATGTTCCCGCAGCTGGGCGCGCCGCTCGGGTTCTTGGCGGCCAACGGCTTGTTCCTGATCCTGTCCGGGATTCTGAGCGAAGCGCAGTTCATTGCCTGGGGCTGGCGCCTGCCGTTTCTGCTGAGCTCGGTCCTTGTCGGGCTGGGCCTGTGGATTCGCTTCAGGCTCTCCGACAGCCACGCGCTCGACGCCACCGGGCACATCGCGCCGCCCAAGGCCATTCCCCTGTTCGAGCTGTTCAAGGGTCACCTGCGCCAGACGGTTGCGGGGACCTTCGCGGTCGTCGCCTGCTTTGCCATCTACTACCTCACCACCGCCTTCGCGCTGGGCTATGGCACGGGAGAGCTGGGCTATGACCGGCAGGATTTCCTGGGCGTCCAGCTCTTCGCGATCCTGTTCATGGCGCTGGGCATCGTGGTGGCAGGCTACGCCGCGGACCGTTGGTCCTCGCGCTCGGTGCTGCTGTTCGGCTCGCTGTGCGCCATCGGTGTGGGGATCGCGATGGGGCCGATGCTGGGCGCGGGCTCGCTCGCCGTGATCGCGCTGTTCCTGGCGATGGGCCTGTTCACCATGGGCCTCGTCTACGGTCCGCTGGCCGCGCTCCTGCCGCAGCTGTTCCCGGCACGGGTGCGCTACACCGGCTCCTCGATCGCCTTCAATGTCGGCGGGATCCTCGGCGGTGGTTTTGCCCCGGCGGTGGCGCAGGGGCTGGTCGACCAGGGCGGACTGGCCTTTGTCGGCCTCTACATCTCCGGCGCGGCGGTACTCACGCTGGTCGGGCTGCTCAGCCTTTCGCGCAATACGGAGCGCGACTTCACGGTTTAGAAGTGCGCATATATCGAATAGTGTAGTATGGTTTTATCGTTTCTGCATGGCGCGGTGCGAGCGCTCGAAATCGCAGATCATGCAGGGCCTGTGGGTCTGCTATGAACTGGGCGAGAAGCGCGAGGGCTTCTTCGTCGAGTTCGGGGCGACCAACGGCCTGAAGAACTCGAACGCCTGGCTGCTGGAACACGAACTGAGCGGTATCGCCGCCTTTTCCGATGGCGATCACTTTGCGGATCGGCGCCGCAGGATCACGCGCTCAGGCGGTGGAATGCCCATTCGGCGGCTTCGGCCACCACCTCGTCGGCATCCGCGCGCAGCGCTTTGACCTGTGGGAGCAGGGCGCTCCACCCACTGTTGCCCGCCGCATAGAGGCAGTTGCGCACGAACCGGTTGCGCCCCACGCGCTTGATCGGGGAGCCCGAGAACAGCTTGCGAAAGCCCGCATCGTCGAGGGTGAGCAGGTCGGCGAGATCGGGGGCGGTCAGCTCCGCGCGCGGCAGGAAGGGCTTCATCGTGTGGGCTGTCCGGGCAAACTTGTTCCAGGGGCACACCGCCAGGCAATCGTCGCAGCCATAGATGCGGTTGCCCAGCCCTGCGCGCAGATCCTCGGGCACCGGGCCCTTGTGCTCGATGGTGAGGTAACTGATGCAGCGCCGCGCATCGAGCTGGTAGGGCGCGGGGAAGGCGTCGGTCGGGCAGGCGTCCTGGCAGGCGCGGCACGAGCCGCAGGCATCGCGCGCGGGCGTCGAAAGCGGGAGCGCAAGCGTGGTGTAGATCTCGCCCAGAAACAGCCAGGAGCCATGCTCGCGGCTGACGAGGTTGGTGTGCTTGCCCTGCCAGCCAAGCCCGGCGGCGGCCCCCAGGGGCTTTTCCATGACGGGCGCGGTGTCGGTGAAGACCTTGACCCCCGCTTCGCCAAGGCCGCGCGTGTCCGCCTCGGCGACAAGCCAGCGCGCCAGGTGCTTGAGCGCCTTCTTGACGGTGTCGTGGTAGTCCGCGCCTTGCGCATAGACCGAGATGCGCGCGCGCTCGGGATCGTCCGCCAGCGCCAGCGGATCGTGCGCGGGGGCGTAGCTCATGCCAAGGGCAATGACCCGCTGCGCCTCGTTCCAGAGCCCTTGTGGCGAGCGGCGGTGATGGGCGCGCTCGGCCATCCAGCCCATCGTGCCGTGCATGTCGGCCTCCAGCCAGGCCTCGAGTCGCGCGGCGCGTTCGGGATCTTCCTCGGCATCGGCAATGCCGAAGGCGCAGAAGCCCAGCGAACGCGCTTCCTTTTCAAGGTCTTCTCGAAGGGCACTTAGGACGGTCTTAACCAAGACGGCTCCATGGACGGGGTTCACACGCCGCAGCGCGCGCACGAAGATAACGGGGTCGATATGGAGTGTGCACTAGGAGATAGGCCCATGACGGGCAATGCGCCATCGCGGGAGAGTGCGGCTCAGGGACCCGTATCTTCGACCCCTGCGCGTCCTCTGGCGATCGAGGCGCGGGGCTTGATCAAGAGCTTCGATGGCACGCGCGCGGTCGACGGGGTCGACCTTTCCGTGCCCGAAGGCGCGGTCTACGGCATTCTCGGGCCCAACGGGGCGGGCAAGACGACGACCTTGCGCATGGTGCTGGGCATCATCGATCCCGATGCGGGCGTGCGCCGGATCCTGGGCCACGACCGGCCGCACGAGGTGGCCCACGCCATCGGCTACCTGCCCGAGGAGCGGGGGCTCTACCCCGCGATGAAGGCGGTGGAGGCCATCGCCTTCCTGGGCGCGCTGCGCGGCTTGCCGCTCAAGGAGGGGCGCAGGCGCGGGCGCGAACTGCTCGAACGCCACGGCCTTGGCCACGCCGCTGACCGCCAGATCCGCCAGCTTTCCAAGGGCATGGCGCAGCAGGTCCAGATCCTGGGCACGCTTGTCCATCGCCCCCGTTTGGTCATTTTCGATGAGCCCTTCTCCGGCCTCGATGCGCTCAACCAGGGGCGGCTCGAGGCGATGATGCGCGATCTCGCCGCCGAAGGGACGACCGTCATCTTCTCCACCCACGTCATCGCCCATGCCGAGCGCCTGTGCGACGAGGTCGCGATCATTGCCGGGGGCAAGGTGCCCTTTGCGGGCTCGGTTGACGTCGCGCGCGACCGTATCCCGGCGCAGGTCCGCCTGGAGACGCGGGCGCGCGAGGGCGCCTGGCGCGCCGCGCTTCCCGAAGATGCCCGGCGCGAGGGGCGTTTCTGGTATTTCCCGCTTCCCGAAAGCGGCATTGAACCCTTGCTGCGCGCGCTGATCGAAGGCGAGGCGGGCATCCTCTCGCTCTCGATCGAGCGGGCGGGCCTCCACGATGCCTTCGTCGCCATCGCTGGCGAGGCGGCGGCGCGCGCGATGGGGCAGGACACGCCGGAGGAGACCGGTTCGTGAGTGATATGCGAGAGCCAGGCCACTCGGGCCGCCTGTCCACGCTGTCGGCGGCCTGGGTGATCGCCCGGCGCGACTTCGTGGCGATCCTGTTCAGCCGCGCCTTCTTCTTCTTCCTCCTGGGGCCGCTGTTCCCGGTCCTCGTCGGCATCCTGGCAGGCTCGGTCGGCCAGCGCGTGCAGCAGACCGCGCAGAGCCCCGAGATCGGCCTCGTCATGGCCGAGGCCGAGGCGCGCCGGATCCTCGCCGCGCGCGAGGTCCTGGCTGCGCGGCTGGGGGAAGCGGTTCCGCGCATGACCCTGGTGCATCCACTGGCCGAGGGAGAGGACTATGAACCGCGCAGCGCCCTGGAAGGCCGCGCGGCCAATATTGCCGCGATCCTTTCAGGGACCGCCGAGGCGCCGCAGTTGACCGGCCCGCGCACGCGGATCGAGAGCTGGCGCGGCCCGGTCGCGATGGTCGCTGCGCAGGCGCAGGCGGGTGAACTTGCGCCCTGGCCCAAGGTTCGGCTGGAAACCACCACCTCGAGCAGCGCGGTCGAGCGGCGCGGGCGCCTCACCACCGCGCAAGGCGCCCAGACGCTGCTGTTCCTCCTGACGATGATGCTGGCGGGCATGGTCCTCTCCAACCTCGTCGAGGAAAAGGGCAACAAGATCATCGAGGTGCTGGCCGCCGCCATTCCCATGGAGGCGGTCTTCATGGGCAAGCTGTTCGCCATGCTCGGCGTTTCGCTGGTCGGCATTGCGACCTGGGGCGCGACTGTGGGCGCGGTGCTGCTGGCCGGCAGTTCGGTGCTGCCCACGCTCACCACGCCCGCGGTCGGCTGGCCGATGCTCGTGGTCCTGGGCGTGGTCTACTTCGCCACGGCCTACCTGCTGCTGGGCTCGGTCTTCCTGGCCGTAGGTTCGCTGGCGACGACCGTGCGCGAGGTGCAGACGCTCTCGATGCCGGTGACGATGGTGCAGTTGCTGGTCTTCTTCCTCGCCAGCTACGCGATGACGCAGCCGGGTACGGCCATCGAGTACTTTGCGCTCATCTTCCCTTTCAGCGCGCCCTTTGCGATGCTGGCGCGCGCCGCGCAGGACCCGGCGCTCTTGCCTCATGTTCCGGCGGTGCTGGCGCAGTGCGCCTGGGTGCTGCTGCTGGTGCGGCTGGGCTCGGCGCTGTTCCGCAAGCGGGTGATGAAGTCGGGCCCTGCGCGGGTGAAGAAGCCGCGTCGCTCGCTGTTCAGGCGCAAGGCAGGCGCGAAGGTGTAGTCTTCTCTCGTGCGAATCACAGGCGGGAGCGGCGTGGCGGCTTCCGCGCGATTGGGGAGAGACCATGGCGCAGATCCGTTCCGAAAGGCGACCTTCGGGTGGCTTCGATGCTGGCCGCAGGCGTGCGCTCGGCTTTCTGAGCAGCGCGCTGGCGAGCGGCATTCTGGCCGCCTGCGGCGCGCAGGAGGCCGATGCGAAAACCTATCCGGTGCAACTCACCAAGGCGCAGTGGAAGGCGCGGCTGACCCCGCTGCAATACCGCATCCTGCGCGAAGGAGCGACCGAGCGGGCGGGTTCGTCTCCGCTCGACACCGAAAAGCGGCGTGGCATTTTCGCGTGCGCGGGGTGTGACCATCACCTTTTCGATTCGGCGACCAAGTATGACAGCCGCACCGGCTGGCCCAGCTTCTGGCGGCCTCTGCCCGGCGCCGTCGGCACCTCCACCGACCACAAGATCGGCTATCCGCGCACCGAGGTCCACTGCGCGCGCTGCGGCGGGCATCTGGGTCATGTCTTCAACGACGGGCCGCGGCCCACCGGCAAGCGTTATTGCATGAACGGGGCGGCGATGCGCTTCATTCCGCGTTGATCGCAGGCTTGGGTACGCCCGATACGGCGGGCGCAAGCGGCTGGACGAAGGCAAGGCGGACGGAAATCGCCAGCGCGAGCGCGATCAGGCTTCCTGCAAACAGGGCGACCCCGCCCCAGCCCGCGTGGGTCCAGGCGTAACCGCCCGCCGAGCCCAGGACGCTCGATCCCATGTAATAGCCGAAAAGGTAGCTTGCGGTTCCTTGCGCGCGGGCCGTGCGCGCGCGGCGACCGACCCACGAGGAGGCGACCGCGTGGGCGGCGAAGAAGGCCACGGTGACGACCCCGATGCCCGCGATCACGAGGGGAAGAGCCTGGGCACAGGTCAGCGCGATCCCAATGAGGAAGAGGGCGAGCGGGGGCCACAGCGCGCGGCGCGGGCCGAACTTTCCCGAAACATGGCCTGCCAGCGCCGAACTGGCCGAGCCGAGCAGGTAGAGAAGGAATATCAGGCCGACCTCGCCCTGCGAGAGCGCATAGGGCGCGGCCAGCAGGCGGTAGCCCGCGTAATTGTAGACCGAGATGAAGGCGCCCATCAGCAGGAAGGCGACAAGGAACAGCCAGGGCAGCGCGGTGTCGGCAAAGAGCCCGGCGAAGCCCTTGGCATAGCCCGTCAGCGACTGGCGGCGCGGCGTGAACTGGCGCGAGTGGGGCAGGATGCGCCAGAAGACGAGCGCGAGAGCGAGGGCGGCAAGGCCGGTCGCGCCCAGCGCCGTACGCCAGCCCCACCATTCGGCGAGCAGGCTGACGAGCAGGCGCCCGCTCATCCCGCCCACGGCAGACCCTGCGATATAAAGCCCCATCGCGCGCCCGACGGCGGCGTCCTCCACTTCCTCGCTGATATAGGCCATGGCGACCGCCGGAACGCCTGCCAGCGCGATCCCGCACACGAGGCGCAGCGCCAGGAGGCTGTGCCAGCCGGGCAGGAGCCCGAGCGGGGCCGTCAGGACGGCGGCGCCCAGCAGGGAGCCGATCATCATGCCGCGTCGTCCGATGCGCTCCGAGATCATCCCTGCGACCAGCAGCACGAAGGCCATCGGGCCCGTCGCGAGCGAGACCGCCAGGCTCGCCTCCTCGGCGTTGAGGCCATAGTCGGCGCTGAACTGCGGGAGCAGCGGCTGGGTGCAGTAGAGCAGCGCAAAAGTGGACAGCCCGGCAAACAGCATGGCCGCGCATAGGCGGCGGTAAGCCCCTGTTCCGGGGGAGATCTTGGCCTGGGTCATCGCCCCTTCCTATGGGGACGGGACCCGGGCGGTGCAAGGTGAAGCGCGCCGAAGGCTTCAGGACGGCGGACCTGTGTGAGCGGTGTCTCCACCGCGTGGGGTCACAAGTGGTGGTCCGCCGTCCCGCTCCTCAGGTCCCGGTCGCGCGGGCGGCGGGCACGTCCATCCCGGCACGCTCGAGGATCTGGGAGACACTGCGCTGGGTGGCCGCGATGGGCGCCCCGGCGACGAGGTTGGCAAAGCGCTGGCGCTCGGCGGCGATGCGCTCGGCGAGCTCGCCTGTCGGCACGAAGTCGTCGATCTCCTGGCGCGTGACCGTCCCTTGCGTCTCGAGCAGGTACTCGGTGACGATCTGGCGGTCGCGCTGGATCCACACCTCGCTCATCAGGGCCATGACCATGCGCGCGACGTCGGTGACGCTTTCGGGGCCCAGGTAATCCGGGCCGGTGTCGGTCTTGGGAGTGTTCATGCCTGGGCCTCCACAGCGGTGCTCTCGGGTTTGCGGGCGCGGGTGATCCAGGGGTACTGGTCCTGCCCGATGGCGTAGGATTCCACGGCTTCGAAACCAGCCTCCTCAAGCATCGCATCGAGGCTCTCATGCAGCACCGGCGAGAAGAAGGGCTCCTCGCGGTGGAGCGTGTCCCAGTCGAGGATGACGGCGTGGAACATCGAGACCGCGCGGAACGGGGGCGGGTCGGAAATGACGATGTCCGCGCCCGGCTTCATGATCCGGAACAGCTCGGCAAAGAGCGCGCGGTTGGCCTTGGGCGGCAGTTCATGGTGCAGGGCATAGGTGATGACCCCGTCGAAGCTGGCGTCGGCCTCCCCGGTATCGGTCGCGCAGTCGGCCTGCTTGAGGTGGACCGGAAAGCCGAAGCGGGCGGCCATGCGCGCGCCGTTCTTCAGCAGCAGGGGCGAAAGGTCGGCGCCGTGCAGTTCGGCCTCGGGAAAGACGCTGTGGACGGCCTTGAGCGTCGAGACCCCGCCGCAGCCCGGCTCGTAGATGCGCGCGTAGCTGTCCTTGGGGAACTGGCGGATGGTCTTGAGGCGCTGGCCGACGATGTCATCGCCGATGCCGACCGCCGCATAGCCGCCCTTGCTGAAGACATAGGGGCCCACGCCAAAGGCGAAGAGCGCGCCGTAGAGGTCGTATCCATCCCAGCCACCCGGCTCCAGGTGCCACTCGATGGGGGCGAACCAGGCGGGGATGGCGAGGTCCTCGGCCAGGGTCAGCGAGCCAGCCTCCGGTGTCTCATCCGAGCCTTGCGCCATCGCCGCGTCATAGGCCAGGAACTCGGCTCGCCGCTCCTCGATGGCGGGGATGCCGCGGTTGAAGTTTTCCTCGGCGACGTAGCGCTGGAAGAAGCGTTCGAGGCGGTAGATCGCATCGCCCTCGCACACGGTGCGGGCCTTGGCGATGCGCTCGCGCTCGGAAAAGGCGGGGGTGGGGGAGGCGTGGTCCTCGCCCAGCATGCGCCTTGCGGGTTCTCCTCGAAGTTGGCGGCGGCCATCGGGCGCAGCGTGCCCGAGGAAAAGGTCTGGATCGCGCCCAGGATCTCCAGCCCGGCGCGTCCGCGCTGCGAAAGCGCGAAGGTCGGGGCGGCACCTTCCTTGAGGGAGCCATCGTCAAGGCGGGTCAGGAATGTCATCGGCAAGCCTCCACAGGGCAGGGGATGGGGGAATGTCTCAGGGGGTTTCGGAAGGATCGGGCCGCTCGGGCCGGGCGCGGGCCATGCCGCCCAGCACCTTCCACTCGCCCTTCTCGCGTACCCAGCTGTGGGTGACCTCGAAGCGCTCGTCGACAGGCGTGCCATCGGCCAGCCGGGTGCGGTGGGTGTGGTAGTAGATGACCGCGAAATCGCCGTGGAGGGCCAGGTCGAGGAAGGTCATCTCGAGCGCTTCGAGCGTCTTGCCCGCCATGCGCTGGCCGGTCTCCTCCAGCCCCTCATTGCCCTTGGGAAGGGGCGCATAGGGGGGCCAGGCCTTGTAGCCGTGCGCCGTGCTGGCGAGGTAGATCGAAAGATCGCCCTTGGCCCGGCCGTTGTAGATCGCCAGTTCGCGCGCCCAGATCGCCTCCTTCGCGGCCTGCCAGGTGGCATCGGAAGGGGGCTGGGCTGCGGCGAGGCGCGGTGCGGCAAGGCCGGCCAGAAGGAGGCCGGACAGGGCCAGTCGGGTCAAGCGGCGGAGTTTCACGCGCTCTCCTGTGTCGGGGTGGGGATGTGGGGGAGAGGCAAGGCTCCCGGCCCGCTACCGGGAAGGCTCGGGGCCTCGGGGGGGGCGGGGCGCGGGTCCCTTGCGTGGGGTCAGTAGTCGAAGGTCAGGGTCACGCCGAAGGTGCGGCGATCGCCCAGGTTGACGTTGTACTGGAAGATCGAGGGCACCACGAACGAGGCCTCGGCGTACTTCTCGTCGAGCAGGTTCTTCACCCAGAAGAAGCCCTTCCAGCGATCCGCGCTGACACCGACGCGGGCGTTGGTAAGGAAGTAGGCCGCGGTCGAGGCGGTATTGGTCTCGTCCACGTACATCTTGCCGCGGTAGATCTCGTCGGCGCCCATGAAGAAGTCGAGATCGTCGTTGACAGGCGTGCGGTAGTCGAAGCCGAAGGTGCCCTGGAACTGCGGCACGTTGCCAAGGTAGTTGCCCGCAACGTTGCCGTCCGTGCGACACACGATGTCATCGCAGGTGCTGCTGGCGGTGGGCGCCACCGCGCCGTCCTTGGCCGTCGCGTGCTGCCAGGCGAAGGAGCCGTTGAGCGTGAGCGGAGTTGCGACGCGGTAGTTGGCGGTCAGTTCCACACCGTAGGATTCGGCCGAGCCGCCGCTGATGTAGGCGCCGGGCACCGCACCGCCGCCTTGCGTCGAATCGACAGGGGGCACGTAGTTTGCGGGCGGCGCGCTGATCTGGCGCTTCTGCCAGTCGATGTAGAAGGCCGCGAGCGAGTAGTTGAAGCGGTTGTTCAGCAGCGAGCCCTTGGTGCCGACCTCGTAAGTCCAGTTCACTTCCTCGCCGTAGGCGCGCTCCTCGGGCAGCAATTCGACCGAGCCGGTGACGTAGCCGTTGAAGCCGCCCGCCTTCACGCCCTTGGCCGCGCTGGCGTAGAACATCAGGTCCACGCTCGGCTCGTAGCGGATCGAGAAGCGTGGGGTGAGGTTGTTGTAGTCGGCCTCCAGCGCGGGCAGATCGGGAGTCTGCATGTCGATGGTGGTGAGCGCGGTGTGGGTGTAGCGCGCCTCGGCGCCGAGCGTGAGCTGGTCGTCGAGGAGCTTGAGGCCGACGCGGCCGTAGCCGGAGTCGATCTTGTAGTTGGTGCGCCGGTTGTTGAACAGGATCACCCCGCCGTCGTCGAGCGGGTCCCAGTTGTCGCTGAGGACCGGGCCGCCCGGCTGCATGCCCAGGCGCAGACCGAAGAGGAAGGCGTCCGAGGTCTTGGAGCGGAAGTAGCCGAAGTCGAAGGTGAAGGGACCGCCGTTGTCGAAGGCAAGGCGCGCGTCGTGGCTGGTGTACTTCATCAGCCCCGCCTCGCGCTGCATCGAGAACGTCGGCGACTGGCCGGGCAGGCGGAAGGAGCTTTCATCGAGGTAGTACGAGTTGCTGGCAAAGCTCGACTGCTCGATGCCCTCGCCGCGTACGCGCCCGAAGTCGTAGTTGAAGGTCCAGTCGGGCGAGAAGGCGTACTCGGCCGCGACGTGGTACATCTCGGTCTTGGCGCGCATGCCCGGCTGGGGCGCGGCGAAGAGGCCGTCGGGATAGTGGTCCGTGTTTTCGCCCGAGCGCTTGCCCGCCGGGCTGCTCGGCAGGTTGCCGCACCACAGGTAGGGGCTGCCGTTCGAACCGACCGCGCCGCAGTTGAGCTGGTCTTCGCGCAAGTTGCCGTCGATGGTGTAGAAGGCGCGGATCTTCTCGTTGCGGGTCAGCCGGTAATAGGTGCCGGTGATTGCCATGCCATCGGTCGGCGTGAGCTTGAGCGAGGCGGAGAAGTTGCGGCGCTGGTAGCCGCCGAAGTCGGCCATACCGCTCGAGCCCGCGCCCGGAAAGTTGTTCTTCCACACGCCGTCGAAGTCGGCCGTGGCGTAGTAGATCCGGCCCGAGAGGATACCCGGCACGATCGGTCCGCCGACAGCGGCGCGCACGTCCGTATAGCCCCCGTTGCCGACCGAGGCGCGGCCGCTGGCGTGCAGTTCGTCGGTGGGCTCATTGAGCACGTAGTTGATCGCGCCCGAGAAGGTGTTCTGGCCGTAGAGCGCGCTCTGCGGGCCCTTCACGACCTCGATGCGCTGGACATCGCCCAGCTGCGAATCGACCATGTAGCCGCGCTGCAGGTAGATCCCGTCGATGAACACGCCGGTGTTGCCCACCGCGTTCTGCACGTTGGTCTGCGACAGGCCGCGGATGACCGCGTTGCCGTTGAACTTGGAGAGGAAGTCGGTGAAGCGCAGGCCCGGCGTGTAGTTGGCGATGTCCTGGAGGTCGGTCACGCCCTTCTCGGCCATGTCCTCGGAAGAGATCGCCGCGATCGAGAGCGGCACGTCCTGCAGGCGCTCCTCGGTGCGGCGCGCGGTGACGATGATGTCGCCCGAGGCCGGTGCGCTCCGGGCGCTCTCGGCGCTCTGTGCGCTCGCGGTGCCCGGGGCGCTGGCCAGCAGCGCGGCGGTGCAGATGCTCGAAAGAAGCGCGCTCGTACGCACGATGTGATGACGGGCCATGCCCACTACCCCCTGTTTCTTGTGAACCCCATTTGCGCGGTGGCTGCCGTTGCCGGTGCGCCGCGTGCCCCATGGGTAAGGGGAGGATGGGCTTCACCCGAACTGCAAGTTCGGGGCGTGTTCAAGGGATGAACACGGCGCCCGGGGACCCGTGACCTTGCCATGGGGAGGCGGAAGAAAGGGATGTGTCACAGCGCTTTGCCATCGTGCGGGTGCACCCATCGGCCACTTCAGGAGCCTGCCCATGCCCTCTCGCCGCGATGCCTTAAGCGCCGGTCTTCTCCTCTCCGGAGGGCTGGCGCTGGCCCCATCCGCAGGGGCGGCGGCGGCACCTTCCGACGTGCGTACCGGGACGCCAGCCGGTCAGGGCGCCGCGTCCACGCTGACGACGCCCGCAGGCCTTGTGGTCGAAACTACGGGAGGGCGCGTGCGCGGCTATGAGAGCCGCGGCATCGCGACCTTCAAGGGCATCCTCTATGGGGCCGACACCGGGGGCGAGGGGCGCTTCCTGCCCCCGCGCAAGGTCGATCCCTGGCCCGGCACGCGCCTGTGCCTGGTGCCCGGTGCGATCTGCCCGCAGGCCGGCGAAGGGCCCTCGGCCAGCCCGATGGCCTTTCTCAATCCCGGCACGCCTTCGGTCCAGAGCGAGGACTGCCTCAATCTCAATGTCTGGACGCCTGGCACGGGCTTGGGCACGGGCACGGGCTCGGCAAAGCGCCCGGTCATGGTGTGGATCCACGGGGGCAACTATTCGACGGGATCGAGCCTCGCCATCCGCGCCACCGACGGAGAGGCGCTGGCCCGGCGCGGCGATGTGGTGGTGGTCTCGGTCAACCACCGTCTCAACGCGCTGGGCTATCTGGATCTGGGTGCGCTCGGCTCCGACCCGGACTTTGCCGCCTCGGGCAATGCGGGGATGCTGGATCTTGTCCTGGCGCTTGAATGGGTGCGGGACAATATCGCGCAGTTCGGCGGCGATCCGGACAACGTCACGATCTTCGGCCAGTCGGGCGGCGGGCTCAAGGTGACGACGCTCTGCGCCATGCCCGCGGCCAGGGGGCTGTTCCACAAGGCCATCGCGCAGAGCGGCTCGATCCGCCAGCTGTTCAGCCGCGAGATGACCGAGCCGCTGGCGCGCGGTCTTCTCTCCCAGCTGGACGTTCCTGCCAGCGATCTGCGACAGCTCCAGTCGCTTCCGCTCGCGCAGGTGCAGGCCGCTGCACAGGCCGCGCAAGGGCAGTGGTTCGCCAAGGCGAAGCCGGGCGAGATCTGGCACCTTGTCGGCTGGGCGCCGGTGCGCGATGGCACGATCATTCCCGCCGATCCCTATAGCGTGCAAGGCCGGGCGTTCAGCGCGGACATTCCGCTCATGGTGGGGACCGTGCGCCACGAGTTCTGCCTCACGATGTTCACGCTGGAGGCGGAGAAGCGCACTTGGGCGGACCTGCGCGAGGGGATCGGGGCCGCGTTCCGCGATCCCGATCCGCTGATCGCGGCCTACCGCGCGGCTTGGCCAGACGAAAAACCGGTGGGCCTTCAAGCCATGATGTCGGCCGACAGCTTCAACCGCCACAACGCGCTCGAGCAGGCGCGCGGGCAGACCGCGGCAGGCGGGGCGCCGGCTTTCCTCTACCGCTTCGACTGGATCACCCCGCAGTTCGACGGAGCGCCGCGTGCCTACCACTGCAGCGAGCTGCCACTGGTCTTCGACAGCCTCGAAATCGCGCCCGAGGCGGCGGGCACGGGGCCTCGCGCGAAGGCCATGGCCGCGAATGCGGCCAATGCCTGGATCGCCTTTGCCCGTACCGGCAATCCCTCGCATGCAGGGATCGGCACGTGGACGCCGCTGTCCTCACCGCAGGATGCCGCGACCATGGTGTTCGACGACACCTGCCGGATGGAGCGGCAGAACACCGATCTCATCGCGCGCATGCGCGATCATGCGCTCTGGCTTTAGGCCGCGTCAGCCAGAGGGCAGGCTCGCGCCCGGAGGCACCATGGTTCCGGGCACCGTGCGCAGGTGCAGGTCGCGCTGCGGGAAGGGGATCTCGATGTCCTCGTCGGTGAAGCGGCGGGCAATCGTGAAGTTCATGCGCGAGCCGGCCTGGAAGGCCTCGATGGCATCGGAGGCGAAGGCCTGGAGCCTGAGGTCAAGCGAACTGTCGCCAAACCCGGACATGATGACGACCGGCTCGGGATAGGCGAGCACGCCTTCGTCCTTGGCGGCAATGTCGAGCAGGACCTCGCGCACGCGTTCGAGGTCGGTGCCGTAGGCGACCCCTATCGGCACGACCACGCGCGAGGGACCGGACGAGAAGCTGCGGTTCTTCACCACGCCCGCGATCAGCTGCGAGTTGGGGACGATGATCTGGTGGCGGTCGAAGGTCTCGATATGGGTCGAGCGCACCGCGATCTTGCGCACGATGCCCGAGTTGTCGCCCACCTCGATCCAGTCGCCGACCTTCACCGGACGCTCGATGAGAAGGAGGATGCCGCTGGTGAAGTTCTCGACCACCGACTGCAGGCCAAAGCCCAGGCCCACCGAAAGCGCGCCCGCCACGAAGGCAAGGTTGGAGAGGTCGAGCCCGGTCGTCGCGATGGCGATCAGCGCGGCAAGCGTGATGCCCAGGTACCCCAGGAAGGTAAGAAGCGCAGCCTCGGCGCCCGCGTCCATCGCGAACTCGGGCAGCACCGTCACCCTGAGGAAGCGCTGCAGCCAGCGGGTGATGAAGAAACCCAGGAAGAAGACCGCCGCAAAGGTCGCGACGTCCCCGATCGAGAGGCGCACCTCGCCAAGGTCCACGCCGTTGCGCAGGAGCAGGATGCCGTCGGAAATCTCCGCGCCGCTGAAACCCCAGATCATCGCGATGATCGGGAGCACCAGCAGCGTCAGGAGGAAACCGGCCGCCAGCGGCACGAAGTGGAGCGCGCGGCGGTAGGCGTGCAGCTTTCCGGTGGCGAGCAGCCCCGTCACCAGCGCGATCGAGCGGTGGAAGTAGATCGCGATGCCAATGACCGCGAGGCTGATCAGCGTCGAGGCGAAGAGGAAGCGCGCGAGCATGGCATAGCCCACCAGCGCGGCAAGCACCGAGGCCGCGCCGAACAGGCGCATCAGGCGCGAGATGGGGGTCGCGAAGTCGATGGCCTCGTGGGTTGCCACACTCTGCGCATCGGCCTCGATCCGGGCCTTCTGGAAGGCGCTGGAGAGGTGCCACAGCAGCCATGCGCCGATCACCGCGAAGAGTGCGGAGAGGACGTGGGACACATTGGCCCCCACTGCGCCGTGGTTTTCCAGGCTGCTGAGCACCGAGATCAGCGCGAGCAGGATCGTCAGGCGCTGGATGGTGCGATTGGCGCTCGCGCCGTCCTCTTCGGGAAGCGAGATAAGGCGCAGCTGGGGGAAGGGGGAAAGGACCGCACCCCGGCCCAGCCAACGGCCGACCGCGATAAGGCCGCCCGCCCCGATGAGGGAGGGGACGATACCCAGGACCATGTCCTTGGGCATGAGGGGCAGGAGGATCAGGAGTGCAGTGGTGACGCAAATGGCAAGAATGATGGCGAATACAACAGTGGCGCTGGCATCGAGCGCGAGCGTCCAGGCAAGCTTGCTCGCGATCGAGGTGGCCCGTGCCCGGCGCCGGTCGACAAGGGCCGAGAGCCACTTCCAGCCCAGCAGGCCAAGCATAGGCACGCCCACGATGACGGCGAGGCTCACCGCGATCATGCCTGCAATGGAGACCTCGCCCTGTTCCCGGCGGAACTCACGGGTGCGGGCCTGCGCGGTGACATAGGCCTTCATGAGTTCACCGCCCGCGCGAATCCACTGGCGCGGGTCGAGTGGGGACACGTCGTGGGAGAAAAGGCGCTGCTTGTTCAGCGAGGCGAGGCGTGCGTCGAGCTCGGAGACCAGCACGGCGGCGCGGGCCTGTGCGCTCTGCAGGCGCAGCGTGGGGCGCATCAGCTTGCTGAGCGTGGCTTGCAGCCGGGCGCGTTCCTCGGTCACGCTTTCCGGTTCGCTCTCGCCTTCGGCGGGCGGCTCGCCCAGCCCCTCGATCTGCGCTTCGAGAATGCGCAGGTCGAGCGATCCGTCGTTGGCGAGCGCCACGGCCCGGTCGCGGTCCGCGGCAAGATCGGCGCGCAGGGCGCGCAGCTGGGCGGTCTGATCGGTGTCGGGCGTGCGCTGGAGAAGGGCCTGGGCCTCGCGGGTGTGTCCGGCCAGATCCTCCATGAGCGCGGCGACGGCGGCCTCGCCCTCGTCCTGCGCAGCGGCCCGGGCGGGCGGGATGCCAAGAGCCGCAGCGACAGCGAGCAGAAGCAGGGCCGCAAGGCCAATCGTGCGCAGGGCGTGAAGGGAAACGAAGTCCGGGCGAAGTCCGGAGCGGACAAGATATCTGGCCGAAAGCACCTGCTCTCCTCTAGGTGTATTTCGTATCAGGAACTGGACTTATGGCATCAATCTGCAATCGATGCTGCCCCTTAACTGCGTGCGGACTTGAAAAGATTGCGCGGGACGAGGGGTAAAACGGAAGGCGCACGTTGCAGGCTTGCCGCACACACCGCATGCGGTCTTTGGCGTGTGTTGCGTGAAATCGACAGGCCGTGCCGGGAACGTCGTCTCACTTGACCCGGGCAATTGACGAACGGGGGCTGCGCGCATAGCCGGGTAGGCACTTCCCCCATGTGTGCTACGCTTCGCCCCCGAAGCCGTAGCTCGACTATCCGGCCCACCGCTGTGCGAACGCGGGCATGAGCCGCCAGACAAGGACGATACCCATGAGCCTGACGGCCGCTGCCGCCGCGTTGATGATCGGCTCCGCCATCCCCCAGGCGGTCGCGCAGGGACCCGAGGACACGCCTGTCCCGGCCGCGCAGGAGGCAACGCCGCAAGCCGAGCAGGCGCCTCTCGCCACGCCCGAAACGGTTGCGGACGAACCCGGTGCGTCCGATGCGCAAACGGGCGATCAGGGGCTCGAAGGTTCGGAAATCATCGTGACTCGCCGCCCCGGTGCGCCTCCGGGCGATCCGCTCGAGGCGATCAACGAAACCTCGTTCCAGGTCGTCCAGTCGGTTGACAAGGCGGTCGTCGAGCCGGTCGCCAAGGCCTACAACAAGGGCATCCCGCATCCGGTGCGCGAAGGCCTGCGCAATGTCTTCTCCAACCTCCAGGAGCCGGTGGTCTTTGCGGCCTACATGCTGGAATTGAAGCCGGGCAAGGCGCTGGAGACGGCAGGGCGCTTCCTCATCAATTCGACGCTGGGCCTCGCCGGCATCATCGACGTGGCCAAGCGCAAGCCCTTCAACCTGCCCTACCGGCCCAATGGCCTGGCCAATGTGCTGGGGTACTATGGCGTGGGGCCAGGCCCTTACATGTATCTGCCGATCATCGGCCCGACGACGGTGCGCGACCTTATCGGCGATTCGATCGACCGGCTGGCCTCGCCCGCCATGCTGGGCAAGCCCTTTACCAAGCCCGAGGTGGCGATTCCGATGATCACGCTGGCGCAATTGGGCGAACGCGCGGCCTTCGACGACGAGATCAACCGCATCCGCGATACCGACAATCCCTACGCGACCTATCGCGAGCTCTACCTGCGCCAGCGCGAGGCCGAGATCGAGGCGCTGCACGGTCGGATCATGCCCGATGTCGTGCCGGTCTATGGCCGCATGATGCCGACCGCAGGCAGTGAGCCCCAGGATACGCCGGAGCTGATCGAAACCCCTGAGACGCCCGAGCCTGCCGCACCCGCGGCTATTGCAACGCCCGTGGAGCCGACGATCCGCTATGTCTCGGAGCCGGTCGTGCAGCCGCTGCCGGAAGGGTACGGGAATATCTAGAAAAATGGATCCGAGGGCCATCGCCCTCGGGCTCCCCGAACGGTCGACCTCACCTTCCGAGCGTGATGTGGCTTGAGAAAGGTGAAGTCGCCGATTCTGGGGTCAAGGGGCGATGGCCCCTTGAATCGTAGCTTTATTCCTTCGGCATCGTGTCGATGGCACGGCGACCCAGAGCGGGATCGTCGGTGAAGAAGCTGTCGATGCCGGTTGCGATATAGGCCTGCATCATGCGCACCGAACCTTCGTCGTGGCGCGCCGCCTCTCCGCCTTCGCCGCGGTAGTCGGTGGGCAGGAAGACGTTTTCCGGCCGGAACGTCCAGGTCGAGACCTTGAGCCCGGCAGCATGCGCGTCGCGGACCAGAGCCGTCGGCGTGCCGAGAGGGCCGGGCTTGCCGTCCATCGTGCCGAAGGGAATGATCGACTGCAGGATGGGCGAGACCCAGTCCGCATAGCCGCGCAGTTTCGCAAGGCCTTCGGGCGTGTGCATCTGGGCATAGGTCATGCCCTTGCCCGTGGGGGCCAGATCCGCCGGGCGCACGTTCATCGGCAGGGTCAGTTGCAGCAGCTCGATGTTGCTCTGTCCTGCGATGCGGGGGCGCAGCCACTGGAGGTTGGAGACCTCGAAGCTCTGCACGATGACGGGGGCGGTCTGGAGGAAGTGGCTGGCCTCCACCGCCGCGAGGAAGCGTTCTTCCAGGGGCAGGCCGATTCCACGAAAGTAAGTCGGGTGCTTGAGTTCGGGAATGAGCCCGATGGTGCGCCCGCGTGCGGCGGCCTCGGCGCCGACGAAGTCGGCGATCTCGGCGAGTGTCAGGAGCTGGAACTGGCCGTCGTACGTGTGGCTTTGCCCACGCATTTCAACCGGAAGGCGCTCGACCGCGCGCAGGGACTTGATCTCGTCGAGAGTGAAATCTTCGGTGAACCAGCCCGTTACGCTCTGCCCGTCGATGGTGCGCGTCGCCTTGCGATCCGCGAATTCCGGGCGCTTGGAGACGTCGGTGGTGTCGGCGATGTTGTTTTCGTGGCGGGCGATGAGCACGCCGTCCTTCGTCGCGACAAGGTCGGGCTCGACGAAGTCGGCGCCGTCCTCAATCGCCTTGGCATAAGAAGCCAGCGTGTGCTCGGGGCGAAGCGCGGAAGAGCCGCGGTGGCTGATGAGGAGGGGCTTGGCCGGGGCCGTACGCGGGGCCGGGGCGGGTGTCTGCGCCCGGGCCTCCAACGCACCAGGCGCGGCCCCCGCAAGGGCCGCGCCGGCACCGGCGCGCAGGAGGGTCCTGCGCGACAGTGTGGTGTCGTTCATGTTCAGATCCTGCGGTGAAGGTCAGGAACCACTGGCGCGGGGCCAGCGGGTAGGTGGCGTAGGAGGCCGTCGGGCGGCCGACGCTGATGGTCGAGGCGCCCTTCTCGTCGAACAGGTTGGTCACGTTGAGCGAGACCGAGGCCTTTTCGAGCGGGATGTAGCCGGCAAGGTCGAAGGCAATGCGGGCGTTGGCCATGTAGTAGGAGTCGACCACGCCGTCGTTGGTGTAGGTGGCGTAGCGCTTGCCGATGTACTGGCCCTCGATCTGCGCGTCGATCGGGCCGAAGTTGGCCGAGATCATGGTCTTGTTCATCCACTTCGGGCTGCCCGGGACCTGCTTGCCGTCGGTTGCGAAGACGTTCGTGCCATCGGTGTAGTCGCTACCATAGCGCGAGCTGTTGAACGAGAACGCGTTGTAGATCGAGAAGATCGAGCCCAGGCCCAGCGTGATCGAGGCATCGACGCCGTCGGTCTTCACGCCGCCCACGTTGAACAGCGTGCTGGTGCCGCCCGTGATCGAACCGCCGCCAAGGCCGCCGACCGTCGTGCTGATCGAAAGCAGGCGGTTGGAGAAGTCGACGTGGTAATAGTTGATCTGCGCGTCGAGCGAGCTGAGGAACGAGCCGGGGAACACGTGGTGGCTGCGCAGGCCCGCCTCGTAGGTCCAGGACGTTTCGGGACGGCCCACATCCTTGAAGTAGTCGAACGCGGCCTGGCTGCCCTGGCCCCACGACGCGGTGCCGAAGTTGCGCATGTTCTTCTGGATGTTGAAGTAGATTTCCTCGGTGCCGTTGAAATCGTAACGCGCGCCGATGGCGGGCAGGAACCAGCGCTTGGTGCTGATCGAGCCCGACGGCAGGCCGCCAACCATGCCCGAATAGGACCCGGCGACCGGCTGGATCGGGTACCAGCCTTCGGAGAAGACGAGGCTCGACTTGAAGCCGCCCAGGACCGTCAGGCGGTCGGTGGCGTTCCATTCGTCCTGCAGGTGCAACTGCAGCGTGTTGGTGCGGTATTCGAGCGAATACTGCGTGAAGAGCTCGTCCTTCTGCCAGTGGTAGGGATCGGTCGGTGCATCGACGTCGAGCGCGTACCACTTGCGCCAGGTCGTGCCCGAGTTGTGCTCGAACCAGGCCCCGGCCTGCAGGTTGTGGTTGCCCAGGTTCATGCGCAGCGTCGAGAGCGCGCCCGCGCGGTCGATGCGGTATTCGGTGACGCGGGTGACGTAGCCGCTGTCGCCGGTGACTTCGACCTGGCCTGCGCGGTCCAGCTCGGGATAGTAGGCCGCGACGACCGAGATCGACTGGCCGAGCGGGCCTGCGACGACGCCCTGGCCGTCGTTGTGGTGGTAATAGACCTGGTTGGACCAGGTGGTCTTGGAACCGAGGTTCGCGTCGTACTTGAGGTAGCCGATGTAGTCGGTGCGCAGCGCGGCCGAGAAGTAGTTCAGGTAGTTGCTGCCATCCTCGGGCGGGGTGTCGCCGTTTTCATCGACATAGTCGAGCGCGGTCTGGAAGTCGGGGTACATGAACGGGCGCACATAGGGCATGTAGGCCTGCGCGTCGTTGGCCGGGTTGACGAAAGTCGTCGTGCCGTCCTCGTTGGGCTCCTGCTTGTCCGAGAAGGCGGCGTAGAGGGTGAGCTTGCCCGCGTCGTTCTCGTGGACGAACTTGCCGTTCGCCTGCCAGCCGCCCTGGCGGCCGTCGAAGTCCCAGGCCCGGGCGCGGTGGCGCACGACCGAGACATAGCCCGCGTTGGTGCCGTCGGCGTCGAATTCGCCGGTGTCGAGGCGCACGAAGGTGCGCGAGGTGCCGTAGGAGCCGACCGTCTGGCGCACTTCGGCCGAAGCCTTGGCCTTGGGATCGGAGGTCGTCATCTCGATGCCGCCGCCCAGGTTGATGGTCGAGGGCATGCCCAGATCACCCGCGCCGGTCGAGACGATCACGTTGCCCATCGTTTCCGAGACCATCGCGCGCTGCGGGGTGATGCCGGCGATGTTGCCGTAGCTCAGGTCGCCCAGCGGCATGCCGTCGAGGCTGTAGCCCAGCTGGTTGATGGCGAAGCGTGGATGAACAGCGACATGTTCTGTTCGTTGTTACCCCACGGGTCGGCGGTCTGGTACATGACGCCGGGCATCGACTGCACCGCCCCAAGTGCGGAGACGCCGGGGAGGATCTTCTGGATCTCGACCCCCTCCAGTTCGGTGGCCGAACGCGTGGTCTTGGCCGCGGTCACGATGATTGCGTTACCACCCGCCTCGTCGGCGGCGTCCGCAGCCGCGGCGGCGGCGGTCAGGCCTGCTGCGTTGCCGGTACCGGCGTCCTCGGCGGTCTCGGCGAGGGCCGGGGCCGCGCCCGCGATCAGGGCCACGGCCAGGGTGCCCAGCGAGAGCGTGGCGCGCAAACAGGTCATTCTCTGCATTATCAACTTTTCCGTGCTATTTCAGGAGGTAGCGTCGGAGCGGTGAGCTAGGCAGGGGTGATGACCGTTTCGGGTCACTTGTGTGACCGGCGCGCGAATGAATGTCATGGGGCAGACACGCCCGCGTCGTGTTTCTGTCGTGGAGTTCGCGTCGCAATTTCGGGCTTATGTGTGGCATTGGCGACACAGGCCATGCCTGAGCACGAGTCGCAGCGCCCTCTCAGGACCAGGAGCTGCGCTGAGGGCGAAAAAGTTTCCTGTTGGACAGTTGAATAATCTGCACCATGTTTAGCGCTATCTGCACGCAGGAGGGGCGCAGTCTTGCCTTCTAGAAGATCTCCGGGGCCATGCGGCTGTGCGGATCGCGGGTGAAGACGTTCTCCGGTACCGCCAGTCCCAGGTTCGCGCGCAGGCTCGATCCCTCGTAGGCCCGGCGAAAGTGTCCGCGCTCCTGGAGGATGGGCACGACTTCGTCGACGAAATCGCTGAGCCCGGCGGGCAGCACCGGGGGGGGAGATCACGAAACCGTCGGCCGCGCCTTCGCGCTCCCAGGCGATCAGGGTCTCGGCAATGTCGGATGCGGTGCCCACGACACTGTGGCTGGTGCGCCCCCCGGCCACGCGGCGGGCCAGTTCGCGCAAGGAGAGTGGCTCGCGCGCGGCGAGTTCGAGGACCCGGTCGCGGGTGGAGTTCTGTCCGGCACGCGCGGCCTCGGGAAGCGGGGGAAGGGGACCATCGGGGTCGTGCCCGGAGAGATCGATGTTGCCGAGCAGCGCCTCCAGCTTGGAGAGCGCCACCTGCGTCGGGATCAGCGCGTCAAGCTCGCGCTGGAGGTCCTGCGCCTCGGCGCGGCTGGCGCCCAGGATCGGGGTGATCGCGGGCATGACCTTGAGGCTCTCGGCGCTGCGTCCGAACTCGGCAAGCTGGGCGTGCATGGCGCTGCGGAACGCCTTGGCGGTGGCGATGGTGGGGTGCGAGGTGAAGATCACCTCGGCATGCCCGGCGGCAAAGCGCTGCCCGGTCTCCGAGGCGCCGGCCTGGACCAGCACGGGATGGCCCTGGGGGCTGCGCGGCACGGTCAGTGGACCCGCCACGCGGAAGTGTTCGCCCGCGTGGTTCACCGCCGAAATGCGGCCCGGGTCGGTGCACCGACCGCTTTCCTTGTCGGCAAGGTAGGCGCCCTCCTCCCAGCTGTCCCACAGCCGGCGGGCCACCGCGACGAACTCCTCGGCGCGCGCATAGCGCTCGGAGTGGCCCATGTGCGCCTCGCGGCCGTAGTTGTGCGCCTCGTTTTCCATGGTGGAGGTGACGATGTTCCAGCCCGCGCGCCCCTTGGACAGGTGATCGAGCGAGGCGAAACGGCGGGCCAGGTCATAGGGCTGGCTGTAGGTGGTCGAGGCCGTGCCGATGAGCCCGATCGTGTGTGTCGCGGCCGCGATGGTCGAAAGGACCGCGAGCGGATCAAGTTTGGGGCTCTCTGTCCCTGCGAAGATCTCCGCGCTCCTGACCGGGTGATAGCCCACATAGTCGGCGAGGAACACGCCGTCGAACAGGCCGCGCTCGGCGGTCTGTCCCAGCTGACGGAAATAGTCGATGTCCACAGCGCCCGTTCGGCCGCACGGGGATGGCGCCAGCCAGCGATGTGTCCGCCGGTCTGCATCATGAAGGCGAGCAGTTTCATCGTCGAGAATCCCAAATCGCGAAAGTGGCCGGAAGTGAAGGGCGCTGCGCGAAAGGGCCGGTCGAACCGGCGGCAGGGCCTGCGTCGGCATTCCAACAAGCACGGACGCGCAAACGATGCCAATCAGGAATCCATGGAGGCGATAAGCCTATTTGATTTCGATCAATGACGGGGGCTTGGTACCCCTTGGCTCTCGATTTTCGCGTCTTGTGGAGCCCGACCTGCCGATGCTGATAAACCGCCCCCGCGCCGATACGCTGATGGACCGTGACGGCATCGACGTGGTCGTGGCGTCGACGCCCATCAACACCTTCTATCTTTCAAGCTGGGCGACCGATGCCAGCTGGGGCTTTGGCGATCTGGCGCTGGCGATCCTGCCGCGCGACCATGCGCGCGATGCCGCCGTTCTCACGGTCGAGGTCGACATGGGCCAGCCCCAGCAGGGCCAGGGGACCTGGATGGCGGTGCGTGGCTATGCGCGCAAGCCCGGCATCGGCGCGGGCGGCGTGCAGGGGGTTCTGAGCGCCGAAGGCCTGCCCCAGAACCATCAGGAAGCGGTCGCGCAGTACTTGCGCGAGATGGGGCTCGACCGGGCGCGCGTTGCCTTCGAGGACCGGGGCCTTGGCCTCGACGTCCAGGCGCTGCTGGGCGGAACGATCGAGATCTGCCCGGCCCGCGATCTCCTGCGCGACATGCGCATGGTCAAGACCCCGGCGGAGATGGCGCGCATGCGCGCGGCCGCGCGCAAGACCGAACTCGCGCTTGAAGTCGCCGCCGAAGCCGTGGCGGCAGGCGCTTCCTGCGCGGAGGCCGAGCGGGTGTTCTGGTCCGCCGCCGCGCTTGCCGGAGGGCGTCCGGTGTTCCTCCTCATCACCCCCTACCGCCCGGCCTTCGGGCGCCTGCCCAAGAACGCGCCCCTATTGCCGGGCGACATGGTGACCTTCGATGCCACCGCCGAGTTCGACCACTACACCAGTGACATCGGGCGCACGGCGGTGATCGGGGAACCCAATCCCGAGCAGCTCAAGCGCTACAACGCGACCCGGCTGGGCTGGCGCGCGTCGCTTCCCCACTTTCGCCCCGGCGCGCTTTCGAGCGACGTCGAGAAGGCGGTCGTCGAGTGCATCAAGGACCACGGCAATCCCGACTTCAAGGCGGCCGGGCTCCATTCGGTGGGGCTCGAGCACACCGACCACCCGCACCCAGGCGGGGGCATGCATGCCTTCGAGCTGGTCGACAACATGGTGCTGAGCTGCGATCTGCCCTGGATCGGGCCGGGCATCGGCAAGTTTCATTTCGAGGACATCATCTACCTCGACGGCGAGCGGGTCGAGATCCTGAACGACGCCGACGGGCGCCTTCTGGCCTGCATCGACGGGCGGACCGTGCGTGTCGACTGAGGTCCTCCCCACCGCGCAGGAGAGCGCCTATCCGCCGCTACGGCGCAGCCTCTTCCCGATGCTGCTCTTGTTTCTGGCCGCCAACTTCTACAGCATCGACAAGGCCATTGTCGGCGTGCTGGCCGAGCCGATCAAGGCGGACCTGGCTATCGACGATATACAGATGGGCCTCCTCATGGGGCTGGCCTATTCGCTCTTGAGCGGGATCTGCGGCCTCTGGCTGGGCTCACTGATCGACGCCAGGGTGCGCAAGAACGTGCTGGGCTGGGCGATCATCGTGTGGAGTGTCTCCACCGCGCTCGGCGGCCTTGCCCCCAACTTCGAGGTCTTCTTCGTCCTGCGTGCGCTTGTGGGGCTGGGCGAAGCGGCGGTGGCCCCCGCCGCGCTCTCGCTGATCGCCGACATGTTTCCCCCGGCCCGGCGCGGGCGCGCGATCAGCGCCTACCTCATCGGCGCGACCATCGGCACGGCGCTCTCCTCGGTCATTCCCGGCTACATCGTGGCCGCCGACCTGCACCTGTCCGTGCCGGGGTTTGGCGAGCTGGTGCCCTGGCGCACGGCGTTCCTGTTGTGCGGGCTGGTCGGCCCGGTGGTGGGCCTGCTCTTCTTCGCGGTGCGTGAATCGGAGCGCCGGGGCCAGGCCGCCGCCAGCGCCGAACCGTCGCGTGCAGCCGAGAAACTGGCCTACCTGTGGCGCCAGCGCCGTGTTGTCGCGCCGCTTTTCTCGGGCTTCTGCCTCTACTACGTGGCCTTCGTGGGCGTGAGCGCGTGGACCGCGCCGCTTCTCATGCGCACCTTCGCGCTCACCCTGCCCGAGATCGCCAACCTCCTGGGACTGGGCCTGCTCATCGCCGGGCTCGCGGGCTATTTCCTGGGCGGGCTTGTCGCGGATTCGCGTCTCGGCGCGGGGAAGGGCGGGCGCATCCTCGTCATGGCCGCGCTTCCCGTGCTGGCGCTTCCGGCGGGGCTTGCCGGACTGGCGCCGGGGCTTGTTCCGGCCATCGTGTGCCTCGCCGCGATCAGCCTGGCGACGCCCATGCTCAATGTCGCGATGAACGCCACCGTGCAGGAGATCGCGCCCAACGACATGCGCGGGTTTTCCTATGCGCTGCTCAGTGTCGTCGCCGCGCTTCCCGCAGGGGCGGGCGGGCCGTTCCTCATCGCCTTCGTCTCGCAGACGGTCCTGGGCAACGAGGCGCGCATCGCGGCCTCTTTCGTCCTCGTCGTCCTGCCTGCGCTGGCGCTGGCGAGCCTGTGCTTCCTCCTGGCCTGGCGCGCCTACGCCCGGGCCGAACCCGACAGCGAACTGGCGCGCGTCATCCGCGCCAGCCACGCCTGACCGATCCGGAGATCCTGTTCATGTCCCAAACACAGCGCCAGATGATCCTGGCAACCTTCATCCACAACAGCGGCGCGCATCCAGGTGGCTGGCGCTGGCCGGGCGCGCCTGCCGTGGACCAGCACGACTTTGCCCACTACGCGCACCTCGCCCAGACCGCCGAGCGCGGCAAGATGCACTGCTACTTCTCGGGCGACAGTGTCGGTTTTCCCTCGATCTCGGGCAAGGAGGCCTTTGCCGCAACGGACTATGCAGGCAAGCTGGAGCCGACCACGCTGCTGGGCGCGCTGGCGGTGGTGACGCAGAACATCGGCCTCATCGCCACGGCCTCGACCACCTACAACGAGCCCTACAACATCGCGCGGCGTTACGCCTCGCTCGACCATTTGTCCAAAGGGCGCGCGGGCTGGAACGTGGTGACCTCGGCGAGCGATGGCGAGGCGCGCAACTTCGGGCGCGATGCCAACATGGACCATGCCGGGCGCTACGCGCGTGCGGAGGAATTCGTCGATGTCGTGAAGACCTTGTGGGACAGCTGGGAAGACGGTGCGCTGCTGCGCGACCGGGAAAACGCGCGCTACTTCGATCCCGACAAGGTCCATGAACTTGCGCACGAGGGCGAGTTCTTCAAGGTGGCAGGGCCCCTCAACGTCGCGCGTCCGCCGCAAGGACACCCGATCATCGTTCAGGCGGGCGGATCGGAAGCCGGCCGTGCGCTCGCCGCGCGCACCGCCGATCTCATCTTCACCGCCGCCCGTTCGCTGGAGGTGGCGCGCGAATTCTACACCGACATGAAGCGGCGGGCCGCCCTCTTCGGGCGCAACCCCGATCATGTGAAGGTGATCCCGTCTGTTCAGTTCCTCGTGCGCTCCACCGAGCAAGAGGCGCGCCGCGCCGAGGCCGAACTGCTCGACCTCGTGCCCGAGGCGCTGGCGCTGCGCACGCTCTCGCTCCAGCTGGGCGTCGACCTCTCGCATCTCTCGCCTGATGATCGCCTGCCCGAGATCCCGGAGACAAACGGGGGCAAGTGGGTGCAGGAATCGATCGTGCGCATGGCCCGCGAGGAGGATCTGCCGATTGGCGTGCTGGCGCGCCGCGTGGTGGTCTCGCGCGCGAGCTTCTCGTTCGCGGGGACGCCCGAACAGGTGGCGGACCTGTGCGAGGACTGGTTTAGCAAGGGGGGCGCGGACGGCTTTTCGCTCTCGCCCAACTACCTGCCGGGCGGGCTGGAGGACTTCGTCGACGAGGTCATTCCGATCCTCCAGCGCCGGGGCCTGTTCCGCACCGAGTACAAAGGCGGGACCTTGCGCGAGAATCTGGGGCTACCGGTCCCGGAAAACGCCTTTGTCGCCGATCCGGCGCTGGGCCGCGAGCCGCGCATGTGGGCCTGAGGGGCCTTCGAAAGATGCATTTCAAGGGGAGTGAAGCCGCCATGATCAGCCGTCGAAACCTGGGCCGGGGCGCTGGCCTTCTGGCCGCCGCATCCGCGCTTGCCGGAACGCGCGCCGTCTCCGCCGCGACGGGCGCGGCCGCCGCAAGCGCGACACCGGACCTGCCGTTCCCGGGGGAGTGGACGCGCACGGGTACCTTGCGCCGGGCAGGCGGCGTCCTGCACTATGCGGTGGTGGGCGAGGCGGTGCCCGGTGTTCCGCCGGTGGTCCTGCTGCACAAGCTGGGCGGATGGCTGTCGGACTGGCGCCATGTCGCCCCGCTTCTGGCCAGGGGGCGGCAGGTCATCGCCTTCGACCTTCCCGGCCACGGCGGCTCGCGCTGGGACGGCGCGCCGCCCTATATCCAGAGCCTGGGTGAGACCGCCGCGCTTCTTGTCGGGGCGTTCGACGAGATGGGTTTCGATAAGGTCGACCTCATCGGCACGTCGCTGGGCGGGTGCCTGGCCGTCCCGCTCGCTGCGTTCTGGCCCGAGCGGGTGCGCTCGCTTGCGCTGGTTTCCTGCGCGCTGGGTGGCAAACGCTCGCTCGAACAGATCCACACGATTGTCGATGAAGGCCAGAAGGACCTGTTCGATGCCAACGGCGACCCGGTGCCTACTCCGCCCGAACTGCTGACGCAGATCTTCGGGATCGTGAACACCGGGCCCATCAACCAGGAAGGCATCCTCAGCCGCAAGGCCGCCGGGCACTGGATCCAGCCGAGCGAACGCGGCGTTGCGATCACCGATATCGTCGGCACCATGCCGCGTATCCCGGTGCCTACGCTCATGGTCTACGGCGAATTCGACAAGGCCTACATCAAGTTCCGCGCCACCGCCGAGGCCGCGTTGCAGGACGGGCGGACCGAGGTGGTCGAGAAGGCCGGCGCCTTCGTCATGCAGGACAACCCGGAAGGGACGGCTCGGGTGCTGGAGGGCTTTCTGTCCAGGTTCCAGTAGGAAGAATTTTTCAAGGGGCCATCGCCCCTTGACCCCAAAACGGGCACCCTCAGGGCTCTCGCGCCACCGTGGCCGAGACTGGTGAGCTCGCCCGTTTGGGGAGCCCGAGGGCGATGGCCCTCGGATTTCTCTTCTTGTCTCCTAACCCTCGCAGGACCGGCGGATGACGGCCTTGAGCTGGCGCACCATGCGGGTTTCGTACCGGTCCTTCAGAGTCACGAAGCCGAAGGCCGGGGCGGGGATCGCCGATCCGCCCACGCGGCGCAGCGTGCCGTCTTCCAGTTCGCCGTCCACCGCATCGCAGCCGATCATGCCCAGCATCCCGCCATCGAGGATCAGCGAGCGGTGCAGCGCCGCCGAGGAGACGCGCACCGTGCGGCAATCCGGGTGGTAGCCGAAGCGGGCCATGGCGTCGGCAAATTCGCTCGTCTCGAAGGGGTCGAGCGTGTCGTAGGCGCTCAGCTGTGACCACACGAAGCTGCGTGGATCGACGGTGCTCGCGTCGTCAAAGACCGGATGGTCGGCGCGCGCGACGATGGCGTAGTCGCGGCGAAACAGCGGTTCGAAGTCGAAGGCCTTGTCCTCGAAATCGGGGGGCAGCCCGCAGAAAGCGAAATCGAGATCACCCGCGGACAGTCTTTCGAGAAGCTGGGTCGTGTAGCCATCACGCACGCGCAGGTCGACCGGCACGCTCTGTTCGATGAAGGCGCGCAGCGTCTGCGTCAGCCATTCCGAAACGAGGATCGGGTACAGGCCCATGGCGATGCGCGGGTGGCGGTCGGCCTCGGTCAGTTCGGCGACGATGCGGCGTTCTTCGGCCAACATCAGGCGCGCGCGGCGCACCAGCTTCTCGCACATTTCGGTGGGGCGCACGCCCGAGGGGCCGCGCTCGAAGAGGGTGGTGTTGAACTCCTCCTCGAGCTGCTTGATCGAAAGGGTGAGGGCGGGCTGCGTGATCCCGATCTCCTTGGACGCCTTGCGCAGGCTGCCGCTTTCGTAGATCGCGATCATGCGCTTGAGCTGGATCAGGTTCACGCGTTCGGGGCCTTTCGGTCAGGTGTGCATCAGGGATCGAGGAAGCCGGTGATCGTCTCGACCACGCGGTCGGTTTCCAGCTTGAGCACGCCGTGGGCGACGCCGGGCATGTCGACGCGCTGGCCGTTCGCGAAGAGATGCGACGTGCGCCGGGTGACCTCCCACAGGTCGTCCTCGGGGTTCATCACCAGGACTGGCTGGCCGACCTTGGCCATCGCGCCCAGGAAGTCGTAACGGTAGACCGCGACGTAGCCCCAGGGCATGCGCGATCCCAGACGCAGGCATTCGGCCATGCTGACGTGGCGCTCTTCCCAGGTAATGCGCGGGTCCGAGAGCGTGCCGATGATCGCCCAGAGCTTCTCGACATGGGCAAGGTCAGGGCCGGGCTCGGGAAAGGCGCCGCGCAGGTTCGCGAGCTTGGTCTGGCGTATATCCTCGGGGTACGCGGCCAGGCCGAAGACAACCACCCGGCGCACACGTTCGGGCCGGCTTTGTGCCAGTTCGGTGGCGACCAGCGATCCGGTGTGGAAGCCCATGACATCGTAGCTCTGCGTGTCGGCGGGCAGCACACCGTCCTGGGCCAGCCGGGCCATGAAGGTATCGGCGGTGGCGGCGTAGTCCTCGATCGTGGTGGGGGCATCGGGCCCGTCGCTCATGCCGTAGCCGGGCGTGTCGAGCGCAATGACGGTGCGGCCCTTTGCCAGCGGCTGCATGATCGAAAGCCAGTCGGCCGAGTGCGAGGGGGTCTGGTGCAGGCACAGGAGCGGTGGGCCGCTTTCCTCTCCATCTGACCCACTATAGGGGGCGATGCGGTAGTGCAGCTGGCCATAGGGTCCGGGCGCGTAGCCACGCGAGATCGTACTCATGCGAGGGTCTCCTATTCGCGGGCAATGGCACCGGCGGCTACGAAGGCAAGCACGGCGGAAAGGCCAAGGGCACAGGTACCCACGATGGCCATCGACCATCCGACCTGGGCCGGATCGGCAAAGACGTTCTCGGTCAGTCCGGCCACGGCGATGGGACCGAGCGAGGCACCGATCAGCGTCATCACGAAGGCATAGAGCGCGACCGCGAAGCCGCGCAGCGAGGGCGGAGCGATCTCGGAGAGGATGGCGAGCATGGCCGTGCCGTAGAGAGCCATGACGCCCATGATCGCGCCCAGCAGCAGCGTGGCGAGCGTGACGTTTCCGGCAAGGACGGGCAGGGCCGAAGGGATGGCGAGGAGCGTCAGCGTTGCAGCAAGGCGCATGCGCAGCGCGGCCCCGCCCCGTGCGCCCACCTTGTCGACCACGACACCCGCAAGCGCCGCGCCGAGGACCGCCCAGACGATCTGCCCGGTGCCAAGGCTCTGTCCGGCCGTGCCGATGTCGAGGCCATACGCGCGGGTCAGGAACACCGCACCCCACATGGTTGCGACCGATCCGCCGACCGCGAAGAGGGCGAGCGCGCCATAGTAGCACACGAAGACGCGCGCACGGGCCGCCATGGCGCGAAGGCCCTCGGCAAAGGAAAGCGTGCCGGTCTGAGGCTGACCTGTGGGCGTGTCGGCGCGCCGGGGCGGCTCGCGCAGGGCCAGGAGAAGGAGCAGGATGACCGCGCCGCTCGCCCCGACGAGGATGAAGGTGAGACGCCAGGGGGCAAGCCCGCCGATGAGGGGCAGGCCAGCAAAGAGGCCGCGCGGAGCCGCCTCGAGGATGAGCCCGCTGATGAGCGAGCCCAGGCCATAGGCGATCATGCTGCCAAAGACGTAGAGCGCCATCGCGCCCGCGCCGCTCAGGGGGGAAGAGATCGCCGATCATGGTGACCGCGCACGGGCCGAGGACCGCCTCGCCCACGCCGATGAACAGGCGCGAGGCGAACATCGCGCCAAAGCCTTCGGCAAGCCCGCCCGCGATGGTGGCGAGGCTCCACACCACGATCCCCGCGATGAGCAGCTTGCGGCGGTTGACCCTGTCCGCGACGGCACCGAGCGGCAGGCCCACGGTCACGTAGAAGATCGAGAAGGCAAAGCCCTGGAGTAGCGCGATCTGCATCTCGGAGATGCCCAGGTCGGCGCGGACGGGGTCGACGACGAGCGCGAGCATGCCGCGGTCGATGGTCGAGATGACCTGGGCCAGGAACAACGTGGCAACGGTGATCCAGGCCAGAAGCGGGCCGGTGGGCGCGGGGCCTTCCCGGTCGGTCGTGTGCATGGCGATTTCCCCCTGGGGCGCGAGTATAGGCGGGCGGGTCGCAGGGCCTTCGGGCGCGGTCCGGTTATCCGGGGAACGGTCACGCGGCCGGGGGCAAACCGCTTGAGAATGTCGAAAAAAGCCGTGGCGGGCGCTCGCATCGGAGCGCCCGCCACGCGAGGGGTCAGAAGTTGACCGTGCTGCGCAGGCCGAAAGTGCGCAGTTCGCGAAGCGCGACCGCGACACCGGCGTTGGCGGCCAGATACTGGCTCGTGCTGTCCAGCAGCGAGAAGTCGATCGCGTTGGGATAGGCCTTGTTGTTGAACAGGTTGGTGACGAAGCCTTCGAGGCGGAAGCTGTCGTTGCCAAAGCCCAGACGCACGTTGACCTGGGTCATGTCGGGCGTCTTGGTCAGGTTCGAGGCGTTGGTGTAGACCCCCGACTTGTAGGTGAAGTCAGCGCGCGCGAAAGCTTCCACGTCCTTGCCGACGGGCCTGCGGTAGTCCACCGAGGCCGACGCCGAGTAGCGCGAGGCAAGCGGGTTGTGCTTGCCGCTGAAGTCGGTGATGCCGGTGAGGCCGGTCACCGTCGGCGCGCTCAGCTCCTGGATGTCGCTGTCGTTGTACGAGCCGTTGGCGCCCAGCGTCAGGTGCTCGTCCACGGCGAACGAAAGCTCGGCCTCCACGCCGTACATGTCGACCTTGCCGGTGTTGAGCTGGGCCTGCAGGTTGTAGACCTGATCGTCCGCGGGATCGATGAGGTTGAGGACGTTGGCGTTGAGCTGGTTGTCCCAGATGCCGTACCAGGCTGCGAGCGAATAGCGCAGGCGATTGCCGAACAGGCGGCCCTTGGCGCCGATCTCGAAGTTGTCGAGCGTTTCGGGCTCGACCGCCACACGCAGGCCCGCATCGGCGGCAAGCTGCTGCGCCTGCGCGCTGAGGTTGGAGAGGAACACGGTGTTGAAGGCCGCCGGGTTCACGCCGCGCGAATAGGAGGCATAGACCATCATCTCGGGCGTGACGTCGTAGTTGACGATCACGCGCGGGGTGAAGTTGCGGTAGGTCTCCTTGGCGAGCAGCGAGCCGCCCTCGTAGTAGCCCTCAGGCGCAAAGGCGTCGGACGCGATGGTGATGCCGGTCGGCTGGGCGTAGGCGTACATCGTGTCGATCTGGTAGCGCCCGTCGACGTTGATCGAGAGCTCGGGCGTGATCTCGTAGCCCAGGCCGAAGAAGGCACCGAAGGTGCGGTTGCGGGTCTTGCCGCTCACGATCGAGAAGCGCCGCGTGCCAAGCGCCCCCGGGCTGCCGCCGCCCGCGCCGTGGTAGGTTGCGTTGAGGTAGCTGCCGCCCACGGTCGCGGTGAACGGGCCGCCGTCATCGTAGCTCGCGCGCACTTCCTGTGAGAAGTCCTTGAGCACGGCTTCGACGAGGTAGGGGTAGTCGTAGAAGTCCCGCGCGCCCGGATCGTTCGAGGAATTGGGGATCGTGGTGTTGTAGTAGAGGTCGAGGTCCGAGAGCTGGCTGCGGCGCTCGTTGTTGTAGCCCGTCAGCGAGGAGAGCGTGACGCCGCTGCCCACGTCCCAGTCGAGCGCCATGTGCAGGTGGTAGAAGCGCGCGAGGAGGCCATAGCCGTCCGGGCCGTTCTTGGGATCGATCACGCGCCCTTGCGGATTGGCGAGGAAGTCCTGGATGTAGGGCGTGTCGACGGTGTTGGTCGAGGGCGTGCCGGCCGGAAGGCCGGGCAGGGTGCCGCAGAAGTACGGGTTGGAGCCGAAGGCGCAGTTCGAGCTGTCGGGCACGATCACCGCGCCGCTGGGATCGCGCAGCTCGTAGGCCGAGAGGAAGCCGGTGGCGTTGGGGCCGTCGTCGTTCTCGGAAATGAGGCCGAAGACTTTGGCGGTGAAGTTGGGCGCGGGCGTGAACTCGACCGCCAGCGTGCCTGCGCGGGTGCGCTGGTCACCCAGCATCTGGCCGGGAACGCCCTGGTTCTCCCACGAGCCGCCGCGTGCGGTTTCCTGCACGCTCGCGCGGAAGCCGACGAGCCCCTCGATCAGCGGGCCGCCGATGGAGGCCTTGAGTTCGTGGTTTTCGCGCGTGCCGATCATGCCGGTGACGCTGGCTTCGAGGTAGTCGGGCGCGGTCTTGGTGACGACGTTGACGGCGCCGGCAAAGGTCTGGCGGCCGAAGTAGGCGCTCTGCGGGCCTTTGAGGACTTCGATGCGCTCGGGGCTGGCGATGGTCTGCAGGCCCGTCGAGCTGGAGATCGGCACGCCGTCGATGAACATCGAGGTGGTCTGGATGAGCGAGCTGGACGGCGTGAAGCCGCGCACGATGATCTGCTGGAACGAGCGGTCGTTGCGGCCCGACGAGCTGGTCACGATCTTGAGGCTGGGGGTGTAGTCGGAGAGGTCGTTGATCGACTGGATGCCGCGCGCCTCGATCGCCTCGGAGGTGAGCGCGGTGACCGAGATCGGGGTCTTGAGGATGTCCTCGCCGCGCTTGCGGGCAGTCACCAGGATTTCATCGCTCGGCGCACTGACTGCACTGGCGGCGCTCTGGGCCTGGGCGGTGCCCGTGGCAAGGGCAAGGTACACGAAAGGCGCAGAAGACAGAAGGAGTGCCCGGCGGGCCCCCAGAATGCTGGTCATGCTTGATTCCCCATTTTCGCCGTGCCGACTTGCTGGCGCCTGCCTCGCGGGCGGGCGCTCCGGCACGATCCCTGTTTTCGGCGATGACGGCCCGTTTCTGTGTTCTGGTTGTCTTCCCTCGTGGCGGGCTGCCGTCATCTGGTGTCCACCCGTTGCCGCGACTCGTATCACCGCGCCCGGAACGGCTGAAATCAGAAGCCCTTATCGCCACCAAGGATTCCTGATTGGCGCAGATGGCATGTGCCATGCTCCTGTGCCGGCTGAACGCCAGAACAGACACTTCGGGAAAAGCCGCCGCCATGCCATTACAGCCCCTCCTCAACCGCGACGTCGCGCACGGCTGCCTGGAGGCCGCCGAGGTCTCTGCGCTGGTGCTGAGCGATCCCACGAACATCTACCAGGCCACCGGCTTCTGGCCGCAGACCGTGGCGATGGGGCAGGCGGGCGCGGCCTTTGCCATCGTCCCGGCTGATACGCACGCCTGCGTTACCCTCATCACCAGCCAGTTCATCCACTACCTGCACGACGTGGAGGCGCCGGTGGAGGGAGGCGCGCTCGACATTCGCCTGTTTACGGCGCCCGATGGGCTGGAGGGCGATGCTGCCCCGCCGATCTTCCTTTCCGCGCCTCCGGGAGGCCGTCCCGACACGCTCGATGCCCTGAGCCAGGAGACCACGCGCGCGACCTTGCAGCGCCACCGTCCCTATCCCGACGCGGCGAGCGCGCTGCGCGACGTGCTGGCCGGAACGCACGGAACCATTGCTACCGATTCCCCGATGATCGATGCGATCCTGGGCGAGCGCCTTGCGTATCGTCCGGCCGCGCCCTTCCTGCGCCGCATCCGCATGATCAAGTCCCCGCGCGAGATCGAGCTCATGCGCCATGCCGCGCAGAACAACGCCGATGCGGCGCGCGCGGCGATCCAGCAGATGGGGGCGGGCAGCACCTATGAGGACATGCGCCTCGCCTTCTTTGCCGAGACCGGAAAGCGTGGCGGGATCCCGCTGTTCATCTCGACCGACAGCATGACGATGCGCAAGCGCGACGGGGTGCTGCGCGAGGGCCGCAGCTTCCAGATCGATGCGGTCAGCCACTACGCGGGCTACCATGGCGACTATGGCCGCACCGTCTTCGTGGGGGAGCCCGATCCGGTCGTGATGCACATGGTCGAGGCCGCGCAATGCGCCAATGACGCCATCGCGCAGGCCCTGAAGCCGGGGCTGCGCTATTCCGATGTACGCCGGATCGGCCAGGAGGCGGTCGCGCGCGCGGGCTACGAGATCGCGATTCCCTGCGCCGCGCACAGCGTGGGCCTGTTCCACACCGACGAGGCCTATGCCGATGACAGCCTGCACTTTCGCAAGGACGACCACCTGATCGAGGCGAACATGGTGCTCAGCGTCGATTGCCCGGTGCTGCATCTTGATGCGACGGGCAATGTGCACCTGGAAGATCTCTGGCTTGTCACCGAGGATGGCTGCGAGCCACTCAACCGCCGCGACGAGCCCTTCATCCGGATTTAGCCCGAGTTAGAGCGCGACGAAGACCGTGCCTCCTCCACCTGCACCGGGTAGGTGGCAAGCGGGACGCGGGCCGGGGGATTGCGCGGCTCGCCGCTGGCAAGATCGAAGCGCGCGCCGTGCGCGGGGCAGGCGATCCACCCTTCGCGCACGAGGCCGCAGGCCAGCTCCTGCTCGGCGTGGCTGCACCAGGGCGAGATCGCGTGGATATGCCCGCCCGAACGGCACAAGAGGACGGGTCGCGCCGGCTCGCCGATCCGCACGAGCCGCGTGCCGTCTTCGGGTACATCCTCGGCAAGGCCGGCAGGCCACAGGCGTGCGGGCGTGCTCATTCGGGGGCGCGTCCGGAACGCCAGGCGCCCACCGGCGCGGTGACGAGGCCCACGTCCTCAAGGCCCAGGATACCCGGGCGCGCGGCGACGAGGTGGGGCAGCGCGTTGACGGCGGGCAGGGCGGTCAGCACGCTCCAGTCGCTCCCCTGCCAGTCTGGCGCGACGAAGCGTACGCGCATCTCGACATCGGGCTCGCCGCGCACCGTGACGTGGTAGTGGTCGGCATCGAAGGTCCAGGCCTCCTCCAATTCCTCGGTCAGATACCAGGCCACCTCGATGCGCACGACTTGCGCGTCGCCGATCCGCCCGTTCCAGGCGGAACGCAGCGCGCCGTAGGTGCCCTTGGGGATCTGCATGAAGCCCAGGTCCACGTCCCGTGCGGCGGGGGCGTGGGCGATCTCGAACTCCATCGTATCGAGTCTGAGGCCGAGGGCGCCGGCCAATCGCGCGGCCGCATCGCGAAAGGACACCATGGCCCCCTGTGCGGCCTGCATCACCGGGGCATCGGCCTCGGCGCGCGAGATGCCCAGCGCCTCCCAGGTCTCCTTCGAGGCGTAGTTCGAGACATCGGTCGATTCCGAGATGGTGACGCTCTCGACACGGCGGCACGCGGCCGTGAGACCGGCGGCAACCTGGTTGATCCAGCCCGGGTTGACCCCGCTGATGAGCAGCGAGCTTTCCCCCTCGCGGCAGGCGGCCTCCAGCCGCTCCTCCACCGCGCCTGTCAGGCCGCCGCAGTTGAGGAGGAGGTTGGTGCTCACGACATTGATCCCGGCGCGCAGCAGCCGCTCCAGATGATCGAGATCGGCGAGGAAGGGCGTGTAGACGACCGCATCGGGCGCGAGCGCGATGAGCGCCGCGACATCGCTGGTGGCGGCGATCCCGCATGGCGGGCGCTGGCACAGCGCACCGGCGTCCTCGCCGACCTTGCCGGGCGAATGGGCGTAGAGCCCGACGAGTTGAAGGCGCGGATCGTCGAGGATTGCGCGCAGGGCGCAGGTGCCGACCTTGCCCGTGGTCCATTGCACCACCTTGAGGGGGGCCATCGTGATCGTCTCCCGGTTCGCCGCGGGTGCTGTGGGCTCCCCGCGTGTCGTGTGGGCGCGATCCTGACGGCGACGGGGCGGGAGACGAAACGCCGTGGCGATGCTTGGGCCGGGGAGGGGGCTGCGACTTTCCAAGAGCAGGGTACCGGGCTCATCCTTGCACCATGACCATGGCCCGCACCGCCACGAACGCCGAAGACCTCGCCGCGCTGTGCCGCCAGACGCTTGCGCAGGACGGCCCGGCCGTGCGCTTTGAAGGGCACTGGACCCGTTGGGCGCAGATCCGCGCCGTCGCCTCGGGGGTGGAGGCTGCGCTGGACGCGGCAGGTGTGCCGCCCGGGGCTCCGGTCGCCTTTGCGCCGCGCAATTCGCCCGCCTCGCTGGCTGCGTTCCTCCCGCTTCTGGCGCAGCAACGGCGCGTGCGCATGCTCTATCCGTTCCAGTCGCCCGAGGCCTTGGCGGCGCAGATTGCCGGGTGCGAGGTCGCCGCGCTGGTGATGGAGCGGGGCGACTTCGCACCCGCCGTGCTGCGCGCGCTTGCGGCGGCGGGTATCGTGGGAATTGCGCTCGATCCGGGCGGGGCGGCGGCTGTGGGGGCGAGGGCTGAGGTACGGGCCGCTCTGCCGTGCGAGCTCCGCGCACCTGCGCTCGAGATCCTGACCAGTGGCACGACCGGCCCGCCCAAGCCCTTCGCGATCGGCTACGATGTCGTGCTGGGCTACGTCCGCCAGGCCAAGGCGCTGGCGGACGCACGAACCGGACCGGCTGCGCCCCCGCTCCTGTGCTTTCCGCTCAGCAACATCTCGGGGCTCTACTCGCTCGCCATGTCGTTCCTGCGCGGGGAACGTGTGATCCTGCTCGAACGCTTTTCGGTCGCGGCCTGGCGCGATTACGTGGTCGAGTTCCGGCCCCCGGCAGGTGGTGGTCCCCCGGCCGCACTGGCGATGATCCTGGAGGCGCAGGTCCCGCGCGAGGATCTGGCCTCGCTCGCCAGCTTCTCGACCGGCGCCGCGCCTCTCGATCCCGATGTGCGCGCACGCTTCGAGGCGACTTACGGCATCCCGGTGCTGCAGACGTATGGCGCGACCGAGTTCGGCGGCCCGGTGACGGCGCTCTCGCTCGACCTCCTGCGCACCTATGGCGCGGACAAGGCGGCCAGCGTCGGGCGCCCCTTCGGCGGGGCGAAAATCCGCATCCGTCGCGAGGAGGATGGCGCTCTGGCGGATGCGGGCGAAGTGGGCCGGGTCGAGGTGATTTCGCCGCGCATGGGACCGGAGTGGATCGTGACCTCGGACCTGGGTTTGCTTGACGCGGACGGGTTTCTCTCCCTTCACGGGCGCGCCGACGGGGCGATCCAGCGCGGCGGCTTCAAGATCGTACCCGAGCGGGTCGAGCAGGTGCTTCTTGCCCACCCTGACGTCGCCGAGGTCGCCGTCGTCGGCGTGCCCGACGCGCGGTTGCACGAAGTGCCCGGCGCGCTTGTCGTGCCGCGCGATCCGGAGAGTCCTCCCGAGGTCCGGGTGCTGGACGCCCATGTCCGCGCGCATCTTCCGGCAACGCACGTGCCGCGTGCTGGCGTTTCGCCGGCGCACTTCCGCGCACGGTCTCGTTCAAGACCGACCGGGGCGCGGTGCGCGCGCTTCTGGTCGGGGATGCGGTATCGCCGGACCGATAAGGGGCAAGGTGCCCTTGCCCTCGCGCGTCCGATCGCGACCATCCCGGCCAAAGAGATGGGAGCAGGCGCTTGGCTACGCAGACGTTCGACACCAGCGATATCGACCAGTACCTCGGGCAACCGATCGAGAGTTCGCAACTGCGCGAGCCGATCGCGGCGAACGACATCCGTCGCTGGGTGCACGCGATGCACTACCCCAATCGCCTGCATTATGATCCTGACTTCGCGGGCGAGGGACGCTGGGGCGGCCTGATCGCGCCGCAGAGCTTTGCCATCGCCTGCGACGACGGCCACGGCGCGGCGCCGGCCTGCGTTGGACGTATCCCGGAATCGCACCTTCTGTTCGGGGGCGACGAATGGTTCTTCAATGACGTGCAGATCCGCCCGGGAGATCGCATCTCGGTGCTGCGCGTGCCTTATGACTATACCGTCAAGGACACCGGCTTTGCCGGGCCGACGTGCTTCCAGCGCGGGGACAACATCTACACCAACCAGCACGGCGAGGAGATCGCCAGGCAGCGCTCCACCGCAATCCGCTACAGCGCGGCCGCCGGCGGGGCGAGCACGGATACGGGCAATGCGCAGGACCCGCGCTGGAGCCCGGCCGAGCTGGAGGCGCTGGAAGAGCGCAAGTTCACCTGGATCCAGGGCCTCCACGATCTGGGTCACAAACCGAGGTACTGGGACGAGGTGAAAGTGGGCGATGTCCTGCCCGAGCGCGTCTTCGGTCCGCACTCGCTGGCAAGCTTCGCCACCGAATGGCGCGCCTTCTACATGTCGATCTGGGGTGCCTTCAAGTTCCGCAAGCAGGACCTGGAGGCGATGGGCTTCACCCGCGAGATGGCGGGCTACGAGAACGATCCCGACATGGTCCTCGTCAATCCCGAACTGACCGATGGCGCCTATATCGGCCCCTCGCGCGGGCATCTTAATCCCGAGTGGGCGCGCAAGATCGGCATGCCGCGCGGCTATGGCTATGGCGCCTCGATGGGCTCGTGGATCACCGACTATCTTGCGGGCTGGGCGGGCGAGCATGGGCGCGTCGTCCACTCCATCGCCAACTACCGTGGCCCTGCGCTGACCGGCGACATCACGATCCAGACCGCCGAAGTGACCGAGAAGTCGGTCACGGCGGACGGCACACACCTTGTTCACGTGAAGCACCGCATGGAAAACCAGCTGGGCACGGTCATGGCGACCGGCAGTGCCGAGATCGCGCTGCCCGCAAGGCCGGGTGGCGCTGCGCAATGAGCGCGCCCGATTTCGACGAGACCTACGACTGGGTCGTGGTGGGCAGCGGGGCGGGGGCTTTCGTCTCGGGGCTGGTGATGCGCGCGGCGGGCCACTCGGTGCTGGTCCTCGAAAAGACCGCCTATGCCGGGGGGACCACCGCCAAGTCGGGCGGGGTCATGTGGATCCCGGCCAACCCCTTCATGCTGGCCGAGGGTGAGACGGACACGATCGAGCAGGCCGAGACCTATCTCGACGCGCTGCAGAACCTTGATGGCGGGGTGGCGCCCGGAACCTCGCGGGGGAAGCGCCGGGCCTATCTGGAAAATGGCCCCAGGGCCATCGACTTCCTGCTAAGCAAGGGCGTGCGGCTGCGGCGCGGCGCGCAGTTCTGGCCCGACTACTACGACGAGCTTCCCGGCGGCTGCAAGACGAGCCGGACCGTGGTCGCCGAACCCTTCGACACCAAGCAGCTGGGCCCGATGCGCCGGCGTCTGCGCAAGGGCTTTGCCGAGTTCAACGTACTCCTGGCCGATGCGGCCAAGGTCGGCCACGCGCGCACCAACCCCGACGCGAAGAAGATGCTGGCGCGCATTGCGCTTCGCACCGTGCGCGACAAGCTGCTGGGGCGGGCCTTTACTACGGCGGGTGCGGCCTTGCAGGGGCGCCTGTTCAAGGCCGGGCTGGAGGCGGGGGTGGAGATCCGCTTCGACAGCGCGGTGACCGATCTTGTCTGCGCGCAAGGCCGGGTGACGGGCGTCGAGGTTGCCGGTGATCCCGCGCCGCGCCGTATCGGCGCGCGCCTGGGCGTGCTGGTGAATGCCGGTGGCTTCGGCAAGAACCAGGAGATGCGCGATCGCTACATGCCCGGCACGCGCGCGGAGTGGAGCCTCGTGCCCGAGGGCGATACCGGGGATCTGCACCGCGCGATGGAGGCCGCAGGCGCGCAGCTGGCGCAGATGGACCAGATGGTCGGCTTCCAGGCGACGATCCCGCCGGGACTGGAGAACGCCTATGTCCTGCCCGGTGCGCAGAGCCTGACCGGCAAGCCTCACGCCATTCTCGTCGACCAGACCGGCCAGCGCTACATGAACGAGGGGGGCTCCTACGAGCTCTACTGCGAGACCATGCTGCGCCGCAATCGCGAGGTCCCTGCGGTGCCCAGCTGGGCCATCTTCGATGCCCAGTTCACGGCCAGGTACAAGGTTGCCGACACGTTCATCGACCGCAAGATCCCGCCCGGCTGGCTGGAGACGGGCTACCTCCACAAGGCCGACACCATCGCCGAGCTCGCCACCAGCATCGGCGTCTATGCCGGGGCGCTTTCGGCCACGGTCGACCGCTGGAACGGCTTTGTGCGGCAGGGCCGGGACGAGGATTTTGCACGCGGCGAGAGGGCCTACGACGGCTGTCACTTCGTGGGCGATCCTTATTCCGAGGAACCCTCGCGCGGGACGATTGCCAAGGCGCCGTTCTACGCGGTGCCGGTCGTGCCGGGCGATGTCAGCACCTACGGGGGGGCGGTCACCGATGAACACGCCCGCGTGCTGCGCGCCGATGGTTCGGTGATCGAAGGGCTTTATGCAACGGGGACCTCGACCGCGTCGGTCATGGGCAACGTCTATGCAGGCGCAGGCGCGAGCATTGGCCCCTCGCTCACTTTCGGCTTTATCGCCGCGCGCCACGCTGCGGGGCTGAACACCACGGCCGCCGTGCCCGCGGCGCAGGGCGCCGTGGTCGAACCTGCGGCCTGAGCGGGAGGAAGGGACACCATGGCTCTCGACATGATTGCCGCCGATTTCGGCATTCGCCAGCTGCATGCCCGCTTTGCCGATGCGGTCTGGCGCCAGGACGCCGACGTTTTCGCGGCTTGCTGGAGCCGCGCAGGTACCTGGAAGATCGCGGGGCTCGACATGCAGGGTCGTGACGCCATCCAGACCGGCTGCGGGCAACTGCTGGGGCGCTGCACGCGCATCCATCTCGTCACCGGGCAGGCGATCCTGGTGGAGGAGGACGAAGGTGTGCGCGGGCGTCTGGGGATGACCGAGTTTGCCTGGATGCCCGATGGCACGCAGTTCATCACTTTCGGGCAATATCATGATCGCTACGTCGAGGAAGACGGCGCCTGGCGCTTTGCCGAGCGGTTCTGGAGCTTCAAGTACCGAGGCCCGATCGACCTGTCCGCCCCGCTTGTTCCGACACCCGACTACGGTGCCTTTCCGGGCGCGCCGGGACCGGATGAGGAAACCTATGTGCGCAAGGCCTGAGCCAACCAGCCGCCTATCGCCCAAGCGATAAAGGCGCAGACAGGCAAGGCATCGCGCACTTGGGCCTGCAGGAACGGTAGAAGGCAAGAGGACGCGAAGCACTCACGGCATGCCGCCTGGGGCCGCCAAGGGAATTCCGTATGGCACTGACCAAGAGCAACGTACCGCCGATTGCGGAGATCGATGTCGCCGCGATGAACGCGCGCTACGCGAAGGAACGCGAGCGGCGGCTGCGCAAGGGCGGTCAGGCGGACTATGTCCCGCCCAAAGGTGCGCTTCCCGACGTGGCGAAGGATCCCGATGTCGAGATCGTCCCCCGCCCGCCGATCACGGGGCGCACCGATGTCGTGGTGCTGGGCTGCGGGTTCGGGGGCACGCTGGCCGGGGTGCAGCTGGCCCGTCAGGGCGTGTCCGACTTCCTGATGCTCGACACGGCAGGTGACTTCGGCGGCGTGTGGTACTGGAACCGCTACCCCGGCATCCAGTGCGACAACGATGCCTATTGCTACCTCCCCCTGCTGGAGGAGACCGGCTTTGTCCCGTCCAGGAAATTCGCCGATGGCTGGGAGATCCAGGGCTATATCCGCCAGATCGCCGAGCAGTTCGGCTTTGCCGACAAGGCCATATTCCAGACCCAGGTGACCTCGCTGGTCTGGGACGAGGGCGCCGCGCGCTGGCAGGTGGGGACCAACCGGGGGGATCGGATCGAGGCGCGCTTCGTGATCATGGCGAACGGCGTTCTCAACATGCCCAAGCTGCCGGCGCTCGAAGGGATCGACGCCTTCAAGGGCAAGCTCTTTCACACCGCGCGCTGGGATTATGGCTATACCGGCGGCGAGCCGGGGCGGCCCGAACTGGACCGCCTGGCCGACAAGACCGTTGCCATCGTCGGCACCGGGGCCACCGCGATCCAGGCCGTGCCGATCCTTGCGCAGTACGCAAGGAAACTTTACGTCATCCAGCGCACCCCTGCGACGGTGGATGCGCGGCCCAATCCCCCCACCGATCGCACCTGGTTCGAGAGCCAGCCTCCCGGCTGGCAGGCCGCACGCCAGGCCAATTTTCAACGCGGCGCGATGGAAAGCTTCGGCCCCGGCGACGAGGACCTTGTCAGCGATTTCTGGACCGAGATCAGCCGCAATATCGCCGCCGAACTCGCCGAGGAAGGCTGGCCCGAGATCGGCAGCGAAGAATACCTCGCCCGCCGCGCGGAGATGGACCACCGCGTGATGGAACGCTTCCGCCGCCGTGTCGATGCGCTGGTCGAGGACGGCACCATCGGCGAGGCGCTCAAGCCCTACTACTACTTCATGTGCAAGCGGCCGCTTTCAAGCGACACCTACTATCCCGCCTTCAACCGGTCCAACGTGGAGCTGGTCGATGTTTCGGAAACACGCGGCATCCAGAAGCTGACCGAGAACGGCTTCGTTGCCAACGGCACGGAGTACCCCTGCGACTGCGTGATCTTTGCCAGCGGCTTCGAGGTCACCAGCGATCTGGAGCGGCGCTGGGGCATCGACAGGATCGAGGGCATGCAGGGTCGCTCGCTCTACGACCACTGGCGCGAGGGGCCGCTGACCCTTCACGGCACGATGACCCACGGCTTCCCCAACCAGTTCTACATCGGCTACATTCAGGGCGGTCTCAACGCGTCCGTCACCGAGCAGTTCGGACGCCAGGGCGAACATATCGCCTGGATCATCGGCGAGGCCCTGCGGCGCGGCGCCGAGCGGGTCGAGCCCACGAAACAGGCCATGGAAGACTACGTCGCCCACTTCGAGGCGACCACCATCGACCAGTCCGATTTCCTCAATTCCTGCCCTCCCAGCTACTTCAACAACGAAGGCGCCAAGGAGCACAAGTGGGGCCTGTTCCGCCCATGGGGCGCGGGCTGGGACGACTTCCTCCGTTTCCTTGGTGATTGGCGCGCGGCGGGCGAGATGGAGGGGCTGGACCTGCGCATTTCGCAAGAGGCGCAATAGCAAGACGGAAGGGCAAGAACATGAGCCAGGACAGCGCGGCCGAACGCTTTGCGACCGGCAACATCACGGCGGAGGACATGGACGCGGAGCGCCGGGTGACCTACCCGACGGAGGCGTTCTTCTCGCGCAGCTATCTCGAGGACGAGAAGAAGCACCTCTGGCCCAAAGTCTGGCAGATGGTCGAGCGCGAGAGCGATCTGCCCAACCCCGGCGACTGGCTGACCTACAACGTCGCGGACGAATCCGTGATCGTGCTGCGCAAGGGCGACGGATCGCTCAAAGCCTTCCACAACGTCTGTCCCCACCGGGGACGTCAGCTTGTCTCGGTGCCCGATATGCTGCCGGGCAAGGTTCACGATGTGCGCGGATCGGACCGGCGCAGCTTCACCTGCGGCTTCCACGGCTGGAGCTTCGACACCGATGGCGCCAACACCTTCATCCTCGATCCCCAGGACTGGCATAACGAACTGACGCCCGAGATGACCTGCCTTTCCGAGGTCCGCGTCGACACCTGGGGCGGCTACATCTACATCAACATGGACCCCGACTGCGTGCCCCTGAAGGAGTGGATGGGCCGCGCGGGCGAGATCCTCGACCACTTCGAGCTTGCGAAGATGCGCTACAAGTGGCGCCAGTGGGCGATCTACGACTGCAACTGGAAGGTCGCGATCGAGGCCTTCCTCGAACCCTACCACGTGGCCGGGACGCATACGCAGCTGCTGCGCTACGGCGATTACTACGCCTATTCGAAGCAGTTCGGGCTGCACTCGGTCTCGGGCTACGACACGCGCGAGGCCGATTACCGGATGAGCGAGAGTTCGGGTACGACGCGTTCGGGCAAGGCGGGGCTGGACCCGCGTGTCTCGACCTACGAGCTCATCCGCGAGAACTACGAAACGGTGAACTTCTCGGCCTCCACCGAGACGCTGGTCAGGGCGGCAAGCCGCTTGAAGGACGAACTACCCGAGACCGCGACGCCCCAGGAGGTGATCGCGCACTGGATGAAATCGGCCAGGGCCGACGATGCCGCGCGCGGCGTCACCTGGCCCGATATCCCAGGCGAGATCATGGCCGAGGCCGGCCTCGCCTGGGGGCTATTTCCCAATCAGAACATCCTCCACGGGGTGACCTTCGCGCTGTGCTACAGGGTGCGTCCCTATGGCGATGATCCCGACAAGTGCATCTTCGAGAGCTACGCGCTCGAACGCTTCCCCGAGGGCGAGGAGCCTGAGACCGAGTGGGTCTATGCCGAGCCTACCGGGGAGAACTGGGGTGCGGTGCTGGCGCAGGATTTCGCCAACATGGAGTTCGTCCACAAGGGCATGAAGTCCAGCGGCTTTCGCGGGCCTTTGCCCAACCCGCACCAGGAGCAGAAGGTCATCAACCTGCACCGCAATCTTGCCAACTTCATAGGGCGCGGGGCGCCGCGCCTGCTCGAGGACTGAGGCACGGGGGATCGCCGTGGCGGGGCGTAATTCGCACGCGCGGAAGGCTTCATCGTCGCTGCGGTTTTGCCCCGCCGCTGCTTGTCGAGGCAAGGGCTCTCGCCCACTCGGGCAAGAGCAGAGACATTCGGGAAAGAGGGAAACGACAATGGGAACGCCGGTCTACAAGCGCATTCTGGACCTGTTCGAGGCCGAGGGCGTCAACACGCTCTTTGGCATCCCCGACCCCAATTTCGTGCATCTCTTCCTCGAAGCGGAAAAGCGCGGCTGGACGGTCGTGGCCCCGCACCATGAGGCCGCCGCCGGGTTCATGGCTGAGGCCGCGAGCCGCATGACCGGCAAGCCCGGCCTGTGCATCGGCACGCTGGGGCCGGGCATGGCGAACATGATGCCCGCGGTCCAGTGCGCGCGGGTCGAGAACTCGCCCGTCATCTTCCTCGGCGGTCAGCGCGCGCGCGTGACCGAGCGGCGCGTGCGGCGCGGGCGCATCCAGTTCGTCCGGCAGGAGCCGATGATCGAGGATTCGGTGAAGTATTCGGGCTCGATCGAGTACGCCGACCAGACCGATGAAATCGTGCGCGAGGCGATCCGCCAGGCGCTTTCGGGCCGTCCAGGCCCCTCCTACATCGAGTATCCGGCCCACGTCATCCTGGAAGAGCTCGACCTGCCCGAGGTCGCGCCGCCCGCCAGCTACCGCCTCGTCAACCAGGGCGCGGACATCGACAAGGTGCGCGAGGCGGCAAAGCTCATCGGTGAGGCGAAGAACCCGATCCTGCTCCTGGGCCACGCCGTCCACACGACCCGCATGGGCGCGGCGGTGAAGGACCTTGCGATGCTGATGAACTGCCCGGTCGTCCAGACTTCGGGCGGTACCTCCTATATCGAGGGGCTGGAGGACCGGACCTTCCAGTACGTCTTCTCCGATGCCTCGCTCGAAGCGGTCGAGGCGAGCGATCTCGTCCTGGCGCTCGGCACCGAGATCGGCGAACCGCTGCACTACGGTACCACGCGCTGGTGGGCCAAGAACAACGCCACGCGCAAGTGGATCTACGTTGAGCAGGACCCGACCGCGATTGGCGTCAACCGCCCGATCGACGTGCCGCTCGTGGGCGACCTGCGGGGTGTCGTGCCCCAGCTTGTGCGCGAACTTGAGGCTACTCCGCGTGATCCCGCGCCGGGGCTTGCAGCCTTCATGAAGGACGGCAAGGCCGAACTCGACGCGCTGGCCAAGGAAACCGAAAGCAAGTCGGGCGGAGGCGAGGTCGGCATCCACACCTCGCGCATGGTGGTCGAGGCCACCAGGGCCTTCCCCAAGGACGGCATCCTCATCCGCGATGGCGGCGCCACGGTGATCTACCAGTGGACTTATTCGCAGTGCAAACCCCACGACGTGATCTGGAACCAGAACTACGGCCACATCGGCACCGGGCTGCCCTATGCGACCGGCGCGATGCTCGCCGACCGCGCCGCGACCGGCAAGAGCCGCCCGGGCATGCTGCTCACCTCGGACAGCTCGTTCCTGTTCCACGTCGCCGAACTGGAAACCGCGGTGCGCTGCAAGCTTCCGCTCGTCTGTGTGGTCGGCGTCGATTTCCAGTGGGGCCTTGAGGTTGGCGTCTACAAACGCACCTTCGGGCCGGGCACCAGCGAGATCGGTACGCACTGGAGCACCGAGGTCCGGCTCGACAAGATGGCGCAGGGGTTCGGCTGCCATGGCGAATTCGTGGAGGATATCGCCGATCTCCAGCCGGCCATCGAACGCGCCTACGCCAGCGGCAATTGCGCGGTGATCCACGTCCGCATCGACCCCAAGGCGAACTCCGAAGAGATGCCCAAGTACGAGAAGTTCCGGACCTGGTACGCCGAAGGGTCGCAGTAAGGATCGCGAAGAACGAGGCCGGGGAGAGGCAGATGCGCGACTACCGCATGTTCTATATCGATGGTGCCTGGGTCGAACCCGAGGGCACCGAGACGCAGGATCTCGTCAATCCGGCCAATGAGGAGATCTCGGGCCGGATTGCGCTGGGCACGGTGGGCGATGTCGACAAGGCCGTGGCCGCCGCACGGCGCGCCTTTGCCACCTGGTCGCATTCGACGCGCACGGAGCGCCTCGCGCTGCTGCGCCGGATCAGGGTCGAGTTCGAGGCGCGGCAGGGCGATCTTGCCGCCGCGATCACCGAGGAGATGGGCGCGCCCGCTAGCCTTGCGGGGGGCTTCCACACGTTCCTGGGCCTTGGGCATCTCGATGCCGCGATTACGGCTCTGGAATCCTACACATTCGAGGAGAAGTTGGGCGATACGCTGGTGGTGCAGGAGCCCATCGGCGTGTGCGGTCTTATCACGCCGTGGAACTGGCCGATCAACCAGGTCACGGTGAAGGTCTTTCCCGCGCTCGCGACGGGCTGCACCGTGGTTCTGAAGCCTCCGCAGCTTGCCGCCTATTCCGCGCAGATCCTGGCCGAAATTCTCGATGCCGCGGGCGTCCCGGCGGGTGTCTTCAACATGGTGCAGGGCAAGGGCTCGGTCATCGGCACCGCGCTTTCAACCCATCCCGACGTCGACATGATCAGCTTTACAGGGTCCGAAAGCGTGGGCGTCCAGATCCAGAAGGACGCGGCCGATACGGTCAAGCGCGTGTGCCTCGAACTGGGCGGCAAGAGCCCGTACATCGTGCTCGACGATGGTACCACGATGGAGCGCGTGGCGAGCGCGGTCGCCTCGATGATGATGAACTCCGGCCAGACCTGCAGCGCGGGCTCGCGTCTGCTTGTTCCTGCCGCCCGGTTCGAGGAGGCGAAGGGAGTTGCGACCCGTACTGCCGAGGCGGTCGCGGTGGGAGATCCTTCGGGCAATGTTGCGATGGGGCCGGTGGTCTCGCAGGAGCAGTTCGACACCGTGCAGGGCTACATCGCGCAAGGCATCGCGGAAGGGGCCGAGCTCATTGCCGGAGGACCGGGGCGTCCTGAGGGACTGAACGCGGGCTTCTACGTAAAGCCGACCGTGTTCGTCAGCGACAATTCCGCGGTTATTGCGCGTGAGGAAATCTTCGGACCGGTCCTGGTAATGATCCCCTATGAAGGGATCGAGGACGCCATCGCCATTGCCAACGACACCGATTTTGGCCTGGCCGCCTATGTCGATGGCGAGGATATCGCAGCCTGCCGGACCATCGCGCGGCGCATCCGGGCGGGCGCGATCTATCTCAACGGCGGGTTCGATTTCGCGGCGCCCTTTGGCGGCTACAAGCGCAGCGGAAATGGCCGCGAATGGGGCGCGCACGGCTTTGCCGAGTACCTGGAGACCAAGTCGATCCTGGGGCACGGCTGATGGCCCCCGCCAGTCGCTACGCAGGGCCGGACGGCGCGCGGCCTGCGCCACACTGGAGGCTGGAGCGGATCACGCGGCCCAGCCGCCTTTTCGGCGCCAATGGCCTTCGCACCGGGGCGGACGGGCGGATCTACGTGGCCCAGGTTGCCGGCAGTGCGGTGACCGCACTCGATCCCGATACCGGAGAGGCCAGCCCTGTCAGCGCGATTGACGGCCCGATAACCGCGCCCGATGACATTGCCTTCGATAGCGCGGGCAATCTCTATGCCACCGAGATCACGCTGGGGCGCGTCTCGAGCTGGCGCCGGACGGAAGCTACCGCGTGATCCACGGCGATATGCCGGTGGCGAACCCGATCACGGTTCATCAGGACCGTCTTTTCGCGGGCGAATGCCGCATGGGCGGGCGCGTGTTCGAGCTTGACCCTGTGGGTGGAGCGCACCGTCAGATCCTGGCCGACGTGCCCATGCCCAACGCCTTTGCCATCGGGCCGGATGGCCTTCTCTACATGCCGATCATGGCGACCAACGAGATCTGGCGAGTCGATCCCGCCGGAGGCGCGCCCGAAGTCGTGGTGGGGGATCTCGGCGTCCCGGACTCGGTGAAGTTCGACAGCAAGGGCCGGATCATCTCGACCCAGGTGGCGAGCGGGCAGGTGCTGCGCATCGACCCGCAGACAGGCACGCGCGAGGTGCTGGCCCAGCTCTTGCCCGGCCTCGACAACTGTACGTTCGTGGGCGAGCGGCTGTTCGTCTCCTCGATCCCCGGCGAGGTCACCGAAATCCGCGCCGATGGCACCGTTCGCCCGCTGGTGGAGCGCGGGCTGCAATGGCCGATGGGGCTGGCCCTTGGCGAGGACGGCAGCCTGTTCGTGGCCGATGGCGGCTTTACCTATACCCTTGCACCGGGCGGAGAGCCGCAACTTGCCGGTTGCCTGTTTTCGCCCGGCTTCCCGGGCTTCGTGCGCGGCGTGGCGGCCGCCGGAGAAGGCGTGTGGGTGACGACCAACTCGATGGGCGCGGTCCTGCGCTGGAATCTGACCGATGGCACGAGTACCCCGCTCAGCACGGGGCATGAGATCCTTTACGGCCTCGCCATGCGCGATACCGAAACAGTCGTCTTCGCCGATGGCGGGGCGGGGCGTGTCCTGCTTGCCAGGCCGGAGGGGCTGGAGGAGCTGGCCCGCGATCTGGCGCGGCCGATGGGGGTGGCTGTAACCGCGGGAGGCGATGTTCTGGTCAGCGAAAGTGCTGGCGGGCGCGTGGTGCGCTGCGGGGGCGGCAGGAGCGAAACCGTGCTCGATGGATTGGGGGAGCCGCAGGGCATTGCGGTTGTCGACGAGACGCTCTTCGTGGTCGATGTGGAGCGCAAGGAAGTGCTCGCGTGTGACCTTGCTACGGGCCGGCGGGAGACACTTGCGAGCGGCCTTCCGGTCAAGGCGCCTCCGGGCGTGGTCCCCAAGCTCCTGGGCGGGGTGGGCGACATGTCCGGCCCGATGGTGCCCTTCTGCGGACTGGCCGCGCGCGATGCGAACACCGTGTACGTTTCCGGCGACGCGGAGGGAAGTGTGCTGAGGCTGACTTCAGAAGGAAGAAGGTGATTCAAGGGGCTATCGCCCCTTGACCCCGGAATGGGCGACCTCACCTCATCTTGGCCAGTGTGGCGCGGGAAAGGTGAGGTTGCCCGTTTGGGGAGCCCGAGGGCGATGGCCCTCGGATATCTTCGTCACATATTCCCCAGCTGCCGCGTCACTGTCTGCGCGCCCTCGACGAGAGCCTTGCCAAGCAAAAGCCGCGCGTCCTCGTCGAGCGTGCGGGAAAGCGCCAGCGCGACGAGCGCGTGCGAAGGCGCTCCGGCCGTGCGGTAGACGGGCGCGGCCATCACCGTGACCCCGGCGATGTAGTGCCCCACATCGGCCGCGTAGCCTTGCGCGCGGGTCTCCTGCACCTGCGCGCTCCACAGCGCGAAGTCGGGCGGGTTGTCCCAGCGAAGTTTTTCGAAGCGGGGGCGCAGGCGCTCCAGATCGTGGTTGCCAAAGGCGGCGATGCAGCGGCCCGTGGCGCTCAGCAGTGCGGGAAAGCGGCTGCCCACTTCGGTCGAGAGGCGAAAGTTGCCCGCCCCTTCGGCCACCGCGACGGCGGTGATGCGCTCCAGTCCGGAAATCTCGACCCCGATGCAGGTTACCGCGAAGCGGGCGGCAAGCTCGGCGAGGGCCGGCTGGGCAAGGCTGGCGAAGGGATCGCGCTGCAGCCAGTGGCGCGCCAGAGATAGGACGCCGGAGCCCAGCGAATAGCGCTTCGTTGCCGGGTCAAGGCTGACCAGTTCCTCCTCCACCAGCGCGCGCAACACGTAGAGGCAGGTGCTGGGAACGAGGCCGAGTTCGCGCGCGATGGGCTGCAGGCCCAGCGGCACGTCGCTGTGTCCCAGCAAACGAAGAACCGCAGCGGCACGCGCAATCGCGGGCGCCTTGCTGTCCTTCACGGCGGTATCGAGAGAGCGATCTTTCATTCGATATAATGAATGGCATTCAATATTTGAAACATCAAGCCTGTTCTTGCGTACAACGGGGCCGACCACAGGGCGCGACTCGCCCGGAAGAGGAATGGCCATGGCCTTGTTGAGCGACTTCACCAGCTTTGCCGACGCGCAGCACCACGCCACATCCGCGCGGCTGTGGGACCTGTTCGAGGGAACGCGCGAACATTTCAACATCGCGAACGAGGCGATCCTGCGCCACGCCGACGGCTCGGGCCGGGCGGCGGTGCGCGTGGCCCACGCCGATGGCACGAACGAGATCCTGAGCTTCGATGCGCTGGCGAGCGGTGCGGCGCGCTTTGCGCACTGGCTCGATGCGAATGGTGTCAGGAAGGGTGATCGCATCGCCTTCATGCTCGAACCTTCGCTGCCCTTCTACGTCTGCCTGTTCGGCGCGATGCTGCACGGCGCGATCTCGGTGCCGCTGTTCACGCTGTTCGGGCCCGACGCGCTGCGCCTGCGGGTGGAAGATTGCACTCCGACCATTCTTCTCACCAACGCCGAGAAGGCGGACATGGCCCGGACCATCGCGGGGCCGCGCGTGGTCGTGGCGGACGATGCCTTGCTGGGCACCCTGGAAGGCTATCCGGCTACTTACTCGCCGCAGACCTCGGGCGAGGACCTTGCCTGCTTCCAGTACACCAGCGGCACCACGCGCGAGTTGCCCGAAGCCGTGCGCCACACGCACCGCTCGCTGGTCACGCTGATGTTCGCCGCGCTCTACGGCACCGGCATTCGCCCCGGCGATGAGTTCTTCTGCCCCTCCTCGCCCGCTTGGGGGCACGGCCTGTGGCACGGTACGCTCGCCCCGCTCGGGCTGGGCATCACCACAGGGACGATGGGGCGCGGCAAGTTCGATGCCGTGCGCCTGATGGAGGCGCTGCAGGAGTTCGGGATCACCAACATGTCGGCCGCCGCGACCCACTACCGCATGATGAAGAACACCGGCCGGTCGGGCGATTTCACGTTCGCGATCCGTAAGCTGTCCTACACCGGCGAGCCGATCGATCCGGCGACACTGGACTGGATCGACGCGACGTTCGGCGTCGATGCCTGCTCGATGTACGGCACGACCGAGATCGGCGTGGTCCTTGTGAACTACCCGGGCGCCAAGGACTTCACGGTCAAGCCGGGTTCGCTCGGCAAACCTGTGCCGGGGCTCGAACTGCAGGTGCAAAGACCTGACGGAACTCCGGTGGAGCCGGGCGAAGTGGGTGAGCTCAAGCTGCGCCGCAAGTCGGGCTGGCTTTCGACCAAGGACCGCGCGAAGATCGATGCGGATGGGTACTTCTACCACTGCGGCCGCGCCGACGACGTCATCATCTCGGCGGGTTGGACGATGAGCGCGGTGGAGATCGAGAACACCCTGCTCAAGCACGAGGACGTGCGCGAATGCGCGGTCATCGGCGCGCCCGACGAGAAGCGCGGGCAGGTGGTGAAGGCCTTCGTGATCTCGCCCCGTCGGCCTGGCGAGAGCTTCGTGAAGGAGCTTCAGGATTTCACCCGCACGCGGCTCGCGCAGCACGAATTCCCGCGCATCGTCGAGTTCGTCGACGAATTGCCCAAGACCCCGGCGGGAAAGGTCAACCGCAAGGTCCTGCGCGACCGCGAAGCGGCGGCCGTGACCCCCGCCTGACACAAGACAACAGACACCAGCCATTCGAAGGAGAGGACCCATGGCAACCCAGGCCCAGGAAAAGAAGTTTCCCAAGATCACCGAGGAAGGCCTCGAGGATCTGCGCGCGCGCATCGGCGTAGCAATCGAGAACACGGTCGAGCCGTGGAACTACGAGGCGACGCGCGACGCCATTCGTCATTACGCCCACGGCATCGGCGATGATAACCCGCTGTGGTGCGATCCGGCCTACGCGGAGAAATCCAGCTACGGCGGCATTGTCGCGCTGCCCAGCTTCCTCTTCACCACCAGCCGCATCGTCTCGGGCTATTGCGGTGGCCTGCCCGGTGTCCACGCAATGTGGGCGGGCGCGGACTGGACCTGGCACAAGCCGGTCCTGCGCGGCGACACGATCCGCACCGAGGCGCACCTCAAGGACCTGATCGCGCACCAGACCCGCTTTGCCGGGCGCGCCTATCAGCAGATCTACCACGTCGATTTCTACAACCAGCACGGCGACCACGTGGCCGAGTGCGACAGCTATGTCTTCCGCACCGACCGCGACGAGGCGCGCGAGCGGGGCAGCAAGTACGACAGCGTGAAGGGCAAGGTGGAGACCATCGATCCGGCCCAGCTGGAGGAATGGTTCGACCTTTACCGCAACGAGGAAGTACGCGGCTCGGCACCGCGCTATTGGGAGGACGTCGCCGTGGGCGACACGCTCCCCAAGATGATGAAGGGCCCGATGACGGTGACCGGCTTCATCGGCTACGCGCAAGGCTGGGGCGGGCTCTACATCCGCACCAACAAGCTGCACTTCCAGCTGATCGACGCGCATCCGGGCCTGGGCATTCCCAACAAGTTCGGGATCAAGGACGTGCCCGAACGCGTCCACTGGGACGATGACTTCGCGCGCGAAGTCGGCACCCCCGGCGCCTACGACTACGGGCCGGAGCGCTGCAGCTGGCTGACCCACCACATGACGAACTGGATCGGCGACGACGGCTTCCTGACCCGCCACACCTGCCAGATCCGCCGCCACAATCCCGACGGCGACGTCATCTTCATCACCGGCGAAGTCGTCCGCAAGTTCGAGGAAGACGGCAAGAAATTCGTCGAGGTGCAGCAACGCGCCGAAACCCATCGCGGCGAGATGAGCGCGATCGGCACCGCCGTCGCGCAGCTGCCCAGCAAGGGCTGAGGGCACGGTTCATGGGCCCTCGTGATCCCAAGGGGATTGCGGGGGCCTCTGTGTTCGTCAATGTCGCGAATTCCAATTACAAAGCAGTTGGATAGAGATATCCGAGGGCCATCGCCCTCGGGCTCCCAGAATTGTCTACCTTGGGGTGATCCAGCGTTGCTGGCCGAGTAACGCGACGTCAGGGAACCTCACCTTCCATGCCCGACATGGCGCGCGCCAAGTGAGCTGGATGGTATGGGGAGCCCGAGGGCGATGGCCCTCGGATCTCCTCCTTGTTCTTCTACGCGCCGGCCAGCTTCTCCTCGCACGCGGCCATTTCCGACTTCAACCACATCGTCTCGGACAGGTTGGAGCCTCCGGATGCGGAGAGCAAAAGGCCGAGTGCTGCGTGCTTGGCCCCCAGCGCTTCGGTATGATCTGGGTGAACGTGCAGGACAATGTCGCACAGGTGGATCGCCTCCAGCGGCTCGCCCTTCGCCGCATGGTCCTGCGCGCGTGCGGCGAGGGCATCGGCTCCGGCCAATTCGACGAGGTCGGCATGGACGGCGTCCTGCGGCACACCGTAAAGCTCGGTCGTGCTCTCGGTGCGGAACCACCCGGCGTATTCGTGCCAGATGGCCTTCACCGTCCAGCTGGTCTTGCCGTGCATCTGCGCGATGGTGATGTCTTCGGGGACCTCGATTGTGCGCATCAGTTCGTGCAGCGATTTTCCCGCATTCATCCCTTCCAGCGTGGCGTGGAGGACATGCGAGACGGCGGCCTCGACGCGGTCGAGGTCGGTGCGGATGCGATCGGCACCGACAATGGGATCGCCGTGCCCGGTCACGAGGATGTCCGCTCCCAGGACCCGCACCCGCTCCAGCGAGGCAAGGAAGGTGCGCACCGAGCGCGGTCGGTCGCCCCGCAGCGTGTTGAAGTTGGGCATCGAGAGCCAGACCGGCCCGAACAGGTTGCCGGTGAAGACGATGCGCTCCTCGGGCAGCCAGACACTCAGCGCATCGGTGGTTTCGCCCTCGGGTGTGTGGAGCAGTTCGAAACGGCGTTCGCCCAGCGTGAAGCCATATCCGTCGGCGATCTCCTGCGCGGTGACGTCGGGCGGCGGGGCGGGGCGCGACCCGCGGTTGAGCGTTCCTCCCCAGAGCTTGCGCGAGCGCGGCGCGAAGAAGGGCTGGAGGCGTTTCATGTCCTGCCAGTTGCGCGCAAAGCCGGGCCCCGCGAGGACCTGTGTTCCACCCTCCCGAAAGGTATCGATCCCCCCGAAGTGATCGGCATGGCTTTGCGTCAGGACCACGGCGCGCAAGGGCCCGGTACGGTGCGGGGCGAGCAGCGCTGCGTTGCGCGCGGCGTTGTCCATGAAGCCCGTGTTGATCATCACGTCACCGTCGCCCGTGGTGACGAGATAGGCGTTCGAGATGTCGCGCACGCCGAAGATACCGGGGGCGATTCCATCGGCCTCTTTCTGCGCATCGCCCTGCCGGACGAGCGCGGCGAGGGCGGGCGCCTTTTCCTGCGTGTCGGCCATCAGGCGTCCCCGAAGGCGATCATCACCTTCCCCGATTGCGGGCTGGCGGCGATCTTGAGGCCCTCGAGCACGTGCGCGAAGGGCAGCGTGTGGCTGATCATCGGCGCGATGGCGTCCTGGAGGCGCGGCAGGGCGGCCACCACTTCGGGCATCTCGGTGGGGTAGCCGACCGCGGTGGTGATGGTCATCTCGGTGGTCAGCATGGGGCCGGCCGGAAGCGCGATGGGCTTGAGGTAGGCGGCGGTGATGACGTGGCGGGCATGGCTCTTGGCGAGCGCGACGACGTCCGAGAGGATGGTGGGGCCACCCGCCGCGTCGATGAAGGCGTCGGTGCCCGATTTCTCCTTCCCGAACACGCTCTCGGTCCCGTGAATTTCCTTGATGCGCGCCTGCACGTCCTCGCGCGCGGGGTTGATGGTGTGGGCACCCAGCGCCTTGGCGCGTTCGAGCCGATCGTCGGAGAGGTCGAGCGCGATCACGTCGCGGCAGCCCCGGTCGATCGCCCAGAGCACTATGCCAAGACCGATGGGGCCGCAGCCGAAGATTGCGATCCGCTCGCCCGCCTTCGCCTGTGCCCGGTTGACGCCATGAAGGGCGACGGCGAGCGGCTCGCACATGGCCGCGACTTCGTAGGAGACCCCTTCGGGGATCGGCAGGATGTTCACGCCCGCAATCCCGTCGCGCACGAGCAGTTCCTCGGTGAAGGCCCCTTCCGGCCCGCCGCTGCCGATGTAGCTGGGGGTCATCATCGGGTTGACGATGACGCGCTGGCCCGGCTCCACGCCCGCGACATCGCCGCCCACCTCGATCACCTCGCCCGCGCCCTCGTGGCCGAGCGCAGTGAGCGTGCCGGGAGCGGGGATGCCGCCGTGCTTGATATAGGAGAGGTCGCTGCCGCAGATGCCTACCGCCTTCATGCGGATGACGACGTCCGAGGCCCCGGCGCTGGGGCGCTGGTACTCGTCGAGACGGACATCGTCGACGTTATGGATTCGCAGGAGTTTTCCCATGGTCTCTCTCCTCACATCGGCCGTACGAGGTAGGCGCCGTCGATGACGATGGTGTCGCCGCTGTGCCAGCGCGAGGCATCGGAGGCGAGGTAGGCGCCGATGCCCTCGAAGTCGTCAGGGTAGCCTTCGCGCGGGATGGGCGTGCGCTCGGCGAACATCTTGGTCACCATCTTGGCTTGCGGGTTGTCCATCATGCCGGTGACGACGTAGCCCGGCGCAATCGCGTTGGCGCGAATGCCGTACTTGCCGAATTCCACGGCCATGCCGCGGATCATGGCGCCCAGCGCCGCCTTCGAGCCAGCGTAGCTCTGCTTGCCGGCCAGACCCATGAACATCGAGAGGCTGCCGCAGGCCACCAGGCTGCCACCCGGCTCGCCGTTCTCGGCCCGGCGGACCATCGCGCGCGCGCCCTCGCGCAGGGTGAAAAAGGCCCCGTCGAGGTTGAGGTTCATGATCGCGCGGTATTCCTCGGTGCTCATCTCGAGCAGGCTGCGCGAGGCGGCCGACATACCCGAATTGGCAAAGACGCAGTCGACCCGGCCCATGTGCTCCAGGAGTTCGTGGTAGCCTGCGATGATCGCGGCCTCGTCGGTCACGTCGACCTGCTGGCACGAGACGCGCCCGGCGCCCAGATCCAGGAGTTCGCGTTGCGCGGCTTCGTTGCGTTCGCGATTGCGCCCCCACAGTACGAGATCGCCGCCCATCTGCGCCACCCCCCGCGCAAAGCCGAGGCCAATGCCGCTGTTGCCGCCGGTCACCAGCGTTACCTTGCCCTTGCAGTCAAACAGGCCGGAACCCATCCGCGCTCTCCCTCGTGTTGCCGCCGTGCTCCGGCGCGTTGGGCGCAGATCATCACGCGGCGAAAGGGCGGTCCAGCGCGGCGGGGTGACAATCGTGCAAGCGATATGGCCCCTGCCGCGCTTGTCCGCGCCCTGCCTGCAGGGTCAATCCTGCGGCAAACATGAGGGAGAGGGATTCCATGTCAGGGCTCAACGTCGACCAGCTGATCGAGACGGCCTGCTTTCGCACCGGGCGCGAGGATTTCGGCAGCGACAGCTTTCGCGAAGGACTGGAGATCCTGGTCGCCGACATCAACGCCGACGACCGGCCGGCACCGCTGGTCGAGCGTTTCCGGGGCGATCTTGTCCAGAACCTGGCGCTGCGCCTCAAGACGATCGATTACCACAAGGCTCACCCCGAGATCGCCCAGCGCGCCATCGAGAAGCCGGTCTTCGTCTTCGGCATCCCGCGCACGGGCACCACGCTCCTCTCCAATCTGCTCAACGCCGATCCGGCGCGCCGCTCGGCGCTGACCTGGGAGATCGAGGACCCGTTCCCGCCGGTGGCCGAAGGGGCTCTCACCCGCGACATGCGCGCGGTCAAGAAGCTGGAGCAGGAGAAGATGCTGCTCGAGGCCATGCCCGAGATGGGCAAGTACTACCGCAACTCGGCGACCTACCCCAACGAGTGCATCTTCTTCATGGCGCACGACTTCAAGGCCTTGAGCCTGGAATCGCGGGGCAAGCTGCCCAACTACCGGGACTGGTACTTCCAGTGCGACATGACCAGCGCCTACACCTACCACAAGCAGTTCCTGCAGGTGCTCCAGCACCACCAGGGCGGGATCTGGAACCTCAAGATGCCCAGCCACGCGCTCTGGCTCGACACGTTGAAGACGGTCTATCCCGACGCGCGTCTGGTCTGGACGCACCGCGATCCGCTGACCGCGATGGGCAGCTTCTGCTCGATCATCAGCCTGGCGCACAAGGGCTATGCCGGGCGGGTCGACAGCGAATGGATCGCGCAGAACTGCACCTTCCAGGCGGTGGAACATGCAAGGCGTATCATGGACTACCGCGAACGCCACGGCGAGGAGAGCATCGTCGATGTGCATTACGCCGCGCTCCGGGACGATCCGCTGGGCCAGATGAAGACGCTCTATGCGGCGCTGGGCGATGAATGGACCCCCGAGGCGGAAGACGGCATGACCCGCTGGCTGGCCGCCAACCCGCAGGACAAGTTCGGCCGCCACGAATACAAGCTGGCGCAGTTCGGGCTCGACGAAGCCAGCCTCAGGCCAGAATTCGGTCGCTATCTCGCGCGCTATGACGTAGCGCGCGAGGGATGAGCGAGCCTGTCCCCCCGCCGGCCCCCGCGCGCACCAAGCGCGTGCGCAACCCTGCCGAGACGCGGCGCACGATCCTGGAGGCCGCGACCCGGCTGATCGCCCAGCAAGGCGGCGATGCGGTCAGTGTCTCGGCCGTGGCCCATCTTGCCAAGGTCAACCGCGGGACCGCCTACCAGCACTTCCAGTCGCGCGACGAACTGGTGGCCGCGGCCATGGAATGGGTGTCGGACCGGCTGATGCGCGCGGTCTTCGGCGCGCCCGAGGAGGTTGTCGAACGCCAGGTCGAAGACGTCGACATTCCCGACACGATGTACCGCCTCGTTCGCTTTGCGACCGAGAACGCGGATATCTGCCGCAGCTGGCTGCTCCAGATCCTGGCCTCGCCCAACCCGACCGCCGACCCCTTCTGGCGCGAGTTCCAGGGCTCGCTCGAACGCTTCACGCAGACCGAACTGGCGCAGGAGCATGTCGACGCCGAGGCGATGTCGGTGCTGGTTCTTTCGGGCATCTTCCTGTGGCCGGTCTGGGTGCGCGCACACGCCGCCGACGAGGGCGACCGCGCGAAGCTCGCCTTGCGCATGAGCCGGGAAATCCTGCGCCTCTCGATGTTCGGCTCGATGAAGCCTGAGATGTTCCCCGAGGTGGTCGCGCGTCTGCGCACTCCGATCAGCCCCGACGACGAGATCGATATAGCGGGCGGGCGATGAATCGCCTGCGCGCCGGTTTCGCTGCTGAAATTGCCGCGCGCCTTTGCAAGAGTGCTTCCCACACCTAGCGGCCCGGGCGGGCCGGTTCACGCACAGCGGATTGAGGAAGAGCGTCCATGTTCAAGGCCATCCAGATCGAGAAGACCGACGCGGGGCAGAAGGTCTCACTGACCCAGCTGGAGGAAAGCGCGCTGCCCGAGGGCGATGTCACCATCGACGTCGCCTATTCGACTCTCAACTTCAAGGACGGCCTCGCGATCACCGGTTCGAGCCCGGTGGTGCGCATCTGGCCGATCGTGCCGGGCATCGACCTTGCCGGCACCGTGCGCGAAAGCTCGCACCCCGACTATGCGGCCGGCGACAAGGTCGTCCTCAACGGCTGGGGCGTGGGTGAAACGCATTGGGGCGGACTTTCGCAAGTGGCCAAGCTCAAGGGGGATTGGCTGGTGCCGCTGCCCGAGGCCTTCAGCGAGAAGCAGGCCATGGCCATCGGCACGGCGGGCTACACTGCGGCGCTGTGCGTCGAGGCGCTGGTCGAGGCGGGCGTCACCCCCGAGCAGGGCCCGGTGCTCGTCACCGGCGCGACCGGCGGGGTGGGGTCGGTCGCGATTGCGCTGCTCAAGGCCGCGGGCTTCACCGTCCACGCGCTGACCGGCAAGATGGCCGAGGCCGACTACCTCAAGGGCCTGGGCGCCGACGAAGTCCTCGATCGCGCAACGATGAGCGAGAAGGGCAAGCCGCTGCAGAAGGAACTGTGGGCGGGCGTCGTCGATACGGCGGGCAGCTTCACGCTCGCCAACGCCTGCGCGCAGACGAAGTACGGCGGCGCGGTCGCGGCCTGCGGTCTGGCGCAAGGGTTCGATCTGCCCGCAACCGTCATGCCCTTCATCCTGCGCGGTGTGCGCCTGCTGGGCGTGGACAGCGTGATGGCGCCCAAGGCCAAGCGCCTCAAGGCCTGGGCGCGGCTCGCGCGCGATCTTGATCCGGCCAAGCTGGAGGCTATCGGTCAGGAGATCGGCCTTGGCGAGGCCATCGAGGCCGCTGCGCGGTTCATGTCGGGCGAGGTGAAGGGCCGCTACATCGTCGACGTCAACGCCTGAGCGGGGGCGGGCCATGGCAACGCCGCTCTCTGTCATCCACGGTCCCCCTCTTGCCGAGGAGGAGGGGCTGGGTGCCCTGACCCTGACGGGCTGGCTTAGCGAGGTCTGCGAGGCGGGCGGGCCCAACGAGGCGCTGGTCTTCCACGAAGGCGGCGTGCGCGTCGCCTGGACCTACGCCGACCTTTTGGAACAGGCACACAAGGTAGCGCGCGCGCTGCTCGCCTGCGGCACGGGCAAGGGCACGCGGGTCGGCGTCCTGATGACCAACCGGCCCGAGTTTCTTGCAGCCGTATGGGGCACGGCGCTGGCAGGAGGGGTGGCAACCACGCTCAACACCTTCTCGACGCAGGCTGAACTGGAGCACCTCCTCAAGGTCTCGGGCGTCTCGGTGCTGCTGATGGAGCGGCAGGTCCTGAAGAAGGACTTTGCGGCGGTGCTGGCGGGGATCGAACCGGCGGTGGCTGAGGCGCGCGGCGGGGCGATCCATGCACCGGGCCTGCCCTTCCTGCGCCATGTCGCGGCAGTGGGGGCCGCGCCCGACGGAATCGAGGACTGGGATACGTTTCTCGCGCGCGGAGAGGCCATCGCCCCCGCGCTGGTCGAGGCAAGCGCGGCCACGGTCACACCGGCCGATCCGGGCGTCCTGTTCTTCTCCTCGGGCTCGACCGCGATGCCCAAGGGCATTCTCTCCTCGCACCGCGCGGTTGCGCTGCAGCTGTGGCGCTGGCGACGCTTCTACCAGACGAAGGCCGACGCGCGCACCTGGTCGGCCAACGGCTTCTTCTTCTCGGGCAATTTCGGGATGGCCATCGGCGGCACGCTGTCGGCAGGCGGCGCGTTAGTCCTGCAAGCGACCTTCCAGGCCGAAGAGGCGCTCGACCTCATGGCGCGCGAAGGCGCGAGCATGGCCATTGCCTGGCCCCACCAGTGGGCGCAGCTTGCCGCGGCATCCAACTTTGCCGATGTTGACTTGTCGGCGATGAAATACATCTCGCCCCGCCACGCCTTTGGCCAGCATCCCACGATCACCGCCAACTGGGACGAGCCGATGGCGGCTTATGGCAATACCGAGACCTTCACGATCAGCGCGATCTACCCTTCTGGCACGCCCGAGGCCGAAAAGGCGGGTTCAAGCGGCGTGCCGCAACCGGGCATGACCTTCAAGATCGTCGATCCGCTGACCGGCAAGGCCGTGCCCGTGGGCGAACGCGGCGAGATCGCGGTCAAGGGGCCGACGCTGATGATGGGGTACCTGGGCCTTCCGCTCGACGAGACGCTCGATGACGAAGGCTACTTCTGCACCGGCGATGGCGGGCGTGTCGATGCGGCCGGACGCCTGTTCTGGGAAGGGCGGCTCAATGACATCATCAAGACCGGCGGGGCCAATGTCTCTCCGCTGGAGATCGACGCGGTGATCCGCCAGTGTCCCGGCGTCCGGATCAACCAGACGGTGGGCGTGCCCCATGATCTGCTGGGCGAGATCGTTGTCACCGCCGTCGTGGCGCAGGACGGCGCGGCGCTGGACGAGGAGGACGTGCGCGCCTTCGCGAAGCGCACGCTTGCCAGCTACAAGGTGCCGCGCCGCGTGCTGTTCTTTGCCGAAGAGGATCTCAAGACCACCGGATCAGCCAAGATCAAGACGGCGGACCTGCGCGAGATGGCCGCGCGGCGGCTGGAGGGAGAGCTGGCGTGACCGACTTCGAGGAGATCCAGAATCTCAAGGCCCGCTACTGCCAGGCCGCCGATTCCTCCACGCAGGACCGCGAGGCCGCCATTGCGCGACTGATGGCGCTGTTCACTCCGGACGTCACCGCCGACTATGGCTTTGGCGAGATGGACGAGGCGCTCGCCATCTGCACGCTGCTTACAGACAAGATCGGCGGGGGCAGCGAATGGATGGTCCACAACCTGCATTCGCCATGCATCGCGGTCGAGGGCGACACGGCCAGCGCGGACTGGACCGTGAACGTGCGCATGAAACGGCGGGGCAGCGGCCAGGTCGATTTCGTCTTCGGCCGTTACCATGATCAATTCCGGCGCACAGATGGCGTCTGGAGGATAAGCCGGGTGGCGTTCGACCGCACCGAATAAGAGGCGAACGAAGGGGAGAGGGACAGGATGAAAGGTAAACGGATCGCGCATCTTGGTGCGGCGGCGCTTGCGCTTGCGCTTGGCGTGAATGCACAGGTTCGCGCGCAGACGGACCCCGCATCATCGCGCAGCGTGCTGCCGGTCCCGGCGCCCGCGTTTGATGGCTCGATTACGCACAGCGTGGGGGAATCGCACCCGGCAACGCCCTTCCGGGTAACCGCACCTGCAAACGCGCCCAATGTCTTCCTGTTCATGAGCGACGATGTCGGCCTTGCCATGGCAAGCACTTTCGGCGGGCCGGTGCCCACGCCCAACCTTGATCGCATCGCGCAGGCGGGCGTGCGCTTCAATCAGTTCCATACGACCGGCATCTGCTCGCCCAGCCGCGCCGCGCTCCTCACCGGGCGCAACCACCACAACGTGGGGTTCGGCCATCTGGCTGACCTGCCCGCAGGCTATCCGGGCTATACCGCGCAGATCCCGCGCGAGACCGCGCCGCTCGCCGAGATCCTGAAACTGAACGGCTACAACACCGCGATGTTCGGCAAGACCCACAATGTGCGCCATGCCGATGCAAGTGTAGCCGGGCCTTTCGACCAGTGGCCGACCGGGCAGGGCTTTGAATACTTCTGGGGCATCGTCGGGGGCGACAGCGACCAGTACCAGCCCGCGATCTATCAGGGCACCACGCGTCTGCCCGACGTGCCCGAGGACGCGCCGATGATGGAGGCGCGCATGGCGAGCGAGGCCATCGACTGGGTGCACAACCAGCAGGCCGCCGCGCCCGACAAACCCTTCTTCCTCTACTACGCGCCGGGTTCCACCCACGCCCCGCACCAGGCCCCGGCGGACTGGATCGCGCGCTTTGCGGGCCGCTTCGACGGCGGCTGGGACGCCATGCGCGACGAGAGCTTTGCGCGCATGAAGGCGCAAGGGATCATTCCTGAAAGCACGCAATTGACCGCGCGTCCGGCCGAGATCGCGGCGTGGGACAGTCTGTCGCCCGCGCGCCAGCGCTTTGCGGCGCGCAGCATGGAAGTGGCCGCCGCGATGCTGGCCTATCAGGACGCGCAGCTGGGCCGCGTGCTCGACGAACTGGAGCGTACCGGTGAAGGCCGCAATCTCCTCACCATCCTCGTCATTGGCGACAATGGCGCCAGCGCGGAAAGCGGCAACGAGGGGACGCTCAACGAACTGGGCAAGATCAACGGCCTTATCGAAGACGAGGCCTGGCTGACGGCGAACCTAGACCGCATGGGTGGGCCGATGACCTACCAGGCCTACCCTGCGGGCTGGGCCTGGGCGATGAACACGCCGCTGCGCTGGACCAAGCAGTACGCCTCGATGCTGGGGGGCATTCGCAACGGCATGATCCTGCGCTGGAACGAGCGCGCCGCGGCGCCCGGTTCGGTCTGCGCGCGTTTCGGGCATCTTGTCGACATCGCGCCCACGATCCTGGAGGCCGCGCAGCTGCCTGTGCCCGCGCGCGTGAACGGCGTGGCGCAGCGCCCGATGGATGGGAAAAGCCTGCTCTCCACGCTCGATGCCTGCACGCCGGATCATACCCGCACCCAGTATTTCGAGATGGGGGGCAAGATCGGGCTGTGGCACGATGGCTGGTTCCTTGCCCAGGACGATGGCCGCACGCCCTGGATGCTGGCGCCGCCCACAGATGCCCCGCGTGACTGGCAACTCTACAACTTGCGCGAGGACTATTCGCAGAGCCGCGATGTCGCCGCTGCCAACCCGGCGAAGGTGGCCGAGATGGTCGCCTTGTGGGAGCGCGAGGCCGAGGCGAACCACGTCTATCCGCTCGACCACCGCTTCGGCTTCCTGCGCGCGGCGGGGCACCGTCCGCCGGGGCGCAGCCAGTTCGACTACTGGGGCAAGGGCGTCAGCGTTCCGGCCCAAAGCGCGCCGATGTTCGCTGGGCGCTCGTTTACCCTCAGCGCCGAGATCGCCCCGGCATCGGCCGATGCTTCGGGCGTTGTCGTGGCCTATGGCAGCCGCTTTGCGGGCTGGAGCCTCTATCTCGACAAGGGGCGCCCGGTGTTCACCTACGCCGCCTCGACCCACCCGGACGATAGGGTGACGATCCGCGCGAAGGGCCGCGTGGATCCGGGCAAGCCACTGGTCCTACGCCTCGAGACGCCAGGCCCACGGCAGGGGGCGACGCTGGCCCTGCGGTCGGGTGAGGACACGCTGGCCCGCGGTTCGGTGCGCTCGACCTTCCTGATGCCCGCGGGGCTTGGCGAGACGCTGGATCTGGGCCGCGACACCGGCGTTGATGTCACGACCTATCCGGGCGGCGAGGACACGTTCGCGGGCGAGATCCCCCACGTGGCGATCACGCTCGATCCTCCGGCCGTGCGAGGAGACCACTGATGGCCCGGATGGAAGGCAAGACGGTCCTCGTGACGGGGGCCGCCGGCGGGCTGGGCCTCGCCATTGCACGAGCGTTCGCAGGCGAGGGCGCGCATGCCGTGCTGGTTGATCGCGACGCGCAGCGGCTGGCCCAAAGCGTCGAGGAACTGCGCGCGGCAGGTGCATCCTGCTCCTCGCTGGTTGCCGATCTGTCCGACGAAGATTCGATCCGGGCCTTGGCCGAGGAGGTCTGCGCGGCGCACGCGAGCCTCGATGTCCTCGTCAACAACGCGGGGCTTGCCTATGGCGAGATCGCCAGCGGCTTCTTCGGACTGGGGCTGGCCAAATGGCAGCACTATCTGGCCGTGAACACCCTGGCCCCGCTGCTCCTGGCCGAGCACCTGCGCGCCCCGCTGGCGCGCGCGGGCGGGCTCATTATCAACCAGTCCTCGATGGCGAGCAACGTGCCGGGGACCGCCTATGGGGTGACCAAGGCGGCGCTCAACGCGGTGACGTTCGGGCTGGCGAGCCAGCTTGCGGGCGAGGGGGTGCGCTGCGTCGCGATTGCGCCGGGCATGATGGAGACCGAGGCCAGCACCGGTGCCCTTGGCGAAGAGGCGATGGCGCGCCTTACCGCTATGCAACTCGCACCTGCACGGCCCGGCAGCCCGTCCGACATCGCCCAGGCATGCCTCTATCTGGCCTCGCGCGAGGGCAGCTTCCTCAATAACCTCGTGCTGCCCGTCGATGCGGGAAATCGCCTGCGCGGTTATCGCGGCTGATCGCGCGCTCAGACCCTTCGAGCAAGCCCTTGTTTTGCAGAATTGATTCTACGGTACAGAGCAGTTGACTGAGGCGGAAATCGGCGGTTTTCTCAGGCATAACGCCGCTGCGATAAAGTCCACATCGCCATTCCAACGATCCAGTGCCTCTCGTACCAGTAACGACGGCGACGATACTCCGATGCGTCCGTCCGGATGCGCGGGGCAGACCTGCCCACGGGGGAAGATCGGCCCGAGATACAACGATAACAGCAACAGGCGCGGAGCGACGAGTCCCGTCTGGCGATAACGGGAGATGGAGATGGGTTATCTGGCGAAGCTTCTTGCCGCTTCTGCAGTCTGCGCCCTGGTGCAGCCGGCCGCGGTGCAGGCGCAGGAGACGGGATCGGGGGACGCGCAGGACACAGGGATCCGCATGCGCGATGACCTTGTCCTCGATGCCATTGTCGTGACCGCGCGCCGCCGCGCCGAGGACGTGCAGGACGTGCCTCTCGTGGTGAACACCGTCACCGCCGAGGAATTCGCCGAACTCAACATCCGTGACTTCACCGATGTGCAGCAGCTTGTCCCGGGCCTGCAACTGGGCACCAACGCCAACTCGTTTGGTGCCAATGCCCAGATCCGCGGCGTCAACATGGACGTCAACGCCAGCGGCTTCAACAATACGATCGAGTTCTACCAGAACGACGCGCCGATCCTGCCGCAGGTCGTGCTGCAGCAGACCTTCGACATTGCCCAGGTCGAAGTCCTGCGCGGGCCGCAGGGGGCGCTGCGTGGCCGCGCCTCGCCTTCAGGCTCGATGATCGTGACCACCCACAAGCCCGACCTCTACGAAATCGGTGGCTACGTCGCGAGCACGGCCAACGACATCGGCACCATCAACGTCAACGGGGCGCTCGGCATGCCCGTGATCGAAGGTGTGGCGGGTATCCGCGTGGCGGGGATCTTTGCCGAGGACGAGGTCGACCGCGTCACCACCATCAACCCGACTTTCGATGGCCGCGATCCCTTTGCGCGCACCAAGGGCGGGCGCATCACCGCCGTCGTCCAGCCGACCGACTGGCTGCGCTTCGAGGGTGGCTACCAGCGTATCGACCGCAAGCGCCGCAATTACGACCAGGCCGAATCCTTCAGTCTCGTGAGCGACGAGCTGGGCGACAGTCCGGTCCTCGTGACCCCCGGGGATCGAAACGCCGTGGCCGAGGACTCGCGCCACAGCACCGAAAAGTACGAGATTTTCAACTGGCAGGGGCAGGCCAGCTTTGCCGGGCAAAGCCTGATCTACGTTGCTCGCGCCTCGAACAGGACATCGCCAGCGTCGAGCCACTCGACCACGGCGGCTACTTCCAGGGCTTTGACTACTACCAGCAGACCATCGGGGGCGCGGTCGCCACCAGCCACGAGATCCGCCTCCAGAACGAGGAGATGGTCGCAGGGATGTTCGACTACGTCGTCGGCGCCTTCTTCCGCAAGACGGACTCGGGCAACACCGTCTTCCGGGATGGTCCGATCACGCTTCCCGCGGTGTTTGGTGGGGGCATCGCGGCGCTCACGCAGCAGGACGTCTATTCGCTCTCCCGGACCGACGAGAAGTCGTTCTTCGGCAACCTGACCGTGCATATTGGCGACGCGACCCAGATCTCGGGCGGCGCGCGCTACATCAAGTTCAAGTCCCGCAACGACATTACGCTCAACGCGGTGAACCAGCTCGATCCGGCCGATCGCACGCTGCTCGTCTCGATGTCGCTGGGCATCGGGCTCAACGAATCCAATATCGATACCGACAAGCTGATCTACCAGGTCAGCGCGCAGCACAACTTCACGCCCGACATCATGCTCTACGCCAGCGTCGGCAGCTCGTTCCGCCCGGGCCTCTTCGCGGTGGGCGACTTCAGCGTGAATCAGTCCGCGCTCGAGCGCTCGTTCCAGCGGACCGACGATGAAACCTCCACGTCCTATGAACTGGGCCTCAAGACGACGCTGATGGGCGGGCGCATGCGCCTCAACGTCGCAGGCTACTACCAGGAGTTCCAGAACTACCCCTACCGCGTCCCGGGCTCGAGCGGTATCAGCGGCGTCTACTTCGTCGACTATTCGTATGATCAGGCGAGCCAGACGGTCAATCCGCGCGTCAACCGCTTCAACTTCGTCTCGGGCGTTCCGGTCGAAGTCTGGGGCATGGAAGGCGAACTCTCCCTGGAGGCGACGCCCGATCTCAACATCAGCCTCGTGGCGGCCTACGCCGATGGCAAGATCAAGGACGGGGTCATTCCCTGCAACGACTTCCTGAACCCGGACGGCGTGCCCGATTCTCCGGCCAGTGCGCCGAGCCTGGGTGAGCTCATGGGGGTGGTCGGCAGCGACAACATCTCGGCCTGCACGGTCAACCAGGCCGCCTCCAGCCAGCCCAAGTTCTCGGCCACGGCGATGGCGGAATATTCGCGCCCGATCTCGAACAGGGTCGATGGCTTCGTGCGCGGCCTCTACAGCTTCTACGGCAAGAGCGCGGGCGATCCGACCAACGCCTGGGACAGCGTCAAGCAGTACGGCCTGTTCAATGTCTTCACCGGCATCCGCGACCCGCAAGGGGCCTGGGAGGTCACGCTGTTTGCCAAGAACCTGTTCGAGATGGAACGCGTGACCCAGCGCTCGCTGCCGCTCAGCAGCCAGTACCAGACCTTGCCGCTGCAGGGCTTCGGGCCGACCGGACCGATCTTCGGATCGCCGCAGAACGCCTCGTTCACCAGCACCTACACCAACATCCGGATGACCCCGCCGCGCGAGTTCGGGATCAATATCCGCTTCACCTTCGGCGCACGCTGACAGGCAGGTGGGCCATGCCGCAGTCCGGCGTGGCCCACCGCGGCCGCGATGGTTGGGGCCGGGCGTTGCCTGCGCTGGACTGCGAGTTAGGATGGAGAGTGGAAGAGGAGGCTTCATGGCCCGTTACGTGACCTTGCACCTGCACAACATCGCGGCGGGGCGCGAGGCGGACTACGCCGCGTGGTTCGAAGAGGAGCACCGCCCCCGGCTCACCGGGTTGGAGGGCTTCCTGTCGGCCGATCGCTTCGAGATCGCCCCGATCCAGATCATGCCCGACATCGACCAGCCCTGGCGGTTCCTCAGCTTCTACGAGTTCGATTATCAGGTGCCCGACAGGGACATTCCCAAGCTGGGCCGCCTGCTCGAAGGACCGCGCTGCGCCGGGCTCATCGACGATGGCAACGAGAGCGAGCGGCTCTACACCTACAACATGTATTCCGACTGGCACGTCGGTCCCAACTGGCAGCAGGGCAAGCCGCTCTCGGGGCTGTTCATCATCCCGGCCAACCTCGTGCAGGGGCGCGAGGAGGACTACCACCGCTGGTACGACGAGGTGCATATCCCCGAGGTCAGCCGCGTGCCCGGTTTCGTGGGCATGAAGCGCGGGCGGCTCGCGGGCACCCAGTGCAATCCGCGGCGGTACTGTCCGGGCGGTGAACTGGTGGTCTGTGCGCACCAGACCGACAATCTGCTTTTCAGCGTCAAGGACTTCTCAGCGCGCGCCCGCGGCGTTTCGCCCAGCGGCGTGGCGATGGAGCCGCGCTCCACGGCCGGCTCGTTCGCGCGCACGGTGCACTTCTTCACCAAGATCAGCGGCGAGATCTGGGACGGGGGCATTGCCTACGCAGGCGATTTTTCGGCCTACCCGGAAAACTGGGAACGCCAGCCAAGACAGGAGGCCTGAGTGGCAAGGACGATCGTGATCACGGGCGCGGGCGAGGGGCTGGGCAAGGCGCTCTCGCGCCGCTTCTGCGAAGACGGCGACAAGGTGGTGATGCTGGGCCGCACGCTGGCCAAGCTGGAGACCGCGGCGGCCGAATTCGGCCCCAACTGCATGGCGGTGCGCTGCGACATCGGCGATCCGGATTCGGTGCGCGAGGCCTTTGCCGCAATCGCCAGGGTCCATCCGGGCATCGATGTTCTCATCAACAACGCGGCCGTCTACGTGCCTTTCACGCTGGAGGACGCCGAGGATGCCGATATCCTCGCGCAGATCACGACCAACATTGCGGGCCCCGTCTTTGTTGCGCGCGAGGCGGTCAAATCCATGCCTTCGGGCGGGCACATCATCAACGTCACCAGCGAGAGCGTCGACCTTTCGATCCCGATGTTGTGGTTCTACGCCGCGACCAAGGGCGCGGTCGAGCGTATCGGAAAAGGCTGGCGCGAGGGACTGGCGGGCAAGGGCATTCGCGTGACCACGGTGCGCGCGGGCAAGATGTTCGGTGAGGGCAAGACCGGGAGCGGGTGGTCGATGGAGACGACGATGCGCTTTGCCAAGGCCTGTGCGCAGGCGGGCATGCCCATGCAGGAGCAGCCGATCACCGACTTCGCCTCGCTCCTGCCGACCTTCCGCACGATCGTGGATTCGCCCGAGGACCTCAATCTCGATCTCGTGACCCTGGGCGCGCGCCGCCCGGTCTGACCTTGCTGAAGACAGGACATCCCATGACGCTTCTTCCCCCGGCCCGCCTCTATATCGATGGAACGCAGCGCGATGCGCAAGGTGGCGGGACCTTCGAGGTCATCAACCCCTGGACGGGCGAGGTTGCGGGTGAGGCGGCCGATGCCACCTCGCAGGATGTCGATGCGGCGATTGCCGCCGCACGCCGGGCTTTCGATGAAACGGACTGGGGCGATCCTGCCAACCGGGCCACCCGCGTCGCGTTGCTGACGAAGCTGCGCGCCTTGTTCGAGGCGAACAAGGACCGGCTTGCCGCGCTCGCCCGGTTCGAGGCGGGCGCGGCGCTTGGCGCGGTGGGCATGGCGCATGTCGATACTGCCAACCAGGGCTGGGACGACTATCTCGCGGTCTTCGACCAGGTGACCTGGGAAGAGGACCTGGGCAATCGGGACTTTCGCGGCTTTCCCTCGCACCGCAAGGTTGTCTACGAGCCGGTCGGCGTGGTCGCGGCCATCACGCCCTGGAATGTGCCGCACTACGTCAACGTGGGGAAGGTCGTCGCCGCGCTACTGGCGGGCTGCACCGTGATCCTGAAGCCCGCTCCCGATACGCCGGGCATGGGCGCGATCTGGGGCGAACTGGCTGCAGAGGCTGGCTTTCCTGCAGGTGTCCTCAACGTCGTCTTCGGCAAGGACCCGGCGGCGGCGGGCGAGCAGCTCGTCCAGGACCCGCGCGTCGATCTTGTGAGCTTCACAGGCTCCACCGGAGTGGGCAAGCGGATCATGGAAGCGGGCGCGGCGACCTTGAAGCGCGTCTTCCTCGAACTGGGTGGCAAGAGCGCCAAGATCGTGCTCGACGATGCGCCCGACTTCGCGCGCGAATGCGCGCAGTCGATGCTGGTCTTCCACGCCGGTCAGGGCTGCGCGGTGCAATCGCGCCTGCTCGTTCCGCGCAGCCGCTACGAGGAAGCCAAGGCGGGCCTCGCGATGGCCTACCAGGGCTTTGGCGACAACTGGGGCGGCATGGACGAACCGACCCACATCATGGGCCCCGTCGTCAGCGCCCGGCAGATGGAACGGGTGCTGGGGTACATCGAACTGGGCCAGCAGGAAGGCGCGACGCTGCTCGCCGGAGGCAAGGCCCGTCCCGACAAGGGAGGGGGCTATTTCATTGAACCTACGTGCTTTGTCGATGTGGACAATTCCATGCGCATCGCGCAGGAGGAGATCTTCGGCCCGGTCCTGGTGGTGATCCCCTACGAGGATGACGAGGACGCCATCCGCATTGCGAACGAAAGCCAGTACGGCCTTTCGGGCGGGGTGGTTTCCGCTGATCGTCTCCGGGCCGAACGCGTGGCCCGCCGGATACGGACGGGGTCGGTCAGCGTTAACGGGGGGGATGTGCATCGCCGGCGACCTGCCTTTCGGCGGGTTCAAGGGCAGCGGAATGGGGCGTGAGTGGGGCCTTGCGGGCATCGAGGAGTTCCTCGACAGCAAGGTCATCGCGACGCGCCTCGCGTCGTGAAATCGGCGCCTCGTGACAGGGGGCGGGGCGCAGTGATGGATTGAAGGTGACGTGAGCGAAGGCCTGAACGATACCAACCAGCAGGGGCAGAAGCTGGGCAAGAAGGGCAAGATCACGCGCGAGCGTATCCTGAGTGCCTCGCGCGAACTGATCGCCGATCCGGCCTGTGAATTCTCGCTCAGCGGCGTCGCGCGGCACACGGGCCTGCGCATGTCCTCGATCTACACCTACTTTGCCGATTTGCCCGATCTCTTCCTGGCCGTGCTCGATCCCGTCGCGCGCGAGGCCGAGGAGGCCTATCTCTCCTTGCTGCGCACGCGCTGGGCGGACGGGGAGATCGATGCCCGCGCAACCGAACTGGTTCAGGCTTTCTACGCCTACTGGGAGCGCCACAGCCGCCTCCTGCACTTGCGCAATCGCCTTGCCGACCAGCACGAGCGCTCCGTTCTGCTCCAGCGCATTGCCATGGCGCGCAAGGTCGTCCGCCTGCTCGGTTGGCAGATGGGCGGTGATCCGGACGGGGCAACGGGAGAGCCCTATGACCTTGCCAGCGTGCTCTATACCGGGCTCGAGCGCGTGGTGACCATTGCCACCGACACTGAGCTCAAAGCCTGCTATCCGGCCGACATCAAGCCTCGCTTCGAAGGCGCCACGCTGCGCCAGCAGTCGCGCCTCCTGGCGCTGGCGATCAAGGACCAGCGCGCAGCCGCGTGAGGTGCCGGGAAGAGTAGGAAAACCAAGAAGGTGGTTCCGAGGGCCATTGCCCTCGGGCTCCCCAAAACTGTCTGGGGCAGTTCGCGCGGCTATTTTGCGTATGAATGGCGAGGTCGCGTGGCGCTGGAATTGGGGACAAAGCCCCCTTTATCTGACCGGCCTTACGCTATGGACCGAATATTGATTGAACGCGCTGGGCTCGCCCGTTCCGGGAGCCCGAGGGCGATGGCCCTCGGAACTGTCCTTCTTGCTTCAGTCCGCCTTCTTGCTTCCCAGGCTGGCGACGTAGGCCTCGATCCGGGCGAGGTAGTCCGGGTTCAGCATGAGCGCGCTGTTGGCCATGCGCTCGACCTGGCGGGCGGTGTCGCGTCCCACCTCGGCGGCCATCTCGATCGCGATCTTGGCGGCGCCCATCTGCTCGGCGCTGTTCTTGGTCAGGTGGCGGCAGAAGTCGAGGGCAGCGTCCTCGAACCCCTCGTCGGGCAGCACGTCGTGCACGAGGCCCATGACGAGGGCCTTGTCGGCATCGGCCTTGCGATTGGCCATGACCAGCCAGCGCGCCCAGTGGGGGCCGCAAATCCGTGTCAGGCGGCTGACCCCGTTCGAGGCGGGGAGCACGCCGAAGATGCCTTCGGGGAAGGCGAACTCGGCGCTCTGGGCGGCCAGGCGAAAGTCGCAGGAAAGTGCCATCTCCAGCCCGCCGCCGACGCAAGGCGCGTGGATGGCGCAGACGATGGGCTTCTCGATGTGCTCCATCTCGTCGTAGATGCGCTGCATGCCGAACAGGCCGGTGCGGTGGTTCTCTCGGATAGCGCCCGCGCTACGGGCCTGGGCCGAGGGCGCCCCGCTGCGCAGGTCCGCGCCCGAGCAGAAGTAGCGTCCGCGTGCCCGGATCAGCAGGACCCGTAGGTCCGGATCGTCGCGCAGGCGCGCAACGGCCTCGTCGAACAGCGCCATGGTCTGTGCCGACAGGGCGTTGAGCTTGTCGGGCCGGTTCAGGGTCACGACGAGAACGCCGTCGACGACCTCGCTCAGGAGGTGGGGGGCGTCCTCGCTCATGGTGTAAATCTCCGGTTCCGGCGGGCCATCAGGCGCGTGTCCGGGGCATGCCGAGCGCACGCTCGGCGATCATCGAGCGGTGGACCTGGCTGGTGCCGCCATAGATGCGCGTGCCGTGGGCATGGCGGTAGCTCTGGTTGATGAGCTGGGCCGCGCCTTCGCGCTTGGTGAGCGAGAGCGGGGCGGTCAGGTCCAGGAGGTCGCGCGCGTCGTCCAGGAAGCGCTCGGAGGAGAACATCTTGGCCATCGGGCCGTAGGCAAGGTTGGGCTTTTTCTCGACCGACGCCCAGCCTGCGCGGTGCTCGAACAGTTCCGAGACAAGCATGGCGGCCAGCGCGCGGGCGAGGCGGGCACGGACCTGCGGTTTCTCGATCAGGCGTCCGTTGCCGTTGGGAATGGCGCGGCACAGCTCCTCGGCGGCTTCGAGGTTCGCGTACATGGCGTTGGCAAAGCCGCCGCCGTGCTCCAGTTCGAGCGCTAGGCTCATCGTGCGCACGCCCCCGTCGACTTCGCCCAGGCGCCAGCTGTCGGGCACGTAGACGTTGTCGTAGAAGGTGATGTTGGTGCGCTCGTCCTGGAAGGTGTGCACCGGCTGGATCGTGATGCCCGGCGCCTTCAGGGGCACGATGAACATCGTCAGACCCTTGTGCTTGGCGACCTCGGTGTTGGTGCGCGTGAGCATGAGGACGTAGTCGGCGAGGTTGGCACCGCTGGTGAACATCTTGGTGCCCTCGATCCGCCAGCCATCGCCGTCACGCGTGGCGCGGGTCTGGGCGGCAAAGACGTCCGAGCCCGAGCCGGGTTCGGAGTAGCCCAGGCTGGCGATGGCATCGCCCGCGACGATGCGGGTGAGCACTTCGTCCTTCAGTTCCTGCGAGCCGGCGCGCGAAATCATCAGGCCGACCATTTCGGCAACGCCCGCCGCCGGGTTGGAATAGCCGTGCTTTTCCAGCGCGCGGCGCGAGGCCGCGCGGGCGTAGGGGCCCACGCCGCGCCCGCCCAGTTCCGGACTGGAGAGGAAGAGCAGGCCCGCATCCGCCATCTTCTTGTGGAGTTCGGGCACCCAGCCTTCCCAGCTGTAGTGGAACTTCGCGCGCATTTCGGGCGTGACGCTCGCCTCCATAAAGGCGTCGATCTCGGCGATCATGGCGCGTGCCTCCTCGCCGATGTCGAACTCGATGGGGAGGTCGCCGACGTCGGGAAGCGGCGGGGTCACCTCGCCGTAGAGGCGTTCGCCCGCCTCGACCAGAAGCTGCGCGGGATCGCCCAGCACCAGCGGCCAGGCCTTGGCGCGAAGGGCGTAGAGGTAGATGTCGTATTCGGTCGTCAGGCCATATCCCCCGAAGGTCTGGATTGCCTGGCTGACGGCCCTGGCGGCTGCATCCGCGCCCCACCACAGCGCCAGCGAGACCAGCGCGGCCGCGTTCGGCGTGCCATCGGCCAGCGCGCGTATCGCACGCCAGGTGATGAGGCGCGTGCCATCGACCTCACACAGGTTGTCGGCCAGCGGGTGGCTGATCGCCTGGAACTGTCCGATGGGCTGGCCGAACTGCTTGCGCTCGCAGGCGTAGTCGGCGGCCATCTGCACGGCCTTGCGGCCGAGCCCGGCGAGCGCGGCGGCGGTGAGCAGCTTCCACTCCTCAAGCGTAGCAGCGAACAGGGCGAGAGCCTCCTCGCCCTCGGCAAGAACACGTGGGCTGGCGTGCGTGAAATCGACCTCGCACAGGCCATCGCCGGCAAGGTTCGCCTCGCCCTTGCGGGCTGTCTCGGGCACTTCGTAAAGCACCACGGCGTCGTTGGTGCGCGCGATCACCAGTTCGGCGTGTTCGCCGCAAGGGACGAACTGCCGCGCCGCCGTGCTCACATCGCGCAGCGCGAGCGAGGCGACACGTTCGCCTGCCACCACCGCGGCGAGAACCTCGTCGAAGGCGCTGTCTCCCAGCATGGCGATGAGCCGCGCGGCGAGCAGGGTCTCGGCGATGGGGCCAGAGGGCAGGGTACGGCCCACTTCCTCCATCAGTACCGCGGCGTCGAACGTGCCCAGGCCCAGCCCGTCGCGCGCTTCGGGAACGCGCAGGAGGAAGGCGCCCAGCTCGGCCATCTCGCCCCACAGTGCAGCATCGAAGCCGACCTGTTCGTTGGCGCGCAGCCGTTCGGGCGTCAGGTGGTCATCGAACAGCCGCGCGAAGCTTTCGCGCATCATCTCCTGTTCGGCGGTGATCTCGAAGTTCATGGCCTATCCCTGCCGCTTGCCCATGAGCTTGGACATGTCGATCTGGCCGGTGGCGAGCGCCCCCATGAAGCCGCCGTCGACGGGCAGGACCACGCCGTTGATAATGGAGGCCAGCGCCGAGTTCAGGAGGACGAGGCCGCCCGCCTGTTCCTCGGGCGTCGAGTAGCGGCCCATCGGTTCGGCCGCAGCGTCGACCACGTCCTTGCCCGAGGCTTCGTGGAAGGTTTTCATCATCGGGGTCTGCGTGGGACTGGGCAGGGTGCAGTTGATGCGGATGCCCTGCTTGATGAGCTGCGCGCCCATGAACTGGGTCCACACGATCACGTTTTCCTTGGAGAAGGCATAGCCTTCCGCAACCGTTTCGGCGTTGGCCTCGCACCATGCGAGCGCGGCGTCCCAGCCCTTTGTCGTCACGAAGCCCATGTTGTCGGGAATGCGCCGGCTCCAGCCGAGCCCCCCGGTCGAGGCGATGTTGGCGATGGCGCTGCCCGCCTGCATCTTGGGCAGGAGCTGTTCGGTGAGGTGGCGAAGGCCAATGAAGTTCACCTTCATGATGTCCAGCGGCGGAAACGAGGTGGGCAGGCCTGCACAGTTGAACAGCGCGTCGATCGGTCCCTCGATGGCACCGGCGGCGGCCTCGATGGAGGCGGGGTCGCGCAGATCCTCGGTGTGGAAGCTGGCGAGCGGCAGGTCGCAGGCCTTGAAGTCCAGCCCGTGCACCTCGGCGCCAAGATCGAGCAGCAGCTTGGCCGTTGCATGCCCCATGCCGGAGAAGCAGCCCGAGACCACCACGCGCTTGCCCGCATAGCCCAGGAAATCGCTCATTTTCTTTCTATCCTCTCTTGCGCTGGGGAATCAGGATTTGACCGGCGGCCAGACCTGGCGCTCGGTGCCGTCGTCGTCCTCGAGAACGAAGATGATGCGTTCCGGGCAGGCCCGGGCGCCGTTGAGCGCGGCCTTTTCGTCTCCCGCAGAAACAGCAAAGCCCTCGGTGTCGATGTAGCCTTCCTCGTCGAGCGGGTAGAGCGCCGGAGCGATCGCCTGGCAGCGCGCGTTCCCGACACATTCGCCCTTCCTGATCCGCACTTTCATGGCAGCCATGGTCTCCTCTTCCAGCCTTCAGCTAGACCGCAAGACCCCTGGGCGATCAACGGTACGGGACGCCTCATCGCTCGCACGATAGGCGCGGAGGAAGGCGGGCAAGTGGGGATTCCCGCAAGGGCAATCGCGCGGGCGGTATCGGGCGGGGCCGTGCTGAAATTCCCAGCATGCCATGCAACATGACGGACAAACAGGTTCACACTGCACTTTGCGGAGAGTTTCGATGGCATCGCATCCGGTCAGCCCAGCTGTCGGCAAGCCCGACCATGTCCCCGACGCACTGGTCTACGATTTCGACTTCCACTACGACCCGGGCCTTCTCAGCGAAGGTCATGCGCGCATTGCCCAGATCGCGCGGGAGGCGCCGCCGGTCTTCTGGACCCCGCGCCAGGGCGGGCACTGGATCGTGGCCAGCCACGCGGCGGTCTACAGCGCGCAGCGCAGCCCCGAGATCTTCAGCAACGGACCTGTTCCCTACGAGATGATCGCGGCCCACAACGCGACGCTTCCCGACGAGAAGAAGTCTCTGATCCCGCTGCCGATCACGGTCGATCCGCCGGTGCACGATACCTACCGCAAGCCGCTCAACAAGACGTTCAGTCCCAAGAACATGCTGGCCCTGAAGGACCGCATCCGCGCGCTTGCCGCCGAGCTGGTCGCCAAGGTCAAGGACAAGGGCCACTGCGAATTCATGTCCGAGGTCGGCGAGCCGCTGCCAACCACGATCTTCCTCGACATCTTCGGAATGCCCCAGGACAAGCAGCGCGAATACCGCGACCTTGTCTCGCAGCACCTCCATTCGACCGACATGAACCCGGCCGCGGTGCAGCAGCGCCTGCGCGAAGTGGCCGATGTCATGCGCGAGACGATTCTCGCGCGCCGGGACGCGCCGCAGGGCGACGTGCTTTCGATGCTCTGGCAGTCCGAGTTCGACGGGCGCCCGGCCACGCTCCACGATATCGAGAACTACGCCGTCATGCTCTTCGTCGCCGGGCTCGACACGGTGATGAACGGGATGGGGCTGGGCGTGCGCCACCTCGCGATGAACCCTGACCTCCAGGCCCGCCTGCGCGCCGACATGGCGCTGGTGCCCGAGGCCGCCGACGAGATCCTGCGCCGCTATACTTTCACCGTCCCCCCGCGTTTCGTCCACCAGGACGCCGAGTTCGAGGGGGTCGCGATGAAGAAGGGGGAGATGGTTCTGATGTTCCTGCCCTCGGCCGACCTCGACCCCAAGGAGTTTCCCTCGCCCGAGGCGTACGATCTGGCGCGCGAGAACAAGGCGCACATCGCCTTTGGCACCGGGCCGCACCGATGCCTGGGCTCGCACCTCGCGCGCATCGAACTCCAGGTCCTCTACGAGGAAATGCTGAAGGCGCTGCCCGAATTCCGGCTCGATCCCGAACAGTCCGTCACCTTCCACGGCGGCAACGTGATCGGCCCCGACCAGCTCCACCTCGTCTGGGACGCATGAGCCTGGGCGTTCCCCGGCCCCGCCCACGTCTCGACCGCGACAACCGCGCGTTCTGGACCGGTGGGGGCGAAGGCCGGCTGATGATCTGCCGCTGCGGCGATTGCGGGCAGTGGCTTCATCCCCCGCAGCCGGTGTGCCGGGCCTGCTGGAGCGAGAACGTGGCGCCCCAGCCCGTCTCGGGGCGGGGCACCATCGATAGCTTCACGGTCAACCACCAGCCTGGATGCCGGGCCTGGCGGTGCCTTTCGTGATTGCCCGCGTGGCGTTGGAAGAAGAGCCCGCGATCTATCTCACCACCAATATCGTGGGCTGCCCGGTCGAGGACGTCGCGGTGGGCGATGCGGTTCATGTCACGTTCGAGGAAGAGGACGGCATCTTCTTCCCGCTGTTCGAGAAGGACGCCTGATGGCTCGCGGCGAAGCCTATATCACCGGGATCGGGATGTCCGAGGTCGGCGTCCGGCTTGAACGCCACCCGCTGCTCTTGACGCTTGATGCGGTGCGCGAGGCGCTGGCGGATGCCGGTCTGAAGCCGGAGCAGATCGACGGGGTCGCCACCTATCCGGGCAAGATGCCAAGCTTCCTCGGCTTCTCGCCGGTCTCCTCGGACGACGTGATCGAGGCGCTGGGCCTTACCACCCGCTGGCACTTGGGCGGGGCCGAGATGACCGCGCAACTGGGCGCGATCTCGGCGGCCGCCATGGCGGTGAAGGCCGGCCGCGCGCGCCACGTGCTGTGCTTCCGCACGGTCTACGAGGCCGCCGCGATGGCCAACCCGACAGACTATCCCCCGCCGCGCCGGACCGAACTGACCGGCGCTTCGCAGTGGACCGCCCCGTTCTTTGCGATCTCGGCCGCGACCTGGGTGGCGCAGTACGCGACGCGCCACATGGCCCGCTATGGCATGACTCGCGAGCAGTTGAGCGAGGTCGCTCTCAACGCCCACCGCAACGCCGCGCGCAACCCCCGTGCGCTGGTCAAGGAGCCGCTGAGCGCCGAGAAGTATTTCTCTGCGCGCATGATCTCTTCGCCTTTCTGCCTCTACGATTGCGACCGTTTCACCGATGCTGCGACCGTCATCATCGTCTCGGCGGGCGAAGCACTGGACGAAGTCACGGCCACCCCGATCCGGATTGCGGCGAGCGCCGGTTCGGTCGAGCGCTACAGCTGGGACCAGGCCGAGTGGCCGGGCTCCTATCCTACCGGAAAGGCGCTGTGGGAACACTGCGATTACGGACCTGCCGATATCGACGTCGCGCAGTTCTACGATGGCTTCGCGTTCCACCCGATCACCTGGCTCGAAGGGCTGGGCGTGTGCGGGATCGGTGAGGGGCACCGTTTCATCGAAGGCGGCACGCGCATTGCGCTCGATGGCGAACTGCCGCTCAACACGGGCGGCGGGCAGCTCGGGGCAGGGCGCCTCCACGGCTTCGGGTTCGCGCATGAAAGCGTGGTGCAGCTGCGCGGGGAAGGCGGCGAGAGACAGGTACCGGGCAGCCCCCGCGTGGCGGTGGCGACGAGCGGGGGCGGTCCGATGGCCGCCGCCCTGCTGCTGACGCGCGAAAGCTGATGGTCCGTCCGGCCTTCCACCGCGCCATCGTGATCCGGCCCGTGGCGGGGCAGGTGACCGCGCTGGTCGAGGATGACCTGCACCATATGCAGGTTACCCTCGTCCACGACGGGGAGGCCATTACCCGCGTCGAGAGTGAAATGATCCGTGCGCCCTGGTCGACCTGTCCGGGAGCCGTTCTGGCTCTTGCGCGCACCTTCACCGGCGCGGCGCTGGACACCGCAGCGGGTGTCGGCGCGAAGAAGCAGAACTGCACCCACCTTTTCGACATCGCCGTGCTGGCGGCGGCCCATGCCCGCGACACCGAGCCTACCCGCTATGATCTGTGCGTCGAGGATCCGGTCGACGGCGTGCGCCATATGGACATCGCGCGCGGCGGAAAGCTCTGCATGGCGTGGAGCGAAAAGGACAAGCGCTTCCTCGCGCCCGCCAGCATCGCGGGACTGGGCTACAAGGAGATGGGGCCCTGGATCGCCTCGCTCGGGCCTGCGGACGCGGAAATGGCGCGGCTCCTGCGCGGTGTGGCGGTGATCTCGCATGGACGGCAGATCCCGATGGAGAAGCAGTCCGATGCCACGCGCATCCCGCCCAATTGCCACACCTTTCAACCCGGGCAGCGCGAACATGCCGTGCGCGTCAGCGGGATCCACGATTTCACCACCGCGATCCATGGGCCGCTCGATGGGCTTCCCTGAGGGCGCGCGCTAGACTGCGACGAAACCATAAATACGTGCTGGAGAGATGGTCATGGAAATGAACGACATGGTGCTGATCAGCGTCGACGATCACATCAGCGAACCGCCCGACATGTTCAAGAATCACCTGTCGGCCAAGGACCTGGAGGACGCGCCGCGCTTCGTGACCGATGCGAACGGCAAGGCAGCCTGGGAGTACCAGGGGATGTACCTTCCCTCGGTCGGCCTCAACGCCGTGGTCGCGCCCGATGAACGAATACGGGATGGAGCCGACCGCGCTCGAACAGCTGCGCGAAGGCGTCTACGATGTTCACGCGCGTGTCGGCGACATGGACGTCAACGGCATCGCGGCCTCGGTCAATTTCGGCAGCGTGTTCGACTTTGCCGGTGGGCGCCTCCACCGCGCCAAGGACAAGGACCGCGCGCTGGTGCACCTGCGCGCCTATAACGACTGGCACAAGGACGAATGGTGCGATGCCTATCCGGCCCGCTTCATTCCCTGCGGCATCCTGCCGACTTGGGACATGGACGCCTGCGTCGCGGAGATCCATCGCCTTGCGAAGAAGGGCTTCAAGGCCGTTTCGGTCAGCGATGCGCCCACCGTCCAGGGCCTGCCCAGCATTCACAACGCATACTGGGAGCCGTTCTGGAAGGCGATCGTCGACACCGACCTCACCATCTGCTGCCATATCGGTGCGGGCAACCCGGCGCCCCACGCCTCGGAGGAAACCCCGATCGAGGCCTGGATCACGACCATGCCGATGTCGATTGCCTATGGCGCGGCGGACTGGCTCCAGCTCCAGGCTCTTCACAAGTACCCCAGCCTGCGCATCGCGCTGTCCGAGGGCGGGATCGGCTGGGTGCCCTATTTCCTGGAGCGGTCCGACTTTTCCAACTGGCGGCACAAGGCCTGGACCAATTCGGTGTTCCAGGACCTGAAGCCCAGCGAGATGTTCAGGCGTCACTTCCTCAACTGCTTCATCGACGACCAGTTCGGCCTGCAGAACATCGAGTACATCGGCGAGGACAACATCGCCTATGAGACCGATTACCCGCATTCCGACACGCTCTGGCCCGAGGTGCCCGAGCATCTCTACAAGTCGCTGCGGCATTTGACCGATGCGCAGATCGACAAGATCACGCACCAGAACGCGATGCGTTGGTTCAACTTCCCGCTCTTCGACCTGGGCCGCAAGGAGGACCTCACCGTGGGCGCGCTGCGCCAGCGGGCCGAGGACGCCGGGGTTGATACCGCGCCCAAGAGCTCGGGCGGCGATCGCCCGGTGGAAGAGGGTACCACGCGTCCGATCACCTCGGGCGATCTCATGCGCATGTTCTCCCAGCATGACCGCCGCAAGAAGGAGAGCGCCTGAGGGAGAGCGCCTCTGGGCGCCTCCTTTTACACCTGCTGGGCACGCCATGAAAAAGGGGCCGGGTCTTGCGATCCGGCCCCTTCTCGTTGGGACTGTAGAAAAGAAAGGGTCAGGCCGCCGCGACGAGCGGGGTAACCGAATGGTTGTCCTCGCGCTCCACCGCCTGGTTGATCGCATCCTTGAGCATGTCGCCCAGCGCTTCGACGTCGATATTGGCCGAAGGGCGGTAGACGAAGCCGATGGCCATGGGCTGGTCCACCGCGTAGGCCGGAAGCAGCGCGGCGCAGATCTCGGCCTCGATGCCGAAGCCCGCTTCGCCCACGACCATGCCCTTACGCTCGTACTGGTCGAGCAGGGTGAGCATGTCGGCATAGGGGATATGCTGTCCTTGCGCTTCGGCGTTGAGGCGGCGCACGATGCCTTCGCGGCGCGGACGCGACAGAGTGGACAGCAGCAGGCGGCCCACGGCGCTGTCGGTCAGGCGCTCGGTCTGGCCGCCGGTGAAGCTTTCGCAGAACATGCCGACACGGCGGTTGCCGGCCGAGCGGCAGTTGAAGACCTGCGCTTCCACGCCGACGAGGCCGAACAGCGCCACGGTCAGGCCCGACTGCGCCTGCAGGCGATCGAGCAGAACGGTAAGGCGGCCATCGCGGATGATCGGAGCCTGCGTCGAACCGCCCAGCATCGCGGCGCGCGGCGTCGGGCGGTACGAGCGGTTCTGGCCGTCCTTGTAGAGAATGCCCAGTTCGACGAGGCTCGAAAGCAGTTCCGAGGTGCTCGACTGCGGCCGGTCATAGCGCCGCACGATATCCATCACGGTCGCGTGGGGATGGGCCTCGTCGAAGAACTGCAGGACTTCGACAACACGACGCGCGATTTTCGCCTTATTCGATGATTGTGCCAGCATATCTCTCTCCTCAACTCTCTTATTGAACAGCAGTGTTGACTTGCTGGCGGGGGAAGTCAACAAAAATGACACCATATCGTTTTTGTGGCGCGGCGTGATCGGAAGAGTGGATCGAAAATGGCGGAAGAGCTAGGGTTCAGTGTGGATCACAGCGATTACAATTTTGACGTCGCCGCGCTCGCCGAAGGGGCCGGGCCGGTTCACAGCCCTGTCGTGGTGCTCGATCTTGACCGGATCGACCCTTGCGATCCGGCGTGTAGACGACTGTCCTTGCCGCCGTGTCCGGTCATTGGCCTGGGTGATTCGCGCCATCCACTCGCCGCGCAAGCCGATTGCCTGGTCGAACCGCCCGTGCGTTTGGACGGGCTCATCGCCGCGATCCGTGCGCGCCCGCTGGCGGCGAGCGTTCTCGTTCAGCTTCTGCGCCTGATCGAGGGCATGGACCCGGCCCGTGCGCTGGTGGCGGAATCCTTGGCCTATGCGACCTTGCAGGGCGGCGATGAGCACACTCGGTGGCTCGCCGAACGACGCACCGCTCCAAAAGATCATCCGGCAGGACGGCTCCACGTCACGCGCAAGGACGATGTGCTGCACCTGGAAATGGACCGGCCCGGGACCCACAACGCCATCGATGCCCCGCTGCGCGATGCCCTTCGCGAGGCGCTGGACCTGGCGGTTCTCGATCCCACCATCGCGCGCGTGGAGCTTCGCGGTGGGGGGCGCGCGTTCGGGGTGGGGGCGGATCTGGCCGAGTTCGGGACCACGCGCGATCCGGCCCGGGCCCATGCCATCCGGATGCAGACGCTGCCCGCCCTTGCGGCGGTGCGCTGCGGCGAGCGGCTGGTCAGTCGGGTGCAGGGCCTGTGCGTAGGCGCCTCGCTGGAACTTGCCGCCTTCGGGCGTATCGAGGCGCGCCGGGACGCGATCTTCCACTTGCCGGAACTGGCGATGGGGCTGCTGCCAGGAGCAGGCGGATGCGTGTCGCTGTCGCGCCGGATCGGCCGTCAGCGCACCGCGCTCATGGTCCTATCCGGCCGCCGCATCGGCGTGGAGACAGCGCTCGCCTGGGGCCTTGCCGACTCGTGTGTCGACGCGCTCGTGCACTAGTCGTCCGGCAATCAGGGTGGCGCGGACCATGGCGGTGTCGAGGACCTTGCGGGCAACTTGCCAGGGGCGATCGAGCAGGCACAGGTCAGCCGGGGCGCCCACGGTGATGCGACGCCTGCGCGCAAGGTCGGCCGGATCGGCCAGGAACAGGTCGAGCGCCTCTTCGGGAGAGAGGCGTTCGTCCAGGCTGAGGACCTTGCCCGCCCGGGTTTGCCGGCTACAGGCCGCACGCATGGCGGCCCAGGGGTCGAGCGTGCCGTAGGGGGCATCGCTTCCTGCCGCGAGGGTTACGCCTGCCTCGCGAAAGGCGCGCAGGCGGTAGAGGTGTGGCCAGTCGGACGCGGGGACGTCGGCGCGGTAGCGGTCGCCCCGCTCGGCAATGAAGGCGGGCTGGCTCACCACCTGCAGGCCCAGCTCGGCGATCTGCGCGATGAGCGGATCGGGCGCGATCCCGGCGTGTTCGATGCGGTCGCCAGGGCGCGCGCCGGCGCTGCGCAGAAGAGCGAGTGCGAAGACCAGTTCGACTTCGGTGGTGCAGTGGATCGCGACCGCCCGGCCGCGCGCGTGGGCGGCCCGCGCCGTCTCCGTCACCACATCCAGATCGGGCAGGGCGTTTTCGTGAAGGTGGAGCTTGACCGGGCCCAGGGTCAGCCCCGGAGGGAGCCGGATATCGCTCAGTTCCGGCGTTCCCGCGACCATGATCGCAGGGGCGAAACCGGTCGTGCGTGCGGCGTGCAGCCAGGCCACGGTGTCGCGCGCGTTGGCGGGCGACATGTCGGTCACGCCGGTGATGCCCCCCGCCGTCAGACGCGCGCCCAACGCGGTGAGGTCGGGGGGGCTGGCGGCAAGGGTGGTGCGAAGCCAGGAGTCTTCGTCGAAGAGGCGTCCTGTCCAGTTGCCGTCGATGCGCTCCAGACCCGGCGGCGGGGCGGCGCGCTCCAGGAGCTGCGCAAGCGCGGCGCTGTTGAGGAACCACATGCGCCCGGATCGGTGCTGGATGCGCACCGGACGGGTCGGCAGCCATGCGTCGAGCTGGTGGCGCGAGAGCATTCCGGCAACCGCCTCGTGGTAGCCGGTGCCGCGAAGCCAGTCGGAGCCCGGCGCGGCGCGAAGGACGCGCCGCAGGGTTGCGGCGTCGTCCACTTCGGGAGGGCCGCAAGGCACCGAGTGGACAGCCGCGGCACTTGCGGCAAGGTGGATGTGATGGTCGTGCAGGCCGGGCAGGAGCGCGCCGCCCTCGGCCTCGAGAATGGACTCGCCCGGCAGGGGAGAAAGGGCGCCGATGGCGGTGATCCGGCCGTCTGCGATACGGACATCGGCGCGCGGGCCATCGATGGGACCCGAGGCAATCCGGGCATTGCGGATCAGCATGGGACCGCCTCGGGCGCGAGGATCGGCTGGCCGCGTCGCGCGTTCCAGGCAACAAGGTCCTGCGATAGGTGCGGATCCTGGGCCACGGCCTCCCCGACAAGGCCACTCATGGCGACGATCAGGCGGCCGCCGTGTCCGGTGCGATAGCGTTCGAGCGCGGCGCGGGCGGCGAAGATGCCGGTGAGCGGATCGGCAATGGCATCGCCGACGAAGCCGACCTGGCCGGTCTGCGCGTGCAGCCGGGCCGAGAGGCCCCCGGCCACGCTGGTGTCGTCGCCAAAGCCCACCCAGTTGGTCGCCTCGCCCGCTATCCCGTGCCCGGTGATGGTCAGCCAGACGAGGCCGGGCCGCGCGCGCACGAGGGCCTCGGCGTCGAACCCAAGCTGGCGCAGCGCGCGCGGGCGGGCGGCCTCGATTACGATGTCAGCCTGTGCGATCAGCTGGGTGAGCAGGTCGCGGCCCGCAGCGGTGCGCAGGTCGAGCGCGACGGTGCGCTTGCCCTCGGCGAGGCGGGTGAAATGGCGGGGGTCGGTTTCGCGCAGGCGGTCCTCGCGGCCCCGGCTCTCGATGCGCGTGACCTCGCCGCCGCACAGGCGCAGGAGGCGCGCGGCGAGGGGACCGGCCCAGAGCGCGGAGAGGTCGAGCACGCGCGGCGGGCGATTTTGCGCCGGTCGGTCATGGCCCAACGCGCTGGGGGCAAGCGCGGGGGAGGCGGGGCGCTCGGAAAGGCCCGCGATGGCCATGCCCAGGAGACGCCCGCGTGCGACCGCCTCGGCCTCGTCCAGCAGCGCGAAGCCGGTGGCAAGGTCGATGGGGGCGTCCGTCTGGAAGAGCGCGGGCAGCAATTCCCGGTCGCTGGGCCGCGCGAGATTGAGCGCCACCCAACCATCGCGGGTGCGATGAAAGCGGCAGCCGCCCCGGCAGGACACCGCACCTGGTACCGTGAGGCCATGCAGCACGGCACGTTCGGCGAGCAGAGCTCCGGCCTCGGGCAGGTGCGCGGCCGGGCTCAAGGCGGCGAGGGCATCAAGCTGCCCCTGCGCCCAGCGCGTCAGCGGGATGGCGGGCGCGATCACGGCTTCACGCGCCGAACCAGCCCTTCACCTCGCGGCGCAGGAGCTTGCCCATCTCGTTGTAGGGGAGGGTGTCGACCACCAGCGTCCGCTCGGGCACGCGGCTGGAGCGCAATCGGGCGCGCACCAGCTGGCAGAGTTCGTCATGCGGCGGGCAGTCGCAATCAGGTGCGGTGACGATGGCGATCCCGACCGCTTCGCCCCATTCGAGGCTAGGCACGCCGGTCGCGCAGGCATCGGCAATTGCGGGGTGGGTGAGCAGGACGTCCTCGATCTCGCCGGGCGAGATGTTCTCGCCGCCGCGCACGATCACATCGTCCGCGCGGCCCGAGAGGAAGAGATAGCCCTCCTCGTCGAGATAGCCTGCATCGCGTGTCGGGAACCAGCCATCGGCGGTCAGCGCGGAGCGTTCCTTGTACTCGCCCGAAACCTGTTCGCCGCGCACGAAGATCTCGCCCGCCTGGTTGGGGCCCAGAACCGTGCCGTCCTCGTCGCGGATCTCCAGTTCGATGGTTGGGAGCGGGCGACCGACCGAGGCGAGCCGGGCGCGCACCTTGGGATCTTCGGAGGCTTTCGCCGCGCGGTGGTCTTCGGGGCCAAGCAGCGCGATGGTCGAACTCGTTTCGGTAAGCCCATAGGCGTTTGTGAAGGCGGTTTCGGGAAAGAGGTCCAGAGCGGCCTCGATGAGCTCGCGCGGCATCCTGCCTCCCCCATAGGAAAGCGCGCGCAGCGAGGACACATCGCCCGGCGCACCTGCGCGGATGGCCTCGACAACGCGGGCGAGCATGGTCGGCACGACGAACGCGTGGGTGACCTTCTCCTTCGCCACCAGATCAAGCCAGCTCTCGGGGGTGAAGGCGGGCAGGAGTACGATCCGACACTGCGCGTAGATCGAGGTCAGCAGGGCGGCAATCCCGGCAATATGGTAGGGCGGGACGGTGACGAGCCGGGCCATGTCCTCCTCGGCCGAACCGAACTCGACAGTGCCGATCACGTAACTCGACAAATTGGTGTGGCGCAGGATCGCGGCCTTGGGCGCTCCGGTCGTGCCGCTGGTGAAGAGCTGGACGGCAGCGCCGAGCCCCGGATCGGCGTCTTCCAAGGGCGGTGCCGCGCGCGCCCGGGTCACGAAATCCGCGCGTTCCAGCAGGGTATTGGCCGGGTCTTCGCAAAGCGTCCCAGCCCGCGCGGCATCGCCCACCAGCAGGCAGGGCGTGATCCGGGCGAGCAGCGCGGCAAGGTCGGGATCGGCCAAGCGATAGTTCAGCGGCACATAGGGCACGCCGGCCAGCGCCGCGCCGAAGAGCGCGAGCACGGCGGCCTCGCTCGATTCGTCGAGCAGCGCGACATATTCTGCGCCCGACTGGCGGATCGTGTTCGCCGCGCCTTGCGCAGCGGCGAAGAGTTCGGCGTAGGTGAAACGTGCGCCGTCGCACACCAGCGCGGTACGGTCGGGGGCGGCCTGCGCGGCCATCTCGAGGAAGAGGGCGATGTTCATCGCGCGGGGGCCTTTCGTTCAGTCCGAGGCCGGAAGGGGCTTCGCGTCCTTGGTGACGAGCGGCGTGCCGTCGACCGCGAGCGAACCCTTGCCCGGTTTCACGCAGAGCAGTTCAAAGGCGGCGTCGGCATCGACGTAGCGCTTGCCGATGAGTGTACCTCCCGCGTGATCGGCGGCAGGCTCGCCCACACTCTGCTTGTCCTCGGCCATGGGGGCACCGCCGCACTCGATGGTGCCTTGTCCGGCACGGATGACCATCACTTCGGTATCGCAGGTCGCGCTCTTGAGGCGGGTTCCGGGTTTCATGGCTTGTTCCTGTCGTGCTTGCTGCGCAAGGCCGCTGGCGGCCCGGCGTCGGGGGTGGGGCGGGGATCAGGCGATGGCGCCTGTCGCCTTCAACTGTTCGATGCGCTCCCATTCCAGGCCCAGTTCCATCAGCACCAGTTCGGTGTGCTCGCTGGGCTGGGGGGAGCGCGTGGTGGTGATGGGTTCGTGGTTCCACTCGACCGGACTGCGTGATAGCTTGAGCGGCTTGTTGCTGCCGTCGGCGGCCTCCACTTCGAGGATGTGGTCGTTGGCCTGAACCTGTTCCTCCTCGGCGAGTTCGAGGAGGTTGAGGATCGGCGCCCACTGGCCCTTCATCGTGCGCAGGTGCTCGCGCCAGTAGGCGAAGGGCTGCGCGGCGAAGGCTTCGACGAGGATCGCACTGGCTGCCGCGGCGTTCGTGATGAGGCTCAGGGGGTCGGCAAAGCGCGGGTCCTGAGCCGCCTCGGGGCAGCCGACGTGGGCGAAGGTATCCTCGATCAATCCGGTCGGGCTCACCATGCACAAGTTGATCGTGCGCCCGTCGCTCGTGCGGAAATTGCCCATGAAGGGATTGCGCGCGTTGCCGCCGGAACTGGGCATCGGGTTGCGGGTGATGATCCCGGTCTCAAGGGCCTGGGCCATGTTTGCGCCCGCCGCCCAGGTCGCGGTCGAGAGCAGCGAGACGTCGAGTTCCTTGGCTTCGCCCGTGCGTTCGCGGTGGAACAGCGCGGCCGAGATGCCGCCTGCGATGAACATGCCCCCGATCGAATCGCCGAAGGCCTGGATGCCCTGGCTGAGCGGGCCGTCCATCTCGGTGGGGGTCATGCAGTCGGCGATGCCGCTGCGGCTCCAGAAGGCGGTGCCGTCAAAACCGCCCAGTTCGCGTTCGGGCCCCTTGTCGCCCCAGGCGCTGCCGCGCGCGTAGATGATATTGGGGTTGGCCCGGCGGATGTGCTCGACATCGAAATTGTACTTGCGGCGGTGCTTGGGGAGGTAGTTCGTCAGGAACACGTCGCAGTGTTTCGCCAGTTCGTAGAGCACTTCCTGGCCCTCGGGCGTGGTGAAGTCGACGCCGACCGAGCGCTTGCCGCGGTTGGGATGCTCGAACAGGGTGTGGCGCTGCGGATCGAGAGTGACACCGCCCATGTTGAGGAAGCCGCGCTGCGTGTCGCCGCGCACCGGGTGCTCGATCTTGATGACGTCGGCCCCCCAGTCGGCGAGGACGGCTCCTGCCGCGGGGACGAACGTGAACTGCGCCACCTCGAGCACTCTCACACCTTCCATGACTCTCGCCATCTGCACGTCTCCCCGTTTCTGTCTTGGCTTCAGGGATAAGGCGGCGGCGGCGCAGCGTCACCCTTTCGGGGGGCTGCGAGGCGCGATCATCGCTCCAACGATAGCGCGGGCCGGGGCACGCGCCGTGGCGATATCCCGCCGCTCCGGTGGATTTCGCACAGTGGTCCCCGCAAGCAGGGCAGCAAAGGCAACATCCGGACGTGGGAGAGCAGCAGATGGAACTGGGCAGCGCGACGAGTGCGATCGTGACGGGCGGCGCTTCGGGGCTTGGCCGGGCAAGCGCGGAGGCGCTCGCGGCCAAGGGCGTGAAGGTGGCGATCTTCGACCTCAACGAAGAGGCGGGCGCTGAAGTCGCCGCGTCCATCGGCGGGACCTTCCACAAGGTCGACATCCTTGATGAGGACAGCGTGGAGGCGGGCTTTGCCGCCGCGCGCGCCGCGCACGGGCAGGAGCGCGTGCTGGTTCACTGCGCGATGGTCGCCAAGGGCGGCAAGACGGTGAGCCGGGACAAGGAAACCGGCGCCTGGAAGCGTCTCAGCACCCAGGACTATGCCTTCTCGGCCGAGGGTATCCTGGTCGCGAGCTACCGCGTGGCCTCGATCGCGGCGCTCGGCATGGCGGCAAGCGACCCGCTAGGCGAGGACGGCGAGCGCGGTGCGATCATCCTCACCTCCAGCGCGGCCGCGCAGGACGGGCAGGTCGGACAGGTCGCCTATGGCTCTCTCAAGGCGGGGGTGAACGGGCTTGTCCTGCCCATGGCGCGCGATCTCATGGACTTGGGGATCCGGGTCAATTCGATCATGCCGGGCATCTTCGCGACGCCTCCGATGCTGCGCTTCAAGGACTTCAACGCCAAGATGTGGGACGCGCTCAACGCGTCTGTTCCCTTCCCCAAGCGGCTGGGGCGGCCCGAGGAATTTGCCAGTCTCGTCGTCGAGATTGCCGGGAACAGCTACCTCAACGGGCAAGGATTTCGCATCGACGGCGCGATCCGGATGCCGCCGCGCTGACCCGGTCGGGGAGGCGCAGGCGCTCGTTTCCCGATTTCATTTCAGAACGTTGCGAGCTTCTTTCTCGGTGTCCGCTTTGGGTTCACTAAGCCGGTTTGCGAAAATTGCATTCGCAGTTGCACAAAGAAATACTAAGCTAGGTTGACATTTCGCCTCGTTTGATACTAACCTTGCTTAGCTTTTCGGGGCGAGGCGCCAGACAGATCTCGCTACCAGATCCCAACGCGGACCAGCAGGTCCAAACCAAAGTGAGGTCCATGATGAACACCAAGATGCTCGCATCGCTCTGCGCCGCCGCTGCGTTCCTGCCGCTCAGCGCGCAGGCCGCCACCTCCCAGGAAGAGGCCACCACCAGCGCCGCCGCGATCGTTCAGGTCGCGCAGGGCACGCAGGCCCAGGCTCCGGCGGTCGAGGCGCGCAAGGGCTCGATGATCTACAGCGATGGCAAGCGTATCGGCCAGGTCTTCCGCGTGCGCGAGAACGGCGATGCGCAGGTTGTCATCAATGGCCAGAGCCACATCGTTCCTGCCGAGACGCTGATCGAGAAGGACGGCAAGCTCGCCACCACGCTCAGCCGCTCGCAGGTCGTGTCCGGCCGTTAAGAATCTTCTCCCGTGGGGCCTTGCTGACGCCCCCGAGAATCCGCGCAGGCGGATATGGGCTGCCGATCCTTCGGCAGCCCCTTTTCGTGTCGATCCCAAAGACGGCTATCTCGCTCGGTTAGGCCAAGGCTGCGTGCGAATGGTGCGCCAGACAGTTCGGGGAGCCCGAGGGCGATGGCCCGTGAGGACGGCTCTTCTTTCCGACTTGCTACTGGATGTTCCCGAGGTTCGCCGAGATCGCCTCGAGCGTGGCATTGATCTGTCGCAGTTGCTCGTCGGACAGGCCGGCAAAGGTCGCCTCTTCGCTGAGCGTCGCAACATCGCTCAGCGTGCCGGTCAGTTCCTGGCCCTTGGGCGTCAGGTAGATGGCATGGGCGCGGCGGTCGTCGTGCTTGCGTTTGCGTTCGACCATGCCCTCGGCGATCAACCGGTCGACCAGGCGCCCGGCGGAGACTTCGGAAATTTCCAGTGCTTCGGCGATGACTCGCTGGGTGGCCCCGGGGCGCGAGGAGACGACGGCAATGACCGTCCATTGCGAGCGGGTGACGCCCAGTTCGGCAATTGCCTCGTCGAAGTGTTTGCGCATGAGCCGCGAGACGATCGCCATCTTGAGCGCCACGTCGCGCTTGAGCGTGTCGGGCGCGGCCTTGCGGCCGTCCGTCCCGGACGTATCCGGAAGGCCCGGGCAGGTGGCCGAGGCCGAAGCGGGCAGCGAGCCGCTCACACCCTTTCGATGATGATCGCGGGGGCCATGCCGCCAGCCGCGCACATCGTGACGAGGGCGTAGCGTCCGCCGGTGCGTTCCAGTTCGTCGAGCGCGGTGCCGAGGAGGACCGCGCCCGTCGCCCCGATGGGGTGGCCCAGCGCGATAGCGCCGCCATTGGGGTTCACCTTCTCGCGCGCAAGGCCAAGATCGCGGATGAACTTCTCGACGACGACCGCGAAGGCCTCGTTCACTTCCCACACGTCGATGTCGTCCGGGGTGAGCCCGGCGCGGGCAAGCGCCTTGCGCGCGGCAGGCACCGGCCCGTTCAGCATCAGGGTGGGATCATCGCCGATGTTGACCGCCGTTACCACCCGCGCACGCGGTGTGAGGTCATGGGCCCTGGCGTATCCGGACGAGGCGAGGAGCAGCGCGGCGGCCCCGTCGACCACGCCCGAGGACGTGCCGACATGGTGGACGGGCGTGAACTCGAGATCGGGATAGCGCCTGCTGATCTGGCCGGCAAAGCTGGTGCCTTCGCGCGTGGCGGGCAGATCGTAGAACATGGCAAAGGCGGGTTTCAGCTCGGCAAGCCCCTCGGCGGTGGTCTGGGGGCGAGGGTACTCCTCGTGGTCGAGCAGGACCTTTCCGTCTGCGTCGGTCACGAAGGCGAGCGAGCCGTCAAAGCGGCCTTGTGCGACGGCCTGTGCCGCGCGGCGCTGGCTTTCGAGCCCGAAGGCGTCGAGCTCGGCGCGCGAGATCCCTTCCATCGCGGCAATGGCATCGGCGGCAACGCCCTGGTTGGTCTGGGGGTGGCGGGCATCGAGCGAGGGGTTGTTGGTGCCAAGCCCCCCGGCAATGTGCACCTTCTTCTCGCGCAGCATCGTGCCGTAGTCGACGACATGGCTCATCATCTCGCTGCCCCCGGCAACCACGCAGTCTTCCAGGCCCGCCATGATCTGGCCCGCCGCAAGGCTGGTGGCGGTGAGGCCCGAGGCGCAGAAGCGGTCAAGCGTGACGCCGCTGACCGTCACGTCGTAGCCCGCATCGAGCGCGGCCATGCGGCCCAGGTCGCCGCCCTGCAGGCCCATCTGCGCGCTGGTGCCCCAGATCACGTCGTCGATAGTGGCGGTGTCGAGGCTGTTGCGCGCGCGCAGCGCGGCCAGCACCGTGCGGGCGAGGTGCTGGGGGTGCAGGCCCGAATAGGCGCCCTTGCCGGTCTTCCCGATGGCGCGCGGCGTGCGCACCGCGTCGATGATGTAGGCCTCGGCCATGCAAGCTCTCCCCTGGCAATTGGCGGTCCCTGCCGCGCGCCCCTTTTCCGCTGGACGGACTGCAGGCGCGTGCATCTTGGTCTGGCACCACAGGCGGGATAGGCCAAGGCTCGGGCGCGTGTGCGGGGCACATCTCCGCCCGGGCGATGGCGCGTCGAATATGGCTGGACCTGTCAGGCACAGGGCCGGATCATCGCGGGATCAAACAAGAATGCGCACCAGGGATGGGCGAGCTGGAAATGGGGCAGGGGTGATGGCTGAGGACGCGAAGGACGTGCAGGGGACAGCGCCCGGCGCCATGGCAGGTACCGTGAGCGCGTCTCAGGCGCCGCCCGGGACATTCGCGCCGCTGGCCGTGGCACCCTTCCGGCGTATCTGGTCGAGCAGCGTGTGTTCCAACCTCGGGCACCAGATCCTGGGCGTGGCGGCGGCCTGGGAAATGACCCGACTCACCGATTCGCCGGCCATGGTGGCTGGGGTGCAGACAGCGCTCATGCTGCCGCTCATGCTGGTGGCGCTGCCGGCGGGCGCGCTCGCGGACATGTTCGACAGGCGCGTCGTGGCCATGTGCGGCCTGGCCTTTGCGTGCCTTGGCGGCAGCGTCATGGCGCTGTGTGGGCTTCTGGGGCTGGTCACGCCCTGGCTGATGCTGGGCCTCATCTTCGCAATCGGCTCGGGCGTTGCGCTCTTCGGTCCGGCCTGGCAGGCCTCGATCAGCGAACTGGTCCCGCCCCGCCTCCTGCCTCCTGCAGTCGCGCTGGGTTCGGTCAGCTTCAACCTGGCGCGCTCGGTTGGCCCTGCCATCGGTGGCTTCCTGGTGCTGGCCGCGGGCGCGCACGTGGCCTTCGGGGCCAATGCGCTGGGGTACATTCCCTTCCTCCTCGCCTTCTATTTCTGGAAGCGCGAGCAACCCGCCTCGCGCCTGCCACCTGAAAGCCTGGGGCGTGCGCTCGTCTCGGGCATGCGCTTCGCACTGCACGCAGGCGGCGTGCGCAACGCCATCGTGCGCGTCTTCCTCTTCGGCTTCTGCGTGGCGACGGCCTCTGCGCTCGCCCCGCTGATCGCGCGCGACCAGCTCGCGGGCGACGCGGCGTCCTATGGTGTCCTTCTGGGCGCGGGCGGTGTCGGTGCGATCCTGGGCTCGCTCTCGACCGCGACCCTGCGCGCGCGGCTGGGACCCGAGCTCGCCATCCGGATCGGCACGCTGGTGACCGCGGGCGCGCTTGTCGGCATTGCCTATAGCCGCTCGATCTGGGTCGCGGCACCGTGCTTCCTGCTCCAGGGCATGGGGACGATGATGGTGCTTGCGATGCTCAACGTGGCTGTCCAGCTTTCGGCGCCGCGCTGGGTCACGGCGCGCGCGCTCTCGCTCTATTCCTCGGCGGTGACGGGGGGCATCGCGCTGGGCTCGATCGGCTGGGGCGCGATCAGCAACGGGCTCGGCCTCCAGACGACGGTGCTGGTCTCGGGCCTTGCGCTGGCGGCGACGGTGGCGCTGGGCTTCGTCCTGCCCATGGCGCATGAGGGCGAGGACCGCCGCGCACCGGTGTCGCTGGGCAAGAGCCCCGAGGTGGCGCTGGGACTGACCGCGCGCTCCGGGCCGGTCGAGATCGAGATCGACTACCGGGTGGAGCCTGCGAATGCGCGTGAATTCTTCCGCCTGATGCAGGACGTGGGCAAGGCGCGGCGGCGCAACGGCGGCTTCGCCTGGTCGCTCGCGCGCGATATCGCGGACACGCAGCTGTGGATCGAGCGCTACGAATGCCCGACCTGGGGCGACTATCTGCACATGCGCAACCGCTTCACCCAGGCCGACCTCGATCTTCAGGAAAAGGTGGAGACTTTCAATACGCTGCGCGAGGGGGCGCGGCTGCGTCGGCGGTTGATGCGGCCTTTCGGATCGGTGCGTTGGCGCGCCGAGGTCCCCGATCCCGGCCCCGATCAGCCCCGCCCCTTCAGCTACTGAGGCGCGCCTCGTAGCTTCCCCGATCTTGACGGGCCTTCGTCTCGATATGATACTTTGCGCATCATAATAAAGAGCGAGGAGAGGGGACGATGGAGGCACAGGCTCTTGCGGACCATCGCAAGTCGGCCGCCGTGGCGCGGGAGGGGTTTCGTCTCGACGCCAAGGCGCGACGGCTGGCGAGCTTGCGTGAATCGCGCGCCGCGCTGCGCAGCGCCGGCCTGCTGCAGGACGGCCCGGGATCGGAGGATGTGGCTGGGGGCAACCCTGAACACGTCCCTGTCTTCTATCTGGATGGGCCCGCGCACGCGCAGCGTCGTGCGGCCATCGCCCGCTTCTTCACGCCCAAGGCGATCCAGACCCGCTACCGCTCGATCATGGAGGAGACGACCGCGCGCCTGCTCGATGATCTGCGCGCGGCAGGTACGGCCCGGCTCGACCGCATCGCCTTTGAACTGACGGTGGCGGTGGCCGCCAACATCGTGGGTTTGACCGAGACCTCGCCCAGCCGGATGGCGCCGCGCCTCCAGTGCCTGCTGCGCACCGCGTTCAGTCCGGCGACGGGACTGGGCAAGTTGCGCGACCGGATCATCCGCAGCATCTATGGCGTCTGGTTCTACCACGCCGATGTGCGCCCGGCCGTGGTGCGGCGGCGGTCCGAGCCGGGCGATGACATCATCTCGCAGTGCCTTGCCAAGGGCTATTCGGACAAGGCGATCCTGATCGAGTGCATGACCTATGCGACGGCGGGCATGGTCACGACGCGCGAGTTCATCGTGATGGTCGCCTGGCACCTGTTCGACAATCCCGAGCTGCGCGGCCAATTCCTCGATGGGGACGAGGAGGCGCAGATGGCGATCCTGCTGGAAATCCTGAGGCTCGAGCCGATTGCCTCGGTGCTCTACCGCCGCGCGGGGGCAGGCGTGTGCGACCAGGCGCTGGGCGAGGTTGCGGGCGGCGAACGGCTCGCGATCGATCTTCGCGCGGTCCATGGCGATGCGCAGTCGGTGGGCGCCTGTCCCCATGCGATCGATGCCGAGCGTGCCCGGCGCGAAGGGCAGAAGGCCGAATTCCTCAGCTTCGGCGATGGACCGCACCACTGTCCCGGCTGGCAGGTGGCGCTGCATGAGACCCGGACCTTCATCGATCAGCTGCTGCGCGTGCCGGGCATAGCAATGGCCCGCGCGCCCGACATCATCTGGAACTCGCAGCTGATGAGTTACGAACTGCGCGACGCCCAGCTTACCTGCACCGTTACCTGACAGGGCGGTGTGATCGCCGGAGCGAACTTTGCCCTTTCCTTGTGACAGGCCACGGGGGCCGCTCTAACCTCGCGTCCTGAGAGAGTGCATGGACGTGAAGGCGCCTGCCGCGCGCCGGTTATGAGTCGTGCCCGAAAGGGGAGAAGGGTGTGAGGACCCGAAGGGCTTTTCTGGCAACAGCTTCGTGCCTGCCGCTTGCGCTGGCCGCCGCGCCCGTGGCCGCGCAGGATGCGGACGTGCAGGCCGAGCGGGTCATCGTCGTGACCGCGCAGCGCCGCGCCGAGGCGCAGGTCGACGTGCCGATCTCGATCACCGCGCTCGATGCCGGGATGCTGGAAACCGCCAACGCGAATGAGCTTTCGGGCATCCAGAGCATGGTTCCTGCGCTGCGCTTTGATCGCCAGAGCCAGTTCGTCCAACCCACTATCCGCGGTGTGGGAACCAGCATCACCACCTCGGGCGGCGGCTCGAATGTCGGGATCTATGTCGACGGCTTCTATTCGCCCAACCCGGCCGAGGCCGACTTCGACCTTCTTCGGGTGCGCAGCGTGCAGGTCCTCAAAGGGCCTCAAGGGACGCTTTTTGGCCGCAACACCACGGGCGGGGCGATCCTGGTCGAGACCGCCGATCCCAGTGTCGATCCGGCGATGGAATTTCGCGCCTCGCTCGCCAGTTTCGAGGCAATCCGCGCGCAAGGCTACGTCACGACAGGGCTGACCGATGCCCTCGCGCTCGACCTTGAAGGCAACTACGCGACCGGCAAGGCTTTCCAGCGCAACATCGCAAGCGGCGCGCGTGACCGGCGCTACCGCAACTGGCAGGTGCGCACGGGGCTGAAGCTCGATCTGGGGGATGTCACCGCCAAGCTGCGCTACCAGCATGTCGAGACCGACGACCCGCGCCCGCTGCTCTACAACATCTTTGTCGACGATGTGCTGGGCATAGGGGCGCCCAGCTTCGCGCCGCCCGCCACCTACACCACCGACCCCGACTATTACGCGCCGGGGCCGGATCGCAGTTTCATCACGACCAACAACGACATCGTGCAGCTGACGCTCGAGGCGGACCTTGGTTTTGCCGAGCTCGCCTCCTTCACCCAGTACCGCGACCAGGACGTCGATGCCTCGCTCGATCTCGACAAGACCGCGCTGACGATCTTCCAGTACGGCCTGCCGGTCTTCAACCGCACCTTCACGCAGGAATTCCTGCTGACCTCCAGGCCCGGCCCGGCGCTGCAATATACCGCGGGGCTGTTCTACCTGTTCAACTCGGACCGCTACAAGACGTACGCGGACAACGCCGTGCCGCTGGGCTTTGGCCGGGTGCGCCTGGGCGGTTCGGACGCGCCCACGCGCAGCATCGCGGCCTTCGTCGACCTCACCTATGAAGTCACGCCCAGCCTCTTCGTGACGGGCGGCCTGCGCTATGCCCACGACACGATCACCAACGCGTTCTACAACGTGGGGGAGGAGGCCTTCGACGTCGCCGACGTGAAGAGTGACCGCTTCACCCCGCGCCTCGTCGTGCGGTACAAGCCGAGCGATACGACCAGCCTCTACGCCTCCTATGCGCGCGGCTACAAGGCGGCGATTCTCGATGTCGGCGGCTCGTGCCAGAACCCGCCCGATTTCGTCTGCAACGATGTCTCGCCCGAGACCATCGATGCCTTCGAGATCGGCTTCAAGACCGAGAGCGCACTGCTCAGCTTCGAGGCGGCGGCCTTCTACTACGACTACCGCAACCTGCAGGTCTCGCTCTTTACCGATGGCCGGGCCGAGATCATCAACGCCGCCAAGGCCGAGATCTACGGCGCGGAAGCTGCGTTTGCCTTGCGGCTGGGCGGAGGATTTTCGATCACCGCGGGCGGCGCCTATGTCCATGGCCGCTACACCGACTTCCCGGGCGCCCCGGTCTACATGCCCTGCGCCGATTTCGGACCGGATGTCGCGGCCGCGTGCGCGGGTAGCGGCGTCTCCTATCTCAACGTGCCAGTCGATCTGAAGAACGTCGACATGCAGCGCACGCCCGAGTTCACCGGCAATCTGGGCGCGCGCTGGGAGGTGGGGCTGGCCGGCGGCGAACTCGCGCTGTCGGGCAACTTCTACTACACGTCCTCGTTCTTCTTCGGCCCGTCGGGCACCCAGTTCCAGGGCGGTGACTATGAGACCCTCGCGCTGCGCGCGCAGTGGGACGACCCTGAAAGCCGCTTCTTCCTCGCCGTCTTCGGCGACAACGTGACCGACAGCCGTTACGTCAACCAGGTCCAGTACAACAACTTCGGTTTCGGCGCGACCTGGAGCCAGCCCCGCACCTGGGGTGTCGAGATCGGCTACAGGTACTGACGCACATGCTGACCGACACCTCCATCGCCGAGAGCGAGGTTGCGACCGGAGAGGGGGCCGTTGCCACTAGCGCGCCGCCCGAGCTTCCGGGCATGGCCTACCGCGCCTATGTTCTCACTCTCCTGACGCTGATTTCGGCGCTGAGCGCGGTGGACCGGCAGATCCTCGACATTCTGGTCGAGCCGATCCGCGCCGATTTCGGACTGTCCGATGGCCAGCTCGGGGCGCTGAACGGCATCGCCTATGCCGGTGTCTACGCGCTGGCCGTGATCCCGCTTGCGCGTCTGGCGGATCGCTATCCGCGCAAGATCGTGATTGCAGCCGGCATCGTCATCTGGAGCCTCGCCACGACCGCCTCCAGCCTTGCCCGCAATTTCACCCACCTGTTCGTCGCGCGCATGGGCGTGGGATTGGGCGAGGGGGGGCTCAGTTCGCCCGGCCCTGCGCTCCTGTCCGACCTGTTCCCGCGTCACCAGCGCGGTACGGTAACCTCGATCTACATGACCGGCCCCGCCATCGGCATGGGCCTCGCTTACGCAATCGGCGGCTACGTGGTCGCCGCCTATGGCTGGCGTGCGGCGTTCCTGGTTGCCGGGCTTCCCGGTCTGGTGCTGGCGGCCTTGTTCTACCTCACCGTGCGCAACGTGCCCAAGGGCCTGGCGGACGGGTTGCGCGCCGATCCTCCGCAGCCGGGGCTGGGGCGCACGCTCAAGGCCATCGCGGCCTTGCGCACGATCCTCTGGATGATCGTCGCGCTCGCCTGCCTCGCGCTCATGGTCAACGGGTTGCTGCGCTGGATTCCGGCCTATCTTACCCGCACGCAGGGGCTCGCGCCGGTCGAGTTCGGGGCCTGGCTCGGGGCTGCGGTGGGGACGGGCAGTTTCGTCGGCCACCTTGTCGGCGGGCCGCTCGCCGATTGGGTGGGGCGCCGCGATCCGCGCCGCCAGATGGGCATTGGTATCGCCGCCAGCCTGGGCGCCGCGCTCACCATCGTCGTGCTCTTCAACGCACCTTCGATGGGGGTCTTCTATGGCCTTGCGGGCATCCTGTCGTTCACCGGCGGGATCTTCGCGGCCCCGCTCATCATGGTCTGCACCACGCTGCCGCCCGTCTGGGCTCGCGCGACGACGGCGGCGATGACGTTGATGGCGGTCTACCTCGTGGGCTATGGCTTCGGGCCGGCGCTGCTGGGCGTTCTCAGCGATGCGCTCGCTCCATCGTTTGGAGAGGATGCGCTGCGCATCGCGCTCCTCTCCAGCACGGTCCTGGCGCTTCCCGCCACGTTCAGCTTCGCCATGGCCGCGCGCCACTACCGTGCCGACCTTGCCCAGAGCGAACGCCAGCTCGCCCGCGATGCCGGACGGACCGACACCCCCCATCCCGACAGGGAGACCCCGTGATGACGACTCCGCCCCGCCGCCTGCCCAACCTCCCGCGTGAGGAATGGACCGAGCCTGCACGCGATGTCTTCGCCTTCTGGGGCGAGCCCAATGCGCGCGAGGAAGGCTCGCGCACCAACATCATGATGGTGCTCGCCAACCACCCGGACATGGCCATGCCCTACAACCATTGGGCCAGGCACCTCCTGATGACCAACACGCTGCCCACCCGCGCGCTCGAACTGCTGATCCTGCGCGTCGCCTGGCGGGTGAAGAGCGCGTACGAATGGCACAACCATGTCGGCTACGGCCTCAACGCCGGGCTCACCCTCGAGGATATCGCCGCGATCCGCGACTACCCCGAAGGCGCGGGGCGCTGGGGCGAGGCGGACCGGCTGGTGCTCGATGCGGTCGATGATCTTATGGACCGGCACATCGTTTCGGAGGCGACCTGGGAGGGCCTCGCGCGCCATTACGACCGGCGCCAGATGATGGATCTGGTCATGTCGATTGGCCACTACGTGATGACAAGCTGGGCGCTGTCCTCCTTCGGCGTGCCGATAGAGGGCGATGTCGATCCCATCGGCTTTGATCTCAAGACCGCCTCGGGCGCGGGGCCAGCCCGTACCTTCAAGCCGGGTGAAGTCGACGATTGGGCGACGCGCAACCAGGCCTGAGCGCGCATCCCCGGCCCGCGCGCCATCGCCGGGCCGATAGAATGACGGGCAGGCAAACGCGCAATTGCAGCCGGTCGGGTGCGGGGTCAGAACAGATCCCGACATCACTTCACGAACATGAGGGCGGAGGCAGAGCAGCATGGCAACCGAGATCATCTTTCCCAAGATCGGCTTCTCGATGACCGAGGGGCAGATCGCGGAGTGGACCTTTGGCGAGGGCGAGGAAGTGACCGAGGGCGAGTGCCTGTTCCTGCTTGAAGCCGACAAGTCCACCAACGAGGTGGAGGCCCCGGCCTCCGGTATTCTGCGCATCGCCGTGCCCGAGGGCGAGACGGTCCAGGTCGGCACCATCGTCGGCATGATCGAATAAGGCGCAGCCGATGACGCTCAAGGTCGGTATTGTCGGCGCTGCCTGGGGCGGCATGGCCCATCTTCCCGCCTGGCGCGCGGTGCCCGGCGTCGAGGTGACCGCGATCTGCACCTCGCGCGAGGAGACCGCGCGCGCGGCCGCGCAGAAGCTGGGGGTGGAACGCGCCTTCTGGGACGCCCACGAAATGTGCCGTGATCCCGATATCGACATCGTGGACCTGGGCACCCGGCCCAATTTCCGCCAGCCCTGGCTCGAGACCGCGCTCGCCCATGGCAAGCACGTCTACAACGCCTCGCCCCACGCGCCGGGATGGGAAGGCGCCAAGGCCATCGACGCGGCCTGGCAGGCCTCGGGCGCGGTGGGCGTGGTCGATGCCTTCATCGAATACGTGCCCGCCGTGCGCCGCCAGATCGAACTGGTGCACGAAGGTTATATCGGCACGCCCATCGGCGGGACCTGCCATCTCAACATCTCGCTGTTCAACCGCGCCTCGAAGCAGTTTCCCTACAACTGGTTCGCGCGTGGCGACGCGGGGGTTTCGGGCCTGCGCAACAATGGCAGCCACGCGCTCTACCCGCTTCTGGCCATGCTGGGACCTGTCGAGGAGGTGGTGGCCGACGATCGCCAGGTCCTTTCCGAATGGGTCTATGAGGACGGAGAGCGGGTCACGCCCGAGACAACCGACACCGGCAACGCGCTGCTGCGCTTTGCGAACGGGCCCATCGTGCAGCTCCAGGCGGGCTGGGCGATGACGATGCACGATGGCTGGCTGCTCGACATCTACGGGACGCAAGGGCGACTGGTTACCCGCGCGCCCACCTTTCCCAGCGCGCAGGACTGCACGCTGTGGGGCCTGAGGGCGCAGGACAAGCCCAACCCGCACGCGCCGAGTGACCTGCAGGCGCTCGACATCCCCGAGGCGTACCGGGTGGACCCGGACCTGGCCATTGATGCCAGCTTTCCGATCCCCCCCTGCTTCCCGATGGCGCTGGCCATGCAGCGCATGGTCGCCGCGATTGGAGGCAAGGGCACCGCGGCGCCCGACTTCGCCCGCGCGCTGGAAGTCGAGCGCTGCCAGGAGGCGATGTCCCGCGCGCAGGCGGAGAGACGCTGGATTGCGTTGTCCGAGGTTGCCTGAATAGGCCTGTTTTAGAGGTGGTTGATCGAGGCGTTTCCGAGATATCGCCGTGGCGCAGCGGCTCTCGTTGACCTTGCCCGCGTGGCCCCTGACAGTTCCCCTCGACGCCTGAAGCGAGCGAGGTTTTCCCATGACCCAACCCAGTAACGCCCCCCAGCCGGATTCCGCCGCGCTGACCGACATCTTCCGCCGGATGCTGCGGATCGAGCGCAACGACGACGCGATCCTCTCTACCATCCGCAAGGGGCGCCTGCAGATGCCCTACTACTCCGCGCGCGGGCAGGAGGTGATCCCGGCGACGATCTCCCACTTCCTCACCGACGAGGACCAGATCTGCACGATCTACCGCGGCATCCAGGACATGGTCGCCAAGGACATGCCGCTCAAACCCCTCTGGGCCGAGATCGCGGGCCGCGTCGATGGCACCTGCAAGGGGAAGGGCGGCCCGATGCACCTCACCCACCCGCCGACAGGCGTGATGGTGACGACGGGCGTCGTGGGCTCCTCGATGCCGATTGCCAACGGCCTTGCCTGGGCGGCCAAGCTCGACGGTTCGCGGCGCGTGGTCATTGCCTATTTCGGCGATGGCGCCTCCAATATCGGGGCCTTCCACGAGTCGCTCAACCTGGCCTCGCTCTGGAAGCTGCCGGTCATCTTCGTGTGCCCCAACAATGGCTTTGCCGAACACACCCGCTTCGAGAACGGCACTTCGGTCGACCAAATCTCCAAGCGCGCGATCGGCTACGGCATGCCCGGCTTCACGGTCGACGGAAACGACCCCTGGGAGATGTACGCGCAGGTCTCCACCGCGATTGCGCGGGCGCGCGACGGAGAGGGGCCAACCCTGCTCGAATGCACGACCTTCCGCTTCCTCGGGCACGTCCTGGGCGATGACAACAAGTACATGGCCGAGGGCGAGCTGGCCGCGGCGAAAGAGAAGGACCCGCTGCCCCTCTTCCGCCAGCGCCTGCTCGACGAAGGCCACGTGGACGAGGCGACGCTTGCCGCGATGCAGGCGAAGATCGAGGCGGAGGTGGCCGAGGCCCGTGACTTCGGCCTCGCCAGCGAACTTCCGTCGGTGGACGAGATCCGCCGCGATGTCTTTGCCCAGGAGATGATGGCATGAGCACGACGACGACCAGCGCGGCCAAGCCCGCCGGCACGAGCAAGATGAACAGCCTCCAGGCCGTGAACGCGGCGCTGCACCAAGCCATGGCCGCCGACGACAAGGTGCTTGTGCTTGGCGAGGACATCGCCGACCCCGAAGGCGGCGGCGTGACCGGCGCGACGGCGGGCCTTTCGACAAAGTTCGGGGGCGAGCGCGTGCGCTCCACCCCGATCTCGGAGCAGGCCATCATCGGCGCGGCCATTGGCGCTGCGCTTGCCGGGTACAAGCCGGTGGCCGAGATCATGCTGATGAACTTCACCACGGTCGCGATGGACATGATCTTCAACCACGCGGCCAAGCTGCGCTTCATGTCGGGCGGGCAGACCTCGGTGCCGATCACCATTCGCACGCTGACGGGCGCGGGCTGGCAGACCGCGGGCCAGCACGCCGACCACCTTGAAGGCTGGTACGCCCACGCGGCCGGGATCAAGGTCGTCGCGCCGTCCAACCCGGTCGACTACAAGGGCCTGCTGCTCTCGTGCATTGACGATCCCGACCCGTGCATCTTCATCGAGAGCGCGGGCTCGCTGTTCGTGCCCGCCGAAGTCCCGGACGACCAGGGGCCGATCCCGCTCGGCAAGGCGCGTATCGTGCAGGAGGGCTCGGACCTTACCATCGTCACCTGGTCGAGCCAGACCGTGCGCGCACAGATGGCGCTCCCCGCGCTGGCCGAGGCGGGCCTGTCGGTTGAACTCATCGACCTACGCACCATCTCGCCCTGGGACCGCGAAACCGTGCTCGCCTCGGTGCGCAAGACCGGGCGGCTCCTTGTCGCGCACGAGGCCGTGCGCGATTTTGGGCCCGGCGCGGAAATCGCCGCGACTGTTTCGGAAGAGCTGTTCGGCGTTCTCAAGGCCCCGGTTCGCCGCCTCGGCGCGCCCAAGTGCCCGGTGCCCTTCGCGAAGGTCCTGGAAGACGCCTACATCGTTCAGCCTGACCAGATGGTTGCCGCTGCGCAGGCGCTGATGGGCTGAGAGAATAAGTTGATTCAAGGGGCCATCGCCCCTTGACCCCCAAATGGGCGACCTCGCCAGTCTCGGCCAAGGCGGCGCGGGTAAGGTGAGGTTGCCCGTTCGGAATTCCTTCCTGACTATCCCGCAGACGTCCGTTCCAGCACCGCATCGCCTGCGCTCTCGTTCCAGAACGCCGCGCTGCCACCCAGCGCGCGGTTCAGGAACGCGCGTTTCAGGAACAGGTGGACCGGATACTCGACGGTGAGGCCGATCCCGCCGTGGAACTGCACCGCCTCTTCGGCGACCTGCTTGTAGACCTCGCAGCAGTGGGCTTTCATTGCGCCGAGCGCGAGGGGAGCGGCCTCGCTACTGGCCTCATAAAGCGCGGTTGCGGTTTCCAGTGCGACCTTGAGGTCGGCGGCGCGATGCTTGAGCGCCTGGAACATCGCGAGCGGCCGGTCGAACTGGCGACGCGTGCCGAGGTACTCGATCGCCATGGCCAGGACAGCTTCGGCTCCGCCCAGCGCATCGCCCGCAAGGGCAAGGCACAGAAGGCCGTCGAGCCGTTCGGTCAGGGCCGCGGCTTCGGCACCCGCCGCCAGCAGGATGCGGGGGGCATCGGGCGCCAGTTCGACGCTGAACAGGCGGCGCGAGCGATCCCAGGTGGAAAAGTGCGTGATCTTTGCGCCTGCAAGGTCGACCAGGGTCACCTCGTCGGCGCTGCGCACAAGGATACGGTCCGCCGTATCGGCATCGGGCACGGCGCTAAGGCCATCTCCGGCGATGGTGAGTGAGGTCGTGATCGCCGCGCCCGCCATGGCGTTTTCCAGCAGCTCCTCGCGACCGGGGAAGTCCGGGGGCCTGGACCAGGGCCTCAAGCGCGAGGAACTGGGCCAGGGCCGGCCCGGGCATGCGTGCGCGGCCCATCTCGGTGAAGATCACGGCCAGGTCGCGGCGTTCGAGGCCAAGGCCGCCCAGCGCTTCGGGCACACCGGCCATGAACCAGCCGAGCTCGGCCATCTGCGTCCAGGAGCCTGCGGCGTCCTGCGCGGCCTGCCAGTCGGGAAAGACCTTGCGGGCGTTGTCTTCCAGTTCGCGGCGCAGGGCGCTCATGGCCTGGCCTCCGTGACCCAGTTCTTCGGTTCGCGGGGCATGCCCAGCATGCGTTCGGCAATGATGTTGCGCTGCACTTCGTCGCTCCCGCCCGCGATGGTCCAGGCATAGCTGTTCATGAAATCGGCCATCCAGTTGCCGCTGTTGAGATCGCCAAAGGTGATCGGCGCGTGCAACTGTCCGGCAAGGTCCGCCAGTTCGACGCCAAGGTCCGTCCAGGCGCGCAGGCAGCGCGAATAGGCGAGCTTGACGATGGAGGCATCGCCCACGCGTTCGTCCTCGTCCATGCGCTTCTGCAGGAAGCGGTCGGCCAGCGCGCAGACCGCATCGACCCGTGTCGCGAGCGCGCCAAGCTTGCGCAGGACACCGGCATCGCAGGTGCGCCCGGCGGCGTGGACAGCCTCGCTCAGCCGCACCATCGCGCCGCGCATCCGGTACGAGAGTTCCATCAGCGTCAGCCCGCGTTCGGAGGCGAGTGTCGCCTGCGCGACGGCCCAGCCTGCGCCTTCCTCGCCCACGCGCTGGGAGACCGGGATTTCGACCTCGTCGAGGAAGATCTCGGCGAATTCCTCGTCGCCCTGGATCTGGTGGATCGGGCGCACGCTGACACCCGGCAGGCGCATGTCCATCAGGAGGTAGGTGAGCCCTGCCTGCTTGGGGCCGTCGGCCGAGGTGCGCACCAGCAGCAGGCACATGTCGGCGTACTGGGCCATGGTCGACCAGACCTTCTGGCCCGAGACGACATAGACATCGCCGCGCCGTTCGGCCCGGCTGCGGATCGCGGCCAGGTCGGACCCCGCGCCGGGCTCGGAAAAGCCCTGACACCAGGTCTCGCCCTCGAGAATGCGCGGCAGGTAGTGGCTGCGCTGCTGTGCGCTCGCGCATTCGGCCAGCGTTGCAAAGGCGTGGTAGGTCGACACGAACGAGAGGAGGAGGCGCGGCGTGTCGGCGCGCGCCAGCTCTTCGTAGATGATCTTCTGTTCGGCCAGCGACCGCCCGCCACCGGGCCATTCCCTCGGCCAGTGCGGCACGGCGTAACCCGCGCCCACCAGCTTGGCGAACCAGGAACGCTGCGAAGCGACGAAGGCTTCGTGCGTGGAGGCCGTGCGCCAGTCCCGGGGCGCTTCGCGCGCGATCCAGTCGCGGATTTCGCGTCTCAGGGCGTCGTCTTCTTGCGTCATGGAGCAAGCTAGGCCCCATTGTGCGCGCGACCTTCAAGCTCGCCGCCGCGATATCGGGCGCACGATGCTACCGCGCGGGGGTGGGGCGGGGTAGGCCCCTGTGCATGGACTTTGACTGGACGCCCGACGAGCAGGCCTTCCGCGAGCGCCTGCGCGATCTTCTCGACACGACCCTGCCGGACGACTGGGAGCGCTTTGCGCAGCATGGCCCGGCCTCGCCGGACCTGACCCGTTATGCGCAGACCTTCTGCGGCAAGCTGGCCGAGGAAGACCTGCTCATCCCGCACTGGCCGGTCGAGATCGGCGGGCAGGGGCAGGACCCCTGGCACCAGACGATCCTGGCCGAGGAAATGTGGATCGCGGGCGAGCCGCGCGGCGGGCAGTACATGAACGTCAACTGGATCGGCCCGACGCTGATCCGCTACGGGACACCCGAGCAGCAGGCGCGCTATCTTCCGCCGATTGCGCAGGGAAAGGCGCTGTGGTGTCAGGGTTTTTCCGAACCGGGTTCCGGCTCCGACCTTGCCTCGCTGCGCACGCGCGCGGTGGCCGATGGCGGTGACTACGTGGTCAACGGGCAGAAGATCTGGACCAGCTATGCCGGACTTGCCGACACCTGCTTCCTCCTGTGCCGGACGAGCGAGGATCGAAAGCGGGGCATCACCATCCTGCTCGTGCCGATGGATACGCCCGGCATCACCGTGCGCCAGATCCCCTCGATCATTGGGGAGGGGGACATCCACGAGGTCTTCTTCGACGACATGCGCGTGCCCGCCAGCGCCCGGCTGGGCGAGGAAGGGCAGGCCTGGGAAATCATCGCCTATTCGCTGCGCAACGAGCGGCTGGGCATTCCACGTTATGCCCTGGCGCGAAGCGCGCTCGACCGCGCCGTGTCGATCCTGCAGGAGCGGGGTGACTTCGTGCGCGAGGCGGTGCGGATCGAGGCGGCAGGTGCGGCTGCGCTGTGCGAGGCAGCCCGCCTCGCCAGCTATGCGATCGTCACCCGCCGCGCCGAAGGCGAGACGATCGGGCAGGAAAGTTCCTCGGCGCGCTACGCCACGGTCATGTGCGAGCGGCGGGTGTGCGAATTCATCGTCGAGCACCTGCCCGAGGCGCTGGCCGACGCGCACCCCTATCTCAAGATGCACCACCAGCGCGGCATCGTCGCGGGGATCGCGGCGGGCGCCGCCGAGATCCAGCTCAACATCATCGCCAGCGACGTGCTGGGCCTGCCACGGGAGGCGCGCTGATGCAGGTTGCCCTCAACGAGGACCAGCGCGCCATCCGCGACGCGCTCGATGCTCTGGCCCGCCCCTTCGAGGAGGCGCCGATGCACGAAGCGCCGTTGGTGCCGGCCAGCCCGGACTTTGCGCGGGCGCTGGCCGAAAGCGGCTTTCTCGATGTGGCCTGCGACCCGGACTTGGGCACCGCGACGGCGGGCGTGGTGGTGGAACGCCTCGCCCGTCTGCCTTTCGCCGTGGAAGCGGCAACGCGCGCCTTCTTTGCGCCATTGCTGGAGGGGGTGTCCGGGCCGGTCTGTCTGGTCGAAGGGACACGCACGCCCCGGCTCGTGCGCTTTCTGGAGCCGGGGGCCTGCGTGATCGTGGTGGAGGAGCAGGGTGTTTCCTGTTTCACCGCAGGGGAAGGCCAGTTGCAGCCTGAGCCTGACAGTCTCTTCGCCTATCCCATGGCGAGCCTGCTGGAGATTCCCGAGGACCGCACGGCGCTGCCGATCACGCCGAGCGAGGCGCGCACACGTGCCCGCGCGGCGCTGGCGGCCGAGGCGGCCGGATTGATGGCCGCCGCGCTTGCCAGCGTGTGCGCGCATCTCTCCGAGCGCACGCAGTTCGGCCGCAAGCTCGCGACCTTCCAGGCCTTGCGCCATCGCCTCGCCGAAGCGCAGGTGCGCACCAGCGGCGTCTACTGGATGGCGATGAAGGCGGCGGCCACGCGTGATCCGGCGGATGCCGCGCTCGCGGCCTGGCACGCGCAGGAATCGGCGACTTCGACGGTCTACGACTTTCACCAGTTCCTTGGCGCCATGGGGATGACGCTCGAACATCCGCTGCACTTCTGGACCTACCGTCTGAAGGCCCTGATCGGGGAACTGGGCGGGCGCGGAGCAAGCGCGGCGGCGGCAGCGGATGCGCTCTGGGGGTGAGGGCGGCTCCCCGAACCCGTCGACCTCACCTTGCGCAGGCTGCCTTAGCTGAGAGAGGTGAAGTCGCCCATTCCGGGGTCAAGGGGCGATGGCCCCTTGAAATTGGACTTCTTACTCATGCCCGAACGCGGGCCGGGGCAGGCTGAACAGCGCGAGGCTGGCTGCAACCATGAGGACGAGGGTCGTGAGCAAAAACATGTCGTATCCCCCGGTCCGGTCGTAGACCGCCGAGGCCGCAAGCGGCCCGAGTGCCGTGCCGACGGAGAGAGCGACGAGCAGCCCTCCGTAAAGCGCACCGAAGGCCTTGAGGCCGAAGTGGCGCGTCGCGAGGTAGACGATCACGTCGACCTCGGCGCCCAGTGTCAGTCCGATCAGCACGGCGACGGGAACCGCGCCTTGCGCGCCCGCGCCCAGCAGGATGAGCCCGCTCGCCACGGGAAGGAGGAAGATGACGGCGCCCACGTAAGCCGCAGGAAAGCGGTCGAGGAGGAGGCCCGTGCCCAGCCGTCCGGCGATGGAGAAAAGCCCGATGAGCGAGGCCAGCGCGGCGGCTCGGGCGGGAGGAAGTCCCGCGTCGGTGAGGATGGGCACGAAATGGACGACGAGGGCCAGCACGGTGAAGGTGAACAGCAGGCTCGCGACGAGGAGGCGCAGGTAGACAGGTGAGCGCAGGCCTTCGAAGAAGCTCACGCCTTCGGGGGCGGGCGTGGGGAGGACGGGCGCATCGTCCTTTGCCGGGGGCGGCGTGCGTCCTGTGCGGAACAGGACGAGGATCACCGGCCAGGCCAGCGCCATCCAGGCGAGGCCTTGCCAGGCCATCGCGCTTTGCCAGCCATAGGCGGCGATGAGGCGCGCGCCGAGCCAGGGGAACAGCGCGGCGGCAACCGAGGCTCCGCATAAGGTGATCGCGAAGGCAAGGCCGCGCGAACGGGCAAAGCGGCTGGCGACCGCGGCCGTCCAGACCGTCGCCTGCACCGGCAGCGTGGCCAGCGCCATGAGGGTCCACAGCGCGTACCATTGCCACGCACTGCCGCTTGCGGTCCCGAGCAGGGCAAAAGCCGCGCAGGTGAGCGGAATGCCGATGACGGCCAGGATACGCGGGCCGATCTTGTCGACGAGCATCCCGATGGGCACCCCGAACACGGCCTGGATCAGCGTGGCGATGGTCATGCCGAAAGTGGTGGTTGCGCGCGACCAGCCGAAGCTCTCGCTGATCGGCTCGATATAGACGCCAAGGCCATAGATATGAATGACGCTGGTGGCGTAGCCAAGGGCGCCGGCCAGCGGCACGCCCCAGTGCGCCTTCCACTCCGCGCGGGCGGTCACAGGGTGCACCTTCCGCTTCCTATTCGGCGGGAAGGCGGCCGTTCCTGGCCATCTCGAAACTCTGCCCCAGGTGCGCGCGGTAGCCATGGAGGCCGAGGTCGGCGTACGTCGCCGGATCGGCGATTTCCTCCATGCGCGCGGCGACTTGCTCGATGGTCCAGTGCGGCTGGAAGACGCCGTGGGTCTCGAGCATGTCGATCTTGGCCATGCGCCCCCCGATCGCGACCAGCGCTTCACCCGAGAGTGCGCAGTCCTCGTGCGCCAGCCAGCCCACCATGGGCGCGACGAGTTCGGGGCCGAGGGGGGGATACTGCGAGGTGTCGAGCCCGTCGGCCATGCGCGTCATGGCGCCGGGCAGGATGAGATTGCTGCGGATACCGTGCTCTTCGCCCTCCAGCGCGATCACGTTGGAGAGGCCGATCATGCCCGACTTGGAGACCGCGTAGTTCACGCAGGCCTGGTTGCCATAGAAGCCGCCGATGGAGGAGGTAAGGACGACGCGTCCGTAGTTCTGCGCCTTCATGTGCGGGAAGGCCGCGCGCACGAGGTAGAACGCGCCGATCAGATGCACGTCGAGCACCGAGTGGAAGTCCTCGACCGCGATCTCGTCGAGCGCGCCGTAGCGCACGTTGCCCGCGTTGTGGATGAGGATGTCGACGCGCCCGAAGGCGTTGAGCGCGCTCTGGACGATGGCGCTCGCCCCTTCGCAGGTGGCGACGCTGTCGACAGAGGCGAGCGCCTCGCCGCCCGCCGCTTCGATCTCGCGCACGACCTGCTGCGCCGGGCCTTCGTCCTCCCCTTCGCCCAGGATCGCGCTGCCGTTGTCGTTGACGACGACTTTCGCGCCCCTGTTGGCGAGCAGGAGCGCATAGGCCCGTCCCAGGCCCCGCCCGGCGCCGCTGATCACGGCCACGCGGCCATCGAAGCGCAATTCGTCCATCGTCCTCTCCTTCTGACCCGCCTTGGCTAGGCTCCGCTCGCGGTGTGGCGCAACGCGGCTCACGAGCTTTCGCCGGGGCGATGAAAGGGAGGCAACCTTGTGGGTGGCTGGAGGTCGGGCGCAAGAATCCGGCCATGGCACACGAACCCCAGATCGCGCCCGCAGCCGACCTTGCAAAGTCGGTCCTTGTCCCCGCCAAGGCCTATGTCTCGCCCGAGTATGCCCGCGCCGAGCAGGATCGCTTGTGGCGCAAGGTCTGGCTCCAGGCGGGTCGGGTCGAGGACCTGGCCGCGACCGGTGATTTCATCACCTATGACATCGGCCCGGATTCGGTGGTTATCGTGCGCACGGGTCCTGACAGCCTGAGGGCGCACCACAACGTCTGCCCCCATCGCGGGCGGCGGCTGGTCGACACGCCGCCGGGCGCGCGCAATGCGCAAGGGCAGGCGCGCGGGTTCATCTGCGGCTACCACGGCTGGAGCTTTGGCCTTGATGGTGCGAACACCCACGTGCCGCAGGAGGACGACTGGCAGGGGGCCTTGTGCAACGGGCGCGCCGATCTGACGCCGGTGCGCGTGGACACCTGGGGCGGCTGGATCTGGATCAGCCTCGATCCCGAGGGCGAGAGTCTGGAAGCCTACCTTGGCGTGCTCCCGGAGATGCTCGATCCCTATCGCCTGCAGGACATGCGCGCGCGCTGGCGCAAGTGGATCGTGTTCGAGTGCAACTGGAAGGTGGCGATGGAGGCCTTCTGCGAGACCTACCATGTCGCCACGACCCACCCCGAGTTCAACGCCTTCGGCCAGTTCCGGGGCTGGGCGCGCCAGGAGGGGCTCCATTCGCACATTGGCTATGAGGCGGCGAAGGATAGGGAGGAGGACGCGGGCAAATTGCGCGTGGGGACCGGCGATGCCCGGCTCTCGACCGCCGAGATGCAGCGCTTCACCTGGGAGAATGCGAATACCAACACGACCATGACGATGGTGCGCGCGGCCGAACGGCTGGCGCAGGAGCTGCCCGAAGGAACGCCGCCGGCACAGGTTTCCGCCCACTGGATCGCGGCCTCGCGCCGGGACGATGCCGCGCGCGGGGTCGACTGGCCGGTGGTCGCCCCCGCGCACACGGCAAAGGCGGGGACGGCCTGGCAGGTCTTTCCCAACTTCCAGATCGGGCAGGCGGTGAACAACATGCTGTGCTACGCCGCGCGCCCCTATGGAAGCGACCCGGACAGATGCATCTTCGAGGCGGCGGTCTATGAACTCTACCCGGAAGGGGAGGCGCCCGAGACAGCGTGGACCTACACCGAGCCCCACGAATGGCCGCCGGTGCTGCAACAGGATTTCGGCAACATGGCCGCCGTCCAGCAGGGCATGAAGAGTGCGGGGTTCCGCGGTGCCCAACCCAATCCCTACATGGAGCGCGCGGTGGCCAGCCTGCACACGAACCTCGCCCGGTACATGCAGGCGGGGATGCCCGAAGCGCAGGACTGAGCGGAGCCGTTGGCTGCGCGGGGATGCCGAGTAAAAGAAGTAATCTTTCCAAGGGGCCATCGCCCCTTGACCCCCAAACTGTCGACCTCACCTTTCTCAGCCAGGTTGGCGCGCGCAAGGTGAGGTCTCCAGTTCGGGGAGCCCGAGGGCGATGGCCCTCGGAACTCTTTTACTGTCTGCCCTGCCTCAGGCGAAGGGCTCCTCGCCCTCCAGCTTGGTGCGCACCATCAGGCGGCCGCTGGTCACATCGTACCACTCGGCGCGGTGCATGGTCCCGGTGTTGTCCCAGATGACGAGGTCGCCCTCGGACCATTCGTGGCTGTAGGTGAATTCCTCGCGGGTGGCCCATTCGCGCAGTTCGTTGAGCAGCAGGCGCCCTTCCATCACGTCCATGTCGACCACGGTGTGCGCGGTGTTGCCGATCACCAGCGATTTGCGGCCCGACTTGTGCGTCCAGACCAGCGGCAGGGTGTTGTCGCCGATTGCCTGCATGCCCTTGAGCATCGCGACGGGCGGTTCGGGGTTGTAGAAGAACAGCGTCGCCCAGGCACCGTGGCGCACCTTGAGACCTTCGATCCGGTCCTTCTCCTCTTGGGGGAGCGCATCGTAGGCGGCGTAGGTGTTGGAAAAGCCGGTGTTGCCCGTGCCCTTGGGCGAGGGCTTCTTGCACGAAAGGATGGAGGCGAGGATCGGCACCTCCTGCATGGTCCCGTCGATGTGCCAGTAGAGCGAGCCCTTGAGATACTCCGCGGTCGGCCCGGCGATGGCAGGGTCGATGCTGATCTTGGTGACCTCTTCCTCATCGCCCTTGCGTTCAGGCGCGTAGGTGCCCAGCGTCTTGGTGAAGGCGATCTGCTCTTCGTTGGTGAAGCCGATCTTCGGGAAGACGAGCACGCCGCGCTCTTCCAGAAGCTCGCGCAGCGCATCACCGAGCGACCCGGAAAGAAGTTCTTCCTTGGAATTCAGGACGTAGGCGCCGATCTTGTCCTTGATGGTCTCGTGCGTGAGCGTCGTCTGGGTCTCGACGGCCATGGCAAATCCTCCCTTGTTCTGGGGCTGAATATAGTTCGCCGGGGCGCGTGGATGAAGCACGCCCCGGCGATATCGGGTGGCAGGGCCGGGGTGCGTGTCAGGCCGAGCCCATGTAGCGCCCGCCGTTCACGCTGATCGTCTGGCCGGTCACGTAGCTCGCGCCCTCGCTGGCCAGGAACACGCAGGCCGCCGCGATCTCGTCAGGCTGGCCCACGCGCTTCATCGGCAGGGTCTGCGAAAAGGTGTCGATGTCGACCGGGGCGGCGCGCAGCGCGGGCGTATCGACGAAGCCGGGCGGTACCATGTTGAAGGTGACGCCGCTCGCGGCAAATTCCAGCGCGAGGGCCTTGGTCATGCCGAGCACACCGCCCTTGGAGGTGACGTAGTGGACCTGTGCGAAGGAGCCGCTCTGCACCGAGGAGGAGGTGATGTTGACCACGCGTCCCCAGCCCGCCTCCAGCATCGCGGGCAGCATCTCGCGGATGCACAGGTGCGGGCCCTTGAGGTTGATGTCCATGATCTGGTCCCACTGCGCGTCGGTGATCTGGGCGTAGGGCACGAAGGGGGCGATCCCGGCGTTGTTGACCAGGATCTGGATCTTCCCGAAGGCGTCGCGCGTGGCCTTGGCGGCCGCGGCGATCTCGGTCGCATCGGCGCAGTTGGCGGTGCAGGCGATCGCCGTGCCGCCCGCCTGCGTGATCGCCTCGACCGTCTGGGCCACGCCCTCGCCGTTGAGGTCCCAGGCGCCCACCTGTGCGCCCTCGCGGGCAAAGCGCTGGGCGATCGCGCGGCCAATTCCCGAGCCCGCGCCGGTGACGACGGCGACCTTGCCTTCAAGCTGCATTCTCTTCCTCCGGGTCTGCTTTTGGCCGGGACATAGCGCGAAGCGCGCGCGAGGCCTGCGCATCGCCTTGCGGTATCACCCGCGCGATGAGTGACATCGCCCTGTGCCTTGCCGGTTGCCTTCGCGTGCGCGCCTGCCTTGACTGCGCGCAACAAGGAGGTGGGGTGAAATGACGCGCCGCGAGATCGAAGGCTGGAGCCTGCGCTGGGACGAGGAGCGCGCGCAGGCCGCGCGCCGCGAGGGATGGTGGCGCGACGAGACGCTTGCCGATCTCGTGCCGCGCCTTGCCGCCGCCGAGCCGGACCGGCTGATGCTGGTGGAAGGCGAGGTGCGGCTGAGCGTGGGCGAACTGCACGAACGCGCGCTGCGTCTGGGCACCTGGCTGGGCGAGCGTGTCGCGCCGGGCGGTGTCGTCTCCTTCATGCTGCCCAACTGGCACGAGGCCGCGACGATCTACCTTGCCGCGACTTACGCCGGCCTCGTCGCGAACCCGATCCTGCCCTCGTTGCGCACGCGCGACACCACCTTCATCCTGCGCGACTGCAAGAGCCGCGTGGTCTTCGTGCCCGAGACTTTCCGCCGTTTCGACTACGCCGCGATGCTGACCGCCATTGCCGCGGAGATGGAGCACGGCCCCGAGATCGTCGTCGTGCGCGGCACAGGCCCGGTCGCGGGAACGCAGGACTATGCGGCGATCCTGGAGGCGAGCGCGCCCCGTACCATCCGTCATCCCGATCCCGACGCGGTGCGCATGGTGATGTACACCTCGGGCACGACCGGGCGGCCCAAGGGCGTGCTCCACACCCACAATTCATTGGGGGCGCTGCTGCACCAGATCGGCGCCTACTGGCACGTTGCGCCGGGGGATCGCTTTCTCGTTGCCTCGCCGATCAGCCATATCGGCGGTTCGATCTACGCCTTCGAGGGGCCGGTGCTGCTGGGCAGCGTGGCCGTGCTGCTCGACCAGTGGAACGCGCAGGAGGCGCTGCGCCGGATGCAGGAGGAAAGGATCACCCACATGGCGGGCGCGACCCCGTTCCTCGAACAGATCCTGCGTGCGGCGCAGGCGCAGGGAGACCATCTGGACGCGCTCAAGGTCTTTATCTGCGGAGGAGCGTCGGTGCCGCCCGCGCTGATCGAGGAGGCGAACGCCTGGTTCACGAACGCCCGCGTCAGCCGGGTCTACGGCAGCACCGAGGTGCCGGTCACGACGGTCGGATCTCTGGATGAAAAGGGCATGCCCGAGGCCGCGCAGACCGACGGCAAGGCGGGAATAGCGCAGGTCATCCTGGCTCCCGACGGCGAGATCCGCGCGCGCGGCCCCCAGATGCTGGCGGGCTATATCCGGCAGGAAGACGAGGAGGGCGCGTTCGATGCCGCAGGCTTCTACCGCAGCGGCGATCAGGGCGCGCTTGATGCAGGTGGCTTTCTCACCGTCACCGGACGGATCAAGGACCTCATCATCCGCAACGGGGAGAACATCGCGCCCAAGGAGATCGAGGATCTGCTCTCCGGCCACCCCGCGATTGCCGACATCGCCATTGTCGGCCTGCCCGACCCGCGCACAGGCGAGCGCGCCTGCGCGGTCATCGTGCCGAGCGACGGCGCCATTCCCGACGTGCCGATGCTGGCGGACTACCTGTCGGCGGCTGGCGTCACCCGCTTCAAGTATCCCGAGCAGGTGGTCCTGCGCGAGGCCCTGCCGCGCAACGAGGCGGGCAAGGTCCTGAAGCACGTCCTGCGCGCCGAACTGGCCGAAATGGCCGTCTGACATCGCCCGAGCGGTGGCTGGGGCGGGCGCCTTCGTGATCGGAGGGGCGGGCGTTAAGCATCGCTGCAAACATGTTCGAGAGAGGATCCTTCGCCATGGCCGAGGCCGACCCTGCCGCCCGCTTCGATGTGCCCCATCTCGTCACCAACCCGGAACGTATCCCGGCGGCGCGCTACTACGACGAGACCTTCTACCGCGCGGAAACCGAGCGGCTCTGGCCCCATGTCTGGCAGATGGCGACGCGCCTCGAACTGATCCCCAACGTGGGCGACTGGATCGAGTACAGCAATCTGGGCCAATCGGTGATCGTCGTGCGCACCGGAGAGGGGAGCGAGGGCGTCAAGGCCTACCACAACGCCTGTCGCCACCGCGGCGTGCCCATCGCCGAGCCGGGCGGGCAGGGCAACTGCAAGAGTGCGGGCTTCATCTGCCCCTTCCACGGCTGGCGCTGGAACATGGAGGGCGACAACACCTTCGTCTACGGCAAGCACTTCTTCTCCGACGAGCAGCTTGACGCGGCCGACCTGGCGCTGCGTCCCTGCCGCGTGGAAACCGCAATCGGCTGCGCCTTCGTTAACTTCGACGACGCGGCCCCGTCGCTGCGCGAAAGTCTGGGCCCCGTGCTCGAAGCGCTGGAAATGCGCGGGTTCGACGATCTCAAGGCCGAGTGGTGGTACGCCACGAAGCTGCCGGCGAACTGGAAGATCGCGATGGAGGCCTTCATGGAAGGCTACCACGTGATGAAGACGCACCCGCAGCTCCAGCACAAGCTGCCCCAGCTCTACAACACGATGTACGGCATGGACACAGGGGGCATCGGCCTGCCGATCAACCCCGGCCTCACCGTGCGCGAGAACGTCCAGGCCCAGTTCGAGCACATGAAGCTCCTGAACGAGGGCATGGCGGGCATGGTCCACGCCAAGGAAGTGGAGATCGCCAGCCACCTCCTCGATGTCGAACTGCCCGAGGACCCGGCCCAGGCCATCCCGATGTGGTACGGCATCGTCCAGCACCAGGTGGTCGAGCAGCTGCGCGCGCGCGGCGAGGACATTCCCGACCTCAACACGCTGGCCCAGACCCACCCGGTTCAGGCGGTGGAGTTCCTCTTTCCGCACTATTTCCTGCTGCCCACGATGAGCAGCGCGTCGGCCTACCGCATCCGTCCGCTCGGCCCCGAGGAGTGCCTGTTCGAGCTGTGGTCGCTCACCCATTTCGCGCCCGAGGACAACCACCAGAGAGTCACCGAGCCGACCCTGCTGCCCTACGACAGCGAGGAGTTCCCGCCGATCCCGCGCCAGGACTATGGCAATATCCCGATCCAGCAGCAGGGCCTTCACGCGCAAGGCTTTGACTACATGCGGCTCGGGCGCGGTGTGGAGGGTCTTATCAGCAACTACAACCGCGTGATCGACGGGCACTTGAAGGGCATCGATGGCGAGCGGCTGAGCGCGGCGACGCGCAAGCTGCAGCACAATTTCGATGGCCAGATCGAAGATCTGGGTTTCTGAGATGGCGCGCACCAGCATCATCACGGGGGCAGGCAGCGGCATTGGTCTTGCTACGGCCAAGGCCCTGCATGCGGCGGGCGATGCCATCGTCGGCATCGGGCGCAGCGCCGACAAGCTGGCGGGGCTCGCCGAGGCTCTGGGCACCGAGGAGCGCCTGGCCACACTGGCGCTCGACATCACCCATGCGGATGCTCCGCACGCCATCGTCGACTTCGCGCTGGAGCGCTTCGGGCACATCGACACGCTGGTCAACAATGCGGGGCTCGGCAGCCCGACCCCGCTGCATGAGACCGACGATGCCACGCTTGATCTCTTCCTCGACGTCATGCTGCGCGCGCCCTTTCGCCTTTGCCGCGAGGCCATCGCGCACATGGGCGAGGGCGGCTGCGTGGTGAACGTCACCAGCACCTTCGCGATGATCGGCGGCAAGCGCGGCGGGCCCTATTCGGCGGCCAAGGGCGGGCTTCGCTCGCTGACCGAGCACATGGCGGTCGAATACGGGCCGCACGGCATTCGCAGCAATTGCGTCGCGCCCGGCGTTACCATGACCGACATGGTCCGGCACCGTTTCGAGGATGAGACGTTCAAGCGGGTGAACGTGGAGACCACACCCTATCCCCGCCTTGCCGAGGCCGAGGATCTGGCGAACGTCATTGCGTTCCTGTGCTCACCGGGGGGCGAGATGATCAACGGCCAGTCGATCGTGGTCGATGGCGGGTGGACGCGGACCAAGTACCTCTCACCCCGCGCGCTGACCAGCGACTGGGTCGAGAGCTAGAACACGAAACGCGAGAAACGGGAACGGATATGCGCACCATCGATCACTTCATCTGCGGCGAAAGTTCGGGCACCGGCTCTGGCGCCCGTGTCCACCAGGTCTGGAATCCCTCCACCGGGGAAGTGCAGGCGGAAGTTCCGCTGGGCGATGCGGCTCTGCTCGACCGCGCGGTGGAAACCGCAAGCCGGGTCCAGATCGAATGGGCGGCCACCAACCCGCAGCGCCGTGCACGCGTCATGTTCCGCTTCAAGCAGCTCCTGGAAGAGAACATGCAGGCACTTGCCGAACTCCTGGCGAGCGAGCACGGCAAGGTCGTCGACGATGCCAAGGGCGACATCCAGCGCGGGCTCGAGGTGATCGAGTTCGCCTGTGGCATTCCCCATGCCCAGAAAGGCGAATACACGGTCGGCGCGGGCAGCGGGATCGATGTCTACTCGATGCGCCAGCCGCTTGGCGTGGGCGCAGGCATCACCCCGTTCAACTTCCCCGCGATGATCCCGATGTGGATGTTCGGCATGGCGATCGCGTGTGGCAACGCCTTCATCCTGAAGCCCAGCGAACGCGATCCCAGCGTGCCGGTGCGCCTGGCCGAGCTCTTCGTCGAGGCGGGCGCGCCCGAGGGCCTGCTCCAGGTTGTCCACGGTGACAAGGAGATGGTCGATGCCATTCTCGATCATCCCGGCATCGCGGCGGTCAGCTTCGTAGGCTCGTCCGACATCGCCCAGTACGTCTATTCGCGCGGTGTCGCGGCGGGCAAGCGCGTCCAGGCGATGGGCGGGGCCAAGAACCACGGCATCGTCATGCCCGATGCTGATCTCGATCAGGTGGTGAACGACTTGTGCGGTGCGGCCTTCGGCTCCGCAGGTGAGCGTTGCATGGCGCTTCCCGTGGTGGTGCCGGTGGGCGAGGATACGGCCGAGCGCCTGCGCGAAAAGCTGATCCCCGCGATCAACGCGCTGCGCGTGGGCGTCTCGCACGATCCCGACGCGCACTATGGCCCAGTCGTCACGCCCGAGCACAAGGCGCGCATCGTCCAGTGGATCGGGACCGCCGTCGACGAAGGCTCCGAACTGGTCATCGACGGGCGCGACTTCACCCTTCAGGGGCACGAAAAGGGCTTCTTCCTGGGCCCCACGCTGCTCGACCGGGTGACGACGGGCATGAAGAGCTACCACGAGGAAATCTTCGGCCCGGTCCTTCAGATCGTGCGCGCGGCCGATTTCGAGGAAGCCGTTGCCCTGCCCAGCAAGCACCAGTACGGCAATGGCGTCGCCATCTTCACGCGCAACGGCCACGCCGCGCGTGAGTTCGCCGCGCGCGTCAACGTCGGCATGGTGGGCGTGAACGTGCCGATCCCGGTGCCGGTCAGCTACCACAGCTTCGGTGGCTGGAAACGCAGCGCCTTTGGCGACACCAACCAGTACGGCATGGAAGGCATGCGCTTCTGGACCAAGGTGAAGACCGTCACCCAGCGCTGGCCTGATGGCGGAGGCGATGGCTCCAATGCCTTCCTGATCCCGACGCTGTAATTGGCAAGAACTGAAGAAAAAAGGAACAGGTCCGAGGGCCATTGCCCTCGGGCTCCCCATAATGTCGACCTCAAGGCTCTCGCGCACTCGTAGCCGAGAGAGGTGAGCAGGACGGTTATGGGGTCAAGGGGTAATAACCCCTTGAATGGTATTTTCTGTCTTCACGCCTCCCGCCAGCGCGCAATCATCGCCGCGCCATCTTCACCGGCATCGCTTCGCGCGGCCCCGGGCGTGCGGGAGAAGCGCGGCGAGGGCGCGGCCTGTGGCAGGCCATTGCATTCGACATAGGTTTCCCGGGCGCAAAGGTGCGGGTGCGCTTTGGCTTCCGCGAGGGTGAGGACCGGGGCCACGCAGGCATCGCTTCCCTCGAAGACACCTATCCAGTGGGCCTGGTCATGCTCGGCAAAGCGTGCGGTGAGGGCGGCTTCGAGCGCGGCCCAGCGTTGCGGGGCTTGTCCGTCGGCGAATTGGGGCAGGTCGAGCCGGGCGATCAGTTCGGCGAAGAAGGGGGGCTCCAGTGCGCCCACGCTCATCTCGCGCCCGTCGCGGCACAGGTAGGTGCGGTAGTAGGGGGCGGCGCCTCCCAGGAGGTTGTCCGTGCGGTCGAGCGAGAGCTGGCCTGTCGCGGTCAGCCCGTCGAAGAAGGACATCATCGTCGTTACCCCGTCGAGGATCGCGGCATCGACGACCTGGCCCTTCCCGGACGTCGTGCGTTCGAAGAGCGCAGCCAGGATCCCTGTGACCAGCAGCATCGAACCGCCCCCGAAATCGCCGACGAGATTGAGCGGGATCGCGGCGGGCTCTCCGGGACGCCCCATGGCCGCAAGCGCGCCCGAGAGCGCGATGTAGTTGATGTCGTGCCCGGCGGTGCGGGCGAGCGGGCCCTCCTGCCCCCAGCCCGTCATGCGCGCATAGACGAGGCGGGGGTTGCGCGGCGCGATATCGTCGGGCCCCAGGCCCAGGCGCTCCATGACGCCCGGGCGGAAGCCTTCGATCAGGACATCGGCGCTATCGAGCACCTCAAGGCACTGCAGGCGTCCGGCCTTGCTGCGAATGTCGATCTCGATCTCGGCGCGGCCCCGGTCATTGACCGGGTTGGGCCAGCCGTTGCCACCCTTGCGGGTGATCCGGAGGACCTCGGCCCCGAGGTCGGCGAGCATCATCGCCGCCTGTGGTCCGGGGCCGATGCCCAGGAACTCGACGACGCGCAGACCCTTGAGCGGGCCTTGCGCGCCCTGCGGGGCTGGCGCGTTCACGCGACCGGTTCGGCCAGCATTGCCCCCAGACGCGAGGCGATGATGCTTTCGGCCTCGGACACCATCCGGGCGAGAAGCTGCGCGCAGCTGGGAACGTCGCGGATCAGGCCCTGTACCTGTCCGGCCCAGACCAGTCCGGCTTCGGTATCGCCGGTTTCGAGTGCGGTGCGCCCCCGCGCCCCAGAGACGAGCGGCTGGACGTCCTGAAACTGCGCGCCGGGGACTTGCGCGATTGTCACCACCTCGTCGGAGATGCTGTTCTTCGCCACGCGTCCGGTGTTGCGGAACTGGCGGAAGATGAGGTTGGTCGCGCGCTCGTCGTTTTCGACGAGGAAGCGCTTGATGTTGTCGTGGATCGGCGCCTCCTTCGTGGCGCAGAAGCGGGTGCCCATATTGACGCCTTCGGCGCCCAGCGCGAGCGCGGCGGCAAGCCCACGGCCATCGCCGATGCCGCCGCTCGCCAACATGGGGATCTTCACCTGGTCGGCGGCGGCGGGGATCAGGACAAGGCCGGGAATGTCGTCCTCGCCGGGATGCCCGGCGCATTCGAAGCCGTCGATCGAAATGACGTCGACGCCCATACGTTCGGCCGAGAGCGCGTGGCGAACCGCGGTGCACTTGTGCAGCACGGTGATGCCGTGGCTCTTGAAATCCTCGACGTGCTCGCGCGGGCCGCTGCCCGCCGTCTCGACGATGCGCACCCCGCTCTCGATGATCGCCTTCCTGTATTCGGCGTAAGGGGGCGGGTTTACCGAGGGCAGGATGGTGAGGTTCACGCCGAAGGGCTTGTCGGTCATCGACCGGCAGCGGTCGATCTCGCGCCGCAGGTCATCGGGCGTAGGCTGGGTGAGGGCGGTCAGGATGCCGAGGCCACCCGCGTTCGAGACCGCGCTTGCCAGTTCGGCGCGGCCCACCCACATCATGCCGCCCTGGACGATGGGGTGTTCGATCCCCAGAAGCTGCGTAATCCGTGTCTTGAGAGCCATTACATCGCCTCCACGATCATCACGTTGGCCATGCCGCCGCCCTCGCACATGGTCTGGAGGCCATAGCGGCCCCCGCGTGCCTTCAGGGCGTGGATGAGGGTTGTCATCAGCTTGGTGCCGCTCGCCCCCAGCGGATGACCGAGCGCGATGGCGCCGCCGTTGACGTTGAGTTTGGCCGGATCCGCCTCCAGCGCTTTTGCCCAGGCCATCGGGATCGAGGCAAAGGCCTCGTTGACTTCGTAAAGGTCCATGTCCGCGAGCGAGAGGCCGGTCCTAGCCAGGAGCTTGCGCGTGCCTGGCAGCGGTTCCTCGAGCATGACCACGGGATCGCCCGCACTGACGCCAAAGGCGTGGATGCGTGCAAGCGGGGTCAGGCCATGGGTCTTGAGTGCTTCCTCGCTGGCGACCAGTACGCCCGAGGCGCCGTCGGTCATCTGGCTGGCATTGCCCGCCGTGATCGTGCCGCCCTCGGTGAGCGGATCGAGCGCACCGATGCCTTCCAGCGTGGCGTCGAAGCGCACGCCTTCGTCCTGCGCGAAGGTGCCGTTGGCGGTGGCGACAGGGACGATCTCGGCATCGAACGCGCCGCTTTCGATGGCCGCGGCGGCCTTGCGGTGGCTGTCGAGCGCGAAGCGGTCCATCGCTTCGCGGGTGAGGCCGTGGCGGTCGGCGACCATCTGCGCGCCGGTGAACTGGCTGAAGGCGGGGACGCCGTAGCGCTCCTGGATCGAGGGCGCGAAGGGACCTGTGCCGATGCCCATCTTCTCGTAGACCGACATGTTCGAGAACATCGGCACGCGGGTCATGCTCTCGGTCCCGGCGGCGATGACGAGGTCCTGCGTGCCGGACATGACGGCCTGCGCGGCGAACTGCAGCGCCTGTTGCGAGGAACCGCACTGCCGGTCTATCGTGACGGAGGGCACGCTGTCGGGAAGGCCCGAGGCCAGCACGCAGTTGCGTCCGAAGGCAAAGGCCTGTTCGCCCCCTTGCGTGACACAGCCCATGAGCACGTCCTCGATTGTCGCGGGATCGATCCCCGCGCGCGTGACAAGCGCGTCGAGCACGGTCGCACCAAGGTCGGCGGGATGGACGCCGGCGAGAGCGCCCTTGCGGCGGCCCCCGGCGGTGCGCACCGCCTCGACGATATAGGCCGCGCTCACTTCGGCGACATCCGGATCGCGCCGTCGAGGCGGATCGTCTCGCCGTTGAGCATCGGGTTGGTAACGATGGATTCGACCAGCTGCGCGTATTCGTCAGGATGCCCCAGGCGGCTGGGGAAAGGCACCTGTGCGCCCAGCGAGTCCTGCACTTCCTTGGGAAAGCTCTCCATCAATGGGGTGAGGAAGAGACCCGGCGCGATGGTCATTACGCGAATGCCGTAGCGCGCCAGTTCGCGCGCGACGGGCAGCGTCATGCCCACGACCCCGCCCTTCGAGGCGGAGTAGGCGGCCTGTCCGATCTGGCCTTCGAAGGCCGCGACGCTTGCCGTGCTGATGGCAACGCCGCGCTCGCCCTCTATTTCTTCCGCATCGTGGAGGCGGCTGGCGAACTTGGACAGCACGTTGAAGCTGCCGATGAGGTTGATGTTGACGATCTTTGCGAAGTCGCCGAGCGGGATCGGGCTCCCATCGCGGTCAAGCACCTTGCGCGGCGGGCCGATCCCGGCGCAGTTGACGAGGATGCGGGCCTTGCCGTTGACGGCCTCGGCCTCTTCGAGGGCCTGTGCGACACCGGCTTCGTCGGTCACGTCCACCTTGGCGAAGCGCCCACCAATCCGTTCGGCATGGGCCGTGCCCATCTCCTCGTTGAGGTCGAACAGGGTCACTTTCGCGCCCAGCCCGGCAAGGCGCGCCGCCGTGGCACCGCCCAAACCCGATGCGCCGCCTGTCACGACGGCCGCCAGCCCTTCCACCTTCATCCCTTGTATCCCTTCCCTGATATTGTGTGCCGTCACGCGGCCTGAAGTGCGCGCGCGATGACCATGCGCTGGATGTCGGACGTGCCTTCGTAGATCTGGCAGACCCGCACATCGCGGTAGATCTTGGCGACGCCGAACTCCTCCAGGTAGCCGTAGCCACCCAGCGTCTGGATCGCGCCCGAGACCACCTGCTCGGCGGTTTCGGAGGCGACGAGCTTGGCCATCGAGGCCTCCTTGAGACAGGGGAGCCCCGCGTCCTTGAGGCTGGCCGCATGAAGCACCAGATGGCGCGCGGCCTCCAGCTTCGCGGCAAGGTCGGCAAGACGGAAACCTACGGCCTGGTGTTCGAGGATGGGCTTGCCGAAGCTGGTGCGTTCGCGCGCGTAAGCGACCGCGATCTCCAGTGCGGCCTGCGCCATGCCGATGCACTGCGCGGCGATGCCGATGCGGCCGACCTCCAGGTTCGAGAGGGCCAGGCCATAGCCCGCACCCTCTGCGCCAAGGCGCAGGTCCTCGGGCACGAAGAGGTTGTCGAAGCGGATCGCGCAGGTGTCGGACGCGCCCTGGCCCAGCTTGTGCTCGACCTTGTCGACGCTGTAGCCTTCGCTGTCGGTGGGTACGAGAAAGCCCGTGATGCCGCGTTTTCCGGCGTCGGGATCGGTGACGGCATAGACGATCGTCAGCCCGGCGATCTTGCCTGAGGTGATGAACTGCTTGGCGCCGTCAAGAACGTAGCCGCCCTCCACTTTGCGGGCGCGGGTGCGGATCGCCGAGGCGTCCGAGCCCGCGTCGGTCTCGGTCAGGGCAAAGGCTCCGATCATGCGGCCCGCGATGAGATCGGGCAGGAAGCGGGCCTGCTGTTCGGCGCTGCCGTCTTTGATGAGGCTGGAGACGATGAGGCTGTTCTGGATCGAGACGATGGTCGAGAGTGCCCCGTCGGCCGCGGCAATCTCGATCAGGGCCAGCGCGTAGGACACGAAATCGGCCTCTGCGCCCCCGAAGCTCTCGGGAGCGGTCATGCCCATCAGGCCAAGGCCCGCCAGCTCCTCGAACAGCGCGGGCGGATAGCCGCCCGCGGCCTCGAACGCGGCGCTCCTGGGCCGTATCTGCTCCGAAGGCGCGCACGGCCTCGCGGATGGCCTCCTGGGTTTCGGTGAAGATCATGCCCCATCCCGATCGTGATCTGTGGTTTTCGGACGTGAGCGTATCAGCGCGAAGGCGTGCGGCAAGGAAGCCGGGGGGCAAGGCAACCGATATCGCGGTGGCGGGGCTTCGCGGAGGTTGAAAGCACGAAGAAGGGAAAACGGATTCAAGGGGTTATTACCCCTTGACCCCCAAAACAGTCGACCTCGCCCATTGCGCGCAAGGTTGCTTGCCAATCGTGAGCTAGACGGTTTCGGGAGCCCGAGGGCAATGGCCCTCGGAATCATCACTTTTTCTGCGTGACCTTCACTCCCCTTTGAACCGGGGCGCCCGCCGTTCCCTCAGCGCGGCGAGCCCCTCGCGGTGGTCGGCGGTGCGCACGCTGAGCGCTTCGTAGGCGATCCCGGCATCGAGCAGGGCGGTGCCTGCGCGGCGCAGTTCGAGGTTGGTCAGCACCTTGGTCCAGCGCAGCGCCTGTGGCGCGCCGCCGGTGAGCTTGCGGCAGTAGTCATCGACCACGGCATCGAGTTCGTCTGCAGGCACGCAGCGGTTGATGAGGCCGATGCGCTGCGCTTCGGCGGCGGGGAGCAGCTCGCCTGTCAGCAGGAATTCCTTGGCGCGGGTGAGGCCGATGCGCGCGGCCCAGATCAGCGCGCCGCCATCGCCCGCGACAAGGCCGATGCCGACATGGGGGTCGCCGATCTTCGCGCCGTCTGCCGCGACGATGATGTCGCCCATGAGCGCAATCGTCGCGCCAAGGCCCACGGCGTGGCCGTTCATGCGCACCACCAGCGGCTTTTCGAGGGTGAGCAGGGCCTCGACGATCCGTTTGGCCTGCCGGGCTTCATGGTCGAAAAGGTGGGGTTCGCGCGCGTTGCGCTCCATGTGGTCGATGTCGCCGCCCGCCGAAAAGGCGCGGCCAGCCCCTGTCAGCAGCACGACGTCGCTGCCCGGATCGGACGCGATGAAGGCAAGCGCCTCGGGCAGTTCATCGTGGAGCACGAGGTTCACCGCATTGAGCGCCTCGGGCCGGTTGAGCGTGAGCACGAGCAGGCGTTCGCGCCGCTCCAGGATCAGCGTTGTGAAGGAGGGTAGCGGGGTCATGACCGGACCTGCGCCTCACGGGTCATCGCGTCGCACGGCTCCTCGTCCGCTTCGCCCAGCGCGGGAGGCGGCCCGGCGATGCGTCCGGGCGTGCGCGAGAAGTCGACCGGGATGCCCGGATAGCGAATGTCTCCCCAGCGCGAGGGGACGGTCTGGAAGAAGCCGCTCTCGACAAGGTGGGGGTCGTGGAGGAGGTCATCGGTCGTGCGCAGCGGCGCGGCGGGAATGCCCAGCTCCAGCAGCAGGTCGAGCCACTCCTGCGTGGTGCGGGTGAGGAAGGTCTCGGCCAGAAGCCCGTAGATCGTGTCGATCTGCGTGGCGCGCTGGGCCAGCGTCGCCATGCCGTCTGTCACCCATTCGGGCTTCACGGCCTGCGTGAACAGGCGCCAGTGCTTGTCGTTGTAGATGAGCGCGGCGACGTGGCCGTCGCGCGTGCGGTAGGGGCGGCGGTTGCGCGCGACGGCGCGGGGATAATACGCCGGGCCGAGCGGGGGATCGAACAGCGCGCCGTTGGCGTGCTCGACCAGCATGAAGGCGCTCATCGTCTCGAACATGGGGACCTCGACCTCCTGCCCCTCGCCGGTGCGTTCGCGGTGGAAGAGCGCCATGACGGTGGCGTAGAGCGCGGTCATCCCGGCGATCTTGTCGGCCATGATCGAGCCGACGAAGCCTGGTTCGCCATTCAGCAGTTCCTGCACCGAAGTCAGACCGCACTCGGCCTGGATGGTGTCGTCGTAGGCGGCCTGGTCGCGGTAGCGGCCCTTGCGCCCGTAGCCGTAGCAGTTGGTATAGACGATGCCCGGATTGACCCTGGACACCGCCGCGTAGTCGAGCCCGAGGCGGGCAATCGCCCGCCGCCGCATCGAGTGGATGAAGACGTCGGCTTCAGCGATCATGTCGAGCAGCTGGGCGCGGACGGCTTCCTGCGACAGGTCCATCACGTGGCTGCGCTTGCCCCGGTTCACATGCGCGAAGACGCCGCCCATGCCCGGTTCCGGGCCGACCGAGATGAAGCGCGTGCCATCGCCCTCAGGGGGCTCGATCTTGATCACCTGCGCGCCCATGTCGGCCATGATCTGCGTCGCGTAGGGCCCCATGACCATGGCGGTAAGGTCGATGACCTTGATGCCGGCCAGGGGGCCTTGCCTGCCGTGTTCGGACACCTGTGCTTCCTCCCGTTCTGCAAGGGAAGCTAACCGCCTCGCGGGGCGCTGTCCTCTCGCGCCGATTTGGATCGCCCGAGCGAATATGCGCGGGCGCCAATTTGCGCTGTCCGGCTTGTTTGCTAGCCCGATTGCGCATTTCGGCGCGAAGGCGCGCGATGGAACGGGACGAGGCACGGGCAATGGATTTCACGTTCTCGGCGGACCAGCAGGAAATCCGGGACACGATCCTGAAACGCTGCGCCGCCTACGATGACGACTACTGGCTGGAGCGCGACCGCGCGGGCACCTTTCCCGAGGAGTTCTATCGCACCATGGCCGACGAGGGGTGGCTGGGCATCGCCATGCCCGAGGAATACGGCGGGGCGGGGCTGGGCATTGCCGAGGCCGCGATCATGATGCAGGCCATCGCGGAATCGGGGGCAGGCATGACTGGCGCCTCCTCGATCCATATCAACATCTTCGGGCTTCAGCCGATGATCTTGTTCGGCACGAAGGAGCAGTGCGCGCGCCACATCCCGCGCATCATCTCGGGCGAGGACAAGGCCTGCTTCGGCGTGACCGAGCCCAACGCCGGGCTCAACACCACGCGCATTACTACCCGTGCGCAGAAGGTCGACGGCGGCTACCGCGTCTCGGGCGAGAAGATCTGGATTTCCACCGCGCAGGTCGCGAACAAGATCCTGCTGCTCGCGCGTACCACTCCGCTGGAGGAGGTGACCAGCAAGACCGGCGGCCTCTCGCTGTTCTACACCGACCTCGACCGCTCCAGGATCGACGTGCGCCTGATTCACAAGATGGGGCGCCATGCGGTCGATTCGAACATGCTCTTCATCGAGGACCTGTTCATTCCTGACGAGGACCTCATCGGTGCCGAGGGCGAGGGCTTTCGCATCATCCTGCACGGGCTCAATCCCGAACGCGCGCTGCTCGCGGCCGAGGCCATCGGACTGGGCCGCGCCGCGATCCGCCGCGCCAGCGACTATGCGCGCGAGCGTGTCGTGTTCGACCGCCCGATCGGCCAGAACCAGGCGATTCAGCATCCGCTGGCCAAGTGCTGGGCCCAGCTCGAGGCGGCGAACCTGATGACGATGAAGGCGGCGAGCCTGTTCGACGCCGGCGCGGAGTGCGGGGTGGAGGCCAACACGGCCAAGTACCTCGCCGGGGAATTCGCCTTCGAGGCCTGCCACACCGCGATGCTGACGCTGGGCGGCATGGGCTATGCGCAGGAATACCATGTCGAGCGCTACCTGCGCGAAGTGCTGATCCCGCGCACCGCGCCGGTCAGCCCGCACATGATCCTCAACTTTCTTGCTGAAAAGGTTCTGGAACAACCGCGTTCCTACTAAGCTGTATCGCAAAAGAGGCGGAGAGAGACCATGCCTGAGACCCTGCCCATGCGCTCCTGGCTGTTCGCGCCGGGCGATGCGGCGCGCAAGATGGAGAAGTGTGCGGACAGCGCCGCCGACATTGCGCTGTTCGATCTGGAAGATGCCGTCACGGTGGAGCAGAAGCCCAGGGCCCGCACCCTGGTGCGCGAGTTCCTGGAGGGGCGCGGGGATGACCACGCCCGCCTCTGGGTGCGCATCAACCCGGTCGACGGGCCCTTCGCGGTCGAGGACCTGGCCGCCGTCATGCCGGGGCGCCCCGGCGGGATCATGCTGCCCAAGGCGCGCGGGCGCGGCGATGTCGAGCTGCTCGACCACTACCTGACCGCGCTCGAGGCCGCGAATGGGATCGAACAGGGCACTACGAAGGTCATCGCGCTCGTCACCGAGGCGGCCGAGGCGATGTTCACGACTGGCGACTATCGCGGCGCGCCGCGCCTCGTGGGCATGACCTGGGGGGCAGAGGACCTCGCCGATGCGCTCGGCGCCAGCACCAACCGCGAGGCCGATGGCGACTATGCCTTCACCTACAAGCTGGCGCGCAGCCTGTGCCTGATCGGCGCGGCGAGCGCGGGGGTTCTCCCCATCGAGACCATCCACGGCGATTTTCGCGACCTCGACGGCCTGCGCGCGCGCGCCGAGAAGGTGCGCGCCGAGGGCTATCGCGGGATGCTCGCGATCCATCCTGCACAGGTCGAAATCATCAACGCCGCCTTCACACCGAGCGAGCAGGAAATTGCCGAGGCACAGGAGATCGTGGCGATCTTTGCCGCCAATCCCGGCGTCGGGGCCATCGGCTACAAGGGCGGCATGCTTGACCGGCCCTATCTCGCCCGAGCGGAAACCGTCCTGCGTCTGGCAGGCCGCGCATGAGCGTTACCGTTTCGCCCGACGATCTTGACCTTGCACGCTACCTGCGGCGCGGCGACAGCATCGTCATCGGCCAGGCTTGCGGCGAGCCGACCACGCTGGTCGAGGCGCTGCTGGAGCAGGCCAGCGCCATCGGCGATCTCAAGGTCTTCATCGCGACGAGCTTTTCCGGGCTGTTCCGGCCGGAACGCAGCCAGGCCATCGCGCTTTCCAGCATGGGCGCCATCGGGGCGTTGCGCGCGATGAGCAAGGCGAACCGCCTCTCGGTCATCCCGGTCCACGTCGGCAGGTCGGCGCGCTGATCGCCTCGGGGGTGATCGGCTGCGATGTCGCCATGCTGCAGCTGAGCACGCCGGATGAACATGGCCTTCACAGCTGCGGGCTCATCGCCGACCATGTGCGTGCGGCGGCCGACAGGGCACGCGTGGTCCTGGCCGAAGTCAACGCGCAGGTGCCCTACACGGCGGGCGAGGCGATCCCCGCCGCCGAGATCGACGTCGCCGTGCCGGTTGCGCGCACGCCGGTCGAGGTCGCCCCCGCCGCGATCACCGAGACCGACCGTGCCATTGCCGGGCATGCCGCGCGGTACATCCGCGACGGCGCCGTGATCCAGACCGGCGTGGGCGCGATCCCCGATGCGATCCTGCGCCAGCTGACCGACCGCCGCGACCTGGGCGTCCATTCGGGCATGCTGGGCGATGGCCTTGTCGACCTGATCGAAGCGGGTGTCGTCACCAACGCGTGCAAGGCGATCGACCGGGGCGTCTCGGTCAATGGCGCGCTGATCGGGACCGAGCGGCTCTACCGCTGGGCGCACCGCAACCCGGCCCTGCGCATGTGTCCGGGCACCTATACCCATGCCGATGCCGTGCTCGCGCAGATCGAGGGGCTCGTCTCGATCAATTCCGCATTGGAAGTGGACCTCACCGGACAGGTCAACGCCGAGCAGAGCGGGCAAAGCTATCTTGGCGGAACGGGCGGCCAGGTCGATTTCGTGCGCGCGGGTGCCCGTTCGGCGGGCGGCCATGCGCTGATGGTCTTGCCGGCCACGGCGCGCGGCGGCACGATCAGCCGGATCACGGCGAACCTTTCCGGCCCGGTTACGACCGCGCGCAGCGAGGTGGACGTGATCGTCACCGAGTTCGGCGCCGCGGAGCTGAAGGGCCAGCCGCTCGCCGAACGGGCGCGGCGCCTGTGCGCCATCGCCCACCCCGATTTTCGCGAGGCCCTCGAACGCGAGGCCCACGCCATAAGCCAGAGAGGTTTCTGACGATGTCCGATGCGGTCACCCTGACCAGCCCCGAGCCGGGGATTGCCCTCATCACCATCAATCGTCCCGAGCAGCGCAACGCGCTTTCGGCCGAGGTGCGGGCCGGGCTCTACGCGGCCTGGGACGCCTTCGAGACGACCCCGGACTACCGCATCGCGATCCTCACCGGCGCGGGCGAGAAGGCCTTTTGCGCGGGCGGAGACCTCAAGGAGATGGTCGAGACCGGGCTCCAGGTGCCCCCGCGCGACATGTTCCCGGTGCCCTACGACACGGTGCAGCTGAGCAAGCCGACCATCGCGGCGGTCAATGGCGTCGCCTTCGCGGGCGGCTGGATGATCGCGCAGGGTTGTGATCTGTGCGTGGCGAGCCGGGCCGCGCGCTTTGCCATTACCGAGGTCAAGGTCGGGCGCAGCTCGCCCTGGGCCGCGCCGCTCATCCACATGATTCCCCAGCGCATCATGATGGAGATCATCCTGACCGGAAAACCGATTGACGCTGAGCGGGCCTATGAGATCGGCCTCGTCAACCGTCTGGCGGAGCCCGGTGAGACGCTGGAGGTCGCGCTCGAACTGGCGCGCGAGGTGCTGCAGGGCGCGCCGCAATCGGTCCGGGCGGGGCGCGAGACGGTGATGCTGGCCACGCAGATGGGCCGCAGCGCCGCGCTGGAAGCCGCGCGCCATGCCTCGGAATGCACCTACCGCTGCGAGGACGCGCAGGAAGGTCCGCGCGCCTTTGCCGAAAAACGCGCGCCCGTCTGGACGTCGTTCGACTGAGGGAGCGGCGTTAGCCGTCCGTCTCCACAGGCGACCCGAGATTGGCGTGGAGGCGGCCGAGCAGTGCGTTCATCGTGGCCATTTCGTCCGCGTTGAAGCCTTGCCAGGCGGCCTCCTCGGCGTGCGCGGCGATCCGGTCCAGCTCGCGGGTGATGCCCCGGCCCGCCTCGGTCATGTGGATCGCCTGGACCCGGCCGTCCTGTTCCTGACGGCGGCGCTCGACGAGGTTTTCGGCCACCAGCCGGTCGACGATCCGCCCGGCTGAGGCATCGGAAATCTCCAGTTTCTGCGCGATTCTTCTCTGGGCAATGCCTTCCTCCTGCGCGACCACGACGAGCGCGCCCCATTGCGAACGGGTGACGCCCAGGTCCGCCACCATCTCGTCGAAGCGGGCGCGCAGCAGGCGGGCGAGCACGGTGATCCGTACCGACGCCGTGCGGCGCGGGTCCTCGAAATCCCTGAGCGGTGTACCGTCCAATTCCCTCTCCTTGCGCATCGGTGCCGGCGCTTGTCCCGCAAACGCGCGCGATCCGCAACGTCGTGTCACCCGCTCGTGCGCCGCCGTGGCCGAGATAAGGTGAGATCGTCGATTCCGGGGTCCAAGGGGCGATGGCCCCTTGAATCCATTATTTCCTGCTTACGACTTCTCTTCAGGCCCAGTTTCACCGCGAAGGCGATGCCCGGGACCTGCGCTTGACCCCGAGCGGAGGCAGGGAGAGGGATGGGCCGTTGCCACAATCAGGGGAGGACCTCGTGAACACCATGCGTTGCTGCTGGGAGGTGCCCGGGGCCCATCTTCAGGCGCCGGTCTGGCTGGACGGGGCGGACATGCTCGTGCTCGCCGACAGGGCGCACGGGACACTTCGCTATTTCGCGCCGGAAACCGGTGAGAGCGGGGACATCGCGGTACCGGGGCATCCCGGTTTCGCGGTGCCGACACAGGAAGGAAGTCTCCTTGTCGGGACCGCGCGCGAACTGCTGCTGCTGGACCGTGAGGGAAGGGCGTCGCGCGAGTTTCTTCTCGAACCCGGCGCGCAGCAGACGGGCCACGTCCATGTCGATGCGCGCGGGCGGGTGTGGTTCACCATGGAGGCAGCGGGGGAGGCTGCGGGGGAGGCGGCCGGGCAGGCCGGGCTCGTGCGTTACCACGACGAACGGTTGGTGCGCATGGTCTTCGACATGCCGGATGCGGGAGGAATGGCGCTCGATCCCGAGGCGCGCGAGTTGCTGCTCGCCGATGGTGGGGCTCGCCGCGTGCGGCGCTACCGGGTCAGCCGGGCCGGGAGCCTCTGGGAAGAGGCGCCGTTCCTCGATCTGGCGGGGGACAATAGGCGTCCCGCCGCGCTTGCACGCGACAGCGAAGGCGGCGTGTGGCTGAGCTTTGCAGGCCGCGCAGACCTGAGTCACTACGCCGTGGATGGAACGCTGCGCGCGCAGGTGGACGTCCCCGGAGAGGAGATCACGGGGCTCGGCTTTGGCGGGCGCGGGGCGGACATCCTCTACATCTGCGCCCGTACCGCGCAGGGCGCCGCGCTCTACGCGCATGATCTTGCCGTACCGGGACCGCCTACTTGCGCGGTGCGCACAGGGCACGCCGACATCGGCCTGATCAGCGAGGACGACCACCACTGAACCGGGGCGCTCCTGCGCCATCGGCACAGCGCCTTGCGCCTCCTGTCGAGAAGCGCAGCGCCTGTGCGCCCTAGCGTGCGTGGGAAAGACAGGGCGCGAACCGGCGCCGGAGAGGAGCTCCCAGCCATGACCGCGTCTGCCATAGCCCCTGCCTTCGCGCTGCGCCGCGAGTTGGCGAAGAAACCCGCGGCCCTGCCCACGAGCGTCACCATCGACCCGGTCAGCGCCGATATCATCCGGGGCGCCTTCGAGACGATCTGCTTCGAGGTGGCGACGCACCTGGGTCGGGCGGCTTCCTCGCCGATCATCAACCAGTCGAACGAGCGCAACGCGGCCATTGTCGATGCCCACGGGCGCCTTGCCATGGGCTCGATCGGCACGCCGCACCTCACCTTCGTCTCGCAGCTGACGGTGCGCTACGGGCTCTTGCAGCAGGCGAAGTACGACTGGGGCGCGGGCGACGTGTTCCTGGGCAACGATCCCGATGCCGGGGGCGGGCATCTTCCCGACTACAACGTCTATGCCCCGGTCTACGACGATGCGGGCGAACTCGTCACCTGCATCGCGCTCCAGGCGCATCAGGGGGATACCGGAGGCAAGGACCCGGGCGGCTTCACGCTGGAGGCCACCGACATCTTCACCGAGGGCCTGGCGATCCCCTGCGTCAAGCTCGTCCATCGCGGGGCGAAGCGCGTCGATGTCATCGACATGATCGTGCGCAACAACCGCTTTGCAACCTTTGCAGGAGACCTGGCCGCCATGATCAGCGCGGTCGAGAAGGGCGCACGGCGGATCGAGGCCCTGATCGCGCGCCATGGCGCGGACCATGTGCGCGCGGCGATCAACCACGCCATCGACGAGACCGAGCGCCAGTTCCGCCGCGAAATTGCCGCCTGGCCCGATGGTACCTATCCCGCCACCGTCTTTATCGACCACGACACCGCCGGGACGAAGGACGTGAAGGTTCATGTGGAGGTCACCGTTTCCGGAGAGGACCTGACGGTCGATCTCACCGGCACCGACGACCGCACGAACCTGACCGGCGTGTGGAACACCTTTGCCAATTCGCGCGGCTACGTGATGGTCCAGCTCGCGGCCATGATCGACCCGGCCATCGTCAAGAACGAGGGGCTCTTCCAGGCGGTCGAGATCGTCATTCCCGAAGGCTGCATCGCCAACCCGCCGCCCAACAAGCCCGCGGCGCTCGGCAGTTTCCACCCCGCCTGCGAGATTACCGAGGCGGTCTGCGTGGCGCTTTCGGGTATCGTGCCCGCCCGCGCGCAGCCACAGGTCTACAAGATCGGCATGCCCAATGCCGTGATCGGCTTCGATGCCTCGGGGCAGATGTACATGGACCAGGGCGTCGATTGTCGCTCGATGGATGTTTCCGCGGTTGCCGGGCTCGATGGGTGGGGGGCGTGTCCGTCCAGTCTGGGCAATCTCCTGCTTGGCCAGGCCGAGGATGCGGAAAGCCGCTTTCCCGTGCTCAACATCGCGCGCGAACTGACCACCGACACGGGCGGGGCAGGGCAATGGCGCGGGATGCCGGGCAGCTGCAACGTCAAGCAGGTCCTGCAACCGATGATGGCAACCGCCTGGATGGTGAGCCACGACCACCCGATCAGCGGCATGGGCGGCGGCGATCCGGGATCGCCCTATGTCAATTGCTTCGAGGTCGGCTCGCCCAACGAGCGGCGCATCGCGCTGGCCGAGCAGGCGATGCTCCCGGCGGGCGCGGTCATGGCCTACCAGCACGGCGGCGGCGGCGGCTTCGGCCTCCCCACCGCGCGCGATCCCGAGGCGGTGAAGGAAGATGTCCTCGACGAACTCGTCAGCGAGGAAGCCGCGCGCACACGCTATGGGGTCGTCCTCACGGGGGCCCTCGAAGACTATGACCTTGCCGTTGATGCCGAGGCCACGCGACGCCTGCGCGCCGAGATGGCCGAGGCCGACACGGGACTTGTCGTGGCCGAATAGCTGGCGGCGGGCAGAGAACAGACACAGCACGAAAGACGGGGGACGGGATGGCCTACAGGGTCGGCATCGATATCGGCGGGACTTTCACGGACTTCGCGCTCCTGGGCAGCGCGCACGAGGACGTGCGCCTCTACAAGAACCTGACGACGCCCGAGGACCGCTCGCTGGGCGTGATGCAGGGGCTCGAGCGTCTGGCGCAGATGGAGGGGCTGGACCTTGGCGCCTTTCTCGGCGCCTGCGACATGATCGTCCACGGCACGACCGTCGCTGACAACGCGCTGATCGAGATGGACGGGGCGACCACGGGGCTCCTGTGCACCGAGGGTTTTCGCGACGAAATGGAATACCGGCGCGGCTTCAAGGAGGATATCTGGGACCCGACGCTGCGCCCGCCGCCGCAGATCGTGCCGCGCCGCCGCCGCCGTGCGGTGCGCGAGCGGATCATGGCGGACGGTTCGGTGCACCTCGCGCTCGACGAAGACGGCGTGCGCGAGGAATGCGCGCGGTTGCGCAAGCAGGGCGTCGATTCGGTCGCCATCGCCATGCTGTTCAGCTTCCTCAATCCCGAGCATGAGCGCCGCACGGCCGAGATCGTGGCCGAGGAAATGCCCGGCGCGCGCATCTCGATGAGCCACCGCGTCCTGCCCCGTGCGCCCGAATACGATCGGACCAGCACGACCGTGGTCAATGCTTTCGTCGCCCCGCGCGTTGCGGACTATCTGGAACGGCTGGTCACGCGTCTGGAAGAGGCGGGCTACGCCAACCGCCTGATGGTGATGCAGGCGTCCGGGGGGGTGATGAGCGTCGACTATATCGAGGGCGCGCCGGTGCGTGTGCTCGCCTCAGGCCCGGCGGGCGGGGTCATCGGCTCGGCCCATGTCGGTGCGGCCAAAGGCTACCGCGACCTTCTGTGCGTGGACATGGGCGGGACCTCCTACGACATGAGCCTCGTGCAGGACGGCGCCGCGCCCGCCGAGGCGGGCTGGAACATGCACCACCGTTATCTCGTCGGCGTGCCGATGGTGAAGGTGGAGACGCTGGGGGCGGGCGGCGGCTCGATCGTTGCCGTCACAGGCGGTGTCCTGCGCGTAGGGCCCGAGAGCGCGGGCTCGGTGCCGGGGCCGATCTGCTATGGCAGGGGCGGCACGCGCCCGACCGTCACCGACGCGCTCCTTCTGCTCGGCATCCTCTCGGACGAGGAGGGCTTTGCAGGCGGCGATTTCGCGCTGCGGCGGGCCGGTGTCGAGGAGCTTTCGCCGCGCTGGGCCGTGAACTGGGCAAGAGTGCGCAGGAGACCGCCTACGACGCCTTCCGCCTCGTCAACGCGAACATGGTCAACGGTATCCGCCGCACGACGGCGAGCAAGGGCGTCGATCCGGCCGGGCTTACCATGCTGGCCTATGGCGGCAACGGGCCGGCCTTCGCCGCGATCCAGGCGGGAGAACTGGGCATTGCCCGCGTCCTGATCCCGCGCGCAAGCCCGACCTTCTCCGCGCTCGGCACGCTGGTTGCCGATCCCACGGTCGATGAGGAGCGCTCGCTCATCGCGCCGGTCGAGGACCTGCCGCTGGAACGCCTGCGCGCGCTCTGGGAGGAGCTGGCGGCCCGTGCGCGCGAAAGCCTTCAGGCCGCCGGGTTCGCCGAGGATGAGGTTACCGCCTCCTGGCAGCTCAACATGCGGTATCCGGGCCAGAACTTCGCGCTTACCTTCGATGTTGCGCACGGGACGCTCAGCGATCTTGCGTGGCTCGACGGGAACCTGGGGCAGAGTGCGCTGGCGCTGTTCAACGCCCGCCACACCGAGGAATACGGCCATATCCGCGAGCATGAACTGCCCGAGGTGACCGGCGTGCGCCTCGTCAGCCGGGCGGCCACGCCAAGTCCGCCCGTCCGGGAGGGGGCTGCACCGTCCCCGCGCGCGGCGATGATCGCGAGCACACGGCCGGTCCAGCTGGGCGAGGGCTATGACGAGACGCCGATCGTGGCAGGGGCTGCGCTCAAGCCGGGCGACTACGTGGCAGGGCCCGCGGTCATCGCCGAGACGTTCACCACCATTGTCGTTCCCACCGGCTGGCGGGCCGAGGTCGATGCGGCGGGCGACTACATGCTGGTGCGGTGCTGATCGGCCGGTGGGGCGCGATGTTGCATTCAGACCTTGAGGTCCTGCCGGTATTTTTGCGGCGTGGTTCCGGTCCAGCGCTTGAAGGCCCGGCCGAAGCTGGTCTGCTCGCCATAACCCAGCCACTCGGCAATCTCGTCGAGGCTGGCGTCGGGGCGGCGCAGGTAGCTTTGCGCAAGCGTGCGGCGCACGTCCTCGACCATTGCGCTGAACGAGGTCTGTTCCTCGGCAAGGCGGCCCTGGAGCGTGCGGACCGAGACCGCGAAGCGCTCGGCGGCGCGCTCTATCGTGCAGTGCCCCTTGGGCAGGTCGCCGCGGATGTAGTCGCGCACCCGCTGGGTGAAAGTGATCCGGTTCGCAGAGCGCACGCGGTCGAGATACCCCCCGAGCAGGCGGTAGAGAAGCCGGTTGCTGCTGGCGAGCGGCAGGTCGAGATGGGCGCGCTGAAAGCCGATGGCGTTGACCGGCGCGCGCACGTGCAGGCGGCAGCCGACCACGCGCTCGATTTCCGCCACGTCACAAGGGCGCGGATCGATGGCAAGCTGGACATAGCGCGGCGAGAAGTCCGCTCCGCCCAGTTGGCGCAGCAGCTTCATCTGCAGCACCACGGCCTGCAGGTTGGCCTGGTCGTTGACGCCAAGGTCATGGACGACGCCCCAGCGCAGTTCCGCGCTGCGCTCGCCCTCGACCAGTTCGGGGGCGGCCTCGGGCGAGTGGATGATGGGGAGGTAGCTGACAAGCGCGTCGATGGCGGTGCGCAGGTCTGCTGCGGCGCGGGCAAGTGCGGTGATGCAGCCGAACACTTCGGCGTCCTGGCCTTGCGCGAAGTGCAGCCCGAACAGCGGATCCTCGAACAGGGTGCTGCAGTATTCGAAGGTGTCGACCAGCGCTTGCGCGCCGACGTGGCTGTCGGGATCGCCCAGCGCGCGCATGTCGATCCCGGTGCGTTCCAGAATGGCGCGCGCATCGCGCCCGCGCCCGCGCGCGAAATCGGAGAAGCCGCGCAGGTTCGCCGCGCGCATCTGGCCCTTGCCGGGCACCGCATCGAGCGGGCCTTCGAGGCCGTAGAAGATCGCATCCTCGCTCATCGAGCGTGCAATTCTACGCCGCCTGGTGCGCAAGGTCCAACACCGATGACACTGCACGGGCGATGAGTTGGTGTGCTGCTGGGCAGCCGGATACGGCGCTGGCAGCGTGGCGCCACGTGAACGGGAGAGAGCCCAATGGCCGAAATGAAGACACCCCAGGAACACCGCGAGGCCGCGCGCGCCTACGTGCGCTACGAAAAAGACACCGAGCGCCGCATCGCGACGCTGACGCTGGTGCGTCCGGCGCGCGGCAACGCGACCACGATCGGCATGCGCATGCTCTATGCCGACTATGTCCACCGCGCCAATGTCGACGATGAGGTGAAGGTGCTCGTCATTCGCGGCGAGGGGGAGGACCTGGGCACCGGGGGCGACCTGGATGAGCACGGTGACATGTACCTCAACCCCAAGGACGGGGAGAGCTTCCTGCCCGACCTGGAGATTGACCCGGACGAGGACGTCGCCTGGCCGCCGCCGGGGTCCTACCGCCACCTCCACTCGCTGACCGACTATTACACGCGCGCGGCCGCAGGGCAGCGCCCGCTCCAGGAATTCAAGAAGATCAGCATCGTCGAGGCCAAGGGCTATTGCTACGGCTGGCATTTCTACCAGTGCGGCGATGCCGACATGGTGATTGCCTCGGACGACGCGCTCTTCGGGCACCCCTCGTTCCGCTATGCGGGCTGGGGGCCGCGCATGTGGAGCTGGCTGGAGACGATGGGCTACCGCAAGTTCGTCGAGATGGTCTTTACGGGGCGCCCCTTCACGGCCGATGAGATGGCGGACTGCAACTTCGTCAACTCGGTCGTACCGCGCGAAGACCTCGAGGCCGAGGTCGCCAAGTACGCCGATGCCTGTTCGCGCTCGCGCCCGCTTGACGTGGTGGTTGCGCAAAAGACCTTTTTCGAGGCCTACAAGCAGTACCGGGGCGAGTACCTGGGAAGCCTGCTTACCGGCTGGCTGGAGGGGATGTTGCCCGCCATGAAGCCCGACCGCGAGACGAGCGTGGACCTGGGCGGTGATGCCTTTGCAGGCGGCATAGCCAGGACGGTCAAGAACAACGACCTCAACTATCCTCCTGAATGGCGGCTCAGCCGCAAGGGGCGCGCGGCCAAGGAATGATCGGCGCAGTTCCGGGCGCTTCGCTCCGCTGGTTTGGTACGCGATCTTGCGCAGATTGTCGAAGCCCTTGCGCCTGCGGTCAGGCGCTGCCTTGCAGGCGTGGCCTAGGGTGCAGGGCAGTGGACCAGGGCGCCAAGACCCGGTCCCGATGGGAGAACGGGTATGCCCGAGACGCTCTTTGCGCTCGATGCGGACAACTACCGCGACTGCCAGAACATGTTTCGCGGCCCAGGTCGCAGCGAATACTACGAAGGCGACTTCTGGATAGATGAGACCATGCCGGTCGAGGTGTGCGCCCGCAAGCGCACGAGCGGCAGTTGCACGATCATCGAAACGCGCGCGGCAACGCGCCAGTTCTTTCGCCGCACCCAGCGCCATATCCGCACGAACGCCAGCGATCTCAGTGTCCTGTGGTTCGTACGCAAGGGAGGTCTCAAGTACTCCAACCGGCAGGGGCGCCTGACCGTCGCGCCGGGTGGGTTCCTGCTCACCCGGTCGATGTCGCCGTTCTTCATCGAACTCGAACCGCAGGCAGGCGAAGGGCTCGACGTCCTGCACATGACCGTGCCGACCCATGTCCTGCGTGGCTTCCTGCGCGGCGAAGTGGAGGATTGCGCGGCCCTGGATGCCGAATGCCGCGCGGTCGCAAGTGCGGGTTCAATCCTCGCGCAGGTCTTTGAGGAGGGCGATGCCCTTGGCGAAGACGCCATGCAGCTCCTGACCGAAACCGCCTGCCGCCTGATCGGACTTGCCCTCGACGAAGAGGCCAGGGCGCGTCCGCCGCGCCGCACGCTCAGCGAGCAGCGGCTGGACGATGTCCTGCGCTTCATCGAGATCCACCTTTCCGACCCGAACTTGTGCATGGCCATGGTCGGCGAGGGCTGCGCGCTCAGCCCGCGCTATCTCTCGCTCCTGCTCCAGGGCACCGGGCAGACATTTTCCGAACTGGTTTGGTCGAAGCGGCTGGAGATGGCGAAGGAATGGCTGGGCCGCAGCGATCCGCGCGCGGTTGCGATCAGCGAGGTTGCCTACGGGGTCGGCTTCAAGAGCACCGCCCATTTCAGCCGCAAGTTCAAGCAGGTCTTCGGCCTTAACCCGCGCGACTACCGGGAGCGCGAAGGTGCGGGGCGCTCGGCGCGTGCAGGGGCTTCCCACAAGCCGCCTCGCCTTGCTGTCGGGGCAATGCTGCAGTGAGGCAGGCTTGACCAAGACGGTCACCACGCTCACCGACAAGTATGTCGAGGAGAGCGGGCGCATCCAGATCGGCGCCTTGCAGGCCTATGTGCGCCTCCTCCTCGACCAGGCGCGGCGTGACCGGGCCGAGGGGGTGGCGAGTGCGGGTTATGTGACCGGCTATCGCGGCTCGCCGGTGACGACGCTCGACGCGCAGCTCTGGGGCGCGGGCGAACTGCTGGCCGAACACGACATCCGCTTCGAGCCGGGCCTCAACGAGGAACTGGCCGCGACTTCACTGCGCGGCACGCAGCAATTGGGCTGGTTCGGTACGCCACGTGTCGAGGGGGTCTTCGCGCTGTGGTACGCCAAGGGCATCGGCGTCGACCGCGCGCATGAGGCGCTCAAGCTGGGCAACCTGGAAGGCGCGGCGCACCGGGGCGGCGTGCTCCTGCTGGCGGGCGATGACCATGCGGCAAAAAGCTCGGCCAGCGCGCACCAGTCCGACCAGAATCTGGCGGCGGCCTTCGTGCCCACGCTCTATCCCGCCACCAACGCCGAGATCTTGTCCTATGGGCAGTACGGTTGGGCGCTGTCGCGTTACTCCGGCCTGTACTGCGGCATGAAGGCGGTGACCGATACGCTGGACCTGACGGCAAGTGTCGACCTGCCGGGCTGGACCTTCCCCATTCACACCCCCAACGCGCCCGGCCCGGCCCGCAATTTGCGCGAAGGCATGTCCGCGCTGGAACAGGAGGCGCTGACGGTGCGTCACCGCCTGCCCGCAGCGCAGGCCTTCGTGCGCGCGAACCGGCTCGACCGGGTGACGCATGGACGCGCCGACACGCGCGGAGGGCTCGTCATCGTGACGGCGGGCAAGGCCTGGCTCGACACCGCGCAGGCGCTGCTCGATCTTGGCCTCGATGCGGAGCGGTGCCGGGAACTGGGCATCACCGTCCTGAAACTGGCGCTGACCTGGCCGGTTGACCCCGAGATCGTGAAGCAGGTCTGCACACCTGCGCGCGAAGTCCTGGTGATCGAGGAAAAGCGCGGCTGGATCGAGGACCAGATCGCCCGGATCCTCTACGGTGTGTCGCCAGCTCCGGCGCTTTCGGGCAAGACCGATCCGCAGGGCAGGCCGCTGCTGCGCGCCGAAGGCGTTCTGGACCCGGCCGAGGTGCGCGAGGCCATCGTATCGCGACTGCGCGCTCTGGGGCGCAGCGATCCGCAACTGGACGCGCAGGCGGAGGCCCGGGAGGCGGCCGACGGGCGCGCGCAGGGCCTGTCGATGGTCGCGGCGCGCCCGGCCTACTTCTGCTCGGGCTGTCCCCACAACCGCAGCACCCAAGTTCCCGAGGGCAGTTCGGCGATGGGGGCGACCGGATGCCACGGCCTTGCCCACTACATGCCCGGTCGCCGCACGATGCAGACGGTGGGTATGGGAAGCGAGGGCACGCCCTGGATTGCTGCGCAGCATTTCGTCGACACGCCGCACTATTTCCAGAACCTGGGCGATGGCACTTATACCCATTCCGGGCTTCTGGCGATCCGCGCCTCGGTCGCGGCGAAGAGCGCGGTCACCTACAAGATCCTCTACAACGATGCCGTCGCGATGACCGGGGGGCAGCCGATGGAAGGCGGGCTCACGCCCCAGCAGATCGTGCGCGAACTGGTGACCGAGGGGGTCGATCCCGTCGTGGTCGTGAGCGAAGCGCCCGAGGCTTTCGCGCGCGAGGGTCTGCCCGGCAAGGTGCGTGTCCTGCACCGCGACGAGCTGGAACGCGTGCAGCGTGACCTGCGCGAGGTGAAGGGTACCTCGGCGATCCTCTACGAGCAGACCTGCGCCAACGAGAAGCGCCGCCGCCGCAAGCGCGGCCAGCTCGCCGATCCCGATAGACGCCTCTTCATCAACGCGGCCGTGTGCGAGGGCTGCGGCGATTGCTCGGTTCAGTCCAACTGCCTCAGCATCGAACCGGTCGACACCCAATGTGGCCGCAAGCGCCGCATCAACCAGTCGACCTGCAACAAGGATTTCAGCTGCATCAAGGGCTTCTGCCCCTCCTTCGTGACCGTGGAGGGCGGACGCCCGGCGCGGCGCATGGCGGACCTCGCCGCGCTTGAGGGCGACCTAGCCACCCTGCCCGAACCAGCGGGCGTGTCGTGCGCGCAGGGCTTCAACATGCTCGTCACTGGAATTGGCGGGACGGGGGTGCTTACTGTCGGCGCGGTGCTGGCGATGGCCGCGCAGATCGAGGGCAAGGCGGCGAGCCTGCTCGACATGACGGGCATGGCGCAAAAGGGCGGGGCGGTCGTCAGCCACCTGCGCATCGCGCCCGAGCCTGCGCAGATCCCCTGCGCGCGGGTCGGCACAGAGCAGGCCGACGTCATCCTCGCCTGTGATCTCGTCGTGGCGAGTGCGCCGGACGTGCGGCGCGCGCAAGGGCCCGGGACCACGCTGGTCGCCAACGAGGACGTCGCGCCCACGGCCGAATTCCAGACCAACTCCGGCCTCGACCTGTCGGCGGCGCGTTTCCTCTCCGCGCTGGAGCCGCGGGGCGATCCCGCGCGCGCTTTTGCGGTGCACGCGGGCGAACTGGCGAGCGCGCTTCTGGGCGACGCGATCTTCACCAATTTCCTCATGGTCGGCTATGCGGCGCAGAAGGGCCTCCTGCCTGTCTCCTTGGCTGCGATCGAGGAGGCGCTGGCCCTGAATGGTACGGCGGTTGCGGCCAATCACAAGGCGCTGGCGCTGGGCCGGTTGGCCGCGCACGATCCGGGCCGTCTGGAGCGTCTGGCCGGGCTGGCGGACACGGGTGGTGTCGAGCCGGAGACGCTGGAAGGCGTGCTCGACAAGAACGCAGCGCATCTCGAGGCCTATCAGGATGCGGCCTACGCGCGCGCCTATCGGGAGCAGATGGCGAACCTGCGCGCCGCGATTTCGCCGGAGGCCGGGGACGCAGGGGACAGGTTCCTGCGCACGGCCGCACGCCAGCTTGCCCGGCTCATGGCTTACAAGGACGAGTACGAGGTGGCGCGGCTCTACACCCGGCCCGAATTTGCGCGCTCTGTGACCACCGCGTTCGACGGGGACGTGCGCATTGCGCTCAACCTGGCGCCGCCCTTCCTGCCGCTGGGCCGTGACCGCAAGACCGGACGTCCGCGCAAGATCCGCTTCGGGGCCTGGATATTCCCGCCCCTGCGTCTGCTGGCGCGAGGCAAACGCCTGCGCGGTGGGCCTTTCGATCCCTTCGGCTACAGCGCCGAGCGGCGAGCCGAACGCGCTCTGGTGCAGGAGTACGCGGCACTCCTGCTCGAATTGGCGAAGGGGCTGAACGCGCAGAATGCCGCGCGTGCCATCGAGATCGCCCAGAGCGTGAGCCAGGTGCGTGGCTACGGCCCGGTGAAGGAGGAGAGCATGGCCGCGTGGCGCGCGCTCGTCGCCCGTGAGCTGCCTGAGTTCAGGGATCGGGCGAGCGATGCTTGCGCTCCGGGCGAGGCCATTGGCGAAGTCATCGCCTAGGTTCGGCAGGACCCGGAGACGAAAACCGGAGAGGAATTGCGATGAGTGTGCAGGCAAGCGTCGAGAAGCGGTTGATCGACCGCGCGGTCCGCATCGGGAACGAGGCCTATGTCTCCCCCGACTACGCGCGGGCCGAGGCCGAGCGGCTCTGGCCGCGGGTCTGGCAGATCGCCTGCCGCGAGGAGGAGATCGCGGCGCCCGGGGACTATGTCACCTATGACATCGCCGAGAATTCGGTGATCGTCGTGCGCGGGCAGGACGGGGAGGTCCGCGCCTTCCACAACCTGTGCCGCCACCGTGGGCGACGCCTGACCGAAGGTTGCGGGAACAGGAAGGGCTTTACCTGTCCCTTCCACGCCTGGAGCTGGGACCTGTCCGGCGCGTGCTTGGCATGACGCGGGGCGAGGCCTGGGACGGGGCGCTCGGCAAGGAGGATGTGCCGCTGCTGAACGTGCGCGCGGCGACCTGGGGCGGGTGGGTTTTCGTGACGATGGACGAGGATGCGCCGCCGCTTGCCGATTACCTGGGCGAGGTGGCGACCAATCTGGCTCCCTTCGAGTTTGGCAAGATGCGCTATCGCTGGCGCCAGTACCTCACCTTTCCCTGCAACTGGAAAGTCGCCATCGAGGCCTTCAACGAGGGGTACCATGTCGCGGGCACCCACCCGCAACTGACTAAGTTCTCGGTCAAGCCGACCTGGAGCGATGCCTGGGGCCTGCACGGGGTGTTCGGCTCGGCCGCCCGCGAGGGTTCAGGCGGGGCGAGCAGCGGGGCGGCCGGTGCGGCGGACATGCGCGAGGGGCTCAAACATTCGCTCAACCAGCTGTGGGAGGAAGTGAACGCGACGACCACGCAGACCATGGTTGATGTCGCCAATCTCCTGCCCAGCGAACTGCCCGAGGGTACACCGCCAGCCGAGGTGCAGATGCACCTCATGAAGCGCACGATCGAGGAGGACGCCAAGCGCGGCGTGCTCTGGCCCCAGATCGACCCGGCCCATTTCGCCAAGGTCGGCAATGTCCTGCACATCTTTCCCAACACGGTGATCGTGCACGGGCCGGTCTTCGCGCTGTGCTACCGCGCGCGGCCCTGCGGCGAGGACCCCAACCGCTGCATCTTCGAGGTCTACACGCTCGAGAAGTTCCCCGAAGGCGCAGAGCCGCGGCCCGAAAATCTCTACCGCCCCGAGATGACCGAGGCGAACTGGCGCAAGGTCCTGTGCCAGGATTTCTCGAACATGGAGGCGGTCCAGCAGGGCCTGCGTTCGCGCGCCTTTGCAGGGATCTACCCCAGCCCCATCGAGGAAAGGGCGATCGTCAACTTCCACCGCGTGCTCGCCGACTATGTCGGGCGCGGCGCTCCTGAACCCATCGATTGAAGGCACTGACCATGGCGCAGACCAGCCCCGAGACCGACCTCATCCTCGATACCCGCGATGTCGACCGCTACGTCGGCAAACAGGTCGTCTTTGCCGAGATGTGGGACCCTGCCAGTGCGACGGAAATCCGCCGCTGGGTCCAGGCGCTCGATTACGCGAACCCGCTCCATTACGACGAGGAAGCCGCGCGCGCCTCGCGCTTTGGCGGGATCATCGCCCCGCAAAGCTTCACCGTCGCGATGGACTATGGCCATGGATGCCATCCCTCGTGCATCGGCAACGTGCCGGGCACCCACCTCATCTTCGGGGGCGAGGAATGGTGGTTTTACGGCGGGCGCATCCGCCCCGGCGACTTCCTGCGCCAGGAACGCTTCTTTGCCGGTTACAAGGTCACCGACACCAGCTTTGCCGGGCCGACCATGTTCTCGGACGGCGATACCTACCACTACCGCGAGGACGGCACGCTCTTTGCCAAGGAACGCGCGACCTCGATCCGCTACTTGCGCGAGGAGGCCAACCGGCGCGGGGTCTATGGCAAGGAAAGCCGTGGCGTGAAAAGCTGGACCGCCGCCGAGATGGAGGAGATCGACCGCATCCGGCTCGACTGGATCCTCTCCAACCGTGAAGGCGCAACGCCCAACTGGCATGCGGTGAAGGTCGGCGACACGCTCCCGCGCCGGGTGATCGGCCCGCACACGCCGCTCACCTTCGGCTTTGAGTACCGCGCGCACCGCCAGAACATCTGGGGCACCTGGCGTTGGAACCCGCCCGAGGGATATCGCGATCCGGCCAAGGAGAACGCCGGGTTCGACAAGGACATGACCTATGATTTCGAGGCGCAGAAGATCGATCCGCGCCAGAAGGACGGGCTCTACTACGGCCCCTCCAGCGGCCACCTGAACCCGGCCAAGGCCGAGAAGATCGGCATGGGCGGGACCTATGGTTACGGCGCCTCGATGAATGCGTGGCATCTTGACTACGTGGCCTACTGGGCCGGGCACGGGGGCTATGTCTGGCATTCCAAGACGCAGTTTCGCAAGCCCGCCTTCGAAGGCGACGTCACCTTCTTCGAGGGCGAGGTCGTCGACAAGTTCGAGACCAGCGAATTCGGCATGCCGACCGTGCGCATCAAGACCCGCCTGACCACGCAGGACGGCGACACGATCCTGACCGGCAGCGCCGATGTCGCGCTGCCCCACGTGCGATGAGCGTGCTCTCCGATCTGGTGCGCGAGGCGCCCGGTGACAGCGGCCTCTCGCGCGTTGTCGCGATCCCGCTGGCTGAGGAGCCCGGCATTGGCGCGCGCACCATCGGGGGCTATCTGCGCGAGGTGAGGGGGCGCTTTGGCCCGGCCGAAGCGGTCGTCTTCAACGAGGGGGGCGAGCGGCTTTCCTGGACCTATGACGCGCTCTGGGACGAGGCCAGGACTACGGCCCGCGCGCTCCTGGCGCAGGGGATGGAGCCGGGCGCACGAATCCGCATCCTGATGACCAACCGGCCCGAGTTTCTTTCCTCCTTCTTCGGCATCGCGCTTGCGGGCGGTGTCGCGGTGGCGCTCTCCACCTTTTCCACGCCGGAGGAACTGGCGCACCTGATCACGGCGTCCGAAATCCGCACGCTGCTTCTCGAGGCGCGCGTCCTCAAGACCGACTTCGTGGCCATGCTGGAGGACCTGGAGCCCGCGCTGGCGGCGACCTCGCCCGAAACCTTTGCCTCGGCCCGTTTCCCCACCTTGCGCAGGCTTGTGGCTCTTGGCGGGGCGCCGCGCGGGGCCATTCGCGACTGGGCGGCGTGGCGTGCGGGCGGGAAGGGTGTGTCCGCAGGGGACGTCGATGCGCGTCTTGCCCAGGTTACGCCGGAGGATCCGGGCGGCATCTTCTTCTCCTCGGGTACGACCAGCCTGCCCAAGGGCATCGCGCATAGCCAGCAGGCCTTCGCGATCCAGTGGTGGCGCTGGCCGCGCCTGTTCGGAATGACAGAGCCCGTGCGCGCGTGGACGGGCAACGGCTTCTTCTGGTCGGGCAATATTTCGATGGTGGTCGGCACCGGCCTTTCGACCGGAGGCTGCGTGGTCCTCCAGCGCTATTTCGACGCGGACGAGGCGCTGCGTGTGATTGCGGCGGAGAAGGTCACGTTTGCCAATGGCCGCCCGCACCAGTGGGCACGCCTCCAGGCCTCGCCGAACTGGGACGAGGCGGACCTGTCCTCGCTGCGCCATGTGCCGCGCGGCGAACTGGTCTACGCCCATCCCACCTGTTCGGCGGACTGGGAGGTGCCACAGACCTTCGGGACGACCGAGACCATGTCGCTGTGCACCTCGATCGGCCATCATGCCAGCGAAGAGGACTACGCCGGCAGCTACGGCGTGCCCCTGCCCGGCAACGAACTCAAGATCGTCGATCCCGAGACGCGCGGTGTCGTGCCCGTGGGCGCGCATGGGGAAATGTGCATCAAGGGCCCGACGCTGATGAGCGGGTACCTGGGCAAGCGACCCGAGGACTGCTTCGATGCCCAGGGCTTCTATTGCACCGGCGATGGCGGACGCGTCGATGCGCAGGGGCGCTTCTTCTGGGAAGGGCGGCTGACCGCGATGATCAAGACCGGCGGGGCCAATGTCGCGCCCGAGGAGATCGACGAGTTGGTCGCCAACTGGCCCGGCGTGAAGCGTGCGCAGACCGTGGGGGTGGCCGATCCGCTGCTGGGCGAGCGGGTGGTGACCTGCCTTGTGCCCATCGCGGGCGCGGTGATCGACGAGGACGCGCTGATTACGCATCTCAAGGCAAGGCTCGCCAGCTTCAAGGTGCCCCGCCAGGTCCTGGTCTGCCGCGAGGAGGACTTTGCGATCACGGGCAACGAGAAGGTGAAGCCCGCCGCGATCCGCACCCTTGCCGAGCGCCTTCTGGCGCAGGGTGCGGCCTAGGAAGGGGCTGCGTTCAGTGGGCTCAGATCTTCACCTCGATCATGCCTTCGACGACCCGCACCGGGAAGGTCTGGATCGGCTCGGTCGCGGGCGGGTTCATCGCCTCGCCGGTTTCGAGGCGGAAGCGCGCGCCGTGTGCGGGGCACGCAATCCAGCCGCTGCGCATGCGCCCGCAGGCCAGTTCCTCGTCGGCGTGGCTGCACTTGTTGCGCACCGCGAAGACCTGTCCCTTGCTGCGGCACAGGAGGATCGAGATTCCGTCGATCTCAATCTTGGCAACGCCGCCTTCGGGCAGCGAATCGAGCGGGGCGGCGGCCGTGTAGCTGGTGTCGGTCATGCCCTTGGGCATGCCGCGCGAGGGGCCCGGCGCGCAATTCGCCCGCGCGATCAATGGCAACACGGCCGTGAAACCGGCCGCGCACAGGTATTCTAACAGGGCGGCTGAACCGCCAGGCACGAACATCGGGAGAGAGCGATGGCGCAGCAGGACTATTATCAATTCGCCTATGTCACGACCGACTGGCGGCGCGCGCTGGAGGAACTGGGCGCGCAGCACGACATTGCCACGTGGATGGAAATGCCCGAGGCCGAGTTCGATACAGGGCCCGGCACGAAGGCGGTCTGCCACTTCGCGCTGGCCTTCAAGGGGGACCTGCAGTTCGAGGTGATCGAGCCGGTCGCAGGCGATTGCGCGGTCTACCGCGCCGGCCTTCCTGAAACGGGCTATGCCAAGCGCTTCCACCACCTGGGCCGGCACTTCGCGCAGCGCGCGGACTTCGACCGCCAGCTGGAGGCCGCAAAGGCGCGTTACGCCAGGCCCGTCGCCGCCGAGACGATGGGCGGCGAATACGCCTACTTCGATGCGCGCGCGGAAACCGGCCATTTCCTTGAATACTTCATCTTCCCCCCCGGCTCGCACCTTGAGGGAGTGCCCCGCTCGTGAGTGCTGAGGAGAGCTTCGATGTCGTCGTCGTGGGATCGGGCGCTGCGGGCGCGATGGCGGCGCTGCGCGCGGCGGAGCGCGGCCTTTCGGTCCTCATCGTCGAGAAGGAGCGCAAGTTCGGCGGGACTTCGGCGGTCTCGGGCGGGGTCATGTGGGTCCCCAATCACGGCCTTGATGGCGAGGTCGGCGACTCCCGCGAGGCGGCGCTCGAATATCTGCGCGCGATCATCTCGGTGCCGGTGAACGCGGCGCGCCTCGAGGCCTACGTGGACATGGCGCCCGCGATGCTCTCGTTCCTGACCACCGTCGGGGTGCCCGTCGTCTCCGGCGTCTGGCCGGACTATTTTCCCGACCGGCCCGGCGCGCGCAGCGATCGCTCGCTTGTGGTGCCCACCTTTGACGGACGGCGGCTGGGCGACAGCGTCTACCCGGCGATGCGCGAGCAGTACAACCGCTTCAAGCTGTTCGGGCGCTACGCCATGGATCTCACCGAGACGTTCACGCTGATGATGCAGGCCAAGGGCTGGCGGCGCACCGTTGCCCATATCCTGCGCCGCTACTGGCTCGACCGGGAGACGCGCGCGGTGGGGCGGCGCGACCGGCGCTTCACGCAAGGCGCTGCGCTGATGGGCGAAATCTACGAAAAGGTGCTGGCGCGCGGGGTGGAACTGCGCACCGAGACCGCGCTCGTCGAATTGCAGACCGATGCGCAAGGCCGGGTCTGCGCGCTGGAGGTCGACACCTATGGCCGCCGTTACACCATCGCCGCGCGCCACGGCGTGGTGCTGGCCGCGGGCGGGTTCGAGTGGAACCAGGAACTGCGCGAGCGTTTCTACCCCGTCCCCGGCCGCACTCGCCACAGCTCCACCCCGGAGGACGCCAACCGCGGCGAGGCGCTGATCGCGGGCGAGAAGATCGGGGCGAGCACCGAGCACACCGAACAGGCTGGTGGATTCCGACCATGCAGCTGCCGATGCCCCGGGCCTCCAACTTCCACGAGATCCACCAGGCCGCCTTCGATGTCGGGCGCCCGCATAGCCTCTGCGTCAACCGCAAGGGCGTGCGCTTCGTCAACGAGGCGACGGGCTACGACCGCTTCGGGCAGGCCATGGTCGCCGACCACCTGGCGACGGGCGCGAACTGCCCGTGCTGGCTCGTCTTCGATGCGACCTTCCGCGAAAAATTCAGCGCAGGCGGCCTCATGCCCAACGTGCTGATGCCCGACGCCAAGGTGCCCGGCGACTGGTGGGGACACTACCTTTTCCGCGCCGAGAGCCTGGCCGACCTTGCCCGCCAGATCCATGTGCCTGTCGATGCACTGGAGAAGAGCGTTGCCAGGATGAACGCCCACGCGGCGAGCGGGACCGATCCCGAGTTCGGGCGCGGGGGCAATGCCTATGACCGGATGTTCGGCGATCCGACCGTCGCGCCCAACCCGTGCCTTGGGGCCATTGCGAAGGCGCCCTTCTACGCGGTGCCGATTAACAACGGGGACCTGGGCACCAAGGGAGGGCTGCGCTGCGACGAACGTGCGCGCGTGCTCGATGGGGCAGGCGTTCCGATCGGCAATCTCTACGCGGCGGGCAACTGCGCGGGATCGCCCTTCGGGGACTGCTATCCGGGCGCCGGGGCAACCATCGGACCTGCGCTCACCTTCGGGTTCGTCGCGGCCAACGACATTGCCGAGCGGGCGGGAAACAGCGCGTCCGCCCGCGGGGACGAAGACCAATCGGCACATGAAGGGGAGATCGTGGCATGAGCATGCGCAAGGTGGCCATCGTGACGGGCGCGGCCGGTGGGATTGGCGAGGCAATCGTGCGGCGTTTCGGCGAAGAGGGCGTCGCGGTCCTGGGAACGGGGCGCACCGAGGCCGCACTCGCTGATCTCAAGGCGCGGCTCGAGGGCGAGATGGAGTTCTACTACGCGGTGGCCGATCTTGCCGCCGATGCGGGGCCCGCTGCGGTAGTGGCCCGCGCCATGGAGCGCTTCGGCCGGATCGATTTTGTCGTCAACAACGCGGGCTCCTTCAACATCGGTCCGGTCGATGCGACCACCGATGCCATGCTTGACGAAGTGCTCGGCATTTCGTTGCGCGCCCCGTTCCGCCTGTGCCGCGAGGCGCTGGCGCACATGGGGGCCGACGGCATGGGCGGGGCGGTGATCTTCATCGGCTCGACCTGGGGGCTCTATGGCACGTGCGGCGGCGGGGCCTACAGCGCGGTCAAGGCCGGGCAGATCGGGCTCATGCAGACAATGGCGGCGGAATACGGACCGCGCGGCATCCGCAGCAATTATGTGGCACCCACTGTCGTGAAGACGGGCATGACCGAAAGCTTCTGGGAGGCCGACGCGTTCCGGCGGATCAACCACGAGTTCACCCCGCTGACCCGCGACTGCACCGCGCAGGACATTGCCGAAATGGTGGTCTTCCTGTGTTCGGACCGGGCCGGGTTCGTCAACGGCCAGACCATCGCGGTCGATGGCGGAATTTCTTCCACCCGCTACCTCGCGCCCGAGGCGCTGGGGGCGACGCGGCTGTGAGGCGGCTTAGCTGATCGCGCCATTGGCCTTGAGGCGGTCGTACTCGGCCTCTTCAAGGCCGAGAAGCTCGCGGTAGACATAGTCGTCGTGCTGGCCGAGCGTCGGGGCGCCGTTGGCAATTTCGGCCTCGTCCGGTGTCATGCGCCAGCTTGGCCCGACCACGGGGCGCGCATCGCCGTTGCCGTTGAGGACGGTGCGGTAGGTGCCGTTGCTCCAGAAGGTGTCGCTCGCCATGAGGTCGAGAGAGGAGGCGGCCGGATAGGCCGCGACCCCTGCCGCGCGCAGCCGCGCGCCAAGGTCGTAGGCCTCGTGTGCAGTGGTCAATGCGGCGAGCTCGCTCTCCAGCTCGGCGCGATGGGTCCGACGCTGGGAGAGGCTTGCAAAGCGCGGGTCCTTTGCCAGGCTCGGGCTGTCGAGCCCATCGCACAGGGCCTGCCAGTCGCGCTCCTCCTCGCAGGCAATCGAGATCCAGCCGTTCCGGGCGCAGGGAAAGAAGCCGTGCGGGGCGAGGGCGTCGTGGGCATTGCCCCTGTGGCGCGGGACGTCTCCGGTCAGGGCGTATTCCAGGAGACGGTCGCCGACGAGGCTCGACATCGTCTCGACGGCGGAGAGGTCGACCTGCTGGCCCTCGCCGGTGCGTTCGCGGTGGTGCAGCGCGGCGACGGCGGCAAAGGCGGCGGCCGCGCCCGCGCTGGTATCGCCGAAGCGGATGTTCATGCCTTCGGGCACGCCGCCTTCGTGACCGACGAGCCCGGTGACACCGCCGATTGCGCCGAAACTGGGAGCATAGCCGGTCTGCGGCCCAAGCGGGCCTTCGCTTCCGTACATCTTGATCGAGACGTGGATGATGTCGGGCCGGATCGCCTGCATCTCGGCAAAGGACAGGCCGAGCTTGGCCATCGCGCCCGGGCGCAGGTTGTCGAGCACGATGTCGCTGATCGCGATCATGTCCTTTAGCCGGGCGAGCCCTTCGGCGCTCTTCATGTTGACGCGCACGCTCAGCGCTTCGGTGTTCTGGCTGAGGAAATAGGGCGCGTGCTCGATGTCGAGCCCACCGTAGGCGCGCATCTCGTCGAGCGAGGAGGTGCTTTCCACCTTGAGGACCTCGGCACCGAGCTGGCCGAGGAGCTTGGCGGTGTAGGGTCCGGCCCAGACCTTGGCGATGGCGAGCACCCGGATCCCGGCGAGCGGCCCGCCGCGTGCATGTCCGCTCATGCCGCGACCTCCCGGTCATCGGCGCCGGGTTCGGGCGCAGGACGGGTGAGTCGGGGCGGCGAGGCGGTCATGCGGTAGGGCGCGGCGGGATATTCGCTTCCATCCAGCGCCTGGAAGAAGCCGCGATGGCGGTACTGCGGATTGGCGAAGAGATCGGGGGCCAGGTTGACAGGAGCGAGCATGACGCCGCGCCGGTGCGCCTCGTGCGTGATCGCATCGCGCGGCTTGTCCGCGACCCAGCTTCGGAAATGATCGCGAAAGGTCGCCACCCGTTCGGGCGTGCAGTGAAATTCGAGCCAGTCCTCAGGGAACTCCTGGCCCCAGGCGGGATCGCCCATCAGGTCCAGCAGGCCGCGCCAGTGGCGCGCGGTGGTCATGATGAGATGGACGTGCCCGTCTGCGCAGGCAAAGACGCGGCCCGGCCCGCCCATGTCGTAGCGGCGGCGCGACTGGCTGGGCTCGTCGTCTCCTGCGAGTACCCGGCCCAGCACCACGTCGGCGCGGCTCAGCTGCACGGCGACTTCGCTGAGGTCGATGGCCTGTCCTTCGCCGGTGCGGCGCTGGTGGAGAAGGCTGGCGGCAGTGGCCAGCGCGGCGTCGTAGCCGGTGTCGAAGTCGGGCATGAAGGGGCTGGCCCCCATCAGCGGGGGATCACGGTCGCCGCTTTCGCTCGGGGTATGCCAGGCCCAGCCGCCTGCGGCCGCGATGTTGATCGGAAAGGCACGGGCCATGTCCTTGGGCGCATCCTGCCCGAAGGGGGTGATGTGGCAGTGGACGAGCCGGGGGAAGCGGGCCGAAAGGTCCGCAGGCGCCAGGTTTCGGCTTTCACACCAGGCCGGGGTATGGTCGTCGATCAGGGCATCGGCGCGCGCGAGCAGGCCTTCGAGCGCGGCGCGGCCTTCGGGTGTTTCCAGGTCGAGCACCACCGACTTCTTGCTGGTGTTGGCATAGGCAAAGACGGCGCAGGCGCCGTTGGCCACGGGCGGGCCGAAGCGGCGCGTGGGCGAGCCTCCCGGCCGCTCGACCTTGATGACCTCGGCGCCGAAATCGGCAAGCAGCCGCGCCGTCCATTCGCCGCACACGCGCTCGGCGGTCTCGACGATGGTGGTGCCGGAAAGCGCGGTCATGGCCTGTGTCCCTCTGTTGTCATGTCAGGGCTGGAGGTCCTCGAGTTTTGCCGAGAAGGGGGGCATCGCCATGTAGCGATCGACCGTCTGCTCGAAGTGGCGCACGCGGATTTCCTGGTAGTCGGCAAGGGTCAGGCCCGCCTTGGCGCTGGCTTCCAGCCCCTCCTGCTGGGCGTGGAGATTGTCGGTGTCCTGATCGAGAATACGGCCGAAACCCGGGTCCATGCCCTGTGCCTCGGCAAAGGACTGGTGGTCTTGCAGGACCTGGACCTCGGCGGTCTCGAAGTCGCCGCTGCGCGGCTTGGGGCGCATGAACATGACCTCGTAGATGGTGCGCCGATGGTCGCGCGCGTCGGGCCGGAAGCGGTAGATCATCGGCAGCGAGATGCCGGGGAAAAGGAACAGGTTGGGGAAGAAGGTGTAGCTGTAGGTGTCGAGCAGTTCGGTGTCCGAGACGTGCGAGAGATCGGTGTCGCTCGCGCTTTCGAACATTTCGCGGAACATGTCGGCCATGACCTGGCGGGCACGCTCGCCCTCCTTCAGTTCCGGCCGCGCGCCGCCCAGCGCCGAACTGTCGCCCAGCGTGAAGTTGGCGATGATGTCGGCCTCGCTGTAGCGCTCGCGCAGCTTGGGGCTGACCACGCCCAAGGTCGAGATGAAGCGGTCGACGTGCTCGCCATAGACATCGTACTGCGAATTGACGTCGCCATTGGCGGGCGCGACCTGGGGGTGCGTGTCGCCCACGTGGTAGGCCTCCATGAAGGCCTCCATGGTGAGCTTCCAGTTGGCCGGATAGCTCTTCTGGACGTGGAGGTAGATGAAGCGGTCCTCCAGCTTCCAGGCCGTGAGATGGGCGAGGGCTTCGGGGCCGAGGTAGTCCTCGAGCGAGGGGGCGGCCGGGTCCATGTTGACCCACACGAAGCCGCCGAGCCGGGCGACGCGGGCCTGGGGCAGGCACATCCGGCGCGTCCTGGTATGGGCGAAATCCCACTTCTCCGGGATGTCGGCCAGCGTGCCGTCGAGATTCCAGGTCCAGCCGTGGAACGGGCACTTGAGGTTCATGGCAAAGCCCTCGGTCGCCGAGGGCTTGAGCTTGGTGCCGCGGTGCAGGCACGCGTTGTAGTGCGCCTTGATCTCGTCCTCGGCGCTGCGCACGACGATGAAGCTGTAGGACCCGAGGTCATAGACATAGTAGTCGCCCACTTCGGGAATGTGGTCCTCGCGGCAGGCCATCTGCCAGGTGCGCGGCCAGAGGCGCGCGAACTCGCCGTCTGCGAATTCGGCCCTGGTGTAGCGGTCCTTCGAGACGTCTTCGCTGCCCAGGTACGTGTAGCTGACATCGCGGGCCCATCCGGGCGCCGTGTTGCGGTCACGCGCGATGATGTCCTGCGTGCTCTCGGCAGGGTGGCGGGCTTCGCCGGGGCGCAAGGGGCCGGTTTCGACGTTCATCGTGGGGGTCTCCTCAAGGGGAATGTCAGGGCGTCACCGCTTCGGGCGCGGCGCGCTGCCCGGCCGGGACGAGGGGAAGGGTGGTCTTGCACAGCGCCCCGTCCTTCATGACGAGGGCGATGTGGCCGGGGCCCTGCAGCAGGCGCGGATCGGCAAGCGGATCGCCGTCGACAAGAATGAGATCGGCAAGCTTGCCCGGTTGCAGGGTGCCCAGAGTGCCATCGCCCATCATCGCCAGGCCCCCGTTCGCCGTGGCGCAGACCAGCGCGCCTTGCGGGGAGTAGCCGTAGTAGTCGATGAAGAACTCGATATCGCGGCCTTGCGTGCCCTGCGGGCTCCAGCCGAAGCCGTAGTCGCCCCCGATCAGGTGGCGCACGCCGCGCTTGCGCAGTTCGGTGTGGGTGCGGCAGCTGTTTTCGAGCAGCTCGGGGATGTTCATGTAGCCCCCGACCTCGGCCGAGAGGCCGTGGCCGGCCGCCTCGCCCGCCATGATCTGGTGGAACAGGCCGACCGTGGGGACGACGAAGATGCGCTCCTTCGCCTCTTCCATCAGATCGAGCAGCTCCTCGTCGGCGTACTCGCAGTGGAACAGCGCATCGACGCCCGCCCGCACGCAGCGCTTGGAGCCTTCGATCGAGCGGGTGTGGGCGTTGATCCGGCGTCCGTAGGCGTGCGCGGTCTCGGCCGCGACGCGCACTTCCTCGAAGGTCATGGGCGTCGTGTGCCCGGGCGTGCCGGGGTAGAACGGGTCGCCCGAGACGTCGATCTTGATGTTGTCGACGCCCTCACGGCAATGGAGGCGCACCATCTTGCGCATCTCTTCGACGCCATCCACGATGCTGGAGGGGCCGGTGCGCGGATCGTGCAGGCGCGCCTCGTCCCCCATCGCGCCGGTGACGCTGATCTCCAGACCCCCGGCGCGGATGCGCGGGCCGGGCAGGCGTCCGGCGTTGACTTCCTCGCGCACCGCGACGGCGAGACGCAGGCGCGCTTCGGAGGCGCCATAGGCGCTGGTAAAGCCGGCCTCCAGCAGGGCTGCGGCGCTGCGCGCGGTGGCAAAGCACTGCGCCTCGGGCGTGGGCTTGATGAGGTCCTCGGTCGCGCAGACGTTCTCGAACGAGAGGTGGGCGTGGCCCTCGACCATGCCGGGCATCAGGAAGCGCCCGCCCACATCGATCACCGTGTCGCCTGCGTGCGGCTCGAGGGCGCCGATCTCGGCGATGCGGTTGCCCTCCACGCGCAGCGCGCCAGGAAAGGGGTTCACGCCGGTGCCATCGAAGATGCGCGCGTTGCAGATCAGCGTTGCCGTCATGCCGTTTCGGTTCCTTTCCCGCATGTTCGTGCCGCGCATCGCCGCGCGCGTCCTGAGGGCAGAGCCTAGACCTGCGCAGGGCTGGGCCGAATGACTGCAGCGGCAAGCCCACTTGGCCGCAGAGGCTGCCCCTTTGCGAGATCTCGCGGAAAGGCGGGCCTGGCGGCAAATGCGAAGCGTACAATTCGGCCCGGCGATGTTCGCAGCGGACGTGCTCTCGCGCCTTTCGCCAAGACCCGCCATGGGCTTATCTCGCGGAAAGCCATTTGGGAGGGCGAACCGCATGGGCGAGATTTGCGTCACGCTGACCGACGTCGAGGGATCGGTTGTAGAGATCAGGGACGGGGCCGAAGGGGAGACTCTGATGGAACTGGCCCGCCGCCACGACGTGAAGGGCATCATCGCCGAATGCGGCGGCGCGTGTTCGTGCGCGACCTGCCATGTCTACATCGATGCGGCGTGGAGCGCGGCGGTGGGTGCACCCGATCCGGTCGAGGAGGACATGCTCGACATGGTCGAGGATATCCGCCGCCCGACGAGCCGCCTGTCCTGCCAGATCACACTGCATCCAGGGCTCGACGGTCTGGCCGTCGAGGTCGCGCCCGAACTTTGAGCGTGGCGGCATTGCCCGCAGGGACAAGTGCGGGGCGGGCTGCAGGCATGGTGCAAGGGTACTCCTGGGCGCACTGTGCAAGGGCCAGCAATCCGAGAGTGAACACGAGGATTGGGGAGAGGACATGACTATCGTGCGAGACGCGGCGAACGACGACACGCAGGCCAGACCGGGCATGGAAGGGGAGGATGCGCGCCTGGTCGCAGAGGCCACCCTGCTCGACCCGGTCGTGCACAAGCAGCCGCGCCGCTTTTACGCGGCCATGCGCAAGCTCGATCCGGTGCACTATGACGCCGCGCTCGACATGTACCTCGTCTCGCGCTGGGAGGATATCCAGACGGTGCAGCGCGATCCGCTCACCTTCTCGGTCAACAAGGGCTACCATACCCAGCAGGCCAAGGGCTTTGCCGAGGAATTCCAGCAGATCCTGCGCGAGAAGGGCGGAGGCTACTTTCCCGACGCGATCATGTCCGATCCGCCCTACCATACGCGCGTGCGCAAGCTCATGGAAAGCGCCTTCACCGCGCACCGCGTGAAGGACCTGGAGCCGCGTATCGAGGCGGTCGTTGACGGATTGCTCGCGGAGCTGGCGGACAAGGGCACGATGGACGCCGTCACCGATTTTGCGCAGCCGCTGACCATCCGCATCATCTGCGAGCAGTTGGGGCTGGACTGGTCGATCAAGGACAGGATCGCGCGCTGGTCGACCGCCGTGACGGCCCAGATCGGGCGCATGCAGGACCGGGAGGAAATGCTGGGACACGCCGCGCAGATCTGTGATCTGCAGCAGTACCTTATCGCCAAGATGCGCGAGCGCGAGGCCGATCCGCGCGAGGACATGATCTCGGACATCGTCCATGCCCGCGACGGTGAGGGGGAAGGCTCGGTGCTGACTTTCGAGGAGGCGGTCTCGCTCATCCGTGCGCTCCTGATCGCGGGCAACGAGACCACCGCGACCGCGCTTTCCAACCTCGTCCTGATCCTTGCGACCGAGCCCGATGTTGCGCAAATGCTGCGCGCCTCGGCCGATGACGACCGGCTGATGAACCGCTTCGTCGAGGAACTCCTGCGCATCGAGCCGCCGGTGCGCGGGCTCAGCCGGATGACGACGAAGGAGGTCGAACTGGGCGGGCGCGTGCTGCCCGAAGGGGCGCACCTCCTGCTGCTCTACGCCTCGGCCAACGACGAGCCCGAGATCTTTCCCGAACCGCGCCGCTTCGACATGGAGCGCAAGAACATCATGAAGCACGTGAGCTTCGGGGGCGGGGTGCACAAGTGCGTCGGGCTGGCGCTCGCGCGCATGGAAATCAAGGTCGCCGCACGGCTGCTCGTGCGCAAGTTTGCCGACGTACGCCTGGCGATTGCCGAGGAGGACATCGCCTACCTGCCCACCGTGGCGACACGCTCGATGGAGAGCCTGCCCGTCACCTTCACCTTGCGCGACTGACCATGGCCGGGGAACTGGACGGTAAGGTCGCCATCGTCACCGGCGGGGCGGGCGGAATCGGCAAGGCCACTGTCGACCTGTTCGTGGCCGAGGGCGCGCGCGTGGTTGTCGCCGATGTCGACACGGATGCGGGCGAAAGCCTGTGCGCGAAGCTGGGTTCGGCGGCGGTTTTCCGCCGGGTGAACGTGGCGCAAAAGGGCGAGGTGGAGGCACTCGTCGACTTCGCGGTGGAGCGTTTCGGGCGGCTCGATGTCATGTTCAACAACGCGGGGATCGCCTGCGGTGCCTTTCCCGATTTTCTCGACGACACGCTGGAGGACTTCGCCAAGGTCGTGGGCGTCAACCTGTTCGGGCCGATGGTGGGCACGCAGGCCGCTGCACGCGCGATGAAGCGGCAGGGCGGGGGCGGCGCGATCCTCAACAACGCCTCGATCGCGGGCGTACTGGCAGGGCAGGCGATGATGACCTACCGCGCCTCGAAGGCGGGGCTCATCCATTTCAGCAAGTCGGCCGCGATTGACCTCGCGCGCCACGGCATCCGGGTGAACTGCCTGGTCCCGGGCCATATCCGCACACCGCTCAGTGCGTTCGAGGAAGGCTCCGGGGCGGACAATCTGGCGCAGCTGAGCCAGGAAATCGACGCGATCTACCTCTCGAACCAGCCGCTCAAGCGCCGCGGCTGCCCCGAGGACGTCGCGCAGGCCGCGCTGTTCCTCGCCAGTGACCGCGCCGCACAGATTACCGGCATCGCGCTCCCGGTCGAAGGCGGGGTCACCACCGGTGATCCGGTCAATCATCTCGCAGACATTCTGGAGGCCCGCAGCCGGGTTCTGGGCGCATGAGCGGGTTACGCGAAGGGAGAAGGTGGTGATGGAAGCCCAAGTGGACGAGCGCAAGTCGGCGGCGCTGGCCGAGGCGAACCTGCGTGTCGAGGACGGTGCGCAGAAAGTGACGACTTTTGCCGCGGCGCGCGAGATGCTGCGCCACACGCAGGTCCTGCAGGATGGGGCCGGCGCGGACGAGGTGGACGTGGGCGATCCCGAACAGGTCCCGGTCTTCTATCTCGACGGCAAGCCGCACAAGACCCGGCGCGCGGCCATTGCGCGCTTCTTTACCCCGCGCGCGATTTCCGAGCGGTATCAGGCGGTGATGGAAGCCACCACCGACCGTCTTCTCGCGGATTTTCGGGCGCGGGGCGAGGCCCGGCTCGACGAGATCAGCTTCGAGCTGGCGGTCGCCGTCGCCTCCAAGATCGTCGGGCTCTCGCAAAGCGATCCGCACGACATGGCGCCGCGTATCGCGGTGCTGCTGCGCGCTTCGTTCACCAACGCCAAGGGATTGGCGCGCTGGAAGAACCTGCTGCTGCGTTCGTGGTACGGGTACCGCTTCTACGTGAAGGACGTGCGTCCGGCCGTGCGGGTACGGCGTGAGGAACCGGGCGAGGACATCATCTCGCAGTGCCTCGCCAAGGGCTATTCCGACAAGGCGATCATGATCGAGTGCATGACTTACGCCACGGCCGGTATGGTCACCACACGCGAGTTCATCGTGATGGTCGCCTGGTACATGTTCGAGCGCGACGAATTGCGCGCGGACTTCCTTGCTGCCGACGAGGAGAGGCAGTTCGCCATTCTGCTGGAGATCCTGCGCCTCGAACCGATTGCCGCGCTGCTCTATCGCCGTTCGGCGCAGGACCTTCCCGAGACCTGCCTGGGCGCCTTGCGCGAAGGGGCGCGCTTCGTGGTCGACATGCGCGCGGTCAATGCGGACGAAGCGGCGGTCGGGGCCTGCCCCCATGCGCTCGATCCCGACCGTGCCAGGGGGCAGCAGGGCACCTTCATGAGCTTTGGCGATGGCGCGCACCACTGTCCGGGCTGGCAGGTGGCGCTCCACGAGACGCGCATCTTCATTGACCGCCTGCTGCGCGTACCCGGTGTCGCGATGGTGAAACCGCCCGAAATGCTCTGGAACGCGCCCCTGATGAGCTACGAACTGCGCGACGCACAGGTGCGCTGCACACCCTGATCGACGGGCGATATCGGCGCTGCGATACGCCTTACGCTTGTTCCCGGTCCCCCGCCGTGGCTACCACGGGGGCAGACGTGGTGCGCCGTCCGGCGCCGGACAGGCAGGGAGAAACGCAGATGGCAGGCAGATATATCGTCACCGGCGGCTTCGGGGTGCTGGGCCGCGCCGTCTGCGCACAGCTCCGCCGTGAAGGCCACCGCGTCGGCGTGATCGACATGGCACCCTGTCCGGATGGCTACGAAGGTCCCGCCGAGGGGGGCATCGATCTTGCCGAGGCGGCAGCGGTCGGGCCTGCTGTGGCGCGGCTGGTCACGGATCTGGGCGGGCTCGATGGTCTCGTCAATGTTGCGGGCGGTTTCGTGTGGGAGCCGTTGGGGCCGGGTTCTCCGGCCACGTTCGAGCGGATGTACCGCACCAACCTGCACACCGCGACCACGGCGTGCGAGGCGGTGCTGGATACGCTCGCGCCGGGTGGGGCCATCGTCAACATCGGCGCGGCGGCGGCCCGCGCTGCGGGCGAGGGCATGGGCGCCTACGCGGCGTCCAAGGCCGGGGTCCTGGCGCTGACGCAGGCGCTCGCCGCGCAGCTGCGGCCCCGGGGCATCCGCGTGAACGCGGTCCTGCCCACCGTACTCGACACGCCCACCAACCGCGCCGACATGCCCGATGCCGATCCTGGCGAATGGATTGCTCCTGCCGCCGCGGCGCAGGTTATCGCCTGGCTGCTTTCGCCTGCGGCATCTTGCGTGACCGGAGAGGGGATCGCGCTTTCGATGGGGCAGGGAAAAGACAATTGAAGAAGACCATCCAGGGGGCCATCGCCCCTTGACCCCCAAATGGGCGACCTCACCATTCCAAGCCACGGTGGCGCGCGAAAGGTGAGGTGGACAGTTTGGGGAGCCCGAGGGCGATGGCCCTCGGATATGTCTTCCTGAAACCCTTTAGCTCCCTTCGGGAAAGATGAGAGTGACGCACAGGCCAGGGTGCGCGTTGGCGACCTCGACCTGCGCCTCCATGCGCCGCGCGGCCGAGCGCACGATCGCAAAGCCCAGGCCACTGCCGCGCGTGCCCACGCTGCTCTCCAGCCGCACGAAGCGCGCGCCGAGCCGGGCAAGGTCGGTTTCCGAGAGGCCCGGGCCGGTGTCGCGCACCGAGATCGTGCCCGGCGTGGTGATCGCGACGGTGATTGTCCCGCTCCCATCCCGTGCGCCGTAGCGGATCGCGTTGTCGATCAGGTTGGCGAGGATCTCGAAGACGAGCGTACGGTAGCCGGATACGCACACCGCGCCCGCCTGCGGGGCTTCCAGCACGAGGTCGATGCCCGCATCGATGGCCTGGCCGATGTGGCGATTGACGACCGCAATGGCCACTTCGCGCAGGTTCACCCGTTCGCGTGGCGTGGGGACGCCCGCCTCCTCGGCCCGGGCCAGCACCAGCAGCTGGGTCATCAGGTGTTCGAGCCGCTCGGTCGCATCGGCGATGGCGGCAAGGGCCCTGGCATCGCCGCGCCGGGCGAGTGCGACCTGGACTTTCAGGGCCGAGAGGGGCGTGCGCATCTGGTGCGAGGCATCGGCGGTGAAGCGCCGGATACCGGCAGTGGCCGTGTCGAGACGTGCAAGAAGGCTGTCGAAGGCTTCGGCAAGAGGGCGCAGCTCGCGCGGGAGAGGCCCGGCATCGAGAGGGGAGAGGTCGGGCGCGCCATGTGCCTTGCGCCGGGCGACGGCATCGCGAAGGCGTGCGAGCGGGCGCAGGCTCCAGCTGAGGGCAGGACGCAGGAGGAGGACGGCAAGGCCCACCAGCACGGCTTCGCCCAGGACCAGCGCGGCAATGAGACGGTGGCGCAGGGCCTGGCGGTGTCCCAGCGTCTCACCCACCTGGACAAGGACCGGGGTGGAGAGGCCAGGGAGCGGACGGCGCATCTCGGCAAGGCGCAGGCGCAGGCCCTGATAGGTGACGTAGCGGAAGGCCGGTTCGCTGCGCGGCAGGGCGGCGATGTCCTCGGGAGCGGGCAGGTCGCGGCGCCCGGACAGCGTGCGCGCGCCCAGGGCAAGGCGGTAGTAGACGGTATCGCCCTGGGGCGTCTCCAGCATGGCCAAGGCGGCCGGGTGGAGGGGAAACAGGAGCAGCTTGCCATGTTCGACCTGCACGCTTTCGGCAATTGCGGCGAGCGCGCCGCCCAGCACGCGGTCATTGCCGGTGCGCACCACGCGCGTGACGATGACCGCGCCGATCAGGGCAAGGACGATGGCGACGCCCGCCATCGGGGCGATCATTGCGAGCAGCAGGCGGCTGCGCAAGGCAGGTGTTCGCGCGTCGGCAGGGGCGCCGGCTTCGCGGTGCAGCTCAGCGGGCATCGAGCATATAGCCGATCCCGCGCACGGTGCGGATGCGCGGGCCTTCGGGCCCCAGCTTGGCGCGCAGGCGCGTGACGTAGACTTCCAGCGCGTTCTGCCCGACCGGTTCGTCGAAGCCGAAGACCTCGCCCTGCAGGATTTCGCGGACCACGATCTGCCCGGCCCGGGTGGCCAGGGCATCGAGCACGGCGGCCTCCCGGCGGCGCAGGTCGAGTGGCCGCCCAGCGAGGCTCGCCTCGCCGGTGGAGCGGTTGACACGCAGCGTGCCGATGGTGACTTCGGGGGTCGGATCGCCGCCGCGCCGACGACCAAGAGCGCGCACGCGCGCCTCCAGTTCCTCGGGCGCGAAGGGCTTGCGCAGGTAGTCGTCGGCGCCCAGGTCCAGTCCGCGCACCCGGTCGTCCAGCCCATCGCGCGCGGTCAGCATCAGCACCGGCACGCGCGCGCCGCGGCGGCGGAGCGTGCGCAGCACCTCGAAGCCGTCGATGTCGGGCAGGCCTACATCAAGGATCAGCGCGGCGTAGGGCTCGTGGGTGACGAAGAGGAGCGCGTCCTCGCCGCAGGTGACATGATCGACGGCATGGCCAGCCCCGCGCAGCAGGTCGCACAGGCTGCGGGCGAGCAGATCATCGTCTTCGACCAGCATGATACGCACGCGGTGGGTTCTTTCCGTGAAAGGTTCGCGACAGGCTGGGGACTTAGCGCAAGCGGCTCTGGAGCCCGGCCCTTTTGGCGTGTGCGGGCGGGAGGAGTGTCAGCCTTGCGTCCATACCTGCGTCTGTTCCGGTCCTTGCGTCCTTCGCGGGAGGGCGCGCGCCCTTGCGCGCAAGTCCTCGACAGGCGCGCTCTTAGCGTGCGCCTGGCCGTGCACGAAGCGGAATATCTCCCTGATTGCGCGGCCTTGCGTGCCTTTCCTGCAAGCGTGCGGATGCGCCTTGTCTCCCTCTTCCAGGCGCCCGCTGTGTCACCTGCGCGGCGCCGTTTCAGTCCAAGGAACCCTCTCCCCATGCGAATGCTGAAATGCGGTTGTGCGCTCGTTGCTATTGTGGCGGCGAGCCCGGTTCTCGCCCAGACCGCGCCCACGCCCCCCACCAACGAGACCCTGGCAGACCTCGTGCGGCGCCAGGCCGCCGAGATCGCCGATCTGCGCGCCCGGGTCGAGCAGCTGGAAGGCCATGGGGCTGCCAGTACTTCCGATGAAGCCCCGGATTCGGTCATTGTCGTGTCGGCCGAGGAGAAGGACAGCGGCCTGGGCGCGAACGCGCGCGTCGTCACGCTGCCCTATGCTCCCCAGCTCATCACGCCGACCCCGGTCGAGCGGGACATCGTACGCGCGCAGGCGGCAAAGGATGCGGGTGTCACCACCGAATGGGGGGCGGGGCTTCCCGTGTTCCACTCGGCCGACGGGCAGTTCAGCTTCAAGCCGCGTGGGCGCATCCTCAGCGATGTCGGCACGACCTTCGGCTCGGACCACGATGCGCGCAACATCACCACCACGGGCATGCGTTCGCTGCGGCTGGGCTTCGAGGGCGGGGTGGGCACGCACCTGTTCTACCAGCTTGAAGCGGAGCTGGGGCAGAGCAAGGTGCAGATCATGGCCGCCTCGCTGGGCTGGCGCGACAACATCAGCGCGAAGACCAGCTTCGACGTGCAGGCGGGCAACCTCTTCAACGACCGGTCCTTCGATGGCTCGACCGGCTCGGATTCCACGCCCTTCATGGAGCGCAGCGTGGTTGCCGATGCGATCGCGCCGGAGCGGGGCTACTTCGGCATGGGCGCGATGGGGCGGCTGTACTTCCCGGCAGGCCACCTTGCGGTGACGGTGACGGGCGACACCGTCGATGCCGATCATACGCAGAGCGACAGCCGCACCGCGATGGCGCGCCTGCATCTTAATCCGCTGCATTCGGATCGGGGATTGCTGCACGTTGCGGCCTGGGGCTTCGACGAAGCGCTCAACGGTTCCTCGCGCACGCTTACCCCGAGTACCTTCGTCGACACCCGCTTCAACGGGGCGCTACGCGTCCAGAGCGGCGCGCTGACAGGGGCGACGGGCACCACCGGCTACGGCTTTGAACTGGGCGGATACCAGGGGCCGGTCTGGTTCATGGCCGAAGGGGGCGAGCGGCGCGCGCGGCTCGACGATGGGCGGCCCGATTTCCGCACACGGGCCTACAGTCTCTCGGCCGGGTGGTTCGTGACGGGAGAACTGCCGCCCTACAACCCGCGCGTGGGCAGTTTCGGGCGCCCGCATGTCCTTTCGCCGGTCTTCGATGGCGGACCGGGCGCCATCGAGCTCACCACCCGCTACGAGCAGGTCTCCTTCCGCAACCTGCCCGACCCCGCCGACGGCTGGTCCGAGACGCTGGGCGCCAACTGGTACCTCAACAGCTTCACGCGCATCCAGCTCAACGCCGTCTACTGGAGCGTGACCGACGCGCTGCCCGCCTATGCCGGCACCGACAAGGGCGAGACACTTGCCGCGCGCTTTGGCGTTACATTCTGAAACATGGCTATCGCCTGTTGAACACGCGTCTTTCAAGAAATTGACAGGCGAGGGGCCCTCTTGACCTAATCGCGTTCAGGTCAGGGAGCCCCACCCGTGTTTCGACGCCCACCTGCTCATGTCCGACTTTCCGCTTCAACCGGCTGCCGCGGCGGCCGTCCCCTCGCTGTCGAGGCCGACGTCCTGCGCGGCAAGCGGCGCTTCGGCGACGGTTTCGACAAGGTCGGGCTCGGTCAGGGTGTAGCCGCGCAGCAGGAAGATGCTGAGGAGCGGGGCAAGGGCGGGAATGATGGCAAAGCAGATGCGGATCGCAAAGACCGCGCTCGTGCTCTGGGCCTGCGCGGCGCCCGTGCTCGAGGCGGCGTAGCCCATCGCCGAGAGCGTGGCGCCCATGATCATCAGGCCGCCCGCGTTCGAGATCTTGTCGACAAAGCTCATGAAGCCCGAGAAGGCCCCCTCGCGCCGCTGGCCCGAACAGATGAAGTCGTAGCGCACGGCGTCGGTCAGCATCGAGGCGGCGAGCAGGACCACCCCGCTCATCGCCGCGCCGATCACGGTGGTGCGCAGGCCAAGCACGATCAGGCTCTCGTGGGGGCCGGCCACGGCCCAGGTCAGCACCGCGAAGCCGTAGACGGCGAGCGCGGCGATATAGGCGTTCTTCTTGTCGAAGCGGCGCGAAATCCGCAGCCAGGCGGGCAGGGCGAGGATGTTGCCCGCCGTGGCCGGAGTGGGCATTGCCGGGCTGATCCTCTCGCAGCAGATCCGCGCGAACGCGCTTTCCTGGTTTCCCGCCGAGCGGGTCGAGGAGGTCGTCAGCCAGGGCGCGGTGCTGGCGCGCACGCTGGGCCCGGAAGGTCTCTCCCGCCTTGCGCAGGTCTACGAGAACGCCTTCCTTGTGAACTTCGCGATGGGCGGCGCGCTGACGGTGCTGGCCGCGCTGGTCGCCACGCGTATCCCCCAGATACGTCTGTCCGAGCGGATCGGGGGCGGCCCCGCGCCGGCCCGTACGCCCGAAGCTCCGGTCGCGGCACGCTGATCCCCCATCCCCCTGCGCGCGCGAAAAAGCCCGGAAGGATCTCTCCTTCCGGGCTTTCCCGTGGGTGACTGGTGTTGGTGCCTTAGAGCGCCTGCATCTCGGAGTTGAGATTGCCCGAGGCGGGGGCGTTGTCGTTGGCCGGGGCCTTCGCGTCCCGGGCGCCCTTCAGGTCTTCCGGGACCGTGATGTAGGGCAGCTTGAGCGCGTCGCTGGTGGTCTTGCGGATGCGGTTCACCAGCGCGGGATCATCATTGAGGACCTTGTCCTGCGCGGGATAGATCGCGTCGAGCTTGCCCTTCCAGCGGCCTGCAACCTGGTCCGGGAAGACCTTCTTGAGCACGTTGTAGGCAATCGAGGGCGAGGTCGAGGCGCCGGGCGAGGCACCCAGCAGTGCGGCGATCGAGGCGTCCTTGGCCGAGACGATCTCGGTGCCGAACTGCAGGATCGCGCCCTTTTCGGGATCGTTCTTGATGATCTGCACGCGCTGGCCCGCGGTGATCAGCTTCCAGTCGGAACGCTGGGCCTTGGGGAAGTACTGCGCGAGCTGCTTCTGGCGGTCCTCGTCGGTGAGGGCGGCCTGGTCGGCAAGGTAGGAGACCAGGTTGAAGTTGTCCGCGCCCACCTTGAGCATGGTGCCCACGTTGTTGTCGTAGACCGAGGAGAACAGGTCCCACCACGAGCCGTTCTTGAGGAACTTGGTGCTCTGCAGGGCGAAGGGGCCGAACAGGACGTAGTTCTTGCCATCGATCCGGCGCGCATCGATGTGCGGGACCGACATCGGCGGCGAGCCTTCGTCGGCCATGCCGTAGGCCTTGACGTTGTGGCGGTCGGCGATCCTGGGATCGTCCATCACCAGGAACTGGCCGCCAACCGGGAAGCCGCCGTAGATCTTGCCCTCGGGGATGCCCGAAAGCTGCAGCAGCTTGAGCGCCGCGCCGCCGGCCCCGATGAAGACGAAGCGCGACTTGATCGTGTGGTCCTCGTTCGCGGCGAGATCGTGCACGGTCACGTTCCAGGTCTTGTCCGCGTTCTGGTGCAGGCCGCGGACCTCGTTGGAGAGGTGCATGTGGAAGCGCGGGTTGCGGCGCAGACCATCGGCGAGGCCGCGCGTGATCGCGCCGTAGTTGACGTCGGTGCCCAGCGGCATGAACGTCGCGCCGACCTTCTCGGCCGGGTCGCGCCCGTCCATCAGAATCGGGGCCCACTCGGCGATCTGCTTGGGGTCGGTGCTGAACTCCATGCCATAGAACATCGGGTTCGCGGTCAGCGCTTCCCAGCGCTTGCGCAGGAATTCGATGCGCTTCTCGCCGAAGACGACGGCCATGTGCGGCGTGGGGTTGATGAAGGTGGAGGGCTCGGGAAGGTTGCCCAGCTCCACTTCATGCGCCCAGAACTGGCGCGAGTTCTCGAAGTCGCTGACCGTCTTGACGGCCTTGTCGATGTTGATCGAGCCGTCGGGCATCTCGGGGGTGTAGTTCATCTCGGCGTAGCCCGAGTGGCCGGTGCCCGCGTTGTTCCACCCGTTCGAGCTTTCCTCGGCGACCTGGTCGAGGCGTTCGTAGAGGTGCACGTCCCAGGTCGGTTCGAGCTCCTGCAGGTAGGTGGCGAGCGTCACGCTCATGATGCCCCCCCCGATCAGGACGACGTCGACCGGCTCTTCGTTCTCGGCCTCGGGGGTGCCGCCCCAGCTGACCGGGCGCAGCAGGAACACGGCTGCGGCCACAAGGCAGACGGCCACGACGCCGCCGACGATCTTGAGAGCTTTTTTCATGCGCGCCTCGCTGCGGGCTGTGCCCGCTTCGAGGAGGCGATGGGGGGCGTGGTGAACATCGTGTCTCTTCTCTGCTGACCCTGGGATGGGGAATGCCTGGTGCGCGGTGTGAGCGTCCCGGGACGTTCGCCGCGTGTGATGGCTGCCCTATCCCCATCGCGTTGAATGGGATCAAGCCGATTCGATATTCAATCAAGTATCTGTAAATAGGTGATTTTATTAGATAGGCGGGGCGCTAGTGTGCATATTTTGTGCGCAAACTTTCGAAGGTGCGTCAAAATTTGCACATGTGCGCCCCGGTGTCATTCCATCATGCGGGCAAGGGCCGGGCTGATCCACTCGACGATTTCCTCGCGACGCCGGACGAGCGCGCGGACCGCGAGGGCTTCGCGCGTGGCGAGCGCCTCGATTTCGGGCAGGGGCAGGACGCCGAGCGCGGTAGCCCAGCCATCCGCGCGCATCGTCGTTGCGTCGATTACGCTAAGCGCAAGGACATGGTGGACGGGCTGGCCATCGCGCGGGTCGATCGTGTGGCACCCGCGCACGTAGTCGCCCGAGGTGGCGACGGCCTGTCCGCACAGCGCCAGCCGCAAGGGGGCGATGCCGTGCAAGAGGGCTGGCGGCGGGGTCTCGAGTTCGACCCACCAGGGGTCGCCATCGGGGCGCAGGCCGCGCCCGGCAAACTCGCCGCCGATCTCGACGAGGAAGTGGCGCAGGCCCGCCTCTTCCAGCGTCTGGGCAAGCGCATCGACGCCATATCCCTTGGCAATGCCTGAGAAGTCGAGGTGCAGCCCGCCGGGCTGGCGCAGCCGGGACGTCTGCGCGTCCCAGTCCAGCCGCGCCCAGCCCGAGATGGCGAGCGCGTCGGCTATGGCGTCCCGCGATGGCGGCTGGTGCGGGGCGGGACGCGGCCCGAACCCGTGCAGGTTCACGAGCACCCCGATGGCGGGGTCGAAGGTACCTTCGCTGCGCGCGGCCAGGTCCAGCGCGGTGGCCATGACCTGCGCGAAATCGGGTTCGAGGGTGTGCCAGCTTCCCGCCTCGGCGCGGTTGAAGCGGGTGATCGCGCTGTCGCGTTCCCAGTGGCTGAGCTGGTCGATGAGCGTGTCGAGCCGGGCGTGCAGAAGCGCGGCGATCGTCGCAGGCGCGACACCTTCGGGCAGCAGGGTCTTCAGGCTCCAGCGCGTGCCCATGGTCTCGCCGTCCAGGGCATGGACCGGCGCGCCCTCGCGCCATCCGGTGAGGATGTCGGGCGAGATGTCGAGGGGGACGGCGGTACGCGCGCCGTCCTCCCCGGCGGTGTCGGTCATGGCGCTCAGGGGGCGACCACTTCGGCGGTGAAGGTGTAGCCCATGCGGCGCTTTGTCGCGCGCGGCTCGGCCGGGTTGGCGTCCTCGGCCTGGGCGTCGATCCAGTACATGCCCGGCGTCGGCCAGGCGATCGTGGCGATGCCGTCCGCGCCGGTCTCGACCGTGGTCACCATCTCGCTTGAACGGTACTGCTTGGAGCCCGGAACTGCAGTGACCTTGACCCCGGCGGCGGGCTTGCCGTCGATGAGAAAGCGGAAGCGGCCCGGCTCGTTCGCAACGAGGTCATCGGGGTGCGTCAGCGGCTGGAGCTCAAGGCCCTTGCCCGTCGGCGTGAAGGCGTCGGTGTCGGGAATGCCCGAGGTCACGAAGGTGCCGTTGGTGCTGAGGTTCTCTGTCAGGTCGATATCGCTGGCGCCTTCGGGAATCGCGTCGACGCCGTCCACGCGCTTGTCGCCGGGACGCGGGCGCCCGCGTCCACCTACGCGCCATTCCTCACCGTTCAGCTTGAACGAGCCGAAGTAGCCCTGGCGCGTGACGCCCACCCACCAGGTGCCTTCCTGGTCGATGGCGACATCGAAGGTGCTGCGGTGGCGCGCCTTGGCGGCGTTGAGCATCTCGCCCTGGCTGCCGTCGGGCTTGACGATGGTGAGGATCTCGAGCGGCATGGCCACGTGATCGGGGTTGAACAGGTCGTTCGAGATCGCCCCGTCGAAGGAGATCGTCTGGTCGGTGCCCGAAAGCGTCGTGGCCGAGGGCACCAGCCAGAAGCGGTGCGCCGAAGCCGGGCTGGTCGTCAGCGCGAGCGAGGCCAGCGACAGCCCCGAGGCGAGCGCGAGGCGCGAGAAGAGAGTGCGGGAGTTCATGGCAGAACCTTTCTGGGCCCTTTTTCCGGGCCGGTACATGACAGGAAATGGGAAGCGGACGACTTCAGCGGATGGTGACAGCGCCAAGCTCGGTCTTGCCTGAGGCCGTGCCCTTGGCGCCCGGTACGGTGATCGGCAGCGAGACGATCTCGCGCCCCCCGGTCTCACGCGCCGCCTCGACCTTGAGGACGTAGGCGCCCTTGGGAAGATTGGCGGGAAGGGGAATGTCGTAGGAGCCGGGCGTGCGGGTCGCGCCGCTGACGCCGTCCGCCGGGAGCTTCAGGCGCCGACCGCCCTTGCGCCACCAGGTGCGCAGGTCCGTCAGCCACTTGGTGCCCGGTTCCGCACCCTTCTTCTTGATATCGTACCACACGAAGATCGTGCGCGCCGCGCCGCCCGCCTCGGGTTCGAGCCAGGCCGCGACATAGGGCGCGTGGTACTCGGCGACCTTGATGCGGGGAATGGTGACGCGGATCGTCTCGGCGTTCGCCGGGACGGCAAGGGCGCTGGCCGCGCCTGCGATAAGGGCGGTGGCGCCGGTGGTGGTTGCAAGCCGTGGCATCGTGCAGAAGACCTTTCGCTCGGATCAGTGGATGAAGAGAAGCGCAACCGCGAGCGGGATCACGAGGCCCAGGCCGGTCAGCGGCCAGGTCAGCGGGCGGTTGCGCGCGTGGAGTTGCAGGAGGACGAGGCCGGTCAGGGTGAAGACCAGGCACGCGAAGGCGAAGAGGTCGATGAACCAGCCCCAGGCCGAGCCGGTGTTGCGGCCCTTGTGGAGATCGTTGAGGTAGGAGAGCCAGCCCCTGTCGGTGCGTTCGGCCAGGACCTCGCCGGTTTCGGTGTCGATGCTGACCCAGGCGTCGCTGCCGGGGCCGGGCATGGCAAGGTAGATCTCGCCCGGCGCGCTCCAGTCGGCTTCGATCCCGGCGGTGGCGAGGCCGGTGATGTCGCGCACGGCGGCTGCGACGGGCGGGGGCAGCGGGCGGGCCTGGGTGTCTTCGGTGTCCAGCAGGCGCAGCGTCTGGCCGGAGAGGGCGCCCTCCATCTCGGCGCGCACGGGCTCGGCCGGGATGTCGGCGGCGTGGTTGAGGGTGAAGCCGGTGACGGTAAAGAGCAGCATGCCCACGAGCGAGAGCGCGGCGCTGATCCAGTGCCAGGTGTGGAGCTGCTTCATCCAGAAGGCGCGGGCCTTGCGAGGGCGACGTGCCGTACCCGGGGTTGGGGCCGGAGCTGTGTGGCGCGTGCCTTTCGCCTCGCTGGTCCTTGCGTGCATGGGGGTCCTTCCGGTGCGGTGTGATGGTCCTGTCGGGGGAAGGACTATCATTTATTGCGAATATTTCGCAATAGCGAGTGCAGCCGATGGGCATCGGGTGCAACCCTCAAGAATGAATACCCCGTATTCAGGGAGCGTATCCCGGTCCGCGTGCCCCGGGATACGCCCCTGCGTGCTCTTAGAAGTCCACCATCAGCGAAGCGCTGAAGCGGCGGCCGTCGAGGACATAGGCAAAGCCGTCCTCGGGCGTGACCTGCTTGTTGGTGACGTTGTAGACGCCCAGGTTCACGCGCAGGCCGTCCTTGGGCTCGATGTTGAAGCCCAGATTGTAGAAGGTGTAGGGCGCGTAGGTGAAGCCGTTGGTCTGCGACCCGCTCGAGTTGGTCGAGCGGCCCGAGGTACGCCCACGGTAGTTGAGCTGGCCCCAAGCGCGGATCATGTCGTTGAGATCCCAGTCCAGCGAGGCGTTGAACATGTGCTTGGGAATGTCGTTGAGCGGACGTCCCTCGTTGTCGCCCGAGGTCTGCTCGGTGTGGGAGTAGGTGTAGCTGTGGCGGTAGCGCAGGCCGTCGATCACGCGCCAGTCCAGCGTCCATTCGACACCCTTGAGTTCGGCGGTGTCGACGTTGATGTAGCTGGTGTAGCCGAACTGGTGCGCGGGGTAGGTCGTGCCGTTGTATTCGCAGACCTGGTCGGCCTCGCAGATGCGGCCCGTGCGCATCAGCTTGTCCTTGAAGTTGCTCTGGTAGGCCGTGACGCTGGAGGAAACGCCGAGGTCGTGGTTCACGTAGCTGACGCCCGCCTCGTAGTTCACCGTCTTCTCGGGCATCAGGTCGGGGTTGCCGATGATAACGCCTCCGCGCGAGATCGAGCCGAAATCGGTCGCCGCGCGGCGCAGGCTCGGCACCTTGTAGCCGGTGGTCACGCCCCCCTTGATGGTGAGGTTGCCGGTGGCCCGGAACACGGCGTAGGCCTTGGGGCTGAAGCGCGTGCCGAAGGCGCCGCTGTGGTCGACGCGCCCGCTCAGGAGGATCGAGAGGTCATCGATGATCTCCCAGTTGTCCTCCAGGAACGCGGCGTACTGGTTGCGGGTCATTGAGACGATGTCGGTCGGCACGACCATTCCGGGCAGGTTGAGGCCGTTGGTGGCGCCATCTTCCAGGCTTTCGTGGAAGTAGTTGACGCCGGCCACGATCTTGTGGCGCTCCAGGCTGATTGCCACCTGTGAATTGGCCACCAGCGTGTCGAAATCGACGCCGTTGCCCGTCTCCGCGTTGGTGCGGGTGGGGTTGGAGGACTTGTCGTAGGTGACGTAGGAGTTCCAGATGAGGTCGCCGTAGGTGCCCTCGTGCGTGGCGAAGAAGTTGTCGCGCAGGGTCTTGGTGAAGGTCAGGTCGTCGTCCTCGGCCAGGCTCTTGCCCGGCGTCGAGGTGCGCTCCTGGATGGTGTGGGTGCCCCCTGCCGTGAAAGTGTTGTCATCGTCGAGGCGCAGGCTGAGCTTGGCGCCGACATTGCGGCGCTTGAATTCGGGATCGGCCGCGGCGCTGTCTCCCCCGCCCACGAAGTCGGATTCGTCCTGGTAGCGCACGCCGCCGGTGAACTGGACCGAGAGGCGGTCACGGATCAGGGGGACGTTGAGCGCGAGGCTGGCGTTGATCCCGTCGTTGGTGACGTCATTGCCGGGACCTGCCTTGATGTACTCGGTGGAGAAGCTGCCGCCGAATTCGTTGATGACCTTCTTGGTGATGACGTTGATGACGCCGCCGATGGCGTCCGAGCCGTAGAGCGAGGAGGCCGGGCCGCGGATGACCTCGATGCGCTCGATCGAATCGAGCGGGGGCAGGAAGTTGATCGGGGTGCCTGCCTGCTGGCCGTTGAGGCCGAAGGCCTGGTTGTCCTGCACGCGGCGTCCATCGATCAGGAACAGCGTGTAGTCCGCGCTCATGCCGCGGATCATCACCGACTGCTCGACACCGCCGCCCTGGATGTGGACCCCCGGCACGTTCATCAGCACGTCGGTGATGTCGGTGTAGGAGCGCTGCTTGATCTCGTCGGCGGTGATGACCGAAATGGTCGCAGGCGCATCCTGGACATTGAGTTCATAGCCCGTGGCCGAGACCACGATGTCCGCCGGGGCGGCCTCGTCCCGGTTCATGCCTACCGACTGCGCATTGGCTGCGGTCGCGGCGTCCGCAGCGGCATCGGCCGCATGGCCCTGCGCAGGCATCAGCGCCAGCGCGAGCAGCGAGGCGGTGGAAAGGATGTGGCGGTTGGTCTTCGGCATGGGGCCCCCCTGGATACGAATGCGCCGCAAGGGCGCGCCACCCGGCAGGCCGCAGGTGCAGCCTCTTGGCGGATGGTCTTTGCGAAAGCGGGTGGAAGCCCCTCGACGCCCACGCTGTGATATTGCGAATTATTCGCACCAGCTATCGCGAGTCATTCGCATGTGCAACAATCCAGGATGAATAGAGCAAATCCATTTTTGCACGGGGCGTGCCCGGTCTGCGGCAAGAGGGCGTGAGGCTGCGGGCCGCCCCTGCTCAAATCGACTCGTGCGGCAGCCGGGACAAATCAGCCCAGGCAAGGGGCGAGGAGGAAATGGATCGCGGGCCGGGACCCCTTGGTCGCGCCGGCCTATGCGGTCTTACCGATAGGTGCGATTGGCCTCGTAGGCTTCGACTTCAAGCGGCATCCTGGCATGGCCGTACTCGCGCAGTTCGCGCATGTAGCGCTGCACGTAGGTATCGAAACTCGCACTGCGTTCAATCTGGGCCACGTGCACCAGTTCATGCGCCAGACTGGGCCGATCCAGCGTGAACCCGTCGCGCACCCAGATGGTATACCCGAAGGCCTGCGCGTTGTTGGTAATGCCGGGTCCGATGAAGCCGAGGCTTTCGCCCATCTTGAGCATGGCCTCGTCCTGCGTCGGGAAAGGCACGGCCTCGACAGGAACGAGACGGACCTTTTCGGGGTGCGCGATGCCGATCTGCCTCGCCATTTCGATCTGCTCGGCTGTCAGCGGTGTCCCGCGCGCCTGCCCCTCGGCTTCGATGCCTTTCGCCCATGCGGCGTACCTGCCGAGAAATTCAGCGAGGGCGACGGTCTGTTCGCCCGATACCTGCGCCTGGTCCTTCGTGTCTGCTGCAAAGGCGGGCGTATGGGCCGCGCAAAGGATACCTGCCGTGATCACGCCGCAGGCGGACGCCATCGTGCGCAGCGTGGCCGTGCGCATCTGACGAGTGGACGTGATCCTGTGGCTCTTGCCAAGCGTCGTCACGGGCCAATTCCTCCTGCTGTCCTTGCCCCGAGCCCCCATCGGCGGGGCCGCACTTGGTAGCGGACAGACGCAGTTCCTCAAGCGACCTGACCGAAATTTCCAGACAGGTGGCGCAAGCCCGAGGGCGATGGTCCGGGACGTATCCTTCTGACTTCGCGTGCGTGCCAGCGCGCTCAGGCCTCGTTGAGGACGCCCTGGTAGACCGTTTCCTCCAGCGCGCGTCCTGCGCCCTCGGCCACGCAGAAGAGGGCGTTCTCGGCCACCACCACGGGAAGGCCCGTCGCCTGTGAGAGGGTCTCGGCGAGATCGGTGAGGAGCGCGCCGCCGCCCGTCATCACGATGCCCTGCTCGATGATGTCGGCGGCAAGTTCAGGCGCGGTGTTCTCCAGCGCGTTGAGCACGGCCTCGACGATCTGGTTGACCGGCTCGGAGATCGCCTCGGCGACTTCGGCCTGGCTGATCTCGATCTCGGCGGGCACGCCGCGCACCAGGTCGCGGCCCTTGCACTGCATCGTGCGGCCCCGGCCCTCGGCGGACGTGCGGGCGGTGCCGATCTGGATCTTGATGCGCTCGGCGGTCACTTCGCCAACCATCAGGTTGTGCTTGCGGCGGATGGCCAGCGCGATCGAATCGTCGAGCGTGTCGCCGCCCACGCGCACCGAGGTGCTGTAGGCAAGACCGCTGAGCGAGAGGATGGCGACTTCGGTCGTGCCCCCGCCGATGTCGACGACCATGCCGCCGATGGGCTCGGTCACGGGCATCCCCGCGCCGATGGCGGCGGCCATCGATTCCTCGATGATCCAGACCCGGGAGGCGCCCGCCGACTGGGCTGCATGGCGGATCGCGCGGCGCTCGACCGGGGTGGAGCCGGCGGGCACGCAGATCGCCACGGCCGGGCGGCGCGGCAGGCGCCCCGGGCGGCCGTGGGCCTTGCTCATGAAGTGCTTGATCATCTGTTCGGCCACTTCGATGTCGGCGATCACGCCGTCACGCAAGGGGCGGATCGTCTCGACGTTTTCCGGGGTCTTGCCCATCATCAGCTTGGCGTCAGAGCCGATCGCGCGCACGCGGCGGATGCCGCCGCGCGTCTCCAGCGCCACCACCGAGGGTTCGTTGAGGACGATGCCCTTGCCGCGGACATAGACAAGCGTGTTCACGGTTCCCAGGTCGATGGCCATGTCGTGCGAGGGAAAGGCAAACAGATCTGATAGGCGCATTCGGGTGATCAATCTTCCACAAGGGGTGCCACACGTACGGGCACAGCGGCTGCAGGCAGGTTCCGGTCGGCGGTTCCGGAGCGAAGCGCCGCTGGTGGGTGGGCGCAACGACGGCGTCAACGCCCCTTGCGTCCGACCGTCCGCTGGACGCGACCACTGGCCTGTCCGCCTGTCCGGGACCACAGGGTATGGCTCACGTCCGGCCTGATCCGCTTCGGCGCAAGAGAGCCTTTCCTCGCGGCATGGGGGGCGCTATCGCCCCGGCGATGTCCAGTTCTGCGCTCCTGTCGTCCCAGACCGAATTCGAGCGGGCCGCCCGCTTTCTCGAGACGAGCCCCGACTACCGCGTCTTGCGCAAGCTGCAGACCGTGCGGGGCTTTCACGCGCCCCGGCCCGGCGTGGAGACGCGCGTGGGCGTGGCGGTCGATGTCGAGACGACCGGCCTTGACCACGAGAGCGAGGTCATCATCGAACTGGCCGTGCAGCGCTTCCGCTTCGATGCCGAGGGGCGCATCGTCCAGGTCGGCCAGCCGCGTGTTTGGCGCGAGGATCCGGGCCGCGCGCTCGACCCGCGCATCACCCAGCTTACCGGGCTGACCAACGCGGTTCTCAAGGACGAGGCGATCGACGAGGAAACGGCGGTCGAGATCCTGGGCTCGGCGGACCTCATCGTCGCGCACAACGCCGCCTTCGACCGCCCCTTCGTCGACAAGCGCCTTCCCGCGCTGGCGGGCAAGGCCTGGGCCTGTTCGATGGCCGAGCCGGACTGGCTGGAGCTGGGCTTCGATGGCCGCGCGCTGGCGCATCTCGTCTTCCAGTGCGGCTGGTTCTACGAAGGCCACCGCGCGGAGAACGACATCCTCGCGTTGATCTACCTCCTCGCGCACGATCTGCCCGAGGGGCGCACTGTCCTTGCCGATCTGGTCGCGCGCTCCGAGGCGCCCAGCTACCGGGTCAACGCGGTGGACGCGCCCTTCGAGTCCAAGGACAGGCTCAAGGCGCGCGGCTACCGCTGGAATGCGGTGCTGCGCTTCTGGTCGCGGGAAATTCCCGAGGCGGAGCGGGCCGAGGAGGAAGCCTGGCTGCGCGCCGAGGTCTACACCACCGGGCGCGGGAGCCCGGCCTTCTTCCCGGTCACCGCGAACGAGCGCTATACGCCCTCCAGCTGACCCCGGCCTGCCGGATCAGCCTGTCGGTTTCATGCCAATACCGGCTTTGCGCTTCGCCTTGCGCATAGTTCGCCCCGGGCCTTGCGGCCTAGCCTCGCTCCCTTGCGGCATGGGGCCGCGACAGGGCAGCGAGCGGGAGTGCGCGTGGGGCAGGACAGGGTGCGAAGCAGGGCAAAGGTATGGGGCAGCGGTCTGGCAGCAGGAGCGGCAGCATCGCTCCTTGCCGCGCTGGCCGGATGCAGCTTGCAGGGCAGAACGCCCGGCTACGTGAACTGGGCCAGCCACGGGCTCAATGGGGGGGAGACCCGCTTCAGTCCGCTCGATGCCATCACCCCGGACAACATTGCAGACTTGGGCGTTGCCTGGTTCGCCGATTTCGACACGCGCACCTTGCGCGGGGTCGAGGGCACGCCGCTCGTCGTCGATGGCGTGATGTACGCGACGGGGGCGTGGAGCAAGGTGCTTGCGCTTGATGCGGTGACCGGGCGCAGGCTCTGGGAATACGATCCCGAGGTGCCCGGCAGCGCCGCGCGCGAGGGCTGCTGCGGTGTCGTCAACCGGGGCGTCGCCTACCATGAGGGGCGAATCTATCTGGGCAGCTTCGACGGGCGGCTCATTGCACTGGACGCAGCAACCGGCGCCGTGGTCTGGCAGGTCGACACCACCGAGGGGGACAGGCCCTATACGATTACCGGCGCGCCGCGCGTGGTGAAAGGGCGCATCGTGATCGGCAATGGCGGCGCGGAATATGGCGTGCGCGGCTATGTCAGCGCCTACGATGCCGCGACGGGGGAGCGGGCCTGGCGCATCTACACCGTGCCCGGAGACCCGGCGAAGGGCTTTGAAAGTCCCGCCATGGAAATGGCCGCGAAGACCTGGAGTGGGGAATGGTGGAAATATGGCGGGGGCGGCACGGCCTGGGATTCGATGGTCTACGATCCCGAGCTCGACCTGCTTTACATCGGCGTGGGCAACGGTGGGCCGTGGAGCCGCAAGGTGCGCTCGCAAGGTGAGGGGGACAACCTCTTCGTCTCCTCGATCCTGGCGGTGCGGCCCGAGACCGGCGAATATGTCTGGCATTTCCAGGAAGTGCCCGGCGATGAATGGGACTACACCGCGACCCAGCACATGATCCTTGCGGACATGGAATGGGAGGGACGCCCCCGCAAGGTCTTGATGCAGGCGCCCAAGAACGGCTTCTTCTACGTGCTCGACCGCGAGACCGGGGAGTTTCTTTCGGGGACGCCTTACGTTCCCGTTACCTGGACCAGGGGGCTCGATCCTGAAACGGGACGCCCGGACATCGTGCCCGCCGCGCGCTACAGCGAGGAAGGCGCGCCGTTCCTGGGCATGCCCTCGCCCGCGGGCGGGCACAGCTGGCAGCCGATGAGCTACAATGCCGCGACCGGCCTCGTCTATTTCCCGACCGCCGAGATCCCCTATGGCTATGTGGCCGGGGACGCGGGGGCTTTCACGTTCGATCCGCGCGGCTGGAACACCGGGCAGGACGAGGCGAAGAGCTCGATGCCCGAGGATCCCGAGGTACGAAAGCAGATTGCCGCCATGATGAAGGGCGCGCTTGTCGCCTGGGATCCGGTCAAGGGCGAGCGGGCCTGGTCGGTGCCGATGGATACGCCCTGGAACGGGGGCGTCCTCTCCACGGCCGGTGGCCTTGTCTTCCAAGGCAATGCGAGCGGCGAATTCGTCGCCTACGCTGCGCAAGACGGGCGCAGGCTGTGGGCGCGCCAGATGGGCTCGGGCATCGTCGCGCCGCCGGTGACTTACGCGGTGGACGGCGTGCAGTACGTGTCGGTCGCGGTGGGCTGGGGCGGTATCCTGCCGCTCAACCTGGGCGTGGCGCTGAAGGATGCGATGCGCCCGCTCGTCAACCGGGTGGTGACTTTCCGGCTGGGCGCACACGGCGAGCTGCCGATCCCGGCACCCGCGCCCGAAGCCCCCATCGCGCGCATTGCATCGGACGCCAGCGAGGCGATGGTCGCGCAGGGACGCCAGCTCTACCATGTGCGCTGCTGGATGTGCCACGGCGACACCGTGGTCAATCGCGGCGGTATCCCGGACCTGCGCGCCTCGCCTGCGATTACCGACGCGGGTGTCTTTGCGGCCTTCGTGCGCGAGGGCGTGGCCGAGCTGCGCGGCATGCCCGACTTCGGGAAGGAACTGGACGCGCAGGAGACCGAGGCGATCCGCGCCTATGTCATCAAGCGCGCCAACGACCGTGCGGGTGCACCCGCGGTTGGTCGCTGAAGCCGAACCATAACGCGCCCCCGACAGGGGCGAAGCACACGAGGGGGATAGGGGCATGGCAAGCATCGGCGAAGACGGCGCGCATTCGGCGGCGAGGGGACAACCGGCTCAGAACGGCTGGTACGTCGTGGGGATCTGCATGGTGGCCTATGTCCTCTCTTTCGTGGACCGGCAGATCCTGGCGCTGATGATCGGGCCGATCCAGGCGGACCTGGGCATCTCGGACACCCAGTTCGGCCTGCTCCATGGCCTGGCCTTCGCGATCTTCTACGCGACCATGGGTATTCCGCTGGCCAGCCTTGCCGACCGCGTGTCGCGCACTCTCGTCATCTCGGTCGGGATCGCGGTGTGGAGCGCGGCGACGCTCATGTGCGGGCTGGCGCGGGGGTTCGCCCAGCTGTTCATCGCGCGCATCTTCGTGGGTGCGGGCGAGGCGGGTCTTTCGCCTGCAACCTATTCGCTCATCAGCGACCTGTTTCCCAGGGAGCGGCTGGGGCGGGCCTATGCGGTCTACTCGATGGGCTCGTTCCTGGGGGCCGGGCTGGCCTTCCTGGCGGGCGGCGCGGTCATCGCGGCGGTCGGCGGGATCGGCGAGGTATCTCTGCTGGGCCATCCCCTGCGCGCCTGGCAATTGGTCTTCCTGATTGTCGGCGCGCCTGGGTTCCTCCTTGCCGCGATCATGGCGCTGAGCGTGCGCGATCCGGGCCGTTCGGGCGGGGCGGCACAGGTGCCCGGCCTGCTGCGGGTGCTTGGCCACATGGCCGCGCACCGGGCGATCTATATTCCCCATGTCGTGGGCTACACCTTTGCGGCGATGGCCCTGTTTGCGCTGCTCGGCTGGGCGCCCGCCTTGCTCATGCGCACGCAACATCTGAGCCCGGGCGAGGCGGGCGGCTGGCTTGGCATGATCGCGCTTGTCTTCGGGGTGGGCGGTGTGCTCGCCAGCGGCTGGATCATGGACGCGCTGACCCGCAAGGGGCATCTCGCCTCGCCCTTCACGACCGGCATCGTGGGCGCGGTGGGCACGCTGGTCTTCGCAGCTCTTCTATCCTTTGCCGACGGCTTCGCGGCGCTGATCGCGGCGCTGTGCGGGCTGATGTTCTTCGCCTCCTTTCCCATGCCGCCCTCCACCACGGTCATGCAGATGGCTGCACCCCCTGCGATGCGCTCGCGCGTCTCGGCGATCTTCCTGTGCAGCAATTCGCTGATCGGATCGACGCTGGGGGCGCTCTTCGTCGGCCTGCTCAATGACCGGGTGTTCGCGGGGCAGGGGGCTGGCGTGGCCGCCTCGCTTGGCTGCGTGACGGGCGGTGCGGCGCTGGTCTGCGCGCTTGTGCTGAGCCGTGGCTGCGCGCCTTTTGCCCGTCTTGTGCGCCGTTGAGAGAGCCCTTGCGCGACGCCCTTTGCTGCGGATTTCGCACCCCGCCTGCCGATAGCGAATAGAGCCCGCAAGGACCTTCGCCCAAGATCGCTCCTGTAAGCGATCAGGAAGGAAATACGAATGCGCGTTGCCGTTCTGGGCGGGGGGCACGGGTGCTATGCCGCCGCCGTCGAAATGAGCGAAATGGGCCACGAGGTCTGGTTCTGGAGGCGCGATGCCGAGGCCTTCGGGCCGGTGCTGGAAACCGGTGCGATCAGGGTGAAGGACCACAAGGGCACGCGCGAGGTGGTCATCGCCCATCCCACGACCTCGCTCGAGGAGGCGATCAGCCAGGCCGAAGTGGTGATCATCCCGCTGCCCGCGACGACCCACGAGAACCTCGCCGAGGCTTGCGCGCCCTACTGGAAGGACGGCCAGATCGTGTTCCTGCCGCCCGGCACGCTGGGCTCTCTCGTCTTTGCCCAGGCCGCGCGCGCGGCGGGCAATCGGGCCGATGTCAGCTTTGCCGAGACCGGCACGCTGCCCTATCTCGTGCGCAAGCACGGGCCCGCCGAAATCGTCATCAGCGTTTACGCCACGCGTCTGCCGACAGGCGTGTTCCCCGCCCGCAACGCCGCGCGCGCCATTGCCCTGTTGCAACAGGTCTACCCTGCGGTCGAGCCGATCGAGGATGCGCTTTCGGGCGGGTTGATGAATGCAGGGCCGATCATCCACCCCCCGCTGATCCTGATGAACGCGGGGCCGCTGGAGCATTTCCCGGCCTGGGACATCCACAACGAGGGAACCCAGCCCTCGATCCGCGCGGTGACGAGCGCGCTCGATGCCGAGCGCATGGCCCTGCGTGAGGCGCTGGGCTACGGCGCGCCGCACTTTCCGCTCGCTGACCATTACCACGCCGGGCCGCAGGACGGCGAGGAGTGGATGTACGGCTATGCCGCGCATGAGAAACTGACCGACAGCGGTGACTGGCGCGAGAAGATCGACCTGCAGAGCCACCGCTACATGGTCGAGGATACGCGCCTTGGCCTCAGCATGATCACCTCGATCGCGCGCTGGGCCGGACACGAGGCGCCGCTTGCTTCCGGCCTGCTGGCGATGGCGAGCGCGATTACGGGCCGCGATCTCTACGCCGAGGGGCGTACCCTGGAGCGCCTGGGCCTCGCCCAGTTCGACCGCGCGGCGATGACCGCCTACCTGCGCGAGGGGATCTGACATGGCAGGCGAGCACAGCGCCCCGCTTTCTCCGGCCACCATCGGGCCGGTTGCCGCGGTGGGGGCCGGGCGCATGGGGCGGGGCATCGCCATCGCCTTTGCGGCCATCGGCGTGCCGGTGACGCTGGTCGATGCCAAGCCCCGCGACGCCGAGGCTCTGGATACCCTGCGTACAGCGGCGATGGCCGAGATCGAGGCGGACCTTGCGTTCCTGGTCGCGCTGGGCCTCATTGACCGGGCGGGCGCGGAAGGCGCGCTGGAGCGCGTCGCCTTTGCCGGGCGCGACGCGGCGGCCGAAGCCCTGTCGGTCGCGACCATCGTCTTTGAGGGCGTGCCCGAGACGCTGGAGGCCAAGCGCGAGGCTTCGCCTTCATCTGCGCGCACGTGGCGCCCGACTGCATCATCGCCTCGACCACATCGACCATCGATCCCGAGGATCTGGTCGGCATGGTCGAGGGGCCGGGGCGCTTCCTCAACGCGCACTGGCTCAACCCGGCCTATCTCATGCCGCTGGTTGAACTTGCGCCGTCCTCGGTCACCGATCCGGATGTGGTTTCGCGCCTGAAGGCCGTGCTCAGCGCGGCGGGCAAGGTGCCCATCGTCTGCCGCAACGCGCCGGGCTACATCGTCCCGCGCATCCAGGCCTTGGCGATGAACGAGGCGGCGCGCATCGTCGAGGAAGGCATTGCCAGTGCCGAGGATGTGGACCTGGCCGTGCGCACGGGCTTTGGCGTGCGCTTGGCGGTGCTGGGCCTCCTCGAATTCATCGACTGGGGCGGGGGCGACATCCTGTTCCACGCCAGCAACTACCTCTCCGAGAAGGTCGACGCGCAGCGCTTTGCGGCCCCCGAGATCGTTTCGCGCAACATGGCCGAGGAACGCCGGGGCCTGCGCGATGGGGCAGGCTTCTACGACTACGCGGGCGTGAACGCGCAGGCCTACCGCGCCGGGCGGCTGGGCGATTTTGCCGCGCTCCTGCGTCTGCGCGGGCTGGTGCCGCCCTTCGTGCACGGAACCTTGCCCGCATGATCCTGGCAGCCCTCCGCGCGGCGCTGGGCGAAGCTCAGGTGCTGGGCCCGGACGCCATTGCCCCGCGCTATTTCGATGACGAGACGGGCGGCACACATGGCGCGCCGGTGGGGCTGGTCCGTCCCGGCTCCACCCAGGAGGTGTCCGAGGTCCTGCGGCTGTGCCACGCGGCGGGGCAGGCCGTGGTGGTGCAGGGTGGGCGCACCGGGCTGACCCGTGCGGCGCTGCCGCGAACGGGCGAACTGGTGCTCTCGCTCGAACGGTTGAACCGGATCGAGGACGTGGATGCGACAAGCGGCACGTTGACGCTGGGCGCAGGCACCGTGCTGCAGGTGGCGCAGGAGGCGGCGGCAGAGGCCGGCTGGCGCCTTGCGGTCGATATCGGCGCGCGCGGCAGTTGCACCATCGGCGGGATGATCGCGACCAATGCGGGCGGGCACCAGGTATTCCGCCACGGCATGATGCGCGCCCACGTGCTCGGCCTGGAGGCGGTTCTGGCCGACGGCAGCGTGGTCAGCGCCATGCAGCCCATGCTCAAGAACAACACCGGCTACGACTGGAAGCATCTCCTGATCGGGGCGGAGGGTACGCTGGGCGTGGTGACGCGCGCGCTCCTGCGTCTGCAACCGGGCGTTGCGGGCCATGAGACCGCGCTTTGCGCGCTTCCCGATTACACAGCGCTGGTACGCCTTCTGGCGTTGCTGCAGGTGCGTCTGGGCCCGCGTCTCGCCTCGTTCGAGGCGATGTGGGATGACTTTCTGGCGCAGGCCGTTGCCGTCTCGGACCTGCGCGCGCCTTTTGAACAGGCTTGGCCCTGCTGCGTCCTGGTCGAGACCGAGGGGCCCGAGGACGGCGCGCTGGGCGCCGCGCTCGAAGAGGCATGGGCACAGGGCCTCCTGGGCGATGCCCTGCTGGCGCAGTCGGGTCCCGAGCGCGCCCGGTTCTGGGCCTATCGCGACGCCATCGGCGAGATCACCCGTGCCATGGCGCTGTTTGAGCCGTTCGATGTCGGCGCGCCAACCGCGCAGATCGGCGCGCTGGTGGCAACGATCCGGCTACGCTTGGCGCAGGAACTGGGCCTCATGCGCATGGTCTGCTTTGGCCATGTCGCCGATGGCAATCTGCACATTGCGCTCGAGCTGGCGCGCGAGGACCAGCGCCACGCCGCCGAGGCCGTGATCTATGCCGCTGTGCGCGCGGCCGGAGGAACCGTCTCGGCCGAGCACGGCATCGGCCTCCTCAAGCGCGGCTGGCTGGGGCACACGCGCAGCGCCGACGAGATCGCGCTGATGCGGCGCCTGCGCGGCGCGCTCGACCCGCACGCCATTCTCAATCCCGGACGTATTTTCGACATGGAGACCCCGCGATGATGAAGCCCTCCCTTTCGTCTCTGCCCCGCCGTGCGCCTGCTTTCGGCCTTGCGTTCGCGGCGTTGTGGCTGTCCGCCGGTCCGGCCCAGGCGGGTGAGGATACCCTGGCGGCGGGCAAGGCGCTGTTCGGCGCGCGCGCCTGTTCGGCCTGCCACTCGCTTGAAGCGGGGCGCAATCTCAATGGGCCTTCGCTTGCCGGTGTTGTCGGGCGTCCGGTCGGCTCGGTGGAGGGTTACCGCTACTCATCGGGCCTGGCCGAAGCCAAGGGGGCCTGGGACAAGGCGCGCCTGGATGCCTGGCTTGCCGATCCGCGCGCGATGGTGCCGGGCACCCGCATGGCGGTGAAGGTCCCTTCGCCCCAGGAACGCGCGAAGATCATCGCCTACCTTGCGGCGGTCACAGGGCGCTGAGCGCAAGGTCAGGTCGGTCCGGCACGAACACGGACCGACCTGACCTTGCGCACAATCCTCAGACGCGGTGGTTGCGCAGCGTTTCGGACGGGCTGCATCCGTACTGCTGGCGGTAGTACTGGGCATAGCGCCCGAAATTGACGATGCCGCAGTCGAGCATCATCTCGGTCACGCTGCCTTTCGGATTGCCGGTGGCAAGTGTCGCGTGCAGCTTTTCCAGCCGGTGGCGGCGCACGTATTCGATCGGGGTCTGGCCCAGGAACTGGCGAAATCCGGTCTGGAGGCTGCGCACGCTGACCCCGACCTGGATGGCGAGGTCGGCGACCGAGATCGTCTCCTCGATCGAATCGTGAATGATCTCGCGCGCGCGGCGCACGTGCCAGGGCGCGACGTCGTTGCCGTGCAGCGCAATCTGGTCGGAATAGGTGTTGCAGTAGTGGTTGAGCAGCATCTCCACCATCAGCATCGCGTACTGGCGCTGGGTGTGCCGCACCGACATCAGCCCGGGGGCGAGCTCCATCTGCAGGATCAGATGCTGCAGCAGGTTGCGCCAGACCTGGGGCAGTTCGCGGCCTTTCTGGTTTCCGGGATGGAACAGCACCGGACGGTTGACCGGAATGTGCAGACACTTGGTGAGGTAATCCTCGAAGGCGCTGGCCGCGATGCGCACGGTCAGGTTGCGCGATTCCTCGGTCATGTGGATGCGCGTCGTGTGCCCGGGGCAGGTGATGTAGAGGTTGTCGGGCTGGATGATGCCATGGACGCCTTCGGACCAGACCGAGGTGTGGCCCTGAATCGCGGCGTGAATCAGGAAATGGGAATCGAGATCGATCGGGTCGATCACGACTTCGGACCCGTACTGGATGTCGACCAGCTGCGTCTCGGCCACGTTCATGCAGCGAAGCCGCACGTTCATGGCGCCTGGATTGCTGATGTCCAGGTCGTGCGGCGCGAGTCTTTTTCCTACGAAGTCAATAATCTCGTCTTTGTCTTTGGATCTGAAGTCGCGCATCGCGGCGCGCTCTGAAATGCCAGTCGAACT
>NZ_DF850488.1:1299243-1382340 GCF_000813185.1 Novosphingobium sp. MBES04 | reverse complement strand
AGCCTAGCATGACTCCTCCCTGCCGCCCTTCCGGGCAGTCAAATCATTGAGACAGTACTATTTCTGGTTCCCCACTTATGGCTTCAGGATGTTGGAATAAATTGAAAAGTCAAGTGTTCTGTCTTGGCGCCTTTCGCGCGACTTCGCTGCCAATTCCGGTTCCTGCCTGCGCGATCTGAATAGCGGTCGGGGGACTTCGCGGCCTAACTCGGGACATCACGTTTCTTCGAGTTTGTTGCGGAGTCCATATGAGCAAGATGATCGACCAGAAGACCCTTCTGTCCGAGGCCACCCGTGCCTTCGTCTCGGCCCCCAAGGGCATGCTGATCGACGGGGAATGGTGCGCGGCGCAGTCGGGCCGCACCATCTCAGTGAGCGATCCGGCGACGGGGCTGGAGATCACCAGCGTGCCCGCCGGCGGCGCGGCGGACGTCGACAAGGCCGTGGCCGCCGCGCGGCGCGCCTTCGAAGGGGACTGGGCCAAGGTGCGCCCGGTGCAGCGCGAGCGCCTGCTGCTCAAGCTCGCCGACATGCTGGAAGCGCGGGCTGACGAGTTTGCTGAACTGGAGACGCTCGACAACGGCAAGATCCTGATGATGTCGCGCCACGCCGACCTCAACCTCGCCATCGATTCGCTGCGCTACATGGCGGGCTGGGCCACCAAGATCGAGGGCACCACGATCTCGCCCTCCTTCGCCTACGTGCCCGATGTCCAGTTCACGTCCTACACCTTGCGTGAGCCGGTGGGCGTGGTCGGCCAGATCATTCCCTGGAACTTCCCTCTGGTCATGGCGATCTGGAAGATTGCTCCGGCGCTCGCGGCGGGCTGCACGGTCGTGCTCAAGCCCGCCGAGGACACGCCGCTCAGTGCGCTGCGGCTGGGCGAGCTGATCTGCGAGGCGGGCTTTCCTGCGGGCGTCGTCAACATCGTCACTGGCGATGCCGAGCCCGGCCAGGCGCTGGTCGACCATCCCGATGTCGACAAGATCGCCTTCACCGGCTCGACCGAAGTGGGCAAGATCATCCAGCAGCGCGCGGCGGGCACGATGAAGCGGCTGTCGCTTGAACTGGGTGGCAAGTCGCCGGTCGTGATCCTCAAGGACGCGGACGTCGAGATGGCCGTGCAGGGCGCGGCGCAGGCGGTCTTCTTCAACCACGGGCAGGTCTGCACCGCCGGCTCGCGCCTCTTTGTCGAGCGCCCGCTCTACGAGGCCGTGATCGAGGGGCTGGCCCAGGCCGCCGACAGCTTCACCGTCGGTTCGGGTTTCGACCCCAACTCGCAGATGGGCCCGCTGATCTCGGCCACGCAGCGCGCCCGTGTACAGTCCTATCTCGACAAGGGCAGCGCCGAGGGTGGACGGCTCGTCACCGGCGGCGAGGCGATCGACGGGCCCGGCCACTTCCTGCGCCCGGCTGTCTTTGCCGACGTGCGCCCGGACATGACGATCTACCGGGAGGAGATCTTCGGTCCGGTGCTGGCAGCAACGCCCTTCGATGACCTCGACGAGGTGACGCGCATGGCCAACGACAGTGCCTATGGCCTGGGGGCGAGCGTGTGGACCGGCAACCTGCAGCTTGCCAACCGCTTCGTGCGCACGCTCAAGGCGGGCAATGTCTGGGTCAACGCGCACAACCTGCTCGATCCGGCCGTGCCCTTCGGGGGCTACAAGATGTCGGGCTATGGCCGCGAATTGGGCCATGCGGTGCAGAACCTCTACACCGAATCAAAGTCGGTCACGATGCCGCTGTGAGCAGGGCGGGCGAAGACACCGCGTGGCGGCTTGCGGCCGCGCGCGGGCTCAACGCCATAGCCGCGCACGATGCGCGGGAGGGCGCGCTTTCGCAAGAGAGCGCGCCCGTCGTCCTGGTGAAGGACAACATTGCGGTGCGCGGCCAGTCCTGGACGGCGGGGAGTCCGCTCTTTGCCGGGTGCCGTGCGGACCGCGATGCGGGCGCGGTGCAGCGGTTGCGCGAGGCTGGCGCGTGCTTTCCCGTTCGCACCACGCTGCACGAACTGGCGTTTGGCGTGACGGGCGCCAACGCCTGGAGCGGGGACATTGCCAATCCCCACGATCCGGGCCGGATCGCAGGTGGATCGAGCGGAGGCGCGGGCGCTGCGCTGGCGCTGGGCCTGGGCGATCTGGCACTTGTCACCGACACTGGTGGATCGGCGCGCATTCCGGCCGCGCTGTGCGGGGTGATCGGCTTTCGCCCCTCGACCGGGCGCTACCCGGGTGATGGCCTCATCGGCCTCTCGCCCAGCCGGGACACGCTGGGCCTGATGGCGCGCTCGCTCGCGCCGATCCTCTGGGCGGACGCCGTGATCGCGGCGGAGGCGAAGGAGGAGCCCGGCTTTCCCGGTTCGCCCACCATTGCCATTCCGGCCCCCGAAGCGCTGGGCTCGCTCGAGCCTGCCGTGGGCGCGGCGTTTGCGCGCAACGTGGCGGTGCTGGAAGCGCTGGGCGTGCGCACCGTTCCTTGCGATCTGTCGCGTATCACCGCGCTCGACGAGGCCTGCGGCTTTCCCATCGCGCTTTTCGAGACGGCGCGCTCGCTGGCCGCCAGTGTTCCGGCCCTGACCGGGCGCGATCTGGCCTCCAGCCTGGGGCGCATTGCCGGTGCGGACGTGCGCGAGCTGGTGGCCAGCGCGCTTTCTGGCGAGGCGGTGCCCCAGGCGGTCTATGATGAGGCGATCGGGACAACCTGGCCCGCCTTGCGCGGCGCCTTTGCCGAACTCTTCGCGGACGGTATTGATGCCGTGCTGCAACCCACCGTGCCGATGGTGGCCCCGGCGCGGGGCGGCGGCGAGACGGTCACGCTGTGCGGGGAGGTGGTGCCCGCATTCCCGACGCTCAGCCGCTTCACGCGCCCCGACAGCATGGCCGGGTTGCCCGCGATCTCACTCCCTGTCGGATGCGATGATGCCGGACTTCCCGTCGGCATGATGCTGACCGGCGCGAGAGGGCGCGACCGCGCCTTGCTGCAGCTTGCCGCGCGACTTGCGGGTCCATTTCGGGACAAGGCCACCCGGGCTGTACCGCGCAGGGGCTGAGGCGCGGCTTTTGTTCCCAACGCGCACATTGGCTGCGCAATCCGAATAGCCGCCCCTCCCGCTTGGTGACAGCTTCCCCTGCAAGGACCGGCGCGAAGACCGGCGATGTTCGCAGGACTCTTTTTCCAAGGCATTCAAGGGGGAAATATTCATGGCTCGATCACATCGTCGCGCGCGCCGCCTGTCCGCATTCCGGGCAGGCACCAGTGCTTTCCTGTCCATTGCAGCCGCCTCGCTGGCGCTTCCGGCCTGCGCGCAGGAAGCGCCCCAGGCCCAGGCCCAGGCTCAGGCTCAGGCCGCCGCAGGGCTGGAGGTGATTACCGTCACCGCGCGCAAGCAGACCGAGGATCTCCAGTCCACGCCGATCTCGATCACCGCTTTCAGCGCCGAGCGGCTTGAGGCGCAGGGGATCACCCAGATCAACCGCATCCAGGATTTCACGCCCAACCTGACCTTTGCCAACGTCCCCTCGAACAGCGGCATTGCCTCGAACGCGGCGGTCTACATCCGCGGCATTGGCCAGAGCGACTTTGCGCCGACCACCGAGCCGGGCGTGGGCATCTACATCGACGGGGTCTACCTCGGGCGCACGGCGGGCGGCGTGTTCGATCTCATCGACGTCGCCTCGGTCGAGGTTCTGCGCGGACCGCAGGGCACGCTGTTCGGCCGCAACACGGTGGGCGGCGCGATCAACCTGACGACGATCCAGCCGGATGAGACGCTGCGGGTGAAGGCCGATGCCAAGTACGGTACCGACAACCTCGTCAACCTGCGCGCGATGATCTCGGGCCCCCTGACCGAGGGGCTCTACGCCAAGATCTCGGGCGGGCTGTTCAGCCAGGATGGCTATGTCGACGCGCCCGAACTGGGCACCAGGTTCGGCAACAAGGACAGCAAGATGGTGCGCGGCGCGCTGCGCTTCGCGCCTGTCGGAAGTCGCCTCGACGTGACCCTGGCCGCCGATTACACCCGCGACAAGAGCAATGGCGCTCCGGTTGTCGTGACCGGCATGGACCCGAACGCGATGGACGGCTTTGCCGTGCTCAACAACCTCATCGCCAGCGGCATGACCGATCCGGGCTACTGCCTGACCCCGGCGCAGGCGAACAACACCGCCTGCTACAACTCGCGCCTGTTCAGCCGCGATACCAACTACTCGACCGGCGAGACCTTCTCGGACCTGGAACTGTGGTCGGCTTCGCTGACCGTGTCCTATGACCTCACCGACGAGATCGAGGTCAAGTCGATCAGCGCCTGGCGCCGCATCAACGGTTCCTTCGCGCAGGACCGCGACGGCTCGAACCTCGACATCAACTACGTCTACGACGACTTCAAGCAGAAGCAGTTCAGCCAGGAGCTGCAGCTGGTGGGCAGCGCGCTTGACGGTCGGCTCAACTGGGTCACGGGGCTCTACTACTTCACCGAGTCCGGGCGCGACATCAACCCGATCGACTTCCTCGTCGTCTATGCGCAGTCGGGCGGCTATTATGACTACGAGAACTGGGCGGGCTTCGCGCAGTTCGGCTACGAGGTGGTCGATGGCCTGACGCTGACCGGCGGGCTTCGCTACACCGACGACAAGAAGTCGTTCCTGCCCGATCAGTACGTGATCGACGGGCTTGCCCCTTTCATGACCTTGCCCCCCGGCACGCGTCTTGCGCCGTACGAGTGGGCCGACAACAACGTCCAGAAGTGGACGCCGATGGTCAACGCGTCCTGGGAAGCAACGCCCGACCTCATGCTCTACGCAACCTATTCGCAGGGCTTCAAGGGTGGCGGCTACACCCAGCGCGTCTTCCCGCCCGAGGAATCGCTGCCCAGCTTCCGTCCCGAAACGGTCGATTCCTACGAAGCCGGCTTCAAGCTCATGGCGCTCAACAACATGCTGCGCCTGAACGGTTCGGCCTACTACGCCGACTACAACGACATGCAGTTGCTGGTCGCCGATGCGACCCGTGTCGGTCCCTTCTTTACCAACGCGGGCAAGGCGCGCATCCAGGGCTTCGAGCTGGAGACCAACTTCGCACCGGGCGACGGATTTCGCTTCAACGCCGCACTGGGCCTGACCGATGCCGACTACAAGGAACTGGACGAAGGCGTGCAGGGGCTCACCCTCGACAGCAAGTTCGTGTTCGTCTCCAAGTGGACCGCCAGCGCTTCGGGCGAAAAGGACTTCGACCTTGGCAATTCGGGCACGATTACGCCGCATGTCGACTGGTCCTACCGCTCGGGCTTCTTCACCAATGCGAACGGCATCAACACGCCCGAACTCTACCAGCCAGGTTATAGCCTGTTCAACGCGAACCTGCGCTGGCGCGATGCGGACGAGCACCTCTCGCTGACGCTGGGCATCGACAATATCGGCGACAAGAAGTTCCGCATCTTCGGCGATTACCAGCCTTCCTTCGGCTTCTTCATGCAAGGCTTCGACCGCGGCCGGCAGTACTACGCCAAGCTCGGGTACGCGTTCTGATGGCGGGGGCTGACACGCACGCCGGCCTTGGGCGGCGCCAGGTTCTGGGGGGGATCGCGCTGGGCGCGCTTCTTCCCGCCCTGGGGGGGCTGGCTGCGCCGCTGCACGCGGCCGAACTGGACACTGAAGGCCCGGGCGAGCGGGAGACCAGCGCGGCGCTGCTGCGCCAGATGTTCCCGCACGCGGCTTTCGCGCCCGCCTTCTATGACGAGATGGCGGGGTGCTATCTGGAGGAACTGGCCGCGCGTCCCGACGCGCTTGCCGAGCATCGCCGGGGCCTTGCTCTGCTCGATGCCTCCTACATCGCGCCTTTCGCGCAGCTGCCCGCCGTCATCCAGCGCGCGCTGGTGGCCCGCGTCGATCAGGAGCCGTTCTTTACCGCCTACCTCATGCGCGGGGCCGAACTCGTCTACCGCGACGCGCGGGTCTGGGACAGGCTCGGCTATGAGGGTTCCTCGGTCGAATACGGCGGCTATCTCGACCGGGGCTTCGACGACATCGACTGGCTGCCGGGTGCAGGAGAGATGCAGTGACGACCTATTCGCTGGATGACAGCTCGGTTTTCGTGGTGATCGGGTCGGGGGCGGGCGGCGGCGTGCTCTCGCGCGAGCTGGCGAGCCGGGGACACAAGGTGGTGTGCCTGGAGGCCGGGCCCCGCCTGACGCTTGGCGATATCGTCAACGACGAGACCGAGATGTTCAACAAGCTCACCTGGCTCGACCCGCGCATGGCGACCGGCAAGCCCGATCCCAGGTTCCCGGTCTGGGGCTGCAAGACGGTGGGCGGTACGACCATGCACTGGACCGGGGCCTGCCCGCGCTTCGAACCGCACGAGATGCGCGCGCGCAGCACTTATGGGGACATGCCCGACACCACGCTGGTCGACTGGCCGGTGAGCCCCGAGGACATGGCGCCCTGGTACGACAAGGCCGAGATGCGCATGGGGGTGACCGGCACCCATGGCAACCCGCATCTGCCGCCCGGCAACAACTACAAGGTCCTGGAAGCGGGCGCGCGCAAGTGCGGCTACACCGACATGGACACCCACAACATGGCGATCAACTCGGTCGCGCGCGATGGCCGCCCCCATTGCCGCCAGCTGGGCTTCTGCACTTCGGGCTGCGCGCTGGGCGCCAAGTGGTCGACGCTCTACACCGAGATCCCCGCTGCCGAGGAAACCGGCAATTTCGAGCTGCGCCCCGGGTGCATGGTGACAGGGCTCGAGGTCGGTGAGGACGGACGCATCGCCTCGGTCACGTACCTGCATGAGGGGCAGAGCGTCACGCAGAAGGCGCGCGCGGTCTCGATCGCGGGCAACGTGGTGGAGACCACGCGGCTCCTTCTCAACAACCGCTCCGCGCGCCATCCGGACGGGCTGGCCAATTCGAGCGGACTTGTCGGGCGCAACTACATGCGCCACTTCACGATCCAGGTCATGGGGGTGATGCCGGGCAAGGTCCATTTCTACCGCCAGACCCACCTTGCGGGTGTCGTGCGCGACGAACGCGCGCACCGGCCTGAACGCGGCTTTGCCGGGGGCTTCCTCATCTCCACGGTGCCTTTCACGCCCGAGGTGCTGGCCAAGAACATGCTGGTCGGCGGCTGGGGGCGCGATCTCACCCGCGTGCTCGACAAGTACGAGTACCTCGCTGGGATGCTGCTCACGGGCGAGGATCCGCCGCAGTACTCCAACGCGATCACGCTGCACCCCGAGGCGCGCGATGCCAACGGCCTGCCGGTCCCGGTGATCCACTACGAGGACCATCCCAATACCATCGCGATGAAGGAATACGCCTGGAAGGCAGGCCGCCGCATCTACGAGGCGATGGGCGCCGAGGAGATCGTGGAAATGGGCGACTACATTCCCGCCACCCACAACATGGGCACCGCGCGCATGGGCGACGATCCCAGGGCCAGCGTGTGCACCCCGTATGGACGCACCCACGATGTCGCCAATCTCTTCGTCTCGGACGGCAGCCTGTTCCCGACCGCAGGCGGCTGCAACCCGACGCTCACCATCGTGGCGCTGGCCATGCGCCAGGCCGAACATATCGATGGCGAACTTCGCGCCGGCCGTCTCTGATCCGCAAGCTCGAGCCTGCCCGCCGCGCACCCTTGCGCGGCGGGCCTTTTCTCGGCGCGGCTTGGGGACGGCCTCCAGCGTGGCCTAGAGCACGATGTTGCGGGTTATTGTGCGCAGCAAACGGTTGAGACTGGCGACGTCTCTGTCCGAGACTCCCTCGAAGGTACGCGCGTAGATCCGGTTCGCGGCGGCCCAGGCCTCGCGGCTGGCCGCTTCGCCCTCGGGCGTCAGGCGCACCTCGGTCACACGCTGGTCACTGGGACGCGGCGTGCAGGCCACCAGGCCGTCGCTTTCCATGCGCTTGATGATCTTCGTCATGGTCGGAAGCTTGGCAATCGCGTGGTCGGCGATCTCGCTGACGCTCAGGCGTTCGCGGTCGCGCAGCGCCATGAGCACGCGCCACTGCGCAACGTCGAGGCCGATCGGTTTCAGGGCAAGCTCCATCTGCTGGAGGTAGCGCCCGGAGAAGCGGGTGAGCCAGTAGAACGGCCACTCCTCCATGTTGAAGTCCGTCTCGCCGCCTGCATCCATCGCTCGGTACTCTCCCTGGCGCGGCCAGCGGCCTGCGCGTGCCTGGCGGATCGGGGCGGCCGGACGCATTCGCGCGGTGGCTGTTCCCTCTTCGCCCAGGCTTTGCCTATCCCCGAGCGGCCCGTGAGACAACGCGAACAACAGATGACTGTTCAAGTAATATTCTCGTCGTATTCCAGCAAGACCGGGATGATGTCGGTCCTTCTGAACGACGCGGGTCACGATACCTCCACCGCCGCACACGTTCTTCTACGAGGCGACCGGGGATGCCTGGGCGACCCCGTGCACCGGAGAAGAGGCTAGCCGCGAGCCGGCGACGAGGGTGCGAAGGAAGGCCTCGTCTACTTCGACAGGGCCTTCCACCATGTGCCGCTCAGAGCGGGGTGACGACGCACTCGAGCGTGATGTCGGGCGCGAACTGCACGCGGCATTCCTGACCCTCTTCCACCACATGGACGCCGGTGACCGCGCCGGTCGAAATCAGGCAGCCCTCGGGCACGGTTTCGCCCATCCGGGCCAGCCGGTTGAGTGCAAAGGCGATCGCGGTGAGGGGGCCACCGGGCAGCATTCCTGCCGCGCGCGGCCCGAAAGTCGTGCCGGCGATGGTGGTGGTGGCCTCCACCGTATCGGGATCGCTGACCGCAATTTCGGGCCCCAGGATGAGCCCCATGTTGTTGCCAAAGACGGCAATGCTGGCAAGAGGGCCCAGGTCGTTGATGGTCGCCAGCGGGCTTCCGGCCACCTCGATCCCGGCATGCCAGGCCTGGACGAGAGAGGCGCAGTCCTGCGCGGTCCAGTCATCGCGTTCCCCGGGCGCGGAGATGCGGGCCACCAGTTCGGCCTCGAGCGCGGCAAAGCCGCCGCGAATCATCGGGAAGGGGGTGGGGCCTCCGCGTTCGAGCGGCCACACGTCCTCCTCGAATATCGGGCCGAGGAAACGGTTCTCCCCGAACCGGCTTTCCATTTCGCCCGTGATCCGGCCGACCTTCCAGCCCACGACCGGGCTGTTCCATTCCGCGATGGCCGCGTCCTGGATCGCGTAGGCTTCGTCCGGATTGGAGGGCATGATGCCCGGGAATTCGTCGAAGCCGACCTTGTTGTAGCGGTTGAGGACGAAGACGCGGGCGGCTTCGGTGGGGGCGACGGTCATGATGTGTCCTTGATCTGGAAGGGCCTGGACCGGCCCTCTGGGGAACATACCGGAAATGTGCTGCCAGCCGGTTAGCGCAGGTTTTGGGCCATGTCCCCAAGCAGTGTGCGCAGGAGAGTGAGTTTTTCCTCGTCGAACCCGGCAAAGGCGCGGTTGAAGACATGGCGTGCGGCGTCCACCGCAGGTGCGACGAGCGCCTCGCCCGCCGGGCTTAACGCCACTTCGGTCGCGCGGCGGTCGCGCTGGCCGCTGCGCAGCTCGACTAGCCCCTGGCTTTCCATGCGCTGGATCGCGCGGGTCATGGCCGAGAGTTTGGAATTGGCCTGCGCGGCGATGTCGCTCACGGTCATCCAGCGCTCTTCCTTGAGCACCATGACGATGCGCCAGCTCGTCGGATCGAGACCGGTGTCCTCGAGCGCGGAGCTGAGCGCGGTCTGGTAGCGCGTGTGCGCCCGGGTCAGCCCGTAGAACGGCCAGGCATCGTAGGTCAGGCGGTGATCGTGATCCATCGCGATCAGCTCGTGGATCTGCGGCATTTGTACAAGCCCTAAAATAGTTGACTAATCACGTGATTCGTGTTGCTTTCGCTTTATGACATATCCCCCCGACACCGCAATCCTTGTTCAGCACCTCGATCTGGCACGTGATCCCGGCCGCGCGGCCCCGCGCGTCGCGGTGAAGGATTGCCTTGCCATTGCGGGTACCCGCACCGGCTGTGGCAGCGCGGCGTTCGATGAGGCTGCGCCCGAAGCCCACCATGCCGCCGTCGTCGAGGCGCTTCTGGCGGCGGGGTGCCGGATCGTGGGCAAGGCCAACATGCACGAGCTTGCCTATGGGGTGACCGGGGCCAACGCGCACACCGGCACGCCGCGCAACCCGCGCTTTCCCGAACGCATCGTGGGCGGCTCTTCCAGCGGCAGCGCGGCGGCCGTAGCCGCGTGCCTGGTGGATTTCGCGATCGGCACCGACACGGGGGGCTCGATCCGCATGCCCGCGGCCTGCTGCGCGGTTTTCGGTCTGAAGCCAACCTTCGGCGCGGTGCCGCGCACGGGCGCTGTCCCGGCGTCGAGCTCGCTTGACTGCATCGGTCCCTTCGCACGTGACATGCGTAGGCTCATCACGGCAATGGAGGCGATCTGTCCGGGTTTCGAGAGGCCCGAGGCTGCGCGCGATTTCACGCTCGGGCGAGTGCCGACCACGGCCGATGGCGATGTGGAGGCCGCGCTCGATACCGTGCTGGCGCGCAGCGGCGCGCAGGTTCATGCGGCTGCACTGCCCTCGCTTGCCGAGGCGCACCGCGCCGGGATCACCATCATGGCGGCTGAAATGGCCGCGCTCTTCGGGCATCTCGTGGGTTCGGGAAAGCTGGGCCCCGACATCGACGCGCGCCTGGCCGCGGGCCTCAAGGTCGATGCGGCGGCGCGGGCTGAGGCCGAAGCGGTACGCGAACGCATCACTGGTGAAATCGACACCGCGCTGGAGACTTGTGACGCGCTGGTCCTGCCGACTTTGCCCAGCGTGCCGCTTCTCGTGCGCGAGGCGGGCGATGCGCAAGGGGCGCTGCGCCTGACCGAACTGGTGCGGCCTTTCAACCTCTCGGGTCATCCCGCACTGACCCTGCCGACCCTTACGCGCGAGGGCCTTCCGGTTGGCGTGCAGCTTGTTGCGGCCAAGGGCGCGGAGGCGCGTCTGTGCGCCCTCGGCCTGGCTCTGGAAGGAGCCCTGTGATGGCGCAGGACGACTACGCTGCTGTACTCGCCCGGCTGGAAAAGCTCGAGGCGGAAGGGGCGATCCGCGGCGTCATGGCCCGCTACATGGAGATCTGCGACACGCTTTCGCCGACCTCGCCGATGGAGGAGCTGGGCGAGCTCTTCACCCGCGAGGCAGTCTGGACCGGGGTCGGTGCGCGCTATGCAGGCGCCTTTGGCGGCCACCGCGGCCGCGCGGCAATCGTCGCCATGCTGGCGCAGTACCAGGGCGAGGAGGGCGGTACGCCGCCGCACTTCGCGATGAACGCGCACTTCCTTTCCTCCGAGACGATCCGCGTCGCGGACGGGGCAGGGCAGGCGCAGGGGCAATGGATGATGCTCCAGACCTCGACGTATGCCGATGGGCGCAGCGACGTGCGGTCTGCGCGTCTCAATGTCGGCTTCGCCCTGGAGGATGGGGTCTGGCGCATCGCCCGTTTCGAAACCGAGAACCTTTTCAGCCGGCCGGTGAGTCGGTGGGACGATCCGGCACCGGTCCCGGTGCCCGGACACAGGACAGGAGAATGAACGCCATGGACATGCCGACGGACATGACGCGACCGGATGGGGACTACGCCAGCCTCGTGCAGGATGATCGCGTCCACACCTCGCTCTACAAGGATCCGGCGATCTTTGACGAGGAGATGGAGCGCATCTTCAAGAACACCTGGGTCTGGGTCGCACACGCGAGCGAGGTGCCGGGCAAGAACACCTTCAAGAAGTCCTTCGTGGGCAAGCAGCCGGTGATCGTGACGCGCGACAAGGAGGAGAAGATCCACGTCCTCCTCAACCGCTGCCGCCACCGCGCGGCGACGGTGTGCGAGAAGAAGGCGGGCAAGACTTCGGTCTTCGTATGCCCCTATCACGGCTGGAGCTACAATCTCGATGGCAAGCTGCGCTCGGTGCCGCACGCCTCGGTCTATGGCGAGGATTTCGACAAGGACGAGTTCCCGCTCGTTTCGCTGCGCACCGAACAGTACAACGGCATGATCTTCGCAACCTTCCGCGACGACATCGAGCCGCTCGCGGACTTCCTCGGCAGCGCGAAGAAGTGGATCGACCTGTTCATGAAGCAGGGCGCGGGCTACCCGGTGAAGACGCTGGGCGAGCACCAGTTCCGCTTCCCGGGCAACTGGAAGATCCAGCTCGAGAACACCACCGACGCCTACCACTTCCCGATCGTTCACAAGACCTTCCTCGACAGTCTCGATGCCGAGACCGGCAACGTCTTCGATGTCCTGGGGCGCGGCGGCTGGGTCGAGGACCTGGGGCATGGCCATTCGGTCATGGTGATGATGCCCGAGTTGGTCGACCTGGAGGAGAACCTCGAGGCGCCGATCCCCGAACGCTTCGCCGATCTGGCCGAGGAACTGCGCGGCGAGGGCTACTCCGACCACGAGGTACGCCGCATCGTGCGCGCCGTGGGCGGCGGGGGCTTCAACCTCAACCTCTTTCCCAATGTGGCCTGTTCGATGGCGTTCTTCCGCGTGCTGCGCCCGGTCAGCGTCGATGAGACCGAGATCCGCCACATCGCCATCGGCATGGATGGCGGCCCCGAGGCGGGCAACCGCATGCGCCTGCGCCTGCACGAGCACTTCCAGGGGCCGATGGGCTTTGGATCGCCCGACGATGCCGAGGGCTGGGAGCGCGTCCAGCGCGGCTCGGCAGCGGGCGATGACCTGTGGATCCTCGTCAACCGGGGGCAGGCCCCGATCATCGGCCACGCGGCGGGCGATCACGTGACCGATGTCAGCGCCGAGAGCGGCATGCGCGCGGCCTATCAGGAATGGAAGAGGATGATGTCGGCATGAGCACGACCGAAATGACCCGCAGCGACCTGGCCGTCATCACGCTGGACGAGGCAAGCGCCTTCATCTGGCGCGAGGCCGAACTGCTCGACCGCCAGGATTACACGGCCTGGCTCCCCCTGTTCACGCCGGACGGGCTCTACGTGATCCCGATCGAGCGCGAGGCCGAGGACCGCGCGGGCGAACTCAACATCGCCTATGACGATGCCGAGATGCGCGCGATGCGCGTGAAGCGCCTCAAGAGCGGGTTCTCGATTTCATCCGCGCCCTCGGCGCGCACGGTGCGCACGACCTCGCGCTTCGTGCTCGAGGAGGCGCCCGACGGCGGCGTCCTGGTGCGCTGCGCGCAGATGCTGGTGGAGTACAAGTTCGAGCGCACCCGCGTCATCGGCGCGGACGTCACCTACCACCTGGTGCGCACGGGCGAGGGCTTGCGCATGGCGTACAAGGAGATCCTTCTCCTCAATTCCGACGATCCGCTCTGGGGGATCGGCTACCTGTTCTGACAGGGGACGCCGCCGTGCTCAGTCCTGTTTGAGGAAGACGAGCGCGGCGGCACCCAGCAGCGATCCGCAGGCCATCAGCAGGGCGACCTCGGCAAGGCCGAAGCCTGCGGTGAACAGGAAGCCTGCCACGATCGGGCCCAGCGCCGCGCCGCCGCGCCCGACGCCGATCACGAAGCCGGTTCCGCCTGCGCGCACTTCGGTCGGGAAGGCCTTGGCAAAGATCGCGTAGAGGCCGACCACGCCCGCATTGGTGAAGAAGCCGGCCGCGCCTGCGACCGTCGCAAGGCCGCCAAGGCTCGTCTGTCCCTGGCCAAAGACCGTGACCATGACCGTCGAGACGAGCATTGCGCCGATGACCAGCCAGCGCACCTGGACGCGGTACGTGAGGAAGCTGAGCAGGCTTGCGCCCAGGAGGCCGCCGACATTGGCCCAGACCAGCACGCCGCCCGCCTGCGCGGCGGGATAGCCCATGTCGACCACGATCTTGGGGATCCACTTCAGGATGAAGTAGAAGGTCATGATGTGGCAGAAATAGGCCAGCGTGAGCAGGATCGTGCTGCGCGCGAGCCGGGGTGCGAAGAGCGCGGCGAGCGAGGGCTTGGGGGCGCTGTCGCTTGCGGCGGGCAGCCCCTCGGCAGCGTGGTGGCCCAGGCGTCCAAGCACCGCGTTGATGCGGGCAAGGGCGTCGGGGCGGCGGCGGTGCACGTGAAAACCGACGGATTCCGGCAGCAGGAACCAGGCCAGCGGCAGAAAGGCCGCACTGACGAGCGCGCCGAAGATGAAGACGTCGCGCCAGTTGCCGTCTGCCAGCAGCGAGCTTGCGATCGAGCCACCCAGGATTGCGCCCATCGGATAGCCCGAGGCCATGATCGCGACGGCCAGGTTGCGGTGGCGTGCGTTCGAAAATTCCGCGACGATGGCGTTGGTGCAGGCCAGCATGCCCCCGATGCCGAGCCCCGTCAGGAAGCGGATGACGCCCAGCATCGTGACCGAGCTGGCCAATGTCGCCAGAGCCATGCCCCCTGCCATCACCACCAGGCAGCCGAGCACGGTCGGGCGGCGCCCGATCCGGTCGGCAAGGTTGCCCAGCAGGATCGAGCCGATGGCCATGCCGATCAGCTCCATCGAGAGGACAATACCCAGCGCCGCGCGGTCGATGCCCCACTCGCTGGCGATGCCGGGCGAGGCGAAGCTGATCGCGAGCACGTCGAACCCGTCCAGCGCGTTGAGCGCGATGGAGAGCGCCACGACGAGGATCTGGAGTGGCCTCATCGGGCTGTGCGCCAGAAGCGCCTGGGGATCGTGCGCGGTGGCGGTTCTGGAGGGCGTGGGAGAGGTCATGGCAACCGGTCTCTTTCAGGATTTTGTCAGGGGGGAGGCGGTCCGTCACAGTCGATCCGCCCGTAGCGGCGGTCGAGCCAGAGCGGGGCCAGCACGAGAATCAGGACGGGAAGTGCCAGCGCGAGGCCAAGCCGGGTCGAGCCCTGGCCCAGGCCGAGGAGAAGAGGGCCGCCGACCGCGCCGATCCGGCCGATGCCAAGCGCATAGCCAAGGCCGGTTGTCCGCATGGCAGGTGGATAGAACAGGCTTGCGGCGCTGGTCATGCCCTTCTGGCTGCCGCCAATGCCGATCCCGGCCAGGAGCGCGGCGGCCAGCAGCAAGGGGTGGGTAAGGTCGAGGCCGACGACGAGCAAGGCGAGGCCGGCAAGGCTGAACAGCCCCATCGCCGCAAGCGCGCGAAAGGGCCCCATGCGGTCGGCCCACCAGATCATCGGCACCGCGCCCAGCATGTTTCCCAGTGTGAAGATCCCGGTCAGTGCGACCGCACCGGAAAAGGTGATGCCACCTTCGGTCGCAAGGAGCGGAAGCCACGACTGAAGCGCGTAGAACAGGCAGAGCCCGGCGGGAAACAGGATCCAGAACAGGAGGGTGCCGAGGCGGCGGTTGCGATCGAGCAAGGCGCGCGGGCCGTGGATCCGGGGCTGGCGCGTGCCGCTCCGCGCGGCCCGGCGCGGAAGGGCCAGGGCCCCCAGCGCGGCTGCAAGTGCGAAGAGCGCACCTGGCACCCAGGCGGCGCGCCAGCCCGCTTCGGGGATCAGCCAGCCGGACAGCCCGGCGGCGGCAAGGAAGCCGAAGGAGTAGGCCGTGTAGGTGGCGACCACGCGGGCACCCTGCCAGCGGGGCGCCCCCTGCTGGCTGACGATGGCGACGGCGGCGGGAATGGCGGCGCCGCTCGCCGCCCCGATCACACCCCGGCAGGCCGCGAGGGTGAGGACGCCGGGCGCGGCCAGGCTGGCCAGTGTCGCGAGGGAAAGGCAGACCATTGCGCCTGCGACGATGACGCGCACGCCGATCCGCTCGGCCAGGGGGGACAGGGTGAGATAGCCAAGCATGAGGCCGAGCATGGCGCTGGCGAGCAGGGGGCCGACCGCCTGCGCGTCGAGGTTCCAGTCGCGCACGAGGCCGGGCATGGAGAACGCGAAAGCCTGAAGCGCGTACCCGGCGGTGAAGAGTACGCTGGCGCAGCTCAGCGTGATGAGGTGTTCACGGTGATGCGGACGCATGGCAGCCTGTTCTCCCCTCCCCGACACGGCGCGGCCAAGGGACGCAGGCACCTGCGTCAGGAGACCGCGCACCGCCATCAGAAGCGCAGCGTCAGACGTGTCTGGAGAAAGAGGTTATCGCCATAGCCCGCGCGTGTCAGGACCTTGCCGGCATCGACGTAGTTGGCGATGCCCGAGAGCACGACATGCGGGTCCGGCGTCCAGTCGATCCGGGCGCGGGCGATGTTGGCTAGGTGGTGTCCTTGCACGTTCTGCGTGCCCGCATAGACGACCGCGTTGCCACGATAGGCGGCGTCGTTTTCATTGGGACGCCAGTAGAAGCCAGCCTCGGTGGCGACCTTGAGCTTGCGCGAGAGGGGAACACGGAGGGTGGGGGCCACGCCCATCACGTTGCTCGCGCCGATGTAATTGTCGTCGCTGAAGATGATCGTGGCGTTGTAGAGGATGTTGAAGGCGCCGACCTTGCCGTCGGTGGCATAGCTGCCGCCGCCCGAGGCGTAGTCGGCGTGGAAGCCGAGGCGGGGGGCCTGCTTGCCTGCGCCCAGCGCGAGCGACTGGTTGGTCGAGATGGCCCAGGCATCGACCGGACGTTCGGCAAAGCGCCCGTCCTGCTTCATGGCGCTCCAGTCGAAGGCCACGCGGCCCCAGTGGCCCCACAGCCGTGCGCCCCAGGTCGCGCGCCGGTCCGATCCGGAAAGGAGGCCGCTGGTACGCTGTTCACGGGTGTAGTGGTAGTAGAAGGGATCGAGGTAGATCGCGTCGTTGGTGCCCTGCGCGCTGTTCCGGGCGAGAAGCAGGCTCGCAATGCCGCCCGAAAAGGTCTCGCCGTTGCCGATGCCGTCGTCAAAGATCCCGTTGCCCTGTTCGGTGGGCGTGAAATCGAAGACGGTAAAGCGCACGCGCGACCAGTCCATCGAGAGCCGCGCCCCGTTCATCGAGACGCGGATGTTGGGGTTCTCGCGGGGGCTGATCAGGAAGCGGGGGCCGTCGAAGAACTCCTGGCGGCCGACCGTGATGCGCGCCACGCCCGAGGCTACAGGCGCGCGGATCTCGGTGAAGAGCTGCTGGACGATGAGGTCGTTTTCCCAGACCGGTACGTGGCGGGTTTCGTTCGTGCCGAAGATATGGCCCGAGACGAGCTGGCCGTAAACGCGCACGGCAGGCCCGATGCGCAGGTCTGCGGCCAGGTTCGTGCGCGAGAGCCACTCGGTGCGGCTGCGCGTGTCGTTGAGGAGCGGCCGCGTCGAATGGCTGACGCTGGTGCGTTGCCCCCCGCTCAGCGACAGGGTGACATCGCCGTCCCCGTCGAGCGGGATCGCCTTGAGCGGCGCGAAGCGGTCATCGGGGGCTCCCTCCCTGCCCATGAAGCGCCAGTCCTCGGCGCCGCGCAGCAGGCGGTAGTGGGGCCCCAGGCGTGGGCCCAGGCCATCCGCCTCGGCAGGGAACGGCGAGGCAAGCGGGTCCTTGCCCGCCGGAGCGGGGGTGGGCACGGGTCGGGCTTTCGGCTCGGTCTCGTTGTGGTTGGCAGGCAGGTCTGCCGTTGGCCCGGCGCTGTCGGCCGCGAAGGCGACAGTGGGGACAAGGCTGGGCGCGACAAGTCCCAGCGTCAGGCATCCGGCCCACCCGCCAACGCGCCATCCCTTGCGGTGGCTGCGCATCAGGTTTCTCCCGTTCGATCTATGGATTTGGGTGTCCGGGTTATCCCAGCGCAATGTTTTGCAGGTCGTGGCCGACGAGGATTTCGCCCGCGTAGTTGGTGGCGGCGGCCTTCTGCCACATCTCGTCGGTGATCCATTCCATGTCGCCGGGCACGAAGTGGGTCAGCACCAGCTTCTTGGCGCGGGCCTGCGTGGCGATCTTGCCGACATCCTCAGCCGAGGTGTGCGAGTTGAGGATGTGGTTGCGGAACGCCTCGCCTTGCTGGGCGCGCTTCACGAGGGCATCGACGCCGGGGATATAGAGCGTCTCGTGGACGAGGACGTCGCAGTCGCGCGCGAATTCGGCGAGCGCGGGGTTGTAGGCGGTGTCGCCCGAGATAACGATGCTGCCGTAGGGTGTCTCGAAGCGGTAGGCGAGGTCCTTGATCGGCGGGTGCGGGGTGGTGAGTGCGGTCACGCGGACCACGCCGTCGTCCATGACGAGGCCTTCCCTGGCGTCGAATTCGTGGACTTCCAGGAGTGTAGCAGGATCGGTACGGCCCTCGTCCGCGATGCGGGTGTGGATGTCGGAACTGTGCGTGGCCCAGTAGTTGCGCGCCATGTCGGCAAGACCCTTGGGGCCATAGGCGTCGATCTTCTGGCGCAGGTCCCCTGCGACCCAGGTGTTGTAGACGAGGTTGCCGAATTCCAGTTCGTGATCGGAATGCATGTGCGAGATGAAGATCGCGCGCATCCTTGCCATGTCCAGGCCCGCCTTGAAGGCCTGTGCGCTCACGCCCATGCCGCAGTCGACGATGTAGACGTTGCCATCGACGACGATGGCGTTGGCCGGGTTCGAGCGCGTGCCGCCGACGCGCGGACCGCCCTTGGTGCCCAGCAGCACGAGCCGTGCGCCCTTCTCGCTGGCGGCATCGGAGGCACCTGCCGAACCTGGCTGGGCCAGCAGTCGCGCGCCGGGAAGGGCGAGCATGGCGCCGGTGGCGCCCATCAGCGAGGCGCGCAGCAGAGCGCGACGGCCAAGGACGGGGGGATGGAATTGGGGCTTCATCAGGACCTCTCCACGCGTTTTTGTCTGACCCTTTGCGGGTTGCTTGAGGGCCGATTTACAGGTCACGGCGGCGTGCGTCAATACGAATAAGAATCTGGTTCTGTTTTGTGCGGCGTGGACACGGCCGCCGAGATCGGCGATGGCTCGCACGATGAACACGCCGTCAGACGATCTCGACGAGGACTTCGAACGCGCCGGCGTTCCGCGCGCGCTGCAGTCGCGCAGCCGCCTCCTGCGCGACACCCTGATCCGGATTTCGCTGGATATCGCGCGGCGCCGCTCGTTCGATGATGTCGGCATCGTCGAGATCTGCGGGCAGGCCGGATGTTCCACGGGGGCCTTCTACGCCCGATTCCCCGACAAGCTGACACTGTTCAAGGCGGTGATGGTCAAGGCGGCGGCCGAATCGCGGCCCTTGCTCGAGACAATCGTGCGCGAGACGCCCTTCGATGAGATCCTTGATCGGTTGCTGGCCGAACAGGTGCGCCGCTTCGACGGTCAGGACGCTTTCTTCCGCTCCGCGTTCCGGGTCAGCCTGGTCGACCCGGAAGCCTGGGAGCCGTTTCGTCGCAACGCCCGCAGCCTCGCCTCGGTCTATCTCGAACGGGTCCGCGCAGAACCGGGCGTCGTTGCCGAGAGCATCGATGAAGGCCGCATCCGCTTTGCCTTCCAGGTCATGTATGGCGTTCTCAACAATACCGTCAGCAACCAGCCGGGGCCCTACACGTTCGCGGATCCGGCCTTCCCGAAGTTGCTCGGGATCGCGATGCGCGAGACCATGGGCCTGCAGCTGCGCACCTGAGGCGGCGCGATGGGGGGGCGGCTTCAGGCGCTCCGGGCCTGCGGCATCACCTCGATCGGGGCCGCAAAGGCGATGGTAACACGAAGGCCGGGCGCCATGGCCTCGACATGGATCGTGGCGCCCACGCGCTGTGCGGCCGAGCGCACGATGGCAAAGCCCAGCCCGCTGCCACCGGGACCTGAGCGGGGCTGAAAGCGCACGAAGCGCTGGCCAAGCTGCGCCATGTCCGCCTCGGCAAGGCCGGGCCCGCGGTCGGTGACAGAGAGGGCGCCTTCCTGCGTGATCGCGATCTCCACCTCGCCCCCGCTGCCGCCGTAGCGGATCGCGTTGTCGACAAGATTGGAGAGCATCTCGAAGACCAGCGTTCGGTGCGCCCAGACGCGGACCGGTTCGTCGGGGGCATCAAGCTGGAGTTCGACACGGCCCGCGATGGCCTGTCCGATGCGCCGGTTGATGACGGCGACGGCCACTTCGTGAAGGTCCACCTGTTCGCGCTCGGGCTCGACGCCGGCTTCCTCGGCGCGGGCGAGGGCAAGAAGCTGGGTCATCAGGTGTTCGAGGCGATCGGCGGCATCGGCGATCTCGCGCAGGGCATCGGGATCGCCGCGCCGGGCCAGTGCCAGCTGCACCTTGAGCGTGGAGAGGGGCGTGCGCATCTGGTGCGAGGCGTCGGCAGTGAAGCGGCGCATGCCCGCCGTGGCCGTATCGAGGCGTTCGAGCAGGCTGTCGAAGGCGCGCGAGAGGGGCACCAGTTCGCGCGGCAGGGGCCCGGCATCGAGCGGGGAGAGGTCGGGCGCGGCCCGGCGCGAGCGCCGCGCGACGGCCTCACGCAACCGCGCGAGCGGGCGCAGGCTCCAGCCGAGCGCCGGGCGCAGTAGCAGGACGGCAAGGCCGATCAGGAGCGCCTCGCCCAGCACCAGGGCAAGGATCAGGCGGCGGCCGAGCGCGCGGCGGTGGTCCAGCGTTTCCGCGATCTGGACCGAGATCGGCGCGGCGATGCCGGGGAGGTGCCGGTGCAGTTCGGCGATGCGGATGGCGCGTCCGCGAAAGGTGGCGAAGCGGTAGCTGGGCGCGCCTGTCGCATCGCCCGTGTCCAGGGCCGGCGGGCGCGCCGGGGGGAGCCCCGGGTCGCCCGTCAGCGTCTTCGTGCCGACCGCGACCCGGTAGAACACGGCATCGCGCTGCGGGTTTTCGAGCATGCCAAACGCGGCGGCGGGAAGGTCGAGCGTGACCTCGCCCCGTTCGGCCTCGACCGTTTCGGCGATGGCTCCAAGTGCGCCGCCCAGCACGCGGTCGTTGGCCCGGCGGACCGCGTCGGTGACGATGAGCGCGCCGATCACGCCCAGGACGATGGCAACGCCCACCATCGGGCCCAGCATCGCGACGAGGAGGCGCGTGCGCAAGGCTGGGGTGGGGGCTAGGGTGGGGGGCGGGCTGGGCAAGGCGGCCTCAGCCGACATCGAGCATATAGCCGACCCCGCGCACCGTCCGGATGGCGGGCCCGTCCGGGGCCAGCTTGGCGCGAAGGCGCGTGATGTGGACCTCCAGGGCGTTCTGGCCGACCGGTTCGTCGAGCCCGAACACCTCGCCCTGAAGAACCTGACGGGTGACCAGCTGGCCCGCGCGGGTGGCCAGAGCGTCGAGCACGGCGGCCTCGCGGCGGCGCAGGTCGAGCGTGCGCCCGGCCACGCTGGCCGCCCCTGTCGAGCGGTTGATCTGCAAGGTGCCGATGGTGAGTTCGGGCGTGGGATCGCCGCCCCTGCGGCGGCCGAGCGCGCGCACCCGGGCTTCCAGTTCTTCCGGCGCGAAGGGTTTGCGCAGGTAGTCATCGGCGCCCAGGTCCAGCCCGCGCACCCGATCGTCGAGCGCATCGCGCGCGGTGAGCATGAGCACGGCCATGCGTTCGCCGCGCCGCCGCAGCGTGCTCAGCACCTCGAAGCCGTCGATGTCGGGCAGGCCCACGTCGAGGATAAGCGCGGCGTAGGGTTCCTGCTGCGTGAAGAGCAGGGCGTCCTGTCCGCTCGCGACGTGATCGACGGCGTGGCCCGAGCTGCGCAGCAGGTTCACGAGGCTGCGGGCGAGTTGGTCGTCGTCTTCGACAAGGAGGATGCGCAAGGCGGGAAAGACCCCTGAAAGGTTGCTGACAGCAAGTTTGATTAGATCGACGCCACTGGCGGCTTACCCGACGCAAGGTCCGGGGAGCGAGAGGAGCTTGAGTGTCGTGCGTTCATACCTGATTTTCGGTGTCTTCCTAGGGGGGCTTGCGGCTGTGGCTCTCCTGGCCTGGTCGTATCTGGGCCGGGATGGCGAGGCGGCGCGCGTGGCCCGGGCCCAGCGCGAAGGGGGCGTGGTCGAGGTCTACGCCAACGTCGATGCGGGCGCTGTCGCGTCGCTCATCGCCGCCTTCGAGCGCCGCGGTGCGGGCGTGACGGTGCGCTACCACGACCTCAGCGCCGATGTGCTCGATGCCCGTTTCCGCCGGGAGGCCGACGCGGGCAAGGTGGGCGCGGACATTGTCTGGTCCTCGGCCATGGCCATGCAGGCCAAGCTCGTCAACGACGGCTATGCGCAGACTTATGCCAGTCGGGAGAAGGACGCGCTTCCCGCAGAGGCGGTGTGGAATGACCAGTCCTACCGCATCACCGCCGAGCCGGTCGCCATTGCCTACAACCGCGCGCAGGTGGCTCAGCAAGGGCTTGCGCGCACCCATGCCGCCTTTGCGCAGATGCTGCGCGCGCGCCGGGCGGATCTCACGGGTAAGGTCGCGACCTACGATCCCGCGCGTTCGGGCATCGGGTACCTCTTCCTTACCCAGGACCTTGCCGCGACGCGGGACACGCAGGCCCTGCTTGAGGCGCTGGGGGCAACCCGGCCGGTCCTGATGGAGACGACCGGCGCCATGCTCGATGCCGTGGCGCGCGGCGACGTGATGTACGCCTACAACGTCGTGGGGCCATACGCCGAGGAGCGTGCCAAGGCCGATCCGCGCATCGGCGTCCTCTATCCTGAAGATTACTCCATCGTCGCCTCGCGCGTCGCCTTTGTCGCGCGCGGCGCCCCGCACCCGGCTGCCGCGCGTCTGTTCCTCGATTTCCTGCTTTCGCGTGAGGGGCAGGACATTCTCGCGCGGGCTGGACTGCCGCCGGTGCGCGGCGATGTGGCCGCGCCGCGCCTCGCGTCCGGGCAGGCCCGCGCCATCCCCGGCGGCCCCCGCCTTTTCGTCAATCTCGATCCGATCAAGCGTCAGCGTGTCCTCGAAACGTGGAGTGCCGCGCTTGCCCAAGGAAAGTCCCCCTGAATGCGTCTTCTTCCCACCAGCTGCGCGCTCGTTGCCCTTGTCGCGGCGAGCCCGGCCCTTGCCCAGACCCCGAGCCGCGAGGACCTGGCCGATCTTGTCCGCCGCCAGGCCGCCGAGATCGCCGAGCTGCGCAGCCGCGTCGATGAGATCGCGACCCTGCGCGCGCGTATCGAGCAGCTTGAAGGGCAGGGGCAGGCTGATGGCGTGCAGCTGGCGGCTGGCTCCGCACCCCAGTCTGAGGCCGTTACCAGGACCGAGACAAAGGATGCGGCCGCCAAGACCGTGCACGTGGTCGTGACCCCGCCCTTTGCGCCGCAGCTGGTCCCGCCGGGCCCGGCCGAGCGCGACATTGCGCGGGCGCGCTCGGCGAACGAGGCCGACGTGACCACCGAATGGGGCGCGGGGCTGCCCGTCTTCCATTCGGCCGATGGCGAGTACACCTTCAAGCCGCGCGGGCGCATTCTGGCCGATGTCGGATCGACCTTCGGATCGGACCACGATGGGCGCAACCTGACCACCACGGGCATGCGCGCGCTGCGCCTGGGTTTCGAGGGCGGTGTAGGCACCCATTTCTTCTACCAGATCGAGGCCGATTTCTCGGAGAACCGGGCCGAGATCATGACCGCCTACATGGGCTGGCGCGACAGTCTGAGCGAGGACGTCAGCTTCGATCTGCGCATGGGCCACCTGTTCAACGACCGCTCCTTCGACGGCTCGACGGGTTCGGATTCGACCGCCTTCCTTGAACGCAGCGTGGTCCCCAACACCATCGTGCCCGAGCGCGGCTACTATGGTGTGGGGGCGATGGGCCGCGTGTTCTTTCCGGGCGGGCACGTCTCGCTCGCGCTCACCGGCGACCGGGTCGACGGTGACCAGACCGACAGCGACAGCCGCACGGTCATGGCGCGCGCGCACGTGAACCCGCTGCGTTCCAAGCGCGGCGCGCTGCATCTGGGCGCCTGGGGTTTCGATGAGGCGCTGGCCTCCTCGGCCACCGACCTGACGCGCAACACCTTCATGGGCACCCGTTTCAACGGGGCGCTGCGGGTCTCCACCGGGCCACTGCCCGATGGCACCGGCACGACCGGCTACGGGCTTGAATTCGGGGGCTACCAGGGGCCGGTCTGGTTCATGGCCGAGGCGGGCGAGCGCCGCGCGCGGCGTGCAGGGGGACAGCCCGATTTCCGGACCCGCGCCTACAGCGCGTCGGCAGGCTGGTTCGTCACGGGTGAACTGCCGCCCTACAACCCGCGCACCGGCAGTTTCGGGCAGCCGCACGTGCGCAACCCCGTCTTCGGTGGCGGTTCGGGCGCGCTGGAGCTGACCAGTCGCTACGAGGAAGTCTCGTTCCGCAATATTCCCAATCCCGCCGACGGCTGGACCGCGACGCTGGGGGCCAACTGGTACCTCAACAGCTTCACGCGCATCCAGCTCAACGGGATCTACTGGAGCATCACCGACGCCGCCGGCCCTTATGCTGGAAGCGACAGCGGCCAGACCCTCGCCGCGCGTCTCGGCGTCACCTTCTGACAGGGACCAGGGGCGCCCGGTCTCCCTCGCGCGCGCCTCCGTTCCTTGTCGAGATACCGCATTAAAACAGGCCAAAAGGCCATCAGGAGAGTTTCATGTTAGCCTTCTTCGGACTTCTCACGGTCGTGTGCGTCGTCGGCCTGCTCCTGGCGCGGCTGGCTTCGCCGATCGTCGCGCTCGTGCTGGTCCCGCTTGTGGCCGGGCTGGTCTACGGCTTCAGCCCCGAGGCCATGTCCACCTTCTTCGGCGATGGCCTGGCGCGCGTCATGCAGGTGGCGACGATGTTCATCTTCGCCATCATCTTCTTCGGCGTTCTGCAGGACACCGGCTTCTTCCGCCCCTTCATCAACGGCCTGATCCGGGTGACACGCGGCAACGTGGTCTATGTGGCGGTCGGCACGACGCTGGTGGGGGCCTGCGCGCATCTTGACGGGGCAGGGGCGACGACGTTCCTTCTCACCGTTCCCGCGCTGCTGCCGCTTTACCTGCGCCTGGGCATGAGCCGCTATCTCCTGCTCATGCTGCTCGCGACGGGGGCGGGCATTGCCAACATGCTGCCTTGGGCCGGGCCGCTCGGCCGTGCTGCGGCGGTGACCGGCATAGAGGTGACCGAATTGTGGCGCCCGCTCATTCCGGTCCAGCTCGCTGGCATTGCGCTGCTCGCGGTTCTCGCCGTATTCCTGGGCCTTCGTGAGCGGCGCCGAATCGCGGCGGCAGGTTCGCCCGAGCAGGCCGTGCTGGAGGCCGACGGCACCCACATCGCGCATGTCGATGGGGCCGGGAAGGCCACCCGCCCACAGGCTGCTCCGGAGCTGGGCGAGGAAGAGCAGGAACTGCTGCGCCCGCGTCTCATCTGGCTGAATGCGGCGATCTTCCTGGCCGTCCTGACCGTGCTCGTCGCGGGGATCCTGCCTGCAGCCTACACCTTCATGATCGGCCTTTCGGTCCTTCTTACCTGCAACTACCGCTCGATCGACGAGCAGATGAAGCGCGTGCGGTCCCACTCGGGTCCCGCGCTGCTGATGGGCGCGATCATCCTCTCGGCGGGCAGCTTCCTGGGCGTGCTGGATGGCAGCGGCATGCTCAAGGCCATGGCCGAGGCGCTGGTCGACTTCCTGCCCAGTTCGGCCGTGCCCATGCTGCACATCGTGATCGGCTTCTTCGGGCTTCCGCTCGAACTCGTCCTCAACACCGATGCGTACTACTTCGGTCTGCTGCCGGTGGTGCTCCAGGTCGTCGAGCCGGTGGGCGTCACCCCGCAGGCCACGGTCTACGCCATGATCATCGGCAACATCATCGGTACCTTCATCAGCCCCTTCTCGCCCGCCATGTGGCTGGCGCTGGGTCTGGCCCAGGCCGATATCGGGCGGCACATCCGCTATTCGCTGCTGACGATGTGGGGTTTCTCCATCGCGGTCTTCGGCATCGGCTGGGCGCTCGGCCTGTTCTGATCGCAGCGGCCGCAGGCGAGCCCATGGAAAAAAAAAAGGAGCCCCGGGACCTCGCGTTCCGGGGCTCCTTTTCGTGCAAGGCTTAGCCGCGTTCCTCGACGGGGACCGTGTCGGGGAACCAGCGCCGCCCGAAGCGGAAGGCGACCCCCACGAGCAGGATCAGCACCGGCACTTCCACCAGCGGGCCGATGACGGCGGCAAAGGCAACCGGCGAGGCCAGCCCGAAGGCGGCAATGGCGACCGCGATGGCCAGCTCGAAGTTGTTGCCCGCCGCCGTGAAGGCGACCGCGGTGGTGCGCGGATAGTCGCTTTCGACGAGGCGGCCCATGAAGAAGCTGATGGTGAACTGGATCACGAAGTAGATCGTGAGCGGGATCGCGATGCGCAGCGCATCTCCGGGCAGGGCCAGGATCTCGTTGCCCTTGAGGCTGAACATGGCAACGATGGTGAAGAGCAGCGCGACCAGCGTGACAGGGCCGATCCTGGGCAGGAAGGTCCCTTCGTACCAGGCGTTGCCGCGCGCGCGCACGAGGACCTTGCGGGTCAGGAACCCGGCCGCGAAGGGAATGCCCAGATAGATCAGCACGGCCTCGGCAATGGTCCAGAAGCTGACGTCGATCACGCTTCCCTCCAGCCCGAACAGCGGCGGCAGGACCGACAGGAAGAACCAGGCGTAGACGCTGAAGAAGAGTATCTGGAAGATCGAATTGAAGGCGACGAGCGCGGCCACATACTGGTTGTCGCCCTTCGCCAGCTGGTTCCACACGATGACCATGGCGATGCAGCGGGCAAGGCCGATCAGGATCAGCCCGGTCATGTATTCGGGCGTGTCGGACAGGAACAGGACGGCGAGCGCGAACATCAGCACCGGCCCGATGATCCAGTTCTGGACCAGCGAGATCGCGAGTATGCGCGTGTCGTCGAGGATATGGGGGAGTTCCTCATAGCGCACCCGCGCCAGCGGCGGGTACATCATCAGGACGAGCCCGATCGCGATGGGGATATTGGTGGTCCCCCAGGAGAGCCCGTTGATGGCTGCGGGCAGGCCCGGGATGGCCGAGCCGAGCGCGACGCCTGTCGCCATCGCAAGGAAGATCCACAAGGTCAGGTAGCGGTCGAGAAACGCGAGGCGCGCGCGAGGGGCGGGTGCGGACATGGTCGAAAGGAACCTTCTGGGATCAGCGGGATGAGGAGGCGGGGAGTGCGGGGCTTGGTGCAGCGGGTTCAGCAACAAGAAGTGAGCTCGGCAACGAGCGGCTGGCAAAGCTCGGGGTGGCCCTGGCAACAGTCGGTCGCAAGGAACAGCATCAGGCTCCTGAGCGCGGCGATATCGGCGCGCTGGATGTTCTGGCGCCCCTGCTTGGCGCTGCGCACGAGCCCGGCCTTCGCCATGACCGCAAGATGCGAGGAGAAGGTGCTCTGGCTCAGCCCCGAGGCCTCGACCAGCGCGCCGGTGGCCAGGCCCTCGGGCTCGTGGCGCAGGAGCAGGCGGAAGGCCTCGAGGCGCGTGGGGTGGCTCAGCGCCGAGAGTATGGCGAGGGCAGCATCGGAATCCATCCATCGACTTTATTCGATGGGAGGGGCGGGGGCAACCAGGCAAGGCGAACGTCGCGAAGCATGTTTGGGAGGCCTGTTGGGGTGCCGGCAATGGCCGGTGGTGCGCGCGGGGCACCAGTCCACGCCGGATAGGCATCTCCCGGGGCCTCTCCTGCGGCGATAGGTCTCTTTGCGGAAGAGGCAACCGGGAGCGCGAAGTCCTTGCAAATGAAGCTCAATGACCTGTCGAGCTACTGGATGCCGTTCACCGCGAACCGCCAGTTCAAGGCAGCCCCGCGCATGATTACGGGCGCGCAGGGCATGTATTTCCAGACCGACGACGGGCGGGAGATACTCGACGGGACGGCCGGGCTGTGGTGCTCCAACGCCGGGCATGGGCAGCCCCGGATCGTCGAGGCGATCCAGCAGCAGGCAGCAAAGCTCGACTACGCACCGCCCTTCCAGATGGGCAACCCCGCCCAGTTCGAGCTGGCCAACCGCCTTGTCGATCTGGCGCCGGAGGGCTTTGGCCAGGTGTTCTATTGCAATTCCGGCTCCGAAGCGGTCGAAACTGCGCTCAAGACCGCGCTCGCCTGGCAGCGCGCGCGGGGCGAGGGGACGCGCACCCGCCTTGTCGGGCGCGAGCGCGGCTATCACGGTATCAATTTCGGCGGCATTTCGGTGGGCGGCATCGTCGGCAACCGGGCGATGTTCGGCGCGCTGCTCGCCGGTGTCGACCACCTGCGCCACACCCACGACCCGCAGCGCAACCTTTTCACCCAAGGCGTGCCCGAGCACGGCGCGGACCTTGCCGACGACCTGGAGCGTCTGGTTCAGCTGCACGGGGCGCAGACCATCGCGGCCTGCATCGTCGAGCCGATCGCCTGCTCGACCGGCGTGCTGGTGCCTCCGCGCGGCTATCTCGAGCGGCTGCGCGCGATCTGCGACCGCCACGGCATTCTCCTCATCTTCGACGAGGTGATCACCGGCTTCGGGCGTCTGGGCACGCCCTTTGCCGCGCAGCGCTTCGGCGTCACGCCCGACATCATCACCATGGCCAAGGGGCTGACCAATGGCACGGTGCCGATGGGTGGGATCCTGGTGCGCGAGGGGATCTACGAGACGATCTGTGCGGCCGCGGCCGAGGGCGCGGTGGAGCTGCCCCACGGCTATACCTACTCCGGCCACCCGCTCGCCTGTGCCGCCGCGCTCGCCAGCCTTGATGTCTACCGCGAGGAGGGGCTTTTCGAGAGGGCCGCGGGCCTGGAACCCTTGTGGCAGGAGGCGGTCCATTCACTGCGGGGGCTGGCGCCCATCGTCGATATACGTAACCTTGGTCTCATTGCCGGGATTGAGCTTGAGGCAGGCCCGCACGGTCCGGGCACCCGCGCCTTCGAGATCTACCGGCGTTGCTGGGAGGAAGGCGTGCTGATCCGTGTGACAGGGGATATCATCGCGCTTTCGCCCCCGCTCATCATCGAGGAGGGGCAGGTCGCGCACATCGTGGACACCTTGCGCCACATCATCGCGCAGGTCGACTGAGGTGCCCGTGTTTACCCGCGTGCCGCGCCTGCGCCACTGGACGCTGACGCGCACCGGGGACGGGGGCATCCGCGAGCCTTCGATGGGCCGCGAGGACGACGGTGCGACCTGGGAGGTCGAATACGGCCTGCACTGGGGCCCTCACACATGACACGGCAGGGAGCGCGATGACGGGCAGGGCAGACGAGGGGACGCAGGCGATCCCGCACAACGACATCGTATCGCCGGCGGAAGTCTATCCGGGCGAGAGCCAGGATGAACTTGGCCGCTCGCTCAAGGCGCGCCACGTCTCGATGATCGCGATTGGCGGGATCATCGGGGCAGGCCTCTTCGTGGGAAGCAGCACGTCCATCGCCGCGGCAGGGCCCGCAGTGATCCTGAGCTACGCGCTGGCGGGCGCAATCGTCCTTGTCATCATGCGCATGCTGAGCGAGATGGCGGTCGCGATCCCCGGCATCCAGTCCTTTCCCGAGTTCGCCCGCATGGGCCTGGGCCATTGGGCGGGGTTTCTCAGCAGTTGGCTCTACTGGTATTTCTGGGTGGTCGTCGTGGCCATCGAGGCGATTGCGGGCGCGGTCATCATCGCGGGGTGGATCGCTCTTCCCGTCTGGCTCATCGGGATCGTGCTGATGGCCGTGCTGACCGCGGTGAACCTCATGTCGACGCGCTCCTACGGCGAGTTCGAGTTCTGGTTTTCCTCGATCAAGGTGGCAGGGATCATCGTCTTCATCCTCGTCACCGGGGCCTATGCGCTGGGGCTGGGCGCGCCGGACGGGCCGACCTTCGGCCATCTCACCGCGCACGGCGGCTTCGCGCCGGCAGGGGGGATGCAGGTGCTCGCCGCGACGACAAGCGTGATCTTCGCGCTCGTGGGGGCCGAGATCGCCACCATCGCGGCGGCCGAATCCGCCGAGCCCACCCGCACCGTCGCGCGCATGACCAGCACCGTCGCGCTGCGCATCCTGGTCTTCTACATCCTCTCGGTGTTCCTGATCGTCTCGGTCGTGCCGTGGGACAGCGTGGTGCCCGGCCAGTCGCCCTTCACCGCCGCGCTGGCCGCCATCGGCATTCCGGGCGCGGCGCTGATCATGAACGTGATCGTGCTGGTCGCGGTGCTCTCGTGCCTCAATTCCGGGCTCTACGTCACCTCGCGCGTGCTCTTCACGCTGGCCGCGCGCGGGGATGCGCCGCAGGCGCTGGTACGGGTCAATGCGCGCAAGGTGCCTGCCCGCGCGATCCTGATCGCGAGCCTCTTCAGCTACGCCGCGCTGGCCGCCTCGGTGCTCTCGCCCGAGGTCGTGTTCAGCTTCCTCGTCAATGCCTCGGGCGCGCTGATGCTGATCGTCTACCTGATGATCGCACTCTCGCACATGCGCCTTCGCCGCATTTTCGAGCGCGAATGCCCGCAGCAGCTGACCATCCGCACCTGGTTCTTCCCCTGGCTGAGTGGGGTCTCGGTGCTGGCGATCTGCGTGATCCTGGGCGCCATGGCGCTCAATCCGGGATCGGCCGCCGAGTTCTGGTCGAGCGTGGCCATCACCGCCTTCTTCGCCGCGCTCTTCCTCGTCCTGCGCCGGGCCAGAGCGGCCCCGCTCGACCCGCTTGCCCATATCGATACGCCTATCCAGGAGCCAGCCGAATGACCGAGAATGACCTGCGTCTCGGAATGAACTGCCGCATCGACCGGCGCGACTTCCTGAACGGCACCGCGATGGCCCTGGGCACCCTCGGCGCGGCCAGTCTTTCGGCGCCGGGCCTCGCGCAGACGGGATCAGGCACGGCGGCAGCAGGCGGGGCGGGGGCTACCAGCTATCCCCCGGCCAAGACCGGGATGCGTGGCAGCCACGCCGGCTCCTTTGAATTCGCGCACCTCCTGCGCGACGGGCAACTGCCGATCGAGGACGTGGCCGACCAGGGCGAAACCTATGACCTGGTGATCGTGGGGGGCGGCATCTCGGGCCTGTCCGCGGCGCACTTCTACCGCAAGGCGGTGGGCAAGGACGCGCGCATTCTCATCCTCGACAACCACGACGACTTCGGCGGTCACGCCAAGCGCAACGAGTTCATGGTCGATGGCAAGCTGGTGGTGATCAACGGGGGCACGCTCAACATCGAATCGCCCGCGCGCTACAACCGCTGGGCCGCGCAGCTGCTGGATGACATGGGGATCGACCTCGAACGCTACCGGGTTTCCAACGCCGAGGTGCGCGATCTCTATGCGGACAAGGGCCTGACGCGCGGCCACTTTTTCGATGCCGAGACCTGGGAGGCGGACCGGCTTGTCGTGCCGGAAAGCGGCGGCGGCCACGGCGGCGGTCCGGGCGCGATGGGCTCGGCAGAGTTCCTCGCGCGCACGCCGCTTTCGGCCAAGGCCCGCGCCGACATGGCCCGCCTCGTCGCGCCCGACCAGCCTGATTATCTGGCGGGCATGAGCGTGGCGGAAAAGAAGCACTTCCTCGCGACCACCTCGTTCCGGGACTATTACCTCAAGACCCTGAAGCTCGATCCCCAGGTCATGTGGTTCTTCCAGCAGATGGGCACCAGCAGCTTCTGCGTCGGGGCCGATGCCACCCCGGCGCTGTTCGGCTGGGTCGAAGGGTATCCCGGCTTTTCCGGGCTGGGCCTTGGCGAAATCCCCGAGGGCCTCTTTGCCGACCTTCCCGGCGGCCAGCACGGGCGCCAGAAGATCGACTGGAACGCGGTGCACTTTCCCGATGGCAACGCCACGCTGGCCCGGCTGCTGGTCGCGCACCTCGTGCCCGGCGCGACCACGGCGCGCACGCAGGAGGACATGGGCACCGCGCGCATCGCCTATGACGCGCTTGACCGGGCGCAGAACCCGGTGCGCATCCGTCTCTCCAGCATCGTTGTCAACGTGGCCCACGACGGCGATGCGAAGACCGCGCGCGAGGCCGTCATCACCTATGCCAACGGCGATGGGCTCAAATCGGTGCGCGCCAAGTCGGTCATCCTGGCCTGCTGGAACATGGCGATCCCCTACATGATGCCCGAACTGCCCGGGCCCCAGAAGGAGGCCTTGGCCTACGGCGTGAAGGGGCCGCTCATCTACACCAACGTGGTGCTGCGCAACTGGCGCGCGTTCGAGAAGCTGGGCGTCTCCAGCATCTCGTGTCCGACGATGTTCCACGATGTCGTCGCGCTCACCGAGGCGGTGGACCTGGGCGCTCTGCGCCATGCCCGCTCGAGCGAGGAGCCGATCGCGCTGCACCTCACCAAGTTCATGAATGCGCCCGGTCAGCCCCGCCGCGACCAGCACCGCATCGGCCGCGCCGAACTGCTGGAAATGAGCTTCGAGACGTTCGAGCGCGAAACCCGCAGCCAGCTTGCGCGGATCCTCGGGCCAGGCGGCTTCGACCCTGCGCGCGACATTGCCGCGATCACCGTCAACCGCTGGCCGCACGGCTATGCCTATACCTACAATAGCCTCTACGATCCGGTCGAATGGGTCTACACGCAGTCGCCCCAGCGGCCCTGCGTGGTCGGGCGGCAGCCCTACGGTCTTGTCTCCATCGCCAACTCCGATGCCGCGGCAAGTCCGCATACCGACGCGGCGATCCTGGAGGCGCACCGGGCCGTCAGCGAGATCGTCGAGCGCGAGACCTATCCCTTCGCCCGGCGCACCTGAGCGCTCTAACCCACCCGATTACGTCGTACCCACCGGCAACCTCCAAACGGCCGCCATCCTTCGGGATTGGTGGCCTTTTTTCACATGGTGCAGGAGTGGTGTCCTGCATGCACCGGCGGTGTCAGACTTGGCGCCTTCCACTGCGGCAGGGGCCTGCGACAGTCTCGCAAGAGCCGCACGGCGGCCCAGACCAACTTCCTCTACAACCTTGAAGGGCGCTACCAGCAGACGCTGGAGGGCCGTGCGCTGACCCACATCAACCCGCTGGGCACGCCTTTGCGCCGCGGTGTGAAGATGGTGCTGGGCTCGGACAACTTGCCCATCGGGCCGCTTTACGGCGTCTACGTCGCGGTCACGCGCAAGGCCGAAAGCGGCACTGCCCATGCCCGTGAGGAAGAAGACGTCTCGCGCATGGCCGCGCTGGCGATGTACACGCGCGAGGCTGCCTACCTCAGCTTTGACGAAGACAACCGCGGCACGATCACGCCGGGCAAGTTTGCCGATCTCGTCGTGCTTGACCGCAATCTGCTCACTGTGCCGGAGGAGGAGATCCTTGCCACCAGGGTCGATCTGACGCTGGTCGATGGCAAGGTGCTCTACCGCCGCTGAGGCTCCACGCGAACGGGTCAGGTCAGCCCGCGGCTCACCAGAACCTCACCGATGGCGCGTTCGGCCTGGTCGATCGCGACATTGGTGTAGGCCGCCGCGCCCGCATCGGCGTTGGCAATCGCGATGCGTCCGAAGGGACGGCGTCCCACGATGTGCGGGCGTTCGGCCTCGGGCACGTCGGGATCGGCGAGGGTGTCGTAGGTATAGGCATAGCCGTGGGGCCAGCGGTTGACCGTGATCGCCAGGATGTCCTGCGCGGCGTCGAAGCCGGCGGGACCCAGCATGCGCTGCAACTGGCGGCGCACTTCCAGCTCGCTCGTTTCGAACGGGGTGGCAAGCATGTCGTGGCGCCCGGCGCGGTGCTGCTCCTTGCGCGGCAGGCCAGGCTGGTTGGGATTGCGGATCATCGTCACGATGGCGGGCTGGTCGGGCCGGGTGGCGCTGGCATAGCCGCCGATCGCCATCGGATAGTCGAGCCCGACCCGCGTGTGATAGCCGTTCGGCACCATCAGGCTGCGCACGCCCAGCTTGCGCCAGGGCTCCCAGTTGCGCACCAGCACGTTGGTGTACTGCATCGGCACCTTCGAGGCTTCGCCCAGCGCCGCCTTCTGCGCGTCCGGAAGCTCAGGCACGAGATAGGGGATGATGTTGTTGAAGCAGGCCAGGATCACGTTTGCGGCCGTGACCGAGCCGGCCTTGCCGTCTTTCATGTAGACCACGCGCACGGCCTTTTCGGTTGTGGCGGTAACCGCGCCGATGTGCGCGACATGGACCGCCGTGCTGCCGAGGCGCAGGCGCGTGGGGGCTCCGGGGAGGTCGAGCCGGGTGTAATCCACGCGCGCGGTGACGATGCTCTCCTGGTCGTGGACCCCGGGGAGGGCACCGGGCACCAGACGGTTGACGAGCAGGCGCGCGATCGAGGCGTTGCCGTCGGGAAAGTGGAACTCGTCGCAGTGCATGCGGATCTGGCCCGCGATCTCCATGCCATCAAAGATCGGCAGGTGCGCGACCTCGTAGGCGGGGCAGGTGTCCACGCGCTTGTTGTTGCGAAAACCCATCCCGGCGAAGAAGGGCAGCGCCTCGCGCTTCATGGCCGCGGGCCCGAGCAGGAAGTCCTGGAGGCTGATGCGCTTGAGCGCCTCGGCCTTGGCGATGGGATCGAGGTGGGGGAGGTAATCCGACTTTGCGGTGTAGAGCCGGGTCAGTTCGGCGCGAATGTCGGCGCGGATCGGCGCGCGCGCGAAGAAGTCTGCCCAGGCAAGCGCGCCGTAGCCCGGCGCAACCGCGTCGCGCCCGAAGCTTTCCTTGTCGAAGAAGACGCCGCCCGACAGGCCCTTGTAGGTTTCCTCGCGGCGGTAGTGCTCCCAGGTCCTGGGCTCGATCCCCAGTTCGGCCAGCAGCGCCTTGGCGGTGTAGCTGTAGGGGAACGGGCTCTCGATGCTCATCGTCCCGCCAAAGGCCAGGATGGTGCGGCCCTCGTGGTGGAACTCGTTGCGCTTGGCGTGGCCGCCGAAATCGTCGTGGTTGTCGAGGACGAGGATGCGCATGTCCCGGCCCAGCGCCTTGCGGTAGAACCAGGCCGAGGACAGGCCCGAGATGCCCCCGCCCACGACGACGAGATCGTAGTGCTCACCGGTATCGTGCGCCGCGATGTCCGCGCCCAGGTCCCCGTCGCGCACGGCATGGGCGCTCTCGAAGGAGCCGGGATACTGGCCGCGAAGGCCGCTGCGCACAGGCGGATAGGTGGAGGCGTCGGGGGCCGGTGCAGGACCTGCACCTCCCGCGGCGAGGGGCTCGCTCGCCCGCGCCAGCGGCGACAGCGCGCCAAGCCCTGCACTGGTAGCGGCGACCCCGCCGATGAAGCTGCGCCGGGCAATCGGCCGGTTCATGCCCAGCCGTTCGTGTTCGCTTTCGTCGATCGCCATTCCCCGTTCCCCCGCGCGTCCTGCACCGTGATCGCGCAATAGTGCACAGGATTCGAGAATAGATAAGTTCGAATATATTGAGGTGCATAGAATTCTTGTCAGCAAGTTGCCTTGAATGCATGATGCGGTGCGCAGGGGGCACCAGTTCAGCGTGCGAATTTTCGAAATGTAGCGCCTTGTCCGGGGAGAGGATGCCTTCTTGAAGGGCTTGGTACCTGCCTGCGGTCTTCGACCGACACGCGGGACGCACAAGAATTTGAGAGGGGTAGTCGTGACCGATACGAGCCTGTACCCGCCACTGGCCGCCTTGCGCGCCTTCGAAGCCGTCGGACGCCTGGGCGGTATTCGCCGGGCCGCCCGCGAGCTGATGATCGACCATGCCGTGGTGAGCCGCCATATCCGCTCGCTCGAGGGCTGGGTCGGCGCGCCGCTGGTGCTGCGCTACGGCAACGACCGGCGCCTGACCGACCAGGGCGAAGTCTACCACGGCGAGGTCGCCAAGGCGCTCTCGATCATCGCCCGCTCGACCGGATCGCTGCTGGGCGAAGGCAGCGACAACACGCTGCGCGTCTGGTGCGTCCCGGGCTTCGCCTCGCTCTGGCTGGCCGAGCGCCTGGGCGACTTTCTGGAAGAGAACCCCGACATCGACGTCGATTTCCGTCCTGCGGACGAGGGGCCGGATTTCCGCAGCAAGGACGTGGACTGCGATGTGCGCTACGTGCGGTCCTGGGAGGAGGACCGGATTCCGCGCGAGGTGCGCCGCCTCGACATTGCCCGGCCCGAGGTCTTTCCCGTGGCCAGCCCCGCGTTTCTGGCCGGCATCGCCCCGATCCGGGAGGCCGGGGATTTCCACGAGCTGCCGCTCCTTCACGAGGAGGACGGGGCCGAGTGGCACCACTGGCTTCTGGCCCAGGGGATCACGCCGCCCGAGCGTTTGAGCGGTCCGCGCCTGTGGCACGCGCACCTCACCATCGACGCAGCCTGCCGGGGCAAGGGCATCGCGCTCGTCAACACCATGCTGCTGCACGACGAACTGGCGACCGGTCGGCTGGTGCGGGTCATGCCTGCGCAGACCGCGTTCCAGCCGGTCAGCTTCGGCAGCTACGCGCTGCTTTCGCGCGATGACCGCTGGACCTCGCCCAACATCCTGCGGTTCCGCCGCTGGATCCGCAAGGTCGTCGACGATCAGTCGGTCCCGGCCTGACAGGTGTCGGCCATGTCTAGAGCGGCTTACCGCGCGGTGATAGAGGCCAGTCCTTCGAGGCCCGGCAGGAAGAAGTAGGCCCCGCCGCGCACCGTGACGAAGCGGTCCATCCCCTGCGCGATGCGGGGCTGACCCTGGGCATCGTGATAGCGGAACAGGTCGCTACGCCGGTCATCGGGAAACGGGCAGCGAGCGCCGATCAGCGGGTCGCCCTCCTGCGAGAGGCCGCCAAAAGTCGGGCTGATGAGCCAGGCCCCCTGCACGAATTCGAATTGGCGCGCGAGGCTGGCGTTGAGGCACAGGAAGTGCAGCCCGGCCTCTGTCTTGGGCGCACCGGTGCGCATGGCCTGCTCGGGCGTCATTGTCGCGCCATAGGGGCGGCCCCGGCGCAGCAGGCGGTGGAAGCGTGCGCTCGCGACCGCATCGCCTCCGGCGCTTCCCAGCAAGCCTGCGGTCGAGAGCAGGTTGCCCAGGATACCGCGCGGGCCCAGCGGATCATCCCCCACGCGGGGATTGGCGCGGCGGATGTGGGCGCCGAGCGGACACAGGTGCCCCAGCGGATCGCCCTGGAAATCAAAGTCTTCCGGCCCGCGCCCATGCGCCAGTCCCGGGAGCGGCGCGCCGTCGATCTGGCGCCCGACCATCCGCTCGGCCAGTTCCAGCGCCCCGTCGGGCCCTGCGGCCGCGTGTAGCCAGCCCCAGAAGCCGGTGACGTCCTGTTCGAGCTGGCGATAGACAAGGTAGCTGCCATTGCGCTGGACCAGCGGCCCTGTCGCATCGCCCGCGATCGCGCCATATTCGTTGCGATGCCCCAGCAGCACTTCGCCCGCTGCGATGTGGGGGCGGTACGCGCGATCGGCGCGGGCGCTCGGCCGGTGCTTGGCGTCCCAGTCGATCTCCGGTTGCGAGAGGCCATCGGCAAAGCCGAAGGGCTCGCGCGCTGGGCCGCTGTCCTCGGGCGCGGGATTGCTGGCCAGGGTGGTCACGAGGCGAAAGCCGTTGGCGCGCGCGTCGCGCTCGACGTGGCTTGCCCAGTCCGCGATCCGGTTCGGCCGGGCCAGGAGGAGGAGCAGGACATGGGGTTCGCGTATGCCTGTCCCCCATTCCCAATGCGTAGGCGCACTTTCACCGACATCGCCAAGCCGGTGCGAGCGGCGTGCGTCGCTGGCCATTCCGTCGAGAAATTCCGGGGCCATGTTCTCCAGTTCGGCCGCAGTAAAGCCCAGGGCGCGCAGGCCTGCACGGGTGAAGGCGACCTGCAGGACGGTGTCGAGCGCGCGGCCCTCTCCGACCTCGCTGGCCCGTGTCGGCACGAGCCCGCGCAGCCAGGCCTTCGCACGGGTGCTATCCACGATCCGCACGAGGATGTAGCGCGCGCTGCCGAGCGATCCGAAACCGGACCGCACCAGCGCCTGCACATCGTCCCTGTCGACTGCCATCGCGTCAGATCTCGGCCACGAAGCGGGCCAGCTCCGCGCCTGTCGGACGCCGCTCGTACGTCGCGCGCAGGCGGGCGTTGCGCGCCATGTCGTAGGTGGTGAGGCCGCGGAAGGGGTTGTACCAGACCTGCGTCGGGATCTGGTGGTGGAAGAGGTACCACTTGAAGTCGCGTTCGTGCCGGGCGCCGCCGCGCACGAGCCAGTCGGTGCGGGGATAGCCCAGCCCGTTCGAGAACGAGAGGTTGAGCCCGAAGGCGACCTTGTTGATGAAGTCGTCGTTGTAGGCCTCGCGGCTGCCGTCGTAATTGCTGGCAAAGAACACGCGGCGCCTGTCGTCGAGGAAGGTCCAGCTGGCAAAATGGATGGTGTTCACGCGCGCGAGCCGACCGCTGCGATAGATGTGGCGCGCGCCCCAGTTGATGATCCACAGGATGACGATTGCCAGCCAGCGGCGAAAGCGCCCAGGCTTGAGGCTGCCGATGGCGCTGTAGGGGTTGGTGACGTCGTGGTCTTCGAGGGCGGAGAGCATCGTGTTTCGCGCGCGCGAGGGGCGCGGTGCGATCACCCGGTCGCGCGTCTCGCGCCGTCGCAGCATCACGATCAGGACCGGGAGCGCGGGCAGCAGCACGGGCAGGCTCAGCAGCGCCAGCACGGGAAAAGAGAGGAGGTGGAGGAGGTTGCCCAGCCACTCGCTCAGCGAAGGGCGCACCGGAGGAGAGAGAGGCAGATCCTGCGCCGCCGCGCGCAAAAGCGGCCAGAGCTCATCGGGAGACGTATCCGGATGCTCCAGGCGGACCGCGAGCCAGGCCTCGTGCAGCTGCGCTTCCTCGCGCACCTGCCGGGCGCTGCGCCCGGGCCAGTTGACGTAGTTGGCCGCCGACCTCACCCGGTGGCGATCCATCCATGCGGCGATGTTCGTGCCGGTGACCGTGGCGTCGCAATGGATGAAGACCCGCACGAGGCCTTCACGGGCCGTGGCCAGCAGACGTTGCAGCAGGTCCTGGGGCGATCCGTCGCCATCGACCATCAGCATCAGCCGGGTCGGCTCGTAGGCTGGAAGCCGGGGGTAGGCCGCGCGGTCGGGCAGCGAGGGGTCCTCCAGGAGGACGAAGCGCAGGAAATGGAGCCCCTCGATCTGGCCGAAAGGGATGATCGGATTGTCCGGATCGGCCTGTCCCGGTGCCTCGGGCGCGCGGGTCATCGTGCGCAGCAGGGCCTCCAGCTCCGGGATCGCGTGATCACGTACGGTGGCGGCCACGGCAAGCAGCGACTGGCGCGCCACGGGCCTAGACCTCGAGCGCGAAGTGCATCAGCGCCGTGTCGCCCCAATAGACCTTGCCGAGGAAGAGGCCGGGCGCGACCAGACGGATTTCGTCGCGCACGCGTGCGGCCGCCAGCGAGGTTTCCGAATAGTCGATGACGATGCAGTCCTTCTGGTCCATCCAGCTTTGCCCGTAATAGACCTTGGCGACGATGGCCTTGATCCCGAAGGGCAGGATGTAGTTGCGCAGGAAACCGTACTCGGCATCGAAGACCTTGCCCTGCCAGGCGAAGAGTTCGACCAGTTTGGCAACTTCGTCGCTGTAGGATGTTCCGGCTGCGATGATGGCCGTGCCCTTGGTCTCGCCATCGGGAATGTCGCCGCGCGGGGCCGCTGCGAACAGCGCGTCGAGTTCCTCGGCGGTCTTGGTGAGCAGGTCCGCGACAGTCACGGTCATGATCTTGCCTCCCCAAAGTGCAAGTCGTTCCCGGATATGTGATCCCCGGCAAAGAGCAATGGAGGTCTCTACGGGCCGACTCGACATCGATGTGTGATGACAAAAGTGCCACGTTTCTCTAATGTGTACAATTGATCATGCCCGGGCATGGTTCAGGGAGGGCTGTCGTGACTTTGCGCTGGCTGCACAATTTCCTGGAATATTCGCTTCGTGCCGAGCGTCGGATCGATCCGTGGCTGCGTCCTGCGCTCGATGGATTGTTGCAGCGGCCGGGTACGGCCCTGGTCCAGAGGCTGGCGTTGCTGTGGTACAGGGGTGATGATCTGGGGTTGGCGCAGGAGCGTGTCGGCCCCGACGAAGAGCGCCTGCTGGAGGAGGTCATCGCGCATATCCGCCAGCACATGGCGCAGGATTTCGCGCCCCAGGAAATGGAGCGCGGCGGCAACACCAAGACCCATGGCGTGGTGCGCGGCGAACTGGAGGTGCATGCCGACCTGCCCGAACCCTTGCGCAAGGGGATCTTCGCCGTCCGGCGCAGCTACCCGGCTTGGGTGCGGCTGGGGGGACCAGGCCCGCACACCCCGCCCGACATCGACGATGTCGGCGTGCTGAGCATCGGCGTGAAGCTGATGGACGTACCCGGCCCCAAGCTGATGGAGGACGAGCGCTTCACGCAGGACCTCACCGGAATTAGCTGCCCGACCTTCACGACGCCCACGCTGCGCGAGAACGTCTGCCTGCAGTCCTGGAGCCTGCGCGAGCTGCCCCTATGGTACTTTCTGGGTCCGCGTCCACACGTGCTCGACCTTTTGATGCAGGGGCTCTGGAGCCGGACGCAGGGCAATCCGCTGGGGACTGCCTACTACAGCTGCGTCCCCTATCTCCTGGGAGAGGGGACCGCGATGCAGTACGCCTTCCTGCCCGAGGGCAAGGTCGACATGAAAGTCGAGGGTCTGCCACGTCGCCCCTCGGACCACTATCTGCGCGAAAACATGGCCCGCACCCTGGCGCGCCAGGATGTCGCCTTCACGATGACCGTGCAGGTGCAGACCGACGCGCGGCGCATGCCGATCGAGCACGCAGGGATCCTGTGGCCGGAGAAACTCTCCCCCCGGGTCCCGGTGGCGACCTTGCGCATCCCGCGCCAGACCTTCGATACACCGGCGCAGATGGCCTTCGCGCGCAATCTTTCCTACAATCCCTGGCACAGCATCGTCGCGCACCGTCCGCTGGGTAATCTCAACCGCGCGCGGCGCCGGATCTATGCCGAACTGGCCCGTTTCCGGCAGGCCAGCAACGCGGTCGCGCACATCGAACCCACGGGGGACGAGCGCTTCGATTGATCCGATGCCATCGGGTCGCACGCGGCTCTAGGTGCGCTCCAGTTTCTCGAACATCGCCGGGATCAGCGTGTTGCGGTAGAGCCCCTCGAAGTCTTCGGGCGTGATCGCCTGCGCGCGCCCTGCGCGTTCGAGCAGGCGGAAGTAGGAGCCCCACTGCTTGCGGGTCAGGCTGTCGAGGGCGCCTTTCGCCTCGAGCATCGCGAGGAAGTCCTCTTCGGGGATTGCGCCCGTCTCGCTCTCCCCGGCCATCGCGCGCAGTTGGGCCAGGTATTCGGCGAGCCGGGGCTCGTCGATCATGCCCTGGGCATCGAAGATCCCGGTGCGCTGCGCGGGCCGCCGCCGGGCCATGGCGTCCATCGGGATGCCGCGCCCGGTCACGAAGTTCCTGAGGCCGCCGAATGTGAAGATCGAGCCGAGGGTGAGGAACAGCGCTCGCGCGCCGCTCTTCTCGAGCGTGCGCCAGCCGCGCAGGTTCTGCGAAAAGCCGATGGTCGGGCTCTTGCCGGCAAGGTTGAAGGGGACAAGGTGCTTTTCCAGATCGGTCAGGCGCGCCTGCACGCCGTTCCCTTCAGGATCGCCCTTGTAGCGCTTGAGCGTGTCGACTTCCTCCTGGGTGAGCTGCCAGCCGCTCACGAAGCCGGGATGTCCGGGCGCTTCGAAGCCCGGCCAGGGATACCGTGCCGCCTCCCGGATGGCCTGTGCGGCTGCGAGCAGGTCGCGCCGGGTCACGCCGGGCGGGTCCTCGAACAGCACGTCGCGGCCATGGACGCGGCCCTGGCCTTCGAAATCGGCGAGCACCTGGCGGTCGGTGAGATCGACAACATAGGTCTCTTGGCCATGCTCGATCCGCAGCATGTCGTTAGGGACGCCCGGGTGGAAATGCGCGTCCTTCCAGGCATCGCCGAGGCCAAAGTCGCGCATGTTCTGCTCGCCCCAGACGATGATGCCGGTGCTCTCGAGGGGGTGTTCCTCGGGATTGTCGCGCGGGTTCGTGCCCGCATATTCGTAGCTGTTCACTGTCTCGCGGGTTAGTAGCCAGTCGCGCAGTTCGGGGCAGTGCAGGTAGAGCAGCTTCTCCTTGTCGATCGCCTCGACAAGGTTGATTGCGGTCCAACTGACCTCGTCGGGGCGCCACTTTTCGGTGAGGTAGGGGTTCTTCCGGATGCGGCTGGTCGCTTCCTGCACGAAGGTCTGGAACCCCTCGTTGGTAATGGCAAGGCCCTCGGGCCGGTGCTCGTTGAGTGTGAGCCCGATCACCGCGTCGAGCGTGGAGATCCCATCGGGGTACAGTTCCTTCAAGGTAGCGATGGTGGCCTGCGATTGCGGGCTTTCGGGGTCGAGGAAAAGGTGCTCCCAGGTCTCGCTCGGCGGGATGTTGTGGGCCTTCTGGTAGTCGGTCCAGGAGGGGGTGCCGCGCCGCCGGTCCTTGCGGATTTCCTGCTCGAGCATGTTCATCACGCCCTCTTCGCTGGCCATGTCGCGGAAGAAGTCCGCGGTGTTGCCCGCAACGGGCGCGCCCAGCCTCGTGTGCATCATGTAGTAGTAGACCGCGCCCAGCCCTTCGCGGCGCAGGAACTCGTGCCCGTCGAGCTCGCGCAGTTCTTTCATATTGACCGTGCGAGTGCCCGCATCGGGTTTCGCGCCGATGGGCGGGCAGTGGAGCTGGTCGACCCAGATCTGGTGGCCGAAGCGATAGGCCTTGCTGAAGAAGTTGCCCTTGATCTCGGGCTTGTCCTTGTCGACCTTGCCCGCCGCGATGCCGTGCGCGATGGGGTCGGTGCCCTGTTCGGGGCGGTAGATCTTCTTGTCGAAATGCGGAAGCTTGCGCTCGGCGCGGCCGAACAGGTTGGCGTTGAGGCCGTTCACCACCGCCTCGTTGGCAAACAGCGTGTGCGTCCAGGTGCCGGTGTGGATCTTGGCGTAGGTCATCGTCACCACGCGCCGCGCGATCTGGAAGATCTGGTTGTCCGACCAGTCCGGGTAGCGCTCCTTCAATACGTCGGCGACCCAGTTGTGGTGGCGCGCATAGAGCGTGTGCTCGGCTTCGAGCGGGGCGGTCATGTTGCGCCCGAACCCGGTCAGGATCTGGCGGCGCGCGCGCCCCTCCTCGCCCGCTTCAACCTCGTGGGTGGGAAGGAAGAGCCCTCCGTTCCCGGCTGCGTCCATGCCTTCGAGGTAGAGCTTGCCACCAGGCACCTTGCTGCCGTCGGGAAACGAGCGGATCGCGGCCAGCGTCTCGATTTCGCTGCCGTAGATGTGGCTCATGTCCCACCACACGGTGGTGCTGTGCATGCCCTCGCCATCGGGGCGCAGGACATTGGGCGCATCGGCCCGGCTCCAGTGATGGGTCACGCCCAGCGCGGCGAGTTCGCTGTCGGGATCGACGGGAATGGCGTGCTTGCGCCGGTTGTCCGGTGCGGTCTGGGCGACATCGTGGACAAGCTGCTGGAGGTGGGCCGCGGCATGGAAGCTCGCGGTCATGGCTTCCCGTGTCGTGCCATTGCGGTAGCCGAAGGCTCTGGCCACGGCCGCCTCGCTGGGCAGGTTGGCGTCGTGCGAACGGTCTCGGGGCCGGTAGTTCTCGGGCATGCCATGGTCGACGAAGGATTGGCCGACGCGGCCTTCGCCAGGACCGAACTGGTCCGAGACATGGGCACCATCAGGCGTGAACCCGGAATCCGCCCACTTGGGCAGGTCCTTGCGCCGTGCAAGCTGCCCGACGATATCGTGATGCTCGCCATCGGGATCACGTTCGCGCCTGGCCATCCAGGTGCGCGCGGCGCCCAGCGCGGCAAGGCGCATGATGCCAAGCCGGCGCTGCGTCCAGCGCCCTGCATTGCCGGGGGTAGCCCCGCTGTTGGCCAGTTCGCCAATCGGACCCAGCGCGAGGGAAACCAGCGAATCCTTGAAGTTGCGCAGCTTGTCGCGCACCGATTGCGGTGGAATGTAGTCGCTGGGGCGCTGGAAGTCGGTGCACAGGACCCAACTGAAGGGGCTGTCACGGTAGGTGTCTTCGGGATTGGTGCGCAGGTAGCTTTCGGTAAGCGTGCTGGGCCGCAGGATCCCGGCGCCGCTGCGCTCGTCGATCCGGTTGGCCTCGACCTGCGCGCGCCAGGATACGGCGAAGCGATGCTCGGGGGCCATGCCTAGGGCCTTCTGGAACCAGTCCGCCGCCTGGCCAAATTCCCCGGTGTTGCGCAGGGCGTGGGCGGCCAGCGCGCAGTCCTCGGCCGATAACGTGCCGTCTGTGTCCCGGGCGCGGTAGATCGCGATGGCGCGCGCGAAGTTTCCGGCGTTGATGTGTGCGAGCGGATCGTCCGACACCATCTCGGGGGTCTGGTCGTGGCGGGCCATGAATGGGCATCCGCCGCTTTGCCTGGCTGCATCTGGCATCGCGAAATATCTCCCAAGGCAGTTTTAACTATAACTACTCGATGGATATTTTTGCGGCCCGGCCGTTTTCTTTGAAGTGTAGCACATTCTGGGCGCTCGTGCGCGCCGCTTTCGTGGGGACAGGGCTTGCGCCGTGTTCACAAGAGAAAGCCGATACCGGTCTTCGCCGCGTCGGGAGGGGGGAGGAGGCGCGAGGTCGAAAACCGGTATCGGGGGCGGAGTTTACGCCGGGCCGTTGCTCTCTTCCGGAGCTTGGGAGGTTGGCCAGACGACCAGGCCATGGACGTTGCCCCCCATGGCCGAGCGCACGACCTGACCGTTCGCATCACCGGCCTCGCCAAGGCCGCCCAGTTCGTGATGCAGGCGCGCGAGTACGCGGTTGGTCGCCCAGGACGGTTCGAAGGTGGGCCGGGTGTTCGGCAGCGTCGGCGTCTTGTCGAGGGCCAGGAAGCGGGGCTCGCCGCCGAACGCGATCTGCGTTTCGTAGCTGATGATCGAGCCGTGCACCGCGTCATCCGCGCCCGGTGCCTGGTAGGCGACAAGGAACGCGAGGCGTCCACTATCCGGGGCAAGGTCCTCGTAGACCGAATGGAGGATATGGTGCGAGCTGACTTCGTCCGGAACCGCAGCGAACCATGCGCGCAGGGTTTCGTGATCCTGCGCAAAGAGGCGCTGCCCGCGGTGGCCCGACAGGCGTACCTGCGGATGGAAAATCCCAAGGTGCGCTTCGAGGTCGCCACCGGGGGCCTCGAAGAAGGCGAACCACCGGTGGGCGAGATAGAGCGCGATATGATGGCGCTGGGAGGTGGGGGTGGCGTTCATGTTGGCCTCCTTCATCGGGGGAATGCGTGGCGCGGCCCTTACGCCCGCAGCGCGGCGCTCAGCGCTTTGACGGCATTGGTGCGCGCGGCCTCGCCCGGCATCATCAGGTTGATCATGACTTCGTTCGTGCCATAGGCTTCGCCAAGGGCACGCAGCTGGGTGAGGACCTGCGCGGCCGTGCCCGAGATCAGGCGGCCTTCGTTGCCCGCGCGCGTCGCGAGCTGTTCGGGCGTCCAGATGTGGGCCGCGCTCGTCTCCAGCGAGGGCACGCGGTCGAACTGCGTGTGGCTCTCGGCGTGGGTGAGCCACAGGTGGAACGCGTCGGCATACGCGGCCGCCTCCTCCTCGGTATCGCCCACGGCCACGAAGACCGCCACGATGACCTGCGGTCGCGCGGCGAAGTGGGAGGGACGGAAGGCCTCGCGATAGACCCTGCTGGCATCCGCCCCCCGGCGCGTGGGATTGATGAAGTGCGCGAAGGTGAAGCCAAGGCCCGCCTCGGCCGCGATCTGCGCGGTCGAACCCGAAGCCCCCAGCACGAACGGCTGGGGCGGGGTAGGTGTTTCGGGCCGCGCCTGCAGGCCCGCATAGCGCGATCCGGCCGGATGCGAACCCGTCACGAAGCCGAGCAGGTCAGACACCTTCTGCGGGTAGGGAAGCGGGCGCGCCTTCTCGTCGTTGAGCGCGCTACTGATGCGCTGGTCCCCGCCCGGCGCGCGGCCGAAGCCCAAGTCGATGCGGCCGGGGAACAGCGCTTCAAGAAGCTGGTAGTTCTCCGCGATCTTGAGGCTGCTGTAATTGGGAAGCAGCACCCCGCCCGAGCCGACGCGGATGCGCGAGGTGCCCGAGGCGACATGCGCCATCAGGATCTCGGGCGAGTTGCTGGCGGTCGCCGAGATCCCGTGGTGCTCGGACACCCAGTAGCGGTGGAAGCCTTCCTGCTCGGCCAGCTGGGCCAGCCGCAGCGAGGCGCCAAAGGCATCCGTCGGCGTCTCGCCTTCATCGACCGGCGCGTAGTCCAGCAGGCTGAGGCGCAGCGACGCGGTGTCGCTGGCCTCTTCGTGATCGGTGCGCGGTTCAGCCATTATCAGCGGCCTCCTCTTCGTCCCAGGTGGGGTAATCGGTGTAGCCACGTGCGCCGAGGTCCCCGTACCAGGTGGCGCGGTCGGCGGGGTGGATCGGGTGACCGGCGCGCATGCGCTCGACCAGGTCGGGATTGGCGATGAACGGGCGGCCGAAGGCGACAAGGTCAAGCTCGCCCGACTGGAGCGCCGCCTCGGCGCTGTCCTTCTCGAAGCCGCCCGCGGCAATCAGCGTGCCGGTGTAGGTGGTGCGGAAATCGCGCGCGAAGGTCTCGGGCATCTTTTCCGCGCCGATCGTCAGCTGGTCGCTGAGGTGCACATAGGCGAGGCTGCGCTTTTCAAATTCGCCCGCCAGCGTGACCCAGGTCTCGGCCTCGTCGGCGTAAGGCTCCATGCCGAAGAGGCGGCCGAACGGGGACACACGCACACCGACACGGTTGCTGCCGATCTCGGCGCTGATCGCATCGAGCGTCTCGAGCAGGAAGCGCAGGCGGTTCTCGATCGAGCCGCCGTAGCGGTCCTCACGCTGGTTGAGCGCGCCGTTGACGAACTGTTCGAAGAGATAGCCGTTAGCGCCGTGCAGCTCGACCCCGTCGAAACCGGCGTCGATGGCCGTGCGTGCGGCGCGCACGAAGTCCTGCGTGATGCGCACGACCTCTTCGGTTTCCAGCGCGCGCGGCGGGCTTGCGGCCAGGCTCTTGGCGACGCCGTCCTCGTCACGCCCGAAGGCCCAGACGTTTTCGCCCACCGTGGCCGAGGACGAGACGGGCGATTGCCCTTCGCCCAGGATCGAGGTGTGCGAGACCCGGCCCACGTGCCAGAGCTGGGCGAACATGCGCCCGCCCTTGGCGTGGACGGCGTCGGTCACGCGGCGCCAGCCTGCGGCCTGCTCGGCCGTGTAGAGGCCGGGGTTGAAGAGGTATCCGCAGCCTTCCAGTGAAACAGGCGCGCCTTCGCTGATGATAAGGCCCGCGCCCGCGCGCTGGCTGTAGTACTCCACGGTGAGGTCATCGGGCACGGTGTCGAGCGCCCGGGCCCGGGTCATCGGCGCATGACGACACGGTTGCGTAGCGTGAGGCCGGAGAGGTCGAAGGGCTCGAAAAGCTTGGTCATGGGAATCCTGAAAAATGCGGGGGGAGGAAAGGGAGCGAAGCGTTGGGCTCTATCTAGAGTGGAATTTCGGGAGAATAATCCCCTTGCGATTCCATTCACTCGATCCCACAGTTCCGGAATGGATGTGCAGGATCGCTTTGCCGGATTGACCGAATTCGTTGCGACCGTGCGCCTGGGAAGCTTTGCGGCGGCCGCACGCGAGCTGGGCGTCACCGGCTCGGCCGTGGGCAAGAGCGTGACCCGGCTGGAGGCGCGGCTGGGAACCAAGCTCCTGCACCGCACGACGCGGCGGCTGACCTTGACGGGGGAAGGGCAGGTATACCTCGACGCGTGCCAGCGGATTCTCGACGATCTGGACGGGACCGAGCTGGCGATGGCCTCGGGCCGCGACACGCCGGTGGGTACGCTCCACCTTAACCTGCCCGCAGCCTTCGGGCGCAGGCACGTGATGCCGATCCTGCTGGAGCTCACGGCGCAGTACCGCCATCTGGACCTCTCGGTCATGTTCACCGAGCGCACGGCCAACGTCATCGAGGAGGGGATCGATCTGGCCGTGCGCATTGGCACGCTCGGCAACGATGCGGACCTGACCGCACGGCGGCTGGGCACGCAGCGCCTGCTGATCTGCGCCTCGCCGGACTATCTGGCCCGCCATGGCGCGCCGAGGAGCCCTGAGGAACTGACGCAGCGCGATTGCATCATCGGGTGGCGCAGGGTGCCCCGCCCTGTCTGGCTCCTGAAGGACAAGGCCGGGGGTGAGGTGGCCCAGGAAGTGAAGGTCCGCCACGAATTCAGCGACGGCGAGGCCATTCTCGCCGCCGCGCTGGCAGGGGAAGGCCTGGCCCAGCTGCCCGATTGGCTGATCGGGAAGGAGCTTGCCTCGGGCGCGCTCGTGCCGGTGCTGGAGGAATGTGCCGGGGCCGAGATGCCGATCCACCTCGTCTGGCCCAGCTCTCGCTATGAACAGCCGCGCCTGCGCATCGTGATCGATGCCCTGGCCGCCGCGGCGCAGCTGCCCGGTTCGGGCTTTACGCCGGGGAGCCGGGCGCGCGCCTGAGCGCTGGCGCCGCATCGAAGCGTGGGGGCACTCCACCGTGCCCGCATTGAAGCCGAGGCTGCGATACCTACCTGATCGGGCGAGCCAAACAGGAGAACGATCCATGCAAGCCATTCAAATCAAGGCGCCCGGCGGTCTCGACACGCTGGAATGCGTCGACCTTCCCGATCCCGGCCAGCCCGGCCCCGGAGAGATCCGCGTGCGCCTGCATGGCGGATCATTGAACTACCATGACTACCTCGTCTGTTCGGGCGCGACGCCGGCCGAGGATGGGCGCATCCCTCTCGCCGATGGTGCGGGCATCGTCGAGGCGGTGGGCGAGGGCGTGGACGCGTTCGTGCAAGGTGACCGCGTGGTCTCGTGCTTCTTCCCGGACTGGCAGGACGGGCCGCCCGCCGTGGGCGACTTTGCCCGCGTCCCGGGAGACGGCATCGACGGGTTCGCGCAGGAGTTGGTCGTGCGCCCCGCGACGGCCTTCACGCGCATGCCCGAAGGGCTCGATTTCGTGGAAGCCGCCACGATCACCACGGCGGGTCTCACCGCATGGCGCGCGCTGATTGTCGAAGGGGGCCTCAAGGCGGGCGACACGGTGCTGGTCATGGGCACGGGCGGCGTCTCGATCTGGGCCTTGCAGATTGCCAAGGCGATGGGCGCGCGCGTCGTGGCGACCTCATCCTCGGATGCGAAGCTGGAAAAGCTGCGCGCAATGGGCGCGGATCACACGATCAACTACCGCAGCGAGCGCGAATGGGGCGAGGCGGTCCTTGCCTGGACAGGCGGGCGCGGGGTCGACCACGTGGTCGAGGTCGGCGGCCCTGCCACGCTGGCGCAGTCGCTCCAGGCGGTGCGCATTGGTGGCCACATCACCCTCATCGGCGTGCTCACCGGTACGGGCGGCGAGGTGCCGACCGCCCTTCTGATGGCCAAGCAGGTGCGGCTGCACGGCGTCATCGTCGGCAGCCGGCGCGAGCAGGTCGATTTCGTGCGCGCCATCGAGGCCATGGGGATCAAGCCCCGTGTCGACCGTCGCTTTGCGCTCGCAGACCTCGCCGAAGCCTTCCGCTACGAGGAAAGCGGTGCCCATTTCGGGAAGATCGGCGTCAGCTGGTAGGTCCGCCCTTTTCCATGCATCATCACGTCTGGCCGATCGGGCGGGAGGCTCAGATCGGCCAGGTCTCGCGCCGGTAGGCCGAATCCCAGAACATCCACTCGTAGCGCGTGGCGTTGCGGAAGGCCGTTTCCATCGCGGCGCGGATCGCCGGGGTGGCATTGGCTGCGGCCTCGTCCACCAGCGCGCGCACCCGCGCGGTCGCTTCGCCGAAGCCGGGATCGGCATAAGTGTCAATCCAGGCGGCATAAGGGTTGGGCGAGGCGGCGCGCGGCTTGATGTCGCAGCCGACCTCCCAGTAGACCCAGAAGCAGGGCAGGATGCCCGCGATCAGTTCCTCATAGCTGCGCGTTGCGGCAAGGCCGGTGAGGTAGCTGGTGTAGCCAAGGCACACAGGGGTAGGCTCGGCCTCGCGCGCCATTTCGGGCGTGACGCCGAACTTTTCGAAGAAGGCCTGGTGCAGCGCCTGCTCCACCTGCACCGCGACCTTGGCGCCGTCGGAAAATTCCAGCCGGGCGCTCGCCGTGGGCGCGCGGGCTGACGCAATGGCCAGCGCGCGTGCATATTCGGCAAGGTAGAGGCTGTCCTGCAGCATGTAGTGCCGGAAGCTTTCCGGCGCGAGCGAGCCGTCGGCAAGCTCGGCGAGGAAAGGCTGGTCCAGGATCGCGCGGCGCAGCGGGGCAACGTCCTGCCAGATCGTGTCGCAAAAACTCATGGGGGTGCCTTCCTTCAGAAACGGTGGGTGGCGCCGACGCCGAACTGGCGGCCGGTATTGATGGTGAAGCTGTCGAACGGGCCGTTGGGACCAAGGCCCAGGAGCAGCGGCAACTGCTGCTGGCCGAAGGCGGAAATTGCCCAGCGCGTGTCGAAGAGGTTCTTGGCCCAGACTTCCAGGTTCCACGCGCCGAGCTCAACGCCAAGCCGCCCGTCCACCGAGGCGTAGCCGGGGGTGTGCAGGATGTTGTCGATCTCGAAGTCCACGCGCGAGACGTAGGCAACGCTGAGGCGCGCGTCGAGCTTGGCAGGCCCGGCCTCACCCTCCCAGCCGATGCCGCCGTTCAGCGTCCAGTCGGGCGCGTTGGGGGTGCGCTTGCCGGTGAGATTCACCAGGTCAGGCTCGCCCGGTTCCGGCGTGGGGTTGGGGGTGATGTAGGTGCCGGTGCGGCTGTGCGTCCAGGCCGCGCCGCCATCGAGGCGGAAGCCTTGTCCCAGGTCCGCCTGCACGGAGGCTTCTAACCCGTGGACATTGACCTTGGGCACCGACAGCACGACCGAATTGCCCAGGAACACGGTGTTCTGGAAGTTGCTGTAATCCGTCACGAAGCCTGCGAGGGAAAGGCGCACGCGCCCTTCGGCAAGCTGGCCCTTGATACCCGCTTCCAGCGACTTGACGGTTTCGGCGGCAAAGTTCGCGGTCCAGATGTCCGAGGGGCCGGGAAGGGGGTTGAAGCCGCCCGCCTTGAAGCCGACGCTGCCCGTGACATAGGCGGTGAAGTCCGGGCTCGGGCGCCAGGCGAGCGAGAGCTTGGGCTGCCACTTGTCGAAAGTCTGCGCGCGGCGGGCATAGGTCGTGGCGGTGTCCGTACCGACCGTGTCTTCCTTGCGCCGGTCGCGGTCGTAGCGCAGGCCCAGCGTTGCCTCCAGCGTGGGCAGCACGTCGTAGCTCGCCTGCGCAAAGAGGCCGATCTGGTTGCTCCGGGTCTCGGCGCGCTGCGGCTCGGCACCGAACAGCAGCGGGCCCAGATCGTCGGTCCGGTCACGTTCGAGACGCTGGAAGAAGACGCCTGCGTGCCAGCGCAGCGGGCCGCTCCCTTGCGAGGTCAGGCGCAGTTCGCTGGTCCAGGCCTCGATGTCGACCGGCTGCGATATGGGCTGGATGCCGTCCGGGAACAGCGCAACGCCGTCCAGTGTGACGGGCGTATCGTGGCGGAAGTCGAGTTCTTCGCTGAAGTCCTTGTGGTAGTTGTCGTAGCCGCCCGACCAGGTGAGCTGGAGCGTATCGCCCAGGTCCTGCGCGAAGGTTGCCTGCGCGCCCCACCATTTGCGCGCGAAGCGGCCCTCGAAGTCGCCCTGCGGATCGGTCAGGATCGCGCCGGAGAGGCGCCCGCCGTTGCGCCCCGTGACATTCTCGGACGAGATATAGGCCGCGCCGCCATCCTCGTCGGCCCAGGCGAGGCGCAGGTTGAGGGTGCTGGTCTCGGAGGTCTGGATCTTCGCCTTCAGGCGCAGGTTGCGGCTGGTGAAGCCGTCGACCTTCCTGTCGAGGTAGCTGTTGCGGATGAAGCCGTCGGAATTGCGGTACGAGCCCGCCAGACGCAGCTGCACGCGCTCGGACACCGGCGCGTTGACGACCCCGTCCGCGGTCCAGGTAAAGCCGTTGCCCATGCCGAGCGAGGCCATGCCGCCTGCCTCGTCGGTGGGATCGTTGGTGGCGATGTCCACCGCGCCGCCCGAGGCCGAACGTCCGAACAGTGCTCCCTGCGGCCCTTTCAGGATCTCGACGCGCGCGACATCGTAAGTGCGCAGGGTGAAGAGCTCGGAATCGGCGAGCGCGAGCCCGTCCACGACGTAGGCGATGGAGGGCGACTGGTTGCGGTTGGTCGATACCCCGCGCACCGAGATCATGTTGGTGCCCGGGTCCTGGTCGTTGATCAGGAACACGCCCGGCGTTGCGGCGATGAAGTCGTCTATCGTGGTCAGCTTGCGCCGGGCGATGTCGTCCTGCGTGTAGACCGTGATGGTGTCGGGCACCGCGATCTGCGCCTCGGGGCGGCCGCGCGCGGTAACGACGATGGGGGCCTCGCCCGCGGCCTCCTCGGCATGGGCGAGGGTGGGTGTGCCAAGGCAAAGGCCAGCGCCCAGGAATGTGAAGATGGTAGACGTACGTGTGGCGTGACGTGCGGCGCGTTGTCGCATGGTCCCTATTCCTCCGCCGGCATGAACCGGATCAGGTTCGCGGGTTTGCAGACTTTGCGCGGGAATGCGCCGTGATCCGCCTCTCAGCCCTGACAGCGCCAGGACACCCCGTGGGTTGATGATGTTCCGCGCTTAGAAAAAGCGTGCGCCAGCGTCAATCGTTGCACGCTGCGTTGCGCTCGCCGCCACCGTCGGGGCCGACACCATCGGACCACGACAGGCGAAGTCCCGGCTTGGAAAATTGCAGGATCGCACTATCCGTAACCGCGATGACAAGCTCCTCGACCAAGGCCCGGGATCGCGACGAAATCCTTGATGCGGCACGAAATGTTCTGGCGCGCGAAGGACTGTACCATTTCAGTCTGCGTCTCGTTGCGCGAGAGGCGGCGATGTCTGTCGGCAAGATCCGCTACCAGATCGGGGACAAGGCGGCTTTGCTGGAGGCTGTCGTCGCGCGGGAATGCGAGATCATCGACGCGCGGCGTGACCAGTGGCGCACGCAGCTGGCCTCCTGCCCGGAACTGGACCCTGCCAGCGTGACCGATATCGTCACGCAGGTCCTTGACGAGGTGTCACAGGACGGGCGCGTTTCGGCAATCGTCATGGCCGAGATCTATATCCAGGCCCATCGCGATCCGGCTCTTGGGGCGCTGCGCGCGCGGTTGTGGGCGCACGACCAGGGGTTCTGGCAAGGCCTGTTCGAGGACTTTCCCGAGGCCCGGGGGCTGGTGCGCCGCATCGCGTGCTATGGCGTGGATGAGCGCGTCTTCAGTGTCCTTCTGGGGCAGAGCCGCGACTACCGGCTTCTGCGCCAGTCCACCTTGCGGGCGCTGCTGCGTCCTGCCGGGGCGCACGCTCGCAGCGCGGTGAGCGCCTGGCATCTCCACCTCGTCGCGCAACTGGCCGGTCCGGCGCAGGCGGCGCTGGAGGGGGCGAGCGAGATCAAGGGCACCAAGGCGGTGCTGGCAGGGCAGATCGCCGACGCCATGGCCCGCGAAGGAGTGGAAGCGATCTCGTTTCGCCAGATCGCGACATCGGCCGGGGTGCCTCTCTCCACGCTGACGCACCATTTTCTCTCGCATCGTGACCTGGTGCTGGGCGGTGTGGAGGAACTGTACCGGCGTATGCGCGCGTCGCTGGGGCAGCCCGGCGATGCGCGCGCAGGACGCCAGGTGCTGCTGCTGACCCATGAGATGGCGCTCGGCGCCCTGCGCGATCCGCGCCTCACGCCCTTTGCGATCGACATGCGGCGAAGGCGCGCGGAAAATGTCCACGCGCAGGTTGCCCCTCTGATTGATGGCGAGGGGGATCGCGCACGCAGCCAGGCGTTCACCATGGCACTGATCGGAGAGGCTATTGCTCTGGGCGATGAGGGGCAGACGCTGGATAGCGCGGCATTTCCGGAACGGCTGCGCGAACTGGCCCGCGATTAGGCCGAACGAGTGTGCTAAATTACAAATTATATGGCGAATATTTGACAGAACGGATGTCTTAAAACGGCAATGGGCCACTCCTATCGGGCGCTCCTGACGCACAACAGGGACGCCCGATATGCACGCCTTTGATTCCACCAGATTGCCTCTCCGTCTTGCCACGGTGCTCCTGACCGGGAGCGCCCTTGTCTCTTCGCTGCCCGCCATGGCTGCCGCCGGTGAACTGGCCGAGGACGCGGAGGCCGCGCCCGGCCAGCTCCATGAAATTACCGTGACCGCGCAGCGCCGCGTGGAAAACAGCCAGGATGTGCCGCTCGCCATCAAGTCGGTCGATGCCGATGCTCTGGCGCAGACCGGCTACACCGACTTCACCGATATCCAGTACATGGTCCCCGGGGTACAGTACGATCCCACCCAGGGCGCGGCCTTCCAGATCCGCGGCGTGGGCAGCCGCTCCTTCGACTTCTCGAACGCCAAGTCGGTCAGTGTCGTGGTCGATGGTGTCGTGATGGACGGCCAGCGGGCCAATGGCCTCATCGGCATCACCGACATGGAGCGCATCGATGTGCTGATGGGGCCACAGGGTACCCTGTTCGGCAAGAACGCGACCTCGGGCGTGATCTCGGTGACGACCCGCAAGCCCGAACTGGGCGTCACCTCGCTGTCGGCCAGCGGCAGCTATGGCGAACATGACGAGCGCATTCTCAACGCAACCCTCAACGTGCCGCTGGGGCGCGACGTCGCCCTGCGTGTGTCCGGTTTCGATCAGGCTCAGGACGGGTTCGGGCGCAACGTCACGCTCGACCGGACCATCGGTTCGACCCACGAATACGGTGGCCGTGCGCGCCTGCTGGTCGATGCCGGGCCGGACCTGGAGTTCATCGCGCGCGCCGACTTTGCCCGCCACTGGGATTCCAGCGTGCGCACGCCCGCGGGCAACCAGCCCGAGAATGTCGCGCAGATGCTCGCCGAACTGGGCGTGTTTCCCGATGGCCGTAGCGCTGACACCGCCGATGGCAGCTTTGGCGAAATCACTACGCGCGAATACGGCGGCTCGCTGGAGGTGAACCTGGGCCTTGGCGAGCATCAACTGAAGTCGATCACGGCCTATCGCGAAACCGCCTACGACAACTCTACGCCTGTAAACCTGCTCCCGCTTGACCAGTACGCGTACGTTCCCTTCAACCTAGGCGAGCTGGATACCAACAAGTTCAGCCAGGAATTCCAGCTGGCCTCGCCCACCGGCGGGTTCGTGGAATATGTCGTGGGGGCCTTCTACAACAAGCTGAACGCGCAGCAGACGCAGCTGCAGTGGGCGACGCTGGGTGCGCCAGTCTACGATGCGAGCGGCGCTCCCATTGCTCCGCTGCTCTACGCGATCACGGGCGCGGCAGGGGTGGCCGATGCCAATACCTCGCTGTTCGATTCCACGAACGAGACCGCGGCGGCCTTCGGGCAGGTCACCTTCAACTTCACCGATCGTTTCAACCTGGCGCTGGGCGGGCGTTATACCCACGACTGGAATTCGCAGAGCCTGGACTTCATCTGGCTCGATCCCGAGCCGATCACCGGCTACAATCCGACGTTCGCGGGCACGAGCCCGGCGCCTGTCTATCCCGATGGCAAGGTCACGGGAGGGAACTTTTCCTACCGCATCGCCCCGACCTTCCACCTGAGCGACGACGTCATGCTCTACGCCACGTACTCGACCGGGTACAAGCCGGCGGGCATTGCCTTTGTCGGCAACGACTACAGCCCCTACCGCAAGGAAACCGTGAAGGCCTGGGAAGCGGGCATCAAGTCCGAATGGTGGGATCGCCGCCTGCGCGTAAACCTCGATGTCTTCCTTTCGAACTTCAAGGACTTCCAGACCACCATCCTGACCACCATTCCCGACGGGCAGGGCGGTGAACTGCAGGCGACCACGATTGGCAATGCGGGGGCCTTGCGCACCAAGGGCGTGGAAGGCGTGATCGCGCTGGTGCCGGTGCCGGGGCTGACCCTCAATGGCTCGTTCACCTACACCGATGGCGAGTTCACCGACTACGTCTACAACGAGACGACCGACTACACCGGCACCGCGCTCACCAATTCGCCCAAGTTCTCCAGCATGGTCTCGGCCGATTACGAGCACACCTTCGCCTCGGGGCTGGGCGCTCGTGCCCACCTGGACTACGCCTGGCGCAGCGAGTACTGGACCGTCACCGGCCAGCCCGACTACTCGCATGTCGATGGCTATGGCCTGGTCAACGCGCGCGTGACCTTCACGCTGCCCGACAGCAACATCCGGTTCGGCGCCTATGCCCGCAACCTGTTCGACACCTACTACTCGACGGGTTTCCAGAACTACGGTGCGGTCGGGATGCTGCACTACACTTCGCCTTCGGCGCGCCGCACGCTGGGCGGCTTCATCTCGGCGGATTTCTGATGCGGGGCCGGATCACACGGACCCGGTGCTGGGGAGTGCCTTGCTGGCGCTCCCCCTCTTCGCGGTGAGCGCGCAAGGCGCCCCGCCAGCGCCGCGGGCCGACACGCCCGAGCGGATCGATGCGCCGGACCTGCCCGGCGCGACGCCGATCAACCATCTCCAGGTCCTGGGAACGCACAACAGCTATGCGCTGCCGGTCGACCGGCGCCTGGTTGAACTGATGCGCCCGCGCTTCGAGGCCATGCTGGCCGCCTTCGATGCCCTGCCCGAGGAACGCCGCGCGCTGATGGCCGAGGAGCATCCCAACGGGATCTCCTTCGACGATGCCCTGAACTACCTGCACCCCGACCTCACCACGCAGCTGGACCTGGGCATGCGCAGCCTGGAGCTCGACGTGAACCCGGACCCCGACGGTGGGCGCTATGCCGATCCCGCCGGGTATCGGGCGCTGCGCCGCGAGGGCATCGCGCCGGGTTTCGCCATCGACGAAGCGGCGCTCGCCAGGCCGGGGTACAAGGTGCAGCACATCGTCGACTATGACTTTCGCAGCCATTGCACCCTGTTCGTGACCTGCCTTGCGCAGATCCGGGACTGGTCGGACGCCCATCAGGGCCATGTCCCGCTCTTCATCCTGGTCGAGGCGAAAAGCCAGGGGCGCAAGCTCTTTGCCGATTCCGCCGAGCCGCTGCCCTTCGACAAGGCCGCCTTCGACGCGCTCGATGCCGAGATCCTCTCGGTCTTCGACAGGTCCCGGATCATCACGCCCGACGATCTGCGCGGGGAGCACGCCACGCTCAACGCCGCAGCACGGGCGGGAAACTGGCCGCGCCTGGAGAGTGCGCGCGGCAAGGTGATGTTCCTGATGATTACCGCCAACGGGCCGCAGGGCGCGGCGGCCTATCTGGAAGGCCATCCCTCGCTCGCCGGGCGCGTCGCCTTCCTGCGGGCCAATCCGGGCGAGGACCACGCCGCCTTCCTGATGTACGACAACGCGATCGTGCGCGAGGACGAGATTCGCAAGGCCGTGGCCGAGGGCTATCTCGTGCGCACGCGTTCCGACATCGAGACCTACGAGGCCAGGGCCAACGATATGACCCGTGCCAACGCCGCGCTGGGCAGTGGTGCCCAGATCGTCTCGACCGATTTCGAGCGGCCGGGCAATGTCTATGGCACGCCCTATCTGGTCCGCCTCCCGACCGGAGACGGCGCGGCGGCGCGGCTGAGCCCTGCGGCCGGGGGGCAGTAAACAGGGCCATTTCCCGATGGCCGTACAGCACGTTGGAAGGGGGCGGTTCGGGGTCGGACCGCCTCCTTGTTCGTTACAGGGCCAGGCGCGCGGCTAGAAGGCGGCGCGGGCACCCAGCGTGACCGCGCGTCCGACCAGCGGGGCGCGGTAGCGCAGGGGGCTGTTGTGCGCGCGGGCCTCGGTGTTGGTGAGGTTCGTGGCGTCCACGAAGATCTCGATGTCGTGCGTGCTCAGCGGCAGCTTGTAGCGCGCATGGGCATCGACCAGCCAGTAGCCGGGGCTTGCGGTTTCATCCTGCGAAAAGCGGGTCTGCCGGGCGAAATGGACCGTGCCCGCCGAGACGCGCCAGCGCGCGCCGGAGAGCGCAGCATCGGCGCCGTAGCGCGAAACCGGCATGCGCGGCAGGTATTCGCCATCGAGCTGGCGGTGGTAGTATTCGGCGGTCCACTGCGCGTTCGAGGGATAGTCGAAGTTGAACGGGCTGTAGTCGTCGGGGGCGTGGAAGCGGGGCTTACCCAGCACGTGGTCGGCAAAGACATGGAGTTCCAGATCGCCCGGGCCGACCTGCGGCACGCGCAAGGTCGCCTCGCCTTCGATGCCTTTGAAGCGCGTGTCGCCCTGGCGCCACTCACGCACCGGCAGGGTGCGGCTGATGCCGGTGTTGCCGAGGTAGATGTAGTCCTCATAATTCACCCGGTAGCCGGTTACCGAGAGCGTGAACGGCGTGAGGTCCAGCGTTCCGCCCAGTTCCCAGGTCTGTGAGCGCTCCTTGCGCAGGCGTCCATCGCCCTGCTCATCGGACAGCGAGGCGAAGTGGTTGCCGTTGGCGTAGAGCTCGTTGACCTCGGGCGCGCGCTCGCCCAGCGCGTAGCGGGCATCGAGGTGCAGCCAGGAGAGCGGTGTCACGCGCAGCGCGCCAAAGGCGTTCCACAGCCGGAAGTCGCGGTCCTGGGCGTAGCTGACGCCGAGCCCGCGGCCATCGCGCACGCTGGTCTCGTCGAGGTCCTGCTCGATCCAGTCATGGCGGCCGCCTGCGCTCAGGCGCACAGGGCCGATGGTCAGACGTTCCAGCGCGAAGAGCGCCAGCTTCGTCGTCTCGACACTGGGCAGGTAGGCCGTGTCGCTGCGGGTCTCCAGCTTGCGGTGGTTGACCTCGCCGCCGAGGACGCCCGTGAGCGGGCCGAGCGCGGCCTGGGTCAGTTCCAGCCGGACGGTGTCGGAGTGGATTTCGAAGGCGCTGGCATCGTTGCCGTCGATCCGCTCGCGATCGTGGCTGCGCACCGAACCTGCACGCAGGCGCACGGCGGCAAGGCCCGGCAGCGGCGCATAGAGGACCCCGTCGATATCAAGGCGCAGCTGCTCGGCCGCGATGGCGATGGGCGAGGGGGAAGGGCTCGCGGGCGTGACCGACTGGAAGCCGGGAACGCCGTAGTCACTGCGATAGTAGCCCGCCGCGAGCCCGAAGTAGCCCTGGCTGCCGACATGGCTGGCGCCGAGGTTGACCGCGACTGTCTCGAGCCCGCTGTTGACGAGCTTGCCCTTGCGGCCCGGCGCCGGGTCCTCGATGATCTGCTGCTCGGCAGGCGTTGCATCGACGTAGCGGCCCAGGTCCGGGTCATAGGCCCACTGCGGGCTTGCGGTGCGCACCTGGCAGATGCCCTGCAAGGTGACGTTCGTCACCAGGTCCGCCCAGCTGCGGCATTCGTCGGCCTTGGCGAGGCCGGGAATGTCGAAGTCGCCGGCATGGCGATAGAGCATGTCGGCGTGCCAGGCGAAGTCGTCCTTCCCGCCGTCGAGCCGGGCCATGGCGGTGACCGGCGTGTTGAACCCTCCGCTCACTTGCGCCCGCCCGGACAGAGGGGCCTTTGCGGCGCTGCGGGGAATGCGTCCATCGCGCAGGTTGACCGCGCCGCCGATGGCGTGGCCACCGTAGAGCACGCCGGCACTGCCATTGAGGACCTCGATTGCATCGGCGAGGAAGGGCTCGATCGGCGCGGCATGGTCCCCGGTGATGCCCGACATGTCGTCGAGCGCGAGGCCATTGAAGCGCAGCGCGACGCGGTTGCCGGCCTGCCCGCGAATCTGGGGCCGCCCGGCAAGGGGGCCCTGGTAGCTGTTCTGGACCCCGGGCAACCGGGCAAGCGTCTCGCCCAGCGATTGCGAGCGGTCCTCCTCCAGCGCCTCGCCGGCAAGCACGCGGGCCGGGGTGCCGGCAAGGTCGCTCGCGCGGGCGACCTCTTCGCGCTCTCCAGTAACGAGGATGTCGGTGTCGCGGGGCGGAGCGGCCAGCGCTCCGGAATAGGGAAGAAAGAGAGCTGCCGAACCGGCCAGCAGGGTAACGTTTCGCATGGCGTCCCACCTGTTTTGAAAGGAAGCGCCTTCAAGCCATGTTATGTTATAACGTCAAATATGAGGCCCGTTTTTTCCACGACTACCGTCAGTTAGCATGTGCGATGCGTGGCAATGTCCCGGAGATCCGCGGGGCAGGACGCCCTAGCGCCCAGCTGGCGAACACTTCGATCCCTACCGTCTCACAACTTCAGGCTCTCTCCATGCGGATGCTCACGCGGCGAATAGTTCGTGTCACGAATTTTTTGCCGCAGTCCCGTCGACCGGATCCGAAACCCTGAGCAGTCTCCGCAATGCCCCGGGCGAGCACATGGCGTGCCGCAAGAACGAGAACGGACGGGGCCCGGGTACACCAATTCACGGATCAACGGGCTGAGGATTTCGGAGCTTCACGAGGGCTCCGAAGGGCGCCGCATGTGCGTCGGGTTCCTGCATGAGGGCAGGGGCCGGGGGGCTGCGGGTATGAAGAAAAGAAGCTCTTAGGGGGTAAAGCATGATGTTTAAGCACACGAGCCGGCTGCTCTTGTCGACAGTCGCATTCGCGCCGCTGGTTCTCGGGGGAACCCAGGCGGCCCATGCCCAGGCCACGGCGCCTGCGGCCCAGCAGGGCCCTGCACAGTCCGGGCTTGGCGACATTGTCGTGACCGCGCGCAAGCGCAAGGAAAGCGCGCTCGATGTTCCCATCGCGATCAGCGCGCTTTCGGGCGAGGACATTCAGTCGCTCAACGTCCAGACGGTCGAGGATCTGACCGCGGTGACGCCGGGCATGAACCTCAACAACTCTATCACCGGTTCGGGCCGCTCGGACCGCAGCCAGACTGCTCTCATCATCCGCGGCATGGCGCCTTCGCGCGGCAACCGCACCAGCTCGACCTTCATCAACGGCATCCAGGTCTCGGACGGCACCGTGACGGGCGTGTTCGACTTCGAACGCGTCGAGGTGCTGAAGGGCCCGCAGAGCGCCTACTTCGGCCGCCAGACCTTTGCCGGCGCGATCAACATGGTGACCGCCGAGCCGACCGACTACTTCACCGGCTATGTCAGCGGCCTTGCTGGCACCGACGACTATTACGACCTGCGCGGCGCGGTCGGCGGGCCGATCATCCAGGACGTCCTGAGCTTCCGCGCGACGGGTCGCTACTTCACGCGGGACGGCTCGTGGAAGAACAACGCCGAGCCGGGCAAGACGCTGGGCGATCAGAGCACCCGCAGCGGCACGCTGCAGCTCAAGTTCACGCCGAGCCACAACTTCACCGTCAACCTGTTCGGCATGGTTGCCAACGACGATGACGGGCCGGGCGCCACCGGCGTGATCCTGGGCTCGCAGTCGAACTGCAACCTGGGCGCGCAGGACCTGCCCTACTTCTGCGGCACGCTGCCGGGCCTGCTGCCCGGCCAGCCTAGCGCGCGCACCGAGGTCAATGCGGGCGTCGCCAACATGCTCGAGAACTACTCGCCGATCATGAACCAGGACGAGCAGATCGACCACTTCGGCATGACGCGGGACAGCAACCACTTCAGCGGCGTTGCCGAATACGTCACCGAAGGGGGCACCTCGATCACCAGTCTGACCGGCGTGAACCGCAATTCCTGGACGGTGCTCTATCCGCTCAACGCCTATGCCTCGCCCTACGAGAACACCTTTACCTCGGGCGAGTTCGCGCAGGAGTACACCGACTGGCCGCTGATGATCCAGCACGAGCAGAAGGACTTCTCGCAGGAAGTGCGCATCGCCTCGAACCAGGACGGTCGCTTCCGCTGGATGTTCGGGGGCAGCTACCTGTGGGCCAAGGGCTACGAAGGCTACTCGGAGATCTACTACTTCACCGGGATCAACAGCGCCTTCTCGTCCACCAGCGAGAACAAGACCTGGGGCGGGTTCCTGGGGCTGTCCTATGACCTCACCGACCAGCTGACCGTCGACTTCGACGCGCGCTACCAGTCGGACAAGGTCATCAGCCGCACCGGCGATACCGACGACATCGTCTACCAGCGCACCTACAACAGCTTCCTGCCGCGCGTCAGCCTGCGCTACAAGCCCGACCTCGACACCATGGTCTACGCCACCTACTCGCGCGGCGTGAACCCGGGGCTGGGGCTCGACCCGCTCGAATCAGCCGATCCCGCCTTCGTCGACGACCTCATCGCGATGGGTGTGACCCGCGGCGTCAGCCCGGAATACCTCGACAACTTTGAGGTCGGCTTCAAGGGGCGCTTCTTCAACGACCGGCTGATCGTCTCGGGCGATGTCTACTACGACATCTGGACCGACAAGATCACCGAGCAGACCCTGATCATCCCCAACAACAGCGGCGGCATGCCCGAGATCTCGTGGTTCTTCACGAACATGGGCAAGGTGACGCTGAAGGGGATCGAGCTTGACCTGACGGCGCGTCCGATCGATGCCCTCACGCTGACCGCGCGCGGGGCGATCAACGACACCAACATTGATGAAGGCCTGTGCTCGACCTGCGCGCAGCTGACCGGTTCGGACGACGTCTCGGGCCAGAGCCTGCCCTTCGTCTCGAAGTACTCGGCACAGGTGAACGCGGAATTCGCGCAGGCCTTCGCGCCGATGCCGGACTACGAATGGTACCTGCGCTCGGAGCTGTCCTACAAGTCGGGCGTCTACGAGAGCGAAGGCAACTTCGCCAAGACCGACGCCTCGACCAAGGTCAACTTCCGCGTGGGCCTGCGTTCGGACAACGTGTGGATCGAGGGCTTTGTCACCAACGCCTTCAACGACAAGACCTATACCAGCGTGCAGCCCAACTGGGACCTGTCGAACCCGAACGCGACCTTCCAGGAGAAGGACGTGATGTACGTGGGCCTTCCGCAGCTGCGGACCTGGGGCGCGCGTATCCGCTACGACTTCTGATCCCGATCCGATCTGCAGGGGCTTTCTGCCAGTCCCTGCCATCGGTTCGTGCAAATGCCCGGTGTGCGTCGTGCACGCCGGGCATTTTGCGTGGGGGAAGGGGCGCGCTCCGGGGCGGCGATCCTTGTGGAACGCGCATGTACGAAAGCGCCCGCCTTCCCAGGTCCGGGAGGGCGGGCGCGGATGGTATGAGAATGGGGCGCGCTAAGGCTTAGCGGCCGAGCGTGCGCGCCTTCAGCGTCACCTCGACCGGGGTGCCCAGGTCCTGCGCGGAATGGCCCGCGGCGAAGGTGTAGCGCCCGGCCGCCTGGACGAAGGCCCCGTCCGTCCAGTTCGCGAGCAGACGTGGGTCGAGAGCAATCTCCACCTTGCGGGCTTCGCCCGGCGCCAGGTCCACGCGCTGGAAGCCGACGAGGCGGCGCGTCGCCCCCTTCGGACCAGAGGTGAGATAGAGCTGGACCACGTCCGCCCCGCCCTTCGCGCCGGTGTTGCGCACCGAGACGGAGGCGGTGGGCGCGCTTCCGGGAGCCGCGTTCACGCGCAGGTCCTCATGGGCAAAGCGGGTGTAGCTCAGGCCATGTCCGAAGGGGAACAGCGGGCTCAGGTCCTTCGCGGCGTACCAGCGGTACCCGACATCCGCGCCTTCGGTGTACTCAACGACAAGGCGCGTGCCTTCAGGTTCGCCAAGGCCCGGGATCTCCGGGCGCACCAGCTGGCTCTCGTCACGCGGGAAGGTGACGGGCAGGTGGCCCGAGGGATTGGCCTTGCCGGTCAGGATGTCGGCGATGGCGGCCCCGCCTTCCTGCCCCGGATACCAGGCTTCGATCACGCCCTTGACCTTGTCCAACCAGGGCATCTTGATCGGGTTGCCCGACTGGATGACGACCACGGTGTTGGGATTGGCCGCCGCGACCGCCTCGATCAGCGCGTCCTGTCCTTCGGGCAGGGTCAGGCTGCCGTCGAGCGCCTCGCCCGACCAGGCCGTGACGAAGACGATCGCGATCTCCTTGCGCGCGGCGAAGCGGGCGGCGGATTGGTGGTAGTAACCGCTGTCGAATTTCACCTGCGTGTCGGGCAGGGCTTCTTTCAGGGCCTTGAGCGGGGAGGAGGGGAAGTAGACGGCCTTGGCCCAGCCGCCCCAGCTCTCGCGCCCGCCGATGGGCAGGGTCGCAACCTCGCCTTCAGGCGTGACCTGGCTCGATCCTCCGCCGGTCATGACACCCATGTCGGCATGGCCGCCTATCACCGCGATCGACTTTGCGCTGGCGGCAAGAGGCAGGATATCCTCGGCGTTCTTGAGAAGGACGATGCCCGCAGTCCCAGCCTCGCGCGCGACCCTGGCATGGGCGGCGTAGTCGATGGGAGCGGGCTCGCTGGGAAACGGGGCGTCCGCGCCAACCGCGTAGACCGAGCGCAGGATGCGGCGCACAGCCTCGGACACGCGCGCCTCGGGGATGCGCCCTTCGGCGACGGCCTCGCGCAAGGGGTCGCCGACGTAGACATCGGGGTCGAGCTGGGAGCCCGACTGCTGGTCCATCCCGTTGACCACCGACTGGAGGCTATGCACCGCGCCCCAGTCGGACATGACCCAGCCCTTGTAGCCCCAGTCCTCCTTGAGCACCGTGTTGAGCAGGAACTCGTTCTCGCAGTCGTACTGGCCGTTGACGAGGTTGTAGCCGCACATCACCGCGCCCGGCGCGCTTTGTTCGATGGCGATCTGGAAGGCGAGCAGGTCGCTTTCGCGAAGGGCCGGTTCGGCAATGTGGGCATCGAGCGTCATGCGCAGCGTCTCTTGCGCGTTGAGAGCCATGTGCTTGATCGTGGAGACGACCTTCTGGCTCTGGATGCCGCGGATCGATCCGGCGGCCATGAGCCCTGTAAGCAGTGGGTCTTCGCTCAGGTACTCGAAATTGCGGCCATTGCGCGGTTCGCGGATGAGGTTGCTGCCCCCGCCGAGCACGACGTTGAACCCCTTGGCGCGGGCTTCCTGGCCGACCACGGCGCCGCCCCGCTCGGCCAGCTCGGGCGAGAAGGTCGCGGCCAGCGAGATGCTGGCGGGCAGGGCGGTCGACCAGTCGCCCTTGCGGACCTCGGACGGGTTGGTGACGCCAAGGCTGGCGTCGGTCTCGTAAAGCGCGGGCAGGCCAAGCCGAGGGATCGGCGGGACATAGCCGACCGCTGGGTGCGCGCCTTCAGGGACCTGCGCGAGGCCCGGGAGGTCCAGCGCCATGGGGCTGTCGAGGTAGCGGTAGCGCTCCTCCTGGGTCATGGCCTTCTCGGTCGCCCGGGCCCGCGCATCGGGATCGTTCGTGCCCGCAGAGGCCGGGCCGGAAATCTCCTGCGCGCGCTGGGCTTGTGCCAGCGCGGTCGAGGAGAGGCTTGCGGACAGGAGAAGAAGTGCGGCGTTGAGGCCGGACCGGGGTGTCATGGGGCAGGTGCATCCTTGCTCGATTGGGGGGCGACGCGGCGTCGCGCGCTATCGAGCGCCAGCCTCCCCCGGCCGGACGCAGCAAGGCAAATGGCGGCTTGCCTCTGTCCATGAAGCGAACATTGCGCTGCGTTCAAGGCGCTTTCGGGCTGTCCTTTTTCATCAGGCGCCGGGCGGGGTGCCGGCGTCCTGGTCCTGGGGAAGGTCGATGGGCGTCGCCTGGCAGATCGTGCGCAGCGCGTTCTTGAGGCCTTCCTCGATGGTGGGGTGGTAGAAGGGGAGGGAGAGGAGCTCGCTCGCCGTGCGGCCCTCCTGGATCGCCCAGGCCAGCATGTGGGCAAGGTGCTCGCCCGCGGGTGCGACCATGTCCGCGCCGATCAGCCGCCCGTCAGGCGCTGCGGCGTGGAGGGTGAGCAGCCCTGCGTTTCGGCCTTCGACACGGGCGCGGCCCTGGTCGTCGAAGTCGGCGGTGCCGGTGACCGCGCCCTCGTCCTCAGCTGCGCCAATGGTCGCGACCGTGGGCTCAGTGAAAATCATGCTGAAGGGGACATGGCGCTCGGCCGTCACGGGAGCGGGGAAGGCCGCCGCGTTGCGCCCGGCGATGGCCCCGTCGTGCGAGGCCTCGTGCAGGAGCGGGAGGTCGGATGCGACGTCGCCTGCGAGGAACACCGCGCTGTTGCCGCAGCGCATGGTGCGCCGGTCGTGGAAGGGGACGCCCTTGTCATCGCAGGCTATCCCGGCTGCATCGAGATCGAGGTCGGCCAGCTGCGGGGAACGGCCCAGCGCGGCGAGCACGAGATCGTACTGCGCTTCGCCCGCCTCGCCTTCACCATCGGACCACTCGATCCGGGCGCCGTTCTCTTCGGCGTGGGGTGTCACCTCGACCTCGAGCTTGAGGTCGAGATCCGCTGCGATGATGGCCTGCAAGCGTTCGTGCACCCGCGCGCAGCGAAGGCTGCCCATACGTTCGGCGCGGTCGAACAGCGTGGTTTCGACGCCCAGGTGCGCGAATGCCTGGGCCAGTTCGAGACCGATGGCGCCCGATCCGACAACCGCAAGGCGGCGCGGCAGATCGTCCATCTCGAAGATGGTGTCGCTGGTCCGAACCCTGTCCCCCAGCGCCGCGAAAGCGGGGGGCAGGACCGGAGAAGAGCCGGTGGCGATGATGACCCGGTCCGCCGCGACACAGCGCCCGTCGTCAAGCGCCAGACGCCCCGGCGCGGTGAAGCGGGCGCGGGCCTTGATCGCGATACCGGCGGGCAGGTCCTCGAAGGACTGGCGCGTCAGGCGAGCAAAGCGGTCGCGCTCGTCACGCACCCGCTGCAGGACGGCGGGGCCGTCGATCGCGACATCGCCAACCTCGATACCGAAGGGGCCTGCCGTCCTCACCGCGCGGGCCCGGTGGGCCGCGGCGATGAGGAGCTTGGAGGGCATGCAGCCGACAGTGGCGCAGGTCGTCCCGTTGAAGGCCGGATCGATCAGGAGGGTCGAGGCGCCATTGGCGCGCGCGGCGCGTTCGGCTGCGAGGCCGGCTGTGCCGGCCCCGATCACCGCGACGTCGCAATGGAGCGTCTCGCCCATCTCAGCGGGCGATCTTGATCGACTTGATGTTGACGAACTCCTTGAGGCCCTCGGGCCCGTGCTCGCGGCCATAGCCCGAGTTCTTCACCCCGCCGAAGGGCAGGTTGGGCGTGGCGATGTCGAAGGTGTTGATGAACACCATGCCGGTGTCGAAGTGGGTCTTTGCCAGTTCGCGGGCGCGCTCGACATCGCGGCTGAAGATACCCCCGCCAAGGCCGTAGCGGCTGGAATTGGCGATGCGCATGGCCTCGCCATCGTCCTTCGCCTTGATGATCGCGGCGGCCGGGCCAAACAGCTCGTCCTCGTAGGCGGGCTGGCCCGGGGCGACATCGGCAAGGACGGTGGCGGGGTAGAACCAGCCCTTGCGCTCGGGCACTTCGCCACCGACGACAAGGCGCGCGCCTTTTTCCACGCTCTTGGTGACCTGCTCGTGCAGCTGGTCGCGCTGGCTGCGGCTGACAAGCGGGCCAAGCTGCGTGTTCTCGTCGGTCGGATCGCCCAGCACGATGGCGTCGAACTTCCTGGCGTAGCGCTCCACGAAGGCGTCGTAGTTCGCCTCGGTCACGATGAAGCGCTTGGCGTTCACGCAGGTCTGGCCGTTGTTATAAAGGCGGCCCTGCACGCAGGTGTCGACCGCGAGATCGAGGTCGGCATCGTCGAGCACGAGATAGGCATCGTTCGAGCCCAGTTCGAGCACGGTCTTCTTGACCTGTTCGCCCGCCTTGGCCGCGATGTGGCGCCCGGCCTTGTCGCTGCCGGTCATCGTCACGCCGCGCACCAGGTCATTCTCGATGATCGCATCGGACTGTTCGTGCGTGATGCACAGGACCCCGAAGAGCCCTTCGGGAAGGCCCGCCTGCTCGTAGATCTCGCGCAGCAGGAGCCCGCTGCCGGTGCAGTTCTCGGCGTGCTTGAGGAGAACGCCATTGCCCGCCATCAGGCTGGCGATCGAGTAGCGCACCGCCTGGTAGGCCGGGAAGTTCCAGGGCTGGATGCCGTAGACGACACCGATGGGCGCGTGGGTGACGATGGCCGTGGCGCCGTCGACCTCGCGCTCTTCATCGGCCAGCGCCTTGGGGCCTTCGTCCGCGCTGTAGTCGCAGATCGCCGCGCACAGATCGACCTCGTCGCGGCTGTCGCCGATCAGCTTGCCGGTCTCGCGCGTCATCAGCGTGGCCAGCTCGTCCTTGCGCTCGCGCAGGGCCGTGCCGATGGCGCGGATCACTTCGGCGCGCGCCTCAAGGCTCTGCAGGCGCCAGTCGAGGAAGGCCTGATGTGCGTCTTCGACGACTTTGGTCGCCTGCGCGTCGCTCATGTAGGCGTAAGTATCCAGCACCTCTTCGGTGAGGGGATTGACGGTCTTGATGCGTTGTTCGCTCATGGCGTTTCTCTCGTATCTGGAGGGATGGGCGCCCGCGGGGTTCAGCCGTGGCGGGCGCGATGCTTGGCGAGGGTCTTTTCGGCGGCCTCGAGGGCGTGAAGCACCTCTTCGTGCCAGCCTGTCTCCGGGAGTTCGCGCACCGCCGAATGGGCCGCGCACACATAGGGTGTGCCCGACCATTCCCCGGCGATCTGCCGCGCCCAGCGCGCGAAGGCATCCGCCGCGCCCGCCCGTTGCTGCAGGGCTTTCCCCAGCATCGGGTGGAAGCGCAGCCGCCCCTGGGGCAGGACCTTGCCCAGAACGCCCGGCGCCTTGAGGACGCTGAGCGTGTCGTCGACATGGACGATGCCGCTGCGCAGGTGGCGCACCAGCACCGAGCCCGCATGGACCGACGGGTCCTGTGTCACCAGGTCGACCCCCTCGGGCACCGAGAAGGCCAGGTCATCGGCGAACTCGGCCTGCGTGGAGGCGTCCTCGATCACCCCGTCCTGCCAGCGCAGGTGCGGGGCCTGATCGCGGTGCCGCCGCGTCCCCACCAGCCGCGCCTCGGGAAACAGCTTGTGAACTGTCTCGCAGTGCAGGGTGTGGAAGGGATGGACGTTGAGAATTGCGTCGATCGCTGCACCATTGTCGGTGAGCGCCTGCAACTCGGCACGGTCCTCGGGCGTCAGGTCATAGGAGTCGAGGACAAGGAATCGTCCATTGGCCCTTCGGACCAGCGACATCTGCGTGCCGACATCGAGAACCCCTGCGATCTTGAAAGACCCGCGGAAGTTCCAGAACCCGTCGGACAGTTGACGCATGGCTTGCCTCCTTGCCGGCAGGATCGGCCCGGTGCCGACCCTCGCTCTTGGAGGGGGAACGGGAGAGGCGGCCTTCGAGTTCCATTTTGCTCAATCAAGTTGTGTGCAATATAAATTACGCAAACCTTTGAGTGCGCGGGGGCATGCGCTATCGTTGCGCGCGATGCGAACGTCCCTGAATGCCCCTGACCCGCGTGAGGACCCTTTGCGCCTCGATCGCCAGCTGTGCTTCCAGTTCTACGCGGCGAGCAACCTGATCGGCAGGCTCTACGCCCCGGTGCTCGCGCGGCTGAACCTGACCTACCCGCAATACCTCGTCATGCTGGTGCTGTGGGAAGAAGACGGGCAGACCGTAGGGGCCATCGGCAAGCGGCTGCATCTCGATACCGGAACGTTGACGCCTCTTCTCAAGCGCATGGAGGCCCTGGGGCACCTCGTGCGCCAGCGCGACCGGGAGGACGAGCGCCGCGTGCGCGTCTCGCTGACCGCAAGCGGAAAGGCGCTGCGCGAAGAGGCGCTCCACGTCCCGGAAATCATGACCCGGGGGCAGGACCTGGAAGAACTCGACGCGCTGCGCCGCACACTCGCAGGCGTCGTCGAGGCGCTTGGCGGGGGGAAGGCCCCGGTCTGATCTTCGGGCAGAGGGCCGCGTTCTCGAGGTTCAGAAACCGGCCTCGATGGCGATGCGTATGGCTTCGGCCACCGTGCGGACATCGAGCGCGCGCAGCACGGCGGCGCGGTGCATCTTGACCGTGCGTTCGGTCACGCCAAGCTCGTAGGCGATCTGCTTGTTGAGCTGCCCCTGGGCCAATGCGCGCAGGATCTGGCGCTGACGCCGGGAGAGGCCCTCGATCCGGGTGCGGGCCTGCTGGTGGCGGCTGGCCTCGGTATCGTCGATGGCCATCTGCGAGCCCAGGAAGAACTGCAGGTCCCCTTCCTCGTCGAACAGGGGGGCGACCATCACCGCGTTGCGAAAGGCGCTGCCGTCCTTGCGGTAGTTGATGAGCTCGACCATCGCGGGCCGGGTTTCGGCGACAGCCTCGCGCAGCATCGCGGCCTGTTCGGGTTCGGTGCCGCGCCCTCGCAGGAAACGGCAGTTGCGCCCGATCACCTCGTCACGTGTGTAGCCCGTGAGCTCGAGGAAGGCCTCGTTGCAGGCGACAATCGGATTGTCGGCCCGTCGCGGGTCGCTGACGACGGCGGCGACGCGGCTGCTCGCAATCAGGGAATCGGGATCCATCGGGCTCGGCGCGGCTGCTTTCTTCACGTTTGGCCATATCGCAGAGCTTGGAGCACACGCCTAGAACCTTTCCGGAAGAAAGCCACCTGCGCCGGGTCGGCGGGAAACCGGACGAGAGATATCATGAACATCATGGATGCAGCCTTCCTCGCGGATCATGTCTGTGACGAGGAGGTGGAAGACACCCGCGAGACGGTGCCCGATGACGTCCAGGACGCGGTGCGCACGCTGCTGCGCTGGGCGGGGGAGGACCCTGATCGGGAGGGCCTTCTCGATACGCCCGCGCGCGTCGGGCGGGCCTGGAAGGAATATGGCAGGGGCTATGCGGAAGATCCGGCCGTCCATCTGGGCCGCACTTTCGACGAGGTCGGGGGCTATGACGAAGTCGTGCTCCTGCGCGACATTCCCTTCCATTCGCACTGCGAGCATCACCTTGCGCCGATCACGGGGACGGCCTCGATTGCCTATCTGCCGCGTAACCGCGTGGTGGGCATCTCCAAGCTGGCGCGCGTCCTGCACGGCTTTGCCCATCGTCTCCAGATCCAGGAGCGCCTGACTGCGCAGATCGCCGAATGCATCCGGGACAATCTGGACCCGCTGGGCGTGGCGGTCGTCATCAAGGCCCGCCATGGCTGCATGACGGGCCGCGGCGTGCGCACGCACGGCGTTGACATGGTGACGAGCAAGATGCTCGGCTGCTTCCGCGAGGATGCGGGCCGTCGCCGCGAGGTCCTGGCCCTGATCGGCGGGGGCAAGGGCTGACCATGCGCATTGCCATCGTGGGAGCGGGCATGGCCGGGCTCGCCTGCGCCGGGCGGTTGTCGGGGCTTGCCGACATCGTCCTGTTCGACAAGGGGCGCCGTCCCGGAGGGCGTCTGACCTCGGTCGTGACGGACATATCCTCGTGGGATCTCGGGGCACCGTTCTTCACCGCGCGCGAGCCTGATTTCCAGGCGGAGGTAGCGCGCTGGCAGGACGCAGGCTGTGCCGCGCGCTGGCCCGGCGGCCCGCGCGGGGCCATGGTCGGCGTTCCCACCATGGCCACCCTCGTCGCCGAGCAGAGCAAGCGTTTCGACGTGCGCTTCGGCGCGCGAGTCCAGGCATTGGTTCGGGGCGAGGACGGCTGGAGGATCGAAGGGGAGGGCCTGGACGCAGAGCCGTTCGACAGCGTTGTCGTCGCCGTCCCGGCCGAGCAGGCCGCGCCGCTCCTGTCGCTTCACGATCTCGATGCCGGGCTGGAGGCGGCCTCGGTGCGTTCCACGCCCTGCTGGTCGGTCATGGTCGCGTTCCCCTGGGACATTCCTGCGCCCCGTTCCTTCATGGCGGACCGTGGCATTTTCTCCGTGCTCGCGTGCAACGCCTCCAAGCCGGAACGCGGGCCCTCGCACGGCTGGGTGCTCCATGCCAACGCGGCGTGGTCGCGCGCGAACCTGGAATGCGAGGCTGAGGACGTTGCGGAGCGGATGCTCGCAGAGTTCGCGCAGGCGCTCGGCACGGAACTCCCCGCGCCGACCTTCCTGAAGGCGCACCGCTGGCGCTTTGCCCAACCTTACGGGCAGTCGGGCCGGGTCCTGTGGAACCTGGAGCAGCACCTTGGGGCCTGCGGTGACTGGTGCCGCGCGCCCACGGTCGAAGGGGCCTGGCTTTCGGGCGTGCGGCTCGCCGATCAGATGCGCGCGAGCCTGCCGGAGCTCATCACCCAGGCGGCGGCCCTGCACGGGGCGGGTTAGCCATGGCCACGATGCGCAAGAAAGCCGATCTGCCAAGCAAGACCTGCCTCACCTGCGGGCGTCCCTTCACCTGGCGGCGCAAGTGGGCGCGCGTCTGGGACGAGGTGAAGTACTGTTCGGACCGCTGCCGCCAGAACCGCAAGGCGCCCTAGCCGCATGCACACCAGCAACGCTGCGGCCTTCAGGAAATTCCGATGACAACACTCGTGCCCGTGCTGGGCGATCAGCTCTCGTTCGACCTGTCCTCGCTTGCGGGGATGGAGGCCAAGGACATCGTCGTCCTGATGATGGAGGTCGCGGACGAGACGACCTACGTGCGCCATCACAAGAAGAAGATCGCCTATATCCTTTCAGCCATGCGCCATCACGCGCAGGCGCTGGTCGAGGCAGGCTACACGGTCGATTACGTACGCCTCGACGATCCGGAGGCCAGTGACAGCTTCACAGGCGAGATCGCCCGCGCCATTGCGCGCCATGACCCGGAGCGCATCGTCGTGACCGAGCCGGGGGAATGGCGCGTGGCGGCCATGATGGAAAGCTGGCAGACCCTGTTCGGCCTGCCCGTCGATATCCGTGCGGATACACGCTTCCTGTGCTCGCACGCTGAGTTCGAGGACTGGGCGGAGGGCCGCCGGGCCTTGACGATGGAATTCTTCTACCGCGAGATGCGCCGCAAGACAGGGCTCCTGCTGGACGACGGCAAGCCTGCGGGCGGGCACTGGAATTTCGACAAGGACAACCGCCAGCCGGCCGACGCCGACCTCTTCATGCCCCGGCCGCTACGCTTCGAGCCCGATGCCATCACCCGCGAGGTGCTGGCCCTCGTCGCCGAGAGGTTCGCGGACCATCCCGGATCGCTGGAGGATTTCGACTACGCGGTCACCGCCGCCGATGCCGATCGGCAGGCGGCGAGCTTCTTTGCCAACGCCTTGCCCGATTTTGGCCGCTACGAGGACGCCATGCTGCGGGGCCAGCCGTTCCTGTGGCACTCCATCCTCTCGCCCTACCTCAATTCCGGGCTGCTCGACCCGCTCGACCTGTGCCGCCGCGCGGAGGCCGAATACCGGGCGGGTCGGGCGCCGATCAATTCGGTGGAAGGTTATATCCGGCAGATCCTGGGCTGGCGCGAATACGTGCGCGGCATCTACTGGCGCGAGGGGCCTGAGTACGTGGAGCGCAATTTCCTCGACCACCGCCGGGACCTGCCCGCCTGGTTCTGGACGGGCGAGACGGACATGCAGTGCCTGCGCGAGGCGATCGGCCAGACCCTTGCGACGGGGCACGCGCATCACATCCAGCGGCTCATGGTGATCGGGAACTTCGCGCTTCTGGCCGGCTGCGATCCCAGGCAGGTCCACGAATGGTACCTGCAGGTCTATGTCGATGCCTACGAATGGGTCGAACTGCCCAACACGCTGGGCATGAGCCAGTTCGGCGATGGCGGCCTTCTGGGTTCCAAGCCTATGTTGCCTCGGGGGCCTACATCAACCGAATGTCGGACTACTGCGGGACCTGCGCCTACAACGTGAAGGAACGGGTGGGCCCCGTGGCATGCCCCTTCAACGCCCTGTACTGGCATTTCCTCGAGCGTCACCGCGACAAGCTGGGCGACAATCACCGCATGCCGCTGACCTACCGCAACTGGGACCGGCAGGACGAGGACAGCCGGGAGGGTATTCTCGCGCAGGCGCGCGCATTCCTCGCGGGCTGCGCATGAGCGCCTGCTCTAGGGCGCAAACTCATGCAATCGCTTGAGACACGCCGTGTCGTACGCAGACTGGCTCTCCTGATCGGACGGACCAGGGGCTGTACGCACACCAAGCTCCCTGCCGCTAGAGATGCCATCGGACGGCCTTTGAGCTTCTTCATTACGGCGGGCCAGATCAGCGATGGCACTGGGGCCCCGGCGTTGATTGATGACTTGCCAAAGGCGCAGTGGCTGCTGGCCACCCGCTACGACCTCTGCCAGACCATATTCATCTCAGCCCAGGCTCTCGTAGCGACCGTGCCATTCTGTGTCTGATCAACGAGTTACGAGCCTGGCGGCGCCGACGCACAGCGCGCTTTGAAGTGCCGGGGGGCCGAGGTTGGTCGCTCAGAGGGCGATTGGATGATCAAGGGCGCGGTCCGTCGGGTTCCAGATGGAAATTTAGAGCCGGGCGGTGGTGAGATGCGTGGGAAGCCGCCATTTCGCCATGCGGTAGGACCTCTCTCCGTCAGGCGGCAAGAATGCACGCGACACCATTACAAGTCCTCTTTTGAGAAGCGGCGCCCCTGCGCCGATCGGTGTCCCGATTTCACGCGATTGGCTGGGTTTCGCTCCGCACTCCCTCTCTCGATGTCACTCGCGCAAATTTCATGTCAGATGACATTTTTCACTTGCCGACCCAATTGAGTTAAAACTAAGGGAAATCTTGCAAGTCATTCTGCAAAAAAACGTTTTTTTGATAGTTCAGGTCTCACTTCAATCACGCCATGTGAGGGGAAATCCCCCTCACATGGCGTGATTGAAGTGTGGCGCGAGGCGGTGGGCAGCGCCTGTACGAAGTAACTTAGGGGTTGAATAGAGTGAAGCAGGTTGCGTCTTCTGGTGTGCTCTTGTGCCTGGCGGCATGCTTGGCCAGTTGTGGCCCGAAGGATCAAGATTCCGACAATGGTTCCCCTTCCGCAGCGGTGTCGACACCGTCTGCCGGTGGTCTCGATGCGGTGCGCGCGGCAATCGTTGCACGCAACTTCGGCCAAGCGGTGGAGCTTGCTCAGGCCGAAGTGGATCGCAATATTTCGGACCCGGATGCCTATTTCGAACTTGCCCGGGCTCAAGCTCTGGCTTCGAACGAAGGCCTTGCCCTTGATGCTCTTCGGAAATCAATCGAACTGGGCGTTTCCAATGCCGCACAAAGGCTGGAAGATCCCGCATTCGAGCAGATGCGGAATTCGGAGCGCTTCGCGGCAATTGCCGACATTGCCTACACCAGGGCGGAGCCTTCCAAAGGCACCACGGCGAAACGCGCTTATCGAAGCGACGTGAGCATCTCGAACAAGCCTGGCGGCGGCACGCATATTCAAGCGGGTGACGTCGTTCTCGATACTGATTTCTAAAGTACGATTTCCGGGCCATGTCGGCCCGCCTCTGACGTAGCCTTGGCCGGCTGGATCGTCCTGCCGGCCAGGCACAGTCTCTGTAATCGGAGCCATTCTATGAACCATGCCATCCGGCGTGCGCCTCGTCGTGCGTCAGCGCTTGCGCGCGCCCCCTTCACACGCGGCCTTGGCCTCGGCTTCATCGCGACGGCCGCCTTGGCGGCGGCTCTTCCGGCGCGCGCGGATACCGTTCAGGGCAATGGCAAGGCGCTGATCACGAAAGACAGCGCCTCCGTCCAGGCCCTGGCGAACCTCGAGGCTCGACGCTCGATTGTACGCGCGATGCTGACACGTACGATCGGTGGCGATCGCCTCTCCGAAGTGACGCCCGAAATGCTCGAGGAAATGGCCGGACAGATCCGCGATGACATGATCCACGCGCAGACCTCGGAACGTCTCGGCAATGATTTCGTGGTTCATTTGACTGCCGATATCGACGGGGCGTGGTTCGCCGGAATGCTCTCGGACTATGGGATCGACAGTTCCTCGCAGCGCGCGGACGGTGATCGCCAGTTGATCCTTGTCTATATCGACAGCGCGACCGGAACCGCCAGCGATTATTCCAAGCCTGCTGAAACCACCTACGAATACGACCGCAGGACCGGAGGCTCCTATTCCGATCAGTCGGAAGAGACAGCCTCCTCCAAGGAAGCGGCCGCCTCGAGCTACCGCCACGCCGCGGGATCCAGTCGCTCCTCGTCATCGGCCTCTCGCAGCCAGGACTCGGGCGCATTCCGCTCGCAGGGGGCTGGCGCCTATGGCGCGGCCAATGCCTATGGTTCGGCCGCGGGACAGTATCAAGGCTCGAGCGCGGGTGCGCACTCGGCTTCGGCAGCGCGCGCCTCGGCAAGCCGTTCATCCTCGGCGAGCGCAACGAAGGCCTCCAGCGCCTATGCCGCCTCGTCATCCTACCGCGACAAAACCGACATTGCCGCCGAAGTTCACGACGACGTCCACATCCGTTCGCATGTCGTCTATCAGCAACCGCCGCGCAGTGTCGATGGAGACGCCATCCGCAATGGCCTCAACGGGGGGCTCCTCCAGTACGACGTCCAGCCGGCAGACGCCTGGATGGCACTCTCATCCTACTTCCCCTCCGGCGTGCCACAATACGACGACCTGAAGCGGGACCCGGCCTTCGAGGGCTTTCTGCGCAGTCTCAAGGCGCGCAACACCCCCTTCTTCATGGGGGGATCGTTTACGGTCACCCAGGAAGGGCGTGATCCGGCAAGTGGCTACCTGCTGTGCTCGGGCAACCTCGATGCAGGCGCTGCGGCCAGCGCCGATGGGCGCGTCATTGCGTCCAATACCTTTCCCGCCCGCGCGACCGGAAGCAGCCCGGAGGACTGCGCCTCCGTCCTGACCCGAAAGCTTGCCGATCTGGCCGCGGCTGGACTGGGACCGCAAATCCAACGCTACTGGCGCAACCAGGCTCGCGCGGCGAAGGGCCAGGATTCGACCCAGCTTGCCGACTACACCCTCGTTCTGCACGCCGCCGCGCTCGACATGAACCTGCAGCAGGACCTGCTTGACGCTATCGCGGCAACCCAGGGGGCCGATCTGCAGGAATTCGTTTCATCGAACGCGCAGGAACTTCGCGTGACGGTGCGCTACGCGGGCGCCATGCCCTTGCAGTTCGCGCTCTTCGGCCAACTGCGCCGCAAGCCTGCCTTTGCCGCCATGCAGTCGAACGTTCAGGGACGCGCAATCACCATGTGCCTGTCCGCGTGTGGAGCCGGTTCATGAAGCGGATCTGCAAACCCTCTCGGAGAGGCGTCACGATGGCCCGCTGGAAGGCTCCCCTCGCGGCCGGGGCGGCACTGGTACTCACAAGTGCCGGTTTTCCCGGCCTTGCAAGCGCAGGCGAAGCTTCCTTGGCGGATGGTGACAATCCCTGGCTCTGGGCCGCTCCCGCCCTCTACGGCTTCGAAGATGGGACGTGCAGTGGGGATGCCCCTTCGCGCCAGATCGAGGGATCGATGATCGATCCGGTCTATTGCCCCGCACTGGGCGAAGAGCAACGTATCGATATCGGACGTGCATTCGCAGCCGCCGTGAGTTCGAACTTCTCTCAAGTCGAGGCCGAGTTCGGTGCCCACCTGCCGGATGGCGCCACGCCTTCAGCACGGCTGCGATCGACGCTGGCGGTCTCGCTGCGGCTTGGTCGGGCGGGCAAGGCGCTGGTCAGGCGGCCTGTCGGCATCGATGCCTATACACCTATCACGCTCACCCTGGATATTACCAATCCTTCCAGCGGCGAGGTTGTCTTTACCCGTAGCCGGACCACGATCGTCGAGGGTACATTTGCGACCGGCGACGTCGATACGCAACTGCTCGCACAGTTTCCCGAACACCTTCGTGCGGCCATGCTCGCGCTGGTCGCGCAGGCTGGCGCCGAGTTCAAGCCATATGCGCAGCGCGCCGAAGTTGTTGGCGAGGTCAGCCTTGGTGGTAGTCAGAAGGGGTATGTGATCAGCAAGGGCCGGGATGCCGGCCTGCGTCGCGGGGATGGCATTGGAGGAACCGGGACGATCGTGCAGGCTGGAGCCGACTATGCCATCGTCACCAGCGCCCTTGGATCCTACCAAACGGGGCAAGTCCTTTCACGAACGGCCTCTGCTCCGGTCGCGGCGCTAGCTCGTCCCAGCGTTCTGGTGTCGGTCGAAGAGGCGCCGGAAGGCTATGCCCCAGAGTGGCTCTCCCAAGTGCTCGAGGGTGAACTGGGCGCGGGATCTGCACTGTCCCCGGTGCCTGTGAATCCGGCCTTTTCCAACTTGAGGCGCTTCGCTCTGGACGGAGCAGGCTCCAACCTTGATCTCGATGACCGTTCCCTGCCCGACTACGTTGCAAGTGTCCGTCTCGTCCTGCTTGGTCACGTCGAACGGCCAGGTCGTGTCCGTGGTGTCACAGTCGAACGCCACGAGGCTCTCGCTTTCGTCACTCTTGTCGACGCCTCCGGGCGCGCCGTCGCGGCCTGGGAGGGCCGTGGCCTGATCCGGGATGAGGTGAAACACGGTGTGCGCTTTCCCACCGAGAAGCGAAGCGACGAGGTGCTGCGCAACGCGCTCGTCGATGTGGCCAGCAAGATGGCGAGTTTTCGGCCCCAACCGGCAACCCTCCCCATCTCGGGTAGCAAGGGCACCTTCGAAATCGCCGATGCCGCGGGACTGTTGGGAGCAGGGACGACTGTTCAAGTCCTGCACCCGGTCCGCGGCTTCTCGAGCGTCGCTGGAGATGTGATGGTTCCCATCGGAATGGTGACGACCCGCACGGCCAGCGCGAAGGGCATTGAGGCCGTCGACAGCGGTGTGCAACCACTTCAACTGAAGGGGCATGACGTTGTCGAACTGGAAAGCGGCGGCGTGCCCCCCGCCATGCGGCTGGCGGTGGGCGAATGCCCCTCTCCCTCCGGACAGAGCGTGGATGATCGAGGCCAGATCGGGATGCCGGTCTACGGCAGTGCTGCCCCCTCGCTGATCGTCGGGAACATGCCCGCCGCGATCCGTCCGACCTCCCTTGCCGCACACCTTGCCCGCTTCGCACCAAGCTTTGCGGGTTGGTCGACGTATGCGCCTGCAAAGCGTGCGCAGATCGATGCCTGCTTCCGTCCCGTGATCGCCATTGTGCCCGACACCGGAGGCTATCAGGTCTCCGTTGGCTACACCCTCCACGCCGGGAGTGATGCGTCCACACGTCCGATCGGTTCAGGTGGTCTGGGCGTGACACTCACGCCCACACCTTTGCCCCCGGACACGGCGCCTGAATTTGTGGCGGGACGTCTGCAGATGGACCTGGTCGATCAGATCCTGCCCCTCGCCGCGAAGGCCGCCACGATGCTCAAGCCGCAGGGTTGAGAAGCCCTGCCATCCCCGTTTCCCAATTTTTCCAACCGGAGAAAATCCAAGACTATGCGTAAGACATTTTCGGCACTTGTTGCCTTTTCCGTGCTCGCGATGCCGGTCGCCGCTTCGGCCCAGTTCGGCGGCCTCGCCAAGAAGGCGCTGGGCGGCGGCTCCTCGGGCAGCAGCGTGTCCAAGGGCGATGCGGACGGGTTTCTCAATGGCGCGGTTCTCTCGACGAAGAACGTCATGATCTCGGCGCAGCTTCTTGCAGACGCGTTGCGCGGCCGGGAAGACATGGCTGCCCAGAAGGCCGAAATCGCGTCGATCAGCGAATCCAAGGACATTGGCGCGGTCAACGCGTCGAAGGAACGTTTCAAGAGCGACCTCGCCGTTCTGAGCGCGTCCAAGGACCTTTCCGGCGATATCCAAGGCAAATATGCATCTGCGAGCTCTGCGCAAAAGGAACGGATCGCCAAAGCCGTCGCGAACCTCGCTCTTGGGGCCTATCGTAATGTCGGTCTGGCCGGTCAGGCGCCGGGCATGATCAGCGGCGTGGGCTCGAACCCTCAACTGATGAAGCGCGTTGGGGACTTCAAGACAGCCGGTAGCCTGCTCTCCATGCAGGCCAGCGCATTCACCAAGATCGCGCCCGCTCTGCCCAAGGTCATGACGGCGCTCAAGATCAAGCCGCTGCCCGAAGCCGAAACGACCGAGCCTCGCCCCATTACCTTCGCGGCGGCTGAGTGACATTCTGCCGTTCATATGACGCTTTGCTTGGCGGAAGGGTGCGCCCAATCGCGTGAGGGCTAAGCTCACACCGTGTGGAGGTTTGCGGGCGCTTGCGTCCGGAAACCTCCATAAATGGTGTCAATTGGCCCATCAGATCTGCCCCACCGATGGGCTTTGATGATGTGACCGCTCTCCCGACGGCCTTGATGTGCGAAGGTGGGTCTGGATCTTTCGTGCAACCTTGAATTGGTCAGGTTCAACCACCTCTTCGGGGATCAGGAAGAGTCCTTTGGCTGCTCTGCCACCTGAAACTTGGACCATTCGCAGCTAGAGTTTTGGGCTGTAGATTTCCTTGGCTGGGCAAGGAGTCGTGTGATGAAGGCATCGAAGTTCACGGACGCGCAGAAGGCGTTCGTGATCAAGCAAGGTGAGGAAGGCGCGCCAGTTGCGGAGATCTGCCGGAAGGCCGGGATCAGCCAGGCAACTTACTTCAACTGGAAGAAGAAGTACGCTGGGTTGATGCCATCGGAGATGCGTCGGCTACGCGAGCTTGAGGATGAGAATGGACGTCTGAAGAAGATCGTCGCGGACCTGACGCTGGATCGCGGGATGCTGCAGGATGTCATCAAGCGAAAGCTTTAAGGCCGGATCGGAAGCGTGAGCTTATCGACGCGATTCGGCAGGATTGGTAGGTGACGATCCGCAGGGCATGTTCGGCTCTGCCGTTTGATCGTTCGACCTATCATTACCAGTCCCGCCGTACTGATCCGGCCTTTTCTGAAGAAGCGCATCAAGGAAATCTGCTAGACGCATGTCCCCGCCAAGCCATGCCGAGTGCACGCGGCGGATCGTCAAGTCCATCGAAGAGGGCTGGCGCAGCGACTTCGAGGTCACTGTGGAACCGGTTGAATTTTTGACCGAGCGGCCACTCTCCAGATTGGGCGGGAGCGGGTCCGGGAAATGCCTCGCCAATTGCCCCTCCTACTTCGAGAGAAGGAGACTTTCATGTACCTGGCCAACACCTTCTATCGCGCGACCACGGCTTGCATCCTGGCCACGGGCCTTTCACTTCCTGCCGCGAGGGCTGCACGGCGCCCGAAGGGGAGTGGAGCCGCTTCTCTTCATGGCTTGCGCTTCGCGGCCCCGATGACGAGGGCGTCTATCACGCCCGCATAGACGTCCGGGAACGCGCTTGCGATGGCGAAGATCGCCACCGGCTTACGGACTGCCACCGTAAGGCTGTCCACTGGTTGTGCCAGCGTATGCGGCGCAAGGGGGAAACAATCTTCGCGATCCCGGAAGCTCCTGCCGCCTGCTCACGGCGGATTCTGGCGACGATCCGCAATCAGGCGCGGTAAGACGCATTCACAAGGCCAGGTCGCGAAGGCCTTTTTCGATGATCTCGCGCGCGGCGGTCGGCGCAAACGGAAACGCGGCCAAAAAGGCCCTCGCATCGAGCGCCGGGTCCAGCTCTTTCGCACGGGCCAGCCACAGCTTCGCCTGCTCGCAGTGCCCGGCAAGGTGCAAGGTCAGCGCCGCGATCAGGGCAATGTGCTTGTGCGCGCCGGGCATCATCGCCGAGCGAACGCCGAAATCGGCGGCCTCCTCAAGTTCACCAAACTGGAGATGGGTAAGCGCGCGTCCCGAAACCATGGCGTAGCCAAGCGGGTCGAGCGGGCTCAGCTTCAGAGCCAGTGCCAAGTCCGCATCGGCCTTTCCGGCCTGGCCCGCCATCATGGCCACCAGGCCGCGGTTGTAGACGCCTTGCGCAAAGTTGGGACTGAGGCCCGTGCATTGATCGAACCAGGCGATGGATTGCTCCAGCTGGCCTTCCAGCCAGAAGCAGCGTCCGATGTTGAAGTGCGCGAAAGGATCCAGGCGATCGGCCTCTAGCGCGCGCTGCGCAAGCGCATGTGCGGCCTGTGTCTCGGCCGCGAAATCCCCCTCGAAGCGCAGGAAGGCGTTCTGGAAATGCGTAAAGGAAAGCCCTCCCAGCGCCCTTGCGAACCATGGGTCGCATTCCAGCGCCCGCTGGAAGAGGCGTGCGGCCTGCGTGTTGTCCCCATGGGTAAAGCGGTACATGTGGTCGAGACCGAGATGAAAGCTCGCCCACGCATCGAGGCCCGAGGCCGGTCTTGCACGTGCGAGCCGAACCTCGTTCCTGGGAATCTGGATCTCCAGTCCAGCAACGATCTTCGTTTCGATTTCGGGGCGCAGCGTCTGCAACTCGCCAAGCGGAAGGTCGTATTTCTCGTTCCAGACGATCCTTGCGCTGGCGACTTCGACCAACGAGACCGTGATGATCAGCGCGCTGGCGGTCCCTTCCATCAACCCGGTGAGGCAATAGCGCACGCCGAGCTGGCGCCCGGCCTCTGCAGGGTCCACATCGCCTCCCCGAAACCGGAAGCTCGAACCGCGCGCGATGACGAAAAGCCAGGGAAATCGCGCCAGGTCGAAGATGATATCTGCGGGCAGGGCATCGGCCACGACCTGATACGCACCGGCCTCACCGACGAGCTGGAATGGCAGGACCGCGATCGAGGGACGCCCTTCACCCGGCTCGCGGCGAGCCTGCAATGGGTCACCCTGGAGAGCATCGCGGGCTTGGGGGCGGGGAACCACGACCTCGGCGGCCACCTTGGCCGCGCCGGAGCAGAGGGTGTCAGCCTCGGCCACGAAGCGGAAACCCCGGGCATGGACGGTGCGGATCACCTTCTGGGCGGTGCCATCGTCGTCCACAGCCTTGCGCGCGGCCTTTATGCGAGCCGCCACCGCGGATTCCGAAACGATCCGCCCATCCCAGATCCGCGCGATGATCTCAACCTTGCCAACCAACCGCGCGCGGTTCTCGGTCAGCAGCAGCAGCAGTGAGAGAACCTGGGGTTCAACATGAACAGGTACGCCGGCGCGGCGCAATTCGAAGCGGGCCGCATCGAGCTCGAAACGGCCGAACAGATAGGTCTGAGGTTCGAATTCGACCACGCCCCTCCCTTCTGCGGCAAATCTTCACACAAAGGTCAGCCATCTTCATGGGAACGTCAAGCTTGGCCGAAATCCGCGTGTAGATTGCGATCGCCAACAACGAACGGTGTCCACGCAAGGCGCCGCAATCTAAACAGGAGAACACACATGCCTTTCGTAACAATCGATGTGATCAAGGATGTCTTCACCCCCCAGCAGAAGCGCGCCCTGATCGACAAGGTGACGCAGGCCATGATCGATGTGGAAGGCGAGGCTCTGCGCCAGGTGACCTGGGTCCGCATCATGGAAGTCGAGCAGGGCGACTGGGCCATTGGTGGCCAGCCCCTCGGCGCGGCGGATGTCCATGCGCTCGCGGGGAGGGATGCCGCCTGAACGCGATCGCGCTTTCCGGGATGATGCGGCCGCGCCGAAGCGTGCGGCCGCATCTCTCTGGACTCGCTGGAATGGGGCCCGGAATTGCGGGCGGCCTGTCCGTTCCAGGTTTGATTGGCTGTGTCCGCTTCGCCTCGAGCTCGTCTACGCGGATCCCGGGTTAGGACGCCCTTGTTACACCTTGCCGTTGCTCAAAATGCGAGGCGCTTGCCCTGACGTGCGATCCAGAACCGCACGGGTAGCGTCCGGCTCTCCTCCAACTCGTAAGCGATGGTCTGGGCCGCAGGTTCCCTGGCCGGGGCGAGCGATGGTTTGATGTGGCCGATGACCACATTCAGCCCGCGCAGGGCGTCGGTGTCGCCGACATGCCCGGCAAGCC
>NZ_DF850488.1:1294702-1297692 GCF_000813185.1 Novosphingobium sp. MBES04 | reverse complement strand
CCCATTGCAGTTTCGGTGCTGGACAGCGGCAAGCTCTCGGCCATTTCGGAAGGGGGCGCGGACATTCTCTCGCTCGCCGGACGGGTTCCCAGCCTCTATGTCGAGAGCTCGAACGGGCGCTACGCCCCGCGCCTGTACATCCGCGGCCTGGGCAACGTCGACTTCGACTTCAACGCCTCGCAGCCGGTCTCGGTCGTGCTCGACGACGTGGTCCTGGAAAACGTCTCCCTCAAGAGCTTCCCGCTTTTCGACGTCGAGAGCGTCGAAGTTCTCAAGGGCCCGCAAGGTACGCTGTTCGGGCGCAACACGCCCGCGGGCGTCGTCAAGATGGACACCCGCCGTCCGGACCAGGATGCCGGCGGACAGGCGCAGTTCACGCTCGGGGAAATGGGGACCATCCGCGGCGAGGTCGGCCTGACCATTCCGGCCACCGACACCCTGTCGTTCCGCGTTGCAGGGCTCGTCAATCACCGCAACAACTGGGTCGACAACGGCTACGAGGAGACGACCTTCAACCGCCCCGGCCACGACCTTGGCGGTTTCGACGACATCGCCGGACGCATTCATGCACAGTGGCAGCCCGATGACCGCCTCTCGGTCCTGCTCACCCTGCAGGCGCGCGACTACCGGGGCACTGGCACTCTCAACCGCGCCAACGTGCTCACGACCGGATCGAACAAGCTCAACGAGCGCTACGACCGCGACCGCGTCTACTACGACGGCGGGCGCAACAACCCGCAGGCCCAGCACACCAAGTCGCAGGCCCTCCATGTCGATTACGACCTGGGCGCCGCCACGCTGACCGGTATCGTCTCGGCCTACCAGGGCGGTAGCTCGGGGCGCGGCGACATCGATGGCGGTGTGCTGGGCACGACACCGGGCAGCGGCACGATCCCCTTCCCGTCCGAAACCGGCACGCTGTCGAGCGACCTCGACCAGCAGACCTACGAGGTGCGCCTTGCGAGCAACGGCAATTCCCGCTTTGGCTGGCAGCTCGGCGCGTTCTACTGGCACGAAAGCTTTGAGTTGATCTCGGCCAGCTGGAACGGAACGGGAGGCCTGGATCCCACGGTCATCTCCACGCTCAACCAGAAGAGCGACAGCTGGTCCGTCTTCGGGCAGGTGCGCTACGATGTGACCGACAGCCTGCGTCTTACCGGCGGTGCGCGCTGGACCCGCGATGAACGCGATCTCGTGGCCGAGCGCACGCTCGGTCGTTACTTCATCGATACCCGCTCGGTCAGCGATGACCAGCCCAGCTGGGACGTCAGCGCGCTCTACCGGGTCAGCCCGCAGGTCAGCCTGTTCGGCCGCATCGCGCGTGGCTACCGTGGCCCGTCGATCCAGGGACGCATCGCCAGCTCAGATATCCTGACCACGGCCGATTCCGAGACGATCATCTCCTACGAGATCGGCATCAAGGCGGCGACCCCGGACAACCGCTTCCGCGCCGACCTCACCGCCTACACCTATCGCATCGACGATCCGCAATTCACCGCGATCGGAGGCCAGGGCAATTTCAACCAGCTCATCAACGCGCGGCGCGGTATCGGGCGCGGCGTGGAATTCGAAGCCAGCGCCAATCCGCTGCGCGGGCTGATGCTGACCGGCGGAGTCTCGTACAACTTCACGCGCATTTCCGATCCGGACATGCTTGTCGCGTTCTGCGGGGCCGCCTGCACCGTGCGGGATCCCATCGTGGACGTCGGCACCACGCGGCGCGCGGCAATCAACGGCAATCCGTTCCCGCAGGCCCCGCGCTGGCTGATGAACCTGACGGCCTCCTACACCCACGAACTGGCGGGTGGCAGCAAGCTCTACGCGCAGACCGACTGGGTGGCGCAATCGGACTTCAACATCTTCCTCTACGATGCGACCGAGTTCCACGTCGGGACGAACTTCGAGGGCGGCGCGCGTCTGGGCTGGCGTTCGCCCAGCGATGGTGTCGACGTCTTCGCCTTTGCCCGCAACATCACCAATGAATCGAACGTCATCGGCGCGATCGACTTCAACAACCTGACGGCCTTCGTGAACGACCCCCGCGTGATTGGCGGCGGCGTCGCGTTCCAGTTCTGAACTCGCCGCTCCCGGTGCCTCGGCACCGGGAGGGCAACATGGCTTCGGCGCCCATCTTGTCCAAACAGAGGGACAGATCCTCCGAAACCAGATCCGCTGCGCGTTCGCCCAGCGTCAGTTCAGTGTGACAGACATGCTTCTGCGATGGCGGTCACATGTGTTAGATCTGTCCCGCAACAACCGCCGAGGATCGTAATCTGAGGAAAATCTAGCGTCAGGTCTTTATACAACTGCGCAAGTTCAGTGAGATCTCCCCTGTCCAACTCAGTCATGGCATCGAGTTCCGCGTGGCTGCACCGCGAAGCGTTTGCGCGGACCCCACGAACCCGTTTGGCCCATGCCGCACCTTGTTCGAGCGAGTTGGCAAAATGCGTCGGATGGGCGCAGTTGATCATATAGTAGGCGGGGTATGACGCCGTCGCTTCGTCAACCGCAGCGATCGCATGCCAAAGCGCTTCGCCTGTCGGGAGGCGCCCGTCCGTTTCGACCGTGAAGCTGATAGCCACTGGCGCACCTGACTTGCGAGCGGCGCGCGCCAACCCGATCGCTTCGGGGACGTTCGTCATGGTTATGGCGGACAGCATGTCGGCTCCGGCCGCGACGAGAACAGCTACTTGCTGGCTATGATAGGCCTCCGCCTCTTCGCCGCTCATGATCCGGCCGGGATCGTAACCGTCGCCGCGTGGTCCAATGCATCCGCTGATAATAATCGGGGGCTCTGCGGCAGCGCTCTCTCGTAGATGCATGAGCAGGGAGACGGCCTTGTGGTTGAGTGCGTCGAGGTCTTTGGGCGATAAACCCAGCGGCTGCGCCCAATCGGGGCTTGCGCGCCAGGTCGCACTTTCGAGGATCAGCCCAGTGCCCATTCGCCGGGCAAGCGCGATGAACCCTAAGTAGTAATCTTCGAGCGCCTC
>NZ_DF850488.1:1291144-1294105 GCF_000813185.1 Novosphingobium sp. MBES04 | reverse complement strand
AGCCTAGCCCCTCATCAGTTTGAAGCAGCATTATCGAAGCAAAAAACGGCAGGTCGATTCCCCTGTTGAAGAGGATGTCGGTTTCAAGACCTGCGTCCGTGAGAAAAGGACGTTCAAGCTGAGGAAGCAACGCAGCAGCCATCATGGTTTCCTTTATCCAGGGCGGCGAAGCTACTCTTGATGGGGTAAATTATCCAGGGTGCGTGAATTGCGCTCAACCGGCCCGCCTTCACCGTTCCCTGCCTCTGCCTACGGACTTTAAGAGGGGCCTGCGTTCGGCCAAAACCGCCGCTTCGATGACACCACAGGAACGGTAGCTTCGTCCCATGAGCGGCGTTTTGTCTCAACCAAGCCGACCCATTTAAGTCCTTCAGTCACCGTTTTACATTCAGGAGGTGCGGACTGTCCGCAATCCAGCCGCAGGGCTCCCTTGGACCCATATTTTGATACCTGCCTGGAGGAATGAGACGGGGGACGTCAAAGTCGTCCAGAAATCCATGGGCTACTCAAACATCGAAGTCGGTACGATGAGGAACGTGGCCTGCAGCGCGCAGATGATCCAGGCGGCCTGCGCAATGGTCATGTAGAACTCGGCTTCTGGCGCTGCCTCTCGGGGATGTCTTTGCATGCACATAGGAACAACCCCGAGTGCGAGGGGCGCTCTGCTTGCGTAGACTGGGACCTCCATGCCCGTACGGAGGCCATATGGCGGAATACCATTTTCTGAAATTGCGCCTGGCACTTGTGCTTTCAAGTGCCGTGCTGATGTCATGCAATGTTGCCCGCGCAACGCCAGCGGACAGCGTCTACACCGGCGGCCCCATTCTAACCATGGCCGGTGAAAACCCGGTCTATGTCGAGGCCGTTGCCGTAGAGGATGGCAAGATCGTCTACGCCGGCACGGCCGAGGGCACCAAGGCTTTCACGGGAACGGACACGAAGACGCACGACCTCGCCGGGCGTTTCATGCTGCCAGGCTTCGTCGATCCGCATGGACACATGGTCATGGGAGGCATCCAGGCACTTTCGGCCAACATGCTGGCGCCCCCAGACGGCAAGGTCACCGACATTCCCGAGATGGTTGCCACGTTGAAGGGCTGGGCAACAGCCAACGCCGGAACCGTCAAGAAGACCAACGTCATCCTCGGCTTCGGCTATGATAACGCGCAACTCAAGGAACTGCGCCATCCGACCAAGGAAGAACTGGACGCAGTGTCGACGGACGTGCCGGTCATCGTCGTCCACCAGTCGGCGCACCTCGCCAGCGTCAATTCGGCGGCGCTCAAGCTGATGGGCTACGACGCCTCGACCAAGGACCCCGAAGGCGGGGTCATCCAGCGCAAGCCTGGGGTGCAGGAGCCGAATGGAACGCTCGAGGAAACCGCCTTCTTTCCACTGATCACCAAGGTCCTGGGGCAGATCGGGCCGATGGGAATGGTCGCCTTCGCAAAGGCCGGTGAACAGCAATGGAAACGCTACGGCTATACCACCGCGCAGGAGGCGCGCTCGGTTCCCGATGTCGCGCGCGTGCTGCGCCAGGTGGCGGACCAAGGCGCCTTCAGCATCGACGTCATCACTTTCCCCGATGTGCTCGTCGACCGCGACTTTATCCGCGAGAACGTGAGTTCGACCTATACCAACCATTTCCGCGTTGCTGGTGCCAAACTCACCATCGACGGCAGCCCGCAGGGTTTCACCGCCTGGCGTGATCGTCCTTACTACGCCCCCATAGGAAACTACCCAAGGGGATATTCGGGCTATGCCGCGGCCAAGCCCGAGGACGTCATGGGGGCGGTCGAATGGGCCTTCGCGAATAATATCCAGATCCTCACCCATGCCAATGGCGAGGCGGCGTCCGACCTTCTCATCAAGGCAATGGACGCAGCGGAGAAGAACCATCCCTACAAGGACCAGCGACCGGTCATCATCCACGGGCAGTTCCTGCGCGAAGACCAGATGGACTCGTTCAAGCGCCTCCACATGATCCCCTCGCTGTTCCCGATGCATACGTACTACTGGGGCGACTGGCACTGTGCGCACACCGTCGGGCCCGAGGTGTGCCAGAATATCTCGCCGACCAAATGGGCTCGGGCAAGGGGCATGATCTTTACTACCCATAGTGACGCGCCGGTCGCCTTGCCCGATACCATGCGCGTGCTTGACGCCACCGTTACCCGTCGCAGCCGCACCGGCAAGGTGATCGGAGAAGCGCAGAAGGTCGACGTCTACACTGCGCTTCGGGCCATGACGATCTGGCCAGCCTTCCAGATCTTCGAGGAGAAGAACAAGGGATCGATCGAAGTGGGCAAGGAAGCGGATTTCGTGGTCCTTTCCGCCGATCCGCTCAAGGCCGATCCCGAAACCCTCGATCAACTCAAGGTTCTTGAGACCATCAAGGACGGGACGACAGTCTATTCCGCGAGGCAGATCCAGCCCAGCAGGCCATAAGCGCGCTTTTACCATTGATTGGGTCACGAGTGGCGGCTTCGGCGGCAATCACAACCCATTTACGACCCGCTGTGGACACTCGGAAGCCGAATCACATCGCCCAACTGCAGACAGTCAGGTTTCCTGGGGCGATGATCGCCGGCTCCAAGACTACAAGGTCTTGTAGAGCTTCAGCTGAAATTCCGGGGTACGCTGGCGCCGTGTGGTCTCTTCCGCGAGCGGTGCCACAAGGCGATATTGGCTCACTCCTGAAAAGCGAAAGGTTCCGGTGATCGACATCGTCTTCGAGAAATTGTGCGTATAGGCAACGCTGGCATCGTACCAGGAGCCTTTGCGGATCTGGTATTCACGCGAAGCGCTGTTCCACGACCATTGCAGCTGAGCCACGTCGCCCGGTATGGTGCCACGATCCCTGGCCGACCACTCAAGTGTTCCGTTGGTCGAATAGCGCAGCATATGGAGCACGCGAGTAGCCTCGCCCCCATCGACAAGCGAGCGTTCGTCAAAAAGGTT
>NZ_DF850488.1:1278493-1289367 GCF_000813185.1 Novosphingobium sp. MBES04 | reverse complement strand
AAAAGGTTGGCGCTGGCCTGAACCTTGAGGCCTTCAGGAAGGGGCAGTGCCAGATCGAACTGGCCACCGGCACTCGTACGGCTTCCCGCGTTTATATATGTGTAGACGCTGTTTCCGGCGTTGTTGACCGAGTAGCTCTCGTTCCACAACTGACTTGTCTCGCGCAGATAGAGAGTGGCGCTCGCTTCGATCTTGCCTGGGCGGAACTGAACGCCCAGCTCATAGGAATCAATGCTCTGGTCCTTGAGTTCCGAATTGCCTTCAAAGACCGTGTTGACGTCCTTCACCGCACTGTAGGGGGCCAGGTAGTCGAGAGGAACGCGCTCGATGCGCTTGCTGTAGCTGGCCTGCAGCTGGAGGGTCTTGCTGGCCTTGTAATTGGCATGAAAACTCGGAAAGAGCTCGGTCCTGTCGAGCCGAAGCGGCTCGTCGCCGGGGCTCGTGATCCGGCGCAGGTTGGTCTCCGCGCGCAGACCAGGTGCCAGTGTCAGGCGCCCCAGGGCCTGTTGGAACGTCGCGTAGGCCGCCACAGTGCTGCTGCGCGCTTCGTAGGTAGCCCGGGTGTCCGCTCCCAGCGAAGCGGCATCGTTGCTGGTGAAGGCATAGTCCTGGGAAATGCCGTCGACGTGCCAGGACGTGCCGGTCGAGAGGATCTGCCCTGTGGCCATGGGATGCTTCCAGTCGAGCTTGGCATCGATGGAGTAGGCGGGATGCTTCAAATCAATCGCGTACCTTCGTCCGTCGCTGAACCGCGCCTGCGTCATGTCATGGAGCTGGGTGCTCTTGAAGAACTGCACGCTCGCATTCACCGCCTCGCCTTTGGTGGTCCCGGCATGGGCGAGACTGAGCTGGCCATCGAGAAATGCGCCGTAGCTGTCGAGGCGGGTGTGCTGCGAAAACGGCGCGAAATCGGGCGTTATCGCCGAGAAGTCCAGCCTGTTGACTGTGACGTCGTGGCCGCCGCCGCCGCGAAGTTGCCCGGAAAGGCTCGTCTTCGCATCGAGATCGTAAGTCACCTTGGCCGTGACGCGTCCGTCTGTTCCATCATAGGTGGCAAGGCCATCCTCGCGGTTGGCCGTGGCCTGAGCGCCTTCCTCGGGACGGACACTTCGCGTGTCGTGATGGGTACGGCGCAACCGGCGCCCGATATTGCCAGAGGCCTTGATCTGGTAAGTCCAGTCCGCGTGTCTGTAATTCAGCGTGGTGTCGAGAAGACCCAAGCCCCAGCTGCTCGCCTCGTAACTCGCGTTGCCCGAGAGACCTTCCTCCTGCGTCTTGCGCAAGACCAGATTGATCACGCCGCCTGCGCCTTCGGCCGAGAACTGCGCGGACGGGTTGGTGATCACCTCGATCCGCGCAATGTCACTTCCGTGCAGCGAGCGCAGGAACTGACGGATGTCACCGAGAAACGGACGTCCATCGACATAGATCGTGGTCACCCCGGCGCCGAGCACGAGAAGACTGTCGTCCGGCGTCACGGTTACGGCAGGCAGCCCCCGCAGGAGCTGAAGGGCATTCTTTTGCACGGACTGGGCCGTCTCGCGCACTTCATATGTTCGCCTGTCCATATCGAGCGCATTGTCCATGCGCTTGCCGATCACTTCGATAATGTCGGAAGATGTGTCCGCAGGAGCAACGTGGGCAGTAGGGGGTTGATCCGCGGCTTGTTGCATCCAGCTTTCCTTGACAGCAGGCGGCAGGGTGCCTTCCCGTCCACACCTTCGCAATCAACAAATTATTGATTAGTATAAACAATGCTTGGAATTGGGAGGTTCCTACCAGGCAGCTCCCGCCCCTTCTCGGGCGCTCAGCTGCAGAATTTCCGTTCCCAGGTGCGGTTGCGGTGCCTGTATCGGCGCTTGTCGCATTTGACGGGCAACGAGCGGGATTTGCGGCATGCTTGAGGGTGGCTTGCGGATAGCGGTCACCCCTGAGCTTTTGTCGACGCATCAGCAGGACGTCGTCGGCGCAGTACGATAGCGACCTTGGTATGCCGACCGTTGGCATGGACTTTGAATTCACCCTCATGCCTTTGGACGATGGCCGCGACGAGGGTCAGGCCTAGCCCATGGCCGGGCAGGTCGCTCGCAGCCGCTCCCCGAAAAAACCGCTCGGTCACCTGTTCCGCCTCGGCGGCCAGCAGTGGCAAGCCTTCATTGGCGATTTCCAGACGTGCGCGATCTTCCTCTTCAATCAGTAGGATGCCGATCATGCTACCGCTAAGGCTATATTTGACGGCATTGTCGAGCAGGTTGCTAATTGCCTGAAACAGCAGATCGCGGTCTGCCGAAAGCGACAGGGTAGCTGGCCCTTCGACGGAGATTTTCAGATCCCGCAACGCAGCTGCCGGTTCGTATAACTCAACTGCGTCGCGTACAATTGCGGCAAGATCGACCGTTGCAAAACCGGAATCATGACGCCCGCCTTCGATCCGTGCGATACGCAAGGTGGCATTGATAATCGCTTGCAGGCGAGCCAGCTCCTCGCGCGCCTCTCCCATTACGCTGGTTTCGTCTGGGCTTCATCTGCGGTCGCATCGTCCAAAACAGCAAGGACGCGCGACAGCGGAGTTCTCAGTTCGTGGGCGATATTGTCAGATACGCGCCTCACCGATTCAAACAGTGCCTCGTTCTGCTCGAGCATCAGGTTCAGGGTATGGCTGAGCCGGTCAAAGTCGTCGCCGCTGCCATGGACTGGAACCCGCGCGGCCAATCGCCCCCCCATCACGCGACGGGCAGCGGCCGAAATGACCTCAATCCGGTGGCCAATCGCTCGGCTCATCAGATATCCACCCGACACGGCCAGCAACAGGACCAAAGCGATCAAGACAGGGAATGTGGCGAGCAGCACCTCCTGGCGATCCTCCACAACCTCAGCATCGCGGCCCACGATCAGGCGAGTCCCATCGGGAAACTGGCGTTCGCGCGACAAAGCGCTGAAATCGATCTCACCTCCTTCATGATAGACATCGGCCTCGATCGAGTAGAAGCCGGACTGCACGTGGCTGGGCCAGCTGGGCAGATTAGTTGTAAGAACAGACCCGTCCGCCGCGATCAGGGCATGAAAGGCGCGGTCCACGCCTGACGTTGGCTTGGCGCGTGCTTCGAGCCGCTTGGCCAGTTCGCGCATGCCCTCTTCGGCATAGACCGTTTCCATTTCGGCCAGTTCGGCACTGACCTGCTTACGTACCACACCAAGCGGGCGGGACACGGCCAGCCAGAAAAAGGCGGCGAACAGCACCGCCAGCGAACCGCAAAACAGCGCCGCATAGGTCACAGCCAACCGGAAGGAGAGAGATCGGAACAAGCTCTTCATCAAGGGTTGATCATATATCCGGCGCCGCGGACTGTCTGTATCGGCGAGGCTCGTCCTTCAATCTCCAGCTTCTTGCGCAAATTGCTGATATGCTGGTCGATGATGTTGGTCTGGGGATCGAAATTGTAATCCCAGACACGCTCCAGCAACATGGAACGGGTGACTACACGCCCCACATTGCGGACCAACTCGACCAATAAGCCAAATTCGCGGGAGGTCAGTTCGATGCGCTGGCCAGCGCGCCGCACGATGCGGGCCAATGTGTCGATTTCGATATCGGCATGGTGCAGAAACCCACTCTCGACAACAGGTGCCTTTCGGCGCGCCAGCACATCCACCCTTGCCAGCAATTCCGACATCGCAAAGGGCTTGGGCAGGTAATCGTCGCCACCCGCACGCAGCCCTTTAACTCGTTCATCTACATCCCCTAGCGCGCTGATCAGCAAGACGGGGGTTTCGTCGTCGGTGGCACGCAACGCGGCAAGAATCTTCATTCCGTCCACGTGCGGTAGCATCCGATCAAGAACGATGACGTCATAGCTTTCAGAGCTGACCTGCATGAGCCCATGCCGGCCGTCGCGGCAGCGAGTAACGACATGCCCGCTTTGGCGAAGCCCGTTTGCGACATGCGCGGCCAGCGCATCGTCATCCTCGATCAACAATATCTGCATGCGGCCCTGCACTCCGATCCATCGCCTTGCCCGCCGTACTGCGTTTATCACAAATCGTGACGATAGAACTTGCGCTCCCGATGGTCGAGACGCGGCTGTGCGTCGGACATGGGCAAAATCAAATGTAGCGTCCATGCCCCACTCATGAGGTGGTGCAAGATGCCAAGGCATGACTGCAGCCTATCCTAATCGGCGCATAGCCCAGTGACTGCGACTGCGACTGCGACAGTGCATGTGCCGGCGATCGGCGGTTCCCATCAGTTCCTCCATTTTCTGCCAGTCGCGTTCGAGCTGGAGCAATCAAGGCAGTGCAAAGTACGGATCTTTGCACCGACGTCCGACGATGCGGACGGCATCGCGGCATTGGCCGACAAGCTGGCCATGCCGCTGCCTGAGATCGTGATCATGAAGATGCCAGGTACTCTGCAGGCTATGTTGCCGCCTGCGGCGCAGAAAACCGCGAAACTGTTGCTGGCGGCAAACCGCATCCGCGATTGCGATGCCATCCTGTGCGCAGAGCGGACGAGCACGATCCTCAAGCGACTACCCGGCCACTGTCCTCCCCTGTTCCATATTCCACATGGGGCCGGCGATCGCGCCGTGGGTTTTGAAGACCGGTTCCGTCATTTCGACAAGGTCTTTGTGGCAGGGGCTAAGGACCGTGAGCGACTGATTGCCGGAGGACGCTGCACGCCGGAAAGGTGTGTGATCGGGGGGCCTGTAAAACTGGCGGCATCGATGCGGGCCGGCTTGAGGCCTCAGCCGCTGTTTCCCGATGACAGGCCTGTCATTCTCTACAACCCGCATTTTCATCGCCGCATGGGTTCGGGCCCTATCATGGCGCGCCGACTGGTGAATGCAGTCTGCGCATCGGATCGCTACAACCTTGTGATTGCACCGCATATTCGCATGGCACGGCACTGGAGCGATGCCCGAAAGCAGGCTTGGCAGGCACTCGCCGTGAAGGACCGCGTGCTTGTCGATCTGGGGTCGGAGCGGTCGGTGGACATGAGCTACACAATGGCGGCCGACCTCTACGTCGGCGATGTCAGCAGCCAGATCTACGAGTATCTGCTTCGCCCGCGGCCGTGCTTGTTCATGAACAGCCACGATGCCGCATGGCAGGGCAATCCTGATTATGCGATGTGGGACTTCGGCCCGGTGATCGAGCCCGACGATGATCTGGAGAGGGCGATCCGGCATGCGTTTGAAAGCTGGCCCGCCTATCGTGCTGTGCAGGTAGAACGTACCGAGGCCGCCTTTGACGGAATCGTACGAGATGAGGCAGGCAATGCAGGCTTTGCAGGGGCGGAGCCGTGCCAGCGCATCGCCCACATGATCACCCATTATCTGAGCAATGCAGAACCGGTGAGGGCAAGCCGGGAAGGACGAACGGCGCGATCTCATTGGGTCACGCCGGGCCATGATCGGGATTACACAGCAAAGGCTGCTCCAGGCGCATCACTTTAGCGCCAGCAGTGGCCGCTTTCCCGTGTTCATCGTGTAAGAGCGGGTATGTGGCCGTCTTCCGCTACCGGCCTAAGTTCCTTTTCAAGCTTCACCAAGTTTGTGCAGCGGCCTGCCCCAGGCACACTCTGGACAAGAGGCGGGGCTGCCGATATCCAGCGCGGCGACGGTGCCTCGGGAAACCGGGGTGAAAAGGGAAGCCGGTTCCAATCCGGCGCTGTGCCCGCAACTGTGCGCGGTGAGCCTCGCGTCGAGCCACTGGATCACTTCGGATCCGGGAAGGTGACGCGGACAGGGCTAAGACCCGCAAGCCAGGAGACCTGCCGTCGCCGTCGTCCATGCACTCGACCGGGACCAGTCGCAGGCATCGGAAGGTTCCGCCGTGACGACACCGTAGTTGGCTTGCCCGTGCGATCCTGTTCGGGATTGCGCGGGGGGGAAAGGTGTGTGTCGTTGCGCAAGGGTCTTGTCGCCGTGCTGCTGTTGGCAGTCGGATTGTTCGCCGTCTGGATGATCGCCGGGCCGGGTCTGGACCCAAGGCGCGAGCTGTTCGGGCTCATCTCCGCCCGCAACTCGCAGGTCGCGGCGGACGCGGCCAAGGCGCTGGTCGAGGCCGATCCGGGCACGCGTATCGTCCTGCGCACGCCCGAACAGGCGCGCGCCTTGTCCGACGACGAGATGGCCGGGCTCATGCAGGACGCCGACGGGATTCTCCTGGCCGGCGTCTTCGGGGACGACGCCGCGCGGGTGGCGCGGATCGTCAAGGCGCGCGGGCTCGACGTCCCGGTGCACGGCGTGAGCGTTTCGAGCGACCTTTCGTCGGCCCTCCTTGAGCGGATGGCGCACCGGACAGGATCGCCCAAAGCGGCCCGTGCGCTCCATGCCAAGGCGGAAAGCTACTGGCAGGCCCGCGGCACCGAAAACCTTGTGAACTTGTTCGCATGGCTGTTGGGCGACGCTGCCGAACGCAGGGCCGTGCCTGCACCACGGCCAATCCCTCCGATCCGCTTTGGCGCGCGCCAGGGCGCGAAGGACGCGCCGCTGGTTGTCGTCCTCGATTACGAGACCGGCGACCAGGCGGGGGACCGCGACACGCACAAGGAACTGTGCAAGGCCGTGGTTGCCAGGCACCTTGCCTGCCAGTCGCTGTTTGCGGACTGGGGAGCGCCGACCGCCGACGCGCTTGAGCAGCTCAAGGCGCGCCATCCTGCCGCGCTCGTGACACTGGCCGATTTCGCGCTGGGCGGCTCGGAGCGCGAGCGCGCCACCGCCGCGCTCGCGAGTCTGGGCGTTCCGGTCCTCAAGGCGATCCGCAGCGACAAGATGGGTGAGAGCGAATGGCGCTCCAGCGCCGAGGGTCTCCCCTCGAAAAGTGTCTACTACCGTATCGCCATGCCCGAACTGTCGGGCGCGAGCCAGCCCGCGGTACTGGCGCTCGCGGCGGCACCCCGGATCGATCCTCTCACCGGGATCGAGATCCGCCTGAGCCGCCCCGTCGCCCCTGAAATCGACGCGGTGGCCCGGCGGCTGGAGGGCTGGGTGCGCCTGCAGAGCAAGTCCAATGCCGCCAAGCACGTGGCGATCATCTATTACAACCACCCTCCCGGACGCCATAATATCGGGGCCGACAATCTCGACGTGCCCGCCTCGCTGCTCGAGATCCTGCGCCGCTTGAAGGCCGAGGGCTATACCACCGGCCCCTTGCCGCAGAGCCCCGACCTGCTCCTTCGCCAGTTGCAAGATCGCGGCATCAACCTGCCCGGCGACCCAGAGGCGCTGCGCCGGATGGGCAAGACCTCCGCGCTGCACCTCTCGCTCGCGGACTACCGCCACTTCTTCCAGGCTCTGCCCGATCGTATCCGTGACGAGATGGTGGGCGGTCCTCTGTCCGCGCTGGCCGTGGACGTGCGCGAAGCGATCCGGGATCAGCGACCCGAGGCGGCGAGCGAGGCCGTCGACCGGGTCCTCAAGGATCTCGACTTCGTGATCGAGGGCACCCCCGGGGAGCGTGGGCGCAAGGCCAAACGTCTCTCCACGGACTTGCGCGCTGCCTATGACCGCTACATCGCGGGCGAGCACGATGTGCGTGAAACACAGACGCTCACCCGCGCCTTGCAGGCGCTCGCGATAGAGGGTGTGGCAGGCTGGGGCCCGGCGCCCGGCAAAGTGATGAGCGTCGACGGCGGCTTCGTGCTGCCCGCGCTCCGGTTCGGCAACGTGCTGATCGGCCCCCAGCCCCCGCGCGGTTGGGAAACCGAGGAAGCGCTGCTGCACGCCAACCGCAGCGTGCCCCCGCCCCACCAGTACCTCGCCTATTACGAAGCGCTGCGCCGCAACTTCGGGCCGGACGCGATCATTCATCTGGGACGGCACTCGACCTACGAGTTTCTGCCCGGTGCCCAGACAGGTCTCGCGCGCGAGAGCTATTCGCGGCTTGTCGCAGGCGATGTCCCGGGGCTCTATCCCTATATTGTCGATGGTGTGGGCGAAGGGCTCCAGGCCAAGCGCCGGGGGCTGGCCGTCGTCATCGATCACCTTACTCCGCCGCTGGCCGCGACGCCGCTCTATGATGACCTGCTCGGACTGCGCCAGCTGGTCGAGAGCTACGAAAGCAGCGACAGTTCCTCCGACGGCGAGATGGCGCGGCACCGCGCGCTCGAGCGTATTCGGGCGAGCGTGCGCAAGCTGGGCATGGACAGCGCCATCGTCGCCGAGATCCGCGAGGAACGCGGGGATGACAGCGTTGCTTTCGAGCACATCGACGCCGAGCTTCTTGTCCACGAAACCGGGCACATGCTGACCCGGATGCAGGAGGACTTCATGCCGATGGGGCTCCACGTCTTCGGACGCCCCTGGAGCGACACGGCCGTAGACACGATGCTCCAATCCATGGGGGACCGCGAGGCCGAAGCGGCCCTGCGCGCCTCTCCAAAGGCCGAGATGGACGCTCTTCTCGCCGGGCTCGACGGGCGTTTCGTGGTTCCCGGGCCGGGCAACGATCCGCTGCGCTCGCCGCAGAGCCTGCCAACGGGACGCAACTTCTACGGCATCGATTCCAGCCTGGTCCCCGACCGCATCGCCTGGGATGTCGGCGCCGCCATGGCGCGCAGGCCCGCTCCCGCAAAAGGCGGCCGCGCGGTCGTGCTGTGGGCCTCGGACACGGTGCGCGACGGCGGTGTTACCATGGCCTTTGGCCTGTCGCTGCTGCGCATCGAGCCGGTCTGGAACAGCCGGGGAATCCTGACCGGACTGAAGCGGCGTCCCGCAAGCCGGAACGCCCCGCGCGAGGAGGTGACATTCGTGACCTCGGGACTGTTCCGCGACCTTTATGGAGAGCAGCTCAAGTGGCTCGACAAGGCCAGCCTTCTCGCACTCGACGCGTCCTCGCGTACGATTGCGCACGCGCACCCCGAACTCGCGGACGCGCTTGAAAGCGCGCTGGCCCCGCTCGGTGAACTGCGCGCGCCGGGACGCGAGAGCCTGGCTGCAAACCACATCGCCGCCGCCTGGGTCAAGACCATGACCGAGGACGAGAGCGCGCCCACGCCCCAGCGCGCCCGCGCCGCCACGCTGCGCGTGTTCGGTCCGGCGTCCGGGGAATACGGTGCGGGCGTCAACCGGCTGGCCGAGCGCTCGGGGTCATGGTCGGATCGCAAGGCGGTGGCCCGGGTCTACCAGGGACGGATCGGCCACGCCTACGGTGTAGGCCTTGATGGACAAAGCCACGCGCCCGCCTTTCGCCAGCGACTTGCAGGGATCACGCAGACCTTCCTTGGCCGATCGAGCAACCTCTACGGACTGGTCGATAACAACGACGCCTTCGACTATCTGGGCGGTCTCAACCTTGCGGTGGAGCAGGCCAGCGGCAAGACCCCGGATGGCTATATCATCGACGCCAGCGATCCGAAGGCGCCCGACATGGCCCCGCTCAAGGTCGCGATCCTTACCGAGCTGCGCGCACGCCAGCTCAATCCGGCCTGGATCAAGTCGCTCATCCCGCACGGATATGCCGGTGCGCGCACGATGAACTTCGCCTTCTTCGAGAATCTGTGGGGCTGGGAAGTGACCGATCCCAATCTCGTGCCGGATGCCATCTGGGACGATGTCTACCAGACCTACGTGAAGGATCGCCACGGCGTCGGCGTCGAGAGCTTCCTCGACGAACCCGACAATCGCCCGGTCAAGGCCAACATGCTCGCGGTCATGCTGGTCGCCGCGCACAAGGGCTACTGGAAGGCCGACGACGCGACGGTGGCCGATCTCGCACACCGCTTCGTTACCACGATTGCGAAAGCCGGGCTTCCCGGCAGCGGGCACACCAGTCCCGATCATCCCATGTTCGGGTGGGTGCGCGCCAAGGTATCGCCGGTTGATGCCAAGGCGCTCGACGGCGTGCTCGCAAGGGCCCGCGGCGAAACCGCGTCGACCTCACAGACATCCCCCCCACCCCAAGAGATGCACGAGGTCCGCCCGCTCGACCGGCTTGCCGAAGCCGCCACCAGCGGCCCGGGCCTCGCGCTCCTGCTTGCCGTTCTTTTTGCCTTGTTCCTCACAGGCCTTGCCTGGAGCCGGAGATCGCCTCGATGACCACGTCGCTCGACCAGACCCTGCACGCGCTTGTCGGCCTTCTCTTGTGGCCGGTCATCGTCGCACTGCTGTTTCTTGCTTTCCTCGCGGTGCTCGACGCCGGGCTGGCACTGGGAGAGCGCGTGGGGGGCGCGGCGCGCCTTGCCAGGCTTAATCACGGCACCTTGGAAAACCTCGCCCGGCGACGTATCGCGCGATCCGATCTCCTGGCCAAGATCGGCCCAACGCTGGGCTTGATGGGAACCCTGATTCCGCTCGGCCCGGGCATTGCGGCGCTAGGCCGGGGCGACTTCATGGCGCTCTCGCAAGCGGTGACGACCGCGTTCGACACGACTATCGTGGGCCTTGCCGTGGGCCTTGCCGGCTACCTGACCGGACGCGTGCGCCGCCACGGCTTTGACCTTCTGCTGAGCCGGTTGGAACAGGAGGGGGCCACCCATGCGTGATTTCACGTCGTCGCGCTTTCCCGAAGAGGCCGATGCCGGACCGGACCTGCCCAACCTCGCGGATCTCATGCTGGTGTTCGCCACCGGCCTTATTGCCGCCCTGGCTGCGGCCAGCCAGCACGAGACGGCGCCCAGGCCCGTCGAAATGACGCAGGACACCTCCGCCAACACCCAGGGCCAGGTTGGCGACGGCCAGGGACTGGAAGCTGCAGGGCAAGTCTTCCGCGACCCTGCGACCGGCAAGCTCTACCTCGTCAGATAGCTTTGGTCTGCGACGCCTGTGCCGCTCAGGTGCCGTAGAACTCATGCCGGTTAGATAGGTGCTTTGAACGGCTTTGTTGCGCAAATGTTTGAGGGATTCGGTGCGTAGATCCAGGCAGAAGATCGT
>NZ_DF850488.1:1250331-1278460 GCF_000813185.1 Novosphingobium sp. MBES04 | reverse complement strand
GTTCAAAGGCCAACTGCTGCCCTGCGATTGATCTAATCAACAAGGCCGAGGTCGTCCATTTTGGGATCAAGGGGCGATGGCCCCTTGAGAATATCCCTGATCTTCAGCGCTGCGTGGTCTGCCAGTTCGCGCTGCGCACGAAGGGCATCTCGCTGGCGGCCAGCGTCTCGCGGCCCATCACGAGGTCCGCGCCGCGTTCGGCGAGCATGATCGTGGGTGCGTTGAGGTTGCCCGTGGTGATCGCGGGCATGGCCGAGCTGTCGATCACGCGCAGGCCCTGAACGCCGCGCACGCGCAGTTCGGGGTCCAGCACCGCCATCGGATCGCCGTCCGCGCCCATCTTGCAGGTGCACGAGGGGTGGTAGGCGCTTTCCACGTTGTCACGCACGAAGGCGTCGATCTGTTCGTCGGTCACGACATCGGCGCCCGGCTGCATCTCGCGCCCGGTGTAGGGGGCAAGGGCTTCCTGCGCGAAGATCTCGCGGGTGAGGCGCACGCAGGCGCGCATCTCTTCCCAGTCCTCGGCGTGGCTCATGTAGTTGAAGCGGATTTCGGGCGTGTCGAGCGGCCCGGCCGAGCGCAGGCGCACCGTGCCCCGGCTCTTCGAGCGCATCGGGCCAACGTGGGCCTGGTAGCCGTGGCGGTCGGCCATCGAGGAACCGTCGTAGGACACTGCGAGCGGCAGGAAGTGGTACTGGATGTCCGGGTACTCGATCCCGGCGCGCGAGCGGATGAAGCCGCAGCTCTCGAAGTGGTTGGTCGCGCCAAGCCCTTCCTTGAGCGCCAACCACTGCGCGCCGATGCGCGCCTTGGCAATCGGGCCCATGGCCGAGAACAGCGTGATCGGCTGAGTGCATTCCATCTGGAAGTAGAATTCCAGGTGATCCTGCAGGTTCTCACCCACGCCGGGCAGGTCCTGGACGACCTCGATGCCAAGGTTCTTCAATTGCTCGGCCGCGCCAATGCCCGAGCGCTGGAGCAGCGTGGGCGAATTGATCGGGCCGCTCGCCACGATGACCTCGCGTGCGGCGCGCACTTCGCGCACCTCGCCGCCCTGCACATAGCGCACGCCGACCGCGCGCGTGCCCTCGAAGATGAGCTTGTCGGCGAGCGCGTGGGTCTCGACCGTCAGGTTGCGGCGCTTCATGGCGGGCTTGAGGTAGGCGTTGGCCGCGCTCCAGCGGCGGCCCTTGTGGACAGTCATGTCCATCCGGCCAAAGCCTTCCTGCTGCGCGCCGTTGTAGTCCGCCGTGAAGGGGTAGCCGGCCTGCTGCGCGGCTTCCGCAAACTTGGAGTAGAGCGGGTTCCTGAGCGTCCCGTACTTCGTGTTGAGCGGGCCGTTGCCGCCCCGGTAGGCATCGCCGCCTTCCTGGCGCGTTTCGGCGCGCTGGAAGTAGGGAAGGACGTGGGCGTAGTCCCAGTCTTGCGCGCCCAGGTTGTGCCAGCGCTCGAAGTCCATCGGGTTGCCGCGCACGTAGACCATGCCGTTGATCGAGGACGAGCCGCCCAGCACCTTGCCGCGCGGGGTGTGCATGCGCCGCCCGCCCAGGTGCTCCTCGGGCTGCGAATAATAGCGCCAGTCGTACTTCTTCATGTTCATCGGGTAGGACAGGGCGCTGGGCATCTGGATCAGCACCGAGCGGTCCGACCCGCCGAATTCGAGCACCAGGACGGTGGTCTTGCCGTCCGCGCTCAGCCGGTCGGCCAGCACGCAGCCGGCCGAGCCGGCGCCCACGATGACGTAGTCGAATTGCGCGTTCATGAAGGTGTCTCTGTCCGTTGGTCGTTCGGGGCTCAGTAGGGGGCGTCGACATCGCCCTTGGCGACGTAGACGCTCTTGAGCTGGGTATAGTGCTCGATCGCGGCGAGGCCGTTCTCGCGGCCCACGCCCGAATTCTTGTAGCCGCCGAACGGAAGTTCGATGGGGGTGACGTTGTAGTCGTTGATCCAGCAGCTTCCGGCCTGAAGCGCGGCGATCACGGTGTGCGCGCGCATCAGGTCGCGGGTGAATACGCCCGCGGCAAGGCCGAACTCGGTGTCGTTGGCGCGCGCGATCACTTCCTCTTCGGTGTCGAAGGGCAGGACCAGCATGACCGGCCCGAAGACCTCGTCGCGCACGATCGAGGCGCTGTCGTCCTCGGCCTGGAACACGGTCGGCTCGACATAGTAGCCGCGATCGTACTTGCCGCCAGTAAGGCGCTCGCCGCCCATCAGCAGCTTGACGCCCTCGCGCCTGGAGCGCGCGATGTGGCCCAGCACCAGGTCGAGCTGGGTCGCGCTGACAAGCGGACCGATATGCGTTTCGGGGTTGAACGGATCGCCAATGCGCAGCGCCTTGGTGCGCTTTTCCAGCCGGGCGAGGAAGTCCTTCAGCACCGAGCGGTGGACGAAGACACGCGTCCCGTTCGAGCAGATCTGTCCGGTCGAGTAGAAGTTCGCCATCATCGCGCCGCTCACCGCGTTGTCGAGATCGGCGTCCTCGAAGACGATCAGCGGGCTCTTGCCGCCCAGTTCCAGCGTCGTGGGCTTGAGGCCCTTGGCGGCCTCGCCCATGACGAGGCGGCCGGTGGGGACAGAGCCTGTCAGCGAGACCTTGGCGATGCCCGGGTGCGCGATCAGCGAACGGCCGGTTTCGCCATAGCCTTGCGCAACCTGGAACACGCCTTCGGGAAGGCCGGCTTCGCGGAAGATGCCTTCCAGTTCCATCGCCGTCATCGGGGTCTGTTCGGCGGGCTTGAAGATGAGCGCGTTGCCGCAGGCGAGCGCGGGCGCGGCCTTCCAGCAGGCGATCTGCATGGGGTAGTTCCACGCGCCGATCCCGGCGCATACGCCCAGCGGCTCGCGACGGGTGTAGCCAAAGGCCGCAGCGCCCAGATCCAGGAACTGGCCCGCCACGGTCGAAGCGATGCCGCCGTAGTATTCGAGGCAATCCGCACCCGAGATGATGTCGACCGCCTTGGTCTCCTGCACCGGCTTGCCGGTGTTGCGGGTCTCGATCTCGGCAAGGGCATCGTTGCGCTCGCGCAGGATGTCGCTGGTGCGGCGCAGCACGCGGCCACGCTCGGTACCGCTGAGCGCGGCCCATTCGCGCTGGCCTTCCTGCGCCTTGGCGACCATGCGGTCGATATCCTCGGCGGTGGCGACGGGAAGGTCGGCAATGGTCTCGCCGGTCGCGGGGTTGACCGGGCGCACGGTGGCGGGGACCGAAGCGGCGGCGATCGGGTGGCGCGCGAGCGAATCCTCGACCACGAAGTTGAGCATCTCGCGCGCGGCTTCGGGGTCGACCTCGTTCCAGCTCGAGAGCGCGCCGCGAAGCCACACGCCGTCGATCATGGCGGCGATGAGGGCGGCGGTCTTGCGCGCTTCCTCGGGGGTTTCCATGGCGCGCAGCGCGTGGGTGAGGTTGGAGAGCATGCGCTTCTGGTAGGCGCGCTGCACGCGGTGGAGGCGCGGGTGCTGGAGCGCCTGCCCCCAGAAGGCGAGCCAGGCCATGCTGGTGCGCAGGTCGATCTCGGTGCGCGAGAGCGAGGCGTCGATCACCGCCTGGACGCGCGCGCGCGGGCTGTCGGCGGCGATCATGCGCAGGCGCACCGCATCGCCGTGGCGGAAGGCAAGGGCACGGAACGCGGCTTCGAGCAGGCCGTTCTTGTCCTTGAAGTAATGCGCGACAAGGCCGGGCGAGACGTCGGCGCGCTTGCCGATCTCGGCGAGCGTGGTGCCGGTGAAGCCCACTTCGGCGAGCGAATCGATTGTCATCTCGATAAGCTGGCGCGCGCGGGCATCGTGCCTTGACGGAGCTTTCGTTGTCGCCGAACCTGTTGCCATGATCTTGTCCTGAATGACCGTTCAATTGATTTGGGCGTCAGCTATACCTCTCGCCGTAGCTTTGCAAGTCTTGGCTGAAAAAGGTGGAAGGTCGCCATTGAATAAGCCTTCAATGGCGTTATAGGCGCAGGGCATCACGCGAATTCAAGGAAGCCTATGCGCCGTCTGGCAACGCGACTTCTCCTGGCCCTCGGCCTCCTCTGCAGCTTTGTCCTGGGATCGAGCGCGGCCATTGCGGCCGCCGATCCCCCGGCCTGCCGTGCGGTGCGGCTGGCGACGTAGGCTGGACGGATGTCACCGCGACGACAAGCGTGGCTTCCGAGGTCTTGCGCGAGATCGGCTACAGGCCGACCACGCGGGTGCTCTCGGTGCCGGTGACGTTCAACGGCATGGCGCGCGGCGATGTCGACATTTTCCTTGGCAACTGGATGCCCGCGCAAAAGAGCCTGATCCAGGGGCACATCGAGGACGGCACGCTCGAACGCGTGCGCGCCAACCTCGTCGATGCGCGCTACACGCTGGCGGTCCCGGCGTACCTTTATGAGGAGGGCCTGCAGAGCTTTGCCGACATCGCGCGCTTTGCCGATGAACTGGACCACAAGATCTACGGCATTGAGCCGGGCAATGACGGCAACCAGCTGGTCATCGACATGATCGGGCGCGACGCGTTCGACACCGGCGACTTCCAGGTGGTCGAGAGCAGCGAGCAGGGGATGCTCTCCGAGGTCGAGCGTGCGGTGAAGGAAAAGCGCGCCATCGTCTTCCTCGGCTGGCAGCCCCACCCGATGAACGAGCGCTTCGACATGAAGTACCTGGCGGGCGGCGACGATGTCTTCGGCCCCAACTTCGGCGGGGCTACGGTGAGTACCATCGTGCGCCGGGGCTACCGCGAGGAATGTCCCAACCTTGGCCAGTTCCTTGAAAACCTCTCCTTCGAGGTGGAAGAAGAGAACGCGCTGATGGGCCGCATCGAAGGCGGCGCCAACCCGCAGGACGCCGCGCGCGACTGGATCGCGCAGCACCCGGACCGCGTGGCGCAGTGGCTCGACGGTGTCACCACCTTTGCCGGCGAGCCCGCCGAGGCCGCGATCAGGGCCAGCAAGCAGACCGGGCCCAGCCATTCGTGGCTCACCGCGAACAAGATCCCCGTTGGCGCCTCGATTGCCGTCGTGGTGGACTGGATCAAGGCGCACAGCGGCCTGCTCGACATCGTCTCGGGCGCGGTGAGCGCGGGCGTCGATGGACTGACGGGCGTGCTTCACGCCGTCCCCCCGCTCCTTTTCGTGGCGCTCGCGACGGTGCTCACCTGGTTCCTGCGCAAGTCCTACGGCTTCACCGCCTTCGTGCCGCTCGCGCTGCTCTTCATCATCAACCAGGGCTACTGGGATGAGACGGTCGACACGCTCGCGCTCGTGGTCTTTGCTGCCGCGACGTCGACCGTGATCGGCGTTCCCATCGGCATCTGGGCGGGGCACCGCCCGCGCGCTTACGAGTACCTGCGCTCGGTGCTGGACCTGATGCAGACGCTGCCGACCTTCGTCTACCTGATCCCGACGCTGGTGATTTTCGGGTTGGGCGTGGTGCCGGGCCTCATCTCCACGATCATCTTCTCGCTGCCCGCGCCGATCCGCCTTACCCAGTTGGGCATCGCGTCCGTCCCGCGCCCGCTGATCGAGGCGGGCGAGAGCTTTGGCGCAACGAAGCGCCAGCTCCTCTTCAAGATCGAGCTTCCGGCCGCCGCCGGATCGATCCTGGCGGGCGTCACGCAGTGCATCATGCTCAGCCTCTCGATGGTCGTCATCGCCGCGCTGGTGGGCGCAGGCGGCCTGGGTGTGCCGGTGGTGCGCGCGCTCAACACCGTGCAGGTGGGCATGGGCTTTGAGGCGGGCTTCGCCATCGTCCTGCTCGCCATCATTCTCGACCGCGTGACCCGGCGCGAAACCAAGGGAGACAGCTGATGGCCACGGCGATCGAATTTCGGAACGTCGACATCTTCTTTGCAAGCGGCCGGGGGCGCAAGCGCGAGGCTGCGCTCGCCCGCGCGCTGGAACTGGCCGAGGCGGGCAAGGAACGCGCCGCGATCAGCGAGGAGACAGGCGTGGTCCTGGGCGTCCACGACGCCTCGCTCACGGTCGAGCGCGGGCACATCTCGGTGCTGATGGGCCTGTCGGGCTCGGGCAAGTCGACGCTGCTGCGCGCGGCCAACGGCCTCAACGAGGTGACGCGCGGACAGGTCCTCGTCCATGGCGGAGAGGGCGAGGAGCCGGTCGACATCGCGCCGCGCGATCCCGCCACCTTGCGCGAAGTGCGCCGCAAGCGCATCGCCATGGTCTTCCAGCAATTCGCGCTCCTGCCCTGGCGCACGGTGCGCGAAAACGTGGCCTTTGGCCTGGAACTGCGCGGCGAGGACAAGGCGGCCATGGCCGCCCGCGTCGAGGAACAGCTGGAACTCGTCGGCCTCTCCGACTGGGCGGACAGCTATGCGAGCGAGCTTTCGGGCGGCATGCAGCAGCGCGTCGGGCTGGCGCGCGCCTTTGCCACGGATGCGGATATCCTTCTGATGGACGAGCCGTTTTCCGCGCTCGACCCGCTGATCCGCGCCAAGCTGCAGGACGACCTCCTGGAACTCCAGCGCGAGGTCCAGAAGACGATCCTGTTCGTCAGCCACGACCTCGACGAAGCCTTCAAGCTGGGCGACCAGATCACGCTTCTGGAGGGCGGGCGCATCGTCCAGAGCGGCAGCCGCGAGGAGATCCTCAACAATCCGGCGACCCCCTATGTCGCGAGCTTCCTCGAGCACATGAACCCGCTCCACGTGATGACCGGCGCCACGGTCATGCACCCGGTCGCGGAGCTGGAGGAAGTGGACGGCGGCCTGCTGCTCGACGAAGGCGGAAACTACCGTCTGGAAGGCGAACGGGTCCATTCGGATGCGGGCTGGCAGCCGGTCAACACCATCGCCGATCCCGAGGCGCAGGACACCTTCCCCGAAGGCATCGCGCAGGTTCCCGCCGAGACCAACGTGCGCACGCTCATGCAGATCGCCGCGCAGACCGACAACCCGGTGCTGCTCACCGAAGACGGCGAACTGGCGGGCGTAACCTCCAGCCAGGACATCCTCGACAAGCTGAGCCAGACCGGGCCGACGGGATCGGAGGATTCCGCGGCGCAGTAAAGAGGGGCGCACGGCAGCGCAGCGCAAGGCCGCCCTTCGGCTCGCACCTTCGAGGCCATCCTAACGCCGGTTCCTGCTGCCCCCTCTGATCTTGCGCCCTACGCCTGCCTCCGGCGCTCCGCTCCCCTCTCCCCTCTCCCCGGGAGCGCCGGGGGTAACGAAAATGGGCCGCTCGACAGAGCGGCCCTGGTGCGTTTCCGGCGAAGGTGCTTCTGACCAAAGCTGACTGGGCGCGTTTCCAGCCTGACGCAGCGACTGCGTAGGGCCGAACCCGACGTTCCGTATCACCTGGTGACGAGGGCGCAAAAGTAAGCTGCACAAAACTGCGCAGACAGGCTTTGCCTTGCTGCGGTCGCGTTCACTTGAAAGTTGTTGAGGGGTACTTCGCGGCTAGCTGATGGCTGGCGAAGATTTAACCCAAGACCTCTTGCGGGCAGACTTCGTGTCACTCCGGGCAAGGTTTGGTGTCAAGGGATAAGAGATGTCCGTTGACAGCCAAGTTGGCCTGACAAATCGGGTACATCCGGGGTTTTGTCACAAGGCTTTGACAGGGCTCTTGCCCGATGTGCCCCTATTTTGACAACCTGCCGACCCGATCCTGCGAAACCAATGGCTTAGCATGAATTGCGCAAGCCCTGCTCGCTCCACTGTTCCCGAAGGGGCCTTCCTCGGATGTTTCGCCTGGAGAGATCCCGCGTACGCCCTGTGGTCGAAAAACGCATCGATCTTGCCGGCAAGATAATCGCGGGTCTGCAAATGGCGGGCGGCGTGGGGCGGGCGTTTGGCACCGGCCCTATCGCGTGCGAAGTCGATGCTTGATTGCTCGCCGACCACAGTTGAGCGGTGTCTATGACCGTTGATTTCCACTGAGAAGTGACCCGGGGCGCGTATAAATTACCACTGAGAATTGACCCATGTTTTGCTCCCTTCCGGCTGCCAGTTGGAGGGTCTTGGAGTGATCGACATGGACTTACTCAGTGTGATCCGCCGGTGGCATTTCCGGCAGGGTATCTCCATTCGGGAGATCAAGCGCCGGATCGGCCTGTCCTGCAACACCATCCGCAAATATCTGCGCTCTGATACGGTTGAGCCCAGCTTCAAGGTTCCGTTGCGGCCCAGCAAGCTCAATCCCTTCACGGACAAGCTGGCGGCCTAGTTGCGAGTGGAATCCAGGAAATCCCGCAAGCAGAAGCGGATCGCCAAGCAACTCCAAGTTGATCTGGTGAAGCTTGGTTACGATGGCTCCTATAACCCATCACTGCCACATCCTGGAGACCGGAAGCGATAGCTTCCGCTTCCGCGCCAGCACCGCTGCGCCCAAAGCCAGAAAGGGCAAGCCCGCATCTTGAACCTGCCGATGAGCGGCTGCACATAAACCATACCCACCCGGGTCAATTCTCAATGGCGATCAACATCTGGGATATCAACTCCCAGAGGATTCCAGAAACCGGATAGCAACCCGTCGCCCGTGAAAAGCAAGGTCGCGAGTTGCAAGTTTGAATTGCTCAGGGCCAAGTTCGACAAAGTGTCTGCCATGGGATCGTCTACGGGCCCGTTGGCTCCACGCAGATGGAGAAACCAAGCCGCGAGGGCGGTCAGGAGACCGGGGCATTTACGTCCAGCAAGGCGTTGAGCTTCTAATGTTTCAAGCCAGCGCTGCGGGATCTTCTGGCTGCCGTCCATCGCGATCTGGACCAGTTTGTGGTTGAGTGCCGGATTTTCGAAGCGTGCGAGCAGTGCATCGGCATAGGTATTGAGGTCCTGCCCTGGCGCCGCCACGACGGTGGGCGCGGCCTCGTCGCGCATGATGCACTCTATGAGCGGGCGGATTGCGCCATCGCCCATCGCCTCGTGCACGTACGTGTGCCCGCGCTGGAGCCCGAGGTAGGCCAACGCCGAATGGGCGCCGTTGAGCATGCGCAGCTTGGCGGTCTCGTACGGCGCGACGTCTGCGACGAGCTGCGCGCCGAACTTCTCCCATGCCGGGCGCCCGCGCGCGAAGCGGTCCTCGATGACCCACTGGCTGAAAGGTTCGGTCATCACCGCGCCTTCGTCCAGGCAGCCGAGCAGCTGTGCCACCTCAGAGCGGTCGGCGCTCGTCGTGGCGGGCACGATGCGATCGACCATAGTCGAGGGGCAGGTGCATTCGGCCTCGAACCATTCGACGAGATCGGGCGCTTCGCGCGCGAGCCATTCGCGCATGAGCCGCGCCAGCTGGCGACCGTTGTCGGCAAGGTTGTCGCACGAGAGCAGGGTGAGCCCGCCGCATCCGGACGCCTGCCGTTCGCGCAGGGCATTGCTCAGGATCGGGTAGAAGCCGAGCGCCGCCGCGTCGAAATCGAGCGAGCCGTCGGCCTTGCGGCAATAGCCCTTCTCGGTGACGGTGAACGAGACGATGCGCGTCTGCGGGGCGGTGAGGGCGATGGCAAGGCGCGCTCTGGCGACACCCGCGACCAGCACTTCATGCACCGAACCGATCACCCGCGCGCTGCGTCCTTGGGCCGAACACTCGACCAGCGTGTAGAGCCCGTCCTGCGGATTGAGCTGCGCGGCAACGCCCGGCGAGCGCAGCGAGACACCGAGGATCGACCAGTCGCGCTCGCCCGCGTTCATGGCGGCATCGGTGTACCAGGCCTGATGCGCACGGTGGAAGGCACCGATGCCGAAATGGACGATGCCGACCTGTTGTTCGTTGCGATCATAGGCGGGAGCCGCGATGGAGGCGGGCAGTGTCTTGAGCGCGGATGCGCAAAGCCGCTCGCTCATAGTCGGTAGGCCTTCTTCACGAGGTTGTAGGCAAGGTCCTGCGCAACTTCGGCGGCCTCCCAGTCCTCGAGGCGATGCTCTATCACCAGTTCGGCGAGAAACCCGCAGTCTACACGACGGGCAACGTCGTGGCGCGCGGGGATCGAGAGGAAGGCGCGGGTGTCATCGTTGAAGCCGACGGTGTTGTAGAAGCCAGCGGTTTCGGTGGTCATGCGGCGGAACCGGCGCATGCCCTCGGGGCTGTCGTGGAACCACCAGGCCGGGCCCAGCTTGAGGCACGGGTAGTGGCCCGCAAGCGGCGCGAGTTCGCGCGCATAGGTGCTCTCGTCCAAGGTGAACAGGATGATGGAGAGAGCGGCCTCGTTGCCGTACTTGTCGAGCAGGGGTTTCAGGTTCGCGACATATTCCGTGCGGCTCGGCACGTCGGCGCCCTTGTCGCGCCCGAAACGCTCGAATACGCGGGCATTGTGGTTACGAAACGCGCCCGGATGGATCTGCATGACCAGTCCGTCCTCGAGGCTCATGGCCGCCATCTCGGTCAGCATTTGTGCGCGGAACAGTTCGGCATCTTCGGGTGTGAAGGTGCCGCTCGTGACTTTTGCGAAGAGCGCCTGGGCCTCGGCGCGCGGCAGGTCGGCGGTGCGCGGGGTCGGGTGGCCGTGGTCGGTCGAGGTCGCGCCCATCTGCGCGAAGAAGCGGCGGCGCTGGCGGTGGGCGGCAAGGTAGCCCGACCAGTCCAGGCAATCCTCGCCGGTGATCTCGGTGAAGCGCACGAGGTTCTCGCGGAAACCCTCGAACTCGGGGTCGATCACCGGATCGGGCCGGTAAGCGGTGACGACCTTACCCTGCCAGCCCCCGGGCCTTGCGTTCTCGGCCTTGAGCGAGGCGTGATGCTCGAGGCTGTCGAGCGGGCTCTCGGTGGTGGCGATGACCTCTATGCAGTACCGGTCGAAGAGTGCGCGCGGACGGAAGGCCTCGGTGGCGAGCTTCTCGGTGATGGTGTCGTAATAGTGGTCGGCGGTATCTGCGCCGAGCTGCACGTCGATGCCAAAGGCCTCGGCAAAGACCCAGTCGAGCCACATGCGCGAAGGTGTCGCGCGGAACAGGTGGTAGTTGTGCGCAAGCAGCCGCCATGCCTCGCGCGGGTCGACCTGCGGGTTGCGCACGCCTAGCGCCTCCATCGGCACCCCTTGCGAATAGAGCATGCGGAACACGTAGTGGTCCGGCACGAGCAGGAGCTGCGTCGCATTGCCGAAGGGCGCATTGCCTGCAAACCACGAAGGATCGGTGTGACCGTGCGGGCTCACGATCGGAAGCGTGGCGACGCTCTGGTAGAGTTCGCGCGCGAGGCTGCGGGTGGCGGGATCGGTAGGGAGAAGGCGGTCGGGATGCAGGTTGAGGGGGCGGGGCATCAGTCTTCCAGTGCTGTGAATTGGAAATCGCGGAAGCGGGCCTCGCCGCTTCCGGCCGCGTAGAGCCCAGGGCGTAACATCAAGAACCCTCCGCGTACATTGTGGTGGTAACCCGAGACTTCCATGCCCCGGTCGAAGCGCTGCCAGGATTTCCCGCCGTCGCCAGAGGTATGGATGGCGACGATGTGAGCCCGATTGGTCACGCGCATCTTCATGCGGCGCCCGTGCGGATTGGCGGGGCGCGCGCGCTCGATCCCGTACTGGTGCGTGACGAAGCGATCCGCGTCGAAGCCTAGCCCTGCATAGAGCTTATCGTCGTAGAACAGGACCAGCCCTGCGGTGCATCCCGGGTCGATCTCGATGTCGCATTCGAAGCGGTAGCTGGTGTCGCCCGCGATGAGCAGCAGCGGCGATCCGCTCGACGGCGCCGAGCCCTTCGCGGCGAGATGCAGCACACCGTCATTGCTCGTGCAACGCTGCGCCTCTTCGGGCGCGGGGCGGAAGAACGACCACCGCGAGCCAAGCGCGAGCGGTGCGGTGAAGCCGTCCGAGAGGGCCATGCCGTGGGGCAGTGCCTCACCCCCGCTGGGGCTGGCCAGCGGCGCGGCGAGGTCGCCGCCGGTCATGCGAAACCAGCCATCCTCGCTCCACGCGACATGGTCGAGCAGGCACTGTCGCCCGAGCGTCCAGAAGCCCGCCTCGTAGCCGTGGTAGAGCGTGTACCAGCGCGCATCAGGCCCCTCGACAAGCGAGGCATGGCCGCGCGACCACCAGGCCTCGTCGAGGCTTTCGGTACGCACCAGCGGGTTGTTGGGATGATGCTCCCAGGGCCCGTGGATCGAGGGCGCACGTGCGGCAATGACCATGTGCCCGGTCGGCGGTCCGGCGGTCCCGCCGACCGCGGTCAGCATGTAGAACCAGTCGCCATGGCGGTGGATCTTGGGCCCTTCGGGCGAGAACCCCTCGACGTCCCAGTCATCGGGATAGCGCCAGGGATCGTAGACGTGCTCGACCTCGCCCGCGCGCGCGAGGCCGTCATCGGAGAGCCGCACCCTGTCCCCGCCCGAAAGGAACAGCCAGCGCGAGCCGTCCTCGCCGACGGCGTGGCACGGGTCGATGTGGTCATGCAGGCCAAGCGCGACCGGATCGCTCCAGGGGCCGTCGATGTGATCGGACCAGATCACGTAGATGTCGTTGGGTTCGGCCTTGACCGGGATGTAGAGGAAGTAGCGTCCCGCGTGCTTCTCCAGGCTCACAGCCCAGACCGAACCGATGTTGCGGTGGAGGGCCGGCTTGCGCGGATGCCAGTTCACGAGGTCGCGACTGTGCCAGATGGTGAGGCCGGGATAGGAATCGAAGCTTGAGAAAGTGAGGTAGTAGTCCTTGCCATCCTTCAGGATCGCCGGGTCCGGGCGGTCGCCCGAGAGCACCGGATTGAGGAAGGTTCCGTTGCCGAGGTCCGCCTTGCGCTGGTTGTCGAGCCCGCGCGCCCATTTGCGCGGGGTTGCCGGGGCGGGCGGGAGGAGAGATGTTTCGCCCACCCCGGCAGCGGCAGCCGGACCAATCGGCACCGCCAGTCCCATCGCGCCAAGGGCCGTTGCCTTGAGCGCTTCACGTCTGTGCATTCCCTTGATCGTATCCTTCATCGTTTGTCAGCCCAGACCCACCGTCCGCGCCCAGGCGCGCCACAGGTCGGGCCAGACCTCGACCGGCTTGCCGATTGCCTTGCGCAGGCCGAAGCCGTGGCCGCCCTGCGCGAAGAGGTGCGTCTCGGCCGGGATTCCGCGCGCCTTGAGCGCGGCGCGCAGGCGCAAGGTGTTCTCGCTGGGCACGACGTCGTCGTCTTCGGCGTGAAGCAGGAAATGCGGCGGCGCGTTGGCGGGCACGTTGCGGTCGGGTGAATGCGCCGCCTCGAGCGCCGGAGTGGGCGCGGGGCCGAGCAGCAGGTCGCGCGAACCGGCATGCGCGATTACGGGATCCATTGAGACCACGGGGTAGACGGGCGCTGCGCAGATCGGCTTTGCCGAAAGCGTGTCGGCCTCGTCGACAGGCGCATAGACGCGCGCGGCGAAGCGCGCCGCGAGATCGGCGCAGACGTGGCCACCTGCCGAAAAACCCATGGCCGCGACGCGCTCGGGATCGATCGCGAACGCGGATGCGCGGCGGCGCACGAGGCGCATTGCGCGCTGCGCATCGGCGAGCGCGACATCCGAGCGGTTGGCCCAGCCCTCGCCAGGCAGGCGGTAGAACAGGACGAAGGCGGTGAAGCCACGCGCGGTGAGCCAGCGCGCCATCTCGTAGCCCTCCTTGTCGACTACGACATGCTTGTAGCCGCCGCCGGGCGTCAGCAGGACCGCCGCACCGTTGGATCGGTCGGGCCGGAATACTGCCATGCGCGGTCGGGTGATACCGAGCACCGCTCGGTCGGTGACCAGCTCATCACTGGAACGCTCGGTCACCGTTTCCTGTGGTGCCCGCGCGGGCATGCCGGGCGCGCCGGCAGGCCACAGGTCGATCGTCTCGCTTGGCTGCGGCAGGCCGGGTGCTCGCGGGCTGTCGGCCTGCGGTGGGCGTGTCTGCGCGTAGGTCCGTGTTGCCGAAAGAGCGAGCCCCGAGACGAGTGAGGCAGCCATGAACGACCGGCGGTTGATGGTCATGGTTTTCTCCTGCGTCCCGGGGCCCGGGTCATGGTCGATCAGTAGCTGAAGCGCGCACCGAACAGGAAGGTGCGGCCGTAGTGGTTGTTCTCGTAGTTGCGGTTGGCCGCAAGGTCGGTGAAGCGATAGCGGTAATTGTCCGTCAGGTTCGTCCCTTCGAGCGAAAGCTCAAGGTAGTCGGTGAACTTGTAGCGGAGCGAGGCATCGACGTTGAGCGAGCTACCGTAACCCTCAAACACGTTGTTGTTGCCGCTGGTGCTGTCGTTGTAACCGCTGCGGTAGGCGATAGAGCCGCGTACCGAGAACTTGCCATCGTCGTAATAGGCTGTGCCGTTCCATGAACGCTTGGCGAGGCCGAGCAGGGGTTGGACGTAATCACCCGCAGCCTGGGCGGTCAGTCTGTTGGTGACCGGATCGTAGGCGAGGGCGCCTGCGACCGTATAGTCGACGTCGCTTTTCACCAGCGTCAAGTTAGCAAGGACGCCGAAGTTGCGCGCAAAGCCGTCGGTGAAGGCTGAGAAAGGCAGCTGCAGCGAGAGTTCGATGCCCTTGAGGTTCGCGCCCGGGCCATTGCCCGTAGTGCGGAACTCGAACTCGCGGTTCGGGTCCTGACCCAGCACGATGGCGTTGTAGGCGGGCGTGCCTTCGGTCAGCAGCGAGGTCGGCAGGCCGCTGTCGGCCCAGGTGCCCTGCAGCGAGGTCGAGATCGGGAAGCTGACGATGTCCTTGGCAAAGACCGCGACCGAGGCGAGGGCGCCGGGCGCGAAGTACCATTCCACGGCGGCGTCGTAAGTCGTCGCGCGGTAGGGATCGATGAAGGGATTGCCCGAGGAGACGCGGAAGTTGAACTGGTCGACCGAGCCGCCCGGAGTCAGGCTGCCGAGCGTCGGGCGGGTGATGACCTTGGCGATCGCGCCGCGCACGATGACGTTGTCGGTCGGGAAGAAGTTGACGTTGAATGAGGGCAGGAAGTCGTCGTAGTCGCGCTTCACGGTGACGTAGGTACCGTCGGTGAAGCCCGAGGACGACTGCTTTGTCTTGGCGTAACGCACGCCGGCGTTGCCGTTCATGCGCATGCCGAAGATCTCGGTCTCGAACTGGGCCATGAACCAGCCGCCCATCGTCTTCTCGGTGACGTCGCGCTGCTCGCCCTGCTGGAGCACGGCTTCACGCGAGTAGAGGTCGACGAAGTCGGTGCCCGCGCCGAGGTTCGGCACGATCCAGGCATTGGTGTTGCCGGAAGGCTGCCCGGCATCGCCCAGTTCGAAGATGTCGGAAAGGTCGGCGGTAACGGGCGCGCCGTATGTCCCTGGGGCGCAGGTGAAGGCCGAGCAGTAGTTCGCGTCGCGCCGGTAGCCTTCGGTGGCGAAGTCGAACTGGCGGTAGAAGCCGCCCACCATCATCGTGAAGTCGTCCGAGACTTCCCAGTCGAGGTCGCCCGAGAAGGTCTTGAACTTGTTGGTGAGGTAGGAGGGACGATCGCGGAATTCGGCGAACTGGAACGCGGTCGGGTCGGTGATCTCGTCGCCGAAGGTGAGCAGCGGCGACTTCATGTCGGTGTAGTCGTAGCTGTAACCGGTCGCATCGCGATTGTCGTAGGCGAGCGTGGTCTCGACCGGGATGTCGGCCTGCGACTTCGAGGTCCCGGCGAGCAGGTTGACCTTGAGCGTTTCGCCCAGGCGCTGCTCGAGCTTGGCCGAGATCTGGTAGAACTCGGTCTGGCTTTCGCGGTGGTAGCGCTCGGTGCGCACGTAGACGTTGTCGAGATCGGCCGAAATCAGATTGTTGTCGCCATCGATCACGTAATTAGAGACGTCGATGGTACGCTCGTTGCTGCGCAGGAGCACCTCGCCCCAGTACTCGTCACGGTTCTCCTTGAAGCGCGAGTAGAGCCCATCGATCGAGAGCTTGGTGTCTTCGGTCGGCTCCCACTGGATCGAACCGGTAGCGCCGAGGCGCTCGCGGTCGTGATTGACAAGGCCGTAGCGTGGGATACGCGGATGAAAGGCTTCCGCTACTTCAATGCAGGCGGCCGAGGGGGTGGTGACGAAGTTCGACCCGCTCATGCAGGTCTCGCCATTGACCGAGGCGAACGGTGCCTGTGCCCAGCGGACCGAGTTATTGCCCAGCTCCTTGGTCGTGTAGTCCGACCAGGCGACCGAGGCCGAAACGCCGAACGTGTGGTCCTCGTTGACCCAGGCCACGAGCCCGGCAAGCCTGGGATCGACGTCCTTGGTGAGGTCGTTGTAGCGTCCCTGCGCCGAGGCGACGGCGGTGATGCCTGTTTTGCCGCGGAGGGGGGCGCCCGTGTTGAGATCGACTACCGCGCCGAGGGAGCCTTCGTCGAGAGCTGCCTCGGCAGTCTTGTGTACGACGATCGAGCTGAATAGCTCGGAGGCGAAGACGTTGAAGTCGAACGCGCGATCGCGGTTGGCAGACGCGCCATCGGTCGAGGTCGCGATCGTCTCCATGCCGTTGAGACGCACGCGGGTGAATTGCGCGCCCAGGCCGCGCACGGTGATCGCGCGGCCTTCACCGGCGTCGCGCTGGATCGAAATCCCCGGAATGCGCTGTAGAGATTCCGCCAGGTTCTGGTCGGGGAACTTGGCAATGTCTTCCGCGACGATTGCATCGACTGCACCGATCGAATCGCGCTTCACGCTGATCGCGGCGTCGAGCGATTGACGATAACCGGTGACGATGATCGCCTCGGCATCGAGCGTCGCGGTCGGATCGGTGGTGCTCTCCTGCGCCTGCGCGACTTGCGGAAGTGCGATTGCACTGGTCGCCATCAGGGCGCACTTGACTGGTGAAATCCTCATTACATGCTTGCGCATGGCCTCATCCCCTCACTTGGCTCATTGGCCTTGTGCTACCGGTGTCAAAGGAAGGCGACCAGCGCCTGCCCCTGTCAGCTCATCATCTCCCTGCGCCTTGCGGCGCGTCCTCCTTGGCGGAGCCTTTCCGCCGACCGGCTTTCCGTTCTGGGCTCTTGCCCTCTTTGGTAACCGGTGTCATTGTTATGGTCACAGGCTACCCGTCCTGTCAAGAAGCAGAGCATAATGGGAGATAGGAATTGAATTTTCGCAAGCTTGCAGGCCGTCTCGCGCTGATCGCCGGCACCGGATTCGTTCTTGGCGGCCATGCCTTTGCAGCCGCCGGGGACCCGACCCATGGCGGCGAGGGCGGGCGAGTCGTTCGCGTCACCACGCTCGCGAAGGAGGGCCCCGGTTCGCTCGCCGCGGCGCTCGCCACCAAGGGCAAGCGCGTAATCGTGTTCGAGGTCGGCGGGGTGATCGATCTCGAGCGCTCGGTCATCGAAATGACTGAACCTTATGCGACGATCGCGGGGCAGACGGCGCCTTCGCCCGGCATCACCATCGTGCGCGGGGGCATCGATCTTAAGAGCCACGACGTGATCCTCAGCCACTTGCGGATCATGACCGGGGTTGACGGCCAGCCCAAGCTCTCGGGCTGGGAGGCGGATGCGTTTTCCACCGTCGCAGCGTACAACGTAGTGGTCGAGCACTGCAGTTTCTTCTGGGCGGTCGACGAGAACATGTCCGCCTCCGGCCCGCGCTTCACCGGCAACAGCGTCGAGGAATGGCGCAACGGAACGAGTCACGACATCGTCTTTCGCGAAAATCTCGCCGCTGAGGGGCTGGCAGAGGCCAGCCACCCCAAGGGCGAGCATTCCAAGGGCACGTTGGTCCACGACAACGCCACCAACATCACCTTCTACCGCAACTTGTGGGCACACAACATGGAGCGCTCACCGCTGGTCAAGGGCGGCGCACAGGTGTTGATGATCAACAACATGATCTACGATCCCGGCCACCGAGCGGTGCACTACAATCTGATGAACCTCGAGTGGGCGGGCCACGACTACGTGACCGGCGAGATCACGGCGGTGGGCAATCTCATGCGTGCGGGTAACTCGACCGCGCCGGGGTTGCCGTTCCTCACGCTCGGCGGCGATGGCGACCTTGCCTTCTACGGCAAGGACAATAAGGCGGTCGACCGTTGGGGCAATCCCGAGGCGATGTTCGGGCGCTACGGCGTCACCAATGCAAAGCTGATTGAGAAAGATCGGCCGATGGCAAGCCTCGATGGCTACGACATCCTGCCTGCGGACCGGCTCGAAACGAGCCTGCTCTCGACCGTCGGCGCACGCCCCTGGGACCGCGCACCCGACGATATCCGCGTGCTGTTTTTCGTCGCCGAAGGACGCGGCGAAATCCTCGACGACGAGAAAGTTGTCGGCGGCTATCCGCATCCGGGCGAGACGCGTGCGCCCTTCGTCGAGAAGGACTGGGACATGAAGACAATGACGCCCGTCTCAGGCGTCTATCCTGGACAGAAGACAGGAGCGCAGGAAAAGCTGACCGCGCGCGACAAGGCGATGCGCCAATGAGCGCGGACGCCATCGCCGCCGCGCTGCTGATGGCCGCCGCCCCGGCAATGGTGGTGATCGACGAGGCCGATACTGTGCGCGAGGAACCTCCTCCGCACGGGGCCATCGGCATGAGCACGGCCTACCGTATCTCCGATGCCGCGCCCGCGCCGCGCACGATGGAGTTTCGTCGCCGTATCCTCCACAAGGATGCGGCAATCGGCGACCATCCCATCTCTCACGACGAGGTCTACTATGTTCTGTCCGGCGAGGGCGAGGTCCGCTCGGACGGGAAGACGGCGCGCCTTCGCGTAGGCATGACCGCCTATCTCTACACCGGCGCGGTGGTCGGGATCCGCCAACTCGGCGAGGCGCCGCTATCGCTGATTATTGCCTACCCCAATCCGCCGACACCCCCGGCGCCGTGATGCCAGGGACCTGACGCGGGGCAGTCAGCTTCCGGGCTGGACATAGGGGGCGGTTGCCCAGAGCTCGCGCTGCCAGCGGCGCGGATCGTTCTCGAGCCTTGTCGTCTCGTCGAAGATCATGGTCGCGCGCTCGGGCAGGGCATAGGCCGTCCAGTCGGCCAGCCCGGGCCTGCCGGTCTTCGCAAGGCCGGTGAAGGCGCGCATCATCGCAGAGCTCAGCGCGCGGGCCGCGGGGCCGGTCCCGGAATAGCTGCCGGGGGCATTGAGTGTGCCGAAGACATAGGGAATGTCGTCGGTATGCGCTGCGCCTCTCAAAGGATCGACTGGGGAGGGGCGATCGAGTTGGTAGACCCAGGTCGCCCCGGCATCGGCCTTGGCGCGCTCGTCGGCCTCGATGACCTGACCCGGCCAGGAGCGGCCTGCCGTTGTCGCGGCATAGTAGATCTGTTCGGGAGACCAACCGGGGTAGTGGGCGCGGTACTGGGCAGCGACCCAGACCGGGTCGAGATCGATCTTGATCTCGCGGCCCAATCGCTCGCCAAGGTTCTCCCATTCGAGCCCCTCTAGTCGGGGCCCGCGCGGATCGAGGAAGGCACGCGTCTCCTCGCGGGTATTGCCCAGGATCATGGGAATGGCGCGTGATTGCGGCGCGGCATCGGGCCAGAAGGGATGGCGCGGCAAGTTGGTCATGTCGAGCACCGGGCCGAAGTAGACAGGGCCGCTACTCATCACCGGGTCTCTCGCATCGAGACCCTCGACCAGCCTCTCGACCGGCATGGTGCGCAGGGCATCGACCTCGCTGGGCGCGAGGCCAAGCTTGGCCATGAAGGCCTGCGTGCGCGCCCATGCATGGGCCGGGCCGCTCGCTTGTACCTGCTGGCCGCTCATCGTAGCGGCGCTGTGGAACAGGCCCTTCGCCGCAGGCATCGCCATCAGGGTCGCGATCTTGGCGCCTCCGCCTGACTGGCCGAAGACCATGACCCGCGCAGGGTCGCCGCCGAAATGCCCGATGTTTTCGCGCACCCATTGCAGTGCCAGCACCAGATCGAGTTGGCCCAGATTGCCGCTGTCTGCATAGCGCGCGCCGAAGGGTTTGAGCCAGGCATAGCCCAGCGCATTGAGGCGGTGGTTGACGGTAACAACGACGACGTCGCCCTGCGCGGCCAGCTTGCCCCCATGCGTCAATGGATCGGTGACCGAGCCGGTGGTATAGGCTCCGCCGTGGAAATAGACCATGACCGCACGGCGTGCGCGCGCGTCCACCTCGGGTGTCCAGACGTTGAGGAAGAGGCAGTCTTCGCTCTGGGGGTGATCGGAAAGGGTGCGCTGCGGGCAGAGCGGAGCGAAGCTCTCGGCGCGCAGCAGCGGGCCTCGCGCCGGTTCGGGGACAGCGCGGGCAAAGCGCGCGGCGCGCGCGTAGCGGATACCCTTGAAGGCAAGCACGCCCTCTTCGCCGACACCTTGATAGCGTGCCGCGCGAGGAGCCTTGCTTGCGCGCGCCGATGACGGAGACGGCAGGAGGCTCGCGGCGGCAATCGCGCCGCCCGAGGCAAGCAGGCGGCGGCGTGACAGGTCAGCGCCTGACGTCGCCTCCACTGGCGGAAAAGGCATCGAGTTCTCCCGGTCCGACGAGGCACATGTCTCCGGGCTGCGAGTGCTTGAGCACGGTATAGGCCAGCCCGGCCTGCGCCATTTTGATGACGTTGGCGTCCTCGGTCCCGCCTTCGAGCCAGCGGTGCAGTACGCCCGCGGCAAAGGCATCGCCGGTGCCGATGCGATCGACGATGCCGGTCACGTCGACCTCGCCGGTCTGGTGCGCAGTGCTGCGCGTGTCGATGCGTGCGGCGATGCGGTGGTGGTCCGAGTTGACGACATGGCGCGCGGTCGAGGCAATCATCTCGAGCTTCGGAAAGGCCGCGAACATGGCCTCGGCGGCCTCGCGGCGACGGTCGGCACCATCTCCCGAAAATGCCCGGCCGAGCAGCAGCGAGATATCGCGGTGATTGCCGATCATCACCGTGGCGGCGGCGAAGAGTTCGCTGAGGATCGCGCGCGGGTCGCTGTCCCAGGCATCCCAGAGCATCGCCCGGTAATTGCCGTCGAAACAGATCGGCACGCCTGCCTCCTGTGCCGCGTCAACCGCCGCGCGGGCGAGGTCGACACCGCCCGGGCCAAGCGCCGGGGTGATGCCCGAGAGATGCAGCAGGCGAGCGCCCGCAAGCGCTCCCGCCAGATCGAAGTCGCGTGCCGATGAGGACGCAAAGGCGCTTCCCGCGCGATCATAGGTGATCGTCGATGGGCGTAGGCCCGCGCCCGTCTCGAGAAAGTAGAGCCCCATGCGTCCGGTGCCCCGCGTAACGCCCGAGACATCGACACCGGCACCGCCGAGTGCGGCGCGGGCTTTGTCACCCAGTGGGCCTTCAGGCACGCGGCCGACCATCCTGACCTCATGGCCAAGCGAGGCAAGGCCCGCAGCCACGTTTGCCTCGGCGCCACCCACGACCATCTCAAGCGCATCGCACTGAACGGTTAGGCGCCCAGGCGGTGTCGCGAGGCGCAGCAGGAGCTCGCCGAAACAGGTTACGTGTCCGCTCATGAGGTGCTCAGCGGGCAAGCCACCCCCCGTCGACAGCGAGTATATGCCCCTGGACGTAGTCGGCTGCCCTGCTGGCAAGGAAGACCGCGGCTCCGCCGATGTCGGCGGGATCGCCCCAGCGCGCCTCGGGAATGCGCTCGAGGATCTGGCGGTTGCGTGTCTCGTCACCCTGCAGGGCGGCGGTGTTGTTGGTCGCGATGTAGCCAGGCGCGATGGCGTTGACGTTGATCCCGCGCGGCGCCCATTCGTTGGCGAGCAGCTTGGTGAGACCGCCGACTCCGCTCTTGCTCGCGGTATAGCTGGGCACGCGGATGCCGCCCTGGAAGGTGAGCATCGAGGCGATGTTGATGATCTTGCCGCGCGGGCCCGACTGGCTCGACCAACCGACCATGTGACGGGCCGCAGCCTGACTGAGGAAGAACAGGGTCTTGAGATTGGTGTCCATCACCGCATCCCAGTCCTCCTCGCTGAAGTCGAGCGCATCGGCGCGGCGGATGATCCCGGCATTGTTGACGAGGATGTCGAGCCGCCCGAGCTTGCCGACGATCGCATCGACCACCTCGGAGACGGGCTCGATCGAGGACAGGTCGGCGCGGACGAGCTCACAGCGGCGGCCCAGCGCGCGTACCATCTCGGCGGTCTCGGTGGCTTCGCTGCGGCCCACCGCGGCGATGTCCGCCCCGGCCTCGGCAAGTGCGAGCGCTATGCCCTGGCCAATGCCGGTATTGGCACCGGTGACCACGCTACGCGGCCCGACAGATCGAAAACGTTGTTGCTCATTGGGCGTGCCTCTCCGTCCCCAGTTTCATTCTTGTTGCGCAGCCTGTCCCGGCCACGGGCATGGGGCTGCGGTTCGATCCGTGCGCCTGCCCGTGGCTAATGGCTCCTGATCCTTACGGGGCTAGGATCAGGCGGGCGCGTCAGCGTTCAGGCTCTTGAGATAGTCGCTGATCGCATCGTCCTTCGAGGCGGGATAGAAGTATTCGGCGAAGTGCTCGCCCGAGATCGCGGTGCGCAGCAGGTCCTGGTCGACGTTCTTGAGCACGCTCACCATGTCGTGGCAGGTCGCCGCCTTGAGATCGGCGAGGATGCCGCGGTTCTTCTTCATCACCGCCGCGCGCTCCTTGGGATAGCCAAGGCCGCTCTCGCCCTCGAACAGCTTGTTAAAGCAGTCCTGCAGGTTGAGTTCGGCTGCCCAGCCAAAGCCCTTGGCATAGGGAAGGGCAACGGCATTGCCGTCGTTGATCTGGGCGAAGAGAAAGGCGTCGGTGGGATCGATGATCAGGCCACAGAATACGCCGGGCATCGCGTTGCACGCGAGCATGGAGCCGGTGCCCGTGCCGCAGCCGGTCACGACGAAGTCCGCGGCGCCCGAATTGAGCAGGATGCCCGCGAGCAGGCCATTCATCGGGTAGGTGAGGTGCGCCGCGTCCTCGGGCGTGTACATGCCGTAGTTCACGACCTCGTGGCCGAGCGGTTCGGCGACTGAGGTCAGCGCCTCGTGGACAATGCCGTTCTTGGCGGCCTGGCTGTTCTCGATGATAAGGGCAATCTTCATGGCATCCTCACTCTGATTTCGTGGTCTTCTGAAAGCCGCGCCGCTGCGCTGATCGCAGCTTATGGAAACCGGTGTCATGGGCACTGTAGTCGCAAGTGGCGGTGTATTTCAACCCATCGTTGACGGGGCGGTGCGGTTCAGGCGGAAGGGGCGTCCGCCGAGGAGCGCCGGATCAGGTCGGAAAGGAAGATCGAGGGCTGCGAGGCGGCGTCGAGCGGGTCGATCAGCTTGTACGCGGCGGCGCGCGCCATGGCCTTGATCGGCCATTGCACGGTGGTGAGCGGCGGCCAGATATGGGCTGCGGTCGCGGTGTTGTCGAAGCCGATGATCGAGATCTGCCCGGGGACCTTGAGCCCCTTGTCGAGCGCGCGATGGAGAAATCCGGCGGCCATCTCGTCGTTGCTGCTGAAGATGGCGGTGGGCGGCGTATCGACCGCAAGCAGCCGGTCGCCAGCGGCAAGGCCCGATTCGAAGCGGTAGGTGCCGCGCGCCATGAGCGCCGGGTCGATCGGCAGCCCCGCACGGGCCATCCCGTCGGCGAAGCCCAGTTCGCGCTCGCGTGCCGAGCGGAAGCCTTGCGGACCGGCGATGAACCCGATCCTGCGGTGACCAAGCTCGGAGAGCCAGAATACCGCATCTGCGACCGCTTGCCGGTCATTGGAAGCGACCAAATGCTCGCTCTTGTCGAGCGCGGCCGAGCCCATGCGCACGACGGTGCAGCCCAGCTTGCGGCACATGTCCGCGAGCTCGTCGTTCTCGGAGATCGGAGGCAGGAGCATGACGCCGAAGAGGCGCTGCTGCTCGATGAAATGGCGGATGTCGTCGAGCAGTTGGGGCGAGTGGCGATCGACCGGGCGCACGACGAGGGCAAATTCGGTGTTGCGGATCGTTTCGAGGATACCCTCCTGCACGCCCAGGACCATCTGCGCATTGGGGTTGTCGTGGATCAGTCCAATCAGGAAGTTACGGCGAAGTGCCAGTGCGCGTGCCTGCGGATTGGGTACGTAGCCGATCTCGGCGATGACTGCCTCGACCTTCGAGCGGGTGGCCTCGTTGAGCAGCGGCGACTTGTTGATCACGCGGCTGACGGTCTTCTTGGAAACGCCGGCCAGACGGGCGACATCGTTGATCGTGGGTTTCGCGCCCTTAGCCATGTACCCGTGCCTGTCCGTTATTGCATTCGTTCTCATCAGCCCTTGCCTTAGGCTTTGAGCAAAGGCAATATGACACCGGTTACCAAATGTAAAACTCCATCTTGCCGGGTTAAAGATGACTGCAGAAATCCCCCCTACGCTCAAGGTGCATCCCACCGACAACATCGGCGTGGCCCTGTCTCCGCTCGAGGCAGGCGTCTCGGCCGAGGGCGTTCACTTGCTAGAGCCTGTCCATCAGGGGCACAAGTTCGCCCTCCAGGACATTGCCGAGGGCAGCCTCGTCGTGAAATATGGTCAGCCGATAGGCCGTGCGCGCAAGGCCATCGCGGCAGGCGCGCATGTGCACACCCACAATGTCGCGACCGCGCTCGTCGGCGAGCTGGCCTATCGCCCCACCGATTCCGCGTCGGCTGTATCCACCGCGCGGATCGCGGACGAGCAGCCGAAGTGGCGGGGGTACTTGCGTGACGATGGACGCGCCGCGACGCGCAACGAGATCTGGATCTTGCCCAGCGTCGGCTGCGTCGCGCTCACCGCCGAGCAGATCGCGCGAGAGGCTTCGCTACGCCATGGCGACTTGATCGCCGCCGGGCGGATCGACGGCATCCACGCCTTCGGCCATCCTCATGGCTGTTCGCAACTCGGAGACGATCTCGGGGGCACCCGGGCGGTGCTCGCAGGGCTGGCTTGCAACCCCAATGCGGCGGGCGTGCTGCTGCTCGGGCTCGGCTGCGAATCGAACCAGCTCGACGCGCTCGCACAGGAGGTGCCCGAAGCTGCGCGTTCGAAGCTGCGCATTCTCTCCAGCCAGAGCGCGGGCGACGAGATCGCGGCGGCCGGGGCGCTCATCGACGAACTCGTGGCCGAGGCGAGCAAGGCGCTCCGCGAGGAGCTGCCGCTTTCGGCGCTGTGCGTCGGATTAAAGTGCGGCGGCTCCGATGGCTTTTCGGGCCTGACGGCAAACCCCTTGCTCGGGCGCTTCTGCGATACGCTGACCGGGGCTGGCGGGCGTGCGATCCTGACCGAAATTCCCGAGATCTTCGGCGCCGAGGAGCCGCTGCTCGAGCGCGCCGTCTCGCGCGATGTATTCGATCGGGCGGCGGCGCTGGTCAACGGGTTCAAGCGCTACTACCTCGACCAGGGGCTGCCGGTTTCGGAGAACCCTTCGCCCGGCAACATCGCGGGCGGCATCACCACGCTTGAGGAGAAGTCGCTGGGCGCGGTCCAGAAGGCTGGCCGCGCGCCGCTCTGCGATGTTCTGGCCTATGGTGAGCAAGCGGTCGCGGCGGGATTGAGCCTGCTCGAATCGCCCGGCAACGATGCCGTATCGTCGACCGCGCTGGCAGCTTCGGGCGCTACTCTCGTACTTTTCACCACCGGCAGGGGTACGCCGCTCGGCTTCGCGGTGCCGTGCCTCAAGGTGGCTTCGAACGAGGCATTGGCGCAGGCCAAGCCACACTGGATCGACTTCGACGCCTCGCTTGCCCTGCGCGAGGGACGCGAGAGCGCCGACGGCGCCTTCCTCGCCCGAATCCTGGCCTTTGCAAGCGGCGATCGCACCGCAGCCGAGCGGGGAGGGCAGCGCGCCATTGCCATTTGGAAGCGCGGCGTAACTCTTTGAAGAAGCTCGGGCGGTGCAATTGCATTTGCTTATGACACCGGTTTCCTATAGCACTTTCGCTCAAGGATAGAATTCGTGGGGTTGAGGAAAATGTCCAAGCAAGAAGCGCGCAATGTCGCGCAGGCCTTCGTCACAGCACGCAAGGTGGCCAAGGGGCTCGATGCCTATCCTGGCACCCGCCCCGAGGACATGGATTCGGGTTATGCCATCCAGGACATCGCACTTGTCCTCGATGGGCGAGAGGTCGCTGGCTGGAAGGTCGGAAAGATCAATCCGCCCGACGACGCAAGGCTCGGCACCAATCGTCTCGCCGGTCCGATCTTCGCTGATACGGTACATCCCGTCGGTGCCGACGAGGAACGGGCAATGCCGGTCTTCACCGAGGGTTTCGGCGCCGCTGAAGCCGAGTTTCTGCTCCACGTCGCGCCCGGTTGGGACGGCGTCGTGCCGGTCGACAATGCGGCCGTTCCAGCGCTGCTCGACCGGGTCCATCTCGGCATCGAGATCGCGAGTTCGCCTTATCCGGGGATCAATGCCGACGGGCCGCCGGTGACGGTCTCCGACTTTGGCAACAACCACGGCCTCCTGATCGGGCCAGCGCTGGCGGACTGGCAGGAAGTGGACTTCGATACCATCGAGGTACGGCTCGAGATCAATGGCGAGACCGTGGGCACCAATACTACTGCCAACATGCTCGACGGACCGCTGGGCGCTGTACGCTTCCTGCTCGGGAACCTCAGTGAACGCGGCATCGACTGCAGCACGGGGGCCTGGATCTCGACTGGTGCGGTAACCGGTGTCCATCCGGTTGCGCCGGGTGATCGGGTGTTGGCCGAGTTCGCCGGGTGCGGGTCGTTGAAATGCAGGATCGTCGCTGCCTGACGGGCGCGGAGGCACGGATCTAGACGGCAGGCCAATGGGCCGCCGTAAAGGGAGCAGGAATGATGCAGGAAGGTACCGGGACGATGACTTCGGCCGAAACCGCGGCGCCAGTCCAGGGCAAGGTCGGACGCTATCGCTGGCTGATCGTGACGCTGTTGTTCGCGGCGACAGCAGTGAACTACGTCGATCGCCAGATGATCGGCGTCCTCAAGCCTACGCTTGAGGCGGAATTCAACTGGAGCGAATCCGATTTCGCCGGGATCATCTTCTGGTTCCAACTCGCCTATGCCATCGGCTATCTCTCGTTCGGCAAGGTCGTCGACGCGCTGGGCGCGCGGCTCGGCTATACCATCGCCATCGTGATCTGGACGATCAGCCACGTCGCGCACGGCTTTGCCAGCGGTGTGACCTCGTTCGCGGCGGCGCGCTTCGGTCTTGGCATCGGCGAATCCGGCAACTTCCCGGCAGGTATCCGCGCGGTCACCGACTGGTTCCCGCAGAAGGAGCGCGCCTTTGCCATCGGCCTATTCAACGCTGGCGCGAACGTGGGTGCGATCTTAACACCCCTCATCGTGCCGCTGCTGGTTCTATGGTTCGACTGGCGGATGGCCTTTTTCGTGACAGGTCTATTCGGGGTCGCTTGGCTGGCCGCTTGGTGGGCAATCTATCGCCATCCTAGTGAGCACGCGCGACTCACAAGGGAGGAACTTGCGTGGATCCAACAAGATCCGGCCGATCCGATAGAGAAGATCGGATGGTCGCGCCTGCTCATCGTACGGGAGACATGGGCCTATGCCCTCGGCAAGTTCCTGATCGACCCGATCTGGTGGTTCTTCCTGTTTTGGCTACCTGGCTATTTGTTCGAGCGCTATGATCTCGATCTCAAGACCTTCGGCCTGCCGCTCGCGGCGATCTATCTGATCTCCGACTTCGGCTCGATTGCGGGCGGATGGATGTCGTCCAAGCTGATCAAAGCGGGCCGCACTCCCAACTTCGCGCGGAAGTTGACCATGTTTGTCTGCGCTGTCTGCGTACTTCCCATTTGGTTCGCGCAATCAATCGACAATGTCTGGAGTGCAGTTCTTGTGATCGGACTCGCTACGGCGGCCCACCAGGCTTTCTCCGCTAACCTTTATACATTGCCTTCAGACATGTTCCCTCGGGGAGCTGTGGGATCGGTCGTGGGTATCGGAGGAACCGTTGGAGCACTCGGTGGAATGGGGATGGCACTCTTTGCAGGTTATATCCTCGATGCGACAGGGAATTATGAAGTTCTCTTTGCTATTTGCGCCAGTGCTTATTTGCTTGCTTTGCTCGCGATCCATCTGCTCAGCCCGAGATTGGATGCAGCTAGGCTTTGACGTGCCTCCGAGCTTTCCTCCAGCGGGGGTTAAAATCGGGCGACTTTGTTGCGCATAGGGGCTTTGTTGCGCAAATGCCCGAGGGATTCCGTTTGTGAATTCAGGTGGTTAAAGGGCGGCGATGAGCAAACCGCCCAGGGCCCACTACCGCACGACAAACTGGAAGTCCTATAACGCAGCGCTGGCGCAGAGAGGTTCGCTTCAGGTCTGGTTTGATCCGGGAATGCAGTGGTTGTCCGCGCCGACCGGCAAGCGGGGGCGGCAGCCTATGTTTTCGGATGCCGCGAGACTTTGTTGCATC
>NZ_DF850488.1:1223084-1248942 GCF_000813185.1 Novosphingobium sp. MBES04 | reverse complement strand
ACCCCTTAACCAACTGGATTCACGGGCGGAATCCCTCGGGCATTTGCGCAACAAAGCTCTACGCAGGAACCTTCACGCGGGCAGGCGCCAATACCGAATTGCATCTGATTGATGAGCGAATGGTGGGAAGGATGCCCACTGCGCTCACTTTTGCCGAGGCTGCGGCGCTACCCCTGACGAGCCTGACCGCCTGGCAGCTTCTTTTCGACCGATTGAGTGTGAGGCCAGGAAAGCCGGTCAATGCGCCATCCTTGCTGGTCGTGGGCGGGGCTGGAGGCGTGGGTTCTATTCTTATTCAGTTGGCGCGCCGATTGACCGGGCTGACCGTTATCGCCACCGCATCTCGCCCTGAAAGCCGCGAATGGTGCCTAAAAATGGGCGCGCATCACGTTATCGACCACAGCTTGCCGATGCCGGAACAGGTTACGGCGCTTGGCTGTGCGCCGGTCGGGTATGTCGCATCCTTGAACCATACTGCTCGGCACATGCTTGCACTGGTGCAAATCATCGCTCCGCACGGGAAAATTGGCGTGATTGACGATCACGACACGCTTGATGCCGTTCCGCTGAAAGCCAAAAGCGTTTCGCTGCACTGGGAGATGGTCTTCACGCACGCGCTGTTCCACACCACTGACCTGATTGGCCAGCATCGTATCCTGAACGAAATCGCTGCATTGGTCGATGCGGGGGTTCTCCGCTCTACAATGACGCGGGACCTTTCGCCCTTTGACCCAAAAACTCTCGAGGAAGCGCACCGCATGGTCGCAGGCGGGGCCGAGGTTGGTAAAGTCGTTATGAGTAGACAGGCATTGTAGGCTCAATAACGAGTTGGAACCAGTGTCGGAAAACACATGTTTTCCGTAGAGGGGGCACGTAATTCCGCCAGAAACACGTCACGCACGCCGCTTCTTGGCATGCGCATGGAGGCGACTGTACGGAAAACCCCGACGGATCGAAAATGTGTTGGAAACCCTGTGCAGAGATGTTTTCGGATCTGTCCCATCGGCAGCTATCTCACTCACGCTTCTTTAAACGCGACAGTCGTCTACCGGCCCATACCAACCTGCGCGTTGAATGTCTCACAGAGGATTTCCAAGGCGGTGAAAATCTGAATCTATGGGGTTGTGACTTTGGAGTGTGGCATCATGGGTTTACCGATCGGCTTGCGGGAAGATTTTGACGAGGCGGCGCTGTGACGACTGTCGCGGACGACGAAGAGCGCGAACTAGGCGCAGCGGTTGTTGGCATTGGCCGAGACTTACGACGGAGTTCGGCGGCTCGGATCGGCGGAATGGCAGCCGAAAGAGACGGAAACATGAATCAAGTCTCAATGGTAATCTAAACGCACCCCAAGCCACTTCTCAGTGGCAATCAACAACTGGGCTTCACCGCCATGCCCTGAAGTCGATGATAGTCTAGGCGTTCCTGCAATCCCGAAGGCTTGCCCAGGTGGGGCGGAGAAAAAGAATCCTCGGTCCGCCTCCCCAACCTACTCTGCCAGCAGTGCGGCGGGCCATCCTTGACCGCCTGTCTCGCTCACCGCCGCAGCCTTGCCCTCACTGCGGGTGAGGTCTCGAACGATCTACCGGCAAAGTTCTGCAATTGCGATTATGGCGGCGCTAAATTTCGCTTTGCGGTCACGCGGAGGCCGAGAAGCCGCGCGGTACAATGTCGACGGGAAGATGCGCGACCCCGACGTGATGGTACGGCTTACGCACGACACTGCCGCTGATTTCGAACCTGTCCGTGCGGCGGAGCAGTTCTTCCAGGACGACGCGAAGTTCCATGCGCGCCATCGGCGCTCCGAGGCAGGTATGGATGCCGTACCCGAATGCCAGGTGGCGATTGGGCTTGCGATCAAGACGGCACTCCTCAGGCTGATCGAAGACCGCTTCGTCACGGTTGCCCGAGCCCCACAGCATGGCGATCCGATCGCCCGCCTTGATCGGGCGATCCCCGATTTCGGTGTCCTTCGTGGCCCAGCGAGGCAATTCCTGAACGGGAGATTCCCAGCGCAGCAGTTCTTCGACGGCGACCGGAATCCGCGCGGGCTCCGCGCGCAGCATATCCTGTGCCTCGGGATGGGAGGCCAGATAGAGCATGCAATTGCCCAGCGCGTTCGTGGTGGAGTTGTGGCCTGCCGAAATCAGAATTCGCAGGACACCTGCGACAAGCGCCTCATCGAGGGGCTGGCCGTCCTGCCGCACCTCGAGGAGGGCACTCGCGATGTCGCTGTCCGGGCTGCGTGGACGAAGCTTGCGGTCGTCGACGATGGTGCGGACATGGGCCAGCAGGTGTTCATGCGCGGCCACGGCCCGGGCCTTGACTTCGGGATCATCGGAAAGGCCGCCGAGTTGCTCTTCGGCCCACTGCTTGATCTGCATCCAGTTCTCCGGCTCGATGCCGAGCAGGATGCACAGGGCAAAGACGGGCAGCGGGTAGGCAATCTCGCGGGCAAGGTCACCGCCGCGCGCCGCGACGACGGGATCGATCAGTGCAATCGCTTTCTCCCGCACGGACGGTTCCATGGCCCGGATCCGGCTCGGCAGCCAGAAGCGTTGCAGCACGCGGCGAAAGACAGTGTGTTCGGGCGGGTCCACCTCGAGTGGGGGAAGGCGCGCTCCGAAGCGAGGATCCCCGCCGCTGCTGAAGGTCGCAGGGTCGCTGGCCACGGCCTTCAGATCCGCATAGCGCAGGACCGTATAGACGCCCCCGTAATGGTCCGAGCGGGCAACCGGGCAACCCGCGCGCACCGCCGCCATCTGCTCCATCCGCGCATCCATGTCGGTATGGGCCATGGGATACCAATCGGCCTTTACGTGGTCCATTTTGCAGCTCCTTGCTCTTTCGGCAGGGGTACAAGGCTAAGGTTTCGCCGCATAACCGTCCGTACCGATTGCGGTCACACAGTTTGCCTATGACGGGACTTTTCCGTCCCGTTCGTGCGCGCTGCCGATCAACGCGATGCGCTCGACGATCATGGGAATATGCTCTCCGGCCGTGTCCGGCCTCCAGCATCCCATGAAGGTGCGTTCCAGCAGCTCGCCGGGCAGATCCGTAGCCGACAGCTCCTCCCGGATCGCGCCCGACGGCACGGCACTGCTGGACAGCAGCGTCACACCCAGATCGGCGCGCACGGCGTCGATGACCAGAGGCATGGCATCGACTTCGGCAATCACGTTGGGCTCCAGGCCATGGCGTGCGAACCAGGCGGAAAGAACATTACGCACGGCGTTGGGCGCGCGCGTGACGATCCAGGGAAGCGCGGCCAGATCGCGGGGAGCCTCCGGATCGATGGCGCGCCCGCGCGCAGACAGGATGTACAGACGATCGCGGAACACGGCGCGGGACTGGAGCTGCGCACTTGCCAGCGAGGTCGGCAGGACGGCGATATCGAGCAGCCCGCGTTCCAGCTGATCGCGAAGCGCATGGCCTGCCGCTTCGATGATCTGGGGGCGAAGCGATGGCATGTCCTTGTGAACCATGCGTAGCAACGCAAGGCCCAGCGTCGGCATGGCGCTGGGGACAAGGCCGATCGTGACCACCTGGGACCTCATCGTGTCACCAACATCGCGTTCGAGACTGGCGACATCGCGGACGATACGCCTGGCCCTTTCGTAGAGCCTCAGTCCTGCCGGGGTTGGTGTCACGCCCGAGCGGGAGCGGAAAAACAGGGTCGACCTGAGTTCGTGTTCGAGAACCCCCAGCTGCTGGCTGAGGGCAGGTTGGGCCATGCCAAGTTCGCGGGCGGCAGCGGTGATGCTGCGGCTTTCGACGATCTTGATGAAGTAGTTGAGCCTGCGTGTTTCCATAGGGCGCTCCCTGGGGCCCAGCCACGTCGGAAAAGCCCGCCTAGAAGACGGCTTCGATCTCGACCCGGCGCTGCGATTGGGCGGGCAGGGTGTCCGCCCCCTCCACGTCGATCGGGACGCTCGACGTCTTCCAGTGGACCTCGACCGGCAGATCGGGGATGAAGCGCGCGAAGGTCAGCGCAACAGCTTCGGCGCGCTCCTGCGCGACTTCGGGGCGTTCGCGCAAGGGGACACCCGAAACACGGACCGGATCGCTCGCGGCGTAGCCGGTAATGATCAATTTGCGCGGCTTTGCCGCACGTATCCAGGTGACCGCCTTGTCGATGAGATAGTCGTCGTACTGGTAGACGATGAACGCCTTGTCGAACTCGTAGAAGGTATAGAACGTCGTCGGGCCATAGGGCCCCGCAGGTACCTCGCGGGCGACACCAAGGGGCTTGATGTTGCGCGGCGGCAGCGAATAGGGGCGGCCCGGGAATCCTTCGGCGGGCAGCATGTGGCGCGGACAGGGCGTGTCGAGCACCGATGTCCTGACCGGTTCGAGCACCTTGCTTCCCCCGCACGGTGCCGGCGCCGCCTCGGACACGCGCCCCTCGACCAGGACCTGGCGGCTCCAGTCGGGCTTGTAGGGCGATTGGGTGACGTCGAAACGCCGTCCCGTCTCGAGCTCGTCGGCCAGCCAACAGCCGGACTTGCGGCCCGCATCGGTGTCCCTGTAGATGGGGCAGGTGACGAAACGTACCAGCTCGCCAGCCTCCTGGGCCTGCGCCGACAGCGGGGCTGCGCACAGCAGCAGCGAACTCACGAGCTTCTTCATAGCATGCTCATCAGGTTGACGAGGTCCTGCTTTTCCTGCTCGGTGTACCCGATATTGTAACGCCGCTCGTAATAGTCGACGACGCCGCGCAGGTCGCTGGCAAGACCGTTGGAAAAATAGGGTGCTCTGGCCGAGAGCCCCCGCATCGACTGCAAGGTGATCTTGCCGACGTCGGCACAGCGCCCGGTGGTGAGCGCAAATCCCGGATCGTAGGTGTAGATCGTGCGCCCATAATAGGGGTGGGGCTGCTTCTGGCAGGTGATGCGGAACAGCGGCAGGTCGTCCCAGGGGTCGGCAAACGGCAGGGTTGTCGTGCCCAGGTCCACCTGTCCCGGAGCCACGTCGTTCCCCATGCGGGTCATGTTGTGGCAGAACACGCAGCTGTTGCGCACGGGATTGCCGAACCCCATGGGGCTGTTGATCCCGGCCGAGTCGGTGATCAGGAACATCTTCTCCCGGAACACCCGCGCCCCGCGCGCGACCGAGCGGCGAAAGGCGATCTGTTCGGGCGTGAGGCGCGCGATCGTTTCGTCCGACATGTCTTCCCAAGCCTCGAACTCGCTCCAGACCGGGGTGCCGATGCTGCCTAGCGCTCCCGGCTCGGAGTCGCGCAGGACCGCGGGTCCCCCATCGCGCCATCCGCGTTGCCCGCACCGCCCTTGCCGCTCTGCTGCGCCGTGAAGACGCTCAGCTCGAAGGCGCGGATGCGCGCACGCTCGTCAGGTGAGAGGCGCTTGAGAAAGGCCAGGTGGGTCTGAGCGGCATCCTCCATCTGCAGGCGCAGGCTCCCGGCGCGGTTGTCGGCCATGATGTTTCCCGACATCGGCTCCCCGGTATCGGGATCGAGCGGCAACGCGACACCCTGCTTGGGATCGAACGGGAAGCCGACCGCAAGCAGGTACTTCATGTTCGAAACCGGGCGCGGGCGACGATAGACCGAGATATTGCCCGCTTCCGGGCCATAGCCCGGTGCGCTGTTGCAGCCATTGGGATCGCGAACCACCTCGATCGTGAAATCGGGTTTTACCGTGCGTCCGTTCCATTCGGTAACGGGCCACTTGCGCTGAATGCGGATCAGGCCCCGCTCCAGCAGGAGCGAATGCGAGGCCTTCGCGTCCTGCGGCAGGATCGGGCAATTGGAACCGTCATGTGCGGCAAAGAGCGGATCGGTGCCGCCCGTGGCGTCCCAGCGTTCCTGCGCCGTTTGTGCCGAGAGGCTCATCGAATCGGCTGGTTGATGGCAGGTAACGCAGGCGCGGCCGGAGGGGCCGATCGGTTCGAAGAAGGGATGCCCGCGCGTCTCGAGCGCGCCGCCCGCCAGTTCGATGCGCAAGACCCCGTTGTCATTCGGGTAATCCAGCGTCGCCGGGAAAACCCGGCCATCGCCCGGGGACCACCAGCGTTCGGGGGCGGGGTCGCTGGCCAGTGCGGCCGCTGCCGCAATCCCTGCCGACAGGGCAAGAACTCCGTAACGCAGCACGCGCCCCGCGTTTCGCGACCGTGGCGTGTGAGCCGGTTCATTCATACGCGCACATGTCCCTTGTGCCTGGTGGTGGATGGGTGATCCGCCCGTCGTGGCGACGCGCAGGAACGGGCCAAGGCGCGGAAGGGGGCTTCCCCTTCCGCGCGCCGGTTGCGTCAGCCTCCGAATTCGGCCTTGAGCCGCACACCAAAGGTGCGCGGTGCGCCGTACATGAAGCCCCCGTCCGCGCTCGACGCGTTCTGGATCTGGGTGGCGATGTAGGTTTCATCGGTCAGGTTCTGGACGAAGCCCTCGATCGTGTAGCGATCCGACACCGATACCGTGACACGCGCATCGAACACATCGCGCGCAGGCATGATGGTATAGAAGCTGCGGAACGGCGTCGCCAGCTGTTCGCCCGTGTGGGACCATTGCAGACGGGGCGTCACCGCGACATCGTCGCTGACGTAGAGCGTATACTGCACGCCGCCGTTGAGCGTCCACTCGGGCGAGTACGGCAGCACGTCGCCTTCGGGCACGAAGCGGTTGCCTGGGCTGCATTGCACGCTGGGAAGCTGGCTGTTGGTGTCGTTGAGGCAGGTATCTTCGGAGAACTGTGCGTCGAGATAGGAGCCGCCGAAATTGATGTCGAGCCCGCCGAAGGTGGCCTGTGCTTCCAGCTCCACGCCCCAGGATTCGCCCTGACCGGCGTTCTGGGTCAGCGGCAACCCGCCCTCAAGGCTGGCCAGCTGGATGTCCTTGTACTGGGAATAGAAGATGTCCCCGTTCAGGCGCAGATGGCGATTGAACAGTTCGGTCTTGGCGCCCAGTTCGTAGACGAAGTTCGTCTCGGGCTGATAGTTGGGTGAATCGGTGGGGGTGTTGGCGCCGCCCGCCTTGTAGCCCTTGGCTGCGGACAGATAGACCAGCGCATCGCCGAGGTGGTAGTTGAGCGCGGCCTTGCCGGTCCATTCCTGCGACGTGGCGATCGCGATGTTGGGACCCACCACCGGCGGCCCTGGAATGGACAGACGGTTGTGGACCTGGCGATCCCACGAATAGCGGCCGCCCAGGACCACTTCGAGCGCATCGGTCACGAAGTAGTTTGCCTGCCCGAAGAGCGACTTGGACGTGGACTTGGTGCGTTCCTGGATCGTGCTGTCGGACGCTACGAAATCAACCGTGTGATGGTTGTCGCGGAAGAGATCCACCCCGCTGTCGTTGTCGAGATAGAACCCGCCGACGACCCACTGGAAGGGGCCACTGTCGGTCGAGAGCAGATTGATTTCGTAGATCGAGGTGTCGATCTCGGTGCGTCCGCGTGAAACGCGGCCCGGGTAGAGCGCCCGGTTGGCACTGTTCGCGGGAAGGCCGGCCGGAACCGGCAGGGCGGTTGACGTGCGATCACCGTCGGTCTGGTCGTTGGTGACGCCGTGCTGGCGCGAGATGACACCGCGCACCTGGACGGTGTCGGTCACGTCGAACCGCGCCTCGGCCGACATGCGATAGCCTTCCTGATTGATGTAGGAGATCGCGTCTTCCTCGATCACGAACGGATCGTCGGTGACCGTGTCAAAGCGATTCTTGATCGCATTGCCATCCGATCGGGCATCGAAGTATTCGCCGCGCAGATTGACGGTCAGGCGGTCGTCGAGCCCGCGCATGCGCAGCGAGATGCGCGCCGCGTCGGTGTTGAAGTTGCCGGGCTGGCTCGGCGAAGGGCCGATGTTGTCGGTGAAGCTGTCACGCTCGTCATGGACCGCAGCGATGCGCAGCGCGACATCCTCGCCCCCGAAGTTCAGCGCGGCAACCCCGCGCCGCGCGTCGTAATTGCCCAGCGTCATGTCGAGTGAGCCGCTGACCATGTCGAATTCGGGCTCGGGGGTGCGGATCATGATCGCGCCGCCGGTCGAATTCTGGCCAGCCAGCGTGCCCTGCGGGCCACGCAGGACCTCGATCGCCGCGACATCGTAGAAGGCGAAGCCGATGAACTTGTCGTTCGGGATAAGGACGCCGTCGAGGTAGTAGGCCACGCCCGAACTGGTGGTTGGGGCCGAACGGTTCGCGCCGACGCCGCGGATGTTGACGAAGGTCTGGCGGCCGTACGTGTTGATCGTCACCGCAGGCGCGACCTGCTGCAGGTCGTTGACGCTGCGAACACCGCGTTCGTCGAGGGTCTCACCGGTCAGGACCGTAGCCGAGATCGGCACGTCCTGCAGGTTCTGGGTGCGCCTCTCGGCGGTGACGATGATCGCCTCGAGCCCGTCGTCGCGCTGTGGACGCGCGGCACTCGCATCGTCCTGCGCCAGGGCGGTGGTGGAAACGCCAGCCGCAAGGACGGCGGACAGGGCAATGCAGAACTTCTTGGCCATGGCCTCGATCTCTCCCGATTTATTGTTTGGTCCCGCATATCAATGAATGAAAGCCCTTGCAAAGATTTTATGCAAGGGCTTTCATCATTGTGCCTGCGACGGCGGGCAGATCGCGAAGGCAAAGGCACCGACCAGCGCCATGGCCACCGCCAGCGGCTCGGGTCCCGGCGCGCCAACCGCTGTAAAGAGCACCGGCCCAACCCCGCTCAGCAGCATCTGGAAGGCGCCCAGAAGGCTGATTGTCGTCGCGCTGTGGCCGGCATGGATCTGCATGGCCGCAGCCATCGCCGAGGGACCCGCAATCCCGGCGCCCACCGTCACCACCACCATCGGCGCCACAAACAGGAGCCATGGCATCTCGTCCGCGCGGATCAGGGTTAGAAGCAGCAGCAGTGCCGTGCCGCCCGCGACGGCGGCAAGGCCGATTCGCAGGGGCGGCGTGCGACGTTCGATCGGGCCCACGAGGAAAGTGCCGCTCACCCCGCCCAGCGCGATCAGGAGAAAGCAAAGGCCGGTTTCGACTTCGCCAAGCCCCCAATGTTCGATCAGCAGGAAGGGGCCGACCGAAAGGAACAGATAGAGCGTGCAGCTGCCCGAGGCGAGCGCGAGCGCGAGGCGCAGGAAGCGCCGATTGCCCAGAATTGCCCGGTAGCGACCAGACAGCTGCGCAAGGGCTCCGTAGGTGCTCGGCGTGGCGCGCCCGTCCCGACCGCCAGCGCTCCCGGTATCGGGCAGCGCCGATCGGCACAGGGCGAGAGTCGTGCCCCCGGCAACAGCGAGAAGGACGAAGATCATCCGCCAACCCAGTGTTCCCGCGATAAGGCCGCCAAGCACCGGGGCAAGCGCGGGCGAGAGCAGCACGATGCTCATGAGGTTCGCCTGGCGACGGGCGGCCTCTTCCTTGCCGAAACTTTCGCCCACAATCACGCGCGAGGTCAGCAGGCCAGCCGCTGCGCCGAGCGCCTGGACGCTGCGGGCTGCCAGGAGGACCGTGATCGAAGGGCTGAGCGCGCCAAGCGCCGAGGCCAGTGTGAAGAGTCCGAGCCCGCCCAGCAGCACTGGCCTGCGTCCGATCCCGTCGGCAAGAGGGCCTGCCAGCAATTGCCCGACCGCGATGCCGAACAGGTAGAAGGCGATGACCTGCCGGGCAGGACCCGGGCCCGTCGCGAGATCGCTCGCGAGGGCCGGGAGTGCGGGGACCACCATGTGGGTCGCCAACGAGCCCAGGGCACTGATCGTCGCGAGCAGCGCGATCAGGTGTCCGGCTTTGCGCGCAGGCATGGCGCTCAGGTGGCCGAGCGGCGCAGCGTGCCTTCGCCCTGTGCACGGGCGAGCAGGCACAGCAGCGCGCAGGCCACGGCCATCGCGAACAGCAGCAGCGTCGGCGGCAGGTAGGACCCCGTCTGGTCGCGCAACCAGCCCATGGCCGTTGGCACCGTGGCGCCCGCAAGACTGCCCACCACATTGATCATCACGATGCCCATCGCCAGGCTTCCCATCGGCAGGATGCGGGTCGGAATGGCCCAGAAGGGCGCCACCGTGCAGCCGGTGCAGGCACCGCCGATGACGAGCGCGACGAGCCCCGGGATGCCGGGCCCCAGAAGGTAGGCGCAGATGAGCCCCGTGCCTCCGAGGAGGGCGGGAATGCCCACGTGCAGGAAGCGTTCCTGCGTGCGGTCGGAATGGCGCGCGTTGAGATAGAGGCCGAGCGCGCCGCCCGCCCAGGGCAGGGCGACGATCAGACCGGTCTCGCGCGGACCCAGGCCCGACATGCCTTCGACGATCTGGGGAAGCCAGAACATGACGCCATAATTGCTGGCCAGGATGCAGAACCAGATCAGCGCGCAGATCCAGCCGACCGGCGACCTGAGTGCGGCCCAGCGCTCAGGATCGTGCGCGCCCTTTTCGGGCTTGCGCGCGCCGCGCACGTTCGTGGCGAGCCAGGTGCGTTCGGTCTCGTTCAGCCAGCGGGCGTGGCGCGGCGTGTCGGGGAAGTAGAACCATGCGAAGACGCCCAGTGCCACGGCCGGAAGACCCTCGACCAGGAACATGAAGCGCCAGCCCTCCATGCCGAGGGGATTGTCCACGCCGAGCAGATAGCCCGAGAGCGGCGCGCCGATGACTTGCGCGATCGAGATCGACATTATCGGCAGGGCCAGGATCGAGGCGCGGTACCGCTCGCTCGCCCAGCCACTGAGGTAGATCATCAGTCCCGAGGACAGGCCGCCTTCGGTAAAGCCCACGCAGACACGCAGCGCATAGAGTTCCCATTCGTTGGCGATCGCCGCCATCGCGCAGGCACACAGCCCCCACGCCAGCGTGATCATGCAGAGCCAGCGGCGCAGTCCCACCGCTTCATAGAGGAGGACGCTGGGGTACTTCGCGGCGAGATAGCCGACGAACAGGACGCCGGCGCCAAATCCGTACTGCGTGCTCGACAATCCCAGCGCGGAATTCATCTGCAGCGCCGCAAAGCCGACGTTCGCGCGGTCCATCGCCCCCATCAGGACGAACAGCGCGCAAGGGAGGACGAGGCGCCAGAGCACCTTGCGCCCGATCGAAGTTTCCAAGGCCGTGTCGTGCATATTATCTCTCCCTGACGAGGGGGCTAGCATAGCCAAAATGGAAATGAAAGCGCTTGCAAAGATTAGGGCGCTGCCCTACCGATCAGCTGTGAGCGCATGACCGGGGCGGGCGGGCCCGGATCCCCGCGCGCCGAAGATCCCCCCAATGGAGAGGCCGAGCAGAGCCATGACCGATCAGCAGCAACTTCGTGACTTCGATCCGGACCTCCCTGAGGATTTCGACAGCGCCCACCGCGACTACGCCCGCCTTCGCGCGGAATGCCCGGTCGCCCACACCGATCGGCTGGGCGGATTCTGGGCCCTGACACGCTACGACGATGTCGCGGCAGCGGCCAGCGATCCGCGCACCTTCACCACGGCCGTCCAGAACGTCGTGCCCAAGGTCGCCTTCACCGGACGGCGTCCTCCGCTGCACCTTGACCCGCCCGACCACACGCCGTTCCGCAAGGCGCTCAACCCGCTTCTCTCGCTCGAACGCTCGGAGGCGCTGGCGCCGCGCACGCGGACCATCTCGCGCGAGCTGCTGGCGCCGATGCTGGCGGCAGGCGGGGGCGATATCTGCGCCGAGTTCTCAAGCTATCTGCCGGTCTACGTCTTCGGGGACTGGATGCGGGTACCCGAGGAATGGCTCGACACGCTGCATGATTCGGGGCGCGCCTTCATCCTTGCGGTGCATTCGACCCGGCCCGAGGCGATGAAGGAAACCAGCCTGGCGCTCTACGACATGGCCCGTGCGCTCATCGCCGATCGCAAGGCCAATCCGCAGGACCCCGACATCGACCCGACCAGCGCGCTGCTGGCCGCGCGCCACAACGGTGAACCGCTTGATGACGAGTTGATCGTAGGCACGGTGCGCCAGGTCCTCGTGGTGGGCATGGTTGCGCCGATGGTGATGGTCGGCAACATCGCGGTGCACCTCTCGCGTGACCGCGAATTGCAGTCTTTGCTGCGCGCCGAGCCAGAACGGATCCCGGCCGCCATCGAGGAATTCCTGCGCCTCTACTCCCCCTACCGTGGCTTTGCGCGCACGCCGACCCGCGATGTGGAGATCCGCGGCTGCCCGATCGCCAGAGACGAGCCGGTCGCGCTGCTCTACGCCTCGGCGAATCGCGACGAGGACATCTTCCCCGAGGGCGACCGGTTCGTGCTCGATCGTCCCAACATTTCCGATCACCTGGCGTTCGGGCGTGGGCCGCACAACTGTCCGGGTCTGCATATCGGGCGCATGGAACTGCGCGTGGCTCTGGAGGAACTCTTGGCGGCAACCACGGGCTTCGCGGTCTGCGGCGATATCGTGCCCACGCGCTGGCCGGAGATTGGCGCACTGGCGGTGCCGCTGCGCTTCGAATAGCTCTTGGAGGGCCACTGGGCGATTGCCCTTCGCGGCGTGATTGGGCAATAGCAATGGCCATGGCCGACGATATCGCCACTTCCTCCTCGCAGGATCGCGCTCCCACGCTCGACGACGTTGCCGCGCTTGCCGGCGTGTCCGCCGCCACCGTCAGCCGCTTCTTCAGCAATCCCAAGATCGTGGCCAAGGCCACGGGGGAGCGTATCCGCGCGGCCGTGAGCGACACGGGCTATATTCCCAATGCTCTGGCCGGCGGCCTTGCCTCCAAGCGCAGCCGAATGGTCGCGGTTCTCATTCCGCATCTGACCGATTCGATCTTCAACGACACGATCGAGTTGATGACCGAGGAACTGACCGCGAGCGGCTCGAACGTCATGCTCGGGCTGACCGGTGTTTCGGTGATGCGCACGCACGATCTCATCCGGGGCGCGCTGGCGCGTCGGGTCGATGCCATCATCTCGACAGGGCCTCTCAACGCCGAGAGCATTGCGCTCGTCACGCGCAGCCGCACCCTTTTCATCCAGGTCTGGGAACTACCCGAGGCACCTGTTGGCACCGCCATCGGCTTTTCGCATAGCGATGCCGGGCGTGACATGGCGCGGTTTCTGGCCTCACGAGGGTATCGCCGTCCCTTTCTCGTCACGGCCGACGGTGCACGCGCGCGGCTGCGCCGGGACAGTTTCGTGCAGGAATGGAATGCGCTTGGCGGCGAAGCGCCGCAGGAAACCCTGGTCGATATCCCCTCGCGCTTCGGTCATGCGCGCCGTGCCTTTGCCGAGATGCGACGGCTTTCGCTCCGTCCGGACGTCGTCGTGTGCGGTTCGGACTACCTGGCGCAGGGCATCCTGATCGAAGCCCAGCATGCGGGACTTTCGGTCCCGGAGGATTTGGCGGTCATGGGTTTTGGCAACAGCCTGCTCGCGGGCGAAATGCGCCCGACGATCACGACGGTCGACGTCGATGGCTCGCGCATCGCCCGCGAAGTCCTGGCGGTCTTGCGCAAGCACGGCGAAGATCCGACGTTCGAACATCAGTCCGTCGACGTCGGTTTTCGCATTATCGCCCGCGAAAGCGCCTGAGTGCCTAAACCGTGCTTGTGGATTGCCACTGAGAAGTGACCCAGGTGCCGTTTCCGGCATGGGAACTGCATTGCGGGGATCCGGGAGGCGGCCTGGGGCGGGCAGGGGGCCCGTCCCAGGCCGCTTCGCACACCGGCCCCACGCCACTTCAGCACGAACGGCGTGGGGCCGGGACGATGCCAGCTCCCGGGATCAGAACGCGTAGTCGAGACGCACGCCTACGGTACGGGCGCTTCGCCCGAGAAGTACTGCTGGTAGCTTCCCGCCGGTGCGAAGGTCATCGTGTGAATGCGCGCCACGAACTGCTTGTCGAACAGGTTGCGAGCATAGACCGAGAGCTTGATCGAGCCATCATCATTGCCCACGCCCAGGTTCGCATTGACCAGGCCATAGCCATCGACCCGCGAATTGGGGTTGCCCGCCTGGCCGAAGGTGGAGGAGCGGTAGTAGTAGTTCGCGTTGGCGAAGAGCCGCAGGTTATCGGTCAGAAGCGGAGTATAGGCCCCGGTGATGTTCAGCGTGGTGTCGGGCGCGTGGATCGAGGGGAACCCGTCCACGTTCATGCCCGTGCCGCCCAGCGCGCCGCACTCACCGATCCCGGCGTTGTCGACCACGGGCTGACCCGAGTAGCACGGGGCGATGAAGTCCTCGTACTCGGTCGGCGCGTAGGAGATGTTGCCAGCAAGACGCAAGTCAGGCGTGGGTTGCAGGGTCAGCCCCAGTTCGAAGCCCTTGGTGATCACACCCGGGGCATTCGAAAGCACCGAACGGGCCACGTTGTCATCGCCGATCTCAACCACGGTCGACTGGAAGTTCTTGAACTTCGAGTAGAAGGCGGTGGCGTTGACCGTCAGCAGACGGTCAAGGAGCTGGGCGCGCACGCCCGCCTCGAAGCTGTCGACCGTTTCCGCATCGACCATCCGAAGCGTACCGCCCGAGGTGCCTACGGCAGGCGCCTTGTAGCCGCGCGCGTAGGTCCCGTAGAACATGAGGTCCGGTGTGGCTTCGTACTTCAGCGTGACCTTGCCCGAAAGGTTGGTCTTCTTGTTGCGGCCCGACGTGGCCGGTGCGGGCGTACCTTCGAAGTTGTAGCGGATGTCCTCGGACGGGAAGTAGCCGCCGAACACGTTGTCATGGGTAAGGCGCAGGCCCCCGGTCAGGGTCAGGCGATCGGTAAAGTGGAAGTTCGCCTCACCAAAAGCGGCATAGCTGCGCATATGCGCTTCGTAGTTCGACATGGCGCCGTTGAAGCTGAAGTAGGTGTCTTCCGGGTAGTCACGCCCGCGCTTGCCCGCCGAACGCTCGATCGCGTCGGTCTTCTGATCCCAGAAGAAGGCGCCCACGACGTAGTCGACGAACCCGCCAAGCGGCGAGTTGACGCGGACTTCCTGACTGAACTGATGCGCCCAGAGTTCGGAGTTGTTGATGTCGTAGAAGTCGCTCTGGGTGTAGTCCTGGTCAAACCACGATCCGGTGTTCGATTCCGAATAGGCCGTGATCGAGGTGAGCGTGTAGTCCCCCAGGTCCAGCTTCATGTTGGCCTGGATGTCCTTCTGCTTGATGAACACCTCGTTGCGGCCGTTCTGGGCGTACTGGTCGTTGTCGGGCCCGGGAACGATGCCGTATTCATCGAGCAGGGCATCGAAGTCCATGTTGAAGTCGGCATCGGGGTTGGTCGGCCAGCCGTTGGACGTGTCGCCGTTGATGTTGCGGATCGTGGCAAGACCGCCGATGCCGCCGTCGGTGTGATCCTGGATCGCGCCGATCACGTAGAGCTCGAAGTTGTCGGTGGGCTGCCACAGCACCTTGCCGCGCAGGGCGTAGTCGCGATAGTCGCCACCGCTTTCCCCGTCATAGAGGTTGGTGAGGTAGCCGTCCTGGCGCTGGTAGACGCCGGTGACGCGCGCGGCCAGCGTGTCGGAGATCGGGATGTTGACGGTGTTGTCGATGCGGATCTCGTTGCGCTCACCATAGCGCAGGCTGCCACTGGTTTCGGCCACGTTGAATTCCGGGCGCTTGGTCTGGACATAGACCACGCCCGCCGAGGCGTTCTTGCCGAACAGCGTGCCCTGCGGGCCCTTCATGACCTCGACGTGGTCGATGTCGCCGAAGGTGTTGAAGCCCAGGCTGCGCGGCTGGCCCTGCACCACATCGTCGATCACCACGCCCACGGCGCGCTCAAGGCTGTAGTCGAAGCCCTGCGTACCGATGCCGCGGATCAGGAAGCCGGCGCCAAGCTGCACGTTGTAGCTGAGGCCGGGCACCGAATACTGCAATTCGCTGGGCGACTTGTAGCCCGCGTTGGCAAGGTCTTCGGCCGAGATCGCGGTGATCGAGACCGCGGTGTCCTGCAGCGTCGTCTCGCGCCGGGTGCCGGTGACGATGATGTCGCCCGCACGGGCCTCAGGAGCCGACGGAGATGCGCTGTTGCTCTGGCCCAGCGCCCCAGTCGAAATGGCCAGCGACGTGCAGATTGCGAAAATGGAAGCAGATGTTTTCATATTGCCCTCGTGAAGTGTCCCCAGTGATGGTGCAGCTCCGCCTCAAGCCAGAGCTACATTTTTGTTTTTCTTGTTTTTATTGAACCTCGCCCAAAACTTTACGGGCCGTCGGTCACGGTGTCGGACCGCGGCGCAATTCCATGCGGAACCCTTGCGGATAGAGCGGGTCGACGCTGTCGGACGGCACATCGCCACGCTGCGCGGCCACCGCCGCATCCGAGCGCGGCAGTTCCACCGGCAGCTTGCCTTCAGGGCGTGCGCGCCCGGTCACGATGTCGAGGAAGGCCGCGTCGGTGATGCCGTAATTGCCCATCAGCGCGTCCACCATCGGCTGAACCGGGGTCAGCACCGCCGGACGATCAAGATAGACGTCCGCGATGATCGCAATCCCGGCCGCGTGCGCCTTCGCCACGGCCTCGTATCCCGGATCGCCGGGCCCCATGGTCAGGGGGCCCTCATGCGCGGACGAGCCGAAGAAATAGTCCGGATGACTGGTGAAGGGCGCAGCCAGACGCAGCAACGCAACGTCGGCCTGTTCGGGGGCCTCCACGGGCGTGAAGCCCGCCAAGCGCGCTGCGTCGGCGTCCACGCCCACCAGCCAGGCGCGCCGCGCCGAAGCCGGTGCAAGTGGCAGGATACCGCCCTTGTTCTCCAGCAGCACGACCGAACGATGTTGCGCGTCGAGCGCCAGCGCACGCGCGTCGTCCGTCCCTACCTGCTGTGCCGAGGCTTCGGCATCGACGTAGGCGTTCTCGAACAGGCCCAACTGGAACATGACCTTGGCAATACGGCGTGCGGAGCGATCGATGCGGGTCTCGTCCAGCGCGCCGCTGCGCACCAGATCGACCACGACGTCGGTTTCCATCACTCCGCCGAACTGGTCGATCCCCGCTTCGATCCCCTTGGCGAAGCGTTCGGGCACGGTGAGATCCTCGACGCCCCAGGCATGCCCAGCTTGTCGACATCAAACGTGCCCTTGAGACAGGCATCGGGGCAGTCCGCAGTGATCAGCCAGTCGCTCATCACGAAGCCTTCGAAACCATGCTGGCCACGCAGGCTTTCGTCCAAAAGTTGCCGGTTGAAACCGACCCCGACCGGCTCGACTGGCGTGCCGTTCACGGTGAGCCCGGGGGCGGGCAGCGAATAGGTCGGCATGACCGCAGCCGAACGCACCTTGAAGGCGCCCTCGAAGGCGGCGAGGTGCTGCGCCAGGGTGGCGTCGGTCAGCTTCATGTACTTGCCGTAAGGATTGTGCGAATCGAGGCCGTCGACTTGTGCGCCATAGCCGCCCCAGTGCTTGACCACCGTCGCGACGCCTCCGCGCTGCAGGCCGTCAGGCCCACCCTGGAACCCTTCGATATAGGCCTGCACCATCGGTGCGACCTGCTCGGGCCGATCCCCGAAGGTGGCGTTGCCCCGAAACCAGCGCGGCTCGGTGAACAGGTCGGCCTGCGGCGAAAGCGCCATGCGAATGCCGATCGCCTTGTACTCGCGCGCGGCAATGCGGGAGAGATCGCGGATGAGATCCAGGTCGCCGATGGCCGAAAGGCCCAGCGCCTCAGGCCAGCGGGTGAAGGCCTTGGGCGCGACGCTGACGCCCAGCACTTCGCGCAAGGTGTTGCGGCTGTCGCTGCTGAAGACGAGGGGCACGCCAAGGCGCGTGCCCTCGGCGATTTCCTGGGCCGCGTTCGTCAGCTGCGCCATCTCCTTCACATCACCGCTCATGCGATGGATGAAGAAGCGGATATCGTCGGCCTCGATGGCCGCGCGCATGCCTTCCACGTCCCAGTTGCCCCGGAAACTGCCATCGGCGGTGGGCGGCGTACCGTGCATCATCAGCCCGGCCTTTTCGCGCAAGGTCATGCGCGCCACCAGATCGCGGGCGCGTTCCTCGGCGGAGAGACGCCAATCCTCGTAAGGCTGGAGGCGCCCATCGCCGGAAAGGTCGTGAAAGCTTTGCCCATCCACCGTGATCACAGGCTTGCTGCGCGCTGCGATCTGGGGTTGTGAGGAGGAACCATGCGCGGACGCCAGCGCTCCTGTCGCCAGGGCCAGGCTCGACAGCCCGACGGTCAGCCGCGGCCAGAGACGCGCGGCCATCACGCCGCCCCTTCCGGCACGGGGCCTTCGGCACCCTCGGCGCCCTCGCTAAAGCCGCGTGGATAACGGCCCAGCGTGAAATTGATGGCGACGGCCGCGGCCAGCAGGCCGATCGAGAGGTAGATTACGATCTCGTAGTTGCCAAAGCGATCGTAAAGCGCCCCGTATGCCGCAGGCGCAAAGCCCGCGCCCATGCCGAAGGCGGCGTACTGCATCCCGTAAAGCTCGCTGAAGTGGCGCTGGCCGAAATAGCGCGCGGTCATGAAGGCGACGAGGTCGAACTCCGCGCCGGCGACAAGCCCTAGCGTGACAACGCTTGCCACCATGATCGAGCCCGTCAGTCCCGGATTGGACAGCAGCACCAGTGCGGCCATAGCCGGGATCACGAGAATTGCGCAGACCACCGGCGCCCAGAGCCGGTCGAGCAGGAAACCCGACAAGATGCGACCGCCGGTCACGCTGAGCGCCAGCGCGGCAAGCGCGGACGAGGCCGCCGCGCTCGACACACCCCGGTCCGTCAACAGCGGGAACAGATTGGGCAGCAGTCCCGAGATACCGAAGGCCAGCATGAGCGAGCCAAGCGCGATCGCCCAGAAACGGTAGCTGCGCAGGGCTGTGGCCACTTCGAGGCCCGCGTTTTCCGCGGCGCGCGCCGCCGCCGGGCGATCGTCGCCCACATCGGGTTCACGCAGCCAGGCGATGAGAATCGGTACGGCAATCAGCAGCGGCATCGCCGCCAGCCCGACATAGCCTCCACGCCAGCCAAAGCGCTCGATCATGCCGGTGAGGACGAAGGGAAAGACCGCGCCGGCAAGGCCGGTGCAGGCGAGCGAAAGGCCGAGCGCGAGACCCCGTGCCTCGATAAACCAGCCGTTGATGACCTTGAGGTAGGTCATCGGCAAGGTGCCCAGCGCGACGACCGCCATGATGCCCCAGCCAATGTAGAAACCGACAAGCGAGGTCCCGATCAGCGCGATAAGCAGCTGACCCAGGGCCAGCGCGATGGTCGAGGTGATGGCAACCTTGCGCGGGCCGACCTTGTCCACCAGCCGACCGACATAGCGCCCCAGCAGGAGCAGAGCGACGGGGACCAGCATGAGCACGCCCAGGATATCGCCGCGTCCCCAGCCGAATTCGGCTTCCAGCGCCTTGGCCATGATCCCCGAGGAATAGGGCGGGATCGGCGAGAGACCCAGCCCCATGCCAAGAGCAGACGCCACCAGGGGTTTCCAGGCGCGTCTGAATTCGTCGAAACCGCTCGTGCCGGTGCCTTGGCGTGTCATGTCGTTTACCCTGCGCTTCTCATTCATCGCGCACCTCATCGGATGCGTTCTGTCGCCAAGGAGGCTATCAAGCTGGGGAAGCAAGGCGAGGGCGGCTCGGGGGAAACTCCGGATGGCGGAACGGGATACCCTGAACCACAGACTGAAATTGCGGCTTGAGCTCCTCTTGCCGAAATCCGTTTCGGGCGTGCAAGACGACAAACGGGCGGTCCCGTCCGCCGGAACCGCCCGTTTGCACTTGTCGCCAGACCGCGAGACGCGGTGGCTCAAAGGTTGAGTGGCCCTCCGAAATTGACGTAGACCAGCGCGTCGTTGTGGCAGGAAAGAGCGTTGATCGGGGTTTCAGGAGGGTAGAAGAAGTACGCTCGGCGGGGCTCGATACGCGCCCCATCAACGCCCACGCTCCCCTCCATGACAAACATTTCGAGGTAATGCGGGAGACGCCTGATCTGCGAGCTCCAGCCCGCCGAAAGCCGGACTATGGCCGAGCCCTCGCCGTGCTCGGGGTGACGGCTCAACAGGCGCACTTTCGCCTCGCTCTCCAGGAAAGAGCCTGCCGCAAGATTGGTCAGCACGTCCTCATGATCGAGTGCAACGGCCGCGCGCGCCGGGTTCGCCCCTTCAACAAGGTAGAGGTCGTCGTGCTCGGGTTCTTCCACGAAGTTGAAATCCAGATCGCGCCCCACTCGGGAGAGAAAGGTCGACTCGGTCCGGATGGCGCTGGCAAAGCCATGGACCGTCTGGGGCGGGTGGAAGACATACGTGCCCTTTTCCACCCAGCGGCGCGAATCAAAGCTGAAGCAGCCCGAGATCCCGATGATCTCTTCGTACGTGTGGTGGTAGTGCGCGGTCTGCGGCGGCGTGTAGCCATCCTCGGGGACGAGCTTCTGGAGCGCGGTGCGTGCGCCGGTCTCGGTGTCGCGGCTCAGCAGTCGGGAATAGAGACCCGCCGGGCCAAGCGGCTCCCAGGCCAGTTCATCCACGGCAAGATCGACAATGTGCGGCCTCATGGTGTTCGCCTCCCTGGCACCGAATAGGCCCTGCAGATGGAAGCTCCGGCCGCCTCAAGGCAACGCGCCGCGTCCTCCCCTTTCGCATGGCGGATGCTCAGGCCCGCTCTCCCCGCAAAGCCTCGCACTGGGGCTTAGTCCCCTACGGGACCGGGCATTTCCCCCGCCGCGAGGTTCGCGCGAATGGTGCGCGAAACCTCCTGGATCGGCGCGAGGTAGCGCTCGACCGCCGCGTCGACCGACAGGCCGGCGGCAAAGAAGACGACCGCCAGCGCACCAATGAGCTCCTCGCCATCGAAGATCGGCACCGCGACCGCGGACGTCTTGCCCGGATTGGCCGAGTACCAGGACTTCTCGACCGTGGCGTAGCGTCGGCGCGAATGCGCCGGGTGGCCGCGCCGGACTGGAACTGCTCGAGCATGTACTGGCCATAGGCTTCTTCCAGTTCGGCGGCGCTGTCGATCAGTCGGGCACGGGTCAGCTCATCGGTGTAGGCGACATAGACCTGTCCGGAAGCCGACGCGAGAATCGGCACCTGCCAGCCAGGATAGTAGTTGTTGTAGGTAAGCGTGGTCTGCGCGGCCGTGTGGTAGCGCACCACCATCCGGTTGCCCACGCGGGTCACGATGGACAGTGGCCAGTGATGCAGGTGCGTGAAATCGGACATCACCGTGCGTGCGGCATTCACCAGGCGATCATGGTTCTGAAAGCCACAGGCCAGTGTCTGGATGAGCGCGGTGGGACGATACTTGCGGCGCTCCCGCTCCCGTTCGACCAACCCTTCCTCGATCAGGGTGTTGATGATGCGAAAGGCGGTGGGCATCGGCACGTTCGCCGCCTTGGCAATTTCAGACAGCCCCAGAGAACCATAGCGATTGATGGCCTGAATGACATGAATCGAGCGCGATAACGAGCGTATCGTGTCCTTTTCGCCGCGCGGTCGCGCCTCGCCGAGGTCATGGTGGGACTGTGTCATCTTGTTGCGAACCCTTTGCCGGGTCTTGGTGCCCGCACCGTGATGCTAGGAATCGCCCCGTGTTCCTGTCAAGCAGGCATCCGCGATACGGAAGTATGCGCGGCCGTTGCTTCCCCCGGCCTACTCCCCGGTGCCATTTCCCCGGCTTCGCGAGGTCGGAACTCCCGACCTGATGTGAGCGGGAGTTCAATACACCATGAAGAAATGCGAAGTCCTGGTCGTCGGGGCCGGGCCGGTCGGGACCACCTGTGCCTCGCGCCTTGCGGCGATGGGCCTGGATGTCATGATCATCGAGGCCGAGGCCACCAGCACCCACGATCTCCGGGCTACCACGATCCATGCCTCCACGCTGGAGATGCTGGACGAGATCGACGCCGCACAGCCGCTGATCGACATTGGTCTGAAGGCTCCGGTCTACCAGATGCGCGATCGCCGCACGGGCGAGAAGCTGCTTTTCGACCTGGGCGAACTGGCCGATTTCACGCGCTTTCCCTTCCGCCTTCAGTGCGAGCAGTACAACATGGCACGGCTGCTGAGCGAGCGGCTTGACGCGCTTCCCAACGTGGACCTGCGCTTCAACTGCCGCTTCATCTCGGCCCACGAGACAGGCGAGGGGGTCATCGCGACGCTGGAGCAGGGCGGCGAGACGATTGAAGTCGAAGCCCGCTTCGTGGTGGGCGCGGACGGATCGCGTTCGGCGGTGCGCAAGCAGATCGGCACGGGCTTTGACGGCTTTACCTACGAGGAGAAGTTCGTCTCGATGTCGACGACCTTCCCGATCAACGAGGTCATCACTGATCTCAGCTACGTCAACTACATCTCCGACCCGGAAGAATGGCTGGTTCTGCTCAAGGTGCCCAGTGTCTGGCGCGTGCTGGTGCCCGCGGACGGCAACCTCAGCGACGAGGACCTCATCAGCGATGCCAACCGCGACGCGGTGTTCCGCCGCATCGTCGGGCACGGCAACGTGGAGACGACCCACCGCACGATCTACCGGGTCCACCAGCGCGTTGCGCAGGAGTTCGTGAAGGGGCGCATGATCATCATCGGCGATGCCGCCCACCTCAACAACCCATTGGGCGGCTTTGGCATGAACTCGGGTATCCACGATGGCTGGAACCTGGCTGACAAGCTGTGGCAGATCCTGCGCAAGGACGCCGGACGCGAGGCGCTCGACCTGTTCGAACGGCAGCGCCAGGCCGTTACCCGCTCGGTGATCCAGGCCCAGACCATCGAGAACATGGAGAACATGGGCCGCGCCGAAGGCGAGATCCTCGAGGCCAAGCGTGCCAAGATGCGCGCGGTTCACGCAGATCCGGACGCGCGGCGCGCATTCCTCATGCGTCAGTCGCTCTTTGCCAGCCTTGAGCAGGAAAAAGAGATCACCTGACCCGCGCGGCGCCGGGCCATGCCCACCCGGCGCCCGACAGCGGTTCAGACCGCGTTCGCCCGCGCCAGCGCGCCCAGCACATGGGCGCTCGGCTTGGGGGTGCGCGCAAAGCTGGTACGGTCCACATCGCACAGCCCGTAGCGCGGCCCATAGCCGTGGAACCACTCGTAATTGTCGAGCAGGGACCAGTGCAGATAGCCCTTGAGCGGGATTCCCTCCTGCATCACGCCATACAGCGCGCGCAGTGCAGCCGGAATGAAGGCCGCGCGCTGCGCATCGTCATCGGTTGCCACGCCATGTTCGGTCACGAAGACCGGGCGCGGGCAGCGTGAATAGGCATAGCGCACCGCACCGGCGAGGGAGGCGGCGTAGATTTCCGAGCCGCTGGAATTGACGATCGCGTCGTCGGGGATCGGAACCTTGCCGTCGGGCCCCCAGACCGCGCGGTAATAGTTCTGTACGCCCAGGAAATCGTCGTCGCGCGCCGCCTCCAGCCAGGGATCGTAGAGTTCACGTCGCATCGAATCACGCAAGGGCTCGCCGCCGGCGATAGCCTGATCGTCATTGATGGCCAGGCTCACTCCGACCGGCAGATCACCGCGCACAGACTTGATCGCGGCGCGCCCGGCCTTGTGCCCGGCAATGAGATTGGCCTGCACCACATGGCGGTCGGGCACGTAGATCGGATTTCCGGCCAGGAACAGATCTACACCCAAGCGCCGGGCAACCGCCTCGCTCATCGCCTTGTCGGGGCCCATCAGCTGCTTGCCCCGGCCGCCGGGCAGGGCGACTTCGAGCATGCCGACAAGATTGGGCTCATTGAGCGTGGTCGCGACTGCCATGCCATCGGCCAGATGCCGCGCGGCCATCTCGCAGAAACGGGCGAAGAGATCGACCGCCTCGGGGCTGCTCCAGCCGCCGTTGGCCGCAAACCAGATTGGCGTCGTGAAGTGGTTGAAGGTCACGACCGGCGTGATGCCGCGAGCATGGCAGCCTTCGATGATGCGCTTGTAATGGTCGAGCATGGCGACCGAAAATTGCCCCCGCGCAGGCTCGATCCGCGCCCATTCAAGGCTGAAGCGGTAGGTGTCGAGGCCCAGCGTGGCGACAAGATCCAGATCACGCGGCCAGAGCTGGAAGCTGTTTGCCGCATCGCCGGACACCTCGGTGAACGTCGTGGGATCGGCATGTTCGAGCGCCCAGGTATCGGAATTCGTATTGTTGCCTTCCACCTGGTAGGCGGCCGTTGCCGCGCCCCACAGGAACCCCTCGGGAAAGACGCGTCTGGAGGCTGCAGAAACCCGACCAACGGTACCGGGGACCAGCCCGGCCAAGGCTCCTGTCAAAAGCGTACGTCGTTTCAAGTGCATGGGCGGCCTTCCGGGAGCTGTCGTTATCAGGTCCTTGCGACATGCCCCTAAGCGCCCGAAAGACAAAACACGCCTGCCTTGCCTTTCCGCCATGCGGCAGTTTGAAACGCTACGAGGGCTGCGGCCGCATCGAAGATGCGTGTAAGCCTCACCTACTGCATGGCGAGCCAGAATGATTGCTCTCAACCGAGCAGACGGGGCCGGTTCTCCCGCCATGAAATTGTTCGCTCAAGTCGGCGGTTTGGCAGGGCGAACTGGAAGTGATGGAGCAGCGATCACCCGCGCAGCCTGGTCGAAGTGAAAATGCATGGCTTCAAGCTGCTGGGGGAACGGATCACGGCACGAGACTTCGATCGTCAGGTCGTGCGCCGAAATCTTCGGGCGGTGGCATGTTGGCGGGGGCTTTCGCAAGGCGGGGCCGATGTTACGGCATGGATCGCTTTCACAGCGCCCCGGTCCTCGATCCGGCGGATCGCCGCAAGGATTTTACGCGGACGGATGTGGGCGATGTTGTATTTGCCAATGACGGGGAAGATGTCGCTTTCGAGCCTTCGGGTGACGAGATCGGCATATCGCGGCGTCCAGGCGAGTGCGCGTGTCTCCGGCCGCATCGGAGCGCTTGTAGGTTGACCCTGTCTCGGATTTGCCCCCGGCCAGAACGAGAGATCCGGCGCTTCATCGGCCGGGTTTAACCCCGGCCGATGAAGCAAATTCGGCAGGCGTCATGAACCCCAGAGATGTGTGAGGTCGGCTTTCGTTGAAGTCCGTCCGACTAGCAGAACGTCCGCACTTGGAGACTGAAGATCGGCGGCCGAACGACCAAGAAGGGTCGTCACCGGAGCGTTGCGAATTCTAGCCCGAACCGGGTGAGGTACTTGCGCAAGCGGTCGGCGTCGTTGGTGCTGGCACGGCGTTCGCGGGAGGCGGCGAAGAGGCGGCGGCCGGCTTCGGAGAGGGAGGGGCTTTCGTGACAGACCCGTGCGACGTAGGCGAGCTGTACGCGGTCGAAGGGGTCGATCTCAGCCAGTTGCCCGGCGCTCAGGACCGTTTCGAGCCCATCACTGCGCTCCCCGCCGCCGGACCAGAGGCGCTGAAGGCGGGCCACTTCTCTGTCAACCGTCGCCACGTCGATGCGGCCCTTGGGTCCGAAAGTCGCCATGCGGGTGACGCTGGCGGCGAGATCGCGGAAATTGCCGTTCCAGCTCGCGCGCGGTGACGTGGCGAAATTGAGAAAGCGAGCGCGCGCCTCCTTGTTGAAGGAGACGCGCATTCCCTCGCGTTCGGCATGGCGGTCAAGTTCGTAGTCGAGGTTGGGGGCGATGTCCTCGCGCCGCGCGGCGAGGCCGGGAAGCGCGAACGTCCACAAGTTGAGGCGGGCGTAGAGGTCTTCGCGAAAGGTGCCCTCGGCGACGCAGCGGCCAAGGTCGCGGTTGGTGCCGGCGATCAGCTGGAAGTCGCTGACCACTTCGGCGTCAGCGCCCATCGGCAGGAAGCGCCGGTCCTCGATCGCGCGCAGGATCATTGCCTGCTCGTCGAGCCCGAGTTCGCCGATCTCGTCGAGGAACAGTAAGCCGCCATCGGCGCTGCGCAGCAGGCCCGGGCGGTCGGCGGCCGCGCCGGTGAAGGCGCCCTTGCGATGCCCGAACAGCGCGGACATCGCACCGTCGCCGCGCAGGGTGGCGCAGTTGACCTCGACGAACGGCCCCGCGACCTGTCGCTTCACCTTCTTGAGATCATGGATGCGCCGGGC
>NZ_DF850488.1:1133723-1221018 GCF_000813185.1 Novosphingobium sp. MBES04 | reverse complement strand
AGTCGCCGACTGAAAGCTGAAATTCCGCTACCGGCCCGAGCCCGACGATCCGTGTCGCTTGGCGGCGGAGGCGTAAAAGTCACCTGCACAAAACTGCGCGGGCAGGCTTTGGCTTGCTGCGGTCGCGTTCACTTGAATGTTGCTGAGGGGTGCTTCGCGTCTAGCTGATGGCTGGCGAAGATTTAACCCAAGACCGCTTGCGGGCAGACTTTATGTCACTCCGGGCAAGGTTTGGTGTCAAGGGATAAAGTGTTGGATGCCCCGCGAGGATTCGAACCTCGATAGACGGAATCAGAATCCGTAGTCTTACCATTAGACGACGGGGCATCATCGTTGGAGAGGCGCCTCTAGGGGGTGGTGTGATTCGGGTCAAGGGGAAATTTGCATCGGGCTTGCTCCTTTGTCCGCGGGCGGTTAGCATCGCGGCAGGTGCCCACCGCCAGGGTGGGAAGATTTGAACGAGATTTGGTGAAAATGGCGGAGCATGATCCGCCGGCCGCGAAAGTCGATGTCCCGCGCCGCGCTTCCAAGCGGCGCAAGGGCCGGAAGGGGAAGTCTTCCAGGTCCGCGAACGGGGCAGCCGTGGGCAAGGGAGCGTCGCAGGCGACGTCCGTGCCCGTGGCAGGCGCAGTGCCGCGCGAACGAAACGAGAAGAGGGGCTCCGGTCCCGACAGTGGCGGGCGCGGTGCGTCCCGTCGGCGCTCCGGCGAAGGCCGGGCGTCCCAGGCACGCGATGGTTCTGGCGATGCGTCCCCGCCGCGCGAGTTGGCGCGTGGGCGCGCAGCCGTGCGCAAGGCATCTTCCGAGCGGCCAGGCGGCGGCGGGGTGTCCGATCGCAAGGTGCCGGACGCCAAGGCCTTGGCGAGCGGGAATGGACGCGAGGGCGCCTCACGTCAGTCCTTTGCCGCGATCGACCTTGGCACGAACAACTGCCGTCTGTTGATCGCGCGGCCGTCCGGACAGCACTTCACGGTGATCGACGCGTTCAGCCGCGTTGTCCGGCTGGGTGAGGGGCTGGCCCAGTCGGGGCGGCTTTCGGATGCGGCCATGGACCGCACTCTTGCCGCGCTCAAGATCTGTGCCGAGAAGCTCATGCGGCGCAATGTCCATCTGGCGCGCTCGGTGGCGACCGAAGCCTGCCGTCGGGCCGAGAACGGGCCCGAGTTCATCGAGCGCGTGCGCCAGGAAACGGGGATCGCGCTCGACATCATCAGCGCGCGCGAGGAGGCACGTCTGGCCGTTCTGGGCTGCCATGTGCTGCTTGAGGAAGGCATGGGGCCTGCGATGATCTTCGATATCGGCGGTGGATCGACCGAGCTGGTGCTGATCGAGAGTACCGGGACGGTGCCGCGCATCCTCGACTGGCAAAGCGTGCCCTGGGGCGTGGTCTCGCTCACCGAAAGCGTGGGGCCCGAAGGGACCTGCGAGGCCGAGCGCCTGGCGCGCTACCGCCACATGCACAGCCTTGTGAGCGAGAGTTTCGCCGATTTCGCGCAGCGTATCTCGGGCGCGCGGGGCAGCGCCGGGCGCAACGGTCCACTGCGGCTACTGGGCACGAGCGGTACGGTCACGACACTGGCCAGCCTGCACCTGGAACTGCCGCAATACGATAGGCGCATGGTTGACGGCCTGATCGTGCCGGCGCGGTCGATGCGCGATATCAGCACGCGCCTCTCGACCATGGCGATCGAGGATCGGCGCGAGCTCAACTGCATCGGCAAGGAGCGCGCGGACCTGGTCGTGGCGGGATGTGCTATCCTCGAATCGATTCTCGACCTATGGCCCGCCGAGCGCCTGGGTGTTGCGGATCGTGGCATCCGCGAGGGAATCCTGCGCAGCCTTATCTCGTCGCAGACAACTCGGCCGTCCACAGGGGCGCCAACACATACGGAAAGGGACGCGATGACGCGTGCAGGGGCAGGGCGATGAGCCGTTCGGGACGCGATCCGGGCGAACGTCTCAAGACCGCCAAGAAGCGGACCACTTCGTCCGCGCGCTGGCTTACCCGCCAGCTCAACGATCCTTATGTCAAGAAGGCCAAGGCCGACGGCTATCGCAGCCGGGCGGCCTACAAGCTGATCGAACTCGACGAGAAGTTCGACCTGCTCAAGGGCACGACCCGCGCGGTTGACCTGGGCATTGCGCCGGGTGGCTGGAGCCAGGTGCTGCGTCTCAAGTGCCCCAAGGCTGCGGTGGTGGGCATCGATCTGCTGCCGACCGATCCGATCGAGGGCGTGACGATCTTCCAGATGGACTTCATGGCCGACGAAGCGCCCGCTGCGCTGGAGGAGGCGCTCGACGGCGCACCCGATCTGGTCCTCTCGGACATGGCGGCGAACACCGTGGGGCACAAGCAGACCGACCATCTGCGCACGATGGGCCTGGTGGAAACCGCGGCGGACTTCGCGATCCAGACGCTGGCACCGGGCGGCGCGTTCGTCGCCAAGGTCCTGGCGGGCGGCACCGATGCGCAGCTCCTTGGGCTGCTCAAGAAGCATTTTACCAGCGTCAAGCACGCCAAGCCGCCGGCGAGCCGTAAGGACTCCTCGGAGTGGTACGTGATTGCCAAGGGGTTCAAGGGGTAGAGCCCCTCGCTGGGGATCCAAAAGTTCAAGACTAGGATGATTTCCGAGGGCCATCGCCCTCGGGCTCCCATAACTGTCTATCTCACCTCTGCCAGCTGCGGTAGGCGGGTATGAGGTCAAGGGGTGATGACCCCTTGTCTTGATCCTTACTTCCCCAGTTCTTCGGCCCGTTCTTCTATGCAGACGAAAACGGTCCGCGAACGACTCGGCGGCGTTCGCGGACCGTTTTCCACCAATGCGCCGAAGCGCACCGGATATCGTCATGCCCTAAACTTACCCGGCGGCGGCGTCTTCGGCAGCGGCGGGTTCCTCGGCAGCCTCTTCGGCGGCAGCTTCGCCCTCGGCAGCAGCGTCCGCCTCGGCGGCTTCATCCTCGGTCGGTTCTTCGGCCGCGGGCGCTTCGGGAAGCGGCAGGTTCGAGCCCTGGGTGTTGAGCCAGGCGATCAGGTTGGCACGTTCCTCGGGCTTGGCGAGACCGGCGAAAGTCATCTTGGTGCCCGGCGCGAAGGCCTTGGGGCTGGTCAGCCATTCGTTGAGCTTGTCGAATGTCCATTCGCCGCCGACGCCCTTGAGCGCGTCGGAGAAGGCAAATCCGCCCGCGCCCGTGCCGACGCCTTCACCCACAACGCCGTGCAGGTTGGGACCAATGCCGTTGGCGCCGCCCGATTCGATGGTGTGGCAGGACTTGCACTTGGCGAAGGACGCTTCGCCCTTGGCAAGATCGGCGCTGGCCAGCAGCGTCGCGAACGGCACTTCGCCCGAATCTTCCGACTCGGCCTCGACGCCTTCGATGGCGTAGCCCATGGTTTCCGGACGGTGGTGCTTGTCGGCACCGAAATACATCGAACTGACGATAGTCAGGCCCAGGCCAAGTGCGCCTGCCCCAAGCACCCAGCCCGCGATGGTATTGAAACGATTATCCATTCACAAAGCCCCTCGCAATGCCCCCACCTTTAAACGTATTTTCGCTCTTTATGGCATTGGGCTCTAGTGTTCCGGGGCTTTGAGCGCAAGACCGATTGCGCATTTGACGAAGTTACAGATTGTTCGGTCCGGTTGCATGACAGGCCTCGCGGGCATGCCGGTTTGCGTTGCGCATGGCGGGAAAGCGCCGTAAACGCGCGCGCACCATGAGTTCCTATCCCAAACCCGCCCTCGCACAGGTTTCCTCCATGTCGGATGCGGCTGTTGCCGCGCCGGACCGCGCCGTCGCGTTTCAGGGCGCGCCGGGGTGCAATTCGCACCGCGCCGCGCTTGAGTACGACGCGCAGTGCCTGCCGCTGCCCTGCTTCTCGTTCGAGGATGCGCTCGATGCTGTGCGCGACGGGCGGGCCGAGCGGGCGATCATTCCCATCGAGAATTCGCAGCACGGGCGCGTGGCCGACATCCACTTCCTGCTGCCCGAAAGCGGACTTTCCATCGTGGGCGAGCACTTCACCCCGATCAACCACGCGCTGATGGCGCTGGGGCAGGGGCCGTTCACGGCAGCCTACAGCCACCCGCAGGCGCTCGGCCAGTCGCGCCGCTACCTGCGCGAGAAGGGCATCGTGCCGATGGCCTATGCCGATACCGCAGGCGCGGCGGCCTATGTGCGCGAAATGGGCGATCCCACGCTGGCCGCGATCGCGCCCAAGCTGGCGGCCGAGCTCTACGACCTGCAGATCGTGGAGGACAATGTCGAAGACGCGGACGACAACACCACGCGCTTCGTGGTGCTGGCGCGCGAGCCGCTCGATCCCTTCACGTTGCAGGGCCAGAAGACGATGACGACCTTCATCTTCGAGGTGAACAACGTGCCGGCCGCTCTCTACAAGGCGCTCGGGGGCTTTGCGACCAACGGGGTCAATATGACCAAGCTGGAGAGCTACCAGACCGGCGCGAGCTTCGCGGCTTCGAAGTTCTACGTCGATATCGAAGGCGCGCCGGGCGAGGAGCGGGTGGACCGGGCGATGCAGGAACTGGCGTTCCACTGCAAGTACGTGCGCCCGCTGGGCACCTACCGGCTTGCTCGTCCGCGGGGGTAAGGCCCCCGGTCGGCCTAGCCGGACGGCGATTTTTGTCGGCTTTTGAAGTGCTTTTGCCGGGAATGGCGCGAGGGCTTCTTGCGCCGCCGGAACCCTCATGCCAACTAGACACCGGTGAGCGTCGGAGCGGATCATATCGCGGCAGGGTCCGCAGCGGCACAGGCCCGCGCCGACTGGGAGGCCGTGCGCGCCTCGGGCGAGATCCAGTTCGCGCCCGTGCCCCATCCCGAAGTGCCCATTCCCGAAACGCCCGCCTGGCTGCAGGTCCTGGGGCGGATCCTCGAGGCGATCTTTGCGCCTATCGGACGGCTGCTGGGCATGTCCTGGGGGATCTTCCAGTGGGTCCTGCTGGCGCTTGCGGCGCTCCTGCTGCTCTACGTGCTGTGGCGGATCGGATCGGTCTGGTGGGAGAACCGCCGCGTGCGCAGCGTTGGGGAGGAGCCGGAAGCTTGGGTGCCCGTGCGGGCCGAGGCCGAGGCGCTCCTGTCCGATGCCGACCGGCTGGCGGCACAGGGGCGCTACGGCGAGGCCACGCATCTGCTCCTGCGCCGCAGTGTACGTCAGATTTCCGATCAGCGGCCTGACTGGCTGGGGCCGGCTTCCACCGCGCGCGAGATTGCAGGGCTACAGGTCCTGCCCGAGGCCGGACGCCGCGCCTTCACGGTCATTGCCGAACGGGTCGAGCGCAGTCTCTTCGCGCTGCGCGACCTGGACGCGGGCGACTGGCAGGCCGCGCGCGAGGCCTATGCCGACTTTGCCCGGCTGCACTTTCGCGAAGGGACGCCAGCGGCATGAGCTCCCATGCGATCCCTGTCGCAGGGCCTGCGAGCGCACAGCCCAATCCCTTCTCGCGCCGTGCGGTGCTGGGCATCGTGCTGGCGGGCGGCGCGCTGTTCGTCCTCCTCTTGTGGATGATCGGCACGGGGACGGGCTTTGGTTCGGGCAATGACGGAGGCGGCCATGCCCAGGGACGCGGGCTCAACGGCTATGCCGCCATGGCGCAGTACCTGGAGGCGCGCGGCTACGATGTCGACATGGGCCATGGCCCGGACGATCTCAATTCCGATGGATTGCTCATCCTGACCCCGCCCGCCGATGCCGACGGACAGGAGATCGACCGCATCGTCTCGGCGCACCGCTACAAGGGCGCAACGCTGGTGGTCGCGCCCAAGTGGGTGGCGACGCCGGTGACGGACAAGCAGCGTAGCGAGGAAAAGGCCGAGCGCGGCTGGGTGAACCTGGTTTCCGCCCGCCCGCCCGAATGGCGCGGGTTCCTCGACGATGTCGCGGTGGGACTGGGGCGCGGTGCCGAGGAGAAGGCCGCCGCAGGCACGGATGATCCCGCGCGCTGGAAGGGGCTGGGCGTGGCCGGGCGCCTGCCGCAGGACCATCTCCTGGCCTGGGGTGAGGGCGAGCGGCTCATTCCCTTGGTGACCAATGGCAAGGGGCAGATCCTTGCCGCGCTTCTCGATGATGGCGGCAGCTATCCCGACCTGGAAGAGGTCGCGCAGCGCCCGCGCCGCAGCGAGGTCGACGATGAGGACCGCTACCCGCTCGTGCTCGTCTTCGAGCCCGATCTTCTCGACAATTTCGGCATGGCCCGCCCGCAGAGCGCCGCGCTGATCGAGGACCTGTTCGAGCGGCTCGAGATCTACGAGGACGGGCCCATCGTCTTCGACCTGACGCTCAACGGCTTCGGGCAGACCAAGAACCTGCTGACGCTGGCCGTGACACCGCCCTTTGCAGGCGTGAGCCTGTGCCTGCTGCTGGCCGCACTGCTGGTCGGCTGGCGCGGTTTCGTGCGCTTTGGCCCGCCTGCCATGCCCGAGAGGGCCCTCGCGTTCGGCAAGCAGGCCCTCGTTGCCAACGCGGCCGGGCTGGTGCGCCGTTCGCGCCGCTATCACCTGCTGCGCGAACCGTACGCGGCGCGCGCCCGTGCGCGCCTGATGGCGGCTCTGGCTCTGCCGCGCGCCCTTGATGCCGAGGCGGCAGAGGCCGCCATCGACCGTGCTCTGGCCACCCGGGCTCCGGAGCGTGAACCCTTTTCGGCGGTCGCCGCGCGCCTGCGCGCCGCGCACCGTCCCCACGACATCCTCAAGGCCGCGCGTGATCTCCACGCGCTCGAAAGGACACTGACGCAATGAACGACCAGGCCCCGCTTTCCGAGACCCCGCCCGCTGCGGCGCCGGCCACAGACGGCCTGCCGCTGGCCGAGGTGGCCCGGCTGGCCGACGCGATCCGTCATGAGATCGGCAAGGCCGTGGTCGGCCAGGCCGAGACCATCGACCACCTGCTGATCGCGCTCATGGCCCGGGGCCATGTCCTTCTCGAAGGCCCCCCGGGCACGGCCAAGACCTTCCTGGCGCAGTGCTTTGCCGCGACGCTTGGCCTTGATTTTGGGCGCATCCAGTTCACCCCCGACCTCATGCCGGGCGATATCCTGGGCTCCAACCTCTTCAACTTCCAGACCAGCCAGTTCACGCTGACGCGCGGTCCGATCTTCTGCGATCTGCTGCTCGCCGACGAAATCAACCGCACCCCGCCTAAGACGCAGGCCGCGCTTCTCGAAGCCATGCAGGAGCGCCGCGTGACCCTGGATGGCGAACGCCATGCCCTGCCTGCGCACTTCATGGTGGTGGCGACGCAGAACCCGATCGAGAGCCAGGGCGTCTACCCGCTGCCCGAAGCCCAATTGGACCGCTTCCTGTTCAAGCAGCTGGTCGATTACCCCTCGCTGGAAGAGGAACTGGGGATCGTGGCGCGCTTTGGTGCGAACAAGGGCGCGGCCTCCCCGGCGGACCTCGGCATTGCGGCGGTCACCACGCCTGCGCAGCTCGACGCGGTGGCCGAGGCCGTACGCGGCGTGACGCTGGCCGACGAAGTGGCCGACTACATCGTGCGCCTGGTGCGCGCGACGCGCGAGAGTGCGGACCTGGCCAGTGGGGCCAGCCCGCGTGCCGCGGTCCTGCTGGCAGGCGCCGCACGGGCGCGCGCCGCGCTGGATGGCCGCGCGTACGTCCTGCCCGATGACGTGAAGGCGCTGGCCGCGTCCGTCCTGCGTCACCGCCTGCTGCTCAGCCCTGCCGCCGAGATCGAGGGCAAGCAGGTCGAGGCGCTGGTCGAAGACCTCGTCGCGCAGACCGAGGCGCCGCGCTGAGACCATGAGCGCTCCGGCCGATCTTCCGACCGAGCACGGCTCCGCGGCCGCGGCCGGGCAGGTGCATCGCCCCGAGGGGCGCACCCTGCCGGTGGTGCCGACCGGGCGTGCGGTTCTGGCCCTGGCGCTGGTCGCACCGATTGCCCTGGTGATCGGGGCGGCGGCTCCGCAGGCCTGGTTGATCGCGCCTGTGGCCGCGCTGGCCGTGCTCGCGCTGGTCCTCATCGACGCGCAGCTGGCCGGGCGGCTGGGGCCACTCGCGCTGCGCTTTGCCGAGGACTGCGAGGTGGGCGGAGAGTTCGTCCTGCACGCCGATGCCGCGATGCTGGGAGGCCGCGCGCGTGCGATGCTCCTGGTGGTTGAGAGCGATCCGCGCCTCGTGCCGGAAGGCCGCTGCGAGATCGCGCTGACGCCGGACGGGGCAGACTGGCGGGGAGGGCGTGTTCTTGCGCCCACGCGCCGGGGGACCGCACGTCTGGGCGGGGTCTGGCTGCGCTGGACGGGGCCGCTCGGACTGGGCGCCCGGCAGTTCACCGGCGCGCTGGAGCGCGAGGTGCGCATCTGGCCCAATGTCGCGGCGGTGCGCTCGCCCGCCTTGCAGACCTTTCTCAAGGACGCGCAGTTTGGCCTCATCGCACGCCGGATGCGGGGCGAGGGCACCCAGTTCGAGGCGCTGGCCGAATACCAGCCCGGCATGGACCGGCGCCGGATCGACTGGAAGGCTTCGGCCCGCCATTCGCATCTCTACGCCAAGGAGTTCGAGACCGAGCGCAACAACCAGATCGTCTTCGCCTTCGATTGCGGCCAGGCGATGAGCGGCCCGGTGCGCGGCATGCCCCGGCTTGACCGGGCGGTGTCTGCCGCGCTGGCGACCTCCTATGTCGCGCTCAAGGGCGGGGACAAGATCGCGCTCTTCGGCTTTGCCGCAAGGCCCGAGGTGCGCACGCCCTTCGTGACCGGGCAGGGCGCGTTCCTGCGCCTCCAGCGCGCCGCGGCGCAGCTTGAGTACCGCGCGCAGGAGCCCAACTTCACGCTCGCGCTCGCCACCTTGTCGGGCCAGCTCCAGCGCCGTTCGCTGATCGTGGTCTTCTCCGACTTCACCGATCTCACCAGTGCGCAGCTGATGATTGAAAGCGTGGGGCGTCTGCTTTCGCGCCATGTCGTGCTGTTTGTGACGCTGGTCGACGATGAGCTGGAGACGCTCTCGGCGAAGGAACCCGATTCGCTCCAGGACCTCTCCGAGGCGGTCGCCGCCGACCTCCTGCTGCGTGAGCGCGCGCTGGTTCTGAAGCGCCTTCAGCAAATGGGCGTCGACGTCATCGAGGCGCCGTACGATGCCATCGGGCCGCGCCTCATCGATGCCTATCTCGACATCAAGCGCGTAGGAGCGATCGGATGAGCGGTGCCGTTCAAGACAGTGGACAGGCGGCTTCGGCCCTTGGCGCCATCGAGAGCGCGGCGCTGCGTTCGGACCGCTTCCGCCTGGAGCGCGAGGCCGACTGGCAGCGCCTGGAAGCCATCGTGCGCAAGATGGAGAAGGGACGCCTGCGCAAGGTCTCGGACGAGGACCTGCTCGCCTTGCCCGGACTCTATCGTACGGCGGCCTCGGGGCTTTCGGTCGCGCGGGAGACCTCGCTCGATGCCGCGACGGTGGCCTATCTGGAAACCCTCGTTCAGCGCGCCTGGTTCGTGGTCTACGGGCCGCGGACCTCGCTGGCGGGCTGGCTGCGCAGCTTCTTTGCCGGGGGCTGGAGTGCGGCGGTGCGCGCGATTGGCGCCGATGTCGCGGCCTGCTTTGCGATCCTGGTTGCCGCGGTCGCGGCAGGCTGGCTTCTCGTCGCCAACGATCCTGAATGGTACTTCGCGCTTGTGGGGCGCGAGATGGCGGGGCCGCGCGTTCCGGGTGCGACACCCGAGATGCTGCGCGCGACCCTGTTCGACAACGCCGACCAGAACGGGCTCAGCGTCTTTGCTGCCCAGCTTTTCAGCAACAACGCGCAGGTCTCGATCCTGGCTTTCGCGCTGGGCTTCGCCTTCGGCATCCCGTCGGTGCTCCTGCTGGTGCAGAACCTGGCGCTCCTGGGCGCCATGCTCTGGCTCTACAGCGGGGCCGGGCTGACCCTCGACTTTGGAGGGTGGATCGCGGTGCACGGGACGACCGAGATCTTCGCGATCCTGCTCTCGGCCGCCGCAGGCCTGCATATCGGGCGCACGCTCGCCTTCCCGGGCTCCAGGCCGCTGCTGAGTGCGGCGGCGGCGGCCGGGCAGCGCGCGGCCGTGGTCATGGTGGGCGTGGTCCTGATGCTCGTCATCGCCGCGCTTCTGGAAGGCTTCGCGCGCCAGCTCGTCGACACGACCCTGGGGCGTTTCTCCATCGGGGGCTTCATGCTGGTCGTGTGGTGCGCCTACTTCTTCGCGTTCCCCGGCACCCGCCGCTGGCGTGAGGAACGCGCCGGGGAAGGGGGGCTGCGCTGATGGCCCGCAAGGAACGCAAGGCGCGCAAGGTCCGCAAGGATGCCCCCGGCCTTGGCCGCACGCTGCTGACGCCCGAGGGCATTTCGCTCTCCATCGCCATTGCCAGTCGCGGCGCGCGCTTCGGCGCGCTGCTGCTCGACCTCTTGTTCATTGGCCTTCTTATCACGGTGCTCTCGGTCGGCCTCCTGTTCATGGCGGGCGGCGCGGCGTCGATCGAGCACACGCTCTCCAGCGGGACGGCGAGTGGCTACGCGCTGCAATTCCTGCTGGTCGTGTGGCTCATTGTCCTGTTCCTGTTCCGCAACGCCTACTTCCTGTTCTTCGAACTGGGCCCGCGTGGAGCGACGCCGGGCAAGCGCATCAATGGCCTGCGCATCGCCGCGCGCGACGGCGGCCGGTTGACGCCCGAGATGGTGATCGCGCGCAACCTCCTGCGTGACATCGAGCTGTTCCTGCCCATCGTCTTCGTCGCTTCGGCGGGAGCCGAGAGCGGACTTGCCTGGCTTGCGGCGACGGCCTGGTTCCTCATCTTCATGCTCTTTCCGCTGTTCAACCGCGATGGCCTGCGTGCAGGCGATGTCATCGCGGGGAGCTGGGTCGTCCAGGCGCCCCGGCCCAAGCTGGCCAGGGCGCTGTCGGTGGAGGCTCCGGCTGCGGCGGCGAGCACCGCCGCGACGTCGGAGGGCCCGAAGTACCGCTTTGGCGAGGATGAACTGGCGGTCTACGGCGAATACGAGCTCCAGGCGCTTGAACGCGTGCTGCGCGACAAACGCGCCAAGGCGATCGAGCCTGTCTACCACACCATCTCCGACAAGATCGGCCGCAACGACGGCTGGGGCGATGAACGCGCCTTCCTGGAGGCCTATTACACCCAGCTGCGCGCGCGGCTCGAAGCGGGCCTGCGCATGGGCGTGCGCAAGGCCGACAAGAACACAGAGGAAGCCCGGTGACCCCCACCCGTTACACGATCCGCCGCGACGACCTGTCAGGCGAGGCCATCTTGGCGCTGCTCCAGTTCCACCTGGATGAAATGCACCAGTGGTCCCCGCCCGAAAGCGTCCATGCCATGCCCGCCGAGCGGCTGCGCCAGCCCGACGTCACGTTCTTCTCGGCCTGGGACGGAGAGGCCCTTGCGGGCTGCGGCGCGATCAAGCACCTGGACGCGGGTCATGGTGAACTGAAGTCGATGCGCGTCGCGCCCGCCTACCGCCGCCAGGGGGCGGGCCGTGCGCTGCTCCTGCATCTCCTGGAAGAGGCGAAGGCGCGCGGCTATACCCGCGTGAGCCTGGAAACCGGGCGCCCGGAGGCCTTCGTGCCCGCGCATAATCTCTACCTCTCGCACGGCTTCGTTGAATGCCCGCCCTTTGCCGACTATGTGGCGGACGATTTTTCGATGTGCATGACGCGGGAATTGTAATGGACCTTCGCGAAGCCGGCCCCACCGATGCGGTAGCCCTTGCCGAGCTGGGCGCGCGCTCCTTCACGGCGAAGTTCGGGCACCTCTATCGCCCCGAGGACTTGGCGAATTTCCTCGCCGAAGCGCATTCGGAAGAGAACGTCGCGGCCGAGATCGCCAATCCGGCCATGCCGATCATGCTCGCGCTCGAGGACGGGCGTCTGCTGGGCTATTGCAAGCTCAAGCTTGCCTGCGGCTGGCCCGAGCATGCGCGCGGGACGAAGGCGATCGAACTGAAGCAGCTCTACACCGACCCGCAGGCGACCGGGCGTGGCATCGGTGCCAAGCTGATGAACTGGGCGCTGGCCAAGGTGCGGGTCGAGGGCGCGGACGAGATCCAGCTCTCGGTCTACTCGGAGAACCCGGGCGCGCAGAAGTTCTACCAGCGCTACGGCTTCGAGAAGGTGGGCGACATCTTCTTCATGGTCGGCGAGAAGCGCGACGACGAGTTCCTCTACGCGCTCTCGCTCTGAGCGGCTTGGGAACGTCGCGCAGGGCTCAGAACAACTTCCACTTCCAGAACATCACCAGCTGGACGAGAAGGATCGCCGCGCACAGCGCCACGACCACCCAGAACGCGTCGGGGTCCTGCATGCCGGGCATGCCGCCCACGTTGATGCCCAGAAGGCCGGTCACGAAGCTGAGCGGCAGGAAGATGGCCGCGACAATGGTGAGCAGATAGCTGGTGCGATCCGCGCTCGCCGCCGCGCGGGCGCGCAGGTCGTCCTGCAGGACCACGGCGCTTTCCTTGCTGATGTCCAGATCGTCGAGATAGCGCCGCAGACGGTCGATGGTCTCGGCGATCTCGCGCCGGTCGTGCTTCTCGAACCATTCCGGCGCTTCGCGGCTGATCCGTTCGAGCGCTTCGTGCTGCGGGGCCATGTGGCGCTTGAGGCCGAGGCAATTGCGCCGGATCGTCGCGATCTTGTCGAGCATGGCTTCGGGATCCTCGTCGGGATCGGTCTCTTCCAGCTGGTCGATCACCTCGTTCATGTCGATGATCGAGCGGTTCATGCGCGCGATCATGTGCTCGACCAGCAGCGTGATGACCGCGCCCGCATCGAGCGCACCGGTGCCCTTGTCGAGCTCAGCCATCACCGCGCGCGGGGTCTGGAGAGGGCGGCGGCGCAAGGTGACAAGACGGCGCCCGTCGCACCACATCTGCAGCGAGACCATGTCCTCGGGCTCGGCGCCGGGGTTGAAGTTGATGCCGCGCAGCGTCGCGACCAGCGCGTTGCCTTCGCGAAAGGCACGCGGGCGGGTGTCTTCGCTGGTGAGAAGTTCGACCGTGGGTTCGGGCAGGCCCAGTCCTTCCCCCAGCCATTCCGCCACGCCATGGGCATTGCGGCACAAGTGCACCCAGAGCATTTCCCCGGGCTTGCCGGGGCGCCATTCCTGCGCGTCCTCCCACGAAACCGCCCGCGCTCCGCCGTGCCCGTCGAGCACGCGTCCGAACAGGAGGGGCGTGCCGGTCTCGGTGTCGTCGGTCGGGTCGTAGAGGCTGGTTTCGATCATGGAGACCTGAATGCCCGAAACGGGCGAAGGTTCAAGCGAGGTTTCTGGCAAACGGGCTTCAAACCACGGCTGCATGTCCCTATAAGGGCGCCATGTCTTCGATCCGTCCCTGGCGCACTATTGAGCGCCGCAAGAGCCGCCAGATCATGGTGGGCAGTGTTCCCGTTGGTGGTGATGCCCCGATCACGGTGCAGACCATGACCAACACCCTCACGTCCGATGCCAAGGCGACGATCGACCAGATCCGCCGCTGCGAGGAGGCGGGGGCGGATCTTATCCGGGTGTCCTGTCCCGACGTGGAGAGCACCGCGGCCTTCAAGGAGATCGCCCGCGCGGCGACGGTGCCGCTGATCGCGGACATCCACTTCCACTACAAGCGCGCGCTCGAAGCGGCCGATGCGGGCGCGGCGTGCCTGCGCATCAATCCGGGCAACATCGGCTCGGACGAGCGTGTGGCCGAAGTCGTGCGTGCGGCCAAGGCCAATGGCTGTGCGATCCGTATTGGAGTCAACGCAGGTAGCCTGGAAAAGGATCTCCTGGAAAAGTACGGCGAGCCGTGCCCCGAGGCGCTGGTGGAATCCGCGCTCGATCACATCAAACTTCTGCAGGACCACGACTTCCACGACTACAAGGTGGCGGTAAAGGCGTCGGACGTGTTCCTCGCGGTCGCGGCCTACCAGGGCCTGGCTGAAGCCACCGACTGCCCGCTGCACCTGGGCATCACCGAGGCGGGCGGTCTCATCGGCGGGACGGTCAAGTCCTCGATCGGCATGGGCAACCTGCTCTGGGCCGGGATCGGCGACACCTTGCGCGTCTCGCTGTCGGCCGAGCCGGAAGAGGAAGTGCGCGTGGGCTTCGAGATGCTCAAGGCCCTCGGGCTTCGTACGCGCGGCGTGCGCGTCGTCTCGTGCCCTTCGTGCGCACGCCAGGGCTTCGACGTCATCCGCACGGTCGAGGCGCTGGAAGAGCGTCTGCAGCACATCAAGACGCCGCTCTCGCTCTCCGTGCTTGGCTGCGTGGTCAACGGCCCCGGCGAAGCGCGTGAGACCGACATCGGCCTCACTGGCGGGGGCAACGGCAAGCACATGGTCTACCTGTCCGGCCTCACCGACCACACGGTGGAGGACGCGGACATGCTCGACCACATCGTCAAGCTGGTCGAAGCCAAGGCGGCCGAGATCGAGGCGGCGGACGAAGCGGCCAAGGTTCCGGCGGAACCCGCCGAGTGAGCGGCCTCGGGTCGGAACTGCGCGGTTTCGGCCTGAGCCTTCGTGATGCGCTGCGGGTCTTTCGGCTCGCACCGCTTGCCCTCCTTCTGGTGATGGTGCCCGAGTTCGTCCAGCACGTGGCCGAGATCGGGCTGGGCATGTTCGCCAGCGACGAGGCCTTCCGCACGCTGGCGCAGGACCCCACCCGCTGGGCCTATGGGACGGCCAAGCTGGTCGGCCTGCCGCTGGCCGTGCTCTTTACCGCGCGCGTCTGGGCGAACCGGGCCCTGGGGCGTCCGGGTTGGAGCCTGGCCGGTGTCGCCTGGCGACCGCTGGCTCTGGGGCTCATCGTATTGGTTGTGTGCTCGCTCCCGGGGAGTATGGGGCTTGGTTTCGCTCCCGCGGCACGTCTCGTCCTTGGGTTCGGCCTGACCTTGCTCAGCCTGCCGGGCGTGGTGCTGATGATCGCGGGTATTCTGGGAGACCGCGCCTTCGGGCTGCGCGACGCCTATGTCCGGGGCTGGAGCAAGGCGCTGCGCATTGCGCTCTACATCGCGCCGCCCTGGCTTTTCCTACAACTCCTGCACGAGGCCAACCACACCGCCGCACTCGGTCAGCCTGACGCCCTTGTCTGGGGCCTCATGGCCTTCGACACGCTTGTCGTAGGGCTCATGGCGGCCGTTGCCGGAACGGGCGCGCATCACGGCTTCATCGGCCCGCGCGGCATTAACCCGGAAGAAGTGTCCGCCAGCTAGATTGCCGCCATGCGTGCTGCACCGATCGTTCTTCTCCTCCTGACCGCCGCCGTTGTCGGCTGGATGGCCCCGGGCCTCTCGACCTCGACTTCCACGAATGATGTCACAGCATCCCAAGCCGCCGCAGAGGCGGCCGCTGGCGAGGCCCGGCGGGAGGCCTGGCTTGCAGGTGGCAGCGTTCTCGAACGCGCGGGCGACGGGCACTTCTATCTCGACGCACGGGTGGACGGGCAGAGCGTTCACTTCCTCGTCGATACGGGCGCCAGCATCGTGGCTCTAACGGCTGAGGACGCCCATGCTGCCGGGCTCGACTGGAACGAGGACGACGTGCGCCCGATCGGGCGGGGCGCCAGTGGCACGGTCTACGGCGTACCTGTGAAGCTCGCGCGTATCGAGGTTGATGGCCTGAGCGCGGAAGGTGTGGAGGCGGCGATCCTGCCCGAAGGGCTCGACGTATCGCTGCTTGGTCAGTCGTTTCTGGCCAAGCTGCCCGGTGTCGCCATCGAGGGGGACCGGATGCTGCTGGGCGTCGCGGATTAGGACGATAGATTCAAGGGGCCATCGCCCCTTGACCCCAAAACGGGCTGCCTCACCTCGTTCAGCCCAGGTAGCGCGTGAAGGTGGGCTTGATGGTTCGGGGAGCCCGAGGGCGATGGCCCTCGGAAATTCCCGTCTTCCCGTTCAGCGCGTGAAGAGCTCGACGAAGTCGGCCAGCCCCGCGAACAGGGTCAGGATCGCCATGGCCAGGACCGAGGCGGTGGCGGCGGCGAAGACCTTGGAATCGGAAAGCGGCATGAGGCGGTCCATGGTTGCGTGACTGGGATCTCTTCTACCCTGGGAGGCCGGGGCAGGCCATGACGCCGGACCTGAAGAATCGGCGCTTGGTCGAACGGATGACTCCCAAAGCAAAAGGCCCCGCCGGATCGCTCCGGCGGGGCCTTTTTCGAGCCTGTCAGGCGGGAGAGGGGGAGGCTCAGGCCTCGGTGTCGCCCTCGTCGCCCTTGATCAGGTAATCGCCCGCATCGGCATCGGTGCCGTGGGTTTCGCCTTCGACGGCGGCCAGCGGATCGTTGCCGAGGTCATCGGCAGGATCGCGCTGCAGCTCGGCGGCGTGTTCCTGCGCCGCGCTGTCGGCCGCGACAAGCGCTTCCTGCATGCGACGGTAGGAGGCGCGCAGGGCCGCATCGCGGCTGGAAGCGGCCACGCGGACGCGGTTCATGCCTGCACCGGTACCGGCGGGGATGAGACGGCCGACGATGACGTTTTCCTTGAGGCCGATCAGCGAGTCCTTCTTGCCTTCCACGGCCGCCTGCGTGAGCACGCGGGTGGTTTCCTGGAAGGACGCGGCCGAGATGAACGAACGGGTCTGCAGCGAGGCCTTGGTGATGCCCAGCAGCACCGGCTTGCCTTCGGCGGGCTGCTGGCCCGGCTTCAGCTTGCCGTTGATCTCGTTCATTTCCTCGTAGTCGACCTGCTCGCCCGGAAGCAGCGTGGTGTCGCCGCTCGCGGTGATCTCGACCTTCTGCAGCATCTGGCGAACGATCACCTCGATGTGCTTGTCGTTGATCTTCACGCCCTGCAAGCGATAGACTTCCTGGATTTCCGCGACGAGGTACTCGGCGAGAGCTTCCACGCCCAGAACTTCCAGGATGTCGTGCGGGTCGGGCGAACCCGAGATCAGGTTGTCGCCCTTCTTGACGAAGTCGCCTTCCTGCACGTCGATCACGCGGCTCTTCGGGATCAGGTACTCGACCGGTTCACCCTCCTCGGGGATGATCGCGATCTTGCGCTTGGCCTTGTAGTCACGCACGAACTCGATGCGGCCCGAGACCTTGGCGATGATCGAGTTGTCCTTCGGCTTGCGGGCCTCGAACAGCTCGGCAACGCGCGGCAGACCACCGGTGATGTCGCGGGTCTTGGCGGCTTCACGGCTGGCACGGGCGATGATGTCGCCCGCTTCGACCATCTGGCCGTCCTCGACCGAGAGGGTGGCACCCGGCGCCAGCATGTAGCGCGCGGATTCGCCCGAGTTGTCGTCGAGAAGGGTGATGCGCGGACGCAGGTCTTCCTTCTTCTTCGAACGGCTCGTCGAACGGTCCTCGGTGACGACACGGCTGGTCATGCCGGTGGCATCGTCGACCTGCTCGGTCAGCGTACGGCTGTCGATCAGGTCCTGGTACTTGATGATACCGCCGGTTTCCGTGATGATCGGGAGCGTGAACGGGTCCCACTCGGCCAGACGTTCGCCTTCAGCCACCGTGGCGCCGTCTTCGTGGAGAAGAACGGTACCGTAGGGGACGCGGTGCATGGCGCGCTCGCGGCCCTCGGTGTCCATCACCACGACTTCACCGTTGCGGGCAAGCGAAAGCTTGCGGCCGCGCTTGTCGGTGATGGTCGGGATGTCACGGTAGTGGACGGTGCCCTCGCAGATCGATTCCAGGTGGCTGGTTTCATTCAGCTGGGCCGCACCACCAATGTGGAAGGTACGCATGGTGAGCTGCGTGCCCGGTTCACCGATCGACTGTGCGGCGATGACGCCAACGGCCTCGCCGATGTTGACCGGAGTACCGCGGGCAAGGTCACGACCGTAGCAGGTCGCGCACACGCCCTGTTCGGCTTCGCAGATCAGCGGCGAGCGGATGCGCGCCGACTGGGTGCCGGTGCCCTCGATCGCAGCCACCGCGGCTTCGTCGAGGAGCTGGCCCTTGGCGGCAACCAGCGTGCCGTCCTTGGCGTGGATGTCCTCGGCCAGGGTACGGCCCAGGATACGCTCGGCAAGCGAGGCAATGACCGAACCGCCCTGGACGATCGCGCGCATTTCGAGCGCACGCTCGGTGCCGCAGTCGTCGATGATGACGACGCAGTCCTGCGAGACGTCCACGAGACGACGGGTCAGGTAGCCCGAGTTCGCGGTCTTCAGAGCCGTGTCGGCCAGGCCCTTACGGGCGCCGTGGGTCGAGTTGAAGTATTCAAGAACGGTCAGACCTTCCTTGAAGTTCGAGATGATCGGCGTTTCGATGATCTCGCCCGACGGCTTGGCCATGAGGCCGCGCATACCGCCCAGCTGCTTCATCTGGGCCGGGCTACCACGTGCACCCGAGTGGCTCATCATGTAGATCGAGTTGATCTGTGCCTGGCGGCCCGTTTCCGGGTCGATCGGCATGGCCTTGAGCTCGTCCATCATGGCGTTAGCGACCTGGTCGCCGCAACGGCTCCAGGCGTCGATCACCTTGTTGTACTTCTCCTGCTGGGTGATGAGGCCGTCCTGGTACTGCTGCTCGTAGTCGGCAACCAGTTCCTTGGTCTCGGCGACCAGCGGATCCTTCTGGGCGGGGATAATCATGTCATCCATGCCGAAGGAGATGCCGGCCTGGCAGGCGTTCTTGAAGCCCAGCGACATGATCGCGTCGGCGAAGAGGACCGTGTCCTTCTGGCCGGTGTGACGGTAGACCTGGTCGATGACCTCGCCGATGTCCTTCTTGGTCAGCAGCTTGTTGACCACGTCGAAGGGCACGGTGTGGCTCTTGGGGAGGCACTCGCCGATGAGCATGCGGCCCGGCGTCGTCTCGAAGCGCTTCATGTACTGCGCGCCGTTCTCGTCGGTCTGCGGCACGCGGGCCTCGATCTTCGAGTGGAGCGTCACCGCACCGATCTGGAGCGCCTGGTGGACTTCGGCCATGTCGGCAAACTTCATGCCTTCGCCGGGTTCACCCTCACGGTCCATCGAGAGGTAGTACAGGCCCAGCACCATGTCCTGCGAAGGCACGATGATCGGCTTGCCGTTGGCGGGCGAGAGGATGTTGTTGGTCGACATCATCAGCACGCGCGCTTCGAGCTGGGCTTCCAGCGAAAGCGGCACGTGGACGGCCATCTGGTCACCGTCGAAGTCGGCGTTGAAGGCCGAGCAGACGAGCGGGTGCAGCTGGATTGCCTTGCCTTCGATGAGGACGGGCTCGAACGCCTGGATGCCCAGACGGTGAAGCGTGGGCGCGCGGTTGAGCATCACGGGATGCTCGCGGATCACCTCGTCGAGGATGTCCCAGACTTCCTTGCGCTCCTTCTCGACCCACTTCTTGGCCTGCTTGAGGGTCATCGAGAGACCCTTGGCGTCGAGGCGGGCGTAGATGAACGGCTTGAACAGCTCGAGCGCCATCTTCTTGGGCAGGCCGCACTGGTGCAGCTTGAGCTCGGGGCCGGTCACGATGACCGAACGGCCCGAGTAGTCGACGCGCTTGCCCAGAAGGTTCTGACGGAAGCGGCCCTGCTTGCCCTTGAGCATGTCGGACAGCGACTTGAGCGGACGCTTGTTGGCGCCCGTGATGACGCGGCCGCGGCGGCCGTTGTCGAACAGCGCGTCGACCGATTCCTGCAGCATGCGCTTTTCGTTGCGCACGATGATGTCGGGCGCGCGCAGCTCGATCAGGCGCTTGAGGCGGTTGTTGCGGTTGATGACGCGGCGGTACAGGTCGTTGAGGTCCGAGGTCGCGAAGCGGCCACCGTCGAGCGGCACCAGCGGGCGCAGCTCGGGCGGAATGACCGGAACGACTTCGAGGATCATCCACTCGGGACGGTTGCCCGAATCGATGAACGATTCGACGACCTTGAGGCGCTTGATGATCTTCTTGGGCTTGAGTTCCGACTTGGTCGTCTCAAGCTCCTGGAGAAGGTCCGCGCGCTCCTGTTCGAGATCGAGCTCCATGAGCATGATCTTGACCGCTTCGGCGCCGATGCCGGCCGAGAAGGCGTCTTCGCCATACTCGTCCTGCGCGTCGAGCATCTCGTCTTCGGTGAGCAGCTGGAACTTCTCGAGCGGGGTCAGGCCCGGCTCGATGACGATGTAGCTCTCGAAGTAGAGGACGCGCTCAAGCTGCTTGAGCTGCATGTCGAGGAGCAGGCCGATGCGCGAGGGCAGCGACTTCAGGAACCAGATGTGGGCGACGGGAGCGGCGAGCTCGATGTGGCCCATGCGCTCGCGGCGCACCTTGGTGACGGTAACCTCGACGCCGCACTTTTCGCAGACGACGCCCTTGTACTTCATGCGCTTGTACTTGCCGCACAGGCACTCGTAGTCCTTCACGGGGCCGAAGATGCGCGCGCAGAACAGGCCGTCACGCTCGGGCTTGAACGTGCGGTAGTTGATGGTTTCCGGCTTCTTGATCTCGCCGAAGGACCAGGAGCGGATGCGCTCGGGGGAAGCCAGGCCGATCTGGATCTGATCGAAGGTCTCGGGCTTCGCCATCTGGTTCGTGAACTTGGTCAGGTCGTTCATAGTTCAGTCCCTCTGGGGGTAAATTCGTAAGGCGGGCGGGGGGGGAGGGGGCAGGCCGGTGAAGGCCCGCCCCCTGGGTCCCGTTATTCCGCCGCCTCGGGCAGCGCGTCGGTGTCGTCCTCGTCTCGAGCGAGGAGAGCTCGACGTTGAGGCCGAGGCTGCGCATTTCCTTGACGAGAACGTTGAAGCTCTCGGGGATGCCCGCCTCGAAGGTGTCGTCGCCCTTGACGATCGCTTCGTAGACCTTGGTACGGCCAACCACGTCGTCCGACTTGACGGTGAGCATTTCCTGCAGCGTGTAGGCTGCACCGTAGGCCTGGAGAGCCCAGACCTCCATCTCACCGAAGCGCTGGCCACCGAACTGGGCCTTACCGCCCAGCGGCTGCTGGGTGACGAGGCTGTAGGGGCCGATCGAACGGGCGTGGATCTTGTCGTCGACAAGGTGGTGCAGCTTGAGGATGTACTTCATGCCCACCGTGACCTTGCGGCTGAAGGCCTCACCGGTACGACCGTCCATCAGGACGCTCTGGCCCGAGGTGTCGAGCCCGGCGAGAGTCAGCATGTCGACCACGTCCTGCTGGACCGCGCCGTCGAACACCGGGGTGCCCATGGGGACGCCGCCGCGCACGTTCTCGGCCAGCTCGACGAGCTGTTCGGGGGTGCGGGTGTTCAGGTCCTCGGCGTAGTTGTCGCCGTAGATCGAGCGCAGCTTCTCCTTGACCGCTTCGGGCGCTTCGCCCGCCTCGGGGTTCGGATTGGCCGCCTTCCAGGCATCGAGCGCCTCGCCGATCTGACGGCCCAGGTTACGGGCCGCCCAGCCAAGGTGGGTCTCGAAGATCTGGCCGACGTTCATGCGCGAAGGCACGCCGAGCGGGTTCATCACGAAGTCGACAGGGGTGCCGTCTTCGAGGAAGGGCATGTCTTCCTGGGGAAGAATGCGGCTGATGATACCCTTGTTACCGTGACGGCCGGCCATCTTGTCGCCCGGCTGAAGCTTGCGCTTCACGGCCACGAAGACCTTGACCATCTTGAGCACGCCCGGAGCGAGTTCGTCACCGCGCTCGAGCTTCTCCTTGCGGTCCTCGAACTTCTCCTGGATCGCCTTGACGGTCTCGTCGTACTGGGCCTTCACCGCCTCGAGCTGCGTCTGCATGTGGTCGTCCGCGACGGCGAACTTCCACCACTCGTGCTTCTCGGCCTCGGCGAGGACCTCCTCGGTGATCTCCACGCCCTTCTTGACACCCTTGGGTGCCGACGCCGCGATCTGGCCGAGCAGCATGTCCTGCAGGCGGTTGTAGGTGGCGCGGTTGAGAATGGCGCGTTCGTCCTCACGGTCCTTGGCGAGGCGTTCGATTTCCTCGTTCTGGATGGCGCGGGTACGGTCGTCGATCTCGATGCCGTGACGGTTGAAGACGCGCACGTCGACAATCGTGCCCGACACGCCCGGCGGCAGGCGCAGCGAGGTGTCGCGAACGTCGGAGGCCTTTTCACCGAAGATGGCGCGCAGAAGCTTCTCTTCCGGCGTCATCGGGCTTTCGCCCTTCGGCGTGATCTTGCCGACGAGGATGTCACCCGGGTGCACTTCGGCACCGATGTAGACGATGCCCGCCTCGTCGAGGTTGCGCAGGGCTTCCTCGCCGACGTTGGGAATGTCGCGGGTGATGTCTTCCGGACCCAGCTTGGTGTCGCGGGCCATGACCTCGAACTCGTCGATGTGGATCGAGGTGAAGACGTCGTCCTTCACGATCCGCTCGGAGATGAGGATGGAGTCCTCGTAGTTGTAGCCGTTCCAGGGCATGAACGCGACGAGCACGTTGCGGCCCAGGGCCAGTTCGCCTAGCTCGGTCGACGGGCCGTCGGCGATGATGTCGCCGGCCTGCACGTATTCGCCCACCTTCACCAGCGGACGCTGGTTGATGCAGGTCGACTGGTTCGAGCGCTCGAACTTCTGGAGGCGGTAGATGTCGACGCCCGACTTGCCGGCCTCGACCTCACCCACGGCGCGGATGACGATACGGGTGGCGTCGACCTGGTCGACCACGCCCGGACGCAGCGCCGAGATGGCGGCACCCGAGTCGCGCGCGACGGTCGCTTCCATGCCGGTGCCCACGTAAGGCGCATCGGCCTTGACGAGCGGCACGGCCTGACGCTGCATGTTCGAGCCCATGAGCGCGCGGTTGGCGTCGTCCTTTTCCAGGAACGGAATGAGCGAAGCCGCGACCGAGACGAGCTGCTTGGGGCTGACGTCCATCAGCGTGACCTGGTCCGACGGGCTCATCACGAACTCGCCTTCCTGGCGGGCCGAGATGAGGTCCTCGACGAAGGAACCGTCCTCGTTGAGGGCGGCCGAGGCCTGTGCGACGGTGTGCTTCTGCTCTTCCATTGCGGAGAGGTAGATCACATCGCCGGTGACCTTGCCGTCGATGACGCGGCGGTACGGCGTTTCGATGAAGCCGTACTTGTTGACGCGCGCGAAAGTCGAGAGCGAGTTGATCAGGCCGATGTTCGGGCCTTCCGGCGTCTCAATCGGGCAGATACGACCGTAGTGGGTCGGGTGAACGTCGCGCACTTCGAAGCCCGCGCGCTCACGGGTAAGACCGCCCGGCCCGAGCGCCGACACGCGGCGCTTGTGGGTGACTTCCGAGAGCGGGTTGGTCTGGTCCATGAACTGCGAGAGCTGCGAGGAGCCGAAGAACTCACGCACCGCGGCCACGGCGGGCTTGGCGTTGATGAGGTCGTTGGGCATCACGGTCGAGACGTCGACCGAGCTCATGCGTTCCTTGACCGCACGCTCCATGCGCAGCAGGCCGACGCGGTACTGGTTCTCGAGCAGCTCGCCGACCGAACGCACACGGCGGTTGCCGAGGTTGTCGATGTCGTCGATGTCGCCCTTGCCGTCCTTGAGGTTCACCAGTTCCTTGACCACGGCGAGGATGTCCTCGGTGCGCAGCGTGGTGACGGTGTCCTCGGCATCGAGGCCCAGACGCATGTTGAGCTTGACGCGGCCCACGGCCGAGAGGTCGTAGCGGTCGGCGTCGAAGAACAGGCCTTCGAACAGCGCTTCGGCGGTTTCCTTCGTCGGCGGTTCGCCCGGACGCATGACCTTGTAGATCGCTTCCAGACCCATGTCGCGGTTCTCGGCCTTGTCGGCCTTGAGCGTGTTGCGCATCCAGGGACCGGCGTTCGAATCGTCGATGTCGAGCAGGTTGAGCTGGTCGATGCCCGCCGCGTCGAGAACTTCGAGGTTCTCAGGGCTGACTTCGTCACCGGCCTCGATGTAGATGCGGCCGGTGGACTCGTCGATCATGTCCTCGGCGATGTAGCGGCCGAAGATTTCCTCGGTCGGGATGAGGAGGGCTTCCAGGCCATCCTTGCCCGCCTTGTTGGCGGCGCGCGGGGAGATCTTGGTGCCGGCCGGGAAGACGACTTCGCCCGAGTTCGCATCGACGATGTCGAAGGCGGGCTTCACGCCGCGCCAGGTCTCGGCGTTGTAGGGCAGGCGCCAGCCGCCATCACCGCGCTTCCAGGTGACGGTTTCGTAGAAGTGATCGAGGATCGCTTCGGAATCGAGGCCCAGCGCGTAGAGCAGCGCGGTGACCGGCAGCTTGCGCTTGCGGTCGATACGCACGTTGACGATGTCCTTGGCGTCGAACTCGAAGTCGAGCCAGGAACCGCGGTACGGGATCACGCGGGCAGCGAAGAGGTACTTGCCCGAGGAGTGCGTCTTGCCGCGGTCGTGGTCGAACAGGACGCCCGGCGAACGGTGCATCTGCGACACGATCACGCGCTCGGTGCCGTTGATGAAGAAGGTGCCGTTCTCGGTCATGAGCGGCATGTCGCCCATGTAGACGTCCTGCTCCTTGATATCGAGGACCGAGCGGGTTTCCGTCTCTGCGTCGACTTCAAAGACGATCAGGCGCAGCGTCACCTTCATCGGGGCTGCGTAGGTGATGCCGCGCTGGCGGCATTCGGTCACGTCGTACTTGGGCTCTTCCAGTTCGTAGTGGACGAAGTCGAGCTCGCTGGTGCCGGCGAAGTCGCGGATCGGGAAGACCGAGCGCAGCGTCTTTTCCAGGCCCGAGACATAGCCGGTCTCCGGGTTCGAGCGCAGGAACTGTTCGTAGCTCTCGCGCTGGACCTCGATGAGGTTCGGCATCTGGATGACTTCGTGGGCGTCGCCGAAGATCTTGCGGATGCGCTTCTTGACGGAGCGCTTCGCCGTATCGATGGGCTGGGTGGCCATGAGCTGGTCTTGCCTCTTCGCTTCTGGTCAGGGCCGATTCGCAACGAGGCGAAGGGCCCGGGAAAACATCGTCACGCGTGGACGAAATACCTGTCTTGCGGACAGGCCATCAAACGCCAAAAGGCCGCCTTGCACGCGCGGAAACCCTTGCGGGAGCCCGTTGCGGCCAGCAGCCTGATACGTCGGATGAACCCTCTACCGCTTCCTTCCTTGGTGTGCCCCCGCGCATGGGCACGCCTTGCTCGAAGCGATGGGGCGTTGGCGTTCCTATAGAACCCGGCCCCATCGGTGTCAAACGGGTGACGGGCGGGCGGAGGAGGGGGTGGCATTCGTTTGCAGGCGGGGTGGTGGCTCCATTCGTCCCGTCCCCGCTCACGTTTGGGCGGAAAATCGGCTCGTGCGGAAAACCGTGCAGGGGGCGGGGCGTTGTGAGGGGCATGCAGATGACGAGCCCCTCATACGCGACCCATCGCAGCCGCAAGGCCGGACCGCTTCTTGCGCTCATCGCGCTGGGGGTGGCCGGTCTTGCAACGCCGCTTGCCGCGGCCCCTACCCGCGGCGAGCCGGTGCATGTGCCCAGTGCAACAGCGCCAGGAACGGCGGCGGACGGCGCCCTGGCCGCGGGCGATCTCCCCTCTGCTCGCGGCCGCGCGCTCGCCATGGCCGATCCGCAACCTGGCGAGGGCGCGCAGGACGCGCGGCTTGGCAAGTTGTCCCTTGCCGGCCTCGTGGGCTTGCTCGCCGCCTTTTCCGTCTCGGGCCTGGCCATTGTCCGGGCCCGGCGCCGCGACGGCGCCCCCCGGGTGCGAAAGGAGCATGTCCGCAAAGGCATCTGACCAGATAAAATATAGCCGGACCGGTGATCGGGTCGTCCACCCCGTATACCCTCCCTGAGCCGATCAGAGCCCGGCAGTCCCCCCGGCATCCCTCATCGCCGGATCGAGCCTTGGGGGCGACTCCCGCATGGAGTCGCCCCCATTTTCGTGTGCGGGGCGGATGTGTGTGGAATTCGCAAGGTGGAGGGCGCTCGATTTTCCGCAATTCAATCAGAGGTATATTGTTTTTCGATATTATTGTTTGACGATAAAGCGAATCGAGATTATTGAATATCGATATCAAGCATATCGGAGAACGAGCAATGACCTTCCACGCTGACGAACCCGCCCCCCAAATCGTTGCCCGGCCTGTCGCCGCGGCCATGGCTGCGGTCCTCACCGCCCTGATCTGGCTGCCTACGCTGACCGCGCCCCAGGCGGCCCATGCTGCGGAGGTGAGCGCCGGAGTCACGGCCGTGACCCAGCCCGCGCCCACGCAGGTCCTTGTCGCCTACGCGCCGACCCCGGTGCTGATGTAAGCGCCGATCAGGCAGAGGAGAGGCGACAATGAACCTTGCAACCCGTGCCGTTCGCGACCCGCTGCTGCTGGCCGCGAAGATCATTCTCTATGTCCTGCTGGCGGGTCTCGCGCTCGGCGTGCTGGCCGCCTCGGCAGGTTGCGTTGGCATGGTCTTCTTCACGCAGGAAATTGCGGCGGAGTTCGCATCCTCGCAGGCGAACTTCGACTTTACCGAGGTGCGGTTCGCGCTGATCGGCGTGCTGGTGCTCGTGATTGTCCTGCTGGCGATGATCGCGGCGATGCTCTGGCTGCTCAAGCGGATCATCGACACGGTGGGCGAAGGCGATCCCTTTGTGCCGGTGAATGCGACGCGCATGACGATCATGGCCTGGCTGTCGCTGGCGATCCAGGTGGTTGCCCTGCCGCTCGCAGGCCTGGCGACCTGGATTCACAATGTCACCGAAGTGAACGAGGCGGAGACCGGCCTCAACGTCGACAGCGGCTTTGATGGCAACGGCATCCTCTTGATGCTGGTGCTGTTCATCCTGGCCCGCGTGTTCCGCAAGGGCGCCGAGATGCGCGAAGAACTCGAAGGGACCGTGTGATGGGCGAGGACGCGCAAACCGAAGGAGGCCGCATCGTGGTGAAGCTTGACGATATTCTGCATGCCCGGCGCATGACGCTGACCCAGCTTGCCGAAGCCATCGGCATTACCCTTGCCAACCTTTCGATCCTCAAGACCGGCAAGGCCAAGGCGATCCGGTTCTCGACACTGGAAGCGATCTGCCGGGTGCTTGAATGCCAGCCCGGCGACCTCCTTGCCTATGCCGGTGAGGAGGCGGACGACTAGACGGACGGTTCTCCGCTTGCCTGATGTGCACGGCCCTTGGGACGTGCGGTTTACGGGGCCCCTTCGGTCCGGCGTGTCTTTTCAGGCGGCCATATCGAAGAGGGCCCCGGCTCGTTTCCGGTGCAGCGCGGTATAGGCCTCGCTCACCAGCGAATGGCGGGCCTCGGCCCATTCGCGATGCCAGCGCTCCATCTGCAGGACGTCGCGGGCGCTTTCCGAGAACTGGAAACGCGGCGCGCGCTCGGCGGCTTTGGCCGCGCCGATGCGGGGGGCAGGCGATGGGGCTCCTGCCTGGTCGATCCTCTCGAGGCGCGGCGTCGCATCGGCAAACCCGGCGCGGGCGCGGGCCCGCACGGGGGCGGGAACCAGCGCGGTGGAGATCGGCAGTATTTCCATCGTTGGGTCAGGCTCGCAGCGGTGAAAAGGGCGGAAAATGGTATCCGGCCCGTTCTGCCATGGCGAGTTCTAGAGCTTTCTTGCCGCCCTCCTACGTAGAGGTGCGTGGGGCGCCCCGGGGCGTGCTTCCATGTTGACTTTTTCCGGCACGCGGGGCAAAGGCGCCCTCGAACGGCGCAGATGATTCTGCGTTGCTCACCGTCCGAGACAGCTGCCGGGGGCTTCCCCCTTAATCTGCAGCCTAGGCGGGGAACAGGAAATTTCCACGGCCCTTCGCTCTTTCGAGCATGGTGTCCATCTCGCGCTTCGGCGCGAAAAACTCCTTCCCCATCGTACGGTCTTTGCCATGGCGCGTCAGTGTCCATGGGCTCGTGCGTCGTGCACGGGCACGCAAATGTAGCCGGCCGTGCGGCGCTCCTTCGGGAATGCCAAGCGGTCATATGTGAAGGAGTAAGGCATGGATCGTTCGCAGAAAGCCGATTCGGTCGCCCAGCTCAATGCGGTCTTCAACGAGGTCGGCGTGGTGGTTGTCACCCGCAACCTCGGCCTCTCGGTGGCACAGTCCTCCGAGCTGCGCGCGAAGATTCGCGAAGCGGGTGCGACCTACAAGGTTGCCAAGAACCGTCTTGCCAAGATCGCCATCGCGGACACCGACTATGTCGGTATCGGTGACTTCCTTGTCGGCCCGACGGCCATCGCCACCTCGGTGGACCCCGTCGCTGCTGCCAAGGCCGTCGTCGAATTCGCCAAGACGACCGACAAGATCGAGATCGTCGGCGGCGCGATGGGCGCAAATGTTCTGGATGCAGAAGGTGTCAAGGCTCTCGCCACGATGCCCTCGCTCGACGAACTGCGCGCCAAGCTCATCGGCCTCGTCCAGGCTCCGGCCACGAAGATTGCCCAGCTCTCGACCGCTCCGGCGGCCAAGCTGGCCCGCGTCTTCAACGCCTACGCCGAGAAGGACGCTGCCTGAGCTTAGTCTCGGTAACACGTTTCGAAATAACGATTTATCCCGTCCGGCGGCCTAGATCCCCGGCGGGACCACAGATCAGGAGTGAATACTATGGCCGATATCGCCAAGCTTGTTGAAGAACTGTCGCAGCTGACCGTCCTCGAGGCCGCTGACCTCGCCAAGGCTCTCGAAGAAGCATGGGGCGTTTCCGCCGCTGCTGCCGTTGCCGTTGCTGGCCCGGCTGCTGCTGGTGGCGAAGCTGCCGCTGCTGAAGAGCAGACCGAATTCGACGTGATCCTCACCGGCGACGGTGGCAAGAAGATCCAGGTCATCAAGGAAGTCCGCGCCATCACCGGTCTCGGCCTTGCTGAAGCCAAGGCTCTCGTCGAAGGCGCTCCGAAGCCCGTCAAGGAAGGCGCTTCGAAGGCTGAAGCCGAAGAGCTCAAGGCGAAGATCGAAGCAGCCGGCGGCACCGTCGAGCTCAAGTAATCTTCGTTTCTCCAGGTCTTCGGACCGGAGGCGAAAATTCGAAAGGGCGCTCCCTCACGGGGGCGCCCTTTTTCGTGTGCGTGGCACCGGCAAGGCAACAGCCAAAAGGGCCGCGCTCCGGTGGGAGGCGGCCCTTCTTGCGTGCGGGCCGCGCCGCGCGGCTTACTTCAGCGTTTCGAGGTACCGAATGATTTCCTGGCGCTTGCCCGCGTCGGGAACCATCTGCACCATCTTGGTGCCCGGAACCATCTTCATCGGGCCCTGCAGCCATTCGTCGAGCGCTTCGGGCGTCCACACGATCCCTGAATCCTTGAGTGCGGGGCTGAAGTTGTAGCCCTCGACCTCGCCCGCCGTACTGCCGACGATGCCATGCAGGGTGGGCCCCACGCGGTTCTGCCCAGGCTCGACAGCATGGCAGGTCTTGCAGATCTGGAACGCGGCAGGGGCTGCGGAGGCCGCGGCAGGCGCAGCGGGTGCCGCTTCGGCCGCAGGCGCACTCTCACCGGCCGCGTCGGCAGCCGGCGCCGCGCTGTCTTCCTGCGAGCCCGAGCCACCGCAGGCGGCAAGCAGGACGAGCGGGCTGGCGCAAATCAGGGACGTGAGCTTCATCGGGGGTCCTTTTCTCCTCAAACCGGGGCCGACCTAGGACGGGGAGGCACTGTGGGGCAAGGATATTGTATGTCGTGGCAACAGAAGGGGAGAAGGGCGATTTCCGAGGGCCATCGCCCTCGCGCTCCCCAAACTGCCCACCTCACCTTCAGGACGCGGCCTGGGCTGAGAGCGGTGAGGTGGCCGAGTCTGGGGTCAAGGGGCGATGGCCGCTTGTATAATCCTTCTTCCGTCTTCTTGTGACCGTCCTGGTCCCGGACCTGTCGCACAACTGCACACGGATGCGTTTTTGCTTTCGCTTGCCGCGTGGCCCGCGTAGGGCCCCGATCCATCATGGCTCGCAGCATTGGCTCCCCCGACTTTCGCGCCGAACTCGGCAGGACCCTGGCTCTGGCCGGGCCGCTGGCGCTCGCCAACCTGTTGCAGATGGCGATCTTTGCCACCGACGTCATGTTCGTGGCGCGTCTCGGGCAGCAGGCGCTGGCCGCGTCCAGTCTGGCCGTTGCGATGATCGCGGTCCTGATGATGGGCGTGAACGGCCTGACTTCGGCTTGCGCGCCGCTTATCGCGGCTGAGCTCGGGCGCCGGGAGAACGCAGTGCGCGAGGTGCGCCGGACCACCCGCATGGCCTTGTGGCTGGCGGTGATCCTGGGCCTCGTGTGCATCGTGATCTGCCAGTTCGCCGAGGAATTCATGCTGGCAACGGGGCAGGACCCGGCGCTCGCCCGGCTTGGCGGCGATTTCCTCGCCCTGCTCTCGGTGGGCATTCTGCCGATGGGCGTGGCCAACGTGCTGCGCACGTTCGTTTCCGCGCTCGGGCGCCCGTACTTTGCGACCGCGATCACCGCGGCCTCGATCCTCGTCAACATCGTGGGCGACTATGCGCTGGTATTCGGCCATTTCGGCATGCCCGCGCTGGGCCTGACCGGGGCGGCGCTGGCCAGCATCATCACGGCAAGCTTCACCGTCCTCGCCTATGCCGCCGCGATCCGGCGCAACCGCCGCTTGCGGCGCTTTCACATCTTCGGGCGCTGGTGGCGATCGGAATGGCCGCGCCTGGGCCAGATGCTGACGCTGGGGCTGCCGATCTCGGGCACGCTCATCGCCGAGGGTGGGTTGTTCAGCGGGGCGGCCTTCCTCATGGGGCTTGTTGGCGAGGCGCAGCTGGCCGGGCACACGGTTGCCTTGCAGATCGCGGCGATTGCCTTCCAGGTCCCCTTCGGCATCGGGCAGGCCGCAACGATCCGGGTGGGCTACCACTACGGCGCGGCGAATGTCGCAGGCGTCGCGGCGGCAGGTCGTGCGGCGCTGCTCGTCTGCCTTGTCTTCGCGGCGGTTACCTCGGGCATCATCCTTGTCTTCCCGCGCCTTGTCCTGAGCGCCTATGTCGATGTGAACGATCCGGCCAACGCGATCATGGTCGGCTTTGCCCTGCGTTATCTGGTGGTCGCGGCGGCCTTCCAGTTCACCGACGCGCTCCAGGCGGTGGCCGCGGGCGCCTTGCGCGGCATCCAGGACACGCGCGTGCCCATGGGCATCGCGGTGGTAAGTTATTGGGCGGCCGGTTTCGCCGTCTCGGCGGCGCTGGGCCTGTTCACTCCGTTCGAGGGCGTGGGCATCTGGATCGGTCTTGCCGTGGGATTGAGCGTGGCGGCGGCTCTGCTCATGGCGCGCTGGCATTGGCGCGGGCGCTTCGGGCTGCTAGGTGCCATCGCACGGTAACACACGCGTGTTTCCATGATGGAGTCCCGGGCGATGCCGGGGTACCGCGCGTGCGACGCGTGCCGGTCTTCAAAAAATTGCCTCCCACCTGCTTGACGCCAACTGGGCCTGTGACCATATCCGGCCGCGTTGGCACTCTCTGCCTGAGAGTGCCAAAACCAGTTTTTGCCTGTTCATAGGACTTAAGGGAGACTCCCATGACTTTCCGTCCGCTGCACGACCGTGTTCTCGTGCGCCGCGTCGAGGCCGAAGAAAAGACGGCCGGTGGCATCATCATCCCCGACAGCGCCAAGGAAAAGCCCGCTGAAGGCGAAATCGTCTCGGTCGGCAAGGGCGCCGTCGTTGACGGCAAGCTCGTCGCCCCCGACGTCGCCGTCGGTGACCGCGTGCTCTTCGGCAAGTGGTCGGGCACCGAGGTCAAGGTCGACGGTGAAGACCTGCTCATCATGAAGGAAAGCGACATCCTCGGCGTCATCGGCTGAGCATCGCTTTCTTCTTCTACCTGATATCCTGAAAGGAATACCAAAATGGCAGCCAAGGACGTAAAGTTCTCGCGCGACGCCCGTGAGCGCATCCTCGCCGGTGTCGACACCCTCGCCAACGCCGTCAAGGTGACGCTGGGCCCCAAGGGCCGCAACGTCGTCATCGAGAAGAGCTTCGGCGCGCCCCGCATCACCAAGGACGGTGTTTCGGTCGCCAAGGAAATCGAACTCAAGGACAAGTTCGAGAACATGGGCGCCCAGATGATCCGCGAAGTGGCCTCGAAGGCCAACGACGCGGCCGGTGACGGCACCACCACCGCCACCGTTCTGGCCCAGGCCATCGTGCGCGAAGGCATGAAGTCGGTTGCCGCGGGCATGAACCCGATGGACCTCAAGCGCGGCATCGACCTCGCGGTCGGCAAGGTCGTCGAGAACCTCAAGAGCCGTTCGCGCGACGTCACCGGTCATTCCGAAGTGGCGCAGGTCGGCGTGATCTCGGCCAATGGCGACAAGGAAGTCGGCGAGAAGATCGCCGAAGCCATGGAAAAGGTCGGCAAGGAAGGCGTGATCACCGTGGAAGAGGCCAAGGGCCTCGACTTCGAACTCGATGTCGTTGAAGGCATGCAGTTCGACCGCGGCTACCTCTCGCCGTACTTCGTCACCAACCCCGAGAAGATGACGGTCGAGCTCGACAACCCCTACATTCTCATCCACGAGAAGAAGCTGTCGAACCTGCAGTCGATCCTTCCCATCCTCGAAGCCGTTGTTCAGTCGGGCCGTCCGCTCCTGATCATCGCCGAGGACATCGAGGGTGAGGCTCTGGCCACGCTCGTCGTCAACAAGCTGCGCGGCGGCCTCAAGGTCGCAGCCGTCAAGGCTCCGGGCTTCGGCGACCGCCGCAAGGCCATGCTTGGCGACATCGCGACGCTGACCGCTGGCGAAATGGTCTCGGAAGACCTCGGCATCAAGCTCGAGAACGTCACGCTCGCGATGCTTGGCGAAGCCAAGACCGTCACGATCGACAAGGACAACACCACCATCGTCGATGGTGCGGGTTCGGCCGAAGAGATCAAGGCACGCGTCGAGCAGATCCGCTCGCAGATCGAGATCACCACCTCGGACTACGACCGTGAGAAGCTCCAGGAGCGCCTTGCAAAGCTGGCTGGCGGCGTCGCTGTCATCAAGGTCGGCGGTGCTTCGGAAGTCGAAGTGAAGGAGCGCAAGGACCGCGTCGACGACGCGCTGCACGCGACCCGCGCAGCCGTGGAAGAAGGCATCGTCCCCGGCGGCGGTACCGCACTTCTCTACGCCACCAAGGCTCTCGAAGGCCTCAAGGGCGAGAACGACGACCAGACCCGCGGTGTCGACATCGTGCGTCAGTCGATCATGGCTCCGGCCCGTCAGATCGCGACCAATGCCGGCTTCGACGGCGCGGTTGTCACCGGCAACCTGCTGCGTGAAGACGACGAGACCCAGGGCTTCAACGCCGCCACCGACGTCTACGAGAACCTCGTGGCTGCCGGCGTCATCGACCCGACCAAGGTCGTTCGCACCGCGCTGCAGGACGCCGCTTCGGTCGCTGGCCTGCTGATCACCACCGAAGCCGCGATCTGCGACGCTCCGGAGGACAAGGCGGCCGGTGGCATGCCCGACATGGGCGGCATGGGCGGCATGGGTGGCATGGGCGGCATGGGCGGCTTCTAAGCCGACCTGTCCCAGCTACGCGCTGAATACGAAGGGGCCGGGAAGAGTAATCTTCCCGGCCCTTTTCGTTGTGCCGGGTTCGCGTCAGGTTGGAGTGAGCGAAAAGCCGACAATCGGGAAGAAAGATCCTTTCAAGGGGCCATCGCCCCTTGATCCCGGAATCGGCGACCTCACCTCTCTCAGCCCCCGCAGCGTGTGTAGGGTTACGTCGACATGATGGGGAGCCCGAGGGCGATGGCCCTCGGATATCTCCTTCTTGCTTCGCCCGACGCCCATGTGGCGTGCAGTCGATGCATGCGAATCGCGCGACTGTGCATTTGCGGCGTGGGAGGGGTCGTTTGCGACCACAAGGCGACACGAAACTTCACAAACGCGCAATTGCTCGTACGCCCCATGCGCTTCGTCGAGCGCTCGTGGCGTTTGGTCGAACCTGTGTTAACCTGTCATCAGGTGGTTACGACTAGGATGGGTTTCGCATGATCAGGGCAGGCAAACTCCTTTCGCAGTGCCGCTTGGGCACGGGGCGACTTCTTTCGTTCGCGGCGTTGGCCGTGGCCAGCGTGGTGCCTCTGGCGCCCGCGCACGCCGACAATGTCGGGACCGTCCAGACCTCGTTCGATTCGCTCTTCGGCACCGAGATGCGCGGGCCGCCGGTCTACTCGACAATGTTCGAGCGCCAGTTGGCCGCCGCCGCCGAAGCGTCGAACGGGCGCATTGGCGTGGCCGCCGTGGATCTGCGCACGGGCCGCACGCTTGATGTGCTGGGCGACCAGCGCTTCCCGATGGCCAGCACCAGCAAGATCGCCATTGCGGCGACGTTCCTGGAAGGCGTGGACAAGGGCAAGTGGACGCTCACCAGCGAGTTTCCGATGCTGATCCCGGTCTCTTCCAAGCCCTTCTCCTCGGCTGTCGCGCCGGTTCGCGAAGGCCAGTACCTGACCGCCGCCAAGCTGCTCGAACTCATGCTGACGCGCTCGAACAACTACGCGACCGACGGTCTTCTGCGCGTGGTAGGCGGGCCCGATGCCGTCAACGCCTGGGTGCGCCGGGCGGGCATCGAGGACTGGCACCTCGATCGCGATATCGCGACGCTCGTGCGCGACGATGGCGCGCTCGACCCGGCCAACGTGATCGACAAGCGCGACAGCGCAACTCCGATGGCGATGGTAACGCTTCTGCGCGGGCTCTACGAAGGGCAGTGGCTGAGCAAGCGCAGCCGCGACACCCTGATCGCGATCATGGGCCGCTGCGTGACCGGCCGTCGCCGCATTCCCGCCGGCATTCCCGATGGTGCGATGATCCACCACAAGACCGGCTCGCTCCACAACACGTCGAGCGACGTGGGCATTGTCGAGACGCCCAACGGCGATGTCTTTGCCGTTGCCATCTACGTCACCGGGCAGGGCAGCCGCCCCAATCGCGAGGCCCGCATCGCGAGCATCGCGCGCACCGTCTACAATGGCTACCTGACCGAGGCCCGCGGCGCACGCGCCGTCGCCTCGCGCTGATTTGTGGGCTTGCAGCCCCAGTCGAAAAATTAAGCAGTCAAAACAAGTAGGTCCGAGGGCCATCGCCCCACAATGTCTAGCTCACCCTTCATGCGCTGGCGTGGCTGAGAGTGGTGCGGTTGCCGATTTTGGGGTCAAGGGGTGATGACCCCTTGAAATCCAGTTCCTTCCAGCACCCTCCGCTCTGACCTTTGCCGTTAAACGAAAACGGGCGCCCGGATCTCTCCGAACGCCCGTTTCGTAACGTGCCAAGTGGCCGCAGGGCCGCTGGGCCCTGTCGCGATCAGTTGGTGCTGGGATCGCCGTCGGTGTGGTCAGCCATCTCGTTGGCGGCGTCATTGGCCGCGGCTTCGGCGTCCGAGGCGGCATTGGCGGCTGCGTCTTCGACATCGTCACCGGCCTCGTCCATGGCTGCGCCCGCGTCGTTGGCGGCGCCTTCCATCGAATCGCCCATCGCGTCCATCTCTTCACCGGCCTGATCGGCGTAGGAGCCCATGTCGTCGGCAGCCGACGAGGCGGCCGCTTCGGTGGCGTCCTCGGTCTGCTCCGAGCAGGCGGCCAGCGAAAGCGCGGCAATGGCAGTGGTGGTGGCAATCAGAATCTTGCGCATCTCTCAGTATTCCCTCTTTGTTACTTCCGGTATCCGGCACGCCGTTACAGCGTGTTCCTAAGCCTTCATGAGACGACTTCGTCCGTTCGCTAGAAGTCACGGGCGCCCCGTTCAAGCACTCGACAAGCAACATGTGCATAGAGCAAAGGTTCCCGCGACAGGGCGAAGGATTTTGTCGGGGAGCCGCGTGCGGGGCGCGGAGCGGAGGCTTTTGCACGGCCCAGCGCGGCTGCCTGCTGACCTTCGGGCAAAGCGCTGCTAGAGCCCTGTACATGGAGCCAAAGCAGCATCTCTACCTCGTCGACGGTTCGGCCTACATCTTCCGTGCCTACCACCGTCTTCCCCCGCTCACGAACCCGGAAGGCACGCCCGTGGGCGCGGTCTACGGCTACACCACGATGCTGTGGAAGCTGGCCGAGGACCTCGACAAGGCCGAGGGGCCCACGCACATGGCGGTGATCCTCGATGCGGGTAGCAAGTCGTTCCGCAACGACATCTACGAGGACTACAAGGCCAACCGTCCACCGCCGCCCGAGGATCTGGTGCCCCAGTTCCCGTTGATCCGCGATGCAACGCGCGCCTTCTCGCTGCCGTGCATCGAAGAGCAGGGTTATGAGGCGGACGACCTCATCGCCTCCTACGCGCGCGCTGCGGCGCGGGAGGGCTGGGACGTCACCATCGTGTCTTCGGACAAGGACCTCATGCAGCTGGTCGGCACCTGCCCCGAAGGCGGCGGCAAGGTCGACATGCTCGACACGATGAAGAACCTGCGCATCGACATACCCGAGGTCGAGGAGAAGTTCGGCGTCACCCCCGACAAGGTGGGCGACGTGCTCGCGCTCATGGGCGATGCGGTTGACAACGTGCCGGGTGTCTTCGGCGTCGGCCCCAAGACCGCGACCAAGCTCATCCAGGAGCATGGCGACCTGGAAAGCGTGCTGGCTGCTGCGCCGGACATGAAGAAGTCCAAGCTCAAGGAGCGGTTGATCGAGCAGGCCGAGCAGGCCCGCCTCAGCCGTGTCCTCGTCGCGCTCAAGGAAGACTGCGCGCTGCCGATGGCGCTCGACGAGGTGAAGCTCAATACCATCCCGCCCGAGCCGCTCGCCGAGTTCCTCGGCAAGCATGGCTTCACCAGCCTCCTGAAGCGTCTCGAGACCGGCAACGGCAGCCCCTCCAAGGCGACCGATCTTAATCCGGCCAAGGCGCAGAATGCAGGGGCCGGGCCGGCCGAGGGCGCGGCGCGCCAGTCGCTCCCTGAGATGCCTGCGGTGGACTACGCGGCCTACGAATGCGTTCAGACGCAAGAGGCGCTCGAAGCCTGGGTGAAGAAGGCGCAGGCCGCGCATATCCTCGCGGTCGATACCGAGACCTCGGCGCTGGAGGCGATGCAGGCCGACCTTGTCGGCGTGAGCCTGGCCATCGGCCCCAACGAGGCCTGCTACATCCCCCTCGGCCACGGTGGCAGCGACATGTTCGCCGAGAAGCCGCCGCAGGTGGACATGGACACCGCCATCGCGCTCCTCAAGCCGCTGCTGGAGGACGATGCGGTCCTCAAGATCGGCCAGAACATCAAGTACGACATCAACGTGCTCGCCCGCTATGGGATCATGGTCGCGCCCATCGATGACACCATGATCGAGAGCTTCTGCCTCGATGCCGGGCGGGGCACCGACGGCGTGGGCGGTGGCCACGGGATGGACGAGCTTTCGCAGCGCCACCTCGGCCACACGCCGATGGCCTTCAAGGACGTGTGCGGCACGGGCAAGAAGGCGATCCCCTTCGGCGAGGTCCCGCTCGACAAGGCGACTCATTACGCCGCCGAGGACGCGGACGTGACCTGGCGCCTCCACAGCCTGCTGAAGCCGCGCCTTTCCGAGGAAGGCGGCACGCGCATCTACGAAAAGGTGGATCGCCCGCTGATCCCGGTGGTCGCCCAGATGGAGCGCCACGGCATCAAGGTCGACCGCGAGAAGCTGGCCGGGCTCTCGGCGCAGTTCGCCGAGACCATCGGTGCGCTGGAAAAGGAAATCCACGAGGCAGCGGGCCAGGAATTCACCATCGGCAGCCCCAAGCAGCTGGGCGAAATCCTGTTCGACAAGCTGGGCTACAAGGGCGGCAAGAAGGGCAAGTCGGGCCAGTACTCGACCGACCAGTCGGTGCTCGAACGCCTCGCCGAAGAAGGCGCGGAAGTCGCGACCAAGGTGCTGGAATGGCGCCAGCTTTCCAAGCTGCGCTCAACCTACACCGAGGCGCTGCAGGCCGCGATCAACCCCAAGACGGGCCGCGTCCACACCAGCTACAGCCTTGTCGGCGCGCAGACCGGACGCCTGTCCTCGACCGATCCCAACCTGCAGAACATCCCGATCCGCACCGAGATCGGCCGCCAGATCCGCGATTGCTTCGTCGCCGAGGAGGGCAATGTCCTCCTCGCGGCCGACTACTCGCAGATCGAGCTGCGTCTTGCCGCGCACATGGCCGACGTCCCCAGCCTGAAGGAAGCCTTCGAGAAGGGCGAGGACATCCACGCGCGCACCGCGACCGAGCTGTTCGGGGAAGTCACCCGCGAGACACGCGGACGGGCCAAGACGATCAACTTCGCGATCCTCTACGGCATCTCGCGCTGGGGCCTCGCCGGGCGCCTGGGCACCGATGCCGACGAGGCGCAGGCGATGATCGACCGCTACTTCGAGCGCTTCCCGGGCATCCAGAAGTACATCGTCTCGACGCTGGAAGGTGTGCGCGAGCGGGGTTATTCCGAGACGCTCTTTGCTCGCAAGACCTGGTTCCCGCGCATCAACTCCAAGAACGGGAACGAGCGCCAGGGCTCCGAGCGTGCCGCGATCAACGCGCCGATCCAGGGCACCTGCGCCGACATCATCAAGCGCGCCATGGCGCGCATGACCCCGGCACTGGAAGACGCGGGCCTTGGCCATGTGCGCATGCTGCTGCAGGTGCACGACGAACTCGTGTTCGAACTGCCCGAAGGCGATGTCGAGGCCGCCTCGAAGGTCATCGAGAAGGTCATGGCCCAAGCCGCAGGCCCGGCCGTGGAACTGACCGTGCCGCTGGGCGTCGAGATCGGCTCGGGACCAAGCTGGGGCGCGGGGCACTAAGCGAAGAAAAGGGAGAATCCGAGGGCCATCGCCCTCGGGCTCCCCGAACTGTCCACCTCACCTTTCATGCGCCAACTTGGACGAGGACGGTGAGGTAGCCCATTTTGGGGTCAAGGGGCGATGGCCCTTGAATCTTCTTACTTCGCCAGTTCCGCCTCGATCGCCGCAACCAGCGTGGGATCCTTGGGCGCGACACCCGGCGCGAAGCGGTCCACGACCTTGCCGTCCTTGGAAACAAGGAATTTCTCAAAGTTCCACAGCACGTCCGGGTCTTCGGTGGGGGTACGGCCAAAGCCGCGCAGGCGTTCGCGGAATTCCTCGGCTGGGCCCTGCTTGGTCGGATGCGCCTGCGTCAGCTCCTTGTAGAGCGGCTGCATGTCCGCGCCGGTCACGTCGGCCTTGGCAAAGAGCGGGAAGGAGACGCCGTAGTTCAGCTTGCAGAACTCGGCGATTTCCTCGTGGCTGCCGGGCTCCTGCGCGCCAAAGTCGTTGGCGGGGAAGCCCAGAATCTCCAGGCCCTTGTCCTTGTACTGCTGGAACAGTTCTTCAAGGCCCTCGTACTGCGGGGTCAGGCCGCACTTGGAGGCGACGTTGACGATAAGCAGCACCTTGCCTTGATGGGCGCCCAGGGTGTCCGGCGTGCCGTCGATCCGGGTCAGGGGAATGGTGGCGATATCGGTCATGTTCGGGCAACTCCGGTTTGTGCGTCACGCCTGTTCAGGCATCCTCCCGATGTAGGGACGCCGGAGCAGGCGGCAAGGTCGCCGGGCTGGCCGATTCGCCATGCGGAATAAACCGCAGGATTGCGCTGAGGCGCCGCAACGAGGGACTGGCCCTTCGTTGCTGACGCCCTGACACGTGCCTGGACGGCGCGGCTCTGGAGGCCGCTCGTCCATTCGCGCGCTCGATCAGAGCGCGACTTCGTACTTCGCCGAGGTCTTTTCGGCCACTTCCTCGGCCGTGACGCCCGGCGCGAGTTCCACCAGCTGGAACGGGCTGTCGTGGTCCGGGCGCTGGAATACGGCCAGGTCGGTGACGATCATGTCGACCACGTTCTTGCCGGTCAGCGGAAGGGTGCATTCGGGGATGAACTTGGAATCGCCCGATTTCGCGCAGTGCTCCATGACGACGATGATCTTCTGCACGCCCGCGACGAGATCCATCGCGCCGCCCATGCCCTTGATCATCTTGCCCGGGATCATCCAGTTGGCGATGTCGCCGTTCTCGGCCACTTCCATCGCGCCCAGAACGGCAAGGTTGATGTGGCCGCCGCGGATCATGCCAAAGCTCGTCGAACTGTCGAAGTAGGCCGTCTGCGCAAGTTCGCTGACGGTCTGCTTGCCCGCGTTGATGAGGTCGGGATCTTCCTCACCGGCATAGGGGAAGGGGCCGATGCCCAGCATCCCGTTCTCCGACTGCAGCGTCACCGTCATGCCCTCGGGCACGTAATTGGCGACGAGCGTGGGAATGCCGATCCCGAGGTTCACGTAGAAGCCGTCTTCCAGTTCCTTGGCCGCGCGCGCGGCCATCTCGTTACGGTTCCAGGGCATCAGGCGGCCTCCCTTTCGCGGGTCGTCACAAATTCGATCTTCTTGTCGTAGGGCGCGCCGAGCACGAGGCGCTGCACGTAGACGCCGGGCAGGTGGATGTGGTCCGGATCGAGCGAGCCGGTCGGCACGATCTCTTCCACTTCCACCACGCAGACCTTGCCGCAGGTGGCCGCGGGCACGTTGAAGTTGCGTGCGGTCTTGCGGAAGACCACGTTGCCGCTTTCATCCGCCTTCCACGCCTTGACCACGGCGAGATCGGCAAAGATGCCTTCCTCCAGGATGTACTCCTGCCCGCCGAATTCCTTGACTTCCTTGCCCTCGGCAACCTGCGTGCCGACGCCGGTCTTGGTGTAGAAGCCGGGGATCCCGGCGCCGCCGGCGCGCATGCGCTCGGCCAAGGTGCCCTGGGGGCAGAACTCGACTTCCAGCTCGCCCGAGAGGAACTGGCGTTCGAACTCCTTGTTCTCGCCCACGTAGGACGAGATCATCTTCTTGACCTGCTTGGTGCGCAGCAGCTTGCCGATGCCTTCGTTGTCGATGCCCGCGTTGTTCGACGCGAAGGTGAGGTCCTTCACGCCCGCGTCGCGAATGGCGTCGAGCAGGCGCTCGGGGATGCCGCAAAGACCGAAGCCGCCGCTGGCGATCAGCATGCCGTCCGACAGCAGGCCATCAAGCGCGGCCTCCGCGCTGGGGTAGAGCTTTTTCATGGATTTCCTTCTCCAACTTCCGCGCGGGAGCCTACCGCGCCCTTCGCATCACAAATAGCGATTAATTTTTATGTATTATGATATGCATTGGTTATGAAACGGATCGCGCTCTTCCACCTTGATACGCTGATGTGGATTGATCGGCTGGGTACGTTCGCCGCGGCCGCCCAGCGTCTCAATACCACCCAGCCCGCGATCTCCGCGCGCGTGCGCGAGATCGAGGAGCAACTGGGCCTCTCGCTGTTCCAACGCGAGGGACGCCGGATGGTTCTCACCACGCGTGGCCGGCGCCTGATTCAGCAGTGCGAGCCCTTGTGCCACGATCTGGAAAAGGCACTCCTCGAAGCCAGCGATTTTGCAGGTGCGGCAGGCGCGGTGCGGATCGGATCGGGCGAGATTGCGGCGGCGAGCTGCCTGCCCGCCTGGGGCCAGGCGATCGAGCGCGAGCGCCCGGGCGTCACCATGGAGATCGAGCTCGACCTGACCGCGCGGCTCATGCAGCAGCTTCTGGGCGGCACGCGCGACATCGTGTTTCTGGCCGGGCCCGTTGCCAGCCCGGCTATCCGCACCGCGCCGATCGGTTCGGTGGCGCTGGTCTGGGCGGCGAGCCCCGAGGTGGCGCGCGCCGGGCCCGAGACGCCCGACCTGCCGATCTGGTCGCTGCCCGACCATTCGCCCCTTCACCGGGTGACCCTGGCCACGCTCGAGGCGGCGGGGCGCAGCCGTCCCACGCTCCACACCTGTAACAATGTGCGCATGATGATCGAGATCGTCGCGCAGGGGAGGGGGGCGGCGGTCCTGCCCGAGACGATGATCCGCAGCCAGCTTGCGCGCGGAGAACTGGCCGAGTTCCTCCCGCGCCCGGAGCACGTCGTCCACTTCGAGGTGGCCATTCGCGCGCAGGAGCGCGATCCCATCATCCTCGACCTTTTCGCGCGCGCGGCTTCGCTGCGGATCGAGCCGGGCACGGAAGGGCCGGGCACGGAAGGGCAATGTCCGGAAAGCGCGCGGACTTGAACAGTTTCCAATTCGAACCTTGATTATCAAGACGATGTTTGATCTTCGTCATGGTGAAGAGGAAACCTTGCCCTAGACTGGGCGGGCCAACGGGAGACCAGACTATGCGCTCGATACTCGTCAATGCGGATCGCAAGCCGGGCAATGATGCCCGCATCGAAACCGCCCTCAACCTCGCCCGCAAGACGGGCGGCCATGTTACCGCACTCGTCGACACCCCGGTCGCGCGCTATATCGCGATGGACCCCATGGGGGGCAGCTACGTGATCTCCGAGGCGCTCGACAAGGCGCGGGCCGAGGACGATGCCTCGGCGAGCGACATCGAGACCAAGCTTTCGCGCAACGATGTCTCCTTCGATGTCCTGCGCAGCGAGGATGATCCGGTCAGCGCGCTGGGCAGCATTGCGCGCCTGTCGGACGTGACCATCCTTTCGCGTTCGGGCGGTCTGGCGGGTGAACTGGCGCTGGTATCGGGGACCCCGGTCCTTGTCCTTGCCGACGACAAGCCGCTCGAATTCCCGATCCGCCGGGCCTGCATCGCCTGGGACGGCGGTGAACAGGCGGCCGCCGCGCTGCGCGCTTCGGTTCCGCTGCTGGGGGACTGCCAGATGGTGAAGGTCTTGACGGTAGCTGAAAAGTCGGGTGGTTTTCCCGCCACCGACGCGCTGCGCTACCTCTCGCGCCACGGCATCCACGCCGAACTCGAAGAGCACGAGCGTCGCGGGTCGACCGAGGAGACGCTGGCCGTCGCGGTCAACCAGGCCCACGCCGAGCTCCTTGTCATGGGTGCCTACGGCAAGAGCCGCTTCCGCGAGTTCCTCTTCGGCGGGGTGACCGCCTATTTCCTCGACGAGGAAACCGCGCCGGCCCTGCTCCTGGCCCACTGAGCATACGTCCGTTTCACTGCGGACCATAAACACGACAAAGCGGCGCCATCCCTTGAGGGATCGGCGCCGTTTTTGGTGCGGGTCTGCCCATGGCTGGCGTGCGATTCCCGCGCCTAGGAATGGTAGCGTTAGCACAGCCAGATTGGCCATTTGTCATGGAAGCTCAATAATTTCCGCAGTGCAGCATCAGCTGTCCGGTCCCGACGCTGCGAGACTCTAGGCGAGTTGTGAGCGAAGCAATATCATGAAGGCTGATTCAGGAGTTGGAATGGCGGAATTACGTCTCGAGATGCCGTAATTTGCACCTCTCTATTGCATATGGCGCAATTCACCTTGCTTCCTATGCATCGCGAGCGCGCTATTTCGCACTTGCACAACACCCCGATTCGGATCATAAGGGACCTGCCTTTCAGGCATCCTCTCCCAAAACTTCCACGACCCGGTCGGCAACGTCCGGGTCTTTTTTTGTCTGCTTAACACGCAGGTCTTCGGTCAGATCAATCGAGGCGTTACGGGGCAACGGTTTGAAATCGTGCGGGCCCGTTCCTAATTCCTTTTCGTGAAACACATGAGGTCGCATGCCTTGGCCGAAGTACAGGCGAGGCGCGCGGACCGTTCTTGGAAAGGACAGACATGGTCGACGCCGAATCAAGGGTCGAGGATCGCACGGTGCGGCTGCAGGTCGCGGCCGGACGTCAGGAAGAAAGCGGCCAGGGGATTGCCCGGCTCAGCCGTGAAGCGCTCTCCGCCATCGGAGCCATGGAGGGCGACGTTCTCGAAGTGACCGGAAAGTCGGTCACCGTCGCGCGCGCCGTACTGGCCTTCCCGGAGGACGAAGGGCTCTCCGTCATTCGTCTCGATGGGCTCCAGCGTGGCAATGCCGAAGTCGGTTCAGGCGATCATGTCACCGTGCGCAAGGCCGAATCGCGCCCCGCCCAGCGTGTCGTCTTCGCGCCCGCGCAGAAGGACATGCGCCTGCAGGGGCCGTCCATCGCGCTCAAGCGCAACTTCTTCCAGCGCCCGATGGTGCAGGGCGATCTTGTCGCGACCGCGGGGCAGCAGCAGGTGGCGGACATTCCCCCGCAGCTGCGGCGCATGTTCAACGCGCCCGCCTATTCGCTGACCCAGATCCGTCTCAACGTCGTCTCGACCACCCCGCGCGGGATCGTCCACATCGACGAGAACACCGAGGTCGAGCTGCGCGAGACCTTCGAGGAGGCGCACGAGCCGCGCGGCGACGTCAACTACGACGATGTCGGCGGGATGGAGGACACCATCCGCCAGCTGCGCGAGATGGTCGAACTGCCGCTGCGTTACCCCGAGCTCTTCACCCGCCTCGGTGTTGCCCCGCCCAAGGGCGTGCTGCTCCATGGCCCTCCGGGCACGGGCAAGACCCGCCTTGCCCAGGCGGTCGCCAACGAGAGCGAGGCCAGCTTCTTCTCGATCAACGGCCCTGAAATCATGGGGTCGGGCTATGGCGACAGCGAAAAGGCGCTGCGCGAGGTCTTCGAGGAGGCCACCAAGGCCGCGCCCGCGATCGTCTTCATCGATGAGATCGATTCGATCGCCCCCAAGCGCGACCAGGTCCACGGCGAGGCCGAAAAGCGCCTTGTCGCGCAGCTGCTCACGCTGATGGATGGCCTCAACAGCCGCGCCCATGTCGTCGTGATCGCCGCCACCAACCGCCCTGACGCCATCGACGAGGCGCTGCGTCGCCCCGGCCGCTTCGACCGCGAGATCGTGATCGGTGTGCCCGACGAGCGGGGGCGGCGCGAGATCCTCACCATTCACACCCGTGGCATGCCGCTGGGCAAGGAAGTGAGCCTCCAGGAACTGGCGCGCACCACGCACGGCTTCGTTGGCGCGGATCTCGCGGCGCTCACCCGCGAAGCCGCGATCGAGGCGGTGCGCCGGATCATGCCAAAGCTGGATCTCGAAGCCCGCGCAATTCCGCCCGAAGTGCTCGAAAACCTGTCGGTCGAGCGCGACGACTTCATTGCTGCGCTCAAGCGCGTGCAGCCTTCGGCCATGCGCGAGGTCATGGTGCAGGTGCCCAACATTGGCTGGGACGACATCGGCGGGCTCGATGCCGCACAGACACGCCTCAAGGAAGGGATCGAGCTGCCGCTCAAGAACCCGGCCGCCTTCCACAAGCTGGGGATCCGCTCGGCCAAGGGTTTCCTGCTCTATGGCCCTCCGGGCACGGGCAAGACGTTGCTCGCCAAGGCGGTGGCGAAGGAGGCCGAGGCCAACTTCATCTCGATCAAGTCCTCCGACCTGCTCTCCAAGTGGTACGGGGAAAGCGAGCAGCAGATCGCTCGCCTCTTTGCCCGCGCGCGCCAGGTGGCTCCGTGCGTCATCTTCATCGACGAGATCGACAGCCTCGTGCCGGCGCGCGGCATGGGCGGCGGGCTTGGCGAGCCGCAGGTGACGGCGCGGGTGGTCAATACGATCCTCGCCGAAATGGACGGCATGGAGGAGCTGCAGTCGGTGGTCCTGGTGGGCGCAACCAACCGTCCGGGCCTTGTCGACCCGGCGCTGCTGCGCCCCGGCCGCTTCGACGAACTGGTCTACGTGGGCACGCCCGATACGGCAGGGCGCGCGCATATCCTGGGTATCCACACCGAGGCGATGCCGCTGGCCGAGGACGTCTCGCTCGACGCCATCGCCGAGCGGACCGAGCGCTACACCGGCGCGGACCTGGAGGATGTGGTGCGCCGCGCAGGTCTCCTCGCCATCCGCCGCGAAGGGGCGCAGGTCGACAAGGTCACCATGGCCGACTTCGAGAACGCCCTTGAAGACAGCCGCGCCTCGGTCTCGGCCGAGATGGAGGAGGAGTACGCCAAGATGCAGAGCGAGCTGAAAAAGCGCGCGATGGAGGTGGCGCCGCTGGGCTTCATTGCGCCGGGCATGGTCGAGTCCACGCGGGAATTGAAGCACGGGTAGCAGAGGCGTTCCGAGGGCCATCGCCCTCGGGCTCCCCAAACTGTCGACCTCACCTTTCGCGCGCCACCTCGGCTGGGAAAGGTGAGGTTGCCCATTTTGGGGTCAAGGGGCGATGGCCCCTTGATTCTTATAATGTCACGGACAGTCCGGCGTGATCTGGTAGAGCGTGTTCCAGTTCTTGCCCGTCACGAAGATGCGGTCCTTCTTCGCGTCCCAGGCGATGCCGTTGAGGACATCGTCTGCGGTGCGCGCGCCGCTTTTTGCGGTGAGGCCGGAAAGATCCACCCAGCTCTTCACCACGCCCGTTTCGGGATCGATCCGGGCGATGCGCTCGGACATCCATACGTTCGCCCATATCTCCCCGTCGATCCATTCCAGCTCGTTCAGTCGCGCGACCGGGCGGCCTTCGTCGGTGACCTCGAGCGTGCCGGTTGATGCGAAGGTTTCCGGATCGCGCAAGGTGAGGCGGCTTGAACCGTCGCTCTGGTAGATCGTGTCTTCGTGAATGGTGAGGCCCCAGCCTTCGCCCGCGACGGGGAAGAGCTTGATGGGCTTGAGCGTCGTGCGATCCCAGCGGTAGGCCATCCCGTCACGCCAGGTCAGGCTGATGACCTGGTCGCCCCAGGCCACGCTTCCTTCGCCAAAGAAGGTCGGGTCGAGCGCGCCTTCGACGAGCGGGGTCGTACTTTGCAAGGTGCGCTTGAAGACGCGCGACTGACCTTTGCGCCCAGTGCTTTCGTAGAGGACGCCGTCGGCGAAGAAGAGCCCTTGCGTGAAGGCTTCGGGATCGTGGGGATAGCTCTCCTCGATCGTGAAGCCGCAGACGGGGGCGGGGGCCGCCTCGGCACCGCAGCCGCTGGCGAGCGGAAGAAGAGCGAGGGCGAGGAGAAGGGCCCTGGGGGCACGCGGGGAACGGGACATGATGCTGTGCTGCCTAACCCCTTGACCTTGCGCAAGGCTGAATTGCGATCAGCCTTTGATCGCCAGTTCGAGCGCGCGTGTGAACAAGGCCTGGAAGCGCGCTTCGTCCACGCCCGCGCGCGGATCGTTGAGGCTGGCCGTCACCACGATCCAGCGCCCGCTTCGACCTTCGAGCAGGACGGTCATGTTGAGGACGCCGGGTTCCGATCCGCCCTTGAAGCCTGCGTAGGACACTTCTCCGGTCAGGCTCGCCGCAGGCCCCGGATTGAGCGCGAGGATGCGCAGCGCCTCCCGGCCGTTTGCGCTGTCCTTGCGGTCCTTGAACCAGTGCATCGCGCGCGCGAGGTCCGCGGGCGAGGCGAACCATTCCAGGCGCTCGATCATGACGGGGCGCCCGTCGGCGAAGAGATCGCCCACCGCACGGCCGGGCATATCGGCTACCTCGCCTGCCAGCATGGCGCGCCGTCCGTCCGTGTTCTGCGCCAGGTAGCGGCGGCCCAAGGCGCCCCCTTCGACGCCTTTCAGCTTGAAGGCCTCCATCGTCGACAGGAAGGGGATGTTGCGCGCGCCATGGGTGAACCCGATGCGGGCCTGCATGGCCTCGATGCGGGAGCGGCCAAGCTCGGCGAGGAGCAGGTCGGTCGCGGAATTGTCGCTCACCCGGATCATCTCTTCGGCGAGCTGGCGCAGCGGGACCTGCGTGCCCGGCGGCAGGGCGCGAAAGGCTCCTGCGGGAAGTTCGGTGCCGTCGAGGGTGACCGTGTCGGTCCACTCGCGCAGGCCATCGTCGATCTCGCGCACCAGTTCGGCGAGGATCACCAGCTTGAAGGCCGAGCCAATGGCGAACGTGCGCTCGCCGCGCAGCGCCGCGGCGGGGCTGTTCTCGTCCAGATCCTGCACGAGGAAGCCTGCCTTGCCGGGCGCAGCGGCAAAGGCTGCGGCGACCTTGTCGAGGCTGGCCAGATCGGCAATGTCGGTGGGCATGATGCCGGTCACCCGCAAACCGGTGACCTGCCCCGGGGCCTGGGGGGAAAGCGCGATCCAGGCCCGCGCCGTTCCTTTTTCAAAGATGAGGCGCACGGAGGCCTCATGCTCGCCGAGCGGTGTCAGGCTTTCGATGCCCATCGCCGTGCCAAGCTGGCGCTGGAGCGAGGCGATGAGGGCCTGCATCTGCGCGTCGGGCACGGCCTTGCGAAAGGACGCCGCGAAGGTCGTGGCGGGATCACCCCCGCCGTTCAGAATGGTGAGGATCTCCGCGCTGCGCTGGCGCAGTTCCTGCGAAACCGGGACATCGTCCGCAGCGCTGGTCACATTGAGCGGGGCGCTCACCAGAAGGGCAAGCCCCGTTGCGGCCCGCAAGGCCTTTCGTGCCATTTGCCACATTGCCGCTCCCCTTTCGCGCACGGGGCAGCATGCCGGGAACCTTGCCATCTGGCAAATATAGGAAAGGGCTTACTGTGCGGCCATCTGCGCCATGGCCTCGCCCGAGGGCGCGCCGAGCGGGGCCGTCTCCACTGGCCCGACGGGCAGCAGACGGCTGCGCACGATCGCTTCGGGCATCTCGGCGGCGAGCCACTGGATCAGGGCCTCACGCACGTCGCAGCGCAGGTCGAAGAGGGTGGGGCTGTCCTTGGCCGTGACCAGGAAGCGCACCTCGATGGCATCGCGCGTCAGCTCCGTGATCTGCATATGCCGCACCCGGCCGTCCCAGCGCTCGTTCGCCGCGACGATCTCCATGAATTTCTCCCGGATCGGGTCGAGCGGGGTTGCCGGGTCGACGTAGAGCAGGATCGTGCCCATCAGCTGCGAGGTGGTCTTGGTCCAGTTCTGGAAGATCTCCTCCAGGAACTTGTTGGTGGGGACCACCAGGCGCCGCTCATCCCAGACCTTGACGACGACGTAGGTCGTCTTGATTTCCTCGATCCAGCCCCATTCGCCGCCCACGATCACGGCGTCGCCGATCACGACGGGTTCGGTCAGCGCCATCTGGAATCCGGAAATCAGCGCCTTCAGGGCCGGCTGTGCGGCGGCGCCGACAGCAAGGGCGGCCAGACCCGCCGAAGCCATCAGGGTCACGCCGATGTCGCGCACGCCGGGAATGGAGAGCAGCATCAGCGCGATGGTCAGGAACACGATCACGAACGTTGCGATGCGCCCGAAGATGGTGAGGCGCGTGCGGCGGCGGCGGTTGCGGCGGTTGTCCGCCATCGAGATGTCCGCGCGCAGCACCATGGCCTCGACCAAGGCGTTGAGGATCGCGAGCGCCATCCAGCCCACCATGAGCGGCATGACCAGCCCGCCGATCCGCTCCCACATGGCTTCGAGCGCGGGTGTCTCGCGGGCGGCGAGGACGAGAGCGAGGGATACCAGCGCCCAGCGGCTGGGCCGGGCGAGGCGTTTGACCACCAGATTGTCCGAATCGCTCTCGCTCGCCTTGGCAAAGCGCCGCAGTAACCGGAACAGCAGGGCATGGATGAAGAGCGCGACCGCAACCGCGATGACGGCCACGATGACAGCGACGATCGTTTGTTGCAGCCAATCCGGCAGCTCACCGATCAGGTCCTGGAGCAAGTCGGTCATGAAGACCAAACTATGCTGCAGCGCAGCGGTTGCAAGCGCGAAGGGGCTCCTGGGTGAAATTCGCCCCTGCGCGCCTGCATTATCGTCCTACTTCGCAGCGAGTTCCTTCACGATGCGCGGGGCGGGGTAGATCGTCTCCAGCGCCTCCTGGAGCGCGGCGGTGGAGACGACGACGGTGCGGTTGAGCACCGGATCATAGCCGTAGTTGCCGCCGAGCGAGTGGATGTTGCCGTCAAAGGCCGCGCCAATCACAGTGCCCGCCTTGTCGATCACCGGCGAGCCCGAATTGCCGCCGATGATGTCGTTGGTGGTCACGAAGTCGTAGGTCACAGCCTTGTCGATGGCGCTTTCCTTCGCTGCGAACTGGCTGGGAAGGTCGAAGGGTTCGGCGCCCGTCGCCCGTTCGAAGGTGCCGCCCATGGTGGTCTGGAAGGGCACCTCGTTGCCGCGCTCGGTCCACCCCTTCACGCGGCCATAGCTGATGCGCAGGGTGAAGGTGGCGTCAGGGTAGAGGCTGTCGCCATAGGCGGCAAAGCGCGCGTCGGCGAGCTTGGCGCCGGCCTGCGTGACCGGCCCGGCATAGGCCTCGTCGACCTTCTGCTTGAGCGCGCGCTGGTTGGCGTCCAGTTTCAGGGCGTACTGGATCATCGGATCGTCCGAGGCCTCGATCGCGGCAAGGCCCCCGTCCCACAACTGCTTGCGGTACGCCGGATCGGCGAGCTTCGTGCCCGCGACAAGACGCTCGGACAGGCCCTCGGGGCTTTCCTTGCCGAGGAGCAGGCGGGTCTGCGGATCGTCGACCCCCAGGTACTCGCGCGCCTTGGAGAGGCTCCAGGCCATCTGCAGTTCGTCGAGCCAGGGGTAGACCGGCGCTTCGTCGAGCAGGCGCTTCTCGGTCAGCGGCAGGGCGCTGTCGGTATAACCGGGCAGACGCTCGGCATTGGGCTTGGCGCGTTCGGTCGCCCCCGTGACGAGGGCCTGCGCGTAGCTGTAGAGCGTGCCCGAGGGCGCATCGTAGCGGTAGGGAATGTAAAGCGTGCGGTAGGCATCGACCGCCGCGTCGACCTGGGCCCAGGGATCGCCGATCTCTGCGTTGTCGGCGCTCTTCGCCTTCAGGTCCGCTTCGGCCGCGGCGAGCTTGGCGGTGAAGGCAGGGTCGTTCAGGGCCTTGGTGCGGCCGATGTAGACCTTGAGGCTGTTCTCGACGCCGCTCAGGAGGTCGAGGCCCTCGCGCGCGTGCTCGGGGCTTTCCTCCATCGCGCGGATCAGGCGTCCGCGCAGTTCCGAGAGCGTGGCGACGGTGATCGGCAGGCGCACCTCGCGCTCGAAGGCGAGCTGGCTCAGCGTATAGAGGCGCGAGGTCGAACCCGGGTTGCCGACCACGAAGGTGGCTTCATCGGCCTTGGGCGTGCGCGGGTTCCAGGTGAGGTGGACCGGCGTCTTCACCGGCTTGCCGTCCTCGTAGGCGCGCAGGAACGAGCCATCGAGCGAGTAGCGCGGGAAATTGAAGTTGTCCGGATCGCCGCCGAAGGTGGCCGCGCGGTCTTCCGGCGACCAGACGAGGCGGACGTCGGAATACTTGCGGTAGGTATAGAGCTTGTACTGCCCGCCGCCGAAAAGGGTGACGACCTGGCAGCGGAATTTCGCGGTGTCGGTGCAGTTGGCGGCCTCGATCTCGGCGATCCTGGCATCGCGCGCCTTGGTCAGCGCCTCGCCGGTAAGGGCGCCGATGGCCGCCTTCACCTCGCCCGTCACATCCTCGATCTTGGTCACGACCTCGGCCTGCTGGCCCGGGCACTTCTTTTCGTCGCGCAGCGCGGCGGCGATGTAGCCGTGTTCAAGCAGGTCGTTGTCGCCGGTCGAGTTGTCGTAGAGGCACGAGGCGACGCAGTGGTGGTTGGTGAGGATGAGCGCGGCATCCGAGACAAAGCTCGCCGAGCAGCCGCCGGTCAGACGTACCGCCGAGGCGCGCACGGTGTCGAGCCAGGCCTGGTCGGGGGCCCAGCCGTAGTCGGCCTGCATCTTCGCGGCGGGGAAGCCGTCGAAGGTCCACATGCCCTCGTCGGCGTGGGCGGTGGTCGCGGCGGTGGCGAAAAGCAGTGCGAGCGTGGCGGCGCCAGCGGCGTGAAGCGATGGGGTGCGAGCGATCATGTCCGGGGTCCTCCTCCTGGGAATGTCCCGGATGTCCCCAAGGAACGGGGCCAAGTCCAGCGCAAAGCGCATGAGGGGTGGGGATAAGGATACAGTATCACCTGCCCTTCGACGAAAGGCCTACCCGGATCGATCAACGACACACCATGCTTGTATCCGTGCTGTGAGGCGGTAGCCTCCCGCGCCAGGCCGTGGTCCCCCCAATTCCAACCCACGGCAGCAAAAGGATTCTCCGCGATGTTCGCACTCGACCGCCGCAAGGCCCTGGGGCTTGCCGCCAGCCTTCCCGTTGCCGCCTCGCTGACCGGCCTTCGCGCGTCCGGTGCGCATGGGGCCGAGGTGCCCTCAGGATCGGGCGCTGCCTGGGACCTGACCGACCTCTTCCCGGATGCCCAGGCCTGGGACGTGGCGCGCAAGGCTGTCCTCGCCGCCCTGCCGCGTCTTGCCGCCTACAAGGGCACACTGGGAAGGAACGCACAGGCGCTGGCGCGCGCGTTGGACGATATCTCGGTGACCAAGCTCAAGGCGATGCGCGTCTACGTCTATTCCTCGCTCCAGGCCGACGAGGACGTGCGCGCGCCCGCCCCGCAGGAACGCGAGGCGCAGGCGCGCGACATGTTCAGCCAGATGGGGCAGGCGACGGCCTGGGTGGACCCGGAGGTCCTGAATCTGGGCGAAGCGACCATCGAGCGCTTCATCGCCGAAAACGACACGCTCCAGCGCCGCTTTGCCTTCCCCTTGCGCGACACGCTGCGCCGCGCCGAGCATATTCTCGACGATCAGGGCGAAGCGATCCTGGCCTCGGCCTCGGCGGCGCTTGCCGGGCCGGGCAGCGTGCGCGACCAGCTTGTCGCCTCGGACATTCCCTGGCCCACGATCACGCTTTCGGACGGGCGCGAGGTGCGCCTCGATGCGCAGGGCTATTCGCATAGCCGCGATGTGGCCAACCGGGCCGACCGCAAGCGCGTCTTCGACAGCTACTGGAGCGCGTTCAAGGGCTACGAAGGCTCGCTCGGCGCGGCGCTTGCGGCCAAGCTCAAGGGCGATGTGTTCGAGGCCGAGAACCGGGGCTACGAAAGCTGCCTTGCGATGGCGCTTGCCGCCAACCGCATTCCCGAGGGGGTCTACCGCAGCCTTGTGGCCGAAGTGAACGCAGGGCTGCCGCAGCTCCACCGCTACTTCCAGCTGCGCCGCCGGATGCTCAACCTCCCCGACATCCACTACTACGACATCTATCCCCCGCTCGTGCAGATGGACCGCACCTTCACACTGGGCGACATGCGCAATGTCGCGCTGGAAGCCCTGAAGCCGCTCGGCAGCGACTACGTGCGGCAGATGGGCGAGGCGACGGCGAAGAAGTGGATGGATCCCTTCCCCCGGCCGGGCAAGCGCGCGGGCGCCTACATGAACGGGGCGGTCTACGACGTGCACCCCTATCTCCTGCTCAACCTCTCGGAGAACTTCGACGGGGTCTCGACCTTCGTGCACGAGTGGGGCCACGCGATGCACACGCTGATCGCGGCCAAGGCGCAGCCCTACGAGACCGCCCGCTACCCCACCTTCCTCGCTGAAATCGCCTCGACCGCGAACGAGGTGTTCCTGACCGAATACATGCTCGAACGCGCGAAGACGAAGGAGGAGAAACTCTATTACCTGGGCATGCGCCTGGAAGGCCTGCGCGGTACCTTCTACCGCCAGACCATGTTCGCCGAGTTCGAGCTGAAGATCCACGAGATGGCCGAAGCCGGCGAGGGGCTTTCGGGCGCCAGCATCAGCCGCGTCTATGGCGAGATCCTGCGGCGCTACCACGGGCCCGACTTCACCATTGATGCGCCCTACGAGATGGAATGGGCGATGATCGGCCACTTCTACCGCTTCTTCTACGTCTACCAGTACGCGACCTCGATCACGGCCGGGACCTGGTTCGCGCGCTCGGTGCTCGATGGTGGCAAGGCCGAGCGGGCGAATTTCCTCGGCGTTCTGCGCGCAGGGGGCTCGGACTATCCGACCGATATCCTGAGGCGCGCCGGGCTCGATATGGCCTCGCCCCAGCCGTACCGCGATCTCGTCTCCGGGTTTGGGCGTACTCTCGATGAAATCGAGGCGCTTCTGGACGCCTGAGCGTATGGGCCGGGCGGCTGGTGGCGGGCGCGTGCAATCGCGCTGGCCGCAGGCTCCCGGCTCGGGTAGCCTGTGGGGATGACCCACCGCACGCTTATTTCCGCCGAAGAACTCAAGGCCTTGCTCGATGCCGAGGCCGATATCCTGATCCTCGACTGCGCGTTCGACCTCGCCCATCCACAGAACGGTCCGGCGGTGTTCGAGACCGGCCATGTACCCGGCGCGCGCCACGCGCATCTGGAGCATGACCTGTCGGGAACGCCGTCCGGCACGAACGGGCGTCATCCCTTGCCCACCCGCGAGGCCTTCGCGGCATGGCTGCGCGGGCAGGGGCTCTCCAATGGCAAGCAGGTCGTGGCCTATGGCGGCATGGGCAATGCCGGTGCGGCGCGGGCCTGGTGGATGCTGCGCTGGATGGGCCACGCGCAAGTCGCGGTTCTCGACGGCGGGCGCGACGCCTGGATCGCGGCGGGCCACGAGCTGGAAACGGGCAAGGCTGCCGAAGTGCGGGCCGAGGGCGACTTCGCGCCCGGACTGCCGCTGGTGGCAGGGACCGTCGATGCCGACGATGTCCTTGCCAACATCGAGACGCACGATGCCCAGGTCCTCGATGCACGCGACCCGGCGCGCTTTCGCGGCGAGCCGAGCCCCAACGATGTGGTTTCGGGCCATATTCCGGGTGCGAAGAACCGCTTTTTCCAGAACAACCTCAACGACGACGGGACCTTCCGCTCCGCGGCGGAACTCAAGGCCGACTTCGAAGCGCTGCTGGGCGATGCCCCGGCGATCCTCCAGTGCGGCTCGGGCGTGACCGCCTGCCAGAACGCGCTGGCCATGGAGATCGCCGGAATTCCGGGGGCCTTCGTCTACATCGGCTCGTGGAGCGAGTGGACCAGCGACCCGGCGCGTCCCATCGAAACGGGGGCGTAAGAGAAGTCGAAATAGTTCAAGGGGCCATCGCCCCTTGACCCCGGAACTGTCGGCCTCACCTCGCTCCGCCAACGTGGCGTGCGAACGATGAGCCAGACAGTTCGGGGAGCCCGAGGGCGATGGCCCTCGGATTGATCCTTCTCGCTTATTTTCCGAACCACACCGGCGCATTGCCCGGCTGCCAGGGCGTGTACCTGGTCATCACCGAGGTGAAGAGCTCGGACGCCAGGTGCCCATCGAGCCAGGCGCGCAGGGCGGGAAGGTCCTGGGCGTCGAACCAGGTGCGGTCGGTCGCGGCGAACTGGCGGATGAAGGGCATGATCGCCATGTCGGCCAGGCCGCGTGTCTTCCCGCACAGCTGGCCGCTTAACGCTATGCGCGCGTCCAGATCGCGCAGGGTTTCCAGCGCGCTCTGCCGGTGGGCCTGCGCATCGCTGCCGTGGCGCTCGGGGTACTTGTAGCGGTCGAGGTCGTGCTTGAAGGGGCCGTCGTTACGCGCGATGAGCTGCGCATCGCCGCGCTCCAGCCAGCCTTCGGGATCGCTGCGCTCGAGCGCCCAGTGCATCACCTCAAGGCTTTCCTCGACGACCTTGCCATCGGGGAGGACCAGCACGGGCACGGTGCCCTTGGGGGAGGCCTCCAGCATCGCGTCCGGCTTGTTCGCCAGTTTGACCTCGCGCAGTTCGCAGGCGATGCCCGCAACGCGCAGGGCCAGCCTTGCGCGCATGGCATAGGGGCATCGGCGAAAGCTGTAGAGGACAGGCGGGACCGGACTGGTCATGCACCGTCCGGCGTATCGGTGTCCTCGCTCCGGGACGGCTGCGGGGCGCCGACATGTTCCTCCCCGCGCGCACGGGCGAGAAGCTGCTGGCGCTGGCGTTCGCGGTAGCGTTCGCGCTGCTCGTCGGTGCGCTCGTCGTGGCAGTGCGGGCAGGCGACGCCTTCCTCGAACAGCGGGGATGCGCGGTCCTCGCCGCTCAGCGGCAGGCGGCAGGCGTGGCACAGCGTGTAGTCGCCCTGCAGCAGTCCGTGGCCGACCGAGACGCGGTTGTCGAAGACGAAGCATTCGCCTTCCCACAGGCTGTTCTCGGGCGCGACGGTCTCCAGGTATTTCAGGATGCCGCCCTTGAGGTGGTAGACCTCGTCAACGCCCTCCTGCTTGAGGAACGCGGTGGACTTTTCACAGCGGATGCCGCCGGTGCAGAACATGGCAACCTTCGGTGCGTCCTTGCCTTCGCCCAGCAGCTTCGCGCGCTGTTCGCGAAACCAGCCCGGAAACTCGCGGAAGGAGGCGGTCTCGGGATCGATCGCGCCCTTGAAGGTGCCGATCGCCACTTCGTAATCGTTGCGCGTGTCGATCAGGATCGTGTCCGGATCGGAAATAAGATCGTTCCAGTCCTCGGGCGCCACGTAGGTGCCGACGGTGGCGAGGGGATCGGTGCCCGGCTCGCCCATGGTCACGATCTCGTTCTTGAGGCGTACCTTCATGCGCAGGAACGGCATCTCGCGCGCGCCCGAGAACTTGACGTCGAGATCCGCACAGCCCGGCAGCGCGCGGATATGGGCGATGACCCGCTCGATCCCCGAGCGCGTGCCCGCGATGGTGCCGTTGATGCCTTCGTGCGCGAGCAGCAACGTGCCGCGGATGCCCTCCTCTTCGCACAGCGCGGCAAGCGGCGCGCGCAGGGCGGCATGGTCGGCGAAGGGCGCGAACTGGTAGAGCGCGGCAACGCAGACGGGTGCGTTGTGCGCAGGGGTGGGATGCTCGCCCCGGGCAAGATCGGAAGTGCTCGTCATGCGCGGCCCCATAGCGCAAAGCGGGGCGTGCGCGAAGAGGGCACCATCTGCAGGACGCCCGATACACCAAGCCCGGCAAACCGCGTGCGGTCGCCGGGCCGGGTGTGCTGTCGCGCGAAGGCGGCTGGCGTTATGCCAGCGCGGCCTTCAGGTCGTCGATCAGGTCGGTGCGCTCCCAGGGGAACAGTTCGCCCTCGGGCTTGCGGCCGAAGTGGCCATAGGCCGCCGAGGTCGCGTAGATCGGCTTGTTGAGGCCGAGGCCAACGCGGATGCCGCGCGGGGTGAGGCCGCCCAGCTTGTCGGCCGAGACCTTGGTGAGCGCGGCTTCCAGCGCCTCTTCGGAGACGGTGCCGGTGCCGTGCAGGTCGACGTAGAGCGAAAGCGGCGCCGACACGCCGATCGCGTAGGAAACCTGGATCGTGCAGCGCTTGGCAAGGCCTGCGGCCACGACGTTCTTGGCGAGGTAGCGCGTCACGTAGGCGGCCGAGCGGTCGACCTTGGTCGGGTCCTTGCCCGAGAAGGCGCCGCCGCCGTGCGGGGCCGCACCGCCGTAAGTGTCGACGATGATCTTGCGGCCGGTGAGGCCCGCATCGCCATCCGGGCCGCCGATCTCGAAGGTGCCGGTCGGGTTGATGTGGTAGACGGTCTCGTCCGAGATCAGGCCGTCGGGCAGGACGTCGGAGATGACCTTCTTCACGTAGGCCTTGAGCTCGGCTTCCTTGTCGCCCTGGTCATAACCCGGCTTGTGCTGGGTCGAGAGGACGACCGCGGTCGCGGCGACCGGCTTGCCATCCTTGTAGCGCAGCGTGACCTGGCTCTTGGCGTCCGGCTCCAGGAAGGGCGCGGCGCCCGAGTGGCGGTCGGCCGAGAGCTGCTGCAGGATCTTGTGGCTGTAATCGAGCGTGGCGGGCATGAGGTCGTCGGTCTCGTCGCAGGCGAAGCCGAACATGATGCCCTGGTCGCCCGCGCCTTCGTCCTTGTTGCCGCTCGAATCGACACCCTGCGCGATGTGCGCGGACTGGGCGTGGAGGTAGTTCTCGAAGTCGAAGGTCTCCCAGTGGAAACCGTCCTGCTCGTACCCGATCTTCTTGACGGTCTCGCGCACGACCTTCTCGATTTCCTCGAGAGCGCCGTCGGCCCAGGCGCCGTTCTCGTAGATACCCTTGCAGCGGATTTCACCGGCGAGGACCACTTTCTGGGTAGTGGTCATGGTCTCGCAGGCAACGCGCGCCTCGGGGTCCTTGGACAGGAAAAGGTCGACGATCGCGTCCGAAATCTGGTCCGAAACCTTGTCGGGATGGCCTTCCGAGACGCTCTCGGATGTGAAGACATAGTCGCTACGCATAGAGTCACCTGGGATATAAAGAAATCTTTAAGTGCGGTTCCTGCTCTACCTGCGACGCTGCGAAGTGCAACCATGGAAAGGGAAAGAAGCGAAAGAATGCCAGCCAGCGCGAGCGGGATGGCGTTGCCCAGGCGTGCAAAAAGCGTGGGTTCGTGGGCGGGCGGGATGAAGCCGTCGAGCCGTCCGGCGGTGTGGCGCGGCACGAAATTGCGCACAATGCCGTCTGCATCGATCACCGCACTGATGCCGGTGGTGGTCGCGCGCAGGACCGGCAGGCCTTCCTCGAGCGCACGCAGGCGCGCCTGTGCGAGATGCTGGGGTGGGCCCCAGGCCCCGAACCAGCCGTCGTTGGACGGGTTGAAGATGTAGTCGGGCCGGTGCGCAGGGTCGACCACGGCGCCCGAGAAGACAATCTCGTAGCAGATTTGCACGCCGCCCGGCCATAGCGGCCAAGGTCGAGCGTGCGGGCGCCGGGGCCGGGCCAGAAATCGAGCGTGCCGGGGACAAGGCGCGAGAGGCCGACGGGTTCGAGCAGGCCGCGCAAGGGGAGATACTCGCCGAAGGGCACCAGGTGCGCTTTGGAATAGCTGGCGAGGATATCGCCGCCCCCGTCGAGCACGGTGACCGAATTGCGCGCGGCAAGGTTGTCCTCGCCCTTCATCACCAGGTCGACCGCGCCGGTCATCAGGCGGCTGTAGGGGCCGATGACGCGCCCGATCCGCTCGCGCGCGAGCTTCGGGTCTCCGGCATAGGTGAACATGCGGTAGACGTAAGGGGGATAGCCGTCGCGGATGTAGTCGCCCAGGCCCGACTCGGGCCAGAAGACCATGCGGCGACGGCCCGGAACCTGCGGCAGCGAAAGCTGGGCCAGCTTGATGAAGCTGGCCTCGAACTGGCGGGGATCGTCGATGAACTCCTGCCGGATATCGGGCTGGACAAGGGTGTAGCGCACCGTGCCCTCCGCCTGGCGTGCCCAGGGATCGGGGAGGCTGAGCAGGGTGGCGAGCGCGCCCAGGATCGCGAGGGGAGGAAGGGCGCAGGCAAGACGTCCCGCTGTTCCCCGCGGGGCGGCGAGCCGCACGAAGATGCCGGGCAGGGCGGCCAGGAGACACAGCAGGCCGGAGAGGCCGTAGCTGCCGATCCACGGTGAGAGCAACGCCAGCCCGCGGCTCTCGAACGATCCCAGGAGCGCGATGCCGAGCGGGTTCCACGCAAAGCCGGTGAAGAGCCATCCGCGCAGCCATTCGGTCACGACCCAGGTCGCCGCGAAAGCGAGCGCGAGCGGGAGGAAGGGCAGCGAGGGGCGCGTGTCCGTTTCTGGTGGCGGCGCAGGAATGCGGCGCTGGACAAGTAGGCGTGCGGTCAGACAGGCAAGCGCGGGGAACAGGGCGAGGTAGGTCGCGAGCAGGACCACCGCGATGCCGCCGAGCCAGGCCGGCATGTTGGCCTGGTAGGTGAAGGCCGTGGCGATCCAGTTGTTGCCGAGCGCGAAGTGTCCGAGGCCGAAAAACCATCCCAGCGCAAAGGCTTCGCGGGGCCTTCGGCTACGGGCCACCAGTTCCAGCAGAACCGCGATGCCCAAGAGCGTCAGCGGCCAGAGCGCAAGCGGCTGAAAGCCGCAGGCTGCCAAGGCGCCAGCGGCAAGGGCCGGAATGCGGGGGGAGCGCCAGAGCGCATGAAGGCGTCGTGGAAGGGACGCGTCGTGCCGAGGGGAAGCCATCGGCGAGGGGTTTTAGTGGGGCGCGCCCGGGACGCAAGCAAACTCGCACGGGAACAGGCCGCAAGGCGTGCGCGCAGGCAGGGCTGTTGCCGAAAAGGGGTTCGGCCGGGCACGGGGCCCGGCCGGGAGAGGATCAGCCTCGGCTTCGGCGGCGCTGGAGGCCGTGTCGTCGTTCGAGGCGGTCTTGCGGGTGGTGCGGCGGCGGGGGCGGGGCTTGGCCTCGCCTGCGTCTTCACCGGTCGCTTCTTCAGCGCTTTCCGCGTCGGGCGCGCTCTTGGCGGCCGTCTTGCGGGGGCGGGTGGTCTTGGGCTTGTCGCCTGTCGGAGCGGCCTTCTTGGCGCGGGTGCGCTTGGCGGGCTTGTCCTCGGCCGGGGCCTCGTCTTCCGCGTCGCTCTCCTCGCCACTGATGGCGATCGAGGGCGGAAGGACGCTGGAATCGAAACCGCTATCGGCACTCGCCTCGTCGCTGTCGTCGCGGGCATCGTCCTTGCCGCGGCGCGGCTTGCGGGTCTTGGTGCCCGAGCGGTTGTCGCGCACGAAGGGGTTGTCGGCCGGTTCGTAGACCGAGCGGCCCCGCTCCTCGCCCTCGTCCGACGCGTCCGATCCGTCCGTGCCGGCGCGGGTGTCGTTCGAGGAGGCGTCGCCACGGCGCGGGTTGTCGCGCGAGCGTTCACGGCCACTGTCACGACCATTGTCGCCGTAGCTGTCCGAGAAGTCGCCGTCGTCCTGGCCGCGATCGTCGCGACGCGGCTGGCGGGCCTCTTCCTGGCGCTGCTTCTGGTCCGCGATCACCCGGAAGTAGTGGTCCGCGAACTGGTGGTAGTACTCTTCCTGGACGCGATCGCCGTTGAGCATCGCGTCGTGGGCCAGCTTCTTGTACTTCTCGAGCAGCTGGGGCGCGTTGCCGCGCGCCCGGCTGTCGATGCGGTTCATCTGCTGGCCGTTCTGTTGGCGATTGTTACCGCGGCCACGCCTGCGGTTGTTACCACGATTGTTATTCAAGGATAACTTTCCTCAAAACCCCTGGCATCCACTCGATCACGAGCTGGATTGCCGAATGTCGCATGACACGGCGGGCCCCCCGGCTGCCGAGACTTATACATTTGCTTCAATGCTGTCCGATGAGAGGGACACTACCCGCAAATGCTGGGAGTGAACCGGGTTATGGGGAAAAATCATCCATCAACCGGTTCGCAGCAATCCATAGGCACTCCGAAGAGCGATTCCAAGTTAAATCTTGCCCGTATCAGTGGACAACGTGCGAAAATGCGACGACGCGCGGCCGATTTGCCAGATCTCGATAGAGTCGTGTCGAAAGATTTACCGCTTCCCCAAGGGCCATTACGGCCTCGGCCTGGGTGTAGCCGATCTCGACGAGCGCAAGGCCGCCCGGGGTGAGCAGTTCGGGCAGCTGGGGCACGAGTATACGATAATCATCGAGACCGTCGGGGCCGGAGAAGAGTGCGCCCGCAGGCTCGAAGGCATGGACGCTGGTGTCGAGTTCGGCGTCGTCCTCGACATAGGGCGGGTTGGCAAGGACAAGGTCGAAACGCCCCAGGTCCGCGCGCCAGTTGTCCTGCGTCCAGTCGACCTGGCGGAATGCCGCGCGCGTCCCGGCCGCTTGCGGGTGGCGCGCGGCGTTTGCAGCGGCCACGGCCAGCGCATCGCCGGAGCGATCGATGCCCAGCCCCTCGGCCTCGGGAAACAGGGAAAGCGCCGCGATCAGCAGTGCGCCCGATCCGGTGCCAAGGTCGAGAATACGCTGCGGGGGATGACCTTCGAGCGCCGTGCGCGCGGCCTCGATCACCGTCTCGCTGTCGCCCCGCGGGATCAGGACCGCGGGCGAGACGGCCAGTTCCAGGCCATAGAAATCGGTCGATCCCACAATGTAGGCGACTGGCTCATGGGCCTCCCGGCGCGCGACGAGCCGGGCAAAGTCTGCAGGCTCGGGATCGCGCATGTGGTGCAGGAGCAGCTGCGAGCGCGTGGCGTCGAGGGCGTGCGCCATGAGCACTTCGGCGTCGAGCCGGGCGGTGTCGCTGGTGGCGGATAGGCGCTCGGTTGCCGCGCGCAGCGCGGCCGCGACATCAGCCATCCATCGCGGCGAGGCGCTTGGCTTCGTCCTCGGCGATGAGTGCGTCGATCAGCTCGCCAAGCCCTGTGCCTTCCAGCACTTCGGGCAGGCGGTGGAGCGTCAGGTTGATGCGGTGATCGGTCACGCGCCCTTGCGGGAAGTTGTAGGTGCGGATGCGCTCCGAACGGTCGCCCGAGCCGACCATGGCCTTGCGCGCCTCGGCCTCGGCGCCTTGCGCTTCATCGCGCATCTTCTCGTAGAGGCGCGCGCGCAGGACCTGCATGGCCTTGGCCTTGTTCTTGTGCTGCGAGCGCTCGTCCTGGCAGGTGACCACGATATCCGTCGGAAGGTGGGTGATGCGCACGGCCGAATCGGTGGTGTTGACGTGCTGGCCGCCCGCCCCGCTGGCGCGGTAGATGTCGATCTTGAGGTCCTTGTCCTCGATCTGGACATCAACCTCGGTGGGTTCGGGGAGAACCGCGACGGTGGCGGCCGAAGTGTGGATGCGCCCGCCCGATTCGGTGACGGGAACGCGCTGCACGCGGTGCACCCCGCTCTCGAACTTGAGCTTGGCAAAGACGCCCGTGCCCGTGACGTTGGCGACAACTTCCTTGAAGCCGCCGACATCGCTGGTGTTCGCGCTCACCATCTCGACCCGCCAGCCCTGTTCGGCGGCGTACTTCTCGTACATGCGGTAGAGGTCAGCGGCGAACAGCGCGGCCTCGTCGCCGCCCGTGCCCGCGCGGATTTCCAGCATCGCGGGGCGTTGGTCGGCCGAATCGCGTGGCAGCATGGCAATGGCGAGCTGGCGCTCGCGCTCGGGCAGTTCCCCCTTGAGGCGCGCCACTTCCTCGGCGGCCAGAGCGCGCATCTCGGGGTCGCTGTCCTCCATGGACTGCAGATCGGAAAGTTCGCCGCGCATGGCCGCGACTTCGGCCGCGACGCGCGCCACGGGCTCGAGCTCGGCGTAGTCGCGGCTGGCCGCGACAAAGGCGTCCCCTTCCAGCGTGCCCGAGGCCAGGCGCGCCTCAAGCTCGCCGAAGCGGTGCGCGATCTGGCGCAGGCGGTCGTCCGACAGGCTCATGCGCCGCGGCTCACGGGTGGATCTGCTGGAGAACCTGCTCGACCGCGAGCGATTCCGCGCTCGGTTCGGAGGTCTTGACGTTCGCGGTAGGCACGCCGTCCTTCACGATGAAGGAGACGATCACCCGGGCGCCCGCCTTCACGGCCTTGTCGTAGCGCTTGCGGGGCGAGCCGCTGGCGATCATCTCGGCATCGATGCCCTGGAAGCGCAGCGCGGTGATGGCCTTCTGCGCGAAGGGCAGGGCGGCGTCATCCTCGACCGCGAGCACGCAGGTGAGCTGGCTCTGGGGCACCAGGCCTGCATCCGCGACCAGCATGGCGAGGCGCTCGATACCCGCGGCCCAGCCCACCGCTGGCGTCGCGGGACCACCCAGCGCTTCGAGCAGGCCGTCGTAGCGTCCACCGCCCAGCACGGTCCCCTGCGCGCCGAGGCGGTCGGTGACGAATTCAAAGGCGGTGTGGCGGTAGTAGTCGAGCCCGCGCACCAGCGAAGGCGTGCGCACATAGCGTACCGAGGCCGCGTCGAGCCCCTGCGTGACCGCGCCGAAGAAGTCCTGCGCGGCGCTCGACAGGAAGTCGTCGATCCTGGGCGCATCGGCGGTGAAGGGCTTGTCGCGCGGGTCCTTGGAATCGAGGATGCGCAGCGGGTTGCGCTCCAGGCGCTCCTGCGAATCCTCGGACAGTTCGGCAACGTGGTCGCGGAAGTATTCGATCAGCGCAGCGCGCCAGGCTTCGCGGCTTTCGCCATCGCCCAGGGTGTTGAGCTGAAGCGTGATCTCGCCCGCGATGCCCAGTTCCTTGAGGAGCAGATCGGCCATGACGAGGAGTTCGACGTCGAAAGTGGGCTCGGCCGCGCCGATCACCTCGGCGTCGATCTGGTGGAACTGGCGGTAGCGGCCCTTCTGCGGGCGCTCGTAGCGGAAGATGGGGCCGTGCGTTGCGATCTTGAGCGGGGCGTACTGCTTCCACCCGTTGGTGAGGTAGGCGCGCGCCAGGCCGGCGGTGAACTCGGGGCGCAGCGTCAGCGATTCGCCGCCACGGTCGTCGAACGAGTACATTTCCTTGGAGACGACGTCGGTCGTCTCGCCCAGTGAGCGGGCGAACACCGGGGTCTTCTCGAAGACCGGCATTTCCACGCGGTGGAAGCGGTACAGGCGGCGCATGCGCTCGAAGGTCGCTACGACGTGGGCGAACGCTTCGGCGTCGGCGCCGAAGATGTCCTGGGTTCCGCGAATGGCCTGTGGTGTCTTGCTCATCGCGCGCGCTTAGCCCGAATGCGGAAAAGGATAAAGTGCGCGATTGAAATGCGCCAATCCAAGGTTGCCAATCGGCGCGCGGCGCGGGTAGGTGTACGCGTAATGAAGTATCATACCGCGCTCGTCTCGCTCTCCGCTCTCCTTTTCGCCTCTTCGGCCCTCAACGCCCAGGACGCGTCCCGCTCCACCCCGATGGCACCGGACCTTCCGCCCGCGATGCCCGCGGCGCAGGATGTCGACTATGCCGGCACCGTTTCGCTCGACATCGACGCGACCGATGTGGCGCGCGGCGTCTACTCGGTCACGCAGGTCTTCCCGGTCGCGGCCGGAACGAAGGACCTGATCCTGATGCAGCCGGGCTGGCTGCCGGGCAACCACTCCGAGACCGGCCCTTATTCGCTGCTGGCGAACTTCCACTTCTACGCCGATGGCAAGGAAATCCCCTGGGTGCGCGACACGGTGGCGGTGAACGCCTTCCACCTCGCGCTGCCCGAAGGCACCAAGGCGGTGACCGCCAGCTTCGTCCACACCTCGCCCGTGCGCACGAACGAGGGGCGCATCACCATGACGCGCGAGATGCTCAACCTGCAGTGGGAGAAGATGAGCCTCTACCCGGCAGGCTATTACACCCGCCGCATTCCCTACAAGACGACCGTCAAGGTGCCGGCAGGCTGGGACGTCTTCACCGCGCTCGACGGCAAGGCGCGCAGCGGCGACACGCTGACCTGGGACGTGACCGACTACCAGCGCCTCGTCGATTCGCCGATCTTTGCGGGCAAGTACGCGCAGAGCTGGGACCTGGGCCACGACGTCACGATGAACGCGGTGGCCGACAAGCCCGAACTGCTGGGCATCGCGCCCGAGCACATGGAGTACTATCGCCACCTCGTCGACGAGGCGCTGGCGACCTTCGGTGCCCGCCACTTCGATACCTATGATTTCCTCCTCGCGCTGACCGACCGTATGGGCGGCATCGGGCTTGAGCACCACCGTTCGAGCGAGAACCAGTACGAGCCCAAGGCCTTCATCGACTGGGACGCGATGGACTGGGATCACAACGTGATCGCGCACGAATTCGTTCACAGCTGGAACGGCAAGTACCGCCGTCCCGCCGACCTGTGGACGCCCGATTACCAGCAGCCCATGCAGAACACGCTGATGTGGGTCTACGAAGGCCAGACCCAGTTCTGGGGCTATATTCTGGCCGCGCGGTCGGGTGTGCAGTCCAAGCAGACCGTCCTGGACCAGTTCGCGGTGGCTGCGGCTAAGTACCTCGAAGGTACGCCCGGGCGCAGCTGGCGCTCGGTCGAGGACACCACCCATGCGCCGCAGCTGGCGCGCCGTCGCCCGCTGCCGTTCGTCTCGCTCACCCGCAGCGAGGACTACTACGTGGAAGGTGCGCTGACCTGGCTGGAAGCCGACCAGATCATCCGCAGCGGCACCAAGGGCAAGAAGGGGCTCGACGATTTCGCCAAGGCCTTCTTCGGCATGCGCGACGGTGACTGGGGCGAGCTGACCTACGACTTCGACGAGGTCGTCGAGACGCTCAACGGCGTCTACGCCTACGACTGGGCCGATTTCCTCAAGACCCGCATCTACAAGACCAACCAGCCCGCGCCGATGCGCGGCATCGAGATGGCGGGCTACAAGCTGGTCTGGAAGGAAGAGCCCAACTCCTACGAGAAGGGACGCGGGGGCCACTCCAACTCGCTCGACCTGACGTATTCGCTGGGCGTGGGTCTGACTGCCGATGGCACGGTGGGGGCCACCTTGTGGGACGGGCCTGCCTTCGATGCCGGTCTCGTTGGCGGCAGCCAGATCGTTGCGGTCAACGGCGAGAGCTACAGCGCCGACACCATCAAGAAGGCCATTACCGCGGCCAAGACCGGCAATGCGGCGGCCGACAAGCCGATCGAACTGCTGGTCAAGCGGGGGGACCACTACGAGACGCTGGCGATCGACTACCACGAAGGGCTGCGCTTCCCCTGGCTGGAAAGCACCACGCCGGGCAAGGAAAACGGCTTTGACCGTCTGCTTGACGCCCGCACGCGCTGAAGCGTGAGGACGGGGCCTAGACCAAGGTCGGGTTCCAAGAGATATAAGCCAATTGTTAAGAGCGGGGGCCTTCTAGGCTCCCGCTCTATCCGTTCGTGTGGATACAAGGTTGTTGCGGCCCACCCGGTGCCCCGCTAAGCCGCGTTCCACTGAGATTACTATCGATACTTTGTTAAGTGTCTAAGAAGAAGGACGACCATGCGCATCGACATGATTCCCGTTGGGGACAATCCGCCGGAAAGTCTCAACGTCGTCATTGAGGTTCCCGTCGGCGGTGAACCCGTGAAGTACGAGTTCGACAAGGAGTCGGGTGCTCTTTACGTCGACCGCATCCTGCACACGCCGATGCGCTACCCGGCCAACTACGGTTTTGTGCCGCACACGCTCTCGCCCGACGGCGATCCGCTCGACGCGCTGGTCATCGCCCGTTCGCCCTTCATCCCGGGCTGCGTCGTGCGCGCGCGTCCGATCGCGGTGCTGAACCTCGAGGACGAGCACGGCGGCGACGAAAAGCTGCTGTGCGTACCGGTCGATTCAACTTTCCCTTACTATATCGACGTAAAGGAAAAGGCAGATCTTCCCGAGATCCTGCTGGCCCAGATCGAGCACTTCTTTACGCACTACAAGGACCTCGAAAAGGAAAAGTGGGTGCGCGTGGGCACCTGGGGCGGCGCAGCCGATGCGCGCCAGATCGTGCTCGAAGCGATCGAACGCTATGAAGAGACGAAGGCCAAGGCCTGATTCGCTCTTTTACGAGGTCCACTCCCCCATGTGGAACGAGGGTCGGCGGCGCAAGTCGTCGACCCTTTGCATTTGGGCCTTTGCATTTGGGAGAGAGGCGGGGCGCGGGAAGAAAGCGCGAGGCCGCCGCAAGCGCCTCAGGCGGTGACGGTGAAGACTTCCTCGTCGGTTTCGCGCGGCGGGGCCGGGTCGAAATCGGGCAGGGGCTCGAACACCTCTTCGGTCACCAGGAGGTTGGAAAGTCCGTCAAGTTTGAAGTGCCCGAGGCGCCGTTCTTCCTCGCTGCGCCAGTTCTTGTTCGGGTTGAACGCGCTGAGGAACAGCTCGTCGTGGCGGCTGAACAGGCGGTGCGGGGCAAGCAGCATTTCGGTGCCGTTGTACTCGGCGCGGATGTGGCGCTTGAGGGCAATGGCCTCGATCAGCTTGCGCTCGTTCGTGGCGTCGGTCTGGGGTGCGGTTGGCATGGGACGCCATAATGGGCGGGTATGGCGCGTGATACAAGCGGGAAAGGTGCTGCGAAGGCTGCAAGCGTGATGCCGTTTGCGGTACCCGGCGTGCGCTGTGTGCACGTGGCCACCGGGATTTGTGCAGGTGCTCAGTAAATGTATACGAATACAATCTGTGTGACTTATTTACCGCAAAAATAACTCTGATTACAGAAGTAAATGCCTTCTAAAGCATCTGCTTAACGACTCCTTAGAGATTATTCCCGATATCCTGCGGCAACGCAGCGAGGAGTCGGTGCGGGATGCACATGCCCGGGGGGTGTTTCACCCCGAGCGTGGCCGGATCTGATCCGGCAGGCGGGGCCGCGTTGCGGTGAGCTGCCTGGTGATCTCGCGGATCTTCTTCGCGTCATGTTTGAACCCGATATCGCTTTTGGACGGGACACCACATGGCAGGAAATCGCGAGCCGTCCCCGGCTCTCGCCTGCCCGTGCTGGACGGTGCCGGAAGCGGGAGATGAAGTGCCGGCCAGTCATGACCGAGATCCAAGACCATACCGAGCGTCGCTTGCAGATTCAGGTCTACCAGGAGTGGACGCGCGTGGCCAAGGCCAAGCCGTTTCCCTCCATGGAGGACATGGAGGAGGTCGTACTCGAGGGATTCCACGAGGACAGCGTCATCCTGCAGATGACCGAGGACGCGATGGACCCCATCATCGCCTTCGTCGGGAGCAACCTGCGCCGGGACTGCGGGAAGGGCACGCGTATCGAGCGCCTGCCCGACGTGCCCGGACTGACGCTGCTTTCGCGCTTCACCGATACCTACCTGCAGTGCATCGCGAACCGGGCGCCGTCGGCTTCGAGGCCTCGTTCATCAATTGCCTGGAGGAGAACGTGCACTACCGCGGAATCCTGCTGCCGATCTCGAGCGATGGGCAGAACGTGGACACCGTCTGGGGTGTGACCAGCAGCAAGAGCGAGCCCCTGGCCGACTTCGCGGCCATGGCCGAGGAACTTGAACTCGTCGACGAAGTGCCCGCCGCGGCGCCTTCGAACGACAATGCCGCCGCGCCTGTGGCCACGGGGGGCGACGTGCCAAGTGCGGAGGCGCAGCGCCTGGCGCAAGGACTGACCGCGTGCCGCGACATCGACGGTCTTGTCGGCCTCGCCCTGGTCGATATCGCCGATGGGGCTGTTGGCGCGCAGCTGGCCTGCGCCGGTGATCTCGACCTGGCCGGCGTTGCCGCGAGCGGTGCCGAACTCATCCGTCTCAAGCGCGAAGTCATTGCCCAGTGCGGCCTGGCCGAGCGCTTCGAGGAAGCGATCGTCACGACCCGGCGCCAGTTCTGGCTGCTGCAACCCCTGGAAGGGGGGGAGGACCTGCTGGTTCTCGCCGTGCTCGACAGGGACCGGGGCAATCTTGCCAACGCGCGGCGGCAACTGGGTCAGGCGCTCATGACAGGCTGATCCCAGGCCCCGCCTGAACCTGCTGTTCGCGGCACTTTCATCATGTCTTTTCCCGACTTTTCAGGAAGGTCCTCGGCGGCGCCGGGCTCCGTCAGGGGCTCTGCATCCCACTTTCCTTCCCACCTGTTTCCCCGCCCACATCTCAATCCAGAAAGGGATATCCTATGTCACTTGAAGCCAAGCTCAACGAATGCCTTGAAATCGACGGTGCAAAGGCCGTTGCGCTGGTCGATCTCGCCACCGGCATGGCGGTCGCGACCGCGGGCGATTCGAATGGTCTCGACCTCAACGTCGCGGCGGCAGGCAACACCAACGTGATGAAGGCCAAGCTGGCCACCATGAAGGAACTGGGGCTCGACGACGAAGTCGAGGACGTGCTCATCTCGCTCTCGAGCCAGTACCACATGATCCGCCCGCTCACCGACGATTCGGGCAAGGGCCTGTTCCTCTACCTCGTGCTCGACAAGGCCAAGGCGAACCTGGGCATGGCCCGCTTCAAGGTGTCGCGCATCGAGGCCGACCTCAAGGTCTGAGCGCAGCCGACAGGCGCGGGGCCAATGGGTCCCGCGAAGCAAGCCCCGGCCACCGCAAGGTGCGCCGGGGCTTTGCATGAGCACGTAAGCGGGCCATCCTGGGCCTGTGCGTCTGTTGCTTCGAAAATACTATATTTAATAATAATTTAAGTTGTGTTTATACATTCCTGAGATAGCCTTGCGAAAATTGGTCGCCGTGCGTGGGTAAACCGCGTCAGGATGGTGGGGAACGTGGCGGTCCTTCGGGATCGTGCGGTGGAATGGGGCGCAAGTCCGAATGACGAGTGAAGACGCGGACCTTCTGGAACGCAGGCTCCAGATGCAGGTCTACCATGAATGGGCCCGGCTTGCCCGGTCCCGGCCCTATCCCGATTTCCAGGACATGGAGGATGGCGCGCTCGAGCCGTTCCGTGCCGACAGCGTGATCGTACATGTTCCTGCACATGGCGACGCAGCGCACCTGACGTTCGTGGGCACCAACTTGCGCCGGGATTGCGGGGAGGGGACCCGGCTGGCGCGCCTTGACGATGTTCCGGACGCCACCCTGCTCGCGCACCTCACCGAGAATTGCGAGCAATGCGTGGCCAATCGCTCACCGATCTGGTTCGAGGCGGAATTCGACAACCGTCTCGGGGAAGCGGTGAAGGCGCGCGGAATCCTTTTGCCGGTATCGAGTGACGGGCACGCCGTGGACATGGTCTGGTGCGCGGCAAGTTGTACCTTCGAGGCGCGCAAAGCACCTGTGACGCCCTTGCCGATTCCGGCCGAAATCGCGTTGGGCGAAAACGCCTTCACGGGCGATGCGCTCGCGGCGATGCAGAACGAGCCCGCGTTTCGGACGCTGGTGGTGGAACTGGGCAAGCGTCTCGTCTCGGCGGCCAATCTGGATGGCTTGGTCGGCCTCGCGCTGGTCGCGACGGCCGGGGGCGAGGTGATCTCGCAGCTGCGCCGGGGGGCGGGTTTCGACCTGCCCCGGACCGCGCAGTCCATGGCCGGGTTGGCGCGGGCCGAAGGCGAGGCGCTGGCGGCAGCCTCGAGTAGCGAGCGGGTCGAGCAGGTGGCCGTGACTAGTGCCCGCCACGTCTGGTTTGCCCGGCCCCTTGGTGAGGTCTGCGGGCTCATGGTGCTCGTCGCGCTCGACAGGGCGGTGGTGAACCTGGCAAACGCGCGTCTTGCCATGGCCCGCTTCGCCCGCGACCTGGACGATGCCGGCGTGCGATAGGAAAAGCCCCGGAAGAACCGCATAGGTCCTGCCGGGGCCGTTCGTGCTTCGCCGTGGGCGAAGTCGTCAGGCGGGCTTCACGCCCATGCACAGGTACTTCAGCTCCATGTAGTCATCGAGCCCGTAGTGCGAGCCTTCGCGGCCCAGGCCCGACTGCTTGACGCCGCCGAAGGGGGCAACTTCGGTCGAGATGAGGCCGGTGTTGATGCCCACCATGCCCGCTTCGAGCGCTTCGGCGACGCGCCACACGCGGCTCATGTCCGAGGCATAGAAGTAGCTGGCAAGACCGAATTCGGTGTCGTTGGCCATGGCGATGGCCTCGGCCTCGTCGGTGAAGCGGATGACGCCAGCAAGCGGGCCGAAGGTCTCCTCGCGCGCCAGCAGCATGTCGGGCTTCACGTTGGCGACGACGGTCGGGTTGAAGTAGCTGCCGCCACGCTCGTTGCGCGAGCCGCCCGCGAGCACGGTGGCGCCGCCGTCGACGGCGTCCTTGAGGTGCTCCTCGACCTTGGCGACGGCCTTTTCATCAACCAGCGGGCCGACTTCGGTGCCTTCGTCGAGACCGTAGCCCACCTTCATCGCCTTCACGCGCGCGGCCAGCTTCTCGACGAATTCGTCGTAGACGCCGTCCTGGACGTAGAAGCGGTTGGTGCACACGCAGGTCTGGCCGCCGTTGCGGAACTTGGAGATCATCGCGCCTTCGATCGCCGCGTCCACGTCGGCATCGTCGAAGACGAGGAAGGGCGCGTTGCCGCCCAGCTCCATCGAGCACTTCTTGACGGTGTCGGCCGATTCCTTGAGGAGCTGGCGGCCGATCTCGGTCGATCCGGTGAAGGTGATCTTGGCGACCTTGGGGCTGCCCGTCAGGGTCGACCCGATCTGCCCGGCGCTGCCCGTCACCACGTTGACGACGCCTGCGGGAATGCCGGCCTTCTCGCACAGCGCGGCGATGGCGAGCGCCGAGTAGGGGGTGGCCGAGGCCGGCTTGATGACCATGGTGCAGCCCGCCGCGAGCGCGGGGCCCAGCTTGCGGGTGATCATCGCATTGGGAAAGTTCCAGGGCGTGATCGCGCCGACAACGCCGACCGGCTGCTTTATGACGACGATGCGGCGGTCGCTGGCGTGGCCCGGGATGGTGTCGCCATAGGCACGCTTGGCCTCTTCGCCGAACCATTCGATGAAGCTCGCGCCATAGGCGATCTCGCCCTTGCCTTCGGCGAGCGGCTTGCCCTGTTCGCGGCTGAGCAGTTCGCCCAGGTCATCCTGCGCGTCCATCATCAGTTCGTAGAGCTTGCGCAGGATCTTCGAGCGTTCGCCCGCGGTCTTGGCGCGCCAGGCCGGAAGCGCGGCTTCGGCGGCGTCGATGGCGCGGCTGGTCTCGTCCGAACCCATCTTGGGGACCGTGCCCATGACCTCGCCGGTGCCCGGGTTGGTCACCTCGAGCGTCGCGCCCGAATCCGCATCGCACCACTTTCCATCGATATAGCACTGCTGTTTCAGGAAATCGGAATAAGCCATGTCGTGCGGGTCCTCTTGATCGTATTCGTCGTGTCGGGGCCTTGCGGCCGGTCCCGGCCTTGCGCGGGCGTCACCAGGGACAAGCGCGTATGCCGGGTGTTTGTTTCATTAGGTCACGCCATGCGGGGGCGGGCGGGTCCTGCCTTGCGCTACCTTGCAGATATTCGCTGCGCGGTAATGACACGCCTGCCTTGGCGGCGCGTGTCAGGCCTTCACGTCGGCCCACTCGGGATGGCGCGCGAAGGCCGCCACCACGTAGCTGCACAAAGGCTGGATGCGGAAATGGTTTTCGCGCGCGTCGGCAACCATCGCCTCGACGAGCCGTCCAGCAATCCCGCGCCCGCCAATTTCGGAGGGGACCAGGACGAGGTCCGCACGGTGCACCGCAGGATTGCCCGCCTGCGTGGTCCAGGTCAGCTGGCCGAGGGCTTCGCTGTCGGCGGGATGGGCGCGGTATTCGCCCCCGGTCGCGGTTTCGTGGCGGGTGATGGTGAGGCCGACCATGGGCTCTCCTTCTGGCAAGGTGGCGTGCGGATGGACTTGACGCGGCGCAGGCGCGCTGGTGAGGCATATGGTCATGCAGTTCCTCTCCGACAATGCCGCCGCCGTCCATCCCTCCGTCTGGAAGGCGATGCAGGCCGCCGATGCCGCCGATGCGCCCTATGACAACGATGGCCTCAGCCGCGCGCTCGACGCGGGCTTCTCGCAGCTTTTCGGGCGCGAGTGTGCCGCGCTCTGGGTGGCGACGGGCACGGCGGCCAACTGCCTGGCGCTGTCCACCATGGTCCAGCCCCACGGCGCGGTGCTGTGCCATAGCGAGGCGCACATCGAGATGGACGAGGGCGGCGCGCCCGGCTTCTTCCTTCACGGCGCCAAGCTGATGACGGTGGAGGGGGATCACGCCAAGATCACGCCCGAGGCGCTCGAGGCTGCGGTCGCGGGCATCCGCGACGGGGTTCACCAGGTCCATCCGCATGCGGTCTCGATCACGCAGGCCAGCGAATACGGCTGCGTCTATCGCCCGGACGAGGTCGCGGCGCTGGCCTCCTTTGCCCGTGGTCAGGGACTTGGCCTCCACATGGACGGCGCGCGCTTTGCCAACGCGGCGGCGTTCCTGGATGTCGCGCCCGGAGATATCGTCGCGGGCGTCGATGCCTTGAGCTTCGGGTTCATCAAGAATGGCGCGATGGGCGCCGAAGCGGTGGTCCTGTTCGATCCCGAGGAGGCCGAGGTCCTGCGCTTTCGCCGCAAGCGCGCCGGGCAGTTGCAGTCCAAGGGGCGGTTCCTGGCTGCGCAGATCCTCGCCATGCTGGAGGGTGACCTGTGGCTCGCAAACGCGCGCAGCGCCAACGCGGCCGCGGCTGAGCTGGCGGCGGCTGCGGGGCAGCGCCTGCTCCATCCGGTCGAGGCGAACGAGGTGTTCCTGACCTGCACGGCGGCCGAGCGCGCCGCGCTTCGCCAGCAGGGCTTCGGCTTCTACGACTGGGGCACCGAGGCCGCGCGCCTTGTCACCGCCTGGGACGCGAAGGCCGAAGACGTCGCCGCGCTTGCGCGGGCCATCGCCGCCCTCTAGGCGCCAAGCCCGATGGACACGCACCTATCATGAACGAGGATTCGCTGCTGCGCCCGGCCGTGGCGCTGCCCTTCCTGCTGGTCAGCCTGATCTGGGGATCGACCTGGTGGGTGATCACCGGGCAGATCGACGCGGCCCCGGCGGGCTGGTCGGTCGCCTGGCGCTTCCTGCTGGCGACGCCGGCGATGTTCGTGGTGGCCGCCGCGATGAAGCGGCCCTTGCGGATCGGACGCGCAGGCCATGTCCTGGCGATGCTGGTCGGCATCACGCAGTTCTGCGGGAATTACAACTTCGTCTACAGCGCCGAGATGTACCTGACCTCGGGCATCGTCGCGGTGATGATCGCGCTGATGCTGGTGCCCAACGCGCTTCTGGCGCGGGTCCTGCTGGGGCAGCCGATTACGCGTCGGTTCCTGGTCGGCAGCGGTATAGCGATTGCCGGGATTGGTCTCCTGCTTCTCCACGAAGCGCGCGAGGCGCCGCTGGCGGGCTCGGTCTGGCTGGGCGTGGTGCTTGCGCTCGCGGCCATGCTCTGCGCTTCGGTTTCCAATGTGATCCAGGCCAATGAGACCGGCCGCAAGCTCGCGATGGTGAGCCTGCTCGCCTGGGCCATGCTCTACGGCACGCTGGCCGATATCGTGGTCGCCTGGCTGCGCGACGGGCCACCGGTGATCCCCACCGCGCCGCGCTACTGGCTGGGGACGGCCTATCTGGCCGTGTTCGGCTCGGTCGTGACCTTCCCGCTCTACTACACGCTGATCCGCAAGCTTGGCGCGGGACGCGCGGCCTACAACGGGGTGGCGGTCGTCGTCATCGCGATGCTGCTCTCGACCGTGTTTGAGGGTTACCGCTGGTCGCTGCTGGCGGGGACGGGCGCGGGGCTCGCGACGCTGGGGCTCATCGTGGCGCTGAGCGCGCGCAAGCCCGCCACGTAAGTCGGGTAGCGCGGGCGCCAGCCCAGCACGCGCTTGGCCTTCCCGTTCGCCACGCGCCGGTTCTCGGCATAGAAACCGCGCGCCATGGGTGAGAGCCCGGCTTCGTCCAGGGTCTGGAGCGGGGGCAGTGGCAGGTTCAGGAGCGCACAGGCGTGCTCGACCAGCCAGTTCTGCGGGCAGGGCAGGTCATCGGCAAGGTTGTAGGCGCCCGCAGGCTTTTCGATCCCCGCGAGCACGCCCGCCGCGATATCCTCCACGTGGACCCGGCTGAACACCTGGCCAGGGAGGTCGATGCGGTGCGCGCGGCCCTCCTGCACGCGTTCGAGGATCGAGCGGCCCTGTCCATAGATGCCGGGCAGGCGATAGACCCGCGCGCCCAGCTTCTGCCACTCCCGGTCCGCTTCGGCGCGCGCGGTGCGCCGTCCCGTGCCGATGGGGCTGGCCTCGTCCACCCAGGCCCCGCCCGCATCGCCGTAGACTCCGGTCGAGGACAGGTAGGACAGCGCCTTGCCCTTCAGCGCATCGCCATAGGTCTCCAGCACCGGATCGAGCGGCTCGCCGCGCGCTTCCTTGCCCGGAGGGACCGAGGACAGCACATGGTCGGCATCGGCCAGCGCGGTGCGCACCGAGCCTTCATCGTCGAAGGAGAGCGTGCCCGAACGGCCGGTGGAAATGACTTCCCAGCCTCTGGCTTCCAGGGCGCGGGCGAGGACAGAGGCGGTGTAGCCAAGGCCGAAGATGAAGAAACGTGGCATAGGGGAAGGGCCTAGCAGCCTTGTGCCCATTCGACAAAGTGTGCGCCTTGCGCGCAAAACGTATCTCCCCTGTCTGGCAATCGCGCCGGGAAGGGCTAGATAAGGCGCATGGACATCGCCAGCAGACCCGCCGAGCCCGAACAGAACCCCCAGACCGCCGACGCCGCGCCCGCGCCGCAGGCCCCGCCGGTGATCCGGCGTGAGGACTACCTGCCCCCGGCCTGGCTGGTGCCCGAGATCGCGCTCGATTTCGACCTGGGGCTCGATGCGACGAAGGTCACCTCCACGCTCTCGGTGAAGCGCAACCCCGAAGGCAATGGGGCTGCGACCCTGCGCCTCAACGGCGACCAGATCTCGCCGGTTTCGGTGCGCGTCGATGGCGAGGCGGCAAGCGGCTGGCGCATGGACGGGCCCGATCTTCTTGTCGAGCTTTCGGGCGATGCGCACGAGGTCACCATCGAGACCGCGCTCGTGCCCTCGGGCAACAGCCAGCTCATGGGTCTCTACGCGTCCAACGGGATGCTGTGCACGCAGTGCGAGGCTGAGGGCTTTCGCCGCATTACGTTCTTCCCCGACCGGCCCGATGTCCTCTCGACCTATTCGGTACGCATGTCGGGTGACAAGGCGACCTTCCCGATCCTGCTCGCCAACGGCAACTGCACCGCCGAGGGCGAAGGTGAGAACGGGACCCACTGGGCCGAGTGGCACGATCCCTGGCCCAAGCCCAGCTACCTCTTCGCTCTCGTCGCGGGCGAACTCATTGCCAACCATGGCACTTTCACCACGAAGAGCGGCCGCACGGTCGATCTCAACGTCTGGGTGCGCCCGGGCGATGAAGGCCGCACGCAGCACGCGCTCGATTCGCTGATTGCCTCGATGAAGTGGGACGAGGAGACCTTCGGGCGCGAGTACGATCTTGACCTGTTCAACATCGTCGCCGTGTCCGATTTCAACATGGGCGCGATGGAGAACAAGGGGCTCAACGTCTTCAACACGCGCTACGTGCTGGCCGACCCCGACACCGCGACCGACGCCGACTACGACGCCATCGAGGGCGTGATCGGGCACGAATACTTCCACAACTGGTCGGGCAACCGCGTGACCTGCCGCGACTGGTTCCAGCTTTCGCTGAAGGAAGGCTTCACGGTGCTGCGCGATCAGCTCTTCAGCGCCGACATGGGTTCCGAACCCGTCAAGCGCATCGAGGACGTGCGGATCCTGCGCATTGCCCAGTTCCCGGAGGATTCTGGCCCCCTCGCGCACCCGATCCGTCCCGATTCCTATCAGGAAATCAGCAACTTCTACACAGCGACCGTCTATAACAAGGGCGCCGAGGTGATCCGCATGATGCGGACCATGGCCGGAGAAGAGCGCTTCCGGAAGGGCACCGATCTCTACTTCGACCGGCACGATGGCACCGCGGCCACCTGCGAGGATTTCGTCAAGGCGATCGAGGACGGCGCGGGGCTCGACCTGGCGCAGTTCCGCCTGTGGTATTCGCAGGCCGGCACGCCGCAGGTCGCGGCAAGCCTGACGCAGGAGGACGGCAAGGCGGTCCTCACCCTGCACCAGACCGTGCCGACCACGCCGGGCCAGCCCGAGAAGCAGGCCATGCCGATCCCGCTGCGCGTCGCCCTGTTCGACCGCGCTACGGGCACCCATTCGGGCGAGAGCCTGGTCGTGCTCGACAAGGCCGAGGACCGCTTCGTCTTTGCTGATGCGCCCGCCGATCCGGTGCTTTCGATCAACCGCGGCTTCTCGGCCCCGGTCGCCATCGAAATGGCGCGCCCCGATGCCGATCTCGTCTTCCTCGCGGCCTGCGACGATGATCCCTTCGCGCGCTACGAGGCGATGCAGAGCCTTGTTGTCCAGCACCTTGTGGCGGCGGTCGGCGGCGGTCTCGACGAAGGCCAGCGCAGCGCCGGGCGCACGGCCATCGGCGAGGCATTCCGCGCCATCGTGACCGACGCCGAACTCGACGACCTGATGCGCGGCGAACTGATGCTGCTCCCGGCCGAGAGTTATCTGGCCGAGCAGCTTCTCGTTTCCGATCCGGGCGCGATCCACGCCGAGCGTGAGGGCCTCAAGGCCTGGCTCGGTGCGACCCTTGCGGACGAACTCAAGGCCCTGCACGACCGCGTCTCGGCCGTGCCCTACAGCCGCGAGGCCGAGGCACGCGGTGCACGCAAGGTGAAGACGCAGGCGCTCGTCTACATTGCGGCAGGCGACGGCGCCGAAGGCGCATCGCGCGGCATCGCCCAGTACCGCGCGGCCTCGTGCATGACCGACCGCCAGGGCGCGCTCATGGTGCTGGCCAGCCTCGACTGCCCCGAACGCGAGGAGGCGCTCGCCGACTTCCTGGCGCGCTATGAGGGCAACGCACTGGTCATCGACAAGTGGTTCTCGCTCCAGGCGGGCTCGCTCCACCCGCGTGTGCTGGACCATGTCCGCGCGCTCGCCAAGCACCCGGAGTTCCGCATGTCGAACCCCAACCGAGTGCGCTCGGTGTTCATGGCCGCGGCCATGAACACCGTCGCCTTCCATGACCCCAGCGGGGAGGGCTACCGCATGATTGGCGACATCATCCGCCGTCTCGACCCGATCAATCCGCAGACCGCGGCGCGCTTCGTGCCCTCGCTTGGCCGCTGGCGCCGGGTGGAACCTGCCCGCGCCAGCTGATGCGCGCCGAGCTCGAGCGCATTGCGCAGGAGCCCGATCTGTCGCGCGATGTGCGCGAGCAGGTGAGCAAGAGCCTTGGCTGACCTGGATACGGCGGGCGTCGATGTCGCCCGCGCCCAGGCGCTCGAGGGGATCGCACACGGTTTTCTTGGCCGCCGCGGCGGTGTCAGCGAAGGCGAAGTGGCCGGGCTCAACGTCGGCTATGGTTCGGGCGATGACCGCGACAAGATCGATGCGAATCGGGCGCTTGTGGTGGACGCCGTGCTCCCGGGAGCGCAACTCGCGACCGTCTATCAGATCCATTCGCCCGACTGCGTGCGGCTTTCCGATCCCATCTGGACCGATGTGGATCGCCCGCGCGCCGACGCGCTGGTGACGGACCGTCCGGGCGTGCTCCTGGGCATTCTCACGGCCGACTGCGCGCCGGTGCTTCTGGCCGATCGCGAGGCGGGTGTCGTGGGCGCCGCGCACGCGGGCTGGAAGGGCGCCTTTGCCGGTGTGACCGACAGCACCGTTGCGGCGATGGAAGCCCTAGGAGCGGACCGCAGCCGCATCGTCGCGGCCGTCGGCCCGTGCATCGCGCGGCGCAGCTATGAGGTCGATGACGCCTTTTTCCGCCGTTTCGTGGAAGCGGACACGGTGAACGAGAGCTTCTTTGCCGCCGGGCGCGACGGGCACCACCAGTTCGACCTCGAAGCTTATGTCGCGGCACGTCTGGCCGCCTCGGGTGTGGGCCGAATCGAGACCCTGGGGCTCGATACCTACGCGGCGCCCGAGCGGTATTTCTCGTTCCGCCGTGCCACCCATCAGCATGCGGCAAATTACGGACGCCAGATATCCGTAATCGGCTTGACCTAGGTCAAGACAGCCCCCGAACAGAGCCACTACAACCCCGCCCGGGGCGCTTTCTTGCGGCTTGCTTGACCAAAAACACGGTTGGCAGGGCTGGTTTTCGTGTATATCAGCCGTGCCAAGTCGGTAGTGAGGACGAGATATATCTTGTTCCGGTACCGTACGTTGGGGGGATCCAAGCGAACCGTAGGTAAGCAACCTGGCCCCTTGTCGGTTCCGGCGCGCGTCGGTTTTGGCGGGGGGTTGTCTAAAGCAAGGCAAGGGCAAACATGGCAGAAGAAGATGGCGTGCGGAGGCGCGATTTCATCAATGTCGCGGCGGTAAGCGCGGCAGGAGTCGCCGGAATAGGGGTAGTCATTCCGCTGGTAAGCCAGATGTCGGCCTCGGCCGATGTCCTCGCGGCTTCCACCACCGAGGTCGATATCTCTTCTGTGCAGACCGGGCAGGCGATCAAGGCGATCTTCCGCAAGCAGCCGGTCTTCATCCGTAATCTCACCCAGCGCGAAATCGACGCGGCGAACGCGGTCGATGCCGCCAGCCTGCGCGATCCGCAGACGCTGGAAGAGCGGACCAAGGAAGGCAAGACCAACTGGCTGATCACCATGGGCGTGTGCACGCACCTGGGCTGCGTCCCGCTGGCGCCGGCGAAGGTGAGCCGCGCGGTGAGTTCGGTGGGTATTTCTGCCCCTGCCACGGTTCGCACTACGACACCGCCGCCCGTATCCGTAAGGGCCCTGCGCCCCTGAACCTGCAGGTTCCGGACTACGAATTCACGTCCGACACTGTCGTGACCATCGGTTAAGCCCAAGAGAGAGGATCAAGAACATGAGCTTTCCCTGGGCCAAGGAATACACTCCCAGCCATCCCTTCATGAAGTGGATGGACGAGCGCCTGCCGGTGCCGCGCCTCGTCTACAACGCCGTCGGTGGCGGCTACGAGGTTCCGCGTAATCTCAACTATTTCTGGAACTTCGGTTTCCTCGCGGGGCTGTGCCTCGTGCTGCAGATCGTCACGGGCATCGTCATGGCGATGCATTACGCGGCGAACACCGAGGTCGCCTTCGACACCATCGAGCACACCGTGCGCGACGTGAACTGGGGCTGGCTGATGCGCTATGCGCACGCCAACGGTGCCTCGGCGTTCTTCGTCGTCATCTACGTCCACATCTTCCGCGGGTTCTACTTCGGCTCCTACAAGGCGCCGCGCGAGATGGTGTGGCTGCTGGGCGTCGTGATCTTCCTCCTCATGATGGCGACCGCCTTCATGGGCTACGTGCTTCCCTGGGGTCAGATGAGCTTCTGGGGCGCCAAGGTGATCACCGGCCTGTTCAGCGCGATCCCGCTTGTCGGCGAACCGCTCCAGCAGTGGCTGCTCGGCGGCTTTGCGCCGGATAACGCGGCGCTCAACCGCTTCTTCTCGCTGCACTATCTGCTGCCCTTCGTGATCGTGGGCGTGGTCATCCTGCACATCTGGGCACTGCACATTCCGGGCTCGTCGAACCCGACTGGCGTGGAAGTGAAGAGCGAGAGCGACACGGTTCCGTTCTATCCCTACTACGTCGCCAAGGACGGCTGGGCGATCGGCGTCTTCGCGATCCTCTACTGCGCAATGGTGTTCTTCGCGCCGAACTACCTGGGCCACCCGGACAACTACATTCCGGCGAACCCGATGTCGACGCCCGCGCACATCGTGCCCGAATGGTACTTCTGGCCGTTCTACGCGATCCTGCGCGCCTTCACCCAGGACTTCTTCTTCATCCCGGCCAAGCTCATGGGCGTGCTCGCGATGTTCGGAGCCATCCTGGTGTGGTTCTTCCTGCCCTGGCTGGACAAGTCGCCGATCCGTTCGTCGTCCTACCGTCCGCTGTACAAGAAGTTCTTCTGGTTCGGTCTGATCCCGACCATGGCGGTGCTGTTCTACTGCGGCGGTGCCGCGGCCGAAGAGCCCTACGTCATGATCAGCCAGATTGCCGCGCTGTACTACTTCGCGCACTTCCTGATCATCCTGCCGATCGTCTCGGCTATCGAGAAGCCCAAGCCGCTGCCCTTCTCCATCACCGAGGCTGTCCTCGGGAAGGACGAAGACGCGAAGCTTGAGCCTTCGGCCTGATCAACAGCAAGACAGAAAGAGACGAAAGACATGGCACGCATTCTCTCGATCCTCGTCGGGCTGTTCTTCACGGTAGCCCTGGCCTGGTCCCTTGGGCTCGGGTTCTATACCTGGGCCACCGAACCGGCCCAGCCGACCGCCGAGCACGAGTTCCACGAGCATCCCAAGCACGTGAGCTTCTCCAGCGACGGGCCCTTCGGCACGTTCGACAAGCAGCAGCTGCAGCGCGGCTTCCAGGTCTACCAGCAGGTCTGCGCGGCCTGCCACGCCCTGAAGCACGTGGCCTTCCGCGACCTTGAAGAGCTGGGTTACAACGAGCCGGAAGTGAAGGCGATCGCGGCGCAGTTCACGATCCCCAAGTACGACGCGAAGACCGGCGAGGTTACCTCCAATCCGGGTACGCCCACCGACTACTTCCCGCCGGTTGCCTACGGCGGCCAGGGCTCGCCCCCGGATCTCTCGCTGATCACCAAGGCGCGTCACAACGGTGGACCCTACGTCTACTCGCTGCTGACCGGGTATCAGGACCAGCCGGCCGAACTGCTCAAGCACTTCCCGGACTCCAAGACCCCGGACGGGCTCTACTACAACCCGTACTTCGCCAACCTCAACCTGGCGATGCCCGCACCGCTGATGGAAGACATGGTCACCTATTCGGACGGCACCCCGGCCACGGTCGACCAGATGGCGAAGGACGTCTCGGCCTTCCTGATCTGGACCGCCGAGCCGACCATGGACAAGCGCAAGCAGACCGGTTGGCCGATCCTGGGCTTCCTGCTCTTCGCCACGATCCTGGGCTACATGTCCTACCGCAACATCTGGGCGAACAAGAAGCACTGAGCTTTGCCGTCCCGGTAGTCACACAGAACCCCTCCATCCTCGCGGTGGAGGGGTTCTTTCGCTATGGGGGCGCCGCTGTGTTCCTCAACGAGTTCCCGGAGTAGCCCCACGTGACGCCTGAAGACCTGAAGCCGCTCGTCCGCACGATCCCGGATTTTCCCAAGCCCGGCATCCTGTTTCGCGATGTCACCACGCTCATGGGTGATGGCGAGGGATTTGCCGCAGCGGTCGGGATGATGGCGGACAAGGTGCAGGCCTGCGAGGGGCAGGCGATCGCCGGGATCGAGGCGCGCGGCTTCATCTTTGGCGCGGCCATCGCGGCAAAGCTGGCCTTGCCGTTTATTCCCGTGCGCAAACCCGGCAAGTTGCCCGTTCCGGTCCTCGCCATCGACTACGCGCTGGAATACGGCACGGACACGCTGGAGGTCGATCCAGGAGCGGTCGTAGATGGCAGCCGCATCGTCCTCATCGACGATCTCCTGGCAACGGGCGGTACGGCTCTGGCCGCATGCGAGCTTCTGCGCCGGGCAGGCGGCGTTGTTGCCGAGGCGCTGTTCCTCGTCGATCTGCCCGATCTGGGCGGCGCCGAGCGTCTGCGCAGCGCCGGGGTCGCGGTCGAGGCGCTGCTCGATTATCCTGGACACTAAGGTCCGGGCATTGAGCCTGGGAACTAAGACTGCGGTGAGCCGTCAGGCCGCTTCGGCCGACTTCCTGCGCTTGCCGCCACTCTCTTCCTCGCTGCCCTCGTCAAGGAGCGCGCGGACCTTCTTCGAGGTCGCGACGGTGCCCATCTCGGCCAGAGCAAAGCAGTTGGCCTCGATGTAGTCGAGGTCATAGAGATAGTTGACCATGATGCCGCGCGATTGCTTGACCCCGTTGGGGGAGAGGTCCGCGTTCGCATGGATCGCCTCGAGGCGGGCACCATTGCCCAGGTGAAAACGCGCGACCGGATCACGCGGCTGGTTGCCCCGTCCCTTGGCCGAGACAAGATAGCGCGCGGCCTCGGCGCGCAAGATGTCGTCCGCAGGGGCAGGGGACTTGCCGGCTTCCTCCCCGTCCAGCCACCGGGCAAGCCCGGGTACGGGGGAGAGCGTCGCGAAAGTTTCGATGTGGGGAAGTTCCTCGCGCAGCTGGCCTACCACGCGCTTGATGAGGTGGTTGCCGAAGGGAATGCCCTTGAGGCCCTTCTGGCAATTGCTGATCGAATAGAAGATCGCGCACTTCGCCTCGCCGACCGGCACGCTCTCGCGCTCCTCGGCAATGACATCGTGGATGGCGCCTGGAACTTCGCGGGTCAGGGCGACCTCCACGAAGATCAGCGGGTCGAGCGGCATCTGCGGGTGGAAGAAGGCGTAACAGCGCCGGTCGACCGGCTCGACCCGGCGTTGCAGGTCGTCCCAGCCGCGAATGGCGTGGACCGCCTCGTAGCGGATGATGCGTTCGAGCAGGACCGCGGGCGAATCCCAGCCGATCCGGCGCAGTTCGAGGAAGCCTGCGTTGAACCAGGCGGTGAAGGCGCCTTCGAGTTCGCGGTCGAAGGCGAGGAGGCCGGCCGAGCGGTCGTCCCGGGCGACCGAAAGCAGGTCCTCGCGCAGCCAAAGCAGCTTCTGCGTACCGTCGGGGGCGGTGTTGAGAAGGTTGATGAGGCGCCGGCAGGGCGACTTGCTGGCCGCGTGAAGGGCAAGGCCGGAGGCCTCGTCGCGCCTAGCCTGCCACTGTGCAATGGCCTTGTCGATGGCGTGGGCATCGAGGGGATAGCGCTCGTGGATCGTTTCCAGAAAGCGGCGCCGCTCCGCCTCGTTGCGGCTTTCATAAAGGCGGAAGAAGGCGGCGGCGAGCGAGGGGCCCGAGGCGCGTCCGCGCACCGAGAGAAGGGCATCGGCAAGGTCGAGAAGATTCTCGCCGGGCGCGCTGGGCTGCCCGATCCCGACGCTGCGCAGCAGTTTGCCGAGCCCGGCTCCGAGCAGCAGGTCGAGCGGCTTGCGCAGCCGCGCCGAGGCCGCGTTGGCGGCCGGAGCCGCTGGCGCTTGCGGGGATGGGGACGTGCGGTCGGGATGCGTCGTGGCCATGGCGATTCGCTCCTCCTCGTCTGGGACACCGGCAGTCTACCAGTCGCGGGGTGGGGCGGGAACCGGTGCGCGGTGAGGCGAGATCCATGATGGTGCTGGGGGCAAGCGCCAGGCATGTGAAAAGATATGTTGACTAGACGCGCGCTGTCGTGGCAAGCGGCTCGCCTTGGCAGCGCCCGACGCGCTGTCAGGCCGGCGTTGCGGGTATAGCATAGTGGTAATGCTCTAGCCTTCCAAGCTAGCTAGAGGGGTTCGATTCCCCTTACCCGCTCCATCCCTCCTTCAAAAATCATCCGAAGAATGGTATAAAAGCCCGGAAATACGGGGCTTTTGCGCTCCGCCTCGTCCGGATTTAACCGCCCTTTTCCGCCTGCATCCAGGAAATTTTGGGGGTACTTTGGGGTTTCGTCGTCTGGACCAGTGAGAGAGACCCCCATCGTGGGGGACTCGTAACGGGAAAGGCGCTGAAATATGCCACTTACCGACATTGCGATCCGAAACGCGAAGCCCCGAGAGAAGCCCTACAAGCTGGGCGACGCGCTTGGCCTTTTCCTGCTGGTAAAACCGACAGGGGGAAAGCTCTGGCGCGTGAAGTATCGCATCCACGGCAAGGAAAAGGCGCTCGCGATCGGCACCTATCCAACCGTCGGCCTGGCCGAAGCCCGCCGCCGCCGGGACAGTGCGCGTGAGCTGGTCTTCGACGGGCGCGATCCTTCGATAGAAAAGCGGCGTGACAAGATGCGCGCGGAAATGGCCTCAGCCACGACGTTCACCTCCGTTGCCGAGGAGTATTGTGCCAAGCGCAAACGCGATGGCGCCAAGGCTTGGGCACCCGCGACGGCCAACCGCAGCGAGTACCTTCTCTCGCTGCTACGAGGCTCGATCGGAGACATGCCGATAGCCGAGATCCAACCAATAGACGTTTTGACCGCCGTTCGCAGAATCGAGAAGAAGGGGCAGCTGGAGAGCGCGCGTCGCACGCTCCAGCTTGCTGGCGCTGTCTTCCGCTACGCGGTCGCCACCGCCCGTATTCCCTCCGATCCAACGCGCGACCTTCGTGGCGCGCTAACCACGCCCACGGTCACCCACTATGGCGCGATCATCGACCCGGAACGCGTTGGCGGACTGCTGCGCGCGATCGAGGGCTATGAAGGTCAGCCCATGACGAAGTTGGCGATGCAGCTGGCGCCCCATGTCTTTGTCCGCCCTGGCGAGCTTCGCCATGCCGAATGGTCAGAGTTCGACTTCGACGGTGCGCTCTGGCGGATCCCCGCCGCGAAGACCAAGATGCGAAAAGACCATCTGGTCCCACTTTCTCGCCAGAGCCTCGCCCTGCTTGAAGATGCCAAGGCACTGACGGGGCCGGAAGGTACGTATTTCCTTCCATCCGGTCGCGTCGCCGACCTATGAGCGACAACACGATCAACGCTGGTTTGCGCCGTCTTGGCTACGCCAGCGACGAAATGACCGCGCATGGTTTCAGGGCAATGGCGTCCACCCTGCTCAATGAAAGCGGCAAGTGGCATCCCGACGCCATCGAACGTGCTCTGGCGCATGGAGACAGCGACAAAGTGAGGGCGGCCTATCACCGTGGCGCGCACTGGAAGGAACGAGTCGAAATGGCCCAATGGTGGAGCGACTATCTCGATGAAAGGCGCGATGATGGTCAACCCAAACCCGTTTCCAGGCGAGCGTCCTAGGCCCGCGTACTGGCTGACCCGCGTTTTCTTCGCGGCCGGGCTCTATTTCGCTGACGCTCAACCGAGCCACCAACTACGCCGCCGTCTCGTCGGCAGAGCCGTGACGATCCCTGTCAGGGGCAGGATGCGGCTCGCATCCCTTCAGCGGTCGCCGCGCTGATCGCGCGGCGGCGTTGGCCTTTGTCGGCTCCAAGGTGGCGGGGGGCGTCGCTGCCCGATAGCCCCGCCGCGACGGGGCGCAACCCGTCCGCTGCGCTCCCGGGTCCTTCACGTTGTTACGGCCTTGCAGGTGCGCCCCGCCTTTTGCCGGCGGGGCTGCTGGTTCGCTCCTGCCGCCCCCCGCCACCCTGGCGCCGGTCAATGGCGGTTGAAGGAAGGAGTGAAGGAGCATGGCCAAGGACAACCGTCAGAGCCTCTATGGAGAGGTCACGAACCGGATCATTGCCGAACTGGAGGACGGCCGCGTGCCGTGGGTGCAGCCGTGGGACGCGGCGCGGTGCCCGGTGACGATGCCGCAGAATGGAGTAACCGGACGCATCTACAGTGGAATAAACGTGCTGATCCTGTGGGCAGCCGGGATCGGGAGCGGCTATTCCTCGCAGCGCTGGCTTACCTACAAGCAGGCCGAGAAGGCAGGCGGCAACGTCAAGCGCGGGGAGAAGGGAACGGTCATTTGTTACGCCGACCGTTTCACCCCCAAGGACGAGGCGAAGAAAGCGCGGAGCGAAGACCGCGACGCGCGCACCGTGGCGTTCCTTAAGAGGTTCACAGTCTTCAATCTCGACCAGTGCGAGGGCCTGCCGATCGATGCGGGCGAGGCTTCGAACGCACCCGATCCGCTCTTGGCGAATGTCGAGGCAGATATCATCATCAAGCGTTCGGGGGTAGACTTTCGGATTGGCGGGCGCGAGGCCTACTATGCTCCGGCCGAAGACTTCGTGATGGTGCCGCCACAGGTTGCTTTCCCCGATCCGATTAACTGGTACCGCACGGCGCTGCACGAACTGGGCCATTGGACCGGGCATCCCACCCGCCTCAACCGGGACCAGTCGGGCCGCTATCGTTCCTCGAAGTATGGCCGGGAGGAACTGGTCGCTGAGATGACCAGCGCCTTTGTCTGCGCCTCCTTGGGGATCGCGCCGAGCGTGCGGCATGCCGACTATGTAGGGGCGTGGCTTGCCGTGTTGCGCGAGGACGAAAAGGCGATCTTTCGTGCGGCCAGTGCCGCCAGCAAGGCCGCCGATTACCTCCTAGCCTTCGGGGAGGATGCGGCATGATCCGGCCTCTTGCCTTCCTCGTCCAGCGTATCCGGGAGGCGTTTCTCAAGGGCGCCTTTGCCGAGGTCCCCGATCCCCGGCACCGGCGCTATATGCGCGCGTTGGCCTCGCTTCCCGATGCCGAGCACGCGGCCTTTCGTCTGGCGCGCGTCGAAGGCTTGAATGTGCCCCGGATCGCGGCCGAACTTGGTATCCCGAACGCGCAGGCCGAAACCCATCTGGCCCATGCAATCGAAATGATCGCCAGTTCTCTGCGCCGTCAGGAGCGCAAGGGATGGTGATACACGCGCGGCCGGAGCCCACAGGGCCCCGGCCGCCATCATTTTGCACTTGGCAGCAAGGATGTTAGGCACGAGTCTGTGCCCATGAAAACGAGCCTCGACCATCTCCCCGCGAATAAGCAGCGCGAGCTCGAACGCGTGGTGCAGATCGTCTTCGAGGAATTCGAGGACGCCTTCGCGCTTTCAACGCAGAACTGGAAGAAGAAGGGGCGCATCCTCAAGATCGTGCTCTACGGCAGCTATGCCCGGGGCAACTGGATCGACGAGCCGCACACTGCCAAGGGCTACAAGTCGGACTACGATCTTTTGGTGATCGTCAGCGACAAGCGGCTGACCGACCGGGTCAAGTACTGGACCCGCGTCGACGAGCGGCTGATGCGCGAATACGGTATCACCGAGAGCCTCAAGACACCGGTCAATTTCATCGTCCACACCATGCAGGAAGTGAACGACGGGCTCGCCCAGGGCCGGTACTTCTTCATGGATATCGCCCGCGACGGCATTGCGCTCTACGAGGCCGACGACAGCGATCTGGCGACCCCCAAGCCCAAGACCCCGCATGCGGCGCTGGATCTGGCGAAGGAGTACTACGGGGAGTGGTATCCCAGCGCCGGTGAATTCTTTGACGACTTTAAGAGCAATCTGGAACGAGGTCGCTATAACAAGGCGGCTTTCGAACTGCATCAAGCCACCGAACGCCTC
>NZ_DF850488.1:1117124-1128883 GCF_000813185.1 Novosphingobium sp. MBES04 | reverse complement strand
CACGTCCACAATCTGGCGTTCCTGCGCACCCAGGCCGAGCGTCTCGATCCCCGGCTGGTCTACGCCTGGCCGCGCGAGAACCGCTGGCAGCGCGGCATGTTCGAGAAGCTCAAGGAAGCCTACGTCAAGGCGCGCTACTCCAAGCACTACACCGTGAGCGAAGAAGAGCTGACCTGGCTCGGCGAACAGGTCGAGGAGCTTGGCCGCGTCGTCCAGACGGTGTGCTCGGAGCGCATCGCCCAGCTCGAAGAGACCGCCCGCGAAGCCAGCTGACCGGCTGGCTTCCATTCCTTTCTAGACGCTCTCCTCGACCACGATGTCGAGGGTCAATTGCAGCACATCCTTGTCCGTATCAGCCGCTTCCGGCTGCAGGGTTTCCTGGCTGCAAGCGAGCGTGATCCACTCGAAATTCCAGTTCAGATCGACCCGGTCACCGTCTTCGTGACGCGTGATGCGAACCTGCGCTGCGCCTTCGACCGCGAGGGCAAAGCGGCAGGTGAAAGCACCGTCCAGGAACGTCCCACGGATCAAGGTTCCATCCGAAAACGCCAGCGAAAACCCTTCGGTAATCCTGCGCGCAGGGACATCAAGACGCGTCTCGATATCGCCTGTCAGGAGCAGGCTCGATCGGCCTCCAACCTCAATGTGAACACCCATGCTCCATGCCTCCATGCGACTCACGTTCGAACGCAAGAGTAGAACGTATGACGAACATATGAAAGAAGGAGGGTTTGGGAGGGGGAGGCAATTGGAGGCAAGGCGGGGAAAAGCACGGGGGAAGGAAATGGTGGCGAGGGCAAGAGAAAAGGGTGTCTCGCGCCACCCGTAAGCATCTGTCTGCACATCGTTTTTTAGAGAGATAGTCGCTGTTTGGGCGAGACACTTGCGAGACATGGCGTGACGCCGGTTCACATGGCCCATTCGGCTGGCTGCAATGCGGGCTGGCGCTAGATTTGTAGTAGCGCCCGTGCCTGGAGGCCGATCCGTTTTTGTGCCGGGCCTTTGCGACGGGAGATCTCGTAGATTCGCGCTGGCAAAGCGCGGGCTATGGCGTCTCGAAAGTACGAGGCGGCGATGCGGCATTTTGTCCGCCGGTCGCGCCCTTACTCTGGACAGGGCAGTCATCGACGGACGCGGCCTGCGGGGCAGCCGGGATTGCGTTCAAGCATGCCTTGCAAAAGTCCGCGTCACGGGTGCATTTGGGGCTAACGGATGGCAAGCGTGCCTAGCTCAGGAATTGCGGTTCGACAAAGGTACGGATCGGCACCGGACAGGCCCTGCTGACAAGGCGTGGCATCGTGCAATTTCGCTTGCATGCCGACCGCCAAAATCCGCCATCAATTCTACTTGCCCGAGAGCCTCGCGAAGGCGGCTGCCGAGCCCGGCAACTCGAAGCCCCTCATCCTGACCGAGGCATTGGCTGCCTGGTTCGAGCAGGGCACCCAAACTCCGGCTAAGGGCGTGTGCGATCGCCACGATAGCCAAGCCGTGCAGATTGGAGCGAAGCTGGATCGGATCATCAATCTCCTTTTAGCCGTTACCGGCATGCATGGCTGGGCCAACGTCCACCGGTTTTTAAGACAGGTCCATCGCCATCTCATGCTGCCGACAAAAGTGGGCGTTCCGGTTGTCAGTGCGCTGGTGCTGGTGCTGGTGCTGGTGCTGGTGCTGCTGGCATCGCTTGTGACGGGTATCGTGACTACAAGAAATGGTGGCGCGGGTTCTTTCCCATACCTCGCGGCGGGGATGCCCGGCGCTTGAGCAGTGACCTGCACCGGCTCGGCGGCTTGTGGAGCCTGTGGTTCATTGCCCTCATCGCCCTTACCGGCCTATGGTACCCGATCGAGACGCTTAGTGGCCGGGCTGCGGTTCCCCCGCTCTCCAGCGTCGAGCGTACGGTGCCTGCCCCCACCGGCCTGCAGCTTGACCGGCTCGTTGCCAGAGCATGGAACCTGCGCCCTTCGCTGGAGATCCGGGAAATCCGGTTCGCTGGCAAGAACGGCGCGATCATGCTGGGGCAGGACACGGCATGGCTGGTGCGCGACCGGGCCGACGGGCTTGCACTCGCCCCCGCAAATGGCCGGGTGATCACGCAGCTCGACGGCCCGCGCCTTAACCTTCACCAGCGCCTGTCCGAGATGGCTGACCCACTGCACTACGGCACTTTCGCAGGGCTGGCGACAAAGGTGATCTGGTTCCTCTTCGACATTGTCCTGACGGGCATGTCGATACCCGGCGTCATCATCTATGCCAAACGCCTCGAAAAAGCGGAAAAGCATATGCGATCGGCAGGCAACATAGCCTGGAGCGGCATGGGCGCATGGGCCTATGCTTGCACTGCCCTTGTCATTCTCGCGCTTGTCCTGACGCCCTTTGCGATCACCGGCGCAAGCTGAGGGTGGCGGGTTGGCGCTCCTGCGCCCAGCTTCCTCCCAGCGCGCGGAACAGGTCAACCTGGGCAAAGGCAACCTCGCGCACGCCTTGCGCATAGTCCGCCTCGGACCGGGCCAGAGTGCGCTGCGCATCGAGCGCGTCGAGCGCATCGATCTGCCCTCTCGCCTGCCGTGCGAGGCTGACTTTCGCAGCGCGCTGCGCAGCCTCTCGTGCGGCATCCAGCCTGCCCCGCCGAAGGAGCGCGCCGCGATAGGCCGAAAGCGCGGTCTCGGTCTCTTCCAGCGCGGTGAGAACGGCACCGTCGAAGGCTGCAAGGTCGGCCTGGGCCTCGGCCCGCGCCCCTGCGATCCGTGCGCGCACCGCTTCCTGATTGGGAAAGGCCCAGGAAATCAGCGGGCCAAGCATCCAGCGCAGCGGCCCGCTGCCGAAAATATCGGTGGCCCCAAGTGCCGTGGTGCCGATCGAGCCGCCCAGCGAAATGGTGGGATAGAGATCGGCGGTCGCAACGCCGACCCGCTCGGTATCGGCGGCCAGACGGCGCTCTGCCGCCTTGACGTCGGGCCGCCGGGCCAGCAGCAGGCGTCCGTCGCCAACCGGGATCGGCTGCGCGACGTCAGGCGTGGTGCGCCGTTCGCGCACCGTATCGGGCAGCGCCTGCGGGGGCTTTCCGGTCAGTGTCGCCAGCCTGAACAGCGCCGCATCGCGCCGCGCATCGAGCGTGGGTATCGCCGCGGCCTGCTCCTCCCGAAGCTGGGTCACGCGGATCACGTCGAGCTTCTGGTTCAGGCCACGCTCGAACCGCGCAATGGTAATGCGTTCTGACCGTTCGAGCAGCTCCACGGTCCGCCGTGCAACGCCAAGCTGCTCGGCCGCGCTGGTCGCATCGACATAGGCGCGCACGGTATCGGCCACCACGGTGACGCGCACCGCGTCCGCCTCTTCGCGCGCAGTATCGAGATCGGCGCGCGCGGCCGCGATCCCGCGCCCGACACGCCCGAACAGATCGATCTCGTAGCTGACCCCCAGTTGCCCGTCGACCATGCGCGCCTCGCGGTCCATGCCGGGAAGCTGTTGGTTGTCAGGCACCCGGCGATAGCCGCCGCTGGCATCGATGGCGGTCTGCGGCAGCCTTGCCGACCCGGCACCGCGAAGGCTGGCACGCGCCTTCTCGATGCGGGCGATCGCCACGCGCACGTCGGTGTTGGCTGCAAGCGCTTCGGCAACGAGATCCTCGAGGACGGGATCCTCATAGAGACGCCACCACGCGCCGACCGGCTCTGCCCCGGTGACCGGAACGTCCGGCACTTGCGCACCGATGAAGGGGGCCTGCGCATCAACGGGGCTCACCGGGGCGACGTAGTCCGGGCCAACGGCACAGGCCGCAAGGCTCGTCGCGGTCAGCAGGGCAGCGAGGATGTTTCTTGGTTGCATGGCTCTGACTTTCCTTATTCGGCCCTTATTCTGCCGGCGCAATGGCGCGGTCTGCCGCGCCGTCCTCGTTAGTGCGCGTTGTCCTCTCGCGCCTCAGCCGGTCTCCCAATGCGCGGCACACGACATAGAAGACGGGCGTGAACAGCAGCCCGAACCCGGTGACACCGACCATGCCGAAGAACACCGCGGTCCCCAGTGCCTGACGCAGTTCCGCGCCGGCCCCTTGCGCCATCACCAGCGGCACTGCGCCAAGGATGAAGGCAAGACTGGTCATCAGGATCGGCCGCAGGCGGATACGTGCAGCCTCAACCGCTGCCTCAAGCGGGCTCATGCCCTGCTCTTCCTCCGCCTGCTTCGCGAATTCGACGACGAGGATGGCATTCTTGGCCGCCAGCGCGATCAGCACGACAAGGCCGATCTGGGTGAGGATATTGTTGTCCATTCCCCTCAGGTTCACGCCCAGCATCGCGGCGAACAGGCACATCGGCACGATCAGAATGATCGCCAGCGGCAGGGTCAGGCTTTCATACTGGGCCGCGAGGACGAGGAACACGAACAGCACGGCCATGCCAAAGACCACGCCTGCGGTATTGCCGGCATTGGTCTGCTGCCAGGCGATGCCCGTCCACTCGGTATCGTAGCCTGCCGGCAGGGTTTCCCCCGCGACCTTCTCCATGGTCGAGAGCGCCTGCCCGGTCGAATATCCCGGCGCTACCGAGCCATCGATCTCGATCGCACGCGCAAGGTTGTAACGCACCACCCGGTACGGGCCGGTGGTATCCTCGAACGTTGCCACCGAACCGATCGGTACCATCGCGCCCGAGCTTGAGCGAGTCTTCAGGCTGGCAAGGTCCGCGCTATCCCCCCGGAACGGGGCATCGGCCTGCGCGGTGACCCGGTAAGTCCGGCCCAGCAGGTTGAAGTCGTTGATGAAGGTCGATCCAAGATAGGTCTGCAACGCCTCGAAGATCTTTTCCGGCGCGACCCCGAGCAGATCCGCCTTCCTGCGATCGACATCGGCATGGACGCGCGGCGAGGCCATGTTGAACATCGTATAGACCTGACTGAGCGGGGCCTGTGCATTGGCGCGGGCAATCAAGGCCTGGCTGGCCTTTTGCAATTCGCCATAACCCTTGCCGTCGCGGTCCTCGACGATCATGCGATAGCCGCCCGGCGGAACGATGCCGCTGATGGTGGGCGGCGGCACGAGGATCACTTGCGCATCCTCATAGCCCGCCACGGCCTTGTGCGCGGCGTTCATGATGCCTTCGTAGGTCACGCCCGCCTCCTGACGCTCGGCAAAACTGTCGAACGGGAAATAGATCGCGGCGGAATCGGGCGAAGCGGTCTGCGAAGGCCCGTTGAAGCCTGCGAACATGACAGCCCCCCTGATCCCCTCGGTCGGCAGGATGCGGCGGGCGACGTCCTGCGTCACCTCGTCGGTGCGAGACAGCGAAGAGCCTGGCGGCAGGAAGATCGCGGCAAGGAAGTAGCCCTGATCCTGCTGCGGGATAAAGCCTGCAGGCGTTGCCCAGAACAGACCGGCCGTTGCCATCAGCAGCGCGCCGTAACCCGCCAGCATCCTCAGCGGACGCCGGATGAGGACATATGTCAGGCGCGCATAGGCATGGCTCATACGCTCGAAGCCGGTGTTGAAACGATCGCCGGCACTGGCGATGAAGCGCCGCCAGCGCGGGGCATTCTCAGCCAGCGGGGTATGATGGCGCAGCAGGATCGCCGCCAGCGCCGGGGAAAGCGTGAGCGAGACGACCAGCGAGATCACCGTCGCAGTCGCGATGGTCACGGCGAACTGCTTGTAGAACTGACCGGACATGCCGCCGATGAACAGTGTCGGGATGAACACCGCGCAAAGCACCAGCACGATGGCGACGAGCGCGCCCGATACCTCGTCCATGGAACGGCGCGCGGCTTCTATCGGCCGCATACCCTGCGCGATGTAGCGCTCGACATTCTCGACCACGACGATCGCATCGTCGACCACGATGCCGATGGCGAGCACCAGCCCGAACAGCGAGAGGTTGTTGAGCGAATAGCCGATTGCGGCAAGCATGATCGCGGTGCCCACCAGAGAGACCGGGATCGCCAGGATCGGGATCACCGCTGCGCGCCAGTTCTGGAGGAAGAGCAGGATAACGAGGACGACAAGCACGACCGCTTCGAGGAGAGTATGATAAACCGCCTCGATCGACTGGCCGATGAACTCGGTCGGGTTGTAGATGACCGAGTATTCCAGCCCCTCGGGAAAGTCCGTGGCAAGGCTGTCCATTTCCGCGCGCACCGCATCGGCCGCGGCCAGCGCGTTCGAGCCGGGACGCTGGAGAACGGCGAGAACCACCGTGGGCTTGCCCGAAAGGTAGGTATTGAGAGTATAGTCCTGCGCGCCCAACTCGACCCGGGCGACGTCGCGCACGCGCACTTGTCCGCCATCGGCGTCACTGCGCACGATGACGTCGCCGAATTGTTCAGGCGTGGTCAGACGCCCCTGCAGTTCCACGCCGACCTGATAGGCATTGCCCCTGTCAAAAGGCGGTTGGCCCAGCGCGCCTGCCGAGACCTGCACGTTCTGCGCGCGCAGGGCCTGAACGATTTCTCCGGCCGTCAGATCGAGCGCGGCGGCCTTGCCCGGATCGATCCAGATCCGCATGCCATAATCGCGCGCGCCGAACATCTGCACGTCGCCCACACCGTCGAGCCGCGCAAGGCGGTCCTTGACCCGGGTCAGCGCATAGTTGGACAGATAATCCCTATCGAAAGTGCCTTCGGGTGACTGCAGGTTGACCACCATGAGAAAGTCCGGAGAGGCTTTCTTGGTGACGACGCCCATCGCGCGCACTGCCTCTGGCAGACGCGGTTCGGCGATCGCCACACGGTTCTGCACCAGAACCTGCGCGGCATCGATGTCGGTGCCGATCCGGAACGTCACGGTGATTGCCACTTTGCCATCGCCGGTCGATTGCGAGCTCATGTAGAGCATGTCATCGACGCCGTTGATCTCCTGTTCGATCGGCGCGGCAACGGTATCGGCCACGGTCTCGGCCGAGGCACCGGGATATTGCGCGCTGACCGTGACGGTCGGCGGGACGACTTCGGGATACTGGGTAACGGGAAGGCCAAGGTAGGCGAGCAGCCCGACAACGGTGATAAGCACCGCGATGACGCCCGCGAAGATCGGCCGGTCGATGAAAAACCGGGAGAAGCGCATGGATATTGCCCCTGTCTGAGCGGATTGCGAGCACGACCAGGCGCGCGGCGTCCGCCGTTGCGGGTGGAATTTATGAAATGGCCGGTGGCCCGGCGGCGCGCCTCAGTCGGCCAGCGTCGCCTGCGCCGCCTCGGGCCGGTTCGCCGCTGCCTTGACAGGGGCGGAGCCCGCGCCGGGATCGAGCGTGATGCTCCCCCTGCTGGTGCGAACCTGCGCGCCTGCCATGGCCGCCTGATAGTTCGAGACTATCACCCTGTCGCTCGGCAAAAGACCGCTTTGGACAACGCGCAGCCCGCCTATCAACGGGCCGGTTTCAACCGGCTTGGCAACCACCGTATCGTCCTTGCCCACCGTCAGCACAACCTTGCGCGCCTGATCGGGATGAACGGCATCGTCAGGCACCAGCAGCGCCTTGACGGTGCCACCCTGCGCCAGGCGCATGTTGCCGAACATGCCCGGCGTCAGGAAACCGTCGTGGTTATCGAGCACGGCACGGATGCGGATCGTACCCGAATGGGGATCGATGCCGTTGTCGGTAAAGTCCAGCTTCCCCTTCCAGCGATAGGCGCTTTCGTCCTGGAGGCGAACCTCCACGCGCGAAGCGTCTTTGCCCTTTCCATCATCACGCCGGGTCTTGAGGAAGAGGGCTTCGGAAGCGTCGAAATTGAAGTAGATCGGGTCTAGCGCGTTGATCGTCGTCAGCAGGCTGGCATCAGTGCCGTTGCCTCCTGAAACGAGGTTGCCGACATCGACCCTGCGGTCAGAAATGCGCCCCGAGATCGGTGCCCTGACGGTCGCGAATTCGAGGTCGAGAGCGCGCTGACGCTCGCGGGCTTCGGCCCCCTGCAGTCCGGCGCGGGCGGCGCGCAGACGGGCGCGAAGCTGATCGACCTCGCTCGCCGCCATCGCCTCGTCACCGCTCAGTCCCGCGACACGCTCGTAATCGGAACTGGCGAGCGCGAGCGCGCTGCGCGCCGCGGAAACTTCGGCCCGCGCCTCTGCAAGCGCAGCGCCATAGGGTCGCTGATCGACGGTGAAGAGCACCTGTCCCTTGCGGACCGTATCCCCGTCACGAAAGTGGATCCGGGTGATCGCGCCCGAGACGCGCGGACGGACATCGACCGTCCGGCTCGGCGCGAAGCGGCCGACATAATCATCCCACTGGGTCACCTCGCGCAGCAAGGGATGTGCGGCCTGAACCACCGGCACCGGCGGGGCCGAGGCCTCGGCCTCACCGGCGCCAAACATTTTCCACCCGGCACCGCCTGCAAGGGCGAGCATGGCAACGGCGATGAGCAGCGCGCGGCGACGCTTGCCTTTCGCCCCGCCGCCACGCGCATCGGCGCTGCGGCCATCGGGCATTGTCGCTTCCGGCGTCATCGGCATGATCCTGGTAAGAGCGTTCACGGCAGTTCCTTCAAAGCGGTGCGAGCCGGCGCGCACTGCGGGCGCGGCCGATGGAGTCGACAAGCGCGCCGACCTGATCTTCACTGAACCCGGCTTGCTCGGCCCCCTTCAGGGCCGAGGCGGGCAGGCGGTATCCCTCATGCCAGGCATGAACGACGAGCCGTCGCAGCGCCTCGAGCCGTTCATTGGCAAGGCTGGGCGAAGGGGGCTGCGGCCCCAGCACGAGGCGGGCAAACCAGCCTCGCTTGCCGGGGACACGCAAGCTTTCGAGCGTGTCGCCGCGCGCCATTTCCACGATGCGCAGTTCATCGGGTGCGAAGTGACGGGCAAGGTCCGGCGGAGCCGTACCGGCCCGGTTGGTAGTGGCGAACCCGGGCAATGCGTGGTCGGCCGCATCGCGGCAGTCGAGAAAGGCCATGACGGATATTCCCTGCAAAAAGGCCCGACGCGCGCCGGGGCCGGGTAAGGCTTCGGGGGGCAAGGCGCGCGCCGGGACGCTCCCCGGCGCAAGGGCTGGCCGGGAAACCGAATGAGGATGTGCGACCGCACCGGCCCAACCGGCATTGGAGCCGACGACCTGAGCAGCCTTGATAACGAAAGTGGGTCGCGCTGCGGCCCGCCACATGGGCAGGCACGGGCACAAACCGTCAGCCGGCGATCACCGGCAGCGTGGTATGGATCATAGGCCCTTCCCCTGCTGTTTCGAGTCGAGCGGCCAATTTGTGTACCAATCGGTATATATTGCGACGCAGCACGCCGTCAACCACTTTATGTACTGGCCGGTATATTAGTCCCGAAACGTCGCTTTCAAGGGCGTGAATGCATGATGAATGAGTTTTTCCGAAAAAACCGGCCCGCATCGAAAATTACGCTGCGATTATCACCTCGCAGGCCGATGCCGACTAAACGCCGATCCGGTCAGCGCCCCGGCCACATCGTCAGAAACGCGGCGACCACCTGATCGAGCTCGTCACGGGTCGCGCCGCCCTGGGCCTTGACCGAAAGCCCCTGCAGGACCGTGGTCACGCAATGGGTGAGGACAACCGGATCGGTCCCTTCGGGCAGGTCGCCTTCTTCCAGCGCGGCCTGAAAGCGAGCGGTAAGCGCGGTTTCGGATGACTTGCGACGGGCAATGACATGCTCTCTGATCGAGCTGTCCTCGGTCGTGCAGGCCACAAGGCTCATGACCCCGAGGCAGCCCTGCGTCTCGGTCGAACCGCAATACGTGTCCAGCGCACCCGTGAAGAGGCGTTCGGCCACGCCGCGCGAAGTCGGCGCCTCAAGCGCAGCGCGCATGTAGGCGAGCTTGTCGCGCTCATAGAGGTCAAGCGCCTGCTTGAAGAGCGCTTCCTTGTTGCCGAAGCAGGCATAGAGGCTGGGCTTGGTGATGCCCATGGCCTCGGTCAGCTCGGCCAGCGAAGCACCCTCGTAACCATGTCTCCAGAATACCTGAAGCGCGCAGCCAAGAGCAGTCTCGGGATCGAATTCCCGCGGCCTGCCACGGGCCTTCGTGGTGGTTGCAGCGCATGTCATGTCACTGCGTATATAGGTCCGTTTGCCCGAACGTCCAGTAGCTCCCGCCCTTGCGCCCCGCCCTGGCCCTCCCGAAATCGCCCGCGGCCAACGGGCCGCTGGCAATCCGCGCCTGCCATGTGCTCCGGCAGCTCCAGCTCCTCAGGCCGGCCCCTTCAGAACGAGTGCTTCAGGGTCAGGCCGTAAGTTCGCGGATCGCCGGGCGTTCCCACGATTCAGCCCGGTATTGCCGCTGGGGACCTGCAACTATTCAAAGTAGTGGGTATCGAACAGGTTGCGCGCCCATCCGAAGACCTCGAAACCCGCATCGCCTCGAAAGCCGGCGCGCAGGTGTAGTCGGACGACGTGGGATTGCTGGAAAAGCGCGACCGGTAACTGCCGTCGACGCCGAGATATACTTTTCCTTGCGCACCCAGCAGGCTCGTCGTCAGATTGCCTTCCACTCCGTAGGACATGGACAGTTTGGAAACGCCGGGAAGGCGCTCGCCGGAAATGGCGCAATGTGCCGGACTGAGCCCTCCCGGAGTGCCCGGCGCACAGGGCGACTGGCCTTCCTGAACGCCCCCCCAAGAGAGTTCGGGAGGGCACGGGGCATCGGTGAAGGAACGATAGGTCGCATCGGTCCAGGCGGCATTGGCATAGGCGTTGAAGCGCTGGCTCGGGCGGACAGAGAAATCGGCCTCCACCCGTTGGGTGCGGACTTGCCCGGCATTGGCGAGATAGCCGCGCAGCACGCCCAGGCTGCCGTTCGTCACCAGCGCATGATAAGCGGAGATGTCGGTGCGGAATGCGGCCAGGTTGAGAGTCGCCCGCCGGTCCCAGAAGCGTGCCTTCACGCCGATTTCGCAATGGTTCACCGTTTCCGGAGCGACCGTGGCCGCGCCAAGGATCGGTCGCCCATCGGCATCGGAGGGGACACCGTTGAGATTGCCCCCTCCCGGCTTGAAGGTACGGGCATAGGTCGCATAGGCCAGCACCTCGTCCGGTACCTCGTAGCTTGCCGTCAGTTCATAACTGCAATTATCATAAGTTCATTGACTGCGGCAGGTGCATCGCCCGGCTCACTCCTCAGCTCGGCAAAACTCCTGATTTTGGCCGCTCCTTCTGGAAATCGCGCCACGATATCCCTCTCCCCGCCCATCACTTCTTCGAAGCGCCGCAGGTCGCCGACATAAGTATGGGTCGGCAGCATGGCTAGCGTCAATGACCGCTACCGACCCTTCACGGACCTTCAGGCGTTAATTTTCGATCCCCACAAGCGGACGATCAGTTTGCCTCGCTGCTCGTCGAGCAGCGAAGGTGCCTTCGAGGTCAGTAGTTGAAGGAGCTGTAGGCGTCATCAGCTTCGCTCGCTGCGTCGTTGGCCGCGCTTACAGCTTCGTCAGCAGCTTCCTGCATATCGTGCATTACGTATCGCCAATCTTCTCTCTGAAAGCGTTCAGCTTGCGACGCGACTTCCTCTGCGGCATCCCTTGCTCTCGAAGCTGCATCATTTGCGTCGGAAGCGGCAGATTGAGCGTCCTCTAACTGCTGTTGCAAACTTTCAGCCTCACTTCTGAGCTGGTCGTTTGCATGTTCAAGCTCAGCAACCTGATCTAAAAGTTCATCACGGCTAGGGCTGTCAGAGCAGGACGTCAGGATTAGGATAGGCAAAACAGCCAGAAGCCGCATACTTTCACTCCAAAAGGAACTGAAACATTGAATATCAGCTGATCCTGCTCTCGCAAGCCGAGACGCTTTACCGTACTGTTGATTGCCCGTTGAGACGGGC
>NZ_DF850488.1:1033762-1116078 GCF_000813185.1 Novosphingobium sp. MBES04 | reverse complement strand
GAGACGCCTGAACGCAAATCGCGCCAACGCCCCATTTCAGACTCTCCTCAGGCAATTTTTGCTTCCCAGATCCGGGCTGTCTGCTTTTCTGAAGGGGCACGCTGAGAGTCGTCGTTTGATGGGCAAATTGGAAGCGGTGACAACGTCCCAGACTCCGTCGAAATCTGAATGACCGCTTCCCGGTGCGGGAAAGCCGCAGTCAATCGTCTTGGCTTGGCGTACGCCCGCCGAGGCTCGAATGGGGTCTTCAGGCATTGTAGGAGCCCAGTGGCGTGCCCCCGAGCCATGGGAATTCGCCCAAACTGATTGGGCCTCACGATCGGAAGTTTGGACAGGAGATAGGGCTAGATCTTGTGTCCTGGCGCCGGCTTGAAGGTGCTGGGACGGCGATAGATCGCTTTGATCGCCATCTTTTTCGTTAGGCTCGCGACATTTAGCAGCGACCGATCTCAACGCCCTCCTGGCGCAGGAAATCCAATTATCTCCGTGTGCAGATTCTCCAGATCACCTCTTGTGTCTCCCCCAGGAAAAGGCACTCGAACTGGCGGATCGTGTGGTGGTGATGGAGGGCGGACGAATCTAGCAGGTCGGCTCACCTGAGGAGATTTAAATGGCGCCCGCCAGCCCCTTCGTCGCCCGCTTCGTGGGCGAAAGCACGCGTCTGCCTGGTGGCCACCTCGTGCGACCGCACGACATCGAGATCGATACGTCGGGCGACACTGTCCATTTCCTCCCGCGCCGCTTTCACATCATTCACGGACTGGACAAGGGCGCGTCAAGACGGCCCCGTCGCATACCAATGTCGCCGCCACGGGTGACCACGCGCTTGAAACCAGCCTGGCGAGCGTGCGCGAGGCGCTCAGCGGGGTTATGGAACTTCCAGTTTGTCGTGCGGTACCTTGCCCTGGGCGGTTTGCTCATCGCAGCCCTTTAACCACTTGGATTCGCGAACAAAATCCCCCGGGCATTTGCGCAGCAAAGCCCATTCTGCCCCCTTGCTATCGCGATTTTATTTGTCACCGCACGTTCATTTCTCATCCTAAACTTGCCGGCGTAAATCCACACATCGTCTATCTCTACGATGCCCATGTCAGCCAAGGGCTTCCTGTGCGTCCGAAACTCCAACCGCGATCGCTTCCAGAACACGGGTGGCGAGGCGCATGTCTTCTTCGCTAAGGCTGCCAAACACCGCGCTTCGGATTTCGGACAACACAGGCTGCACTCTGTTGACGACCTCGGTCCCGGCAGGCGTGATTTCGATATAGCGCGAGCGTCTGTCGGTAGGGTTTTCGATCCGCCGGATGAGACCGTCTTCCTCCAGCGAATTCAACGTTCTGATCAGTGGCGGCCACTGAATGGCCAAACGCGCGGACAGAAGCGACGTCGTGATCGGCGGCGTTGCCACGCTGAGCACGAACAGTGTTTGCCACCGCGATCGCGATTCGCCCGTCGCGGCCAGCATTCGGCTTTCGACATACGTGCCCCAGCGCCTTGCCGACAAAGACAGCATACGGGTGAGACGGAACTCCACATCGTCGCGCGAACCTTCCGGAAAATAGGCGCGATATTGCGGCGTTGTGATGTCGAAGGGAGAGGCTCCATCCGTTGAGTCAGAAGGCATTTGGGCTCCATTGCAAAGGCAGGCCTCCGCACGTCCACGAACACTGCCTCATGTCTCTTGCCTTTAACGGCACTGGCGGACTTCTGCCACACGCCGATTTCCACGGGCAATTGGTACTGTGGTACGTATGTGTTGACAAGATATGTACCTAGATACATAAATTCGCGCCATAAGGCCGCAAGAGAAGGCCGGGAGAGGGAGTTGGAGTATGCGACCGAGCGCGCAAACGATGCGTACACGTGTGAGTATCCTGGCCATTATCGGTACCACGATGGCGTTGTCCCCGAATGTGGCGGCAGCGCAGGATAGCGCCGCGGCGCAGTCGGAACCGGAAGAGGCAGCGCCACAAGCTGCCGTGTCGGCAAACGATATCGTGGTGACGGGAACCCGTCTGGGTTCCAATTTCTCGGCGCCCACGCCAGTCACGTCCATTAGTGCCGAACGACTGGATGCGCTCGGTATCAACAACGCAGGTGAAGCGCTGAACCAGCTTCCCAGCTTCCGCGCATCGAGCGGCCCGGCCGCGCAGACCAATCAGGGCGGGAATATCGGTGCCCGCCTGCTCGACTTGCGTGGCCTTGATCCCCAGCGCACGCTGGTGCTGGTTGACGGCAAGCGCTTCGTGCCCAGCACGACCCAAGGTTCGGTCGACACCAATTTGATCCCGTCCTCGCTGCTGCGCACGGTCGATGTGGTGACGGGCGGCGCGTCGGCGGCTTATGGTTCGGATGCCGTTGCCGGTGTCGTGAACTTCGTGCTGGACCGCAGGAAGGAAGGGCTGGACGGAGAATTCAGCGCGGGCATCTCCCAGCGCGGCGACGATGGCAACTTGTTCGCCAGCCTTTCGGGCGGCACCAGCCTGACGGACCGGATCCACGTGATCGGTGCGGTGGAATATGAAAAGCTGGCAGGGATGGGCGATTGCACCACGCGTAGCTGGTGCAACAGCCAGACGCTGATCCTGGGGAACACGCCCGGCGCGGGCGGCCTGCCCGCAAACCTCATCATCGGCGGCGTCAACACATCGACCATGGCGCCCGGTGGTCTGATCAACCGTTCCTACAATGCGGCCGGTCAGGCGATCGGCACGACCGCGACCGACCCCTTGCGTGGCACGAAGTTCCTCGCCGATGGCACGCCCGGCCAGTTTCAGTATGGCGAATTGGTTGGCCCCCTGTTCATGCTGGGCGGCGAAGGGCAGGGCCGCAACGGCTTCATTTCCGCGCTGCAGTTGAAGGTACCGCTGGAACGAGTGTCATCCTATGGCGCGCTGACCGCGGAACTGACCGATGATGTCACGCTGACGGCGGACGTGTCCTATGGCCGCGTCAAAGGCACCGTCAACGGCGCGATCTTCAGGGATTTCAACGGTTCGCTGATGGGACGGATCACGCGGGACAACCCGTTCATCCCTGAGGCGGTAGCAGACGTGATGGACGCCAATGGCGTGGATTCCTTCGTCCTGGGCAAGGCCGCATTCGATTTTGGCCCTGGCCGTGCGACCTCCACGACGGAAACCTACCGCGGAGTTCTCGGCCTTGAAGCCAGGTTGAGCGACACGTGGACCGCCAGCGCGTTCTATCAGTATGGCCGCACCAACTTCACCCAGCGCGCAACCAACCTCGTCAACCTCGCCAATCTACGCAAGGCAACCGATGCGGTGCAATCGGGCGGGCAGATTGTCTGCCGGGTCAACGCCGATTCCAGCACGGCTAACGACGATCCCGCGTGTGTGCCGTTCAATCCCTTTGGTGAGGGGCAGTACAGCCAGGCTGCTGCCGGCTACATCACCGGAGACGGCCTGCAGCGCACGGTCAACGAACAGCATGTGGCGGGCGTGGACTTGCGCGGCGATGTGTTCGAACTGCCGGCGGGTGCGGTTACCGTCGCGGTGGGTGCGGAATATCGACGCGATACGGTGGACGGTACGGCCGATGCGATTTCGGCCGCCAACGGGTTCTATTCGCTGAACGGCTCGGCGCTGAAAGGCGGCGTCACCGTCAAGGAGGTCTTTGGTGAAGTCGCCGTTCCCGTGCTGCGAGATTCGGCGATGGGCTATGCGCTGGATCTGAACGGCGCGGTGCGTCGCACGAATTACAGCACCACCGGATCGGTGACGACCTGGAAGGCCGGCGTGGTCTACGAACCGATCGACGGCATCCGCCTGCGCGGCACGCGCTCGCGCGATATCCGTGCGCCGAACATCTTCGAGCTGTTCGGGCCCCAGACGCGCCGTTCAATCGGCCTGTCCGACCCGCTCAACGGCGGTTTGCAGACCAACCCTTTCGTCGTCACCGGATCCAATGCCGATCTTTCGGTCGAAAAGGCTGACAGCTGGACGCTCGGTGCCGTCATCACGCCTCGGGCCGGTTTCCTGCAGCGGATGCGTCTGTCGGTTGACTACTACAGCATCAAGGTAGCAGGTGCCATCGGCGCGCTGGGCGCGCAGACGCTGGTGAACCGCTGTGCGCAAGGGGCGACCAGCTTCTGCAGCCAGATCACCCGCGATGCCGACAATCAGATCGTCGAAGTTCGGGACGTCATTCTCAATTCCAATGCGCTCAAGACCAGCGGTTTTGACATCGAGATGCAGTACCGCCAGCCGCTGGGCTCGCTGGGCGACCTCAACGCCCAGGTGATCGCAAACATTACGCAGGAACTGACGACGGTGGACTCGCTGGGGGCCGTCGACCGCGCCGGGCAGACCGGCGTGCGCACCGGGACCATCCCCGGCGTTCCGGACTATGTGCTGGACGGCGTCGTAACCTGGACGAAGGGCAAGTTCCAGTTGACGGGCCATGGGCGGTATATCCCCTCGGGCATTTACTGGACCAATTTCATCGGGCCGGATCAGGAGGGCTATTCGCCCACACTGCCCAACAGCGTCGATAACAACAAGGTGCCCGCCCGCTTCTATCTCGACCTCACGACACGCCTGAACATCGACACCGGAAATGGCCAGACCTTCCAGCTTTTCGCGACGATGAACAACGTGTTGGACCGCGACCCGCCGGCGATCCCCGGACCTTCGGGCGGTACGAACCAGATCCTGTTCGATCCGGTCGGCCGCGCGTTCAAGGTCGGCGCCCGCTTCCACTTCGGCGGGTAAGGCACGGGATCGGGATAGCCAGGATGACGTACGCAACGCAGCATTCCTCACCACCCGTCAGCATTCAGGTGACCGATGTGATCGAGCGCCAAAGGATCAATGCGTTCGTCATCCGCCTGATCGCGATTTCATGGACTGTCACGTTCCTCGACGGCTTCGACATGCTCGTCATTTCGTTTGTGGCCCCTTATCTGCGCGAGGGGTTCGGAGCGGATGCGATTTCGCTGGGCGAGTTGTTTTCAGCCGGTGTGTTCGGCGCGATGCTCGGCGGCATCGCGTTCGGATGGCTGGGAGATCGCTTTGGCCGGCGGCCGATCATCATCGCGTCCGTCGCCGCTTTCGGGGCGACCAGCGTGGCAATGGCACTGGCGCCGGAAATGCATATGCTGATGATCCTGCGGTTTCTGAATGGCATCGCGCTTGGCGGGCTGATGCCCCTGACTTGGGCGCTTAACATCGAATACGCGCCAAGCCGTTACCGCGCTACGACCGTCACGATCATCATGATGGGATATACTCTCGGCGGGATTGTAGCGGGGCCGTTCACGATCTGGTTGGCGCCGCATTTCGGCTGGCAATCGGTTTTCCTACTGTCCGGTATCGTGACGCTGGTGCTGGTGCCCGTGCTGGTCCTGCTGCTGCCCGAATCCGCGCGCCACCTGGCCGTGAAGGGGCGCTCTCCCGACAAGATTGCCAAGGCGCTCAATGCACTGGAGCCGGGGCTGGGCGCGCGCGCCAAGGACAGGTTCGTCGTGCCGGACGAGGCGAGCGCGGCGGAGGGGACGGATTTCCGTTTGTCTTCCCTGTTTCAAGGAAACCTACGGCTGATGACCTCCCTGCTCTGGCTTGCCTATATCGGCAGTTCGATGGCGGTGTACTTCAAGTCCAACTGGGGCCGATCATCTTTGAGGATGTAGGCTTCACGCGTACGCAGGCGACGATGATCATGTCGGTCAGCTCGATCGGCGGATCGCTTGCGGGCCTGGTTCTGATGCGTTTCACGGATCGCTTCGGGCCGATCGCGATCGCCATTTATCCCATGCTTGCAGCACCGCTGCTGCTGCTCATGGGGCTGGCGCCTGTCTCCTTGCAGGGGCTGGCAATTTTCGCCCTGCTCAGCATGGCGATGATCAGTGGTACGCATTTCGGCATGCATTCGATCGCGGGCATCTACTACCCCAGCGCGATCAGGGCGAACGGTGCAGGCTGGGCGACTTCCGTCGCGAAGATCGGCTCCATCTTCGCACCACTGCTGGGCGGCTATCTGCTCGCCACGCAGGTAGCACCGCGCTTCCTGTTCGTACTGCTGGCGGCGACCCCGCTTCTGACCGCCGTCTCTCTTGTCCTGCTCGCCCGCGCAGGCCGCCGCACGTCGAACCCCGCCGTCCCCCCCTCCACCGACAACATCGCCCTGCCCGCTGAGGCGCTGGCGACCAAGCCGTAAACAAGGAACAGCACATGGCTCTTACCGCAACACCCATCACCCCGCGCTTCGGCGCGGAAATCTCCGGCCTCGATCTCAGCAAGCCGCTGAGCGAGGAGGCTCTTGCCGAACTCATCGATGCGATGAACACATGGGGCGTGTGCGTCCTTCGCGGCACCGGCTTCAACAATGAAACCCATGTTGCGTTCAGCCGTAGCCTGGGCCATCTGGAAACGGCCCCGGCAGTCAAAAACCGTCCTCGCCGCCATCCCGATACGCCGGAGATCTTCGACGCCAGCAATCTGACCCCCGCCGGCGAGATCCTGGTCGACGAGAACATGGTGCTGCACAAGAAGGGCGACCGTCTCTGGCACACCGACAGTTCCTTCATGGAACTGCGCTCGGCCTATTCGCTGCTGCTGGCCTATGAAGTGCCCAAGAAGGGCGGACTGACCTATTTTGCCGACATGCGTTCGGCCTACGAGGATTTGCCCGCCGAGATCCGAGAGATAATCAAGACGCACAAGGCCGAGCATTCGCTCTGGTATTCGCGTCTGCTTGCTGGCTTCCCAATCACGGAGGAAGAGATCGACGAGCGTCCCAAGGCTCTTCAACCGATGATCATGCCGCAGGAAGCCACGGGCCGCACCGCGATCTATATCGGCAGCCATGCCATGGATGTGGTGGGCATGCCGCGCGATGAAGGCCGCGCGCTCATCAAATATCTGATCGAATTCGCCACCCAACCGCAATATACGTTCGGCGTCACCTATGAACCGGGCGACCTCGTCATCTGGGACAACCTTACCACCATGCACCGCGGCGGCGATTTCGATCTCTTCAACGAGCGTCGCGACATGCGCCGCACCACCGTGCGCGAAGGCGATGCGCCCGAGCACGCGGACGATCCGTTCACAGCCTATTTCGCTGCCTCGACCCCCACGAACTGAGCCTTACCAATGTCTGCAAAACCCCGTATTCTGCTTACCCGGCGCTGGCCCGAGCGCGTCGAAGCGCTGCTGGCCGAGCGCTATGACGCGACGCTGAGCACCGATGACCGCCCGCTCAGCGAAGCCGAATTGACCGTAGCCATGCGCGAATATGATGCGATCCTGCCTACGATCACGGACAAACTGCCTGCCGGCATCCTGTCCGTGGAAGGACGGCGAGTTCGCATGATCGCCAATTATGGTGCAGGGTTCGAACATGTCGATCTTGCTGCGGCAAAGGCTGCGGGCATCATCGTCAGCAACACTCCGGGGGTGCTGACCGATGCCACCGCAGACATCGCCGTCACGCTCATGCTGATGGCCGCACGCCGCGCGGGCGAAGGTGAGCGGGAACTGCGCGCCGGGCAATGGACGGGCTGGCGCCCCACGCATCTGCTGGGCACTGGCCTGCGCGGCAAGACGCTGGGCCTCGTCGGCTTCGGCCGGATCGCGCAGGCCATGGCGGAACGGGCACGGTTCGGCTTCGGCATGGACGTGGCGTATTATTCGCGCCGGCCCAAACCTGAGGATGCGAAGCGGTTCGACGCACGCTATTTCGCCTCGTTGACGCAACTGGCGCAACAGTGCGATTTCCTGTCGCTGCATATTCCGGGCGGTGCAGAGACGCGCAACATGATCAATGCGGCCGTCCTGGAGCAGATGCCCTCCCACGCCGTCCTGATCAACACCGCGCGAGGCGACGTGGTAGACGAGGTCGCGCTGGCCGATGCACTGGAAAGCGGCGGGATTGCGGGGGCTGCCCTCGACGTCTTCGTGGGCGAGCCGCATGTGTCGCAACGGCTTCTCGTCGCGCCGAACACCGTGCTGCTGCCCCACCTGGGCAGCGCGACGCGCGAAACACGCGAAGCGATGGGCATGCGCGCACTCGCCAATCTGGATGACTGGCATGCAGGACGGGTGCCGCGGGACAGTCTTTGATGGCGAAGACGATAGCCGATCTGATGGCGGCGGAACGCCTGCCAGCGACTTACACCCAAATCGTCGATCGCTGGTGGCGGCCACTCGCACGTCGGATCGGCGATTGGCATGCTGAGGCCGGGCGCCCCCTGATCGTGGGGGTCAACGGTGCGCAGGGCAGCGGCAAGTCCACCCTTTGCCGTTTCCTTGCAGAAGCGCTGCTGCCTGAGTGCGGACTGGCCGCCGTCACCCTCTCGCTGGACGATTTCTACCTGACACGTGCCGAACGCGTAGCGATGGCGCGGGATATCCATCCGCTGTTTCGCACGCGCGGTGTTCCAGGCACGCATGACGTGGCACTGGCGCTTTCGGTCATGGACGATCTTGTCGCCGGGCGGGACACCGCGATCCCCCGCTTCAGCAAGGCGCTGGACGATCGGCTGCCGGTATCCGATCGGACGCGATACGCAGCGCCCGTGCATATCGTCTTACTCGAAGGCTGGTGCATCGGCGCGACCCCGCAGTTGCCCGCCGATCTGGCAAAGCCGCTCAACGAACTCGAAGCGCAGGAGGATGCGGACGGCATCTGGCGCAGCCACGCCAATGCCCTGCTTGAAGCTTCCTATGCGCAGTGGTTTTCGCGGATCGATCGGCTGATCATGCTAAAGCCACCCTCCTTCGACCATGTGCTGAGCAACCGCCTGCTTCAGGAGGAAAAGCTGCGCAGGTCTTCGCCCGATGCGCCGGCGGTGATGGACGAGCCAGCCGTGCGGCGCTTCATCAGCCATTATGAGCGGCTGACCCGCCACATGTTTGCAGAAATGCCGCAACGCGCGGATATGGTCTTCGATCTCGATAGCACGCAAAACGTTGTGGCCAGCCAACCTTGAGCCACACAGCGGAATATAAAAATTAATTGCTCAAGATGATCGAGGTCGTCGCGCTCCTGCACTTCGGAGGGCTAAAGCTGCTATCAGAGGCACGATCAACTGTGCGGCCTTTAGCCGTCATCAGCTCGCGCGTTGAACGTCCGCTTTTCTCGCCGGAGCGCTCAATTCTAGACCGGGCAAAACGTCCCAGGCCGGGCCGCTGACCTGGGCTCGCGTCACCGCAAAGGGAGCGTCTGCTAACCTGGGGCGCTCGCCGGTAAGCCGACAGACCGAAAGGTCCCACTGGCAGTCGAAATGCGACAACTTTAACGATCGAAGGTTGATCTTAAATGGGACGTTGGATGATCCCCTCGACTAGCATTGAAATCCAATTCCCTTCGCCGCAATATATGATCAAAATTTCCGGATAAGATGATAATATATCAGCTCCAATCCATCCCTATCTATGGCGATCCAATTGCAGCCAAAAGATTTCCGGGATCGGTTGGGGGTGCTTTTTGGCCTCTATTTTCTAAGTTTCTGAAACGAAATTAGAAAATGGAAGATTTGGCTTCCCCTTACCCGCTCCACGCCCATTTTCCCAAAATTGGTTCGCAGCCACGCCATTTCAGGCCGCTTTTGCTCGTGCCTGTGGCACCGCACCGGGGCGTGCCCCGATGCGGTCTGTGCCTTGGCGCCTAGCGTGAGCGAAGCGGGGTGACGTCGCCGGCCGGGGTGCCGAGCGGGGGCAGGGGCTGCGGGGTGAGCGGGCGCACCGGCTCCTGAGCGATTCCGCGCTGGAGGAGGGCAACGGCGCTTTCAAGCTGCGCGTCGCGCCCCTCGAATGCGGCGTGGGGGCCGTTCTCCACCTCGATGTCGGGCGCGATGCCGTGCCCCTCGACGATCCAGCTTCCGTCGGCGGCGTACTGGGCGTTTTCGGCGATGCGCACCGCGCCCTTGTCGGAGAGGCGGTTGCGGTCGGAGAGCCAGATGCCTGCGCCCGCCGTGCGCGTGCCCACCAGCGGCGCGATGCCCAGCGACTTGATCGCGGCGGCAAAGGTCTCGCCATCGGAGTAGGTGCGCTCGTCGATCAGGACCGCGACATGGCCGCGGTAGGCGTTCTGCATGTTGGTGGTGGGTACGCCCGTGCCGTCGGGCCTGGCCCAGAAGGCCCAGGGGCGGCGCATCAGCATGCCGATGATGAGGCTGTCGATATTGCCGCCGCTGTTGCCGCGCACGTCGATGATGAGCCCGTCCTTGTCGAGCTGGGCGAAGTAGTCGCGCGCGAAGCTGGCAATGTCGTCCGGGCCCATGGCGCGCAGGTGCAGATAGCCGACCTTGCCGTCCGACAACTCCTGTGTGGCCAGGCGGCGTCCCTCCACGAAATCGCGGTAGCTCGCCATGACTTCGCCGTCCTGCGTCATCGGCTCGACAATGGCGCTCATCGAGGTGCCTGCGCGGGTGAGGTCGAGACGGACCTCCTGCCCGGCCTTGCCCGCGAGTTCACGGCGCAGGTCGGCGAGCGAGGCGATGGGGCGTCCGTCCACGCGGCGGATCACGTCGCCCGCGCGCACGTCGACGCCCGGCCGACGCAGCGGCGGGCGCAGCGCGACGAGGTCGGCCTCGGTGCGCCAGATTTCGTCGATGCGAAGGCCGCCCGAGACCGGCGCGTAGCGGGCGCCGAGGAAAGCCATGGCGCTGTTTTCCGCGTCGCTGGGCAGGTCACCCGGGCGCACCTGACTATGGAGGATACCCAGTTGAGAGGCCATGAGGCCCAGCAAGGTGTTGAGCTCCGCGCGGTGGCCGATGCGGTCAAGGAATGGCTCGATGCGGGTGCGGACCTCGTTCCAGTCGACCCCGCGCAGGGCCGGATCGTAGGCGAAATCGCGGTGCATGCGCCAGGCATCGACGAACATCTGGCGCCACTCGGACACCGGATCGATGGCGAGGCGCCAGTCGTCGAGGCGCACGGTGTCGGGCGCGATATCGTCGGGCAGCTTGGCCTTGGCGGGGACGAGGGCGAGTTCGGGCTTCTCGCGCGATCCGTGCGCGACAAGGAGTGTCTTGCCATCGGCGGAGAGATCAGCGCCGAACGCTCCTTCGGCGAAGGTTTCCAGTTTGGGATCGCGCTTGTCGATGGCGATCGAGACGAGATCCTCGCCCTTGCGGGTATAGAGGAAATCCTTGGAGGCGAGCAGCAGGCCGGACATGCCGGGCGCGGTGGGCAGCTTGTAGAGGCGCGCGGCAAGGCCGTCCATCACGATGCGGGCGGGCCTGGTGGCCGTGTCGTCTTCGTCCTTGTCCTTGTCCTTTGCGGCCTCGTCGGACCGTTTTGAGGACGAGGGCTTCGCTTCTTCGGCGCTGCGGGTCAGTTCGTTGTCTTCGCGGAAGCGGAAGGGCGCGGACGGGTCGAGCTGGAGCGCGTGGATCTCGCCCCGGTCGGGGAAGGCGACGCCCATGTTGCGGTCGCCCCAGGGGCTCCCCGGGGTCGGCGCGAAATTGCGGTCCGAGAGAAAATAGAGCCAGGCACCGTCGTGCGCGAAGGCGGGGGCATAGTCGTTGTACTTGCTCGAGGTCGCCTGAACGCGGGCGCCCGTGGCGAGGTCCTGGACGAAGATGTCGGCGGTGTTGGCGTTGTTGGCGCGTGCGATCTCGGCATAGGCGATGTGGGTGGAGCCGGGCGCGAAGGCAAGATCGTGGAAGGGCTGGTCGTCGCCGGTGTCGTTGCGGGCGAGCAGGGTGACCTTGCCGCTGGCGATGTCGACCTTCTGGAGGCGCGCCTGCTTGTCCCACAGCACCAGCGTCCTGCCGTCCGGTGCCACGGCGAAGGACCAGATGTGCGCGTCGTAGCCGTGGGTGATGGCGACCGGCTTGCCCGACCCATCGGCGGACATGGCGTAGATATCTCCCTGTTCGCCCTCATCGAGGATCATGAACACGCGCTTGCCCTCAGGGCCGGCGACGGCCTGGCGGGCGCGGGCGGTGAGGGGTACGGCGAACTCGACACGGCGCAGGGCACCTGGCGCGGCGAGGGCGACCCGGCCGCGCGCGGTGACCGCAACGCTCTCGCCCGAAGGGGAGATATGCGCGCCTTCCAGCTGCGACATCGGATCGGCAATTGCGCGCAGGCGGGTCTGCGCGCGGTCGGTGACGATGTCGATGGCAAGGGTGTGGAGGCTGCTGTCGGCGCGCGAGAAGACGTGGATGTCCGCACCGTTCTGAAGGTAGATCGCGTCGCCATCGAGGCTTGCCTGGAGAACGGGGAAAGGCATTTCCTGCGAGAGCTGGGCCACGCCCGAACCATCCTCGTTCACCGACCAGAGGGCATCGCCGCCGCTCTTGTCGGAGATGAAGTAGACCTTGCCGTCCGCGGCCATGGGAAAGCGGATCGGTGCACCGAAATCGGGCAGGAGCTGGACCGCCTCGTCCGCGGCGCCGCCGTCCCAGCGCCACAGCTGGGCCATGCCGCCACCGCGGTAGAGCACCGCGTGGTCACGCGCGCGGGCGGTGAGGCCCCGGCGGCTGAAGAACAGCGTCGTGCCATCCGCGCCATAGGTCGCATCGTTGGCGCGCCACAGCGGGATGGGGCTCGCTTCGCCGCCGGTGGGGGCAATCGTGTAGAGGATTTCGCCATGGCCGCCGCCGGTCAGCCGCGAGGAATAGATGACGCGGCCATCGGGCGTCCAGCCGACCGTGCGCAGCAGGCCGCCCTCGAAAGTCAGGCGGCGCGGCGTCCCTCCCGCGACGGGCATGACATAGACGTCCTGCTCGCTGTCGTAGCTGGCGGTGAAGGCGACCATCGTGCCGTCGGGCGAGACGTGGGCATCGGTCTCTTCGGCGGGGTGGTTGGTGAGACGGATTGCGCTGCCGCCCTCGCGCCCGGTGCGCCACAGATCGCCTTCGCTGGCAAAGACCAGCACGTCGCCGCGCGCGCTGGGATACTGGTAGAAACCGTCCTCCGCGTGCGTGCGCGTTGCGGCGGTCGCGGCGCCAAGAGCAAGCAGGCTGCAGGCGAGAAAGCGCATGGTCTTCATGGGTTGGGGGCCCCTTTTTCTCTGTAGAATTGCGCGGGACCATGCCGGGTGCCTGCCCGATAGGCAATGACCGGGAACCCGGCGTCCGCAGTCCTGTCGCGAGCAAGGGCACACCCGCGCGTGAAAAAAAACTGGTCCCGGCCTGTCAGATTTTGGGAGCCGCCACGTCTCCCTTCCGAACGCGGCACACGCCGCGCGAGTGACCGGGGGGTCAGACGTGATTTCTGCCACGAAAGTGCGTGCAGGAGCGCTCGGCGTTCTTGCAGCCTGTAGTCTTGCCACACTGCCGCACCTGGCGCAGCCGATCCAGGCGGCCGCGCCCTCCGCGCGGAGCGCCGAACTTGCCCGGCGGCTGGCCGGGCCCGATGGGCACGTCATGGTCGTTGCGCATCGGGGCTGCTGGAAGGCGACCTCGGAAAACAGCCTCGATGCTATCGCGCAGTGCCGCGCGATGGGCATCGACATGGTCGAGCTCGACGTGCGCACCAGCCGGGACGGGGTGCCGGTGCTGATGCACGACGCGGATGTCGCGCGCACCACGGACGGCACGGGCCGTGTTGCCGATATGACGCTGGAGGACCTGCGCGCGCTGCACCTGCGCGAAGGGATGGGCAGGACGAGGGGCGGGACGAGTGCCGTGACCGAGCGGCGCATTCCCACGCTGGCCGAGGCGCTTGCGGCGACCGGCGGCGAGGTCCTCGTCAACCTCGATGCCAAGGCGGTCGACCCGGCCGTTCTCCTGCGTATCGTGGATGAGGCGGGTATGCGCGGCCACGTCCTGTTCAAGGCCGAAGCTTCGGCCTCCGCGATCACGGCGCGCGTGCCTTTCGTCCGGGACGTCCACTTCCAGCCGATCCTGCGCGAGCCGGGCATGGCGGATGATCCCGTTGCGGCGGTCGCGTCCTACGACGCGCTTGCGTCCGTCAGTTTCGAGATCGACGTCAAGACGCAGGGGTTCCTGCCGCGCCTGACAGGGGCTCTGCGCGCGCGCTGTGCACGCTACTGGGTCAACAGCCTGGCGGGGCGCATCTACGATGACCGCGCCGCGCTGGAGGACCCGGACGCCGTGTGGGGGCGGCTTGTCGCCTACGGTGTCGATGCGATCCAGACCGATCATCCCGGCATCCTCAAGGACTACCTTTCGCGAAGCGGCCTGCGCAGCTTCGCCTGCACGCCGAGCTAAGGCGCGCACCCTCTCTTCACCGCTGAATTTTCGAACCTGCTTTTTGCTTCACAGGACAGTTGTATCCATGAAACGCATCCATGTTCTTGGCCTGACCGCCGCTCTTCCCGCGCTTGCCGCCATGCTGGCCGCGGCCCCGCTCCATGCCCAGACGGCCAACGACAGCGCCACGGCGCAGGCCGGTGAGGAGGAGCCCGAGACCGCGCGCCGTCACCGCGCCAACGAGGATACCGCCGAAGAGGCGATCCTCGTGACCGGCTACCGCTCGTCCAACGTCGCGGCCATCGAGGCCAAGCGCGATGCGGTCGGCATCCGCGATTCCATCGCGCAGGATCAGGCCGGCCTCCTGCCCGATCTCACCATTGCGCAGGTCGCCCAGCGCATTGTCGGCGTGGCTCTTGTGCCCGATTTCGCCACCTCGGACGACCGTTCGCCCGACCTTGCCGAAAGCGTCATGATCCGCGGTATCGGGTCCAGCTACAACCTCGTCACCATCGACGGCATGCCGCTTGCGACGACGTCGCCGAGCAGCCGCGGCGCGCGCATCGAACTGCTGCCGCCGTCTTTCGTCAGCCGGATCGATGCGGCCAAGACGATCACCGCCAACCTTGATCCCCATGCGCTGAGCGGCCAGCTCGACCTCATCACGGCGAGCGCTTTCGATACCGGCAAGACCACCCTCGTTGCGCGCGCCTCGGTCGGTGACAACAGCACCGCGGGCCAGTTTGCGCACAAGGACCAGGGCCAGAATTTTCGCGGCGACCTCACCTATTCGAGCGTGTTCGGCGCCAACCGCGATTTCGGCGTCGTCCTGTCGGGCTCCTACGCGCGCTACAATTCGAGCAACTACGACTACAAGCCGGGCGCGGTCGATTCCAGCTACCTGCTCTATGACGACAACGGCAAGGAAATCAGCGACTACAACGACCTGTCGACCACCAACGGCTGGTCGGCCGCGGCGCGCAACCAGATCTTCGCCTATACCGACAGCGTCGAGCGCGCCTCGGGCGTGATGAAGCTCGAATACGATCCCGGTTCGGCCACCTATGCCTCGCTCTACACGGGCTACTTCTACCAGAAGGAAGACGAGGTCCGGAACGAGTACCTGGCCCAGTCGCGCGACAGCGCCGGGCTGGTTGCACAGGATGCGACCTCGGGCACCTGGGCGATGGGCCGTACTGCGCTGGGCTACTCGCACCAGCCCCAGAAGCGCGAGACCTTCGTGGTCTCGGGCCTCGTCGAGCAGGACCTGGGCGGCGGTTTCGACGCCAGCTTCAAGGCCACCCATTCGCGTGCACGTCTCAACACGATCCGCGACCGCTCCAAGTTCCAGGGCGACTACAACGAAGAGGGGGCCTTCGCCTACGACCTGTCCAGCGCGAACCCGCAGCTGACCCTGCTCGATCCGGACTACGTCAACGATCCGGCGACCTATAACGAAAGCTACATCCAGCACATCACCCAGCGCGCCGCGCAGGACCTGACGTTCGTCGGCCTCGATGTGGGCAAGAACTTTGCCGCGGACGATTATGGTCTGGGCTTCAATGTCGGTGCCAGCTTCCAGAACACCGACCAGAGTTACGACGAGAATCGCTTCGCGGGCAACCTCTACGATGCGAGCGGCGATCGCATCACGCTTGTCGGCTATGACCGTCCCGACCGCCTGGCCACCACCGACCCGCGCGTCGACTTCCTCCTCATCAACGACGAGGCGGTGCGCGCGGCCTGGGAAGCGGCGGGCTACACCGATGTCCAGGACGACAGCGACACCAACATTTCCTCCGACTACGAATTGAACGAGAAGGTCTACGCGGCCTACGCGCAGGCGCGCTACCGCACCGAGAACTTCAATGTCCTTGCCGGTCTGCGCTTCGATGCGACCGAGAACGACATCGACCTGTGGGTGCGCGACGCCAACCTGGTGGGCGGCGTGCAGGATGCCGACAGCTACAGCGAGGGGCATCGCCGGGCGACCTACCAGTACCTCCTGCCCTCGGTCATCGCGAGCTACCGTTTCGACAACGACGTGGTGCTGCGTGCGGGCTACTCCAAGACCATCGGGCGCCCGAACTTCAACTACTATGCGATCTCGGAAGCGATCGGCCTTCCCGACGAAGTCGAGGGCGACAACATCATCTCGGTGACGCGCGGCAACGCCGACCTCAAGCCGCGTACCTCGAACAACTTCGATCTCTCGCTCGAATGGTACCCGACCCAGGGTTCGATGCTGTCGGTCGCGGCCTTCTACAAGGACATCAAGAACCTCATCTTCACCCAGAACATCTCGGTCGACGGCTTCGAGTACCAGGGTGACCTCTATACCGCGCGCATCACCACCCCGATGAACGCACAGAGTGCTTCGCTGAAGGGCGTCGAGGTCTCGGCCCGCCAGGACTTCCGCGACATCGCGCCGGGCTTCCTGGGCAACTTCGTGCTCAACGCCAATGCCACCTACATCAAGGGCAAGCAGACGGTGATCCAGGCGGACGAATCCACGCGCCATGTCGATGGCCTGGAAGGCCAGCCCGAGTTTCTCGCCAACGCCTCACTCTCCTATGAGGACAGTGTGTTCGGTGCGTCGATCGCCTACAGCTACGTGGGGGACTACCTGAAGTCGATCAACGAGGACTCGCAGCTCTTCGACATCCACTCGAGGCACCGCAGCGAGCTCTCCGCCCAGATCCGCCTCAAGGTCCTCGAGGGAGTGACCGTGATCGCCGAGGGGCAGAACCTGACCAAGACCGACATCGAGTACTTCCGCAAGATGCCCGATGGCCAGCTGCTTGCCGAGCGCGCGCAGAAGGGCCGTACTCTCTGGCTCGGCGTCAACGCGCGCTTCTGATCGCGCACGGCCCTGGCCTCAGGGTCCTGACAGCGGGGCTCCAGCGGGACATGCGTTCCCCTGGGGCCCTCGGCTTTGGCCTTACATCCCTCCAGATTGCCCCGGGCGGGGCAGGGGAACTTCGATCATGAAAACACTCCTTGGTGCAGGTCTGGTGGCCGCACTGGCGCTGGCCGCGCCCGCGGCGTGGGCGGCCGAGCCCTTCTGCGGGACAAACCCGCATATCGCGCGCCTTCAGGCCGAGCGCGCGGATCCGAGCGGGCGCATTCTCATCGCCGCGCACCGGGGCGGGCATCTGGTCGCCCCCGAAAATTCGCGCGCGGCCATGGATGAAGCCATTGCCGAGAAGGCCGACATCATCGAGATCGACGTGCGCGTGACCACGGATGGCGTTCCCTACGTGATGCACGACCGTACGCTGGATCGCACCACTGACGGCACCGGCTCCAACGCGCAGATTACCTACGCGCAGCTGCGGGCGCTGCGCCTGAAAGGTAGCGCCGAGAGCCCGCCCACCCTGCAGGAACTGCTCGTGAAGTCCTGCGGCAAGGCGCTCGTCGACCTCGACATGAAGACCGACAAGATCGCCCCGGTGCTGGCCGTGGTCGAGGGGCTGGGGATGGCGGACCAGGTGATCCTGTTCGATTCCGAGAGCGAGACCCTGCGGGGCGGACGCCATCTCGTGCCGGGCTTACCGGTGATGACGCGCCTGCGTGCAGACGGCCCGGGGTTGGAGGAGATCAACCGGGGGCTGGCACCGGTTGCCATCGTGCACGGCGACCCCACCTCATTGACCCGCGCGGCAAGCGCGGCGATTGTGGCGCTCCCCGCCCGGATCTGGGCCAACGCGCTGGGCGACACCGATACGGCGATGGCACAGGGCGATGATGCGGAGACGTGCCGCAGGCTTGCGGATCTTCGCGCCATGGGCGTGTCGGTGATCCAGACCGACTATCCCGCCGCGCTTCGCAAGGGGCTGCACCAGTGCCGGATTTCCGGTGACTGAGGGCGCAGCCTACCCTCCCAGCCCCCAGTGCAGGCTGAGGCGCACGCTGCGCGGAACCGCGTAGCTGTCCTTGAGCCAGCCATGCCCGGGGCCGGTGAGGCTGGTCAGCCGGGCCTGGGTGAGGTTGGAGACGTCGAGCACCACGCTCCAGCGCGGCGCAAAGTGGTAGCGGGCCTGGAGATCGACCTGGCGGCGCGGCGCCCAGTAGACGTCCTGCGAGGGCGCGTCGGGCGCCACGGCGCGAAGCGCGCGCCCCGTCGCATTGATCGCGGCGCGCAGTTCCAGGCCGTCCTGGGCGTAGAACAGGCTGATATTGCCGATCTGCGAGGGTTGGCCGACCAGCCGGTCGACCACGCGCTGCGAGCCGCTCGTCTGCAGGACCGACATCGCGCCGTCGAGCCGGGTCCAGTTGGCGGTGAAGCCGAAGGGAGCAAGGTGGTGCGAGAGCGCGCCGAGCGAGCCCACGCTCGCGCTCAGCTCCAGTCCCGATATGTGCGCCGCGCTGGCGTTCACGGGGCGGATCACCTGGGCTGAGGAATAGTACACGCCCTCCCAGGTGTAGCCTTGAGTCAGGGCATCGAAGATCTCGTCGCGAATGCGCTTGTGGAAGAGCGCGGCCGAGACGAGACCGTCGAGCCGGGCGGGCAGTGTCCACTCCGCACTCACATCGAAATTGTCCGAGGTACGCGGCGCAAGCCCCGGGTTTCCGAGCCGTACAGTGACGTCCGGGCTTTGCGGGTTCCCGGCCAGACTGGAGCTGCCGAAGTCGATGGCGGCGCGCGGGGCGTAGCTTTCGTAGCTGGGACGTCCGAGCGTGCGGCTGTACCCGGCGCGCAGGCGCAAGGACGGCGTGGGATCGAAATTGGCCAGAAAGGCGGGGAGCAGCCGGGTGTAGCGCGAAGAGGCCGTTGTCGCGGTCCAGGTATCTCCGGCCTCGATGTAGCCTTGCGTCAAGAGCGAGGTCCGGTCGAGGTGGAGCCCTCCCACCAGTTCCCAGGGGCCGCGCGCCAGGCGCATCATGGCGTAGGCCGAAAGGCTCGTCTCGGCATGGTCGAAACGGTCGCGCAGGGCATCGCCGATGTCCGAGGTCAGCGCGATGTCCTCCTGGTTGGCCGCGAACTGCGCCCAGGCCCTGTCGGGATCGATCACGATCAGTTCGAGCCCCGCGCGGTTGTAGGGGAGGGAATTGGTGCGCACCTCTCCCGCCTGCGCCAGGGTCAGATCGCGGTTGTCGGTGTTCCACGCGGCGTTGGCATAGCGGTAGCGATAGCGCGCGCGTTGCACGCCCGCCCCTGCGGCAAGGCCGAGCCCGCTGTCGCCGGGCGCCATGTTGCGTCGCCAGTCGAGCCGCGCGGTATCAAGATCGGAGACCGCGCGGCGCGCCCGCTCGCGCCAATAGGCGGCAGGGTAGAGCGCCAGGTTCGTGTAGCTTGCGCGCGGCACGGTGAAACTGTGGTGGAGCGCGCTCGTGTCGTAGGTGACCGGGAAGGCCGCCGATCCGGTGACTTCACCCTCGGCGTCCCGGCCCGAGGTGAATTTCACCATGGTGTAGTCTTCGTTCATGGTCGCCCGCGTGCGCGCACCGCGAACCGAGATGCGGTCCTTGTCCGTAGGCGACCAGGTGGCGTCGAACAGCGCAAGCCGGGTGGTGGTGCGGGTCACGCCGTCGCGGTAGCCCACCTGCACCGCGCCGCGCGCGAAGTAGCCCGAGGTGTCGCTTGTCCGGGTGATCGCGCCGCGTGGTTCGATCACGACCTCGTTGCGGATGAAGCCATCGCGGAAGGTGAAGCTGCCCAGGAACGTGGAGATCGCCAGATCGGGCAGATCGGCTTCGAAACGGGCCGAGAGTCCATGTCGGCGGCGGTCCGAGCTGTTGATCCAGTACTTGTCCTGAACCGGCACCGGACGCCCCTGCGCGCGCGGGTCATCTTCGTCCACGCGCGTGCCGTCTGCGGCGTAGAATGCAAGGAACCCGCTGTCGCTGGTGCCGTGCATGTCGCTGTTGTTCTGGAGGCGGCGGGTGTCGGCCGAGAGCACGAGACCGAAGCGGCGCTCTGGCCCGAAGGTCGTGGCAAAGGTGCCGCTGGCGTGGAGGCCGGGGGTCGACTGGGGCTGGACTTCGCCATGGCGGCTGGGCCGGGTCAGTCCGGCTTCGAGCGAGGCGAAGGGGGTGCCGCCGCGTGCAAAGGCGCTGCGCGTGCGGATGTCGATGGCGCCGCCGATGGCGTTGGGATCGCGCTCGGGCGTGAAGGTCTTGAGAACGACGAGCTCGCTGACCAGAGCGGTGGGCAGGATGTCGAGCCGTACGCCCCGGCTGGCGCTGTTCACGCCCGCCTCGGGAATGCCCGTCGAGGCGATGGCAAGGCCGTTCACGGTGACGTTGTTGTAGGTCTGGGTGAGCCCGCGCACGACCGGGGCGACGGGCACGTCGCGCGGGTGTTCGTTGTCGGCAATGGGGATCACCGAGATCCCGGGGATACGGCGCATGGCATCGACCACGCTGGTGTCGGGAAGGCGGCGTACCTCGTCGCTGGAGATGGCATCGGCAATAACGCGGGCCTCGCGCTTGGCCGCCCGCGCGCGGCGCTCGGACATGCGCAGGCCGATGACGTGGATGGGATCTCCGGTCAGCGGGGGCGGTGCGTAGGCGGGTGCTGCGCTGGACGGGGTACGCGCTGCAGCGCCAGTGCGGGCGGAGGCCGTCGCGCGGGGGCGGATGAGGACGGCTCCGGCCCGGCGCTGGGCGATGAGGCCGGTGCCCACAAGGATGCGTTCGAGCGCGTCTGTCTGGGGCATCCGTCCGTGCGCACCTTGGCTGCGGCGACCTTCCAGCGTTTCGGGTGCGCTCAGGACCTGGACGCCGCTCTGCGCGGACCAGGCATTGAGCGCGTCGCCCAGCGCGCCTGCCGGAATGGCGAAGTCGCGCGTGCGGGCATCCGCCGGGGAGGCCACAAGCGCCGCCATCGCGGCAAGGCTGGCCGCAACCGCAAGGCGCATCACCGGGCGGTTTCCCCGCGGTCGAATGGGGTCGTACTAGATGCGGTCGAGCACCAGAGCATGACCGGTGTCCTTCACCGAGAAACCGTGGAGCAGGCCCAGGTTCTCCAGCACCGTGACCGGCTCGGCAAGGTGCAGGCGGCCCGCGACGCGCGTGCGCAGGAGGGCCGGATCCTCGACCAGGATCTGCCGGTCGGTCCAGCGCTCCAGCTGGGGGACGAGTTCGTCCAGCGGCATGTCGCGCACCTGCAGCCAGCCGCTGCGCCAGCTTTCGGCGTCCTCGCCCCGGATGCGCGCAAGCGGGGCTATCACACCATCGGCGAGGCGCGTTGTGTGACCGGCAGGAACCCTGACAGGGGCGATGCCCGGTGTATTGGCGGCAAAGCGCACCAGACCGCGCTCGACCTGCAGGTCCACGACCTCGCCGTTGAGGGCAACGTCGAAGCGCGTGCCCAGCACGGTCACGGTGCTGTCCTGTGCGCTCACGGTAAAGGGGCGGGCCGGGTCGTGCGTCACGTCGAACAGCGCCTCGCCCGTCTCCAGCCGGACCTCGCGCCGGGTCGCCCCGATGCGGGCGAAAAGGCGGCTGTTGCCATTGAGGTGGACCTGCGAGCCGTCGGCCAGCGTGATCGCGCGGACTTGCCCAGGGCCCGTGCTCCAGCTCTCCTCGGGCGTGAGCTGAAAGCGCAGTTGCGGGAGGCCAAGGGCGAGTGCGCCCACGAGCAGGGCTCCGCCCGCGACAAGGCCAAGCGCACGGCGACGCGAGGCACGCGGAGCCGTTCCCGCGTTGTCGTTGCCGGCGGGCCGGGGCGCGGTTTCGGCATGAAGGCGCAGGCCGTCGGTGACGGCCTCGTCCATGCAGGTCGCCCAGAGCGCTTCGAAGCGCGCACGCCGGTCTGGCGCGCCGGAAAGCCACGCCTCGAAGGCGGTGGTATCGACTGCATGGCTGAGATGGCGGGCCACCCAGAGCGCGGCGGCCTCGTCCTCGTCGTCCGGCAGGGTGTCGTCGGGCGGCGTCATGCCGACTCGTCCTGGCTGGCCATGGCGCGGTGGAGCGAAAGCACTGCGCGCGCGACGTGGGCGTCGACCGCGCTCGGGCTGATGTCGAGCTGGGCGGCGACGTCCTTGGCGGAAAGCCCGTGAAGGCGGCGCAGGATAAAGACCTCGCGGCGCTGGCGGGGCATGGCGGCAATGATGCCCGACACCGTGTTCATCCGTTCGCGTTGCAGCATGGCGTGCTCCTGGGAGGGTTGCTCGCTGGGAATCTCGATTTCGCTGGCGGGCACGTCCTCGGCGCGGCGCAGGCCCAGGCGCGCGTGGTCGACGATGAGGTTGCGCGCGATCCGGCGCAGCATGGCACCCACGTTGCGCACAGTATCAGGGGCGTAGTGGGCCAGGCGCACGAAGCTGTCCTGCACCACGTCCTCGCTCGCGGTGTGATCGCCCAGCCGCCTATAGGCAAAGCCGTAGATGTCGGTGCGCAGTTTGCGGTACGCCGTTTCGTCGAAGTGCATCGTGACAGCCCCGTATCCCCTTGGGGACGCCGCCTATGGCCTTCGCGTGACAGCTTGAAGACGATGGAACCGTCTTGCCTTTGCGCGGCTCAGAACGGCACGGCGTGGGCTCCGGCAAGGAGGTCGCGTACGAGCCTTGGCACCTCTTCGCTTGCGGGGCCCTCCAGGACATGGAGGATGTCTGCAGCGCCGGTCGGAGCCGGGTTGACCTCGATGGTGACGGCGCCGTTCGCGCGGGCAAGGCCGAGCAGTCGGGCGGCGGGATGGACGCTGGCGGAGGTACCGATGGCGATGAAGATGTCGGCCTTTGTAGCCAGAGCCTCGAGCGCGTGGCGGTGGCGCGGGGGCTCGCCGAAGAGGACGACATCGGGGCGCAGCGCGGGCGCGTCGCAGGCCGGGCAGTCCTCGCGCACGGGGAGCTCGCCCTCCCAGCCCACGCGGTTGCCGCATTCGGCGCACAGCGCGGCAAAGAGCGTGCCGTGCAGGTGGAGCACCTCGCGGCTGCCTGCGCGCTCATGCAGGTCATCGCCGTTCATGGTGGCGAGCGTGAAGGCTCCGCGTGCTTCGCTGGTCCAGCGCTCCTGCAGGTGTGCCAGAGCGGCATGGGCCGGATTGGGAGCCACTTCGCGCAGCTGCGCCCGGCGCGCGTCGTAGAAGGCGTGGACCTTGCGGGGCTGGGCGGCGAGCCCCTCGGCCGAGCACAGCGCGCGGAGGTCCACATCCTCCCACAGGCCCCCTTCGCCGCGGAAGGTGGCAAGGCCGCTTTCGGCAGAGATCCCTGCGCCGGTCAGGAGGACGAGATCGGTCATGGCGTGTGTGGTCCTGTGGTTCTGTCCCATCCTAGCGTTTTCGGGGCGGGCGCAAAGGCAGCCCTGGAAAGAAAGACCGGGAAAATCAGGCGCGAAGGTGGGCTCTCCCGCGCAGGTGCGCGCAGATGGCAGGAGTGGCGGGTCGATCCGGGCAATCCGGCACAAAATCCCGGTTGGTTCGCGCTAGGGCCTGTGCTGTAAACGGGCAGTACGGGACGCATGGGCCTTGAGGCCCCACGGAGGACACGATGGCAATCCGCTTTACCCTCAATGGAGCTGAGACGACGCTCGACGTTGATCCGGCCAAGCCGCTCCTGTGGACGCTGCGTGAGGATATCGGCCTGCCCGGCACCAAGTTCGGCTGCGGGGCGGGCCTGTGCGGGGCCTGCACGGTCCACGTCGACGGGGTGGCGACCCGTTCGTGCATCACGCCAATTGGGCTCATCGAAGGCCAGAACGTGACCACCATCGAGGCGGCCGGGGCCGACCCTGTGGGGCGCCATGTGGTTGCGGCCTGGTGCGCGCTCGACGTGCCCCAGTGTGGCTATTGCCAGGCCGGGCAGATCATGAACGCGACGGCCTTCCTCCACGAAGTGCCCGAACCCACCGATGCGGACATCGACGCGGCCATGGCGGGCAACCTGTGCCGCTGTGCGAGCTACACCCGCATTCGTGCCGCCATCAAGGATGCGGCGCACAAGGCGAAGGAGGCATGACCATGGCACGGACCTCTCTCAGCCGCCGGGGTTTCATTGCCGCCAGCCTGCTTGCCGGAGGCGGCGTCGCGTTCGAGTTCGCGCTGCCGCTGGGGCGCGCCTCTGCGCAAGGGCTGGATGCCGCGCCGATCACCGCGTTCGTGCGCATCCTGCCCGACAACCGCGTCGTGATCGGGGGCAAGAACGCCGAGATCGGGCAGGGCGCCAAGACCATGCTGCCCATGCTCATCGCCGAGGAGCTTGACGTCGCCTGGGACAGCGTGACGGTGGAGCAGACCGACGCCGATGCCGGGATCTATGGCGCGCAATCGGCGGGCGGCAGCCGCACCACGGGGCGCGAGTGGCTGCCCATGCGCCAGGCAGGCGGGGCCGCGCGCGCGATGGTGCTGGCCGCCGCCGCGCAGGAATGGGGTGTGCCGGTCGCGTCACTGTCGAGTTCTGAGGGCCGGGTGCTCCACGAAGCGAGCGGACGCTCGGCGCCCTATGCGACCTTCGCCGCAGGGCCGCGCGTCAGACAGCGCCTGATCCCGCGACAGTGACCTTGAAGGACCCGTCCGCGTTCCGGATCGTGGGCACACGGGTCATGGGCGTCGATACGCCCGCGATCACGCAGGGCAAGCCGCTGTTCGGGATCGACGTGGACCGGCCGGGCATGCTCCACGCCGTGCTGGAAACCTGCCCGGCGGTGGGCGGACGTTTCGTTTCGGCCAACCTCGACGAGATCCGTGCGCTGCCCGGCATTGAACACGTCTTCGTGATCGAGGGGGACGGGCAGGCGGAATCGCAGCTCGACGGCGTCGCGATCCTCTCGAAAAGCTGGTGGAGCGCCGACCAGGCGCGCCTTGCACTCCAGGTTGAATGGGATACCCGCGCGGTGGAGGGCTACTCCACGCAAGGGTATGCGAAGTGCGCGGGGGAAGCCCTGGACCGCGCGCCCGAGAAGACCGTTCTGGACAAGGGTGATGTGGCCTCCGCGCTGGACGGTGCCAGCCAGCGGATCACGGCGCGTTATGCGGTGCCGATCCTGGCGCATGGCACGCTGGAGCCGCAGAACACGACCGCGCTCTTCACCGGCGATGCCATCGAGATCTGGTCGCCCACGCAGAACCCGGAAAGCGGACGTGCGCTTGTCGCTGCTGCGCTCGGGCTGGAGAAAGAGGCGATCCGCATCCACTTCACCCGCATCGGCGGAGGCTTCGGGCGGCGCCTCATGGGCGATTACATGGTCCAGGCCGCGGCTATCGCGGCCAAGGTACCGGGCGTTCCGGTCAAGCTCCTCTACAGCCGCCAGGACGAGTTTCGCCGCGACTTCTTCCGGGCGGGCGCATGGCATGAACTGGAAGCCGGGATCGACGCGGCAGGGCGCTTGACTGCCTTTCGCGACCACTACGTGACCTTCGGAGCGGACGGAGAGCCCTCGCGCGGGGCGGAGGTTGCCGCGGGCATTGTCCCTGCAAACCTCCTTGCCGATGCGCGGATCGAGCAGAGCCTGATCGCGACCAACCTGCCCACCGGCTGGCTGCGCGCGCCGCGCTCGAACAGCCTGGGCTTCGTGCTGCTGTCCTTCCTCGACGAGGTGGCGCAGGCGGGGGGACGCGATCTCCCGGCGCTTCTTCTGGAATTGCTCGGCGAGGAGGCCCGTACGATCCCGGGGAGTGGTCCGCGCGAGGCCGATTTCCAGACTGGTCGCGCGCGTAGCGTGATCGAGAAGGTGCTGGAGATGGCCGACTGGGCCGGTCCGACGGGCTCGAAAGCGGTCGCGGCAAGGGCTTCGGCTTCTACTTCAGCCATGCAGGGTATTTCGCGGTGGTGGTCGAGGCGCAGGTGCGTGATGGGATGGTGCGTGTGCCGCGCGTCTGGGCGGCCGGCGATGTCGGAAGCCAGATCGTCAATCCCCTGAACGCCGAGCAGCAGGTGCGCGGCGCCGTGATCGAAGGGCTGGGACAGGCAATGGCGGGCCAGGAAATCACGCAGGTCGACGGCGCGGTCGAGCAGGCGAATTTCGACACCCACCCCTTCATGCGCATCGACGCGGTGCCCGCGATCGAGGTGGCCTTCGTGCCCAGCGACAACGGCCCGACCGGGCTTGGCGAACCGGCACTGCCGCCGGTGGTGGGCGCGCTCGTCAATGCGGTGCACGCGGCGACGGGCAAGCGCATCCGAAAGCTCCCCTTACGCGAAGAGGATCTCGTCTGAGCGGGACTTCGCGGCGCAGCAGATAGTACCGATTTGGGCGGGGCTGCGGGCTTGGGATCACCTCGTGCCCTCCACGTCCTTGCGTGAATTGCGCATGATAAGGGGCAAAAAGGCAAGGGTTTCTGGGGGATTCTCGGCATCGTCGTACGTGCGCGCGTGTGAAGCAGATTCGCCTGCCTGCCCGGCCAAAAACGACAGAAGACGCGGCAGCCCCCGCCGCAATCGGGAGCAAAGACACCCCCGTCCCACTACAACGGAAGGCCGAGCCGCAAGGGACACAACATGATCGCCAATTCACTGCTGGAAAACGACAAGGCGCACTGGATCCACCCGGTGGCCTCGTGGCGCGACCACGAGGCGCGCGGGGCCACGATCCTGCGTTCGGGCAAGGGCACCTACCTCACCGACATCGACGGGCATGAACTGCTCGACGGGTTCGCCGGGCTGTGGTGCGTCAACGTGGGCTATGGCCAGGACAGCATCGTTGCAGCGGCGACCGAGCAGATGTCGCGCCTGCCCTATGCCACGGGCTACTTCCACTTCGGTTCCGAACCCGCGATCGAGCTCGCGACCAAGCTTGCCCAGCGCGCGCCGGGGGACCTCGACCACGTGTTCTTCTCGCTCGGCGGGTCGGACGCGGTCGACAGCGTCGTGCGCTTCATCCGCTACTATTACAACATCACGGGCCGCCCGCAGAAGAAGCACATGATCGCGCTGGAGCGCGGCTATCATGGCTCGAGCAGCACCGGCTCGGGCCTGACCGGCCTGCCCGCCTTCCACGCCGGGTTCGATGTGCCCACGCCCGTCCAGCACCATATCTCGTGCCCCTATCCCTACCGCTTCGAGGGCGACGATGCCGCGCTGATCGCGTCCTCTGTCGCCGAATTGAAGGCGAAGGTGGAGGAACTGGGCGCGGAGAACGTCGCGGCTTTCTTCTGCGAGCCCGTCGTGGGTTCGGGCGGCGTGATCGTCCCGCCCAAGGGCTGGCTCTCCGCGATGCAGGCGGCCTGCCGCGAGCTCGACATCCTGTTCTGCATCGATGAGGTCATTACCGGCTTCGGACGGACCGGACCGCTCTTCGCCTGCGAGCACGAGGGGCTAACGCCCGACTTCATGACCACCGCCAAGGGGCTGACCTCGGGCTATGCGCCGATGGGCGCGCTGTTCATGTCGGACCGGATCTACCGCGCCATTGCCGATGCGACCCCGCCGGGCGTCTCGATCGGCCACGGCATGACTTATTCGGGCCATCCGGTGAGCGCGGCGATCGGTCTGGAGGTCCTGCGCCTTTACGAAGAGGGCGGCCTGCTCGCCAACGGCGTCGCCTCGGGCGCGCACCTCGCCAAGGGCCTGGAGGCGCTGCGCGATCATCCGCTGGTCGGGGACGTGCGCTCGCAGGGGCTGCTGGCCGGTGTCGAACTGGTCACTGACAAGGTGGCCAAGACGCGGCCCACTGCACAGATGAAACTGCCCCAGCACCTTGCCGATATCGGCTATCGCAACGGCGTGGTGTTCCGGGCCTTCGGAGATGGCATCGTCGGCTTCGCGCCGCCGCTGTGCATCACCACCGATGAAGTCGACCTCATGCTGGAGCGCTTCCGCAAGAGCCTCGACGAACTGCTTACTATCAAGGAGATCCGCGATGCGGTTGGGTGATTACAAGGCCTTGTCGTTTGACTGCTACGGCACGCTCATCGACTGGGAATCGGGCATGATCGAGGGCCTGCGCGAACTGACCGCGCGGGTGGGCACCGACATGAGCCGCGACGAGATCCTGCAGGCCCACGCGCGCCACGAATCGCGCCAGCAGGCCCAGACGCCGGGCAAGCCCTATCGGGATCTCCTGCCCATCGTCTACAAGCGCCTGGCCGAGCAGTGGGGCGTTCCCTTCTCGCAGGCCGAGTGCGAGGAATACGGGCGCTCGGTGCGCAACTGGCCGGCCTTCGTCGACAGTCCGGGAGCGCTCCAGTACCTCAAGAAGTACTACAAGCTGATCATCCTCTCGAACGTCGACAACAAGACCTTCCAGTACTCGAACGAGAAGCTGCAGGTCGAATTCGACGCGATCTATTCGGCCGAGGACGTGGGCGCCTACAAGCCCTCGGACCGCAATTTCGAGTATATGAATGGCCACATCGGCGACCTGGGCCTGGAGCCGGGCGATATCCTGCACACCGCCGAAAGCCTGTTCCATGACCACGTTCCCGCGCGCAAGTTCGGTATGGCCAATTGCTGGATCTACCGTCGCCACGCGCAGGAAGGTTTCGGGGCGACCATGACCCCCTCGCACGAGCCGACTTACGACTTCCGGTTCAATTCGATGGCCGACCTTGTGAAGGCGCACCAGGAAGAGCTACGCAACGGGGATTAAGTACCGAAAAAGACAGGGGCCGCACCATGATCAATGCACCGAAACTCGACCGGATCGACATCAATATCCTGGCCGAACTGCAACGAAGCGGCCGCATCACCAATGCGGAACTGGCGGACAAGGTGGGCCTGTCCGCCAGTCCCTGTCTTACCCGCGTCAAGCGGCTGGAATCGGCGGGACTGATTTCGGGCTACAGCGCGATCATCAACCTCGCCAAGATCGGTACGAGCCAGATCGTCTTCACCTCGGTGACGCTGGGCGACCATCGCCGCGCGGACTTCCAGAAGTTCGAGACGCGCATCGCGCAGTACGAGGAACTGGTCGAATGCCACCTCGTCAGTGGCGGCTTCGACTATCTCCTGAAATTCGTGGTGCGCGGCATTGCCGAGTACCAGGAGATGATGGAGGAGCTGCTGGAAAGCGGCATCGGCGTTTCCAAGTACTTCTCTTATATCGTGATCAAGACCGCGGTGGCGCGCGGGCAGGCCCCGGTCAAGCTCCACGCTCCGGCCCTCGCGCGCTGAGTACAGCCACACCGCCCGGCACGAAAAAGCCCGGCCAGGATAGCTTCCTGGCCGGGCTTTTTCGTGTGTGAGGCCCCTCCCACCTGTGACGGGAGGGACCTCGCGGTATCAGGCGATGGCCTCGGCGATGGCGGTGCCGCAGCCTACGGTGTCGGCTGCGCCGCCCAGGTCCTTCGTGCGCGTTTCGGGCTTCGACAGCGCGCTCTCGATGGCCGCGACGATGGCGGCGGCGGCCTCGGTCTCGCCCAGATGCTCCAGCATCATCGCGCCGCACCACACCTGGCCGACCGGGTTGGCGATGCCCTGGCCCGCGATGTCGGGGGCCGAACCGTGCACCGGCTCGAACAGCGAGGGCTTGGAGCGGTCCGGGTTGATGTTGCCGCACGGCGCGATGCCGATGGTGCCGGTGCAGGCGGGCCCCAGATCGGAGAGGATGTCGCCGAAGAGGTTGGAGGCGACGACCACGTCGAAGCGGTCCGGGTTCATCACGAACTGCGCGGCGAGGATGTCGATGTGGTACTTGTCGGTGCGGATCTCGGGGTACTTCTCCGCCATTTCTTCGACGCGTGCGTCCCACCAGGGCATGGTGATCGCGATGCCGTTCGACTTGGTGGCCGAAGTGATGTGCTTTTCAGGGCGCGTCATGGCAAGGTCGAAGGCGTATTTCAGGATCCGCTCGGTGCCAAAGCGGGTCATGATCGTGTCCTGCACCACGATCTCGCGCTCGGTGTCGGGGAAGGAGATTCCGCCGATGGCCGAGTATTCGCCCTCGGTGTTCTCGCGCACGATCATCATGTCGATGTCACCGGGCTCGCGGCCGGCGAGCGGGCAGGGGACGCCGGGCATCAGGCGCACTGGGCGCAGGTTCACGAACTGGTCGTATTCGCGGCGGAACTGGATGAGCGAGCCCCATAAGGAGATGTGGTCGGGCACGGTGTCGGGCCAGCCGACCGCGCCGAAGTAGATCGCATCGACATCGCCAATCTGCGCCTTCCAGTCATCGGGCATCATCTTCCCGTGCTGGGCGTAGTATTCGCAGCAGGCGAAGTCGTGCCATTCCAGCTCCAGCGTGAAGCCGAAGGTCCTGGCCGCGGCTTCCAGCGCGCGCACGCCCTCGGGCATGACTTCCTTGCCGATCCCGTCCCCGGGGATCACGGCAATGCGATAGGTACGTTCACTCATTCGTCTCAGGCTCCCTTGATCCCGGCCCAATGGAAGGTCTTGGCTTCCAGGAATTCCTCCAGGCCCTCGCTCGCGCCTTCGCGGCCAAGACCTGATTGCTTCATGCCCCCGAAGGGCGCGACTTCCATCGCCATGGCCCCGGTGTTGAGACCGACCATGCCGAATTCGAGCGCCTCGCTGACACGCCAGGCGCGGTCCATGTCGCGGGTGTAGAAATAGGCCGCAAGGCCATAGGGCGTGTCGTTCGCCGCGCGGATCGCCTCGGCCTCGTCGGTAAAGCGGATGACAGGGGCGAGCGGCCCGAAGGTCTCTTCGTGGCACACGCGCATGTCTTCGGTCACGCCCGCGAGCACGATGGGTGCGGCGTAGCCGTCCGGCGCGGCGCACTGTGCGGCGATCTGCGCCCCCTTGGCCAGCGCGTCATTGACGTGGGCCTCCACCTTGTCGCAGGCGGCCTTGTTGATGAGGGGGCCGATGTTGACGCCTTCCTCGGTGCCCGCGCCCACCTTAAGTGCGCGTACGGCCGCGCCCAGCTTTTCGACGAAGCGGTTGTGGATGCCCGCCTGCACGTAGAAGCGGTTGGTGCACACGCAGGTTTGTCCGGCGTTGCGGAACTTGCTGGCCATCGCGCCTTCAACGGCAAGGTTCACATCGGCATCGTCGAAAACTAGGAAGGGGGCGTTGCCACCCAGTTCCAGGCCCATCTTCTTCACCGTGCCCCCGCACTGCTCCATCAGCAGCGCGCCTACGCGGGTCGAGCCTGTAAAGGTCAACATCCGCACGACGGGGCTGGAGGTCAGTTCCGCGCCGATCTCGGCGGGGAGGCCGGTGACGACGCTGAGGACGCCCTTGGGCAGCCCAGCCTCTTCGGCGAGCGCGGCGAGGGCCAGCGCGGTAAAGGGAGTGAGTTCAGACGGCTTCACGATCATCGCGCAGCCCGCAACCAGCGCAGGGGCGGCCTTGCGGGTGATCATTGCGGCCGGAAAGTTCCAGGGCGTGATCGCGGCGGTGACTCCGATGGGCTCCTTGCGCACGAGGATGCGGCGGTCGGCAAAGGGCGAGCCGACCTCGTGGCCGTGGATGCGCAGGCCCTCGGCGGCAAACCACTTCACGAAGCTCGCGGCATAGGCGATCTCGCCCGCCGCTTCGGGAAGGGGCTTACCCTGCTCGGCGGTCATGATGCGGGCAAGGTCGGCCTGGTTGGCCATGATGAGGCGATGCCATTCCTCGATGACGGCGCTGCGCTGCTGGGGCGTCTTGCGGCGCCACTGCGCCTGCGCCTCTTCGGCCGCCGCAATCGCGCGGCGGGTCTCCGCCGTGCCACAGGCCGGAACGGTGCCCACGCGCGCGCCGCTCGCCGGGTCGGTCACGTCGAGCGTGGCGCGGCCATCGGCATCGACCCACGCGCCCGCAACAAAGGCCTGCTGGCGAAAGAGCGCGGGGTTGGCGAGGCTTTCGCCCAGAGGGGCGGTGCGCGTATCGAGGGTGTCGGTCATCTGTGGCCCTGCAATTGGAGTTGGCGTCGTCCCCTCGTTCTAGTCGGGGCACGCGAGCGGGTGGTACCTGGATGCGAATGCCGGGCGGCACATGCCACCGAATTGCGCAAAAGGCGCGGCAGAATTTCGCACGGGCCCCGCTAACAAGGGGCGCCGCCACCGCTGCCTGGGCGCTAGACTGCGCAGGAAACAGCCATCTGGAGCCATTATGACGCCCGAAGCAAAACCTGCCGCCGAATACGCCCATTTCGATGCGCTCGACATCCGGGTGGGGACCATCACGCAGGTCCTTCCCTTCCCCCGCGCGCGCAATCCCTCGTACAAGATCGAGGTCGACCTGGGCCCCCTCGGGCTTCGCTGGTCGAGCGCACAGGTCACGAATTATTCTCCCGAGGAACTGCTCGGCAGCCAGGTCTGCTGCATCGTCAACTTCGGCGCGCGCAACATCGCCGGGTTCACCTCCGAGGTCCTGATCCTGGGCGCACCGGGCGAGGCAATGGAGAGCGGGCATACCGGCGTCATCGTGGTTTCGCCCCGCTCGCGCGTGGAGGACGGTTCGGCATTGTTCTGAGGGGGAAGAAAGGAAGGTGTTTCCGAGGGCCATCGCCCTCGGGCTCCCGGAATCGGGGAGCGTCGCGCCTTGCTTCGCGTTCCGCGCTGTGGGGTGAGGCAACTCGGAATAAAAGGGGGCTTTGCCCCCATCCAATGGTCCCTGACCTTACCATCGATGCGCAAGGTAGCCGCGCGAACTGCCGCAAACGGTTTGGGGAGCCCGAGGGCGATGGCCCTCGGACCTATTCTTTTCTTGAACCCTACTCGTGCGTCCGCGCCTTATGGCTGGCGAGCGCGAACAGCGCATCGGTGGCGCTGTCGCCCGGCTCGTCGAGCACACGTGCCGCGAGGTATTCCCCGATGGTCGGCCCCATCTTGAAGGCATGGCCCGAGCCTCCGCCCGCGACCCACACGCCCGGCAGGTCGGGGTGGCGGTCGATGATGAAGTGGCCGTTGTCGCTCAGTTCCACCTGGCACACGCGGGTGGCCACGATGGGCTGGCCGACGAGGCCGGGGAAGCGCCGGGCGACGTAGTCCTCCACCTGCGCGCGCAGGAAGCCCGAGGCCATGCGGTCGCCCTCGTCCGGGTCCATCGGCACGTCGCGCAGGTTCGCCGCGATCTTGGTGCCGTAGTCGACATCGGCAGCGGTGTAGGTGTGGCTGTCGGCGATATTGGGAAGGTGCTCCCAGCGGTAGCGGTGGTCGTCGATGGGCGAGCCGACGTAGAAGATCTCGCGGCGCGGGGTGACGATGCGGTCGCCCAGCAGCTCGGGGAACACGCGCGGCAGCCAGGGGCCGCACGCGAAGAGGGCAGCGCCGCAGGCCAGCGGCTTGCCATCGACGGTCAGCGGTGCGGAGCCTCCTGCCGCGGCGGGCTTGGCGTGGCCGATCTTCATCGTACCGCCTTTGTGCATGAACGCTTCGGACGCGGCGACCATCGCCTCGCGCGCTTTCACGACGCCGCCGGTGGGTTCGTAGAACACGGTCTCGTATTCGGAGAAGTCGACCTGCGGCCAGCGCGCGTGGACTTCGTCCGGGGAGAGCACCTCGTAAGGCACCGAGAGCCGGTCGAAGAGCGCGCGCTGCTCGGCCAGAGCATCGGCGGACATCGTGCGCAGGCTGCCGTTGGGATAGAACAGGCGCGTGCCGAATTCCTCCTGGCGCTGCTCCCAGAGGGCCTGCGCGCGGCGGGCCCAGCGGGTGTAGATCTCGCGCGGGCCATAGGAGAGGCGCAGGAGGCGGCTTTCATCGCCCGAAGAGGCGCGCGGATTGCCCGGGCCATAGGCGTCGACCAGTGTGACCTTGGCTCCGGCCTCGCGCAGCGACAGCGCGGCCCAGCCGCCAAAGGCCCCCGCGCCGACAACGGCGACGTCGGGCAGGTTGCGGTTGATCGCCGGGGCGCCGGGCCGGGCGGACACCTGTGCCTGGCGGACGAGGTGGCGGAAAGGGCCGCGGCTGCACCCAGACCGGCACCCGTGGCGAGAAGGCCGCGGCGGGTCAGTGCGGGGGAAGGGGTATCGCTCATGCGGATCGCTCCTTGTTCAGGGGGGCATGGGAAAGAGGGGTGTTACGCCCCAAAAAAGCGGGCCCGGAGCGCGTGGCTTCGGGCCCGGTCAAGGTAGGGTGTTTTCGAAATGAAGATCGTTTCCGAGGCCGCCCTGGCGAAGGGCAGGAGGCGGCCTCGGAGCCGATGGGGTGGGGCCTTGCGGCCCCGATACGCACCTCAGAAGTTGAAGTTCAGACGTGCGTAATAGAAGCCGCCCTGCCAGCTCATGGGCCCGTCGACGTAGGTGCGCCCGTTGGTGTCGTCGATGCGGTTCACCGGCGGGTAGCCGTCGAAGAGGTTGCGGGCGCCAAGCGTCAGGCTGTAGCCATCGCCCAGGGGAGCGGTCAGCTCGGCATCGAAGAGAACCTCGGTGCCGTAGTCCTGGATGGCGTTGCCCGCGCGGGTCGTCTGGCGCGACCAGGGCCCGAAGACATTGGCGCGCACCATGGCCTGGACGGGGCCGAAGTCATGGAACACCGTGGCGTTGGCGCGCCAGTCGGGGTTGTTGTTCTCGAAGTTGTAGACGGTCACGTCGTTGAACGAGACCTGCGCGATGTTGACGCTGTCGATCTTGTACGAGTTCGTGTTGAACGCCGCGGTGATCGTGGTCGGCTGGTCGCCCAGGAAGTAGCCGCGGTAGGAGGCCACGACGTCGAGACCCTCGACGGTGGTGTCGATCGCGTTCTGGAAGAACTGGATCTGGTCGATGGCGCCCGCACCCTCGATACCTGCGTCGATCATGGCCGCGCGGATGTCGTCCGTCACGGTAATGCGCGAGGTGGCGTAGAGCTGGTCCTCGATCTTGATGCGGTAGGCATCGATCGTCAGCGTGAAGCCGTCGAAGGGATTGAGGGTCAGGCCCAGCGAGTAGTTCTTCGAGGTTTCAGGGCCCAGTTCCTCACCGCCCAGGTACTGCGCGACAGGGTGCGAGGCGGGGTAGAGGCCGATGTTCATCGGCACGCCGCCCACGGTGTTGATCGCGGACTGGGTCATGTTGAGCTGCCCCGCCGTCGGCGCGCGAAAGCCCGTGCCGAGCGACCCGCGCACGGCGGCCCAATCGGTGACGTTGTAGCGGGTGGCGACCTTCCAGACGAACTTGTCGCCGAAGCTCTGGTAGTCCTCGTAGCGGCCCGCGAAGTCGATGAACCATTCGTCGGTCACGTCCGCGCTGAGTTCGGCGTAGGCCGATTTGCTCTCGGTCGTGAAGTCGCTGGCGACATCGGGCGAAAGGCCGGTGATGCCGTTCGAGCCGGGCTGCATGATGGTGTAGACCGGGTCCGAGGGATCGGTGCAGGAAATGCCCATGCCCATCGGTGCGCCCGCGTTGAGCGAGCGGTCGGCGAAGTTGGCTTCGTTCGAGCAGAAGTTGAACGGGTCGGCCATGCCCCAGGGGCCACTGGTGTAGGAGCCGGGGCTGCCCGCGCCGATCTTGAAGCCTTCGCGGCGGAACTCACCGCCGAAGTTGAAGACGAGGGGACCGGCGAGGCCCACGCCCACGGTGTAGACGAAGTCGGCGTTGAGCGCGAACTCGTCCGAAGTGTAGGTGCTGGCGTCGAAGTCGGTCGGCGAATCCGGGCCCATCGAGGGGTTCACGGTGTCCGCAATCGAGTATTCGATCTTGTCCCAGCCGTACCGTGCGGCGATGTCGGCGGAGAAGGTCTGGTCACCGCCCAGGTCCCGCTCGGTGCGCCAACCGCCCGCGATGCTCCAGTCGGTCACCTTGCCCGAGAAGTTGGGCTGGTAGCCAAGCGGGAAGCGGTCGGCGAAGCGCCAGGTCGAGCCGTCCTCGAGGCGCACGGGGTTGTCCATGACCACGTGGCCGCCGCCGGGCACGCGGAATGTCGCCATGGCGGTGCCCTTCGAGCGCGAGAAGTTGCCGAAGGCATAGAGCTCGGTGTCGTCGCTGAGGTCGATCCCGGAGTTGACGACGATGCGGCCTGCGCGTTCCTTGGGCTGGCCGCGCACTTCCATCGGCTCGGAGAGGTCGATGCCGGCCGCGTCCACCGCGTCGCGGTAGGCGGGATCGTTCTCGTAGGCGTCGAAGGGATTCCACGAGGTGGAATCGAAGGTGCGTGCGCGGTTGGTGTAGTCGTTGTCGGTGTACTGGCCCGAGATGTTGATGAAGCCGTTGTCGGTCAGCGGCAGGCCGATGTTGCCCGCGATCTGGACGCTTTCGCCGTCACCTTCGTAGTACTGGCCGACCTGGGCCACGAGCGAACCGCCGTGGTTGTCGTCCTTGAGTTCGTAGTTGATGACGCCCGCGATGGCGTCCGAGCCGTACTGCGCGGCGGCGCCGTCGCGCAGGACCTCGATGGATTTGAGCGCGATGGCCGGGATCACGGCCGAGTCCGCCGCGTGGCTGCCATAGCCGCTTACGCCGACGCTGGCCGACTTGTGGCGACGGCGGCCATTGACCAGCAGCAGTGTCTTGTCGGCGGGCAGGCCGCGCAGGCTGGGCGCGCGGATGAAGGTGTCGGACGTGGTGTTGGCCGCGCGGTTGACGGTGTAGGACGGAATGAGCGTCTGCAGGATATCGAGCGTGTCGGTCTGCGAGGCGCGCTCGATGGTCTCTTCGCTGAAGACATCGACCGGCACGGCGGAATCGGTGACCGAGCGCGGCTGGCCGCGCAGGCCGCTGACAATGATGGCGTTGGCCGCGCTTTCGTCGGCGGAAACGACGCTGTCCTGTGCAAGTGCAGGCGACGAGGCGAGCGCCACGGCGAGCGTGGAGGTGGCAACAAGCCCCCGATACTTGGTGATCCTAGTCATCACGTAATCCCCCTTGTTGTGTCATTCCTCCCTCTCCGATTGTGGACCCGTACCTTTCTGTTCGTGGTGGTCGGATCTCTGGGTTCCGGCGTTATTTGTCCGGACCTTTGTGTCGCTTCGGATCGTCGTATGGGGCGACGGGATTGTGTTGCCGTTTTCTTTTGCGGCTTCGGCAGAACCTGCCAATTCGGACGCCGATTTTGCGAAATGTGCTGCCGTGACGCCTTATTGTGCACTGCAACACGCACATTCCACGAGCAGCTTCGAGTCCATCGCATCCTGAAAATTACGACGATATTGTGTTGGTCAGAATTCGCCTGTCGGATAAAAAGGCTCGAAAATGCCTCTGTAACCCTTTTCAGAAGGGTATTTTGAGGGTTTCACTGCGGAGGATCAGGGACTCCCGCGCGGGCGTGGTGCGGCGGTGCAGGTGTTCGGCCGTGAGGGCGTATTCAGCAGAATCTGTTTCGGCTTGACCGGAATTCGGCACGTATCGAACAGGGTCGCTGATAGCCTCGCTGCAGGAGCACAGGATGGCGGGAGCACAAGATCCGCGTCCCGGCGTGCGTGTGGGGCCGCCGACATGGGCGCCGTCCCGCCAGCCCCCGGGCACGACAGATCGTGCCGCCCGGGATGCTCTGCATGGACACGAAGGTCAGCCGTGCGCTGGCCCAGACCAGGGGAACGACTATGAGGGGTCAAGACAGGGATCTGGGAATGGGCCGGTCGATCGACCGGCGCGATTTCATCCAGGGCGTCGCCGCGGCGACCGCCGGCAGCGCGATTGCCATGGCCGCGCCTTCGGCCTTCGCCAAGGCGGGAATGGGCCCCAAGGGCGCCGTGCTTTCGGGCGTCAACGTCGACGGCGCGGTGACCGCGGCGAACTATCCGCCCTTCCGCACCGGCATGCGGGGTCATCACCCCGGTGCCTACGAGGCCGCCCACGAGATGCGCGACGGCAAGGTCTTCCCGGCGGGCGATCCCACTGGCGAGATGTACGACCTTGTCGTGGTGGGGGGCGGCATCAGCGGCCTTGCTGCGGCCTGGTACTTCCGCGAGCGTTTCGGAAACGACGCGAAGATCCTCATCATCGACAACATGGACGACTTCGGCGGCCATGCGAAGCGCAACGAATTCCAGGCGAGCGGCAAGCAGCTGATCGCCAACGGGGGCTCGTCCTACATCGTGGGGCCCTCGTTCTGGACGAAGGATGCGATCGCGCTCGTCAATCACCTGGGCATCGGTCCGGGCAATCCGACGGACCGCTCGGACGGCAATCTCTACAAGTCGCTGGGGCTGGAATCGGGCACGTTCTTCCGCAAGGAGGTCTACGGCCGCGACCAGATGGTGAAGGGCGGCTCGACGCTGGGCTTCGATCGCGCCTGGCTTGACCAGACGCCATTCCCCCCCGCCGTCAAGGAAAGCCTCGACCGCTTCGTCAATGGCCGGATCGACTACCTTGCTGGAATGAGCGCGGCGAAGAAGGTCGAGACGCTGCGTTCGATGAGCTACCGGGATTACATGCTCAACGTGGCCAAGGTGCACCCTGACGTGGTGCCCCTGATGCAGGGCATCTGGTGCCTGGGCTCGGACATGGGTTCGGCCTGGTTTGCCTTCTTCCGCCACCGTCCCGGCTTCGAGGGGCTGGGTCTGGAGCGCCCGGCAAACTCGCCCGAGGGCGAGACCATCCACCACGATGATTACCACCTGCCCGCCGGCAACAGCGACATCGCGCGCCTCATCGTGCGCGATCTCATTCCCGACGCGCTGCCGCCCGGCAACTTCGCCGAGGTCGAAACCAAGCGGGTCGACTATTCTACGCTCGACCGGCCCGGCCAGAAGGTGCGCATCCGCCTCAAGAGCATTGTCACCGGCGTGAAGCACGAAGGGCCGGACGGGCGCCTGTTCGACCCCGATACGTCCGAGTGCACGGTCAATTACATCAATGACGGCAAGATGATGGCGGTGCGCGGCAAGAACGTGGTCATGGCCTGCATGAACAACGTCGTGCCCTACCTCATTCCCGAACTGCCCGAGGAGCAGAAGGGCGCGATGCACCAGGCCGTACGCGCGGTGAACCAGGTCACCAACGTGCTCTTCCGCAACTGGCAGCCTTTCGTCGAGGCCAAGATCGGGCGAGTGTCCTTCCCCAGCACCTTCTATGGATCGATGGGGCTCGCCGCGCAGCGCTATCTGGGCGAGATGACCCCGCCGACCTCGCCCGACCAGCCGATGGTCGTGGGTTTCAACACGGGTTCGAACTCGGGCGTGTGTTCGAACACGACGATGCTGAGCGAACTGTGCGGCGGCGCCGCGCCCGAGCCGGGCACCCATGCCGACGACCAGTTCCGCATGGCCCGCGCCGGACTTCTCGCCACGCCTTTCGAGTACTTCGAGAAGGCCGTGCGCAGCCAGGCGGCCGCGGTCTTTGCAGGCACCAGCTTTGATCCGGCGCGCGATATCCTGGCGATCACGGTCAACCGCTGGGGCCATGGCTTTGCCACCGGGCGCAACACCCTGTTCGAGGCCGACCGCGAGGCCAAGGTCTCGCCTACCGCGCTCGCCAAGCAGCCCTTCGGGCGCATCACCATCGCCAATTCCGATGCGGGCGGTGTCTCGACCGCGGGTACGGCCATGGACGAGGCGTTCCGCGCGGTGCGCGAACTCGAACAGCGCCAGTTCGGCTTCTACGAAGTGATCTGACCTGCGGGGCGGGGCAGGGCCTGGAGCCTTGCCCCGCCCTTGCCGACCTTCCTTTCCCCAACCTTCATGCGCACGGCGTGCGCGGTGCCTGGCCCCCGGGACGCACCGACAGCGCCCTTGCGCCCTGACCAGGAGATATTCGATGAACTGGATTGCCCGGACTTTCTCGGCCGCAGCCCTTGGCCTTGCCACCACCGGCGCGCTTGTCGGCGGCCTTGCCGCAGGCGAGGCGCAGGCCGCCGCGCCCGAACTCGACCCGCGCATTTCCGGGACACAGGGCCTGATCGGCTACTGGAAGGTGGACCTTGAGGCTTCGACCTATCCCAAGGCCGCGCCGCTCGCCGCGATCCGCAGCTTTGCCTATTCCGAGGACGGCAAGATCCTGGTGTCCTTCGCGACCAAGGGCGCAGACGGCAAGCTGACCTTCGGCCACTGGGCCGCGACGCCCGATGGCACGCCTGCGATCGAGTACCACGTCGATGCCAATTCCTACCCCTACAACGTCGTCTCGTGGAAGCTCGTCGGCCCGGGACGCCTCGAACTCGTGGTCGCGCGCAACGGTGGGTCCTACACCTGCATCTACCAGCTCTCCGAGGACGGCGAGACGCTCAACTACAGCTATGGCGACACCAACATCGTGTACCGCCGCTGGGACCTGATGGACTGATCGTGATGCGCACGTTTTGCATGATCGCCGCAGGGCTTCTCGCAGGCCTGTCCCTGCCATCTGAGGCGCAGGATGCCGCCGCAGGCCGCAAGGTCTTCACCGGCTCGTGCGCGGTGTGCCACGGCACGAAGCCCGGCGAGAAGAAGATGGGGCCCAGCCTCTTTGGCGTGGTGGGCCGCAAGGCGGGCTCGGCCGAGGGCTTCCGCTTCTCGCCCGCACTCACCAAGGACGGACGGAAGTGGAACCCGAAAAGCCTGGACGCCTTCCTTGCCAACCCGCGCAAGGAAATTCCCGGCACGCGCATGGCCTATGCGGGCCTGCGCAATGCCGAGCAGCGCAAGGCGCTTCTGGCCTATCTTGCGACCTTGAAGTGACGGACTAGTTCGCAGGAAATTCGGAAGAAAGTAGATTTTCCAAGGCGTCATCACCCCTTGACCCCAGAACCGGCGACCTCATCTCTCTCAACCAGAGCTGTTCGAGAGCCTTGAGGTCGCTGGTATGGGGAGCCCGAGGGCGATGGCCCTCGGAACTATTCTTCAGGCTTCCGGAACCTGATAGATCGCCAGGATCTGCCGCGTCACCTCGTCCAGGCTGAGGCGCCCTGGGCGGTACCAGTTCCCGGCCGAGTTGATCGTGGTGAGCAGCAGGATCCGGTAGAGCGCACGGTCGATGTGTGCGGGCAGCGGTGTGGCCTCCACGAGCTGCGCAAAGAGCGTCTCGAAGGCATCGCGCCGCTCGATCAGCTTGGCCCGCACGGTGGCGGGCACCGCGCGAAAATCGTTCATCAGCGGCAGTGTCAGCGACGCCGGATCAAGCTGGATCGCGATCAGCACCCGGCAGGCCGTTTCCAGTCTCCGGGCAGGATCGGTGATCGGTGCGATGGCGCTGCGGATCGCCTCTTCCGCGCCGCGCAGGGCATCGTCGTGGACGCGGATGAAGAGCGCGTCCTTGCTCTTGATGTAGTGGTAGAGCGAACCGCCCAGCAGGCCGACCTTTTCCCCGATGTCGCGAATGCTGGTCGCCGCATAGCCCCGCTCGGCAAAGAGCGCGGCCGCCGCGGTCAGGATTGTCTCTTCGCGCGAGGGATCGCGCGAGGAAGGGGGAGCCGGGTTCGCCATGCCCTGCTGGGTGGCGAGCGCAGGAGGACAGTGCAAGCGCAAAATGGCGAAAGGGCCCGCCCCCGGGTCTGTTATTCCACGACGAGGAAGTAGCGGGCGAGGTCCTTGCCCTGGTTGCGGATCTCGATGACGTAGCGCTGGGTGAAGAGGGGCACCCACTGGCAGGCGCCGTTGTTTCCCTCGCACACGGCGCGGGCATTGCGATCCAGGACCCGCAGGGACAAGGGCGCCTTGCCGGGAGAGGAGAGGGCAATGCGCGCCTTCTCCCCGGAGAGAAAACCTGTTCGAACTGCTCGGCCTTGCCGCCCGTGACCTGCCCGCTGCGGTAGCCCGGGCCGAGCGGGCTGCCGCGGTAGATCGGGGCGGGCGCGGATGTGGCCGGGGCAACGGTTCGCCACAGGGGCACCGGGTCTTCGCCCGGCCACTCGGCAATCGGATGGGCGCGGGCACGCTCGATCACGGCCAGTGCGCTCTCGAGCCTGTCGGGATCGTTCCCGGCGTGGGCCTGCGCGGCCTCGGACAGGGCCAGGGCGACGACGCCGCTGACACTGTCGGGGGCTGTCTGGGCTGCGGCACCTTGTGCCAGGGCAATGGGCGCAAGGCCCAGCGCCAGACCACCCAGGATGGCCGTACGGGTCTGTCTGCCAAGGGCTTCGAACAGCAAAGGAGTGCGCCTGGACAAGCTCATGTCGTGGTCTCCGGTGTCACGGTGAAGCAGGCGCCCTGTGGGGTGTTGACGAGGGCGATCTCGAGATGGTGGCGCTGGGCAATCGCCCGGCACAGCGTGAGGCCAAGCCCTGCGCCGTTGCCTTCCGGGTGCTGTCCGGCGCGGGAAAACTTCTCGAAGACCTGCTCGCGTTGCCCTTCGGGGATGCCCGGACCGTCATCGCGCACGGTGAGCCGGGGGCCGGCCTCGAGCGCCAGCGTGATCGTACCCCCTTTCGGCACGAACTTGAAGGCGTTGTCGAGCAGGTTGGTGATGAGGCGGGTAAGGGCCATTTCCTCGCCGGGAATCACGACGTCCGGCTCGATGTCGAGGATGAGGGCATGCCCGGTTTCCTCGGCGCTGTCGGCGTAGAGTTCGCCAAGGCGCTGGGCGATCTCGGACAGGTCGACAGGGACAAGGCCGTGCCGGTCGCCGCGCCGGGCCTGGCTGGCGGCAATGTCGAGGAGCGACTCGAGCATGCGGATGATGCGCCGGATCTCGCTGCGCGCGCTGGCAATGCGCCGCGCGGTTTCCGGGTCCGGGGTCGCTGCGAGTGTTTTCACCAGCCGGTTGTCGAGATGCATCAGCGGCGTGCGGATCTCATGGGCGACGTGGTCGGTCGTCTCGCGGTTGGCGCTCGCTAGGCGGCGCAGGCGGGCGAGCGCGTTGGCCGAGTGGCGGGTCAGCTCGCCAATCTCGTCCTCGTTCTCCAGATGGCGCGACAGCGCTTCGAGCGCGGCGTCGTCGGGCGTGCGAAAGGCGGTGTTGAGGCGTTCGATACGCGTGGCGAGGCGGCGCACGGCGATCAGGCCGGTCAATGCGACGGCGGCCACGATGATGAGCCCGCCAGCGAAGAAGACGAAGCCGACCTGACGGCGCAAGGTATTGAGATCGCGGGCCTCGTGCGCGACCAGAAGGCGCAGGTTCGGGCCCAGTTGGGTAACCCGGCCATAGGCGTGGCGGTTGCGATCAACCGCGATCTTGCCGGTCTGGGAAAGGCTGGCGTGAAGGTCTGGCCAGCGCGTGAGGTCCCCGGCCAGCCGTTGTCCCTGTCCTCCAATCAGCATGTAGTGCGTCAAGGTGCCCTTGCGCGGTTCGAGAGCGATACGGTCGGCGATGCGGTCCTGCAGTTCAGGCAGGCCGTTGCTGGTGTAGATGTCGACGAGCCCGGCCATATCGACGTCGACCGCGCGTTCGAGCGCGATCTGGTTGGCGCGTGAAATGGTCGTGTCGGTCAGGATCCAGAGCACGAAGGTGATGCTGAGCGCGCTGAGACAGGCCAGCACCACGATCCGCGAATAGATCGAGTGGCGCAAGCCAAGGAGCTTGATCACCGGCCTTCGAGCAGGCGGTAGCCTGCGCCCCAGATGGTTTCGAGCGCGGGGCTGTCGAAGCCCTCCTCCAGTTTGCGGCGCAGGCGCCCGATGTTGACGTCGACGACGTTGGTCTGTGGATCGAAGTTCATCTTCCACACGTCGCGCAGCAGCATTTCGCGGGTGAGGACTTCGCCCGCGTTCTCCATGAAGTAGCGGAACAGTTCGAACTCGCGCGGGCTGAGCGAGAGGTGGCGGTTGGCCCGGAAGGCGGTGCGCGCCTTCACGTGGCACTCGAACGCGCCGTAGAGGATCACGGCGCTGTGCGCGCGGCCCGAAGCGCGGCGGTGCAGCGCGCGCAGGCGGGCCAGCAGTTCCTCGCTCTCGAAGGGTTTGGCAAGGTAGTCGTCCGCGCCGCCGTCGAGCCCTTCGGCCCGGTCGCTGGTGCGCCCGAGGGCGGAGAGCATGAGGACGGGCGTGTCGATGCCGCTCTCGCGCAGGCGCGCCAGGATGGTAAGACCGTCGAGATCGGGCAGCATGCGGTCCAGGATGATGACGTCGAAAGGCTCGGCGCCCGCACGCTTGAGCCCGTCGGTGCCGTTGTCGGCCCATTGCACGACGTCGCCGCCTTTCGCGGCCAGATCGCGGACCTGCCGGGCGGCGCGGGCGTCGTCCTCGACGTAGAGAATGTTCAGTCCGGCCATGTTCCCGTTTCCCGCTTGCCGGGAGTCCCGAATTTCAAAAGGATACCCTAGCCCGGTCGCCTTCGCGCGCAAATGACGAAGGCTGTGAGAATTAGCCTTGCCGCGATTGCGCGCAAGGGGTCAGGCGCTCACCGCCATGTTGTCGATGAGGCGCGTGGTGCCCAGCCGGGCGGCCACGAGCAGGCGCATGGGGGCGCCAATAGGGGCATCGAGCGGAGCAAGGCTGGCCGCGTCACACAGCTGCGCATAGTCGATGGGTCCGAAACCCGCAGCTGCGAGTTCGTCGGCAAGTGCGCCGAGCGCGCTCGCCGGAGCTTCTCCTCCCTCGATCCGTGCAATGGCGGCCTTCATCGCGGCGGGGAGGGTGGCCGCCCGGGCGCGCTCGTTGGCAGAGAGGTAGGCGTTGCGCGAGGACATCGCGAGCCCGTCCGCCTCGCGCACGATGGGAACGCCGTGAATCGCGGTGACGTGGGGGCGGGTGAAGTCCAGGTCGCGGGCCATGCGGCGGATGACGGCCAGTTGCTGCCAGTCCTTTTCGCCAAAGAAGGCCATGTCCGGTCCGACCTGATTGAAGAGCTTGGCGACGACGGTCGCAACGCCGTCGAAATGGCCCGGCCGCGCCGCGCCGCACAGGCCTTCGCTCACGCCCGTAACGCCGATCGAGGTGGCAAATCCGTCCGGGTACATGGCGGAGACCTGCGGCGCCCAGAGGAGGTCCACACCCTCCTCCTCGAGCAGCCGTGCATCGCGTTCAAGAACGCGCGGATAGGCGTCCAGATCCTCATTTGCGCCGAATTGCAGCGGGTTGACGAAGATCGAGACGGCCACCGCATCGGCGCGGCGCCGGGCTTCGCGCACCAGTGTCAGATGGCCTTCATGGAGCGCGCCCATGGTCGGGACCAGCGCCAGCGTGCCGTTCGCGCGCAATCGGGCGGTGGCACTGCGCAGTGGATCAAGGGCGTGCACGGTTTGCATTGGCAAGGACTGCTCCGATAGGATACCGCCAACCCGAGGCGGCCACGTGACCACGCCCATAGCGGTACAGGTCATGGGGCGGCAATGGGTTGAAAACAGGGGAAGGTGCAAAGGCGGTCTTGGCCGCCCGGCGCCAGCAGAAAGAGCGAAATCAGGATCCGTGACAGCGCATCGTATCGTCTTCGCAAACGAAAAGGGTGGGACGGGCAAGTCCACCACCGCCGTTCATGTGGCCATCGCGCTTGCCTACCAGGGGGCCAAGGTCGCCGCGATCGATCTCGATCCGCGCCAGCGCACCTTGTACCGCTACCTCGAAAACCGGGTCGAGACCGAGCAGAAGCGCGGTATCGCGCTGCCGGGCGCGCGTTTCTCGGTCTATGACGGGGAGGACTTCAACGAGCTTGACGACCTCGCCGAGCAGATTGCGGAAGGCTATGATTTCCTGATCTTCGACACGCCGGGCCGCGACGACGCCTTCGCGCGCCACGTCCCTCGACCGCGGACACGCTGGTCACCCCGCTCAACGACAGTTTCATCGACTTCGACCTCATCGGCCAGGTCGAGACCGAGACCTTCAAGGTCAAGAAGCTCTCGTTCTACGCCGAGGTGATCTGGGAGGCGCGCAAGAAGCGCGGGGTCAAGTCGATCGAGCAGGGCGCGCGTGAGCTTGACTGGGTGGTCGTGCGCAACCGCATGCAGCACGTCGAGGCGCGCAACATGCGCCGCATGGACGGAGCTCTGCAGGAACTGGCGCGCCGCGTCGGTTTCCGCATCTCGGGCGGCCTGTCCGAGCGCGTGATCTTCCGCGAGCTGTTCCCCTCGGGCCTGACCCTGCTCGACAAGGGGCATCTGGGTGAACTGGGTACCAGCCACTTGGTCGCCCGTCAGGAACTGCGCGGTCTGGTGAAGGGCCTCAATCTGCCCCGTCCGGGCCGCACCGAGGCACCCGCTGTCCTGGCGCCCGGCCGATGAAGTTCCTCTGGATCATCGTCCTGGCCGCGATTGCCTGGCGGATGATTCTGGGGCGCTGGCCCTGGCAGACGCTGGGGATCAGTCACTGGCCCGACAGTCCGCCCAAGCGCCGCACATTCGCGCAGCGGCAGGCGCAGGAGCTGCTGGGCCTGAAGGACGGGGCCAGCCGCAAGCAGATCCTGGAGGCGCACCGTCGTCAGGTGGCGCTGGTCCACCCTGATCGCGGTGGCTCGAGCGAAGAGGTCCACGCCGCCAATGCCGCACGCGACACGTTGCTGTCCGCGCTCGGCGACACGGGGGCGGAGGACACGGAGCGCTGACCATGGCGCTTGCCCCGGGGCCGCTCCACCCGCGCGGGGGGCATGTCTTCGACGCCTCGCTCCTGCGCGCCTACGACGTGCGCGGCATCTATGGCGCGACCCTGTTCGAGGCCGATGCCTACGCTCTGGGGCGCAGTTTCGGCTCTGTCGTGCGACGTGGATCTCCTGTCGAGACCCCGAAGGTGGTCGTCGGCCGGGATGGCCGTCTCAGTTCGCCGCAGCTCGAGCAGGCTCTTGTGGAGGGCCTTTGCGAGAGCGGCGTTGCCGTCATCCGGATCGGTCTTGCGCCCAGTCCGATGCTCTACTTCGCGGAGAGGTCATTGGAAGATGTGGAAGGCGGCATTGAGGTAACCGGCAGCCACAATCCCGCCGATCACAATGGCTTCAAGATAGTACTTGGCGGGCGTCCCTTCTTCGGGCCGGACCTTGCGCAGCTGGGCGGCATGGCTGCGCGCGCGGACTGGATGGAGGGGGAGGGCGCCGTGGAAGGGCGCGATGTCGTACCGGATTACATCGCCGCGCTGCGCGGCGGGCTCGGCCAGGCGGACCCGGATGCGCTCTCGCGCCTGCGGGTCGCGTGGGATGTAGGCAATGGCGCTGCCGGTCCCCTCGTTGAACGCCTGTGCCTGCAGTTGCCCGGAACCCACCATGTCCTGCACTCCTGTGTCGATGGACGGTTTCCCAATCACCATCCCGATCCCACTCTCCCGGAAAACCTGACAGACCTTCAGGCGCTCGTCGCGGCGAAGAGCCTCGATTTCGGAGTTGCTTTCGATGGCGACGCGGACCGGATCGGCGTCGTCGACGGGCAGGGGCGGATTGTCTGGGGGGACCAGCTGCTGGCGCTTCTGGCGCGCGACGTTCTGGCGCGAAATGCAGGAAAAGACGGCGGTGTGCACCCTTCGGTCGTGGGGGATGTGAAGATGTCCGCGACCACGTTCGCACAGATCGAGGCCGCGGGCGGAGTGCCGGTCATGGCGCCATCCGGCCATTCGCACATCAAGTCCACAATGAAGGAGACGGGGGCGATTCTGGGCGGTGAGATGAGTGGCCACCTGTTCTTTGCCGACCGTTACTTCGGGTTCGACGATGGCATCTACGCAGCGGTACGGATGATGGCGCTGGTGGCGCAGGGCGGACGCTCTGTCGCCGATCTGCTCGACAGCCTGCCGCGCACGTTTGCGACGCCGGAGCTGCGCTTTGCCGTGCCGCCGGCGCGTCGCACGGCCGTGGTGGCCGAAGTGGGGCAACGTCTGGCTCAGGAGGGGCACGAGCCGGTGACGCTTGATGGTCTGCGCCTTGATGGGCCCGATGGCTGGTGGCTGCTGCGCGCATCCAACACGCAGGACATGTTGACCGCGCGCGCGGAAAGTACCTCCGAAGAGGGATTGGCACGCCTTGTCGCGCAGATCGATGCGCAACTGGCGCTATCGGGTATCGTCCGGCCGCGCGAGGCCTGAGAAGCGGCGCGGGGAACCGGCCCCCGGCGCAGGGATTGCACGAGAGGTCAGGCGGCGGAGTAGGAAAGAGGATGGCCGAGCAGGCAGTACCCCCGGAGATCACGGCGTGGTTCGCAGGCCGCGACTGGCGCGTGCGGCGCCACCAGGCCCAGATGCTGGAGGCCGCCGATGCCGGACACCATGCCCTGCTCGTTGCCGATACCGGCGCGGGCAAGACGCTCGCAGGTTTCCTGCCCACGCTTTGCGACTTCACACCGTCGCGGCTGAAGGAAACGGCGCCGCCCGAAGGGTTGCACACGCTGTACATCTCGCCGCTCAAGGCGCTGGCGCATGACGTTCAGCGCAACCTGATCGCCCCGATCGAGGACATGGAGCTGCCGATCCGCGTCGAGACGCGCAGCGGCGACACGCCGTCGGATCGCAAGGCCCGCCAGCGCGCCCGGCCCCCGCATGTGCTGCTGACGACGCCCGAATCGCTCTCGCTGCTGCTGAGCTATCCCGAAGCGGCGGAGATGTTTGCCAGCCTGCGCCGGGTTGTGATCGACGAGGTCCATGCCTTCGCGGCGGGCAAGCGTGGCGATCTGCTGGCGCTTTCGCTGGCACGGCTCCAGGCGCTGGCACCGGGGCTGCAACGTGCGGCGCTTTCCGCGACGCTGGCCGATCCCGATGCCTACCGGGGCTGGCTCGCGCCCTGGGGTGACCTCGATTCGGTCGCGCTTGTCGAAGGCGAAGCGGGGGCGGCTCCACTCGTCGAGATCCTGGTGCCCGAGGACGCGCGCATCCCCTGGAGCGGGCACGCGGCCACCTGGGCGATCCCGCAGCTCATGGAGCGGATTGCCGCGCATCGTACGACGCTGATCTTCACCAATACCCGCTTCCTTGCCGAGTACATCTTCCAGGAACTGTGGAGTGCGAACGAGGACACGCTCCTATCGGCATCCACCACGGCTCGCTGTCCAAGGAGGCGCGGCGCAAGGTGGAAGGGGCCATGGCGCGGGGCGAATTGCGCGCTCTTGTCTGTACCGCCAGTCTCGATCTCGGCATCGACTGGGGCGATATTGACCTTGTCGTGCAGATGGGCGCGCCTAAGGGCTCCTCGCGCCTTTTGCAGCGGATCGGGCGCGCCAACCACCGGCTCGACAGCCCGAGCGAGGCGCTGCTCGTGCCGGGCAACCGTTTCGAGTTTCTCGAGGCCTTTGCGGCCCAGGAGGCGGTCCGGGAGGGCCAGCGTGATGGCGAGGGTTTTCGGCCGGGCGGCCTCGACGTGCTGGCCCAGCATGTCATGGGCCGGGCCTGTGCGGGGCCGTTCACCGAGGCCGAAGTGCTCGATGAAGTGCGCTCCAGCGCGGCCTATGCTTGGGTGGACGCGGCCGTTCTGCAGCGCGTGCTCGAATTTGTGGCGACCGGGGGCTACGCGCTGCGGGCCTACGACCGCTTCCGGCGCATCGTGAAGGACCGCGATGGGCTTTGGCGCCTCACCCACCCCGAGCATGCGGCGCGCCATCGCTTGAATGCGGGCATTATCGTCGATTCCGAAATGCTCGAGGTGCGCTTTCGCAACGGACGCTCTCTGGGCAAGGTCGAGGAAGGCTTCGGGGCGAGCCTGGAGCCGGGCGATACCTTTCGCTTTGCCGGGCTCGATCTTGAGGTCGAATCGCTCAAGGACCTCGATCTCATCGTGCGCGCGGCGAAACGCTCGGCCACGATCCCCAGTTACATGGGCCAGCGCATGCCGATCTCGACGCATCTGGCAGGACGTGTCCAGGCGATGCTGGCGGACCGTGCAGGCTGGGCGCGGTTCCCCGACGATGTACGTGAATGGCTGGAAGTGCAAGACTGGCGCTCGCACCTGCCTGCGCCCGGGCGGCTGCTGGTCGAGAGCTTCCCGCACCGTGATCTGGCCTATACCGCGTTCTATACTTTCGAGGGCTGGAACGCGAACCAGTCGCTGGGGATGCTCATTACCCGGCGCATGGAGGACAGGGGGCTTGGGCCGCTGGGCTTCGTGGCGACGGACTATACGCTTATCGTGTGGAGCCTGAAGGCGGTGGCAGAGCCCGCCGCGCTGCTTTCACCCGATATCCTGACCCATGAATTCGTCGACTGGGTGCAGCAGAGTTATCTCCTGCGGCGGGCCTTCCGGGAGGTGGCGGTTATCTCCGGCCTGGTCGAGCGCCAGCAGCCGGGTAAGCGCAAATCGGGGCGGCAGGTCACGTTCTCGACCGACCTCATCTACGACGTGCTCTCGAAGTACGAGCCTGATCACGTGTTGATCGAGGCGGCCTGGGCCGATGCGCGCGCGCGGTTGACCGACGTGGCGCGGGTAGGGGACCTGCTCGAACGCGCGGCGCGGGAAATCGACCATGTCCACCTGGAGCGGATCAGTCCGCTGGCGGTCCCGGCGCTCTCCATGATCGGACGCGAGAGCCTGCCTGCAGGCGCTGCCGACGATGATCTCCTGTTCGAGGCCGAGACGCTGGCGGGGCTCGCCATGCAGGTGGAGCCCACGACCGAGGATCCCGAGGCCTTGTGATCGCGCGCTCTCGTGAGCAGACATGAAAAAGGGGCGGATTGCTCCGCCCCTTGATCTGTGCTCGCAAGAGCTCGGTATCGGTTCAGCTTACTTGCTGAATTCGGCGAACTGCTCGTTGCCGACGAAACCGAACTTCGAGACGTTCGATCCCTTGATGATCTGCAGCACCTGGGCCGACAGCTCGTAGCTGGCGTTCGGCTCAGGCTGGAACTGAAGTTCCGGCTCGACTTCGTACTGAAGCGACTGCTGAAGCAGGTTCAAGAGGCCGCCGCCGTCCACCGGAGTGCCGTTCCACAGGATCTCGTCGTTCACGGTGAGAACGACCTTGTTGCGGATCGGATCGACCGGCGGCGGATTATTCGGCGTCTGCGAATTTACCGGCAGGTCGATGTTGATCGCGTGGGTCGCGACCGGGATGGACATGATGAACATGATGAGGAGGCAGAGCATGACGTCGATGAGCGGCGTCGTGTTCATCTCCATCATCGGCGCGCCGTCTTCCTTGCCGCCTGACATAGCCATGAGGGTGTTCTCCTGTTCTTGCCGGGGGCTTAGTTCGGGTCGATCGGGTTGGTGATGAAGCCAACCGTCGGGTAGCCCGAAATCTGCACGTTGTAGATCGTGCCGGCCACGCAGCGCCACGGGGCTTCCACGTCGCCGCGGATGTGCACCTGGGGCACCAGGTCCGGGTTCGCCATGAGGGCCTCGGGGCCGCCCGCACGCTTGACGATGCCGTCAAGGCGCTTGAAGGCGCGGTCACGAAGTTCCTCGGCCGAGACCGGGGTGATGTTGTTGAAGTAAACGCGGCACTCACCGTTGCGCGATGCGCCTTCGTAGCCCGGTTCACCTGCACTGCGGCCGCCAGCATCGGTCGTCGACACCGTGAGGAGAAGGTTTTCGACCTTGTCCTTCGATTCGACGGCCTCGATCACCGGGATACGCAGCTTTTCGATCGTCTGGATCGCGACCGGAACCGCGATCAGGAAGATGATCAGAAGCACCAACATGACGTCGACGAGCGGCGTCGTATTGATGTCGGACATCGGTGTCTCAGCACCGCCTCCGCCCGAAGATATCGCCATAGTCTTATCCTAATCCTTGCGTTGCCTTGGGGAAGGCGACGTGCAGCGCATGCATAGTACTGTCGCCGCCTTTGGGTCCCCGGAGGTTGCGGGACCAGCGAGGCCGGTCCCGGAAGCCCGGACTGATTACGACTTGGCCGGAGCCGGCTTGGCCGGAGCAGCGGCCGGCTTCTTGGCAGCCGAAGCGGTCGAGGTGATCGGCTTAACGGCACCCTTCGAGGTGATGTAGGCAAGAACGTCGCTCGAGAAGCCGGTCAGCAGCTCGGCGATGCGCTTGTTGCGAGCCTGGAGGTAGTTGTAGGCAAGCACGGCCGGAACGGCGACGAGCAGGCCGAGTGCGGTCATGATGAGAGCTTCACCAACCGGGCCGGCGACCTTGTCGATCGAAGCCGAACCGGCAAGACCGATGGCGATCAGGGCGCGGTAGATGCCGACAACGGTACCGAACAGACCGATGAACGGAGCGGTTGCACCGACGGTGGCGAGGAACGGAAGACCACCGGCGAGGCGGGCGTTGATCGACGCTTCCGAGCGCGCGAGCGAGGCGTGCAGCCAGTCGTGGGCTTCGAGTTCGTCGGTCATCTTGGCGTGCTGCTCTTCAGCAACGATGCCGTCGTCGACGAGCTGGCGCCATGCGCTGTTCTTCTCGAGCTTGGTGGCGCCGTCCTTGATGGTCGGGGCCTTCCAGAACGAGCCGCCAACGGCCTTGTACTGGCGGAAGATCTTCGACTGTTCGAACCACTTGGTGAACAGGATGTAGAACGAACCGAACGACATGATGCCGAGGATCACGACGGTGGCGTAGGCGATGAAACCGCCCTGTTCGAGGGCTTCGGCGAAGCCGAACTTGTTCTGCGGCGCGGCTTCGCCGGCGGCGGCAAGGATATCAACGATAAGCATGCGAATTACCTCTCAAGAAGAATGCAGGATTATAGGGCCGTCTCACGCCAGGGGCGGGGCCCTGTATCAATGGGCTTAGTTGAGCTGGTAGACGATCGTGGTCGAGTAGCTGCTCGAAATCGGGTTGCCGGCTGCGTTGAGCGCCGGATCGAAGCGCGCATAGCGCTCCATGCCGTCGCAAGCTGCTTCGTCCAGATCCGGGCTACCGCTCGAGCTGGTGACCTGGCAGCCGCTGGCGCGGCCTTCGGTCGTCACCGTCACGCGAACACCCACACGACCTTCACGACCCTCACGCGCGGCGCGGCTCGGGTAGTTGCGCTGGATCTGCGCGGCCCAGCGACCCTGGCTTTTCGTGGAGGCACCACGTGCCTTCGAAGGAGCCGGGGGAGCAGGCGGTGCCGGCGGTGCCGGCGGCGCAGCCGTGGTGATCACGGCGGGCGGTGCAGGCGGCGCGGTGATCACGGTCTGAACCGGCGGCGGAGCCGGCGCGATGTTGATCGGCGGCGGCGGCGCCACGATGGGCGGCGGCGGCGTATCCGGCTGCGGTTCGGGAGGCGGCGGCGGGGGCTCTTCCTCCTTCGGGGGTTCTTCCTTGATATCCACGGTGGTCACTTTGCTGATGACCTTCTTAGTTGCCTCATAGGCAAGGCCCGAGATCAGCGCATAGCCGATGAACACATGGATCAAGGCGACGATGACAATAGTGGTAAGTTTACTACCACTCATTTGCTGGTCAGCGTAAGCCATTCAGACGCATCACTCCATTACCAAGCCCCGGGCATGTACGAAAAAGCACATGTCCAAGGGCGCCGATGGCCCTCGCTGCACGCGAAGCCCATGACGAAATTCGAAATTACCCACCCTGACGGCTGACAGTCCACCTCGCGATTGTCACGCAACAGCAAGGCTTACCGCGGAGCATGTTTGTTTTATCGCCCCGTTTTGCAGTTTTCTTAGCGTTGAAGGTGCCCCTGCGCAACGCCCAATCGCAGAGCGTGGGGTTAACCTCCAATTAAGCTGCATTACCCGCATGGTGCATCGTGAGATGGATTGCCGCAAGGCTTTTCACGTCTCATAAGATTGCGATTTTGTTACGGAGTCTGATTTCATGCCTGCTGTGCGACGCCCTTTTACGATGGGTCTGGCCGCTTTGAGTTTCGTTTTTCAGGCTGGGCCCGCACTTGCGGCGAACCCGCAGTCTCCGGGCGCGGACGTGACCTTTGCGGACCTCGCCGATCTGGCCGATTCGGCCCCCATGGTGGTCGAGGCGCAGGTGACCCGGATGACCCGTCTCGGGGCCGAACGCGCACCGGGTCTGGCTCCGGGAATCGGGCGATTCTATGTCGAGGCGGATACCCGCGCCTTGCTCGTCGGCAATTCGCCGATTGGCGAATCATTGCGCTATCTTGTCGACATGCCCCTCGATTCCCGTGGCAAGGGCGAGGACCTGAAGGACCAGATGGTCATTCTCTTTGCACGCGCGGTGCCCGGGCGTCCGGGCGAGGTCCAGCTGATCGAGCCGGATTCGCAGCTCCTGTTCACGCCGTCGCTCGATGGCAAGCTGCGCGGATTGCTGCGCGAGACGGTCGCACCCGATGCGCCAGGCGAGATCACCGGTGTGCGCGAACTGCTCTATGTGCCGGGGGCGCTGGCCGGGCAGGGTGAGACTCAGATCTTCTTGAATACCAAGGACGGTTCGGCCGCCTCGATCACGGTGCGCCATGAACCGGGCAGGCCGGTTGCCTGGGGCGCCTCGTTCTCCGAACTGGTGGCCGATGTCACGCAGCCCCCCGCGCCCGAAACGCTGGAATGGTACCGTCTGGCCTGCGCGTTGCCGGAGTATCCCCCGCAGGGGGCCAATATCTCGCAGGGGTATGATGCGAAGCGGCAGGCGCAGGACGATTATCGCGCGGTCCGTCGCCAGCTGGGGCCGTGCACGCGCAACCGCTCCTGAGGTTGTGCGCGTCACGGCGCGCGAAGGCCGGTCTGCGGGCAAAGGGCAGGGCGCATGCGCAAGGCGCTGGAAAATCGCGTGCAGCTGTCCTAGGGCCCGGGACCGAAAGGGGACCCGATGACTGAACCGCTGAAGATCGCACTTGCAGGCCTTGGAACCGTGGGGACGGGCGTTGTCCGTCTCATCGAGACGAATGCGCAGCTGATTGCCCGCCGCGCCCGGCGCCCGGTGCAGATTACCGCCGTCAGCGCGCGCGACCGCACCAAGGATCGCGGCGTGGACCTCTCCGCCTACGCCTGGGTCGACGATCCGGCCGAGCTCGCGACGCGAGAGGATGTCGATGTCGTGGTGGAAATGGTCGGCGGCTCGGACGGCCCGGCGCTCGCCATTGCGCGCACCGCGCTGGCCCATGGCAAGAGCCTGGTCACCGCGAACAAGGCAATGCTGGCGCATCATGGCCTGGAGCTCGCCGAAACCGCCGAGAAGGCGGGCGCGGCGCTCAAGTTCGAGGCAGCGGTTGCGGGCGGTATTCCGGTCGTCAACGGATTGATCGATGGCGCGGCGGCCAATGCGGTTGAGCGCGTCTACGGCATTCTCAACGGCACCTGCAATTACATCCTCTCCACCATGGAGGACACCGGGGCCGACTTCGGTGACGTGCTCGCCGACGCGCAGCGCCTGGGCTATGCCGAGGCCGATCCGACCTTCGATGTCGAGGGGATCGATGCTGCGCACAAGCTCTCGCTGCTCGCGTCCATCGCGTTTGGCGCGCGGCTTGATTTTGACGCGGTCGAGTGCGTGGGCATCAGCCAGGTCAAGGCGGCCGACATCGCGCAGGCCCAGGACCTGGGTTATGTCATCCGCCTGATCGGCATGAGCGAGGTCGACACCGCAGAAGGCTCTCCGCGCCTGTTCCAGCGCGTGCGGCCCTTCCTCGTCCCGACCGGCCACCCGCTGGCCAATGTCGATGGGCCGACCAACGCGATCGTCGCCGAGGGCAATTTCGTCGGCCGCCTCCTGTTCCAGGGTGCGGGCGCAGGCGATGGGCCGACCGCGAGCGCGGTCGTGGCCGACATCATCGATATCGCGCGCGGCGAGAAGGGCCCGGCCTTCGCGATGCCCGTGGCCGAGCTGGAAGTGATGGAGCCGGCGGCCTCCGGGCACCGCGTCTCGAGCTTCTACATCCGCTTCACCGTGCCCGACCGTCCGGGCGTCCTGGCCGAGATCACCGCTGCCATGCGCGATGCGGGCGTCTCGATCGAGAGCATGATCCAGAAGGGCGATCCTGACCAGGACGGCGAGGTCATCCTCGCCATCGTCACGCACCCGGGCCCCGAATCGGGCGTCGTGGAGGCGGTGCGCATCCTCGATGGGTCGGCCAGCCTGATCGCGCCGCCGCTGGTGATGCAGATTCTGGGCAGCTGATCGGCGCCGGGTCTTCGCGGCCCGGTCCCATGCCAGGACACGAAAAGGGGCGCGCCATGTCCGTGGCGCGCCCCTTTTTCGCTCCGTGCCATTCGTGGCGGGGCCGCGGGTCCTAATTCACCCGCAGGCGCCCCTTGGCGATCTTGTCCGCGTCCGAGCCTTCGGGCGCTTCGGGGATGGTGGAGAGGTCGATGATGAGTGGCTGCTCGGGTGGGCAGGGGCCGACCACGCACATGCCGCCTGCCGTCGCCTTGCCCTTGAAAATGCCATCGCCTGCGACGTCGGGCGCACGCAGGCGACCATCGTCGGTTCCGGCAGCGCCGGTAGGATCGTCCTCGGCGGTGGAGGGGATGCGGAACTCCTCCTCGTCAGGCGCGCACACGATGATCTCGCCCTGGCGGATCGTGCGCAGGCAGGCCCGGCGCGAGCGGTCGCGGGTGATCCGTCCGCTGTTGCCCAGCATCTTTTCCGCAATCGCGCGGTCCGCGTCGGAAACGTCGGAAACGGCGGGATTATCCCCTTCCTGGCCGAGCGCCGAGGTCGGGACGAGCGCGGCAAGCGCCAAAAGCACAGTTCGTCTTCTCGACAACTCAGGTTCCTCTGTTTAAGGCAGGCAAACCTTTCCTCCACGGATTAATCCGGAGTGAACATGTCTGAACATACCCCTGCCAGTAAAGTCCTCGATCGCGTCCTCGTCCTCGAAATGGTGCGTGTGACCGAAGCCGCGGCAATATCCGCGTCCAAGCTTGTTGGGCGCGGCGATGAAAAGGCGGCCGATGCGGCGGCTGTCGAAGCCATGCGCAAGGCTTTCGACGAACTCTACATGGACGGCACGGTCGTTATCGGTGAGGGCGAGCGCGATGAGGCGCCGATGCTCTTCATCGGCGAGAAGGTGGGCGGCGCTCCGGGCAAGGGCCCCAGGATCGACATCGCGCTCGATCCGCTCGAAGGCACCACCATCACCGCCAAGGCCGGTCCCAACGCGCTGGCCGTTCTGGCGGCGGCCGAAGAAGGTGGCCTGCTCAACGCGCCCGATGTCTACATGGACAAGATCGCGGTGGGCCCGGGCTATCCCAAGGACGTGATCAGCCTCGAGAAGAGCGCGACCGAGAACGTCAAGGCGGTTGCGGCGGCCAAGGGCGTGGAGCCGGGCGACATCATCGTGTGCGTGCTCGACCGTCCGCGCCATGCCGACCTCATCGAGGAGCTGCGTGGCCTGGGCTGCGGCGTGGTGCTGATCGGCGATGGCGACGTGGCCGGTGTCATCGCGACCACCGACGAGAACACCAACATCGACATCTACATGGGTTCGGGCGGCGCGCCCGAGGGCGTGCTGGCGGCGGCGGCTCTTCGCTGCGTGGGCGGCCAGTTCAACGGACGCCTCCTGTTCCGCAACGATGACGAGCGTTCGCGCGCCCGCAAGTGGGGCATCGAGGACCTCAACCGCATCTACAAGCTGGAAGACCTCGCCAAGGGCGACTGCATCTTCGCGGCGACGGGTGTGACCGATGGTTCGCTGCTCGATGGCGTCAAGCACTTCAAGAATGGCAAGCTGACCACCGAGAGCGTGGTCATGCGCGCCAGCTCGGGCACGGTGCGCTGGATCAAGGGCGAGCACACGATCTGAGCGCAGCGTTCTGACAGCTAACGAAAAAGGCCGGTTCCACGCAGGTGGATCCGGCCTTTTTGCTGAAAGGGGCACGCCGCGCGCAGCCGTTCACGACGCGCAAAAAAGCGGGGCGTCTCTATTGCATTTGGGTGACGGGTCACTAAGGGCGGGCGCGTTCTGGCCTCACGAGTGGCATTTTTCGGGGATTCGCAATGAAGATCATGTCGGGTAACAGCAACCTTCCGCTGGCGCGCGCGGTTGCCGCCTATCTGGAGCTGCCGCTGACCGATGCCAGCGTGCGTCGTTTCGCGGACGAGGAAATCTTCGTCGAGATCCACGAGAACGTGCGCGGTGAAGACGTCTTCGTCGTCCAGCCGACCAGCTACCCGGCCAACGACAACCTGATGGAACTGCTGATCTGCATCGACGCGCTGCGCCGTGCCTCGGCGCGCCGCATCACCGCAGTCGTTCCCTACTTCGGCTACGCCCGCCAGGACCGCAAGCCCGGCCCGCGCACGCCGATCTCGGCCAAGCTGGTCGCCAACCTGATGACCGAAGCCGGCGCCGACCGCGTCCTCTCGGTCGATCTGCACGCTGGCCAGATCCAGGGCTTCTTCGACATCCCCACCGACAACCTGTTCGCAGCCCCCGTGATGGCCGCCGACATCCAGGCCCGCTATGGCGACCAGTCGCTGATGGTGGTTTCGCCGGACGTGGGCGGCGTGGTGCGCGCCCGTGCGCTCGCCAAGCGCCTCGACAACGCGCCGCTCGCGATCGTCGACAAGCGCCGTGACCGTCCGGGCCAGTCGGAAGTCATGAACATCATCGGCGACGTCCAGGGCCGCGCCTGCATTCTCATCGATGACATCATCGATTCGGGCGGCACCCTATGTAACGCGGCGCAGGCGCTGATGGACCAGGGCGCGGCGAGCGTCACGGCCTACATCACCCACGGCGTGCTTTCGGGTGCGGCGGTTTCGCGCGTGAACAACTCGGCGCTCAAGGAACTGGTCATCACCGATTCGATCCAGGCGACCGAGGCCGCGCAGGCTTCCGACCGTATCCGCATCCTCACCATTGCCCCGCTGCTGGGCGAGGCGATTCGCCGCATCGCGGACGAAAGCTCGGTCTCGAGCCTGTTCGACTGATCTATCTGCGCAGAAGGCCCTCAGGCGGGGGCCTTCTGCCAGGGGCGTGCATCGCCCGGAGCGATCCGCTTGAGGTCTTCGAGGCGCCGCGCCTGGCGGGCCTCGAGCGACAGCGTCAGCAGCGGCTGCGCCGTTGCGGCAAACTGGCCCGGCGAGACCCCGAAGAGATCCGCGAATTCGTGGATCAGGTGACTTTCATCGTAATAGCGCAGCATGATCGCTTCGGCTTCGGAGCGGTCGCCCACCCCGCGCAGGTGGCTGGCCATGTCGAGCGCGCGGGCGCGTCGCAGGACCTGCTTGGGCGGTAGCCCGTAGTCGCGCAGGATCACCCGTTCCAGTCGCCGCCGATCCACCCCGCAATCGCGCGCAGCCTGCGCCACTGTCATCGAGGGCGTGCGGTAGGCCAGTTGCTCGAACTGGACCGAGATCGGGTCGGGTACGGCGCCCCCTGTTTCCTCCACCCGTTCGCGAAACAGGTCTTCCAGGGCTCGCGCCCAGTCTTCGGGAGTCCCTTCAGGTGCGAAGCGGGCGAGAAGTTCGTCTTCGGGAAGGCCAAGGTCGCCCGTGCGCACCAGCCGGTTGACGATCTCGCCCAGTGGTACGCCTTTGAGTGCCGTGCTGGCACCGGGCCGGATGGCAACGCCGATGTTGGTGAAGCTCCCCGAGACGCGGACGGGCATGGGATGGGTCTGCGGGCCGAATAGGCAGGCGGAGCGTTCTGCCTCTTCCCAGCCATTCGCGGTCTTCGCGGCCCAGCGCCCCGCAAGCTGCAGACGCAGGCAGGCGATGTCGTTGAACTGGCTGCATTCCAGGGTGTAATCCGGGGGCAGCACGACCTTGCTGATGTAGATCCGTCCAATCCACGGCGCCAGATCACGCGAAGGTCCGCGATTGTAGGACATCGGTTGTCCCGCAGGTGTGACGCCGAATTCGGGAACGATAAGGGGATTGAAGGCGGGCGCCTTTTTCTGAACCAATTCCTGCCTCTGTCTTATGCTCCCTCGGCTTGGGCCTACTCGCGGATTCGGTGAGCGACAAGCGCCAATCACGCGCGCTTGGTTGCACCTGTGTCTTGACCTTGCCTCCACGCTGGGAGAACAGGGCCGCCATGACGATCGAACAGGACCTCGCCCTTGCCCTGCGCCTAGCCGATGCGGCCGGCGAGGCTATTCGCCCCTATTTTCGCGCCGCCAATCTCGACACCGAGAAGAAGGGCGATGCCTCGCCCGTGACCGTGGCGGACCGCGCGGCCGAAGAGGCCATGCGCGAGATCCTGCGGGCCGAAGCGCCCGAGGACGGCATCACCGGTGAGGAATTCGGCACCGAGAAGGGCACCTCGCGGCGAGAATGGGTGCTCGATCCCATCGATGGCACGGTCTCCTTCGTGGTGGGCCGCCCGATCTTCGGCACGCTGATCGCGCTGCTCGTCGATGGCTGGCCGGTGCTGGGCGTGATCGACCAGCCGATCCTGGGCGAGCGCTGGGTGGGGGCGAGCGGGCGCGCCACCACCTTCAACGGAAAGCCCATCGAAACGCGCCGCTGCCGCGAACTGTCGGATGCGGTGCTGGCCACGACGGGCCCGCACTACTTCGACAATCACCAGGGCGAGCACTTCATGGCGCTTGCGGCCAAGACCGACCACAAGCGCATGGTCATGGGCGGGGATTGCTACAACTACGGCCTGCTTGCCTCGGGCCATATCGATCTTGTCTGCGAGGCGGGCCTCAAGCTTTACGATTGGGCCGCGCTTGTTCCCATCGTCGAGGGGGCAGGCGGCATGATGTGCGACTGGAACGGCGACCCCCTGCACGCGGCCTCGGAAGGGCACGTGCTGGCGCTCGGCGATCCGGCGCGCATGGAGGACGTGGTCGAGGCGATGGTCTGCAACCATTGAGTGTGCGCCGCCCGGCGGCGCGCAAGGGCGCGCAGGGGTGAACGCGCCGCGCCGCTTCTTCTTCTACGGCACGTTGCTTGCAGGCATGGAAACCGCACTTACGCGCCGGATCCATGCCCACCTTCGGGTCCTGGGGCCTGCGCAGGTACGCGGGCGCCTTGTCGCAATCTGCGACCCCGACGGGTGGTATCCTGCGCTCCTGCCCGGTGAGGGGCGCGTTATAGGGATGCTCTACGCGGCAAGGCCCTCCTTTACGCGCGCGACGCTGGGCGAACTTGACGCCTACGAGGGCTGTAGTTCCCGGACGCACGGGGCGGGCGAGTACCGGCGCGCGGCGATCGGCGCCCGGTTGGATGATGGTCGCTGCCGGGCCGCGCAGGCCTATCGCTATGCACGTCCGCTGCCGCGCGGGAGCCTCGAACTGCCCGGTGGCGACTTCGCGCGCTGGCTTGTGGACACCGGAGCTTCATCCTTTCGGCAGGCGTAATGCCTCTGCGCACTTGTATTCACAGGCTTAGCCTTCATACCGACGCGCAGGATGAGGATCGGGGTTCGAATCGCAGCTGCGGCCTGGGCCGCCTTCATGGCGCTGCCGGCATCTGCGGCCTGCAGCGGACCTGTGGCCGAGCCTGCGCCGCAAACTCCTCTGGAAGAGGCTTTCGCACGCGCTCTGGCGCGCGACAGGTACGCCGATAGCGCCGGGCAGGCGAACGACTGGCGCGCGCTCCTCGCAAGGGCGGAGCGGGCAGGTGGCGTGGGCGCGCGCTGGGACGTGCGCGGCCAGACCCGCCTTGCCTGGTCGCTGGACTATTCCGATCAGGCGGAGGCCGCGCTGGAGGTGGGGGAGGGGACGCTCGTGCAGATCGCGCAGGCGGGCCTGACGGGCACCGCGCTCGAAGCCGAGGCGCTGACCGTGATGGCAACGATCCTGACCGATACGAAACAGAACGCGCGCGCCGAGGACAGCGCCCGCCGTGCGCTGGTTCTGGCCGAGGCGACGTCAGGGGCGCAGTCGGCCGCAGCGAGCTTTGCGCATAACGGCCTTGGCACTGTCGCCTATGCGCAGGGGCGCTACAGCGAGGCGGAGCGCGAATACGGGATCGCGGCCGACCTTGCCGCGCGCTGCCAGGACCCGGCCGATCCGGCGGTGGTCAACCAGATGGCCTCGCACGCAGGCACCCTGTTCATGGTCGGCCAGCTCGAAGCCGCGCTTACGGAGGCGAAGCGGGCGGCCAACCATGCCGCCGCGCACCTGCCCGAGGACAGTCCGCTACAGACCCTGGCGCTGGGCAACCTGGGCGCAATCCTCCTGACCACGGGGCGCTATGCCGAGGCGCAGAAGGCGCTCGCGCGGGTTGTCGAACTGGAAGGGGCCTACCAGGCCGAGAGCTGGCATTACCGGGCGATCTCGCTGTCGAACTATGCAGGCGTGCTGCGGCGTCTGGGACGCCTGGAAGAGGCCGAGACGCTCTGGCTGGAGGCTGCACAGTTCCACGAAAGGGCCAGTATCGGGCGCGACCCGGCAAGTGCCTCCTTCCCCTTGCGCAATGCCGCCGATGCCGCGCAGGAGCGCGGGGATCTTGCGGTTGCCCGCGAGCGCCGCGATGCGGCCGTGGCTATCGTCGACAAGGCCCTGCCCGAGGATGATCCCGAGCGCGCCCGCACCCATATGGAGCGCGCGCTGACGCGCCTGGCGCAGGGTAATGCGCAAGCGGCCCTGGCCGAAGCTGTACCGGCCATGACCGTTCTGCGCAGCCGTTTCGAGGCGGACGATGTACGCCGCATGCCGCTCGAGATCGGCGAGGCGCGGATTCTGGCCGCGCTGGGACGGCAGGAAGAGGCCTGGGCCCGTGTGCAGAGTGTCGCGCAGCGGCTCGAGACCCGCCTTCTCGACGCCGCCGCCAGCCGCGGCGATCTGGTCCGTTTCGCGCCGACCTTCGCGCCGGGCTTTGCGGTTGCGGCGGATCTGGCCTTGCGCACGGGGCGTGAGGAGGCCGCCTTCCGCTACCTCCAGCTTGCCAACATGTCCGACATCGTGGTGGTGACGCGCGAAGTGGCTGCGCGCGCCGCCGCCGCAAACGCGCAGACCGCCGACCTGGTGCGCAACTTCCAGGATCGCCTGTATCGTCGCCGGGCGCTTGAGCGGGAGAACAGCTTTGCGCTTTCGGCCGGGGAAGGGCCGCGTGCGGCGCGCCTTGCCGCCGAGATCGCCGCGAACGACAGCGAGATCGCCGCGCTGGAGCAGCGCCTCGAACGCGAGGTGCCGAGCTTGCGCACGCTTGGACGCCCCGAACCGGTCGCCCTCGCCGATTATCGGGCAGGGCTTGCACCGGACGAGGCGCTTCTCGCCCCGCTGCTGCTGGAAGACCACGTCGTGACGATCCTGGTCACGCGCGAGGGGCTGGTCTGGGGCCAGTCGGCCCAGCCCCGCAGCACCGTCCGCGGGCAGCTGCGCACCTTGCGCGCATCGCTCGATCCGGCCTCGCCGCGGGCCATCGCGGGGGAGCCCCCCGTCTTTGCCTACGAGGCCGCACATGGCCTTTACCAGGCACTTTTTCCGGACGAACTGGCCGAGGTCCTCGCAGGCCATCGCGACCTTGTCTATTTCGCGGGAGGCGATCTGGCGGGGCTGCCTCCGGCGTTGCTCGTGCGTGAAAGCGTGGGCAGGGATGGGGGGAAGGTCGATCCGGGACAGGTCGCCTGGCTGGTGCGCGAGCACAGTGTTCGCGTTGCGCCTTCGCTCCTCATGGGGGAGCAGGCTTCGCGGTCCGAGGCGGGGCGGCGGCGTTTTCTGGGCGTGGGAGCGCCCGTGCGTGGCCCCTCGGGCTCGGCAGGCGTGGACCTCTCCGATCTGGCGCCGCTGCCTGGCGCGGCGCGCGAACTGGAGGCGCTGGCCAGCGTGTTCGGACAGGACCGTGCCACGCTGCTGGTGGGTGAGGAGGCCCGGGAAGAGGCTCTCGCGGCCCTGCCGCTGGAGGACTACGATATCCTGCTTTCGCCGTTCACGGACTGGCGGGTGGAACGCGGGCCGGGCTTGAAGAGCCTGCACTCGTCCTCGCGCCTGGCCGGGGCGAGGGGGCGGCTGCGGACGGCCTGCTGATGGCCTCGGAGGTCATGCGGCTGCGTCTCGATGCCGACTGGGTCATCCTCTCGGCCTGCGATACGGCGAGCGGCGGGGCCCCGGGCGCGCCGATCTTTGCAGGGCTTGCCGCGGCCTTCCTGCACGCAGGGGCGCACTCGCTGCTCGTCTCGCACTGGCCGGTGCGCGATGACGTGGCCGCGCAATTGGTGGTCCGCGCGCTCGAGGAGCACGCCAGGGGGCGCGCTGCGGCGCGCGCACTCCAGAGCGCGCAGCTTGAACTTATCGCCGGGCGTGGCCCCGAAGGCGCGGCGCAGCCCGGGAACTGGGCGGCGATGGTCCTGGTCGGCCATTGAGGGGCTTGCCTTCCGCGCCGTTGGCCGGTAATGGGCCGCCCTTCAATCGACACGGTTGAGTCTTTCACAAAGAGATTCGCGGGTCGGCCTGGCGACAAGGGCTGCCAGGGTCGACCGAACGTGTCCCTGTAAAGGAGACGAAAATGCCCAAGTTGAAGACGAAGAGCGGCGTCAAGAAGCGCTTTAAGCTCACCGCCACCGGCAAGGTGAAGCACGGTGTCGCCGGCAAGCGCCACCGCCTGATCAGCCACAACGGCAAGTACATCCGCCAGAATCGCGGCACCGAGGTCATTTCCGACGCCGATGCCAAGACGATCAAGAAGTGGGCGCCCTACGGGCTCAACTGAGGAGTACTGACCAATGAGCCGTATCAAGCGTGGTGTTACCACCCGTGCCAAGCACAAGCGTATTCTGGATCAGGCCAAGGGTTACCGCGGCCGTCGCAAGAACACGATCCGCGTTGCCCGTCAGGCCGTCGAAAAGGCTGGCCAGTACGCGTACCGTGACCGCAAGGTCAAGAAGCGCAACTTCCGCGCCCTGTGGATCCAGCGCATCAACGCTGCCGTCCGCAACGAAGGTCTGACCTACTCGCAGTTCATGCACGGCGCCAAGCTCGCCGGCATCGAGCTCGACCGCAAGACCATGGCCGACCTCGCCATGAACGAGGGTGCGGTGTTCTCGACCGTGATCGCGCAGGCCAAGGCCGCGCTTCCGGCGTAAGCATCGGATCGGATACGGGGCGGCTCTTCGGAGCCTCCCGTGGACGAAGCGCAAGGGCGCGGGCAGCAATGTCCGCGCCCTTTCCTTTGGGGGTATACTTACCCTCCTTTTAACCCTTGTAACTTTTACTTAACCGCCGGAACTTTCTCGGCTATGGGTCGTGCATGACGGCTCGCTGTAAAGTTACGGCTAATTACTTGGATGTGGCTCCGGAACTGCATCGCTACTTTGCGAGCGTCTTTCTGATCGAGATCGACGTACCCGATGGCGGGATGGTCGAGGACTTCATGTTCCCGGACTGGGCGACCATGCGTTTCAATGCGCAAGGGGTCGTGGGAGGTACTACCCGTTCGGGCGAGGCTCTGCCCGGTTCGCGCTTCGTGGTGTCGGGCGCGCGTTCGCAGGAAGCCTATGTGCGGACCGGCAGCGTGCGGCAGTGGGGCGTGCTGATCCACCCGCTGGGATGGGCGCTGCTCGTGGGCAAGCCTGCGCGCGATTACGCCAACCGCCTTGTCGACGGCATGGCCGATCCGGCCTTCGAACGTTTCCGACCCCTGGCCGACACGCTTTCGTCGGGTGTGCCCGATGCGAGGGGGGAACTGTGCCGGATTACCGAATTCTTCATGGGGCTGGAGCCGATCGACGATCCGGCCGCAGGTACGATTGCGGCGGCCTACGAGGCGATCCGGGATCCTGAGGTCAGCAGCGTGGAGGACCTCGCCGGAAGGGCCGGTGTCACGCGCCGCACGCTGGAACGCCTGTGCCAGCGCGCCTTCGGCTTCCCGCCCAAGCTCCTGCTGCGCCGCCAGCGCTTCCTGCGCAGTCTTGCGCATTTTGCAGCGGACCCCTCGCTAAAGTGGATCGATGCGCTCGATCCGGGGTACTGCGACCAGGCCCAGTTCGTCCGCGACTTTCGCGAGTTCATGGGCATGACGCCCTCCGAATACAGCCATCGTTCCAAGCCTTTCGTCGATGCCGTGCTCAAGGAGCGGGCGCGCTACATGGTCGAGGAAGTCGGCCCGCGCGGTGGCACGCGTTCGCTGGTCGCCTGATCGGCGGGCGCTCCATCGTTGCGCTTCGCCGGAGAGGCTCCTAAAGGACCCCGCTCAGGACATTGACCAAAGAACAGGCAGAACTCGACGTGGACTACGCAGCAACAGGCCAGGACGCTCTTTCGCGCATCGAAGGGGCCGGGGATCTCGATACGCTGGAAGCCCTGCGCGTCGAGTTCCTGGGCAAGCAGGGCTCGATCTCGGGTCTGCTCAAGACTCTTGGCAAGATGACCCCGGACGAGCGCAAGGAAGAGGGGCCCAAGATCCACGCCCTGCGTGAAAGCGTGACGGGCGCCATCGCCGAGCGCAAGGACGCGCTGGAAAGCGCCGCGCTCGAAGCGCGCCTCGCTGCCGAAACCATCGACCTCTCGCTCCCAGCGCCCGAAACGCCGCGAGGGTCCGTCCACCCGATCTCGCAAGTCATGGATGAGCTGGCCGAAGTCTTCGCGGACCTGGGCTTCGCGGTTGCGACCGGCCCCGAGATTGAGGACGATTGGCACAACTTCACCGCGCTCAACATGCCCGAGACGCACCCCGCGCGCGCCATGCACGACACCTTCTACTTCCCCGACCGGGACGAGAAGGGCCGCGAGATGCTGCTGCGCACGCACACCTCGCCGGTGCAGATCCGCTCGATGATCGAAAAGGGCGCGCCGATCCGCATCATCGCGCCGGGCCGCGTGTACCGCTCGGACAGCGACGCGACGCACACGCCGATGTTCCACCAGGTTGAAGGCCTGGTCATCGACAAGGGCATTCACCTGGGCCATCTCAAGTGGACGCTGGAGACCTTCCTCAAGGCCTACTTCGAGCGCGATGACATCGTGCTGCGCCTGCGCCCCAGCTACTTCCCCTTCACCGAGCCCTCGGTGGAAGTGGACGTGGGCTACAGCCAGGAGAATGGGCGCCGCGTGGTTGGCGGCTCGGGCGATGCGCCGGGCCACGCCTGGATGGAAGTGCTCGGCTCGGGCATGGTCAACCGCCGCGTCATCGAAGCGGCCGGGCTCGATCCCGACGAATGGCAGGGCTTTGCCTTTGGCACCGGCGTCGACCGCCTCGCTATGCTGAAATACGGCATGGATGACCTGCGCGCCTTCTTTGACGGCGATGTGCGCTGGCTTTCGCATTACGGTTTTTCCGCCATGGACGTGCCGACCCTCTCGGGTGGCGTCGGCACCCCGGCCTGAGCGGAAAAAGAGGACTAGATACGATGAAATTCTCGCTTTCCTGGCTCAAGCAGTACCTTGAGACCGACGCCGGCATCGAGGATGTCGCCGCCACCCTCAACCGCATCGGCATCGAGGTCGAGGGCATCGAGGACCCGGCCGAGAAGCTCGCCGGTTTCCGCGTCGCCAAGGTGCTGACCGCGGCGCGCCACCCTGACGCGGACAAGCTGCAGGTCCTCTCGGTCGACACCGGCGAGGGCGATCCGCTGCAGGTCGTGTGCGGCGCGCCCAACGCGCGTGCGGGGATGCTGGGCGTGCTCGGCCTTCCGGGCGCCAGCGTTCCGGCCAACGGCATGGTCCTGAAGAAGTCGGCCATCCGCGGCGTCGAATCGAACGGCATGATGTGCTCGGTGCGCGAGCTGGAACTGGGCGATGCGCACGAAGGCATCATCGAGCTTCCCGAGGATGCGCCGGTGGGCATGGCCTTCGCCGATTACCACGGCGCGGATCCGGTGATCGACGTCTCGATCACCCCCAACCGTCCCGACTGCATGGGCGTCTACGGCATCGCGCGCGACCTCGCCGCAGCCGGTCTGGGCACGCTCAAGCCGATTGAAGCTGCCGACGTTGCGGGCAGCTTCCCGTGCCCGGTCGAGATCCGCATCGAGGACGCCGAAGGGTGTCCGGCCTTCCACGGCCGCGTCATCAAGGGCGTGACGAACGGTCCTTCGCCGCAGTGGCTGCAGGATTGCCTCAAGGCTGCGGGCCAGCGCCCGATCTCCGCGCTCGTCGATGCCACCAACTTCGTGATGCTGGCCTATGGCCGTCCCGCGCACGCCTATGACCTTGCGAAGCTGAGCGGTGCGGTCACTGCGCGCCGCGCCGCCGAGGGTGAGAAGGTCACCGCGCTGAACGAGAAGGAGTACACTCTCGATCCCAGCATGACCGTGATCGCCGACGAGGCGGGCGTCCACGACATCGCAGGCATCATGGGCGGCCAGCACTCGGGCTGCGAGGATACGACCTCCGACGTTCTCCTTGAGATCGCCTACTTCGACCCGCAGCGCATCGCGCTGACGGGCCGCGCGCTCAACCTCACCTCGGATGCGCGTGCGCGCTTCGAGCGGGGCATTGACCCGGCCTTCCTCGACACCGGCCTGAACCTCCTCACTGCGCTGATCCAGTCGCTGTGCGGTGGTGAGGCGTCCGAGGTCGTGCGCGTGGGCGCTGCGCCCGCAACGCCCAGGATCGTCCACTTCGATCCGGCGCTCACCGGTGACCTTGGCGGTGTGGTCATCGCGCCCGAGCAGCAGCAGGCGATCCTGGAGAGCCTCGGCTTCTCGGTCGTTGCTGCAGAGACGGGCCACGACAAGGCCTGGGCGGTCACCGTGCCGGGCTGGCGCCCGGACGTCGACGGCGCCCCCGACATCGTCGAGGAAGTCGTGCGTATTTATGGCCTCGACAACATCGCGAGCGTGGCCCTTCCGCGCGCCGATGGTGTCGCTCTGCCCACCGCGACCCCGGCGCAGAAGCTGGAGCGCCGCGTGCGCCGCGCTGCGGCCGCGCGCGGTCTCAACGAGGCGGTGACCTGGTCCTTCCTTCCCGAAGCCGAGGCCGAGGCCTTTGCAGGCGAGGAAAAGCTGTGGGTTCTGGCCAACCCGATCAGCGAAGACCTGAAGGCAATGCGTCCCTCGCTCCTGCCGGGCCTCATTTCGGCGGCCAAGCGCAACTTGGACCGGGGTTCCTCCTCGCTGCGCCTGTTCGAACTGGGCCGTCGCTACCTGCGCGGCAAGGGCGGGGCGAGCGATGAGCGCCTGACGCTCGGCGTGATCCTTGCGGGTGACAAGGCCTCGCGTGGCTGGGCCACCGGCAAGGCCGTCGCCTTCGACGCGTACGATGCCAAGGCTGAAGCCATGGCTCTGCTCGCCGAGGCGGGCGCGCCTGTCGAGAAGCTGCAGGTCATGGGCGAGGCGGGCCCCCAGTTCCACCCCGGCCAGTCGGCAACGCTGCGCCTTGGTCCCAAGAACGTGCTCGCGCGCTTTGGCATGCTGCACCCGGCCATTGCCAAGCAGTTCGACATCGCGGGCAGCGTGGCTCTAGTCGAGATCTTCCTCGATGCGATCCCGGGCAAGAAGGGTGCGGCGAGCTTTACCCGTACCTCCTACACTCCGCCTGCGCTCCAGTCGGTGACGCGCGACTTCGCCTTCCTCGTTCCCGCCGAACTTCCCGCCGCCGACCTGGTGCGGGTGGTCCAGGGCGCGGACAAGGTGAACATCGTGGCCGCGCGCCTGTTCGACGATTTCCGCGGCCAGGGCGTGCCCGAAGGCCAGAAGTCGCTGGCTCTTGAAGTCACGCTCCAGCCGCTTGAAAAGAGCTACAAGGAGGCCGACCTCAAGGCAATCAGCGAGAAGGTGACGCAGGCCGCCGCCAAGCTCGGAGCCACGCTGCGCGGCTGACGCGCGGCGAGGCAACGAACGGACAGGAGACGCGCGCGTGTCGGACAGCGAACTGGTCACCATCCGATCCGGGGACCTGACGGCCCGGATCAATCCTCTGGGAGCCGAACTGTGGTCCCTCGTCGATGGCGAGGGCCGCGAGTTCATGACCGATGGCAATCCGGAATTCTGGGGCGGCCACGCGCCGATCCTGTTCCCGATTGTCGGGGGGCTCAACAACGGGCGTTACCGCCTGAACGGCACCGAATACGAACTGCCGCGCCATGGCTTTGCTCGGCACAGCGAGTTCGAGGTGCTGATCGCCGAGGAAGAACGCGTGATGTTCAGCCTTGGCGCGAGCGATGCGACCCGCGCGGTCTACCCCTTCGAGTTCAAGCTCAACGTCAACTTCCGGCTGATCGAGAAGAAGCTGGTGATCGGTGCGGGCGTGCAGAACTGCGGCGAGGTGCCGATGCCTTTCAGCATCGGGTTTCACCCGGCTTTTGCCTGGCCGCTGCCGGGTGCGGGGGCCAAGGAAGACCACAAGATCGTCTTCTCCGAGGACGAGCCGCACCGCATCCGCCGTCTCGATCCCGACACCGGCCTGCTGCTGGCGGACCGCAAGCACTCGCCGATCAAGGGCAATTCCTTCGTGCCGCGCCCCGAACTGTTCGAGGCTGACGCGCTGATCTGGGACAAGCTCAACAGCCGCGTGGTCAAGTTCGGCCCGACCAATGGTCCGCGCATTGCGATCAAGAGCCCGGCGCTCCCCATGCTCGGCATCTGGCAGAAGCCTGGCGCGGACTTCCTGTGCATTGAACCCTGGCAGGGCATCGCCGATCCGGTCGGTTTCGAAGGCGATTTTCGCGAGAAGCCGGGCGTGATCTCGGTACCGGCAGGCCAGACCCGGTTCTTCGAACTGCACATCGCGATCCTCGACGCGGGCTGACGCCGCGCAAGGGATCGGGACATCAATCGACGACCCGTACCGCCCCCAAAGTTCCAAGGAGATCCCCATGAAGACAGCCCTCGTTACCGGAGCAACCTCGGGGATCGGCGCGGACACTGCGCGCGCGCTGGTGAAGGCGGGCTGGCGCGTGGTGGCGACGGGCCGCCGCGCCGACCGTCTGGCCGATCTGGTCAGGGAATTGGGCGCGGACAACGTCCATGCCTGCGCCTTCGATGTCTGCGATGAAGCGGCGCGCGACGAGGCGCTGGCGCTGCTGCCCGCCGATTTCGCCGGGATCGACTGCCTCGTGAACAACGCTGGCCTCGCGCTGGGCACCAGCCCGGCGCAGGAAAGCGATCTCGCGCAGTGGAAGACCATGATCGACACCAACGTCACCGCGCTGGTCTCGCTCACCCACAAGCTCCTGCCCATGCTGATCGCGCGCAAGGGGCTGATCGTCAATCTCGCCTCGGTCGCGGCGACCTATCCCTACACCGGGGGCAACGTCTACGGCGGGACCAAGGCCTTCGTACGCCAGTTCTCGCTTGGCCTGCGTTCGGACCTTGCAGGCACGGGCGTGCGCGTCACCTCGATCGAGCCGGGCATGGTCGAGACCGAGTTCACCGTCGTGCGCACCGGCGGCAACCAGCAGGCCTCGGACGATCTCTACCAGGGCGCGAACCCGATGACGGGCGCGGACATTGCCGAGACGATCCTGTGGGTCGCAAGCCTGCCTGCCCACCTCAACATCAATACGCTCGAACTGATGCCGGTCAGCCAGTCCTTCGCGGGCTTCAAGGTCGCGCGCGAAGAGGGTTGATCCGCCAAGGTTTTTGAACGGGCGGGGGCCTCCCGCCCGCTTTCTTGGCTGTCCCGGCGTTGCGATACCGGGACAGGGCGCGTAAAGGCCCGCGCATGAGCAATTCACGCCGCACCTTCGCGATCATCTCGCACCCCGACGCCGGTAAGACCACGCTGACCGAAAAGCTGCTGCTGCAAGGCGGCGCGATCCACCTTGCCGGGCAGGTCAAGGCACGCGGCGCGGCGCGCCGGGCGCGCTCGGACTGGATGAAGATCGAGCAGCAGCGCGGCATCTCGGTGACCAGCTCGGTGATGACTTTCGAGCGCACCGACGCGAATGGCGAGACGGTGACCTTCAACCTGCTCGACACCCCGGGCCACGAGGACTTCTCGGAAGACACCTACCGCACGCTGACCGCCGTCGATTCGGCCATCATGGTGATCGACGCGGCCAAGGGCATCGAGCCGCAGACCCGCAAGCTGTTCGAGGTCTGCCGCCTGCGCTCGGTGCCGATCATCACCTTCATCAACAAGGTCGACCGCGAAGGCCGGGCCTGCTTCGACCTGCTCGACGAAGTGGCCGACATGCTCGCACTCGACGTGTGTCCGATGTCCTGGCCGGTGGGCATGGGCGGCCTGTTCCAGGGCATCTACGACATCGCCAGCGGCAAAGTCAGCCGCCCCGAGGGGCCCAGCAAGGAGTTCCTCGGCAAGGTCGACGAGAACGTCGAGCTGCCCGAAGAGGTGGCCGAGGAAATGGAGCTGGCGCAGGCTGGCTACCCCGATTTCGACCTCGAGGCCTACCGGGCAGGCGATCTGACGCCGGTCTACTTCGGCTCGGCGCTCAAGAACTTCGGCGTGGCCGAGCTCATCGATGCGATTTCGCAGTACGCCCCGCCGCCGCGTCCGCAACCCAGCGAGGAGGGGCCGGTCGATCCCGAGATGCCCGAAGTCACTGGCTTTATCTTCAAGGTCCAGGCCAACATGGATCCGATGCACCGCGACCGTATCGCCTTCATGCGCCTCGCCTCGGGCACCTTCAAGCGGGGCATGAAGTTGACCCCGTCCGGGCTGGGCAAGGCTATCGCCGTCCACTCGCCGATCATGTTCTTCGCGCAGGACCGCGAAATCGCGGACACCGCCGAGCCCGGCGACATCATCGGCATTCCCAACCACGGCACCTTGCGCGTGGGCGACACGCTGAGCGAGAAGAACAAGATCCGCTACATCGGCCTGCCCAATTTTGCGCCGGAAATCCTGCGCCGCGTGGCGCTCAAGGACCCGACCAAGACCAAGCAGCTGCGAAAGGCGCTCGACGACCTCTCCGAGGAGGGCGTGATCCAGGTGTTCTATCCCGAGATCGGCGCACAGTGGATCGTGGGTGTGGTCGGCCAGCTCCAGCTCGAAGTGCTGATCTCGCGGCTTGAGGCCGAGTACAAGGTCGAGGCCATGCTCGAAGCCTCGCCCTTCGATACCGCGCGCTGGCTCAAGGGGACCGACAAGGCGCTCGACGATTTCGAGAGCTTCAACAAGATGAACCTTGCGCGCGACCGCGACGGCGACCTCGTCTTCATGGCGCGCTCGGTCTGGGACGTGAACTACCAGCAGGAGCGCAATCCGGAGCTGACCTTCAGCGCAACCAAGGAGCGCTGAGGGCGGAACTCGTGGCCTTCCCGGAGCTTGCTTAGGGGAAGGTCTTGCAAGCGGGCGCTCTGTTCCTAGCTTGGCAAGGCCTGTCCGAGGTCGGGAAGGGAGCTTTCGTGCCGCTCACGTTTGCCAGCTACAACATCCACAAGGCCGTCGGTCTCGACCGGCGGCGCGATTACGAGCGGATCCTGCGCATCCTGCTCGAAGTCGATGCCGACATCGTGGCGCTGCAGGAGGTGGACCGCCGGTTCGGGCGGCGTATGGCGGCGCTTCCGCTCGATGCCATTCACGCCGCGACCGACTACACGCCGGTTCCGCTTTCGATGAAGCCCGACAGCCTGGGCTGGCACGGCAATGCACTTCTTGTACGCAAGGGGATCGAGCTGCTTGAGGCCGCGCCGGTCGACTTGCCTGTACTGGAGCCACGCGGCGCGGTGCGCGCCGATCTTGCGGTGGAAGGGCGCCGGGTTCGCGTGGTCGGTATGCACCTTGACCTCTCAGGCCTGCGTCGGCGCCAGCAGGTGCGCCGCGTGCTGCACCACATCGCGCAGTGCCGCGAGCAATGTCCCACTGTATTGCTCGGGGATTTCAACGAGTGGTCGCGACAGGGCTGTTTTCGCGAGTTCGGACATGATTGGCGGGTGCTGGCACCGGGCCGCAGTTTTCCCTCGCGTAGGCCGATGGCTCAGCTGGATCGCATCATTATATCCGATGGGTGGGAAGTTCGTGGAACAAATGTCCATCGCAGTGCGCTTTCCGCGATAGGATCTGATCACCTGCCTGTATTTGCTGCGCTCGACCTGCCTAAAAAATAGGCAGCTGCACAGGAATCGGGCTTCGCGCCAGCTGAAAATAGCGTTGCCGGTCCGTTAAGCGGCGTAAATCTCCGAATAGGTGATTTGGCATAGAACTTGCTGATCTGTTTTCAGCCGGCGTGGGGCCGGTAGCAAACAGGGGACAGGCATGAAGTTCATCATAGCCATCATCAAGCCCTTCAAACTCGACGAAGTTCGAGAAGCGCTTGGCGCGATCGGGGTCGCGGGCATGACCGTTTCCGAAGTGAAGGGGTTCGGGCGCCAGAAGGGGCAGACCGAAATCTACCGTGGGGCGGAATACTCCACCAACATGCTGCCGAAGGTGAAGATCGAAGTGGCTGCGCCGGACGAGCTGGCGCCCAAGATCGTCGAAACCATCCAGCAGGTCGCCAGCACCGAAGCCATCGGCGACGGCAAGATCTTCGTTCTCGACCTCGCGTCTGCCGTGCGCATCCGCACCGGCGAGGCCGGCGATACGGCGCTTTGAGGAGGCTAACCAACATGAACCGCACGATTCTCGGCGGCGCAGGCGCTCTCACCGCGTCGCTGTTCGCCGCCATGCCCGCCTTTGCGCAGGAAGCTGCCGCGGCAGCGCCTGTACCCAACCCCGGCAACAACGCCTGGATGATGACCTCGACGGTCCTCGTCCTGCTCATGATCCTGCCGGGCCTGGCTCTGTTCTACGGCGGCCTTACCCGGTCCAAGAACATGCTCTCGACCATGACCCAGGTCGGCGCCGCCGCCGCGCTCGCGATGCTCATCTGGGTGATCTACGGCTACTCGACCGCGTTCGGTCCGGAAGGCAACGCCTTCTTCAGCTGGGGCAACCTCTTCCTGTCGGCGACCACGCCCGACAGCACCGCGGCCACGTTCTCGGACGAGGTCATCAGCGAATACGTCTTCATCAGCTTCCAGATGACCTTTGCCGCGATCACCGCTGCGCTGGTCTTCGGTGCAACCGTTGAGCGCATGAAGTTCTCGGCGGCCATGGTCTTCGTGGCCGTGTGGCTGACCATCGTCTACTTCCCGATCGCGCACATGGTCTGGTGGGATGGCGGGCTGCTGTTCGACATGGGCGCTCTCGACTTCGCGGGCGGTACCGTGGTCCACATCAACGCAGGCATCTCGGCGCTTGTCGCGTGCATCATCCTGGGTAAGCGCAAGGGCTATCCCAGCGAGCCGATGCCCCCGCACTCGCTGACGCTGACCATGGTCGGCACCGGCCTCCTGTGGGTGGGTTGGTTCGGCTTCAACGCTGGTTCCGAGCTCGAAGCTGACGGCACCGCGGGTCTCGCCATGATCAACACCTTCGTTGCGACCGCATCGGCGGGCCTGTTCTGGATGCTTGCTGAGCGTCTGGCCGGTCACAAGGGGTCGGCCCTGGGCTTCTGCTCGGGCATCATCGCAGGTCTCGTCGCGGTGACCCCGGCGGCCGGTAACTCGGGTCCGTTCGGCGCCATCGTGCTGGGTGCGATTGCTTCGATCATCTGCTTCTTCATGGTTTCGAAGGTGAAGCCGGCCCTTGGCTACGACGACTCGCTCGACGCTTTCGGCATCCACGGCGTGGGCGGCATCGTCGGCGCCATCGGCACCGGCTTCGTCTACCAGCCGAGCCTTGGTGGGCCCGGTGACGGTTCGACCGCGATGATGGCGCAGGTCATTATCCAGATCGAAGCCGTGCTCATCTCGCTCGTCTGGGCGGGTGTCGGCACCGTCATCGCCATCTTCGTCGCGAAGCTGATCACCGGCCTGCGCGTCAGCGAAGAGGTCGAGCACGAAGGTCTCGACATCGGCGAGCACGGCGAGCGCGCCTACAACTAATCTTACCGAATTGGCTGCGGCGGCGCAGGTCGTCGCCGCAGCCTCACGATGTTCCTCCTGCGAACGCAACCTTTTCGGGCCGGACGCGTATGCGCCGGCCCTTTTTTCGTGCCGCTCTTCGGCGCATTTGGGTGGATTGACGCCTCTCGTGCAGTCCCTAAGCTGCCGCGACCGGGCCGAGGCCAAGCTGGATGGGGAGCTGCCATGAAATTCGTGACCGCCGTGATCAAGCCGATGAAGTTCACCGAAGTGAAGGCCGCGCTCGACAAGGCGGGCGTGTCGGGCCTGACGGTATCTGAGGTGAGCGGCGTCGGGCGCCAGAAGGGGCAGACGCAAGTCTACCGCGGGGCCGAGTACTCCTCGAACATGCTGCCCAAGATCAAGCTGGAGATTGCGGTCTCGGATGCCTTCGCGGACACGGTGATCGGTATCTTGCGCGAAGCGGCCAGCACGGGCGAGATCGGCGATGGCAAGGTTTTTGTTTTTGACCTCGCGAGGTGCTGCGTGTGCGCACGGGCGAGCAGGGCGATCTAGCTCTCTAAAGCGCCGTCATCCTTCAGGAAAGCGGACGATCTCAAGGATGACGTCCTAGGGCCATCGCCCTCGGGCTCCCCGAACTGTCTGGCTCACCTTCCGCGCGCTCCCTCGGTGTTAGGAGGTGAGGTCGTCGATTTTGGGCTCAAGGGGCGATGGCCCCTTGAATCCATTTTCTGAGAATTCCAGGACTAGCTCCGTCAGCCCTTCGCGCTCGCCGCCAGCACGTCGACGATCTGACGGATCGGCGAGATGTCGTAACCAGCTGCAGCGGCCTGTGCGGCGATGACGCCGGGATTGTCGCCCGATCTGGCCCGTGCGAGCGACCACAGCAGGGTCGAGCGGGTTCCCGAGCGGCAGTAACCCAGGACCGGGCCTTCGCTGCTTTCAAGTGCGGCGATCATCGCGTCGACCTGGCCTTCGCTGAAACCACCGTGGGTGATCGGGATGGCGGTGTAGGCGATGCCCGCGTCCCTGGCTGCCGCTTCGATCTCGCTGCCGGGCGTCTGGTCGTCGCTTTCGCCTTCTGGGCGGTTGTTGACGATCAGCGTGATGCCCAGAGCCTTTGCCTCGGCAATCGCGGAGGTGTCGATCTGCGGGCTGGCGTACATGGAATCGGTAATTTTGGCGAACATGGATTCGAGCCTCCGGCCGGCGTTTTGCGCCTCGTAAGACGCGGAAATGATTCGCCCATCAAACGTGAGTCAGGGCTGCTGGCAACCCCCAATTTCGCGCTCAAACGGCCCGGACTGTCGGTGCCGGACCGAATTGGCGCGTAATTCCGTTCGCTATCGGGCCAAGACTCGTGTATGAATCCTAATCGCAGCAGAGCGATTGCGGAAATCGCGGGTAACTCTGGCTGACTCTCGGCACGGTTCGTCCACGTGTACGGGTGACTGCTTACTAGGGCGCATCGAAGGTACGTTCGTAAACATGGGTTTTGATAGAGGTCGTCGCGGAAGGGGACGCGACAAGCGGGATCGGTTCGGAGAGGACGAATTTGATCCCTTCTTTGCCGGACAGGACCGTTTCGGCGGTGGTGACCGTTTCGGCGGGGGCGACCGCTTTGGAGGCGGTGGTGACCGCTTCGGCGGCGGTGGCGGCGGCGGTTTCGACGACCGTGGCGGCTCGCGCGGCGGCGGTGGCGGCGGCTTCGGCGGCGGCCCGCGTGGCGGTGGCGGTGCCGGCGGTGGCCGTGGTGGCGGCATGCCCGCACAGGTCGTCGGCCAGGGCCGTGGCGTCGTCAAGTTCTTCAACGCCTCGAAGGGTTTCGGCTTCATCCAGCGCGATGAAGGCGGGGACGATGTCTTCGTGCACATCAGCGCGGTCGAGCGTGCGGGCCTTGAAGGTCTCGCCGAAGGTCAGCAGCTCGAGTTCCAGCTTGTCGATCGTGGCGGCAAGGTCTCGGCCAGCGATCTCTCGGTCGTGGGCGATGTGATCCCGGTCCAGAAGCGCGATGCCGCGCCGCAGCGTCAGCTGACGGGCGAAAAGGCTACGGGCACGGTCAAGTTCTTCAACTCGATGAAGGGCTTCGGCTTCATTACTCGCGACGATGGTCAGCAGGATGCCTTCGTGCATATCAGCGCGGTGGAACGTTCCGGCATGACCGGCCTCAATGAGGGCGACCGTCTGGAATTCGACATCGAGGTCGATCGACGAGGCAAGTACTCGGCGGTCAACCTGACGCCGCTCCAGGGTTGATCCCGGCCGGCAGGTCCCCGGTTATTTGACCGGGGGTCTGCAAAAGCCTAGAAGCGCGCAAATGGCGGTCCGGCAAGGGCCGCCATTTGTCGTTTGCGTTTGATTTTCCCCCCTTTCTTCAAACTTCACTCGAGGAATTTTTCGAAATGTCGATCACTCCGTTGATGCCTGTGTATCCCCGGTGCGGTGTTCGGCCCGTTCGCGGCGAACATTGCCATCTCATCAGCGAGGATGGTCGCCGATTCCTCGATTTCGCAAGCGGGATTGCGGTCAACGCGTTGGGCCATTCGCATGAAGGTCTGATCTCGGCCATCCAGAAGCAGGCCGAGACGCTGATGCACGTCTCCAATCTCTATGGCAGTCCGCAGGGGGAGGCCATCGCGCAGCGCCTGGTCGACCTGACCTTTGCCGACACCGTGTTCTTCACGAATTCCGGCGCCGAGGCGGTCGAGTGCGCAATCAAGACCGCGCGCGTCTACCACCAGTCGGCAGGCAACGACGAGAAGTTCGAACTGATCACCTTCAACAACGCCTTCCATGGGCGCACGATGGCGACGATCAGTGCCTCGAGCCAGGAGAAGATGCACAAGGGTTTCCTGCCCCTGCTGCCCGGCTTCAAATACGTCGACTTCAACGACCTCGAGGCGGCCGCAGCCGCGATCGGGCCCAACACCGCAGGCTTCCTGGTCGAGCCGATTCAGGGCGAGGGCGGCATCCGCGTTGCGGACGAGGCCTTCCTCAAGGGCCTGCGTGAGCTGTGCGACAAGCATGACCTCATGCTGATCCTCGATGAGGTTCAGAGCGGTGTCGGCCGGGCCGGCACTTTCTACGCCTACGAGCAATATGGCATTGAGCCGGACATTCTCGCCACGGCCAAGGGCATTGGCGGCGGCTTCCCTGTCGGCGCATGCCTTGCAACCGAGAAGGCGGCGCGGGGCATGACCTTCGGCACGCACGGATCGACTTATGGCGGAAACCCGTTCGCGATGGCGGCCATTGGCGCCGTGCTCGACGTGGTAGGCGAGGAAAGCTTCCTTGCAGACGTGCGCGCGAAGGGGGAACGCCTCAAGGCGCGCCTCGAGCAGTTCATCGGCAACTACCCCGAGCTTTTCGAAGGCGTGCGCGGCAAGGGCCTTTTCCTTGGCCTCAAGATGAAGGTCGAGCCGCGGCCTTTCGTCGCACACATGCGCGACAACCATCAGGTTCTGGCCGTATCGGCGGGCGACCAGGTCATGCGCGTCATTCCTCCGCTGGTGATCGACGACAGCCACATCGACGAGTTCCTCGAGAAGCTTTCGGCCGCGGCGGCCAGCTATGCCCCCGAGGACGCGGTCTGATGTCGCGCGATTTCCTGAGTCTCAGCGATGCGGGCGGCGAGACCATCGCCGCGATGATAAACGATGCCATCGAGCGCAAGGCCGCACGTGCCGGTTGGCCCAAGGGCAAGGCGGACAGCGATGCACCGCTGACAGGGCACACGCTGGCCATGATCTTCGAGAAGAATTCCACGCGCACGCGCGTGTCCTTCGACATGGCCATGCGCCAACTGGGCGGCAGCACGATCATCATGGAAGCGGGCAGCACCCAGATCGGGCGCGGCGAGACGATTGCGGACACGGCACGTGTCCTCAGCCGCATGGTCGATGCCATCATGATCCGCACCGACGATCACGCCAAGATCGAAGAACTGGCGCACTACGCCGACGTTCCCGTGATCAACGGCCTGACCGACCTTTCGCACCCCTGCCAGATCGTGGCCGATCTTCTGACCATCGTTGAGCATGGCTTCGCGCTGCCTGGCTTGCAGATGGCCTGGCTGGGCGATGGCAATAATGTCTCGCACTCGATGATCGAGGCCGCTGGCCTGATGAAGTTCACGCTCCGCCTGGCCGTGCCCGAGGGCTACGAACCCGACGCCGGCTTCGTCGAGCGGGCCCGTGCGGCGGGCGGCGAGATCGTCATCACGCACGATCCGCTCGAAGCGGCGCGCGGGGCGCAAGTCGTCGTGACCGACACCTGGGTCTCGATGGGCCAGGAGGGCGGCGAAGCGCACATCAAGGCGCTTGAACCCTATCAGGTCAACGAGAGCCTCATGGCGCACGCGGCTGAGGGGGCGGTGTTCCTGCATTGCCTTCCGGCGCACCGCAACGAGGAAGTCACGGACGCCGTTATCGACGGTCCCGCCTCGGTAGTCTGGGACGAGGCGGAAAACCGCCTCTACGGGCAGAAGTCGGTCCTGCTGTGGAGCCTTGGCAAGCTGTGAGCGAAGATCCGACCTTGCCGCGTGAGGACACCGGATTCGACCGGGTCCTGGCCTTCTCGCTACCCAACCGGCACGCGCGTGGACGTGTCGTGCGCCTCGGGCCGGTGCTCGAAACCGTGCTTTCGGCGCACGCCTATCCCCCCGTGGTCAAGCATCTTCTGGCTGAAGCGCTGGTGATGACCTCGCTCATGGGCTCGCTGCTCAAGGAAGAGGGCGCGCAGCTCACGATCCAGGCGCAGGCCGAGGGCGGCTTGGTCGACATGATGGTCTGCGACTACCGCGACGGTGAAGTGCGCGGCTATGTGCATTTCGATGCCGAGAAGTTCGCCGACATGCAGGACGAGGAACTCCAGCTCGACCTCCCGGCCCTGTTCGGTACCGGGTATCTTGCGATCACCTTCGATCTGGCGGCCACCAAGAAGCGCTACCAGGGTGTGGTGCCGCTCGAAGGGGCTTCGTTGGCCGATGCGTGCGAGGCGTATTTCGCCCAGTCCGAGCAGGTGCCCACGCTGCTGCGCATCTCGGTGCGCTCGAACGGGGAGCGCTGCATGGCCGGCGGGCTTCTCATGCAGTTCCTGCCCGATGGGGAGGAAGGGCAGGCACGTCTGCACGCCCAGGAAGATCACCCCGACTGGGAGCATGTTTCGGTCATGGCCGGCAGTGTGCAGCGCGATGAGCTGCTCGATCCCGTCCTGACGCTGGAAGAGCTTCTCTGGCGCCTCTTCCATGAGGAGGATGAAGTCCGGGTCGAACCGTTGGTGCTGCTCCAGCGCGGTTGCCGCTGCACGGTCGAGCACTACAAGACGATCCTTTCGCGGTTTCCGGAAGATCAGCTGGCCGACATGCGCGAAGAGGATGGCACCATTCCGGTCGACTGTGCGTTCTGTTCCAAAGTCTTGAATATCCCGGTTTAGGGGATCGCCGGGTCGCTAACGGCAAGAGAGCGAGGATGATGAAGAAGTTTGCCGGGACGTTCGTGTTCGCAGGGCTGTGCGGGCTTGGCCTGATGGCCGGGCCAGCACTTGGCGAGAGTGGGGCTCTGGCGATGCTGGACCGCCTCGATCCTGGCAACTGGATGTTGCGCATGCGCGGCTCTGGCGGGGGCGAGGAGCGCATGTGCATCGCTTCCGGTCGCGATCTGGTGCAGCTGCGCCACAGCGGTCTGGATTGTGAGCAGGTCGTCGTGCTCGATCGGCCCAGTGAGGTAACGGTCCAGTATACATGTCCCGGCAATGGCTATGGGCGAACCACGATCCGGCGCGAGACCGATGGCCTTATCCAGATCGACAGCCAGGGGATCCGAAATGGCTTGCCCTTTGCCTTTGCCGCTGAAGGTCGACGTCTGGGGACGTGTCCGCGCTGAGCTGAGCGTTCTGGGCGATGTTCTTGCGCGCTGGGACGTTCGGGCCTAGCGCAAGAGGCATGACGACTACAGGACAGGATTCGGTCAAGGATGCCGTTGTGCTCCTTTCGGGCGGGCTCGATTCGATGGTTTCGGCGGCGCTCGCGCGGGAGCAGGGCTATCGCCTCAACGCGCTCACGATCGACTACAACCAGCGGCACCAGTGCGAGATCGATGCGGCGGGTGCTATCGCAAGTCACCTCGGGGCAGTGCGCCACGTGGTGCTGCCGCTCGACTTGCGCCGTTTCGGAGGCTCTGCGCTTACCGACGACATCGCCGTGCCCAAGGATGGGGTGGGCGAGGATATCCCAGTCACTTATGTGCCTGCACGCAACCTGGTGTTCCTGTCGCTGACGCTGGCCTGGGCGGAGGCGATCGGGGCGAGTGACATCTTCATCGGTGTGAATGCACTCGACTATTCGGGCTACCCGGATTGCCGACCGGAGTTTATCTCTGCATTTGAGAATATCGCGGACCTGGCGACAAAGGCTGGGGCGGAAGGACAGCCGTTCCGTATCCGCGCACCGCTCCAGTTTCTGGGCAAGGCGGACATTGCGCGCGAATGCATTCGGCTCGGCCTGGACCCGGCGATGAGCTGGTCGTGCTACGATCCGCAGCCCGATGGTCGTGCCTGTGGGGAGTGTGACAGCTGCCGCTTGCGCAAGGGCGGCTTCGAGCAGGCTGGTCTGACCGACGGGACCGACTACGCGGCCTGATCGGAAGGTGGACGGGCGCTTGCGTATGAGCCTGTAAGCGCCGATGGCAACTCTGGAATTGGCCACAAGGAGATGGAGGCGAGGGCCCTGGCCCTGTCGACTTCCACCTGCGTTAGCACCGCTAGCTGGCAAGGGGGCTCTGCCGACTTCTCTATTTCTCACAGAGCCGCTGGTCACCAAGTGTGATCGGCGGCCTTTTCATGCCTGAAGGCTCTCGGCAGCATCCGTGAAGACGGGAGGAAATGGGACTTGCCCATAAGAAAAGGGGGCCAGATTTCTCCAGCCCCCTGATCTTTGTACCGTTGCCGGTCAGCTTACATGCCCGAACCCGGACCGTAAGTGATCTCGACGCGGCGGTTCTGCAGTTCGCGGACGCCGTCGGCGGTGGGAACGCGCTGGTTCTCTTCGCCAAAGCCTTCGCTCGAGATCGCCGAACCCGGGATGCCGTGCGAGGTCAGGTACGCCTGAACCGAGTCGTTACGACGCTCGGAAAGACCCATGTTGTAGGTCTTGGCACCCGACGAGTCGGTGTAGCCGGCGAGCATGATCGGAACGCTGTCGCAGTTGCCATATGCCGTGATCGCGCTGTCGAGGACCGTGGCGGCCTCGGGCGTGATGTCCGAGCTGTCCCAATCGAAGAACACGATGTACGGGCCCTTGTTGCAGACAACCTGCGGCGGCGGCGGCGGCGGCGGCGGCGGCGGGGAGGC
>NZ_DF850488.1:778183-1033742 GCF_000813185.1 Novosphingobium sp. MBES04 | reverse complement strand
CGGCGGCGGCGGCGGCGGCGGCGGCGGCGGAGCCGCTTCCTCACCGAAGTTGTAGCTGATGGTGCCCATCAGCGAGTGCGAACGCCAGCGGGTTTCCGCGGTGTCGCCAGCCACGCTCACCAGGTCAATGCCGTCTGCGTTGAAGAAGCGATACTTCAGGCCGACGTCGACGTGGTTCGAAAGCGGTGCGCGAACGCCCGCGAGAACCTGCCAAGCGAAGCCCGTGTCGCTGTCATCGACGAGATCGTAGCTGACGCGTGCGACACCGGCACCACCGCCGACAAAGCCCTGAAGGCCGTCGTCGGGACCGAAGTCGAGAAGGCCGTTGACCATGAACGACAGCGCATTCGCGTCGCCAAGGTTGTAAGCCGGACCGGCGAAGTCGACATAGTTGTCGACGTTGGCTTCGCGGTAGCTGGCTTCGGTTTCGAGACGGAACGCCCCGAAGTCGTAACCAACAACACCACCGACATCGTAGCCGGTGTCGAAGTCGAACTGGCCGGCGTTATCGACACCATTGATGTCAACGTCAGCATCTTCGACGATCATGGCGCCGAAGTCGAGCTCGACATACCATGCGCCATCGCGCGCGAGCGCGGGAGTGGCGATAGCTGTCGAAGCCAGCGCCAGTCCAATGACGAGTTTCCTCATACGTTTCCCCTACTAATAGAGATTTGGAGCCACCGAGTGCGAAGAGTCTCTAACCCTTCAACAATCTGCGCGCAAGCGCACATTGCGGACCACTGTTGCAAGAATGTCGCGCTGGAGAGGGCCGTAGGCCGTGCATCGCCACCGCAGCGGTAATTTTGCATTGCCCCTTTGCCCTCGTCCTTGGTCGCCCATCACGCTCCGGGCAACATACCCAGAACCTGCAAGGCCGTGACCAATTGCGTGACCGCCGCCCTTGCTTCGATGTCAACCACGGCCCCTCCGTTTGGTTCCTGAACACTCTGTGTTTTTTTCCAGCCGGTCTGGAAAAATCGTTCCTGTGCAGCGGCTATGTCGTAGACACGAAGGCCTTCCTGGGGGGGCACGAAGAGCCACTGTCCCCCCTGCCGGCAAGCGAGCGCCTCGTCGTGACCGGCCCATTCGCCCGTGGCGCCTGCGCCGACCAGCCAGGCCTGCCCATCGTCGACAGAGGCAGGGGGCGCGGCCGCCTCACCCTCGATTGCGATGTGCAAGAGGGCATCGAGACGAAAAAGAGCCTCGTTGATGAAAAATTCCTTCTGCGCCTGCCCCTGAAAAAGCAGGGGCAGGGTGTAGCGAGGGCTGGTGGCATCAAAGGTAACCGAGTCTGTCATGTTTGCGCTCCTTGGATCGGTTCCGGTCGTGGGGCGAGGGTATGCATCAGGCCGCTTCGAGCGTGCCCAGAAGGAGGGCCGGGGAGAGGGCGTGGGTGCCTGCCTGGCGCACGCGCACCGGCGCCGTGATGGCTGCTTCGCCCAGTGTGGCTATCGTTGCCGGTGAAATCTCGATCCGGGGCTCCAGGACCTGCCAGGAGGCCAGGGGCTGTTCCGGGTCACCCAGCGTCAGCAGGTAGATCTCGGTCTCCTCCACCAGCGGAACGTCGAGCGTGTCGGCCCAGCGCCATGCGCCGCGTGCGCGGCGTGTCCAGGTAAAGCGCACGGTTCCATCAGGAAGGCGCGTGCGGCGGGGATGGACCGGGGCGAGTGGACGCCGGGTGATGCCATCGAGGTGGACGCTGGTGCGAACCGGCGCTGCATCGCCACGGCCCAGCGCAACGACCTCGCGCTCCGCAGCGCTGCTCAGGAGAGCTGCGTCGAGGGGCCGGATGGCGGTGTCGAGGAGGACAAAGGCCTCGCCCGGGGCATGGGCGGCCAGGCCAGCCTCGCTGCCAGCCAGGCCGCGCAGGAAGCCGGAGAGCCGCCATGCACCCGGGCCGATCGGGTCGGCCTTGGCGAACTGGACAAGTTCTTCGCCGACGAGCGCGAGATTGACACCCTGGGCAAGTTCGGCCGTGTTCGCGCCACTCAGAACCATCGCGGGATCAGGAAGGGTGACGTCGAGCGCGGACGACCGGTCGAGCAGGAGCGAATTGGCAGGGGGTAGCGCATTGGCGGTGACCCCCAGCAGCGCCCGTGTCCGTCCCGTCGCTCCGAGCGGTTCCAGCGTTCCGGTGCCGGGATCGGCATAGAGCGCGGCGCCCGGCCAGCCCGCGCTTGAGGAGGAGGCGGCGGCATGGGGGCGCGGTGCGTCGCTGTGCGCGCTGGCGGTGTCCAGGGGAAGTTCGAACGCCACCAGTCGCGTTTCGCCCGGGGGCAAGTCCACGGGCGGTGCATAGCGACCCGAGCTCCCGGTAAGAGGTGCGGTCTCCAGCGTGGCTGTGGGCAGGCGGCGCTCCAATTCCAGTTCGACGCCGGCCTCGCACCATTCCCAGGCTCGCACGCGCCAGGTGCCCGAATGTCCCGGAAGGCGCACCTCGACGCCCGGCGCAATGGCGGGATCGAGTTCGGTCGTGCGCCAGACGATCGTATCGCGTGCGCGCTCGGCCCTGCGGTGGGCACGGTGGATGAGGCGGGCGGCATTGGCTGCATCGAGGCTCGCGGGCAGGTCGATGCCGACCGGTGCGCCGGGGGCGGGGCGGCCCGCAACGCGCTGCACTCCGGGCAGGTAGTCGCGGTCCTGGTCATAATAGCGCAGCAGGGCGAGCGGGCTTGGCGCAGGTTCGCCGCGGCTCCGGGCAAAGCCGCTCCGCGCGCCGAACCCCTCCGGGTCCTCGGGAACGGAGGCGGCGCCGAGTGTCCTCGCGGCGCCCCCAAGGCTCTCGTGCCGCACGAGCAGGTTTTCGCCCGAGGCGTCGGTGTCGAGGGGGAAGACGGCGTCGAGCGCCTGAAGGCTTTCCACCACCGGACCTGAACAGCTGAAGCCTGTGAGCTCGGGCAGCTGGGCGTTGGTTTCGCAGGCCTCGAGCGCGTCGTCGAGGATATCCTGCAGGAGGACCGTGTCGCCTGCGAAGACTTCAAAGGTCAGGGCGGGAATGCGGTTGTAGAAGTCGGCGAGCTGCAGGTCCTCGAAGACGACGTAGGCAAGGCCACGATAGGCAGGCAGCTTTGGGCGCCCTCGGCGCTGGCAAGCAGGGGGTCAAGGGGCTGGTCGCCGCGTCCTGTGTGAATGCGCAAGGTACCGCCGGCCTTGAGGTCCCCCTGCGCGCCGCGCAGCAGTTTGCCGTCGGCCCAGATACGCCCAATGCCCTCGATCGGACGGCTGGCGAGCGCGACGGCGAAGCTTGCGCTGTACGTGTAGCTGGAAAGGGAAGGGGACCCCTTGCCGGTGCCCATCGTTTCGCTGTGCTCGGTGAGTTCGGTGGCCCAGATCAGGCTGCCCGCCACGCGCATCGCGCCGTAATGGCGGGGGAGGACTTCGCCATAGGTCGAGCGCGTCGCATCGAGTTCGCGCAGGCGCGGCCCCTGGCGGGACGAGGCAAACAGGGCGCCGTCGATCTGGCGACCGACAAGCGAACCGATGGCTCCGCCAACGGGACCGGCCAGGGCCGTGCCCGCCGCGCTGAAGACAAGTGTGGCCATGAGGAAAGCATCCCGCAGGAGTGGATCAGGAGGAGGGGGAGGGAAGGTGCCAGGCGCCAAGCTGTCGCCACGATGTGGGCAAGGGGCCCTCGACGATGCGGCGCAGGCCTGCATGGGCGTGGATCGCGATGTTGCGCTCGGGCACGCTGTGGATAAGGAAATGGTATTGGCAGGCGCCGGTGCGGACCATCGCGATGTCGCCGGGCGCCGGCTCGCGGTGAGCCGCGTGCAGTCCGGCGGCAGCGAGAACGCTTCCCGCGTCGGGGGGCTGGCGGGAGCGCAGCGTATAGCGCGCCGGTAGCGCAAGGGGGCGGCCCAGCCTCGCCAGGGCGCTGCCAACAAGTCCTGCGCAGTCGAGGCCGGTCGCCGGATCACGTCCGCACAGCCGGAAGGGCGTGCCTACGAACGCGCGTGCAGCTTCGACCAGGGCGTCAGGCGTGGGAGTAAGGTCGGTCGCGCGGGTCACAGGGCGGAAGGGTAACGCTGGAGCAGGTCGTTGCCGGGCAGGTGCGGCTCGCCCCTGAAATTGATGGCGTTGGCAAAGCGCGAGGAGCAGGTGCCCAGCGTATGGTCGCAGCCCTCGCGCAGGCGCACGGGTGTACCTGGCAGGGGGGGCGGTTCCATCGGCTGGTCGAGCACCAGCGCGCCCTCCGCACTCACACCGAGAATGGCGGTGACCTGGCCTGCGCGCGCGCCGTCGAGCCAGCGCAGGGTGCCGCCTGTGAACAGGGCGGGATCGGCCAGGCCTGCGGGCGTGACGCTGTTTTCCTCCTCGTTGGCCTCGAGGATGTGTGTTTCGGTTTCGAAGCGGCGCGCATTGAGGCTGCAGCCAGGTCCAGCAAAGACCGCGCGGCATGAAGGGCTGGTACGGGGCAGGGTGTCGCGCGCGAGTTCGCTCTTGCGCGAGGAAAGCTGCGCCTCGAAGCCGCCGTCGCTTTCGAGGATGGTGCCAAGGCTCCCGGTGTAGAGCAGGTGGCGCTCGCATGTCTCCCAATCGACGAGCCCGATGCGCACCCCCGCGCCATCGAAGCGGCCTTGCTCAAGATCTTCGTGGGTGATCGAGCCATGCGTGATGGCGCCGCGCACGTCGGCGCTGTCGGGCTCGAACCCGGCCGAACGGCGGATCGAGGAGGGCAGCATTCCGGGTGAGGCGCGGTGGAGGACCCCATCGAACCACAGGTCCGCATCGTGGGTGGTGAACCCCAGCGTCACGCCGTCACGGCGCAGGATGCGCCAGAACAGGGCGACGGTTTCAAGTTCTTCGGAAAACCAGGTGCGCATCATGGGGCCTCCCGGATCTCGACGATGGGCACGCTGGGGGCTTCGCCCGCCGCGAAGGAGGCACCCGAAATCTCGAGTTGGTCTTCGGCAAAGCGCACGGGCACATCGAAGAGGAAGCCGGCGCGCACCACGCTTCCTTCCGGGGGCGCTTCGTCAAAGGTAATCACGCCGCCGGGCGAAAGGGTCCAGTTGCCCTGCTGGACCACGCCATCGAGCGAGACGAGCACGCTTGCCGCATCGGGCCGGGTGATCCGGCGCACCTGCAGGGCCTCGCCTTCGCCATAGCACTTGAGGAGAGCGAAGTCCGCGCGCAGGCCATCGCCTTCACCAAGCTCCTGGTCGAGTTCGGTCGGGGTGTCGACCATGCCCGCCGAGCTGAAGTCACTGGGATCGCGCAGGCGAAATCCCCGGGCGGGGCCCCGGCGAGCACGGAAGAAGGCGATGAGCGTGCCCAGTTCGGCTTCCGAGCGCACACCCGGCCCCACGTCGAAGCGCAGGCGCGCATTGGCCCACAGGCTGTTGCGGCGCTCGAAACCCGAGGCGGTTACCGAGACGCTCGTCGAGAATTCGGGGATCACAGTGGCATCGCGGCCGAGCGCCAAGGGATAGAGAATATCGTCGAAGGCCTGCATCGCCTCGTCTCCGGTCGGGGGGGAAGGGGGCGCGGGAAGGCGCACGTAGCCATCGCGCATGATCTGGGGCAGCGCCCAGACGATGATCTCGTGGGGGCTGCGGGCCTGGGCTTCGTCGATGCCGCTATCGATGCGCCGCCACAGGTCGGCGTCGGCGGCATCAAGGACGAAGCCGGCGAGGTAGTCCTGCTCTGTCGGGGGGTAGCCGAGGCGGGTATTCACCGTCTCGTAGGCGCGGCGGCGCGCGGCGTCGCGCCCCTCGGTGAGCCAGTCGTAGTCCTCGACCTGGAGCCGGTCGAAGGCGGGGGCGGCCCAGCCAAGCGGCAGGTTGGCCCGGTAGAGTTCGGGCATGGCAGGCGCGAGGATCGTCGGGGTAAAGACGAGCGCCAGCGCTTCGACGGGATCGGGCGCGACGGCCGCGCGGACCGCGCTCACCAGCGCCGCAGTGGACTGCGCGAGCAGGGCTCCGGCGGCATCAAGCAGGTCGGTCTGCGCGGGGGTGAGGGGCGCGCGCATGTCCGGGATTGCCACGGGATCACCGCCCAGAGCCGCAGCGGAGGCGGCATCGTAGAGGTAGATGCGGCCCTCCACCGTCGTCCACCACCAGGGCTCGCCAACCTGGAAGCGCACCTCGCACCCTGCGTCCGCCATCAGCTGGGCAAAGGCACCGCCGACTGACTGCAGCCAGGCCATTGCCTGGGTGTGAGCTGGGGAGAGCAGCGAGGACGGCGGCTCCCAGCCGGTGAGCGCCGGATTGCCCAGATGATCGCGTTGCATCCAGTTATCCGGGCAATGCTGGGCGAAGAGCTCGTAGGACAGGGATGCAATGGGGCGAAACCCTTGCGCGGCGCACGCGGCGAAGAAGGCCGCGTGCCAGGTGCGCGTGGGGGTGTTGAGCGGATCGCCGGACGTCGAGACCAGAAAGTCGCCCGAGGTCTGAGAGAGGCGGAAGAAATGGCTCATGCCCACGTAGTGCAGGACCGTGCCGCGATAGCCGAGCTGGCGGATGGTGCGCACGAGCCGGGCCGGGGTCTGGACGCCGTCGTCATCATAGCCGGTCGCGATGGCAAGGCCGTGCGGAGGCAGAAAGACGTCGCCGATCTCGAGCATGGCGCGCTCGCCATCGCAGGTGATGGCGCTCATCTCGATCCAGCCTTCCGCTTCGGCGGAGAGCGGAGTTTCGCTGCCCGCCACGTAGCTGCGGGGCGAAGGAGATGAACATCCGGTCGATGTGACCGGGCCACACCGGATCGGCGTCCGTCGGGAGCGAGAAGCCGCCTTCAAGCTGGGAGAAGGGCAAGGTGATCACCGCGTCTTCGGGACTGCCCTGCGCATAGTTCCAGAGGCGTACGTACCAGGTGCGCGCGGCTCCTTGCGCGTCGCGCCCCTCGATGGTGAGCGTCGGGCCATTGACCGCGTCGAGCGCCAGCACGCCGCCCGAGCGCCAGCGGAAGCTGAGGTGCGTGTGGGAGTAGTCGCGGTCGGTACGGTAGGCGAGGAGCGGATGGTCGATCGTGTCCTCGCTGGCCCAGATCAGGCCGCCAAGGTCGGTCTCGCGCAGGAAGCTGGCTTCGACTCGCAGGGCATCGGGGCCGGTCGAGACGATCGTCGCGACCATGGGGCGGGGGTAGTTGACGGTCCAGAAGCGCGGATCGAAGCGCTGGATCCAGTCGCTGTCCTGTCCCTTGCGGCTGTCGGCAAGCCAGAAGGCCATGGGCGGGTTCCTCGTCGGTGATGGGGAGGGCAGGCGAAAGGTCAGGAAGCCGTGAGCGCGCGGCGCACAGAGCTTGCAATCTGGCGCGAGGAGCGCTGCAGAGCGCGCGGGGCACTCGCGCCGCGCTCCCCGCCAAGCGAGATGGCCACACGCACATCGCGTGGCGGCTGGCGGTTTTCCGCGGTCTCGATGCGGCCCGCCGAGGTGGGCACGAAGACCTCCGGTCCCCGTTCGCCAACCAGGTACCCCTGGCCAGGGGCCACATTGCCGCCGGTCGCCCGGCCAGGCAGCCCGAGCAATCCCGGGACCAGACCGGCAAGGCCGTCGCCCGCACCGTTGCCGCCACTGACCGCGCCGACCAGCGTGGACATGCCTTGCGCGGCGATGGCGTCGAAGGCGGAGAAGGCGGCATTCTTGAGGTCCTCGAAGCCCAGGCTGCCACGCCGGATGGCGCCGGTCAGGCTGCGCTCAAAGCGATCACCCGCCCGGGCAAAACCTTCGCCAAGACCGGTGTCGATCTCGCCGCGCAGGACCGCGATATCGCGGGCAAAGCCCTGGGTGCTTGCGCGGACCTCGATCAGGAGTTCGTCGATGTCATCGCTCATTGTCTCGCTCCATCATGGCGTTGAGGGTGGCGCGGTCGAGCCCTTGCGAAGGGGCATCGCTCGCGGGTTGGAGGATCGTGGCCAGTTCCTCGGGGGTGGCGTTCCAGAACTCGTGCGGTCGCCAACCCAAGAGGTGGGCGGCAAGGGCGCACAGGCGGGTGGCGCCGGCCCCGAACCGCGCCGTGGGCTCGTTCACACCGTGCCCTTGAGGATCTGGCCGAGCAGGGTGCGCAAGGGGACGGCGCAGCGGGCCAGACCCAGCCGGGCGACGGCCTCGCCCACGGCTTCGCGCGGGACGGCCGTGGGCGGCTGGAGGCAATGCCAGAACAGCGTCGCCACTTCGCCAAGGCGCAGCTGGCCCTCGCCTGCCCGTTCGACCAGGGCATAGAGCGGGCCCAGTTCCTCTTCGGCGGCGACCAGCGCGGCGAACGAGGGGCGCAAGACATGCGCGTGGCCTGCGATTTCCAGCGTGGCTTCGCCGCGCAGGGGGTTGGCTGGCACACTCATGCGGCCGCGATCGCGCCCGAGCTTTCCAGCTGGAGCGTGTAGTTGCGCTCCCCGTTGAAATCGCCCGCATAGTCGAGGCGCTGGACGAGGAAACGGCCACGCAGTTTCTCTCCGTCCTCGAAGCTCAGTTCGTAGTCGTCGAGCGTGCCTTCCATGGCGTTGACGCGGATACGCGTTTCGGCCGCGCTGCCCAGGAAGATGCCCGCTGCGCTGACCGAGACCGTGCGAGTCCCCGCGCCCGAGAGCAGCTCGCGCCAGCCCCCGCTGTCCTTGCTGGTGATGACGAGGGTCTCGCCCGTCACCGACATCTGCGTGGTGCGCAGGCCCGCGACGGTCTGGTAGGTCGGCGGGTTGGCGCCGTCGGAAATCTTGAGCAGGAACGCACTGCCTTTCTGGGCGGTCATGTCGGGTCTCCTGTGAGGAAGGAATCAGCTGGCGAGGAGCCGGAAGGCGTATTCGAGAAGGATCGCGCGGCGGTTGCCGGGACGCTGCTCGGAGCGCGCGCGCAGAAAGCGGGAGGTGATGATCTCGATGCCTTCGTGTGCGGCGGGCAGGCTCGCGATGCGGTCTTCGATCGCGGTGACCAGCGCGGCCATGCTGGCGGGGAGGTCGCCCCGGGCCTGGAGTTCGAGCGCCACGCGCACCTCGCGGCCCCGGTGGGTCTTGCTGCTCCAGTCGGTGCTGGCGCTGGTGGCTATCGCCAGCCAGGGCAGGCTGGTGCGCGAGGGGGCTTCCTCGCAGATGGCGTTGAGGGTGCCGGAAAGGGCCGGGTCACCCTGAAGCCAGGCGAGGAGCGCAGCGCGCAGGAGCACTTCTTCCATCGGTCATCCTTTCCGGAAAAGCGGCCAGACAAGATCCGCGCGGCGCCAGGGGGCATCGGTGTCGCGAGCGGCGAGGCGGCGGGCGGCCAAGGTTGCTTCGGCAAGGCGCCGGGCCTTTTGCGTGAGGCTGCGGGCGAGTGGCTCGAAGCTGTCCGCGCTGCCACCCTCAACGCGCCGTTCGCTCATGCGAGGCGCATCCGGCGCCAGGGCCGCCACAGCGCTGCGACCGAGGCCGGGGGCAGGGGCGAAGCGCCGCTGCCCTCGCGCTCGCGGTGCTGGTGGGCGGCGAGGCGCACGATGCCGTGGCGCAAGGTCTCGGGCAGGGTGTCCCAGTCGGGAGCAAGCCCGGCGGTGAAGCGCACGGCAAGACGGCCGGTGGCAAGAGACAGAAGGTGCACGCGGCCGGTCCCGTCCGCTTCCAGGTCAAGCGCGTAGTCGCTGGCAGGGACAGGGCTGCGGGTGCCGTCTGCGCCCAGGAGCTCGAGCGCGGTGATGGCCTGGACGGGGCGGGTAGTGAGGGCGCTCCAGTCGCGCGCGGCGGGGACGATCTCCTCGCAGGGGCATTCGAGGGGAAGGAGGCCGGTAAAGGCTTCGCAGGTTTCGAGCGCTGCGGCGAGCAAGCTGGCCAGCGCATCGTCATCGTACCCGGTCGTGATGCCGAGCCACTGCTTGAGCTCGGCAAGCGCCGATGACGGCAGCGTGGCCGGCGTAAGGATGACCCGGTTCATCGGCGTCTCCGATCGTTGTCGTGGGCAGGAGAGAACATGGAAAAGAAGGGCCCGCGCCGTCCGAGGGGAAGGCAGGCGGCGCGGGCCGGGCGCGAGGGCGAGCGGGGAGGGGAAGACCCGCCAGGCGCAGAAGGAAAGCTTCCGGACGAGAGGAGAAGCCGTCCTTCTGTGCGCATCTCGCGCCGAGGTGGATCAGGCCGAGATCTTGAGCAGCTTGATCGCGTCGGAATCGAGCACCTGGCCGCCCACGCGCTTGGTCGCGTAGAAGTGGACGAAAGGCTTGTTGGTGAAGGGATCGCGCAGGATCGCGGTCGCGCTACGTTCCGCGATGAGATAGCCCGCGCGGAAGTTGCCGAAGGCAATCGGGGTCGTGTTCGCCGCGACGTCGGGCATGTCCGAGGCCTCGACCACCGGGTAGCCGAGCAGGCGGTCGGGCTGGCCATCGACCAGGCCGGGCTGCCACAGGAAGGCGCCGTCGCTGGTCTTGAGCTTGCGCACCAGGGCCAGGGTCTGCGCATTCATCACCCAGCTTGCGCCCTGGCGATGCCCGGCCTTGAGCGCGTGGACGAGGTCGATCAGCTTGAGCTCCGGGTTCGTGCCGAGCGTGCTGGCGTTGCCCGAGACGACATGCTGGAGCGTGCCGAACTGGCGCGTGGCATCGCCCGCCGTGCTGGTCGTGCCGGTGATGAAGCCCATCGGCTGGTTGGTACCCGACCCCGAGACGAAGGCGGCCCCTTCGGCGCGGGCGAACTCGGTCGCGATTTCGTCGGCGAGCCAGGTGGGCAAGTCGAAGCCGACATCGTCAAGCATGGCCTGGCTGGCCGCCGGGTTGGCGTAGAGTTCACCCGTGGGCGGGGCGATCTCGGCGAAGCTGGGCGTTGCGGTCGCCGGGCGGGCCGCGGTCTCGCTGACCCAGCCCGAGGCGGTGCCGCCGGTCGAGATGAGCTTGCGGTAGCCCGCCGAGCCGGTCTGGACGACCTGGGCGATCGAACGGATCGGGCTGACCGACTTGAGGCGCGCGGCAATGAGGGCGTCGATCTCGCGCGGGACGGCATAGCCGCCGTCAGAGGGCACGGCGCCCGAGATCGACTTCCACTCGGTCTCGCGCCCGGCGCGCAGGTAGCCATCGACGAAGCCCTTGAGTTCCAGGCTCGGCGCGCCTTCGGCAGAGCCGGCGATGACCGGGCGGGCGGCGGCGCGGCTGACGCGTTCGAGGCGGGCCTTCACCTCGTCGACATCGCCGCGCAGGGCCTCGACGCTCTGTTCGGTCGCATCCATGCGGGTGACGAGGTCAAAGGACGAATCGAGCGATTCGGCCGGGACGGAATTTTCCATGGGGTATCACCTTTCGCGGGGAGTGGAGCCGCCCGCGACGGGCGGCAGGGAAATGGGGGAAGGAAGAGGAGCAGTGGCCGTGGACCTCAGGAGACGAGGTGGACGCGCGCGCCGTGCTGCATGGGGTGGGTGACCAGGCTCACCTCGAAGAGATCGACGGCGAGTAGCTCGCGCCCCGCAGGGCCGGTGCGGCTGGTGCGGGCGCGGTAGCCGAAGGAGAGGCCGGTCACGCTCCCGCGCTTGAGGGCAAGGCCGGGGGCTGCTTCGGGCCGGTCGAGCGCGGCAATCACGCGCAGGCCCCGGGCGCTTCGGAAATGGCCTCGATCCAGCCGATGCGCAGGTCCGCGCGGTGCTGCCACAGGAGCGGCAGCGGGTCCTCGCGCGCGGCCAGGGTGTGGGCAAAGGCGCCGCGCCGGATCGTGTCGCGGCCTGCATCGGGCGTGTCGAAGAGAGCCGCGTAGCCGGCAAAGCGCAGGGTGTTCCCGGGCGCGGGCTCGGGCGCGTGGGCAAGCGGGGCGGGCGCGATCATCGCAGCATCTCCGTGGCGCCGAGCCGGACCGCGAGGCCCAGCAAGAGCAGGGCCAGGACCCCGCGCACCGCCCAGCCGACCGCGGCGTTGCGCGCGCTGGTCTTGGCGTCGCGCCAGGCGCGCAGCAGTTCGCGCAGCTCGGAGAGGTCCTCGGGCGCAGTGTCGTCATCGAGGCCGATGAGCATCAGCATGCGCTGAGCGCCCACTTCGCTTGCTTCTTCGACAATGGCGCGCAGTGTCACCAGGTCCGAGCCTTCGGCCGCGGCCTGCGCGAGGAGGCCGACCAGCATGTCCTTCTGGTTCATGATTTGTTCTCCAGTTGGCCGGTCTTGGGGGTGGGCGAAGCGGCAGGCGGGGACGAGCGGGGCGGGAGCCCCAGCAGGGCGCGCTTCTCGTCCGCATCGAGGAAATCCGCGTCCGAGACCTGCGCCCAGAGCCGCTCGCGGTCCTCGGCCAGCGCGGGCACCCGGTCGAGGTCGATGGCGAGATCGGCCTCGGGAAACCAGGGGCTGAGCGCTTCGGTCAGGCCGGACAGCAGCTTGGCGGCCAGCGGCAGGAGGGTCAGGCGCCAGAGCGCGCGGTTGGCCTCGCGGTAATTGGCGTAGGTTGCATCGCCGGGCAGGCCCAGCAGCATCGGGGGAACCCCGAAGGCGAGCGCGACGTCGCGCGCGGCGGCGGCTTTCAGCGTGGCGAAGTCCATGTCCGCCGGGCTCATCGCCATGGCCTGCCAGGTGAGCCCGCCTTCAAGCAGCATCGGGCGCCCGGCGTTGCCCGCGCCTGAAAAGGCGCTCGACAGCTCGCTCTTGAGGCGTTCGAACTGGTCGGGGCTGAGCGGCGTGCCCTCGCCGGTGTCGTAGACCAGCGCGCCGGAGGGACGGGCCGCGTTCTCAAGCAGCTGGCGGTTCCATTCCGAAGCCGCGTTGTGGGTAGCGACGGCCTGATCGGCCGCGCACAGGCAGCCCGCGCCGTAATGGTCATCGCCCGGATGGAAGTGGCGGATATGGACGAGGTTGGGCGAGGCGTCCTCATCCAGCGCGGGGATCGTGATGCGCTTGCCCGCGACCTCGTAGGTATAAGCAGTGGGCCAGCCGTCGCCGCCGGCAAGGACGGTGATGCGCTCGGGGCGCAGGGCGAAGAGCTCGACCGGGTGGCCGCGCGCGTCCTTGAGGATCTGCACGTAGGCATTGCCGTGAAGGAGCAGCTGCGCGGTGAGTGTTTCGAGGAGCGACTGGCCCGCGCTGGTCGCGTTCACCAGCCGGGCGAGCGCGGGATCGGCGGGCTTGAGGGGGGCGCCTGCGATGCCCTCGGCCACGAGGCGCACCGCGCGCTGGGCGACCGGGTTTTCGAGGTAGGCGCGCTGGACGGCGCCGGTGTATTCATAGGGCGCGCGGCCCGAGGCTCCCTCGGCGAAGTACCAGGGCGAGGCGGCGCCACGCGCCAGCGGCACGCGCGCGGTTTCGCCCTTGAAGGCGGCGGCAAGCGTATCGAGGAAGGACATGACCGGCCTTTCTCCCGCAAGCGGGACAAGCAGAGGGATGGGAGGAGGAGGGACAGAAGCCCTGATGCAGAGGGCTTTCGCCCTATCAGGCGAGGCGCACGCGCGGCTGCGCGCTCTTGCCCAGAAGCAGTTCGGTGAGCGCCCAGACCAGAGCATCGGCGCGGTCGGGCGAGCGGCCGGGACCCTGGTAGCTGCCGCCGGCGAGGAGGCCGCACATCTCGTCCTCGAGATCGGGGAAGGTCCCCGCGTGCCGTACCCGTCCCGCCTCGTAGAGCGCGGCGACAGGTTCGGCGCGGGCGACCTTGCCTCGGCTGGCGTGGACAAGCCGCAAGGGGAGGGCGAGGTTCGCGGCGCGCAGGACGCTGGCAACCATCGCGCCGCCCTGATTGGCTTCGGCGATCACACGTTCGGCCTGCCAGGCCGAGGCGGCGCTGGCGGCCGCGCGGGCCCAGCGCTCGGGGCTGGCTTTGCGCACCGAGGCGTCGGCGAGGACATGGGCACGGCCCGTCGAATCGAGGCCCGCGACTACGATCCCGCAGGCATCGCCGCCCGCCGAGGCCGGGGGGTCGATCCCGACGACAACGCGTACGAGGTCGGTCGGCGCGGCTTCGCGGCAGGCTTCGAGAAGCGCGCGGCTCCACAGTGCGCCCTCGATGTCGGCGAGAAGTTCGCCATCGAGCTCCTGGCGCCCCAGCTGGCTCTGCCCATAGGCGCGGCGCACGTGGGAGAGGAAAGCGGGCGGCAGGTTGGCCGCGTTGTCTTCGGTGCGGCCCCGGGTGATGGCGAGCGTTTCGTCCGGTTCGGCCAGCAGCCGGGTGACGAGGGGGACCGCGCGCGGCGTGGTGGTGGCGGCAAGCTGGGGGCGTTCGCCTAGGCGCAGGCCCAGGATGAGGTTGTCGTAGGCGCGCACCGCGCGCTCGGAGGCGTTGTCCCACTTGGCGATTTCGTCGCACCAGGCGTGGCTGTGCTGGGGACCGCGCAGCGATTCGGGCTCGGCGGCGGAGAACAGGAGCGTCTGCGCGCCATTGGGCCAGACGAGGCGGCGCAGCGAGGGTTCAAAAGCAGGGCGGCGGCGCGCGGGGCAGATGGCAAGGAGGCCGCTCTCGCCTTCGACCATGACCGCGCGCACTTCGGGCAGGCTGGCCCCGACAAGGGCGATGCGGGCGTCGGATCGCGCTCGGCGACGCTGCGCACCCATTCGGCCCCGGCACGGGTCTTGCCAAAGCCGCGTCCGGCCATGATCAGCCAGGTGCGCCAGTCGCCTTCGGGGGCCAGCTGTTCAGGGCGCGCCCAAAGCTTCCAGTGGGTTTCCAGTTCCTCGCGCTCGGCCTCGGTCAGGGCGCGCAGGACCTGATGGCGGTGTTCGGGCGCCATGGCCAGGAGCATGCTGAGGTGTTCACTGTGCATCGCGGGCCCCATCGTTTTCGGCAGGCGACGGCGCGCCATCGAAGCTGCGGGCGCGCATTTTCTCGATCTTGGCGTTGATCGAATCGAGAATGGCCTCGCTGTTGCGGTTCTCGACGATGGCGCGCTGGCGGGCCGCGGATTCGCGGTGCGCGGTCAGCAGGCGAAAGGCGGTGGCGTTGTCGAAGACACGGGTGCCGCGCTTCGCGCCCGTCGGTGGCTTGATCTCCCCTTCGCGCAGGCGCTGGAGGAGGGTCATTTCCAGGTGGTCGTAGCCCTCGCACAGGGCTTCCTGCCACTGGCGGTAGAATTCGGGATCGTCGCGCCGCGCCTCGTAGGCGGTGGAGCTGGCAACCCCTGCGGCCTTGGCCGAGGCGCTGACGTTCGAGGTGGCGGCCAGTTCGGCCAGGAAGCGCCTGCGCCAGTTGCGCGGGGCCGCAGGCTTCTTGGCAGGGGCACGCGTCCGTTCCGGGCGCGCTCCACCTGCGGACGAGGTCGTGTCCGCCATGGGCTCTCCGTGTGGGCATCGATGGAAGGGGAAGGCCGGGCGGAGCGATTCGCAGGTCCGATCCGGCGCTGTTCTCCTTATGTACCAATATGGTCGCGCAATGTCAAGCTCAATAACCAGATAGGTTATCGCTTGCCGCGCTGCAGCGACGCGATTAAGCACACGGACCTGAGTGATTAACCGGGGTTCCTGATGCTGCGTCGCCTTTACGATTGGACCATGGCCAAGGCGTCGCACCGCCACGCCGAACGCTGGCTGGCGGGGGTGTCCTTCGTCGAATCGAGCTTCTTTCCGATCCCGCCGCATCCGCTGCTGGGCCTCATGTGCCTGGCCGAGCCGAAGAAGGCGGTGCGCTTTGCCGCGATCACCACGCTGGCCTCGGTGCTGGGGGGCGTGTTTGGTTACCTGATCGGCTACTTCCTCTATGACCTGGTCGGGGAGCCGATGCTGGCCGCGCTGGGCCTTGCGGAGAGCTTTCCCAAGGTGCGCTGCTACTTCCAGGCGCACGGCGAGCTGGCCGTGCTGCTGGGGGCGATGACGCCGCTGCCGTTCAAGCTGCTGACGATCATGGCCGGGTTCATGGAGATGAACTTCCTGACCTTCGTGATTTCCGCGCTGGTCGGGCGGGGCGTGATCTTCATGACGGTGGGCGTGCTCTTCCGCCTGTTCGGGGCCCCGATCAAGGCGATCATCGACAAGCACCTGGGCAAGGTGACGGCGCTCTTCGGCGTTCTCCTGGTGGGTGGCTTCGCGGTGCTCTCGCTGGTGGGCGGCAGTGCGAAGGAAACGCAGGAGACCTGTGCGCCGAGCGAAGTCTCCGCTCCGGCCTGATCCGGGCGCCGGGTCCAAGGAACCTTGCGGGTCTTCCCGCGCTTCTCCTGTGAATTTCGCAGACGGGCCGCGCGCCGCAGCGAGGCCCTGCGCGCCGTAGGAGGAATTGACCGATGCCGTTCAAGATTGCCGTCGTCGTGGGAAGCATCCGCGCCGGGTCCACCAACCGCAAGGTTGCCGAGGCGCTGACCCGGCTGGACGCGGCCAGGGAGCACACCTTCACCTTCGCCGACATCTCCGGTCTTCCGCTCTACACCGAAGAGGACGACGAGGCGCAGGCCCCCGAGGTCAAGGCGCTCAAGGCGCTGATCGCGCAGTCCGATGGCGTCATCTTCGCGACGCCTGAATACAACCGCTCGATGCCCGGTGTGCTCAAGAACGCGATCGACCACGCCTCGCGCCCCTATGGAAAGAGCAGCTGGCTGGGGAAGCCGGCCGCCGTCTTCGGCGTGTCGCCCAGCGCGATCGGCACCGCCATGGCCCAGCAGCACCTGCGCAACGTGATCGCGTGCCTGGGCATGCCCACGCTGACCCAGCCCGAAGTCTTCCTGCAGTGGAAGGACGATCTCCTGACCGAGGAGGGCACCGTGGGCGAGGGCTCGGCCGACTTCCTTGACGGCTTCCTGGAGAAGTTCCTCGACCTGGTGGCGCTGCACGCCAAGGTCTGATCGACTTCGTCCCTCAAGGGCATGAAAAAAAAAGGGCGGCCCGGGATCGAAACCCCGGCCGCCCTTTTTCGTGCGGAACTGTCCCTGAAAGAATCAGCCCAGAATGTTCACGGCCTCGCCCGCGCGGGTGAACATGCCGATGATCTGCTGGACCTGCTCGGCCGAGTGTTCGGCGCAGAGCGAGCAGCGCAGCAGCGTCATGTTGGCCGGGGTCGCCGGGGGACGCGCAAGGTTGACGTAGAGACCTTCGTGCAGGAGCGCTTCCCACATCGCCGCGCCGCGTTCCAGGTCGGGCATGATGACCGAGATGATCGCGCTCTGCGGCTCGGTGGTGCCGAGTTGGAAGCCGGCATCGGTCAGGCCCTTGTGCAGCGTCTTGGAGTTTTCCCAGAGATGCGCGCGCTTTTCGCCCGCATCCATCAGCTTGCGGATCGAGGTGCAGGCCGTGGCGACGACGCTCGGCGGAAGGCTGGCGGTGAAGACGTAGGGACGGCAGACGAGGCGCATGACCTCGAACTTGGGGTGGTTCGAGACGCAGAAACCGCCGACCGTGCCGACCGACTTGGAGAAGGTGCCGATCACGAAGTCGACATCGTCGAGCACACCCTGCTCTTCGGCAACGCCGCGGCCGTTGGGGCCGATGAAGCCCATCGAGTGCGCTTCATCGACAAGGACCATCGCGCCGTACTTCTTGGCGACCGCGATCATTTCCTTGAGCGGAGCGATGTCGCCCAGCATCGAGTAGACGCCTTCCAGCACGACGAGCTTGCCCGCGCCTTCGGGAATGCGCCGCAGGCGCTTTTCCATGGCCTCAATGTCGTTGTGCTTGAAGGGCACGACTTCAGCGTCGCCCATCTTGCACCCGTCCCAGATCGAGGCGTGGCTGTCGATGTCGAGGACGATGTAGTCGCCCTTGCCCGCGATCGTCGAGATGATGCCCAGGTTCGCCTGGTAGCCGGTCGAGAAGACCATGGCGTGCTTCATGTCGTAGAAGTCGCAGAGCGCCTGCTCGACCGCCTTGTGCGGCGAGTAGGTGCCATTGAGCACGCGGCTGCCGGTCGTGCCCGAGCCGAAATCGTCGAGCGCCTGCTTGCCCGCCGCGATGACGTCAGGGTCGAAGGTCATGCCCATGTAGTTGTAGGTGCCGAGCAGGATGGTCTCGCGCCCGTTGCACATCGCGACCGTGGGCGAGATCACGCGCTCCATGACGAGGCCGAAGGGATCGGTGACGCCGGTGGAGAGCAGGTCGCTGCGCATCTTGATGAGCGGGTCGAACTTGCTGAACAGGTCGGCGTGCTCGGCCGTCTGGTTTTCGCTGATCATGTCGGTCATACTGGTTTCTTTCAGCCCTGCAGCTTCATCACCGCGTCGACGAGCTGGCCGAAGTTCTCGATCTCGGCCTGCTGGTTCATCGAGATGATGATGTCGAATTCGTCCTCGATGGCGGCCACGAAGTCCATGACGGTCAGGCTGTCGAATTCCAGGTCGTCGGTGAAGCGCGTGGCGTCGGTGATCGCGACTTCCTTCTTGTTGAAGGGTTCGATCAGGGCGATGATGCGGGCCGAAACGTCTTGGCGGTCCATGGTCATTGATAACTCCGTAAGGTCCGGGGCGCTCTGTGGTCCGGAAATGCGGCGCAAAAGCGGCACGGGTGTAACATGTCAAGCGCGTCGGGGCATAACGCGCGTCTTGCAAGGGCAGGAGCGCTGGCGGTGTGGCCCATGGGCCGCACTCAGATCAGCGCCCGCACGGCCTGCATGAACGGGCCGATCGAGACCGGCTTGGCGAGGTAGCCTTCCGCGCCTGCTTCGCGAATCCGCTCCTCGTCGCCCTTGCCCGCATAGGCGGTCACGGCCAGCACCGGAATGGTGCGCAGGACCGGGTCCTGCTTCGCCGCCTCGATAAGATCGAGCCCCGAGACATTGGGCAGCTGGATATCCATGATCACCAGGTTGGGCACGAAATTGCGGGCCTTTTCCAAGGCATCGCGGCCATCGGCGACCGGCTCCACGGCAAAGCCCTGGCTGACCAGGACGTCGCAAAAGAGTTTCCGGTTGAGATCGTTGTCCTCGACAACGAGGATGCGCTTTGCCATGCGGTGCCCGAGCCCCATCTAAGGTTCATCGACCGCTCTAGGACAGCCAAGCGAGACTGACAATTCTTCCCAGATCGCCATCCCCCGCAAAGGCCGACGCGCCCGATCCGCAGGCCCTTTCCCTCAACGCGCTGGGCTGGGTTCTGGCGGATGGCGAGCGCGCGCAGCGCTTCCTGGCGCTGACCGGCCTCACGCCTGACGACCTGCGTGCCTCGCTGGGCGATCCGGCAACGCTGGCCGGTGTGCTTGAATTCCTGTGCGCCTATGAGCCCGACCTTGTGGCGGCAGCCGAGGCGCTCGGGGTCGAGCCGCAGGTGATCGCCGAGGCCCGCGAAAGGATGGCGCGATGACGACGTCACGATTCGGGGCACATTCGAGGAAACGGCCATGACCCGCCCGCTGCTGATTACCGACTGCGACGAAGTGCTGCTCTACATGATCGGCCACTTCTGCGAGTGGCTGGAACAGGACAAGGGCGTCCTGTTCGACTTCGAGAAGCCCGGCTTCACCAATTCCATGACGCGCATCGGCTCGGGCGAGAAGCTCGACGAGGCGGAGATGTGGGGGCTTCTCAACGCCTTCTTCGATGACGAGATGCACCGCCAGACCCCGGTCGACGGAGCGATGGAGCGATCGGAGCCATCCGCGAGCACGCCGACGTGGTGGTCCTTACCAACCTGATGGATCACCGCCAGGACGCGCGCGCGGCGCAGCTGCGCGAATTCGGGCTCGACCTGCCGATCTTCACCAACCAGGGCCCCAAGGGCCCCGCGCTGAAAGCCATACTCGAGGAATACCGGCCGAGCCGGGCGGTCTTCGTCGATGATCTTGCACAGCACCACGATTCGGTGGGGGACAGCGCCCCTGCCGTTCACCGCCTGCACCTGTGCGCCGAACCGCGCCTGGCGCGCTTCATTCCCTGCGCCCACGAGGCCGGGCATGCCCATGCCCGGATCGATCGCTGGAGTGAGGCGTTGCCTTGGGTACTGGCTCGCCTCCATGGCGAAGATGAAGAGGATACGTCCCATAATGAGTGATATCGAAACCCGCCTGTCCGAACTCGGCCTGATCCTGCCCGAACCGGCTGCCCCTGTTGCGGCCTACGTGCCGGTGGTGGAAGCGGGCGGCCTGGCGCACGTTTCGGGCCAGCTTCCCTTCGTGGGCGGCCAGCTCGTCACCGGGCGCCTGGGCGAGGATGTGTCGCTTGAGGAAGGCATCGTCGCGGCGCAGGCCTGCGCGGTGATGATCCTGGCCCAGCTCAAGGCCGCGCTGGGCTCGCTCGAGAGGATCGAGCGGATCGTCAAGCTTGGCGCCTTCGTCAACTCGACCGGCGATTTCACCGACCAGCCCAAGGTCGCCAACGGCGCCTCGGAACTGATGGTCGCTGCGCTCGGCGAAGCGGGCAAGCACGCGCGCAGCGCCGTGGGCGTGCCCGTGCTGCCGCTTGGCGCGGCGGTGGAAGTGGACGCCATCGTTGCTGTCCGGCCGGCTTGATCGCTGGCTGAGCCCGGCTCCGCGTGGGGACAGGGTCGGCTGGATCTTCCAGCATGACTTTGCCCACCGGGGCCTGCATTCCGGCACCGTGCCGGAAAACTCCATGGCAGCCTTCGCGGCGGCCATGGCGGGCGGCCATGGCATCGAGCTCGACGTACAGAGGTCGAGCGATGGGCAGTCGGTGGTCTTCCACGATGCCGCGCTCGAACGGCTGACCGGCGCGCACGGGGCGGTCAATAGGCGCAGCGCCGCGCAACTGGCCGAACTGCACCTGCTGGGAACCGACGAGGCAATCCCGACCCTGCGCCAGGTGCTCGCACAGGTGGCGGGCCGCGTGCCGATCCTCATCGAAATCAAGTCGCGGCGCGAAGGGCAGGTCTCCGGGCGCTGTCTGGCCGTGCGCCGCGTGCTTGAGGGGTATACCGGGCCGCACGCGGTCATGAGTTTCGATCCGCGCGTTGCGCGCTGGTTCCATCGCCATTCCCCGCACACCGTGCGCGGCCTCGTGATGAGTGAGGACGGGAACCGTACGCTGGCCGCGCGCGCGAAGCGGCGACTTGCAATGTGGAGCGCGAGACCCGACTTTCTGGCCTGTGACGTGCGCGATCTGCCGAGCCGCTTCGTGGCCGCGCAGCGTGCGCGCGGCGTTCCGGTGGCAAGCTGGACCGTGCGCAGCGCGGATGAGGCCGCACGGGTCGCACGATATGCTGATGCGCCGATCTTCGAGGTCGGCGCGGCGCAGGACTGAGGCAGGAGTCGAAGGGCAGGCGTGAGCGAAGGCGAATTTACCGCAAGGGTGCACGATGGCGTCGGATCGCTTCCGGCCGGGGAATGGGACGCGCTGGTGCCGGGGGGCAACCCCTTCGTGCGCCATGCCTTCCTCTCCGCGATGGAAGATTCGCAGTCAGTCGGCGAGGATTCGGGCTGGATTCCGGTCCCGATCACCGTCGAAGGCGATGACGGACGGCTGGCCGCCGCGCTGCCCGCCTACCTGAAGGAACACAGCCAGGGCGAATACGTCTTCGACCATGCCTGGGCCGATGCCTGGCACCGGGCGGGTGGAGCCTACTATCCCAAGTTGCAGATATCGGTGCCTTTCACGCCCGCGACGGGGCCACGTGTTCTCACGCGCGATCCGCAACTGGGTCTGGGGCTTTTGCGCGCCGCCGAGACGCTGTGCCGCGACAACGGCTTTTCTTCCGCCCACGCCACCTTCATCGCGCCCGAGCAGGTCTCCCTGTTCGAGCGTGCGGGCTGGCTTCTGCGCGAGGATATCCAGTTCCACTGGGAAAACCGGGACTATGCGACCTTTGATGATTTTCTGGGCGCCCTGTCTTCGGCCAAGCGCAAGAACCTGCGCAAGGAGCGTGCGAAGGCGCAGGACGGCGTCACGATCCGGCGTTTGCGCGGCGCGCAGATCACACCTGCGCACTGGGATGCCTTCTGGTTCTTCTACCAGGACACCGGCGCGCGCAAATGGGGGCGCCCCTACCTGACGCGCGAAGCCTTCGACCTTCTGGGTGAGCGGATGGGCGAGGATATCCTGCTGGTCCTGGCCTTCATTGACGAGGAGCCCGTGGCAGGCGCGCTCAACTTCATCGGCGGAGACACGCTCTACGGCCGCTACTGGGGGGCCTTGATCGACAAGCCCTTCCTGCATTTCGAGCTGTGTTACTACCAGGCCATCGACGCGGCGCTGGAGCTGGGGCTCGACCGGGTCGAAGCCGGCGCGCAAGGGGGGCACAAGCTCGCGCGTGGCTATGAACCTGTGCGCACGGTCTCGGCGCACTACATCGTGCACGAGGGCTTGCGCGCGGCCATTGCCGATTATCTGGAGCAGGAACGCGCCGGTATCGCGCGCGACCAGCTGTTCCTTGGCGAACGTACCCCCTTCCGCAAGGCGCCTGAGTAGGCCCGAGTAGGCCCTAGGGGGCGGGCGGCGGCCTCAGGCCGCCTTGCGCAGCGCGGCGTGCGGGGTGGCGCGCAGCCACTGGCGGGCGCGGCGCTGGGCTTCGGCGATCTCGCGTGCGGTCATCTCTTCGGCGACCTCGGCGCGGCACTGTGCGGCATCCTCGTGTTCGCCGACGGCGGCGAGGTTGAACCACTTGTGCGCCTCGACCAGATCGCAGGGAGCGCCATGGCTGCCGGTCGAGAAGGCGACGCCGAGATCGAAATAGGCTTCGGTATCGCCGACCGAAGCGGCGGCGAGGCGATTGGCAATGAGAAGATCGCCGTTCTCGGCGGCAACCGGGGACGCGTCATTGAAATCGTTTGCGTTGATCCAGGCAGTACCCATCTCGAAAAATCCCTTTGTGGCGGGCTCCGATTCTTGGGGCCCTTCGATAGCCTGCAAACTGGTTTGTGCTGGTGAAGTTTGCGTTAACCGTGTTTGCGCGAAGTCGCGGTGGCGTTGTTCATGTTCAGCTGACGAAATCCGTTCAGGAAATGTGTGGGCATCGTGTGATAACCGCTTGTGCCGACAATAGTGCGGAACTATAGGCCGCTACGACCGCGGATTGCGAACGCGCTACCGGAAAAATCCGGAGCAGCAGGGCTGAAGCGATTCGGGGCGGATACCTGCGGAGTTTCTCTGGATGGCAACGGCCCTAGAAAATGAAATTGACGTACTCGCCAAGGCACGGCGGGTCATTGGCGGCGCTTACGTACCGAGCGACGACGAATCCTACATGTCCGAACCGCAGCAGGAGTACTTTCGTAACCTGCTGATGGCCTGGAAGAAATCGATCCTCGACGCCTCGGCCGGCACGCTGGCCCAGCTTCAGGACGGACCTTTGCGTGAACCCGATCTCAACGATCGCGCCTCGAGCGAGACCGATTGGGGCATCGAACTGCGCACCCGCGACCGTCAGCGCAAGCTGATCGCCAAGATCGACGCGGCGCTGCGCCGTATCGAGGAAGGCGAATACGGTTACTGCGAGGTGACGGGCGAGCCTATCGGCATCGGCCGACTCCAGGCACGCCCGATCGCGACGATGACCGTCGAGGCGCAGGAAGCGCATGAGCGCCGGGAAAAGATTTCCCGCGACGACTGAGCCCGGCCGGATCCGGCCTGAACATGGCGCGAAAGCGGCTTTGAAAGGACTATGGGGGCCGCCGCTATCGGCCCCTTAAGCCTTTGTTTGCCACTCTCGGTTACCAGTGCAGGGAAAGCAATCTGCTTGCCCGCGCGCCTCTGTCCTGTCATGTCGGGCCGCACGGGCAAGGCCGACCCGGGTTCCGGGCGAACGGCTGAGTCAGAGGCTGGACTTGATACCTATGGATGAACGCGAAAACCGCCAGATACCGCGCGACAGCCTGTTTCTCATGGCTGATCTGCACGTCGACGGGCTCGAGGGAGAGCATCGCATCAAGGTGCGCAACCTCTCGGCAGGCGGCATGATGGGCGAGGGCCCGGTGCGAGTCGTGCGCGGATCGATTGTCCAGGTGAACATCCGCAATCTTGGCTGGGTCGAGGGTTCGGTGGCCTGGGTCCAGGACAGCCGTTTCGGCGTTGCCTTCCACAGCGAGATCGATCCCAAGCGCGCCCGTGCGCCGGTCACGCCCGGCGAAGACGTCGCGCCGCGCTACCTCAGCAACCACAAGGAAGCTGGCCCCAGCGGGATGACCCTGCGCAAGATCTGATCCTGCCCAGTCCGCAAGGTGCAGGAATTGCGCGCACAAGCATTTGCGCAAGGTCCAAAATCGACTACTCGATGGGCATGCCCGCTCTGCGCCTTTTCGTTCGCACTCTCCTGCCGTCCTGCGCCTTGCTGCTTGCGGGCTGCGGGGACCAGGACAAGTCCGCTCTCGAGATCGCCGTTGTCGACCTGCCGTCCGAGGATGGACCGCTGGCCGAAGAGGATACGACCTCGGCGCGGCTGGTCCGCGCGGCAACGATCGAGGGGCTGGTGGCTTTTGACGCGGAAGGGCGCGTTGTCCCTGCACTGGCCGACCGCTGGATCGTCACCGATGACGGACAAAGCTACATCTTCCGCCTGCGCGATGGCGAATGGCTCGATGGCGAGGAACTGACGGGGGCCTCGGCGCGCGCGGCCCTGCTCGCCGCGCTGCGCAACCTGCGCGGAACGCCGCTGGAGCGCGACCTTGCCGGAATTGAAGAGATCCGGGTGATGGCCGGGCGCGTAGTGGAGATCCGGCTCCTGCGGCCGATGCCCTACCTGCTCCAGCTTCTGGCGCTGCCCGAACTGGGGCTGGTCCACAAGGACGAGGGCGCCGGGCCGATGGCGCTTGTCACGGATCTGGAGGACGAAGTCCAGGGCGCCGTCGCCGCGCCGCGCGCGGCGCCCGAGGCAAACGCAGCCGCCGAAGATGGCGACGCGGCGGAGGACGGGACGGAGCAGGAGGCGGTTGTGCGGCTGGCTCCGATCGAGCCGTCCCGGCTGGGCCTCCCCGCCGTCGAGGCCTGGGAGGAACGGACCCGGATGGTGGGCATGCATGTCCTGCCTGGCACGGAGGCCGTCGCGCGCTTCAATGCGGGCAAGGTCGATCTGGTCCTGGGCGGGCGGATCCAGGACTTCCTGCTGACCCGCAGCGTCGGGATCCTGCGCGGTACGATCCAGCTTGACCCGGTGGTGGGCCTGTTCGGGCTCCAGGTCATGCGCGAGGAGGGCTTCCTCGCTGATCCGGCCAACCGCGAAGCGATTGCCATGGCCATCGACCGGTCCGCGCTGATCGATCCTTTCGGCGTGGGCGGCTGGCGCCCCACGACCCGGGTCGTCTCACCCAGCCTGGAAGGGGACTTGGGCACCATCGGCGAGCGCTGGAGCGAGCAGTCGCCCGAAGATCGACGCGCCGTAGCGTCCTCGCGGGTCCGTGCCTGGATGGCGCGCACCGCGCTGGCTGATGCCGAAGGCGAGGAGGCGCCGTCCCGGGCGAGCGGCCGTGATGCCGCTGGTGCCCCGCCGGCCCCGCTCGACAACGCTCCGGAGTTGTCCCTCTGGCTTCCCGAGGGCGATGGGACGCAGATCCTCTTTGCCCGGCTGGCTGCGGACCTGGCCGCCATCAGCGTGCGTCTGACCCGCGCGCAGGTTGCCAAGGAGGCCGATCTGGTGCTCATCGACGACGTCGCGCGCTACCCGCGCGCCACCTGGTTCCTCAACCGCCTCTCCTGCGCCGCGCGCCAGGGCCTGTGCTCGCCCGAAGCCGACGCCCGCGTCGATGAGGCGGCGCAGGCCTCCTCGGCCGAGGAACGCGCGGCGCTGATCTCCGAGGCCGAGGCGGAACTGACGGCCGCAAACGTCTTTATTCCCTTCGGGACCCCGATCCGCTGGTCGCTCGTGCGCGGTACGGTCAACGGGTTCTCGACCAACAGCTGGGGCTGGCACCCCTTGATGCCCTTGTCCTGGCTGCCCAAGTAAGAGGGACGGCAGCGACGTGGCGGCCGCAGGAAAGGCAGATAGGTGGTTACAGGACAGGGCTCGCCCCGGCGCATGGAAATGGAGCTTCCGCTCGGCAATGATCCGATGGCGATCCGCCGCCGGGTCGAGGCGTTGGAGTACGTGCTCGAACGCGCGGTGACGGTGCCGGGCATCAACCGCAAGGTCGGGCTCGATGCCATTGTCGGGCTGGTTCCGGTCGCGGGCGACATGATCGCGGCCGCACTGGGCCTCTACATCGTCTGGGAAGCGCGCAAGCTGGGCATGCCCAAGTGGCAGATCGCGCGGATGATGGCCAATGTGGGTGTCGACACCGCGCTCGGTGCGATCCCGCTTGCCGGCGACCTTTTCGATTTCCTTTACCGCTCGAACAGCCGAAACTTGAAGATCATCCTCAAGCACCTCGACAAGCACCATCCGCACACCCGGATCATCGAGGGCTAGGGGGATGATCCTGCGACAGGGCGCGCTTGCCGTGCCGCTTGCCGCGCTGCTTGCCCTTGTTCTGGCCGGTTGCGGACAGGCCGACAGCGAGCCGGGGCCGGGGGGCGTCACCGTGGGCGAAGCGCGCGCGCTGGATGCCGCTGCGAAAATGCTCGACGAACGCCAGGTGCCGAGCGAAGCTCTCGTGCCATCCGGGATGGCCGCGCCGGTGCCGAGCGAGGCTGCACCGCGCTAGCCAAGGTCCGGACCCTTCAGTCGGGGCGCACCTTGCCGCGCCCGGCCTTTACCGCGCTGCGAATTTTCTTGCCCTTGAGGCGCTGCGTCTTGCCGACGCGGTTGAGGCGGCTCTTGGCCCGCTTCTGGGGCAACTCGTGCGCGCGTTCAATGAGGTCGGCGAGCCGTTCGCGCGCGTCGGCGCGGTTGGCCTCCTGGGTGCGGAACTGGCGCGCGGTGAGGACGAGTTCGCCGCTGGCGGTGAGGCGGCTGCCCGCCAGTTCCTTGAAACGCGCAAAGACCGGCGGGCTGAGCCGCAGCGCGTAGACGTTGAGCCTCAGCTGGACCGCGGTCGCCACCTTGTTGACGTTCTGCCCGCCCGGGCCCGAGGCCGCGATGAAGCTTTCCGAGCAGAGCGCCTGCGCGCGGTTGATGACGGTTTCGGCCTCGCTCATGCGTCTCCGAAACCGAGGGCGGCAAAGTCCGCAGGAAGCGGGGCCATCGCGCCGATCGGGTCCTTGGTGGGGCGGGGGACGAGCAGGCCGGCGGCGTGCAGCATGGTGCGCGGCGCGCCCTTGCGGCTGCCATAGACCGGATCGCCGACCAGCGCCGCGCCCAGGCCCGAGGCCCGTGCACGCGGATCTGGTGGGTGCGGCCGGTTTCCGGGCGGAATTCGACAAGGGTGCGGCCATCGACCTCGGCCAGCTTGCGCCAGTGGGTGGTGGAAGGCTTGCCCTTGCGCGCTGGGATCATGCGCCAGCCGCTCTTGGCGGTGCTGACCTTGGAAAGCGAAAGCGCGATCGTGCCTTCCTCCTGTTCCAGCACGCCATCGACGATGCCGAGGTAGCGCTTTTCCACGAGGCGCTCCTCGAAGGCGGCGGAAAAGCGCTTGAGCGCCTTGGGGTTGCGCGCCAGCAGCAGGCAGCCCGAAGTGTCCTGGTCAAGCCGGTGGACGGGAAGTGGGGCGCGCTGGAAGCCGAGCTTGAGGTCTTCGAGATAGTCCTCGAGGCAGGCACCGCCCGCGCGCGGTCGGTCGATGGGAAGCCCGGCGGGCTTGTCGATGACGAGCGCTTCGGCGTCTTCGTAGAGAATGGGGATGTTCATGCGGCTAGGGCCTTTGCAATGCGGCGCAGCGCCTCGTCGAGCCGGGCCTCGTCGGCGGCGAAGCTGATCCGGAAACCATTCCTTCCACCAAAGGCCGAGGCCGGAACGATGGCGACGCCATGTTCGAGAATGTGGAGTGCGAGCGCGGTGTCATCACCGAAACGCTCCATCAGCGGGGAGGCATCGATCATGCAGTAGAACGCGCCGTCGGGCGTCGGCGTGGAGAGGCCTGGGATCGCGTTGATCGCGGCAACGACCTGGTCGCGCCGGGCGCGGAAGCGCTCGCGCCACTCAGCCAGGAACTCCTGCGGGCCTTCCAGCGCGGCGACGGCCGCAGCCTGACTGATCGAGCAGGGGTTGCCTGAGGAGTGCGACTGGAGCCGCTCCATTGCGCGGATCAGCCATTCGGGACCTGCGGCCAGACCAATGCGAAAGCCGGTCATCGCGTGGCTCTTGGAGACGCCCGAGATGGTCAGCACGCGATCGGCGAGGTCCGGGCACAGTGCGGCGAGCGTCGCATGGCCGCCACCTATGTAGTTGAGCGGGGCGTAGATATCGTCGGAGAGGACCATCACCCGCGGGTTTCGGCGCAGGACCTCGGCGATGCCCAGCAGCATCTCGGCCGGGTAGCATGCACCGGTCGGATTGCCCGGCGAATTGAGCATCAGCCACTGCGTGCGCGGCCCGATCTGTGCTTCGAAATCGGCGGGCGAGAAGCGGAAGTTGTCCTTGGGCGAGGTCATCAGCGGCACGACCTTGCCCCCGGCGAAGCGGATCATCTCGGGATAGCTGACCCACCAGGGAGAGGGCACGATCACTTCTTCACCCTCGCTGACGGTGGCGAGGAGGGCGTGGAAAATCGCCTGCTTGCCGCCCGCGCTGACCGTGATCTGCGAGGTCGGAACGTCGATGCCCAGATCGCGCCGAAAGTGGAGGGCCGCGGCGCGCTTTAACTGCGAGGTGCCGCCGACCGGCGTGTACTTGGTGAGCCCGGCCTCGAGCGCGGCGTGCGCGGCGGCAAGGACGTGGGGCGGGGTGTCGAAATCGGGCTCGCCTACCGAGAGCGAGATGATGTCGCGCCCTTCCTCGCGCAGTTCGATGGCGCGGTCGGTCATCGCGGTCGTCTGCGAGGGCGCGATGCGCGAGAGGGCGGTCGAAAGATGGGTCACGCGAGCAGCCTTGCCGGAAAGAGGCCACGCACCGCGTTGCCGAGGAAGAAGCCTTCCGCCAGATCGTCCAGCGTGAGGGCGGCCTCCTGCGCCCGGCCGCTTTCAATGAGCGAGCGGCGCAGGACACCGGGCAGCAGGCCAAGCGTGGCGGGCGGGGTCAGGAGCACGTCGCCGCGCTCCACGAAGATGTTGGTGAAGCTGCCCTCGGTCACGCGGCCATCGTCGCGCAGGAGCAGGGCCTCGCCGGCTCCTGCCTCGCGCGCGAGGGCCAGGCTGGCCTCGTAGAAGGCGCGGTCGCTGGTCTTGTGGGCCAGGCGCCAGTCCGAACTGTCGACCGGAATGCGCACGGCGGCGGCGACCAGCGGTTCGCTCGGCGTTTCGGGAAGGGGCGCGAGTTCAAGCGCGTAGGCGCCGCTGCGGGCGGTCACGAGACGCAGCTTGGCGGCCTGCGCGGCATCGAAGCACAGCGCCTGGATTGCGTTGCGCACCGCGTGACGGTCGAACACGAAGCCTAGCGCCGCCGCGCTCGCCTTCATGCGCTCAAGGTGCATCTCGAGGAGCGGGATGCCCTCGTCGGGCGTGAAGCGCATGGTCTCGATCAGGTCGAAGCGCGCGGGCGATGGCGCCTTCCCCGATCCTTGCGTTCCCGAACCTCGCACGAAACCCCCTTTGACAAGACATTCCCGCCACTCCGGCAGGCTTTGCGAATCCGCAACGATGGCCGAGCCGACCCCCAGCCTCGCGCGGCCACCGAACGCGCCGGCCCCGGCGTTCTTCGGTGCCAGGCGCAGCGTGCGGATTGCCACATTGAACGCGGCATCGCCAGTGGGTTCGATGTGGCCGATAGACCCGCAATAGACGCCGCGCGGGCCCTGTTCGACCTCTTCGATCAGTTCCATCGCGCGGATCTTGGGCGCGCCGGTGATCGAGCCGCAGGGAAACAGCGCGCGCAGGAGATCGAGCGGACCCTTGTCCGCCTTGAGCCGGGCTTCGATCGAGGAGACCATCTGGTGCACGGTCGGATAGCTCTCGATCGCGAAGGGCGCAGGCACGCGCACGCTGCCCGGCTCGGTCACGCGGCTGAGGTCGTTGCGCATGAGATCGAGGATCATCAGGTTCTCGGCACGGTCCTTGGCCGAGGCGGAAAGCTCGGCGCGCAGGGCCGCGTCTTCGGTGAGGTCGCGCCCGCGCGGGCGGGTGCCCTTCATGGGGCGGGCGTGGACCGTGCCGTTGGTGATCTGGAAGAAGAGTTCGGGCGAGAGGCTGAGATGCCAGTCGCGTCCGTCGAAAATTACCCCGCCATAGCCCGCTTCGGAGGCCGGGCGCAGCTTGGCGTAAAGGCCCAGCGGATCGCCCTGCCAGGGGCCTTCCAGCGGCATCGTCAGGTTCGCCTGGTAGATGTCACCTGCGTGGATCGCTTCCTGCAGGCGGTCGAAGGCGCGGGTGTATTCGCCGAGCGTGCGCACCGGCTTCATCGGCCCGATCCAGGCTTCTTCGCTGCCGCCATGACGCGAGAGCCACAGCTCCATGGCATCGGGCGCAATCGCTTCGTAGGCGGTGAAGGCACCGAACCAGAGAAGCGGCCCGTCGACCTCCTGGCCTGCGAAGCGTTCAAGCCTGGCTTCGAGTACCAGCCCGGCCTCGTAGGTCATGTATCCGGCGAGATGCAGCCCTTCGCGCGACAGCTCTTCCATCCGGGCAAGGGCGGGCAGCACCTCCTCAGGCGCGCGCGCGGACACGATCTCCACCGGGCTGCGGTAGAGGCGGGCGTCCACGGCACCATGGGTGCGGGCATCGTCGAGGAGAATGAAGGGCTCGGTCATCGTCTTCGTCAGGCCCCTTAGAGCAATTATGCGTCCGGTGGAAACACCCGGAATGGCACGGAAGGCCGGATGCGGCGGGCCTGATGGCACTTGCCCACGGCAAAAACACTCTCGACCCCGCGCATGGCTCGCCTCTATCACCTATTGCGTAGCCGGCCATTCCTGGCGAGCGGAAAAAAGAAGGCAAGACGAGGACGATGAGCGCACTCTATCTGGGATTGGGCGGGGACGGGCAGCGCCAGGAACTGCGGCTGGACCGGGCCAACCGCCACGGCCTCATTGCGGGCGCGACCGGCACGGGCAAGACGGTCACGCTCCAGACGCTGGCCGAGCAATTCTCCGCACAGGGCGTCCCGGTGTTCCTGGCCGACGTGAAGGGCGACCTGTCGGGCATTTCGATGGCAGGGAGCCCGCTCTTCAAGAACGCCGACAAGCTGGAAGGCCGCGCGCGCGAGATCGGGATCACCGACTATACCTATGCCGACAATCCGGCGGTGTTCTGGGACATCTATGGCAAGCAGGGGCACCCGATCCGCACCACCATCTCGGAGATGGGACCGCTGCTGCTCTCCCGGCTGATGGACCTCAACGACACGCAGGAGGGCGTCCTCCAGATCGTTTTCCGCTTTGCTGATGAGGAGGGGCTACTGCTGCTCGATCTCCCCGACCTGCAGGCGATGCTGGCCTATACGGCGCAGAACGCATCGGAGTTGTCCGCGCGCTATGGCAACGTCACGAAGGCCAGCGTCGGGGCGATCCAGCGCCAGCTCCTCGCGCTGGAGGCGCAGGGGGCGGGCCAGTTCTTTGGCGAACCTGCGCTGGAGATCGAGGATTTCCTGCGGTGTGACGACAAGGGGCGCGGCTTTGTCAATGTACTTGCCGCCGATCAGCTGATGCGCAGCCCCAAGCTCTACGCGACGTTTCTCCTCTGGCTGCTGTCCGAACTGTTCGAGGCGCTGCCCGAGGTGGGCGACCCTGAGAAACCGCGCCTCGTCTTCTTCTTCGACGAGGCGCATCTCCTTTTCGACGATGCCCCCAAGGCGCTGCTCGATACGGTCGAGACGGTGGTGCGCCTGATCCGCTCCAAAGGCGTGGGCGTGTTCTTCGTGACGCAGAACCCGGTGGACATCCCCGAGGACATTGCAGGCCAGCTGGGCAACCGCGTCCAGCACGCGCTGCGCGCCTTCACGGTGCGCGACAAGCGCGCGATCCGGGCAGCGGCAGAAACTTTCCGCATCAACCCCGACCTCGATGTCGAAGCGGCCATCACCGAGCTCAAGGTGGGCGAGGCGCTGGTCTCGACATTGGACGAGGATGGCGCGCCCGGCGTCGTGCAGCGCACGCTCATCGCGCCGCCCCGCTCAAGGCTGGGCCCACTTGAGGCCCGCGAGCGCGCGATCATCCAGTCGGTCAGCCCCTTTGCCGGCAAGTACGACGAGGCGGTGGACCGCGACAGCGCCGAGGAAGTGCTCGCGGCCAAGGCCGCCGATGCGGCGGTGACGGCGCAGGAAGTTGCCGAGAAGGGCGAAGAAGAAGTGCGACGCCGCGAACGCCGCAGTCCCAGCCTGTGGGAGGGCCTTGGCGGCAAGGCCGCGAAGGCGGCGGCGGGAGCCGCGGCGGCGAGCGCGGGCGCGATCCTGGCCCAGAAGCTGCAGGGCAAGACCAGCCGTGCCAACCCCGGTGCCTCGGCGGCGAGCGCGGCGGCTGGGACCTTCGGATCGGCGGTGGAAAAGGCCATCGGCATCCCGGGCATCGGCCGTTTCGCTCGCAACCTCATTGGCGGGCTGATGCGCTAGGTTTCGTAGTTTCGGGAGAAGGCGATGCGGATGTGGATCAGTCGTGCAGGCACCTTGGCAGGGGGTGCACTCCTGGCGCTCGCGCTTTGTGCGTGCAGTCCCGATGCGCCGGAGCCTGCGCCAACGCCGACCACCTACGCAATCGACAAGGCGGACCTCTCCGCGCCTGAGCCTGCCGATATCTGCCGGACCCGCAACGCCGCCTTCCTGCGCGACGTGCTCTTGCAGATCAGCGCGGTCTTGCCTCCCGGCAGTCGCGGCCTCGATTTCCGGCAGTTCCGGGTCGATGAGGCGGACGACAAGGGGACGTGGACGGCCACGGTCGGATTCCAGGTCGCCTTGCCCGGCGAACCTGCGCAGGCGATGCGCGCCGTGGCTTCGTTCGATCCGGAAGACTGCACGACGGGGGGAATGGTCGGTCTCTGAAGCGGGGGAGGCCTTGAAAAGATGAGCCGAAAGATAGGTCCGAGGGCCATCGCCCTCGGGCTCCCCGAACTGTCGACCTCACCTTTCGCGCGCCGTGGTGGCGGATAAAGGTGAGGTTGCCGAGTCTGGGGTCCAAGGGGTGATGACCCCTTGAAGATACCCTTCCTTCTTTACCCCATCGGGATGGTCAGACGCGCGGTCAGGCCTTCGACGCGGCCTTCAGCACCGTACCGGTTGGCGAGGGTCAGCGATCCGCCGTGCTGGTCTGCAATCGCGCGGGCAAGCGCGAGGCCCAGTCCCGCGCCGCCGGTGGCCGAATTGCGCGAGGGGTCGCCGCGGGTGAAGGGGTTCATCATGCTTTCGATGGAATCGTCCGGGATGCCCGGCCCGTCGTCCTCGATCACGATCACGGCCTGCCCGCCGTCCTTGCCGAGCGAGACACGCGCCGTGTGGCCATAGCGCAGGGCGTTGCCGATGAGGTTGCGCAGCGCGCGCCGCAGCCAGGTAGGGCGCAGTTCGAGCGCCATCCGGCAGGTTTCGCCCAGCTCTACCGGCTCGCCCATGTCCTCGTACTCCTCGACCACCGAGACGACGAGGGCGGAGAGTTCGGTGCGTTCGAGCGGGTCGCTCGGGCGTCCGACGCGGGCGAGCGACAGGATGTCGTCGAGGGTGCGCACGATGTCCTCGATGGTGGTCGCCATGCGCGCACGTTCGATGTCGTCCTCGACGCTCTCGATGCGCACACGCAGGGCGGCTAGCGGGGTCTTGAGGTCGTGGCCGATGGCGCCCAGCATCACGTCCTTTTCATCGAGCAGGTCGACGATGCGGGTTTCCATCGCGTTGTGGGCGAGGATCAGGCGCTGCATGTCCTCGGGGCCCGACACGGGGATCTGTCCATCCAGATCACGGGCCACGGCGAAGTCCTCGACCCGGCGGGTGAGGGCTGCGAGTGGTCGGGTCATGCGCCGCAGGATGAAGGTCACCGCCGCCATCAGCACGGCGTAGATGCCCAGCGTCTGGAAGATCAGGGGGTAGAGCAGCAGGTTCATCGCGCGCGGCGAGAGCACGCGGGTGACGAGCCATTGGTCCTGCCCCTCGAGCTGGACGCCGACGACGATCAGGTGATTGCCCAGGATCTCATTCATCTGCTCGCGCGGCATCTCGTGGTGGCGGGCATGGCGCAGGAAGCGTTCGCTGGCGCGCCTGTCGTCGCCGAGACGGCGGTGGACAATGACGATCCGGGCCACCTTGAGCGATTGCTCGCCCAGGATCTGTCCCAGCTTGGCCTCGGCATGGCCGTCGCGCACTTCCTTGCTCAGGTTCGGTGCCGTGCTCGTGGTTTCGAGCGGGAACCCACGTGGGCGCGGGCCACCGAATGGAGCGCTTTCGGGGCGCTCGGCACCGCGCAGCGCTTCGCGTCCGCGGGTCTCCATGACGATGCGGAAGGCCGCCACGTTGAGCATGCCGGTTTCGTAGCTGTCGCGCTGGGCGCTGTAGACGAGGAAAGCGCTCAAGGATTGGACGAAGAGCAGGGCAACCGCCACGGCGAGCAGCATCTGCCCCATCAGGCTGCGGGGAAGGAGGGCTTTCATTCGTCTTCCAGCGCCACCCGCTTGACGTCGGCGGCGAGCATGTAGCCGCCGCCCCAGACGGTCTGGATCAGCTGCGGATTGCGGCTGTCGACCTCGATCTTGCGGCGCAGGCGGCTGACCTGGTTGTCGACCGCACGGTCGAAGAGGTGGGCCTCGCGGCCCTGCACCATGTCGAGCAGGCGATCACGGTCGAGGACCTGGCGGGGATGCTCCAGGAAGGCCATGAGCAGGCGGAACTCGACAGAGGAAATCGCGACGACCGCCCCGTCCGCGTCGGTCAGACGGCGCTTGAGGGGATCGAGCGTCCAGCCTTCGAAGAGGAAAGCCTCGTTCTCGGGGGCGGCAGGCACGCCGCGGGCCGCGCGGCGCAGGACCGAGCGGATGCGGGCGACCAATTCGCGCGGTTCGAAGGGTTTGACGACATAATCGTCCGCGCCGATCTCGAGCCCGACGATGCGGTCGGTCGCCTCGCCGCGCGCGGTGAGGAAGATCACGGGCAGATCTTGCGCCTCGACGAGGTGGCGGCAGAACGAAAGCCCGTCCTCGCCCGGCATCATGATGTCGAGGAGGACGAGATCCGCCTTGTGGTCGCGCAGGAAAGTGCGCGCCTCGGCGGCGCTGCTGGCCTGGGTGACGGTGAACCCCTGGCGCGAGAGGTACTCACCCAGGGGTTCACGCAGGGCCGCTTCGTCGTCGACGAGAAGCAGGCGGACAGGCGCGGTGTCGTTCATATCCATCCTTCGTTCCGCGCCCGCTCGTTACTTGGCCGAGCCTTCGGCCTTACGGGCCTTGAACTGGGCGCGCATCTTTTCGTGCGCCGCCTTGCGCTCTTCGGGGGTGATCTGTCCATCCTTGTTGGCATCGACCATGTCGAAGTGCGTGAGGGCTGCGGCCACCGCTTCCTCGCGGGTGATCGCGCCGTCCTTGTTGGTGTCGGCCATGCGCATCATCATCATGCCGCCGCCGTGGCGCGGGCCATGGTGACCGCGGCGAATGTGGTGCTTGCCGTGACGACCTTCGCCGTCGGCGCGCGGGCCGCGATCTCCACGATCACCCCGGTGGCCACGTTCGGCGCTCATGAATTCGTCCTTCGAGATCGAACCGTCGCCGTTGGTGTCGAGCTTCTCGAACATGGCGGTGCGGCGTGCAGTCTGGCGCGCCTCACGGTCGGCGGCGTCGATCTTGCCGTCCTTGTTGACGTCCATGCGGGTGAACATCGCCTCGGCCGCGGCCTGCGCCTCGGCGCGGGTGACGATGCCGTCCTTGTCGGCGTCCATCATCGCGTGACGGGGGCCGCGCGGCGCATCGCCCTGCTGCGCGTAGGCTGCGCCGCCAAGGGCGAGGCTCGCGGCGGTCAGGCCAAGGGCGATAGTCTTGAAGCGGGTGGTCTTGAACGTGGGGGTCATGTCCGGTCTCTCTTTCCTTTGGTTTCCCAAATGCGAATGGATCGAAAGTCGCGGCGGGTCTGGAAGGGAGGGGGCAACCGCCCTGCCGCGACTTTCTGATAACCGTTCTAGAGGCCGCTTGTCGCGCAAGTTTGCCAGTCAGCCTGTCTTTTGTCGCCAATTGTCTCGGTCTGACAGACCCGTTCACGCAGGCGCAAGAGAGGGAAGGTTCAGGGACGGGGGCGGTGCTGCGTGCCATGCCCCGTGGTGATGAAAAGGGCGGTGGCGAGGCGTGCGATATCGGCGGTGTGCCAGACCCCGGAGGGGATAATGACATAGTCCCCGGCGCAAAGGTCCTCGCAGATATGGGAGCCTTCGGCGCTCTCCCGGATCAACGTCAGTTCTCCGGCAAGGCAGACCACGACCTCATCGCCGCACGGGTGCATCTCCCAGCTGTCCCAGTCGGCATCGAGACAGTGGAGGGCGACGAGCCGGCCGTCCGGCCCATCGGCCTTGGTGCGCCGTGCATAGGCCGCGTACCAGTCCATGGTGCCTGTATAGGCAGGCAGGGCCTCGGCATGGCCTCCCGGCCCCAGGTGAACGGGCGTGCGGCCAAGTTCACGGACAAGCCGGGTCATGACGAGGTCCCTTTCCCAATGCTCACCTGCCGGGAGGGAGGGGCAGGCCGCTCAGAGCGGCGCGCACTGCTCCTCCAGCCAGGTCTTCGCCGCGCCATCCAGTTGCGGGCCGATCAGCTCATTGACGCGGGCGTGGTAGGCATTCCACCAGGCCTTTTCCTCCTCGGTCAGCAAGGCCGTATCGACCAGGCGTTTCTCGATCGGGGCGAAGGTCAGGGTTTCGAAGCCGTAGAACTCGCCTTCCGCGCCCGGGATCGCGCGCGGGACGACGAGCACCAGGTTCTCGATGCGGATGCCGTATTCGCCTGCCTTGTAGTAGCCCGGCTCGTTGGAGAGGATCATTCCCGGCATCAGCGCCTGCTCGGTGCCCGGTTGGCCGCCGCCCGACTTGGCGATGCGCTGGGGGCCTTCATGGACGCCCAGGAAGCTGCCTACCCCGTGCCCGGTGCCATGGGCATAGTCGAGCCCGGCCTGCCACAGCGCGTGGCGCGCGAGGATATCGAGCTGGCTCCCGGCCGTGCCCTTGGGAAAGAGCACGCGGTCAAGCGCGATATGGCCCTTGAGAACGCGGGTGAAGCGCGCCTTCACCTCCGCGCCCGGTTCGCCCGGACCAATCCACACAGTGCGGGTGATGTCGGTGGTGCCTGCCGGGTACTGCCCACCCGAATCGCACAGGAAGACCGAGTTCGGCTCCAGCGTCAGGTTGCTCTCATCCGTCACGGCATAGTGGGGCAGCGCGGCGTGGGGGCCTGCACCCGAGATCGTGTTGAACGAGGTGTCGCGCAGATCACCGCATTCCTGGCGGAATTCCAGCAGTCTGGCCGCGGCCGACAGTTCGGTGACCTCGCCCTTGGGACCTTCGAGCGAGAGCCAGTGGAGGAAGCGCGAGACCGCGGCACCGTCACGCTCCTGCGCGTCGCGGTGGCCTGCTGCTCGACCGGGTTCTTGATCGCCTTGGGCAGGACGACCGGGTCGCGCGCCTCGATCACCGTGGCGCCTGCGTGGTTCAGGGTATGGGCAATCGCGACCACCGCGTTGTCGGGATCGAGCGCGACGCGCTTGCCGGCAAGGCATTCCAAGCCCGCCACAAAGCCGTCGCGCGGGAGGATCGAGACGGCGTTGCCCAGGTGCTGGCGCAGCTGGGGCGTCACCTTCTCCTCGGCAATGAAGAGGTCGGCCGTGCCATCGGCGTGGGCGATGACGTAGGATAGCGCGACAGGGGTGTGCTCGACGTCCGAGCCGCGGATGTTGAGCAGCCAGGCAATCGAATCGAGCGCGGTGACGACGGTCGCATCGAGCCCGCGCTTTACCAGCCCTTCAGCGAGTGTGGCGCGCTTGGCCTCGCTCGACTGTCCGGCAAATTCCTCGGCGTGGACGAGTGCAGGCGCAGGGGAGGGCACGGGCTGGTCTTCCCACACCGCGTCGATGGGATTGCCCTCGACGGCGACGAGCTTGCCGCCTTTCGCGGCGATGGCCGTATCGACGCTGCGCGTCCAGTGTGCGGTGTGCAGCCAGGCGTCGTAGCCGATCACGGCGCCCTCGGGCATGTGCTCGGCGAGCCACTGCGCGTGGCTGGTCTGGGGCACGCTCTCGTAGGCGTAGAAGCGGGCATCGACCTGTTCACGCACCTGGATGGTGTAGCGCCCATCGGTGAACATGGCGGCCGCAGGCGTGCGGGTGGGATCGGTGAGCACGATGGCCGAGCCCGCCGATCCGGCAAAGCCGGTCAGCCAGGGCAGGCGCTGGGCATAGGCGCCCACGTACTCGCTCATGTGCTCATCGCAGATGGGCACGACAAAGCCGTCGAGGCCGCGGCGCTTCAGTTCCTGGCGCAGCGCGTCGAGGCGCGATTCATGGGTGTTCATCAGCATTGTTTTCAAGTCCGGCTTGCGGGAGTCATGGGGCACACATAGATGCAGGGGATGGCAGATTCCACCCAGGCACCCGTTTCGGCCCCCGTCGCGGCCAAGAAGCCCCACTCCTTCACCCACCACGGCATCACGGTCCAGGACGATTACGCCTGGCTGCGCGATCCCGGTTATCCCGAGGTGACCGACGCCGAAGTGCTCGCCCATCTCGAAGCGGAGAACCGCTGGTTCGAGGCGCGCATGGCCCCGCACCAGGCGCGCATCGACGCGCTGTTCAAGGAGATGCGCGCGCGCATCAAGGAAGCCGACACGTCGGTGCCGCAGAAGGACGGCGACTACCTGTACTGGATCGAGTTCGAGGACGGCGCGGAGTACAAGAAGTGGTGGCGCAAGCCCGTCTCGGGCGGCGCGGACGAACTGATCCTCGACGAAGTGGCACTGGCCGAGGGCAAGGAATACTTCCGCCTCGGCGCGCTTTCGGTGAGCGCCAACGGCAAGCTTCTTGCCTACTCGGTCGATGACAACGGTTCGGAGCGCTTCACCGTGCGCATCAAGGACCTTGCGACTGGCGAACTGCTGGCCGACGAGATCCCGGGTACGCTCTCCGCGCTGGTCTGGGTGGCGAAGGACACCGGCCTTGTCTACTCGCTGGCGAACGAGCAGTGGCGCACCGACAACGCGCGCCTGCACTGGCTGGGCACGCCGCTCTCGGACGATGTCGAGATCTACCACGAGGACGACGAGGGCTTCCGCGTCGGCTCCTCGCTCTCGGCCAACGAGAAGTGGCTCATCATCGGCACCAGCGACCACGAGACGAGCGAGGCGCGGCTGGTGCGCGCCGATGATCCGCTGGGCCCGCAGATCCTCGTCAAGGCGCGCGAGAAGGGCGTGGAGTACGACGTTGACGAGCGCAACGACGTCCTCTTCATCCACACCAACGACACGCACGAGAACTTCCGCCTCGCCACCGCCTCGATCGATGCGCCCTCGGCCTGGAACACGCTCATCGAAGGCTCGGACGACTTCTACCTTACCGGCGTTGACCTGTTCCGTGATTTCTTCGTCGTCGAGGGGCGCGAGCGCGGGCTCGACCGTATCGCGGTCCACTATTACGACGATCCGAACCGGATCGAGGCCATCGACTTCCCCGAGGCGAGCTACTCGGCAGGGCTTGGCACCAATCCCGAATGGCACGTCGAGACGCTGCGCCTCTCCTACGAATCGATGGTGAAGCCCGCCTCGGTAATGGACTACGACGTGAAGGCGAAGACGCTCGAAACGCTCAAGGTCCAGGAGATCCCCTCGGGCTACGACGAGGATCTCTACGCCACCGAGCGCCTCGAGATCGCGGCGCGTGACGGCACCCTGATCCCCGTCTCCATCGTCTACCGCAAGGATCGCGAAGGGGCAGGCCCGCTCCATCTCTATGGCTACGGCGCTTACGGCATCTCGATCGATCCGGGCTTCTCGACCTCGCGCCTCAGCCTTGTCGATCGCGGCTTTGCCTTTGCCATCGCGCACATCCGGGGCGGCGATGACATGGGCCGCGCCTGGTACAAGGCGGGCAAGCTGGAGCGGCGCACCAACACCTTCACCGACTTTGTCGACTGCGCGAAGGGCCTGATCGAACGCGGCTACACGCAGGCGGGCAGGATCAGCATCTCGGGCGGCTCGGCGGGCGGCGAACTGATGGGCGCGGTCATCAACTCCGATCCCGATCTGTGGGGCGCGGTCGTCGCGCACGTTCCCTTCGTCGACGTGCTGGCGACGATGCTGGACGAGACGCTGCCGCTCACTCCGGGCGAGTGGCCCGAATGGGGCAATCCCATCACCGACAAGGCGGCTTTCGAGCATATCGCAAGCTACAGCCCCTACGACCGCGTCGCGGCGCAGGCCTATCCGCCGCTGATGGTGACGGCCGGGCTCAACGACCCGCGCGTGACCTATTGGGAACCGGCCAAGTGGGTGGCGCGCCTGCGCGAACTCAAGACCGACACCAACGAATTGATCCTCAAGACCAACATGGGGGCTGGCCACGGCGGCAAGTCGGGCCGCTTCGAGAGCCTGAAGGAAACCGCCGAGGAGTTCGCCTTCATCCTGTGGCAACTGGGCATCGAGGGCTGAGTACGGTGGCCGAGCCGTTCACGCGCAGCTTCGAGGCCACTTCGGAGCACATCGACCAGCTCGGCCACGTCAACAATGTGGTCTGGGTGCAGTGGATGGAGGAGGTCTCCGTCGCTCACTGGGAGACGGTCGCTCCGCCCGAACACCAGGCGGCCTATGTCTGGGTCGTGACCCGGCACGAGATCGACTACCGCGGCAACATCCGCGAGGGCGAACGCGTGACCGCCACGACCTGGATCCCCGATGCGCCCAAGCGCGCGACCTTCGACCGCTGCGTCGCGTTTCGCCGTGAGGGGGACGAGGAGACGGGAAAGGTTCTCGTGCGCGCCCGCACGACCTGGGCCGTGATCGAAGTCGCTTCGGGGCGGCTGGTGCGCATCCCCGAGGATGTGGCCGCGCCTTTCTGGAACGGCTCGCCAACTAGCTGATCAGCCGACCAGTTCCAGGCGCGTGGTCGGGAGGGGCTCGATGCAGACGTTGCTGCGCACGCAGTCGCGCCCATCCGCCTTGGCCGCGTAGAGCAGCTCGTCACAGGCCGTGTAGGCTTCGGTGAACGAAGGGACGTGCCCGCAGGTCGTGTCCAGGCGATAGACCCCCATGCTGGCGGTGACCAGCTTGCGCAGCCCTGGGTGCTCCTTGGCGACCCGGCTGGGAATGGCCTGGCGCAGGCGTTCGGCGCGTTCCAGCGCGCCCTCGCCGCGCAGGAGGAGCAGGAACTCCTCGCCGCCCAGGCGGACCGTCAGGATGTCCTTGTCGCCTGCCAGTGCCTGCCCCACGGCTCTCAGAACCTCGTCCCCGGCGGCGTGGCCGTGGGTGTCGTTGATCGCCTTGAAGTGGTCGATGTCGAGCGCGGCCATGGTGTGGAAACCGGTGCGCAAGAGCGTGTCGAACTTTTCCTCGATCGCGCGGCGGTTGAAGAGGCCGGTGAGCGGATCGTGCAGCGCAAGGTTGGCCTGGAAGCGCGCTTCGGCCAGGGCATGGTCGCGCTGCAGGCGGATGGTCATGATCCGTTCGGCGACGCCGAGTGTCGTGACCGCGACCTCGAAGGCAATCGCGAAGTGCTGCTCGACCATCATGCCCAGCGGTGCGTCGGTCAGCCCCAGGATCGAGAGATTGCGCGCGATGCCCAGCAGCATGAGCGGGGTCCAGCCCACGATCTGGAACCAGACGAGGCGGCTGCCGCGCAGCGCCGAGAGAACGATCGTGGCCAGCAGGGTGGCGATGATCGGCAGGAACGACATGTAGTAGAGCGGCGCGACCGAGGGCAGCAGCACCCCATCGGCGAGGAAGTAGTACGCGCTCCAGAACAGGAACCACGGGCACAGCAGTTCGACGGCAAGGCGCTGGCGCGCGGTCAGCGTCTCGGGCTCGATCAGGTCGATGAAGAAGCGCAGCGTGGCGATGACCATGAACGCCCAGCTCAAGGTCGAGAGCAGGCACAGTTCCGTGACCGAGAGACGCACGAAGCGGTTGATGAGGCCGCTGCTGACAAGCGTCTGGGTGAGCATCGCCAGGACGGCCGCCGCGTGCCAGAGGATGAAGCGCTGGCGCAGGATCCGGAAGAACACGAAGTTCAGGATCAGCGGCATCAGCATCAAACCGCAGAGCGCGGCCAGGATCAGTTGCCGGTTGCCAACCGCCATGGGCGAGGCGCGCGCGCCGACTTCGGCGTCCGAGAGAAGCCCGATGTGGCGCGGCCCCGTCACCTTGAGAACGTAGGCATCCACCGGACCATCAAGGCGCGGCAGTGCGGTGTACATCCGCCAGCGCGTGGTGGAGAAGCGCAGGTCATCCGACCGGATGTCGCGCGTGACGGATCGACCGTCGGAGCCGATCGCGGTGATCGTCATGCTGCGGTAGCGCGTGAGGCGGGTGGTCAGGACGGCATCTGCTGGCAGGTCGCGCCCCCGTACGTCGATGCGTACGTAGCTTGCCTTGGTTCCGCTGACCTTCCAGTCCGAAGGGCCGCAGGTCCAGGCCTCGCGGGTGCGGGCAAGATTCGCGGAGGACGTTTCGGACGGCGCCAGCGTATGGCACCGTGATCCGACAGGGAAGTCATTGGCAGCCTTGGCGAATCCCGGAATCAGTCCCGCCAGCGCGATCAGAAGACAGAACAGGAAAGGCCGGGCCCACGGAAACATGCGATGTTTCCTGGACCCGGCCTCTTCAAGATAAGGTTAATATGGTTAGAATTGAACGCTAGGCGAGAAGCTCCGAGACGGGCGTGTAATCGTAGCCCAGTTCGGTGGCGACGGCCTTGTAGGTGACCTTGCCGGCATGGACGTTGAGGCCCTCGGCAAGGTGCGGATCGCGGGCCAGCGCGCCCTTCCAGCCCAGGTTCGCGATAGCCAGCGCATGGGGCAGGGTCACGTTGTTGAGCGCGTAGGTGCTGGTGCGCGAGACAGCGCCGGGCATGTTGGCAACGCAGTAGTGGACGATGCCGTCGACCATGTAGGTCGGATCGTCATGCGTGGTCGCGTGGCTGGTCTCGAAGCAGCCGCCCTGGTCGATGGCGACATCGACGAGGACCGCGCCCTTCTTCATCGTGCCCAGCATTTCGCGGGTGACGAGCTTGGGCGCGGCGGCGCCCGGGATCAGCACCGCGCCAATGACGAGGTCGGCATCGGCCACGCTCTCGGCCAGGTTGGCAAGGCTCGAGAAGCGCGTCTTGGCGCGCGCCTCGAAGTAGTTGCCGAGGCGTTCGAGCACTTCGGGGTTGCGGTCGAGGATGGTCACGTCCGCGCCAAGCCCCGCGGCCATCTGCGCGGCGTTGAAGCCGACCACGCCGCCGCCGATGACGGCAACCTTGCCCGGCATCACGCCCGGAACGCCGCCCAGCAGCACGCCGCGGCCACCCTGGGCCTTCTGGAGCGCGGTGGCCCCCGCCTGAATCGACATGCGGCCGGCAACCTGGCTCATCGGCTTCAGGAGCGGCAGCGCGCCGTTCGGGCCGGTGACGGTCTCGTAGGCAATGGCCGTGACGCCCGACTTCAGCAGGTCTTCGGTCTGGGCGGGATCGGGCGCGAGGTGGAGGTAGGTGTAGAGGATCTGGCCCTCACGCAGCATGGCGCGTTCCGGGGCGAGCGGCTCCTTCACCTTCACGATCATGTCGCATCCCGCGAACACCTCTTCGGCGGTCGCGATGACCTTGGCGCCGAGCGCGCTGTACTGCTCGTCGCTCGCGCCGATGCCGAGGCCCGCACCGCTCTGGACCCAGACCTCGTGGCCGTTGGCGACGAGTTCGCTGGCGCTCTCGGGGGTCAGGCCGACCCGGTATTCGTGGTTCTTGATTTCCGTGACGGTACCGACGCGCATGCGCAAACTCCCTGATCCGTGCCTGGAGAAGGTCCAGACGCCTGATGGAATCAGCCTACAGGTGGGCCGCCGCAAAGTTTTACCTCATTTGCCCTTGCGATGGGCTGAAGTTCGAATAATTTCGCTTTCAAATATCAATGTGTGGGAAAAATTTTCATGGATCGAACCGACCGAGCCTTGTTGAAGGCGCTGCAGGCCGATTCCTCGCGTTCGATTGCCCAGCTGGCCGAGGAAGTTCACCTTTCCGCCTCGGCCTGCCACCGCCGCATTCGCGCGCTGGAGGAACAGGGACTGATCGCGGGCTACGTGGCGCGGCTCGATGCGCGCCGGATCGGGCTGCCGGTCGAGGTCTTCGTCGAGATCGCGCTCACCAGCCAGAGCAGCGAGGCGATGGACCGCTTCGAGCGTTCGGTGCGCGATTTTGACGACATCCTCGAATGCCACCTGATGAGCGGGGGCGCGGACTACCAGCTGCGCGTCGCGGCGGCCGATCTCGACCACTACGAGACGATCCACCGCGATTGCCTGTCGCGCCTGCCGGGGGTATCCTCGATGAAGACCAGTTTCTCGCTGCGCCGGGTGAAGCGCTTTGCCGGCTACTCGGTGCCCTGAGGTGCCTCGCCGCCGCGCCCGAGGTGGAGCGGCTCAGTGATGATGCGGTCGTGCGCCACACGCAGGTCACGCGCCTCGTGCTGGAGCGAGAGGCGCTCCTTGTCCATCCTGCGGTAGGTGCCCTCGGCGCGGTCGATGTCGTCGACCGAAAGGCCCAGGCCATCGAGGATCGCGCGCGAAAGCGTGACGGCCGATCCCAGGACCTCGCGCACGATGAAGCGCGCGGGGCTGTCCTTGAGCTTGAGAAGCGAGCGGCGGTCATACACGCGTGCGTAGATCGCGGCTTGCGGGAAGGCGGTCTGGACCGCGCGCAGGAACCCATCGTCGAGCTGCTCGCCGTCGATGCAGAAGGCGATGATCTGGGCGTCCGAACAGCCCGCCTGGCGCAGGAGGTCAAGCCGGCGCCCATCGCCGAAGTAGACCTTGGCGCCGAAGCGCTGGGCGACGTCGATCATATCGATGTCGGTGTCGATGAGGGTGACGGCGATGTCGGCGGCATTCAGGATCTGCGCGACGGTCTGACCAAAGCGCCCGTAGCCCACGATGATTGCGCTTGCCCCGTCCGCGCGCGGGCCTTCGCGCTCTTCTCCAGCGCGCCCTTGCGGGGCCTCGCGGAAGCGGCGGGTGGCCATCATCAGGAACGGGGTGGCGACCATCGAGAGGGTGACAATGGCGCCGAACAGGCTGGCCGCTTGGCCTTCGATCAGCATGGCCTCGCTGGCCTGTGCGAAGAGGACAAAGCCGAATTCGCCGCCCTGGCTGAGCAGGAATCCCAGCGCGAGCGCGCTGCGCCACTTCATCTTGAAGGCAAGGCCAAGGGCAAAGATGATGGCGGCCTTCGCGGCAATGAGGGCCAGCGCCATCGAGACCACGAAGAGCGGACGCTCGGCAATGGCCGAAAGGTCGAGCATCATGCCGACCGCCATGAAGAACAGGCCCAGAAGGAGCGAGCGGAACGGCTCGACGTCGGCTTCGAGTTCGTGGCGGTAGGGCGAGTCGGCGAGCATGACACCCGCGATGAAGGCGCCGAGCGCGGTCGAGAGGCCAAGCGCCTGCATCAGCGCGGCCGAGGCGATGACCGTGAAGAGCGCGGCAAAGACGAACATCTCGCGCTCGCCCAGGTTGCCGATGAGGCGGAACAGGGGACGGATCACGAAGCGCCCGGCGGCAACGAGGCCGACGATGGCCAGGACGGTCATGACCGCAAGCTGCCAACCAGGAGGGCCTTCGGGCAGGTCCGGGTTGCGGTTCATCGCCGCAATGATCGTGATGAGGGGGATGATCGAGAGATCCTGGAAGAGCAGGATCGCGAAGGCACGCTCGCCGAAGGGGCTGTTGAGGCGGCCTGCGCTTTGCAGCATGGGCAGGACCTGCGCGGTCGAGGACAGGCCGAGCGGCAGGCCCAGCGCGAGCGAGGCCTGAACGGTGAACGGCGTGAAGCTGTAGATGATCGCCGAGATGGCAAGCCCGCACAGCGCGACTTGCAGGAAGCCCAGCCCGAAGATCTCGCTGCGCATGCGCCACAGGCGGCGCGGCGCCAGTTCGAGGCCGACGATGAAGAGCAGAAGCGTGATGCCCAGTTCGGCAAAGTCGATCTTGCCTTGCGCGTCCCCGATCAGGCCGAGTGCATAGGGCCCCAGGATTGCACCTGCGAGCAGATAGCCCAGTGTCGCGCCCAGCCCCAGGCGGCGGAACAGCAGCACGAAGACAAGGGCGGTTCCCAGGAGGAAGAACCCTTCCTGGAGCAGGAACGCCTGGCCATGCTCTTCCATTGGATCTTTCCTCGTCGTGTCGGCCAGAGCCGGTCAGGTTGCAGCTTGGCCGAGGCCGGGGGCGCGTAACCTAGGGATTGTCCTTGGCGTAACCAAGGGTTCAGCGCGGAAGAATGCCCCGACACACGTAGCCCAGCACCTTGCCCTGCGCGGTGTCCCATTGCAGCGCACCGCTTTGCGGCGAAGAATTCGTGCCGCTGCTGATCGTGCGGCCATCGGGTGCGACGATCGACCAGCTCACGATACGGTGGCGACCGCCCGCGCAATTGACGGCGCGCCTGTAGTAGAGCGTGGTGCCCTTGGAGTAGGCCCCGCGCCGCGACTGGAGCACGTTCGCCTCGATGTAGGTGCGGGTGTTTCCGGCGATCCGGATCGATGCCGTGTCGACGAGAACCGCGCGGCCCAACGTGCGCTCGACATCGCGGGCGAAGAGGCGCTGCCACTGGCCCGGGGGCAGCAGGGCTGCGGCCAAGTTCGCGGGCAGGGTGAGGGCGGCGAGCGCCAGCGCGAGAGACACAGTCTTCACAGCGGGTTGCCGTTCTCGTCGCGGTAGATGTCGCGGCGGCCGACGTGGTTGGCCGGGCCGACGTAGCCATCGTTCTCCATGCGCTCCACCCACTTGGCCGCGGTGTTGTAGCCGACGCCCATCTGGCGCTGGAGCCAGGAGACCGAGACCTTCTGGTTCTCGAAGACGAGCTGGCAGACCTGGCGGTACTTGCGCTCCTCGGGCTGGTCGGAGGCGGTCGCGTCCAGGTCGTCGAAGCCGAAGCTGCCTTCCTCGGGCTCCTCGGTCACGGCCTCGATGTATTCGGGCTTGCCCTGGCCTCGCCAGTGGTCGGCGACGTGCTCGACTTCCTCGTCCGAGACAAACGGCCCGTGGACGCGCTTGATGGGGTCGGTGCTGGGCTTGTAGAGCATGTCGCCCTTGCCCAGCAGCTGCTCGGCGCCCTGTTCGCCCAGGATCGTGCGGCTGTCGATGCGGCTGGTGACGGCGAACGAGATACGGGTCGGCAGGTTGGCCTTGATGACGCCGGTGATGACGTCGACCGAGGGGCGCTGCGTCGCCATGATGAGATGGATGCCCGCCGCGCGGCTCTTTTGCGAGAGGCGCTGGATGAGCACTTCGATTTCCTTGCCCACGGTCACCATGAGGTCGGCGAGCTCGTCGACGATGAGGACGATCTGGGGCAGGACTTCGTAGTCGAGCTGGTTTTCCTCGTAGAGTGCTTCGCCCGTCTCGGCATCGAAGCCGGTCTGGACCCGGCGGCCGAGCGGCTCGCCCTTGGCCGCGGCCTTGCGCACCTTTTCGTTGAAACCGGCAAGGTTGCGCACCGAGACCTCGCTCATCATGCGGTAGCGCCGTTCCATCTCCTCGACCGCCCACTTGAGCGCGCGCACCGCCTTGGGCGGCTCGGTCACCACCGGCGAGAGCAGGTGGGGGATATCGTCGTAGCTCTTGAGTTCGAGGACCTTGGGGTCGACCAGGATCAGGCGGCACTGCGCGGGCGTCAGACGGTAGAGCAGCGAGAGCAGGATGGCGTTGAGGCCGACCGACTTACCCGAGCCGGTCGTACCTGCGACCAGCAGGTGGGGCATGGTGGCGAGGTCTGCCACGACGGGTTCACCCGCGATGTCCTTGCCCAGGATGATCGGCAGCATGCCCTTGTGGTGGGCGAAGGCCTCCGAGGCGACCATCTCCTTGAAGGAGACCATCTGGCGGTCCGCGTTGGGCAGTTCGATGCCCATGACGGTGCGGCCCGGGATCGAGGAAACGCGCGCCGAGATCGCGGACATGTTGCGCGCGATGTCGTCAGCGAGACCGATGACGCGGCTCGACTTGATGCCGGGCGCGGGTTCCAGTTCGTACATGGTGACGACCGGGCCGGTGCGTACCGCGGTGATCTCGCCCTTGACGTTGAAGTCGTCGAGCACGGTTTCGAGAAGACGCGCGTTGCGCTCGAGGCTGAGCTTGTCGATCACCTTGTCCGAGCCTTCGGGCGGATCGGCAAGGATGTCGAGCGAGGGCAGCTTGTATTCGTCGAACAGGTCGGTCTGGCTCGATCCTACGCCGATCTGTGCAGGCTTGGCCGCGCGCTGGCTGTCGACGATGGCGGGCGAACGGCGCGGCGCGGTGTCGGAAAGGCCCACGGCCGCGCCGCTGCGGGCGTCCTCGCGCGCGGCCTTGGCCGGAGCGTCGGGCTCGAAGGAAAGGGCGTCCTCCTCGTCCTCGCTGGTTGCACGGCCCTTGCGCCGGGCCTTGGGCGCGCGGGGTTCCTTGCCTTCGCGGGAGAAGCGCGAGGGGGAGGGAAGCGCTTGGGGCAGGCGACCGATGCGGCCGGGAAGCGAGAGCAGGCGCGCCCAGTCGAGCGCGAAGACACGGCCCACAAGCGTGAGCCCCACGACGAAGAACACGAGCGCGACGCCGATCTTGATCCAGACCACGGCGGCGGCCGGGGCCAGGCTGGCGAGGGCGTCAATGAGGAAGGCCCCCAGGAGCCCGGACATGCCCCCCATCGAAGCGGGCAACGTGCCGCCGGGCTCCGAGAACCACAAGGAGAGCACCGTCGTGATCAGCATCATCGCGAGCACCAGCATGGCAACCGGCTTCCACCAGCGCTGGTCGGATGGCTCGGCCTCGGCGTCCTCTTCCTCGACCAGCAGCCAGAGCTTGCGGGCAAAGACATAGAGGAGCGGGACGAAGAGCCAGGCGACGGGCCCGAAGTAGAACAGGAACTGGTCGGCCACCCAGGCCCCGACCGGGCCCATCCAGTTCTGCACATCGCCGCCCGCGGCGGTCGAAGCGGACGGGTCGGTCTGGCTGTAGGTGGCAAGCGCCGTGATCAGGAACAGCATGGCGGCAAAGAGCACCACCGCCCCGCCCAGTTCGCCCGCGCGGCGCACCGAGCGGCGAAGCACGGCGCGCCAGTCCGGCTTGCCCGCGCGCTGTCCGGAGCCGATTGCCCGAGATGCCATGATCGAATTCCCGCGTACGTTAAAAGTGGCCGTGAAGGCGCCAATCATGCGCAGGCGCGCCCGTTTACGTCAAGAACAGAGGGGGAATCAGGCTGTGGGCGGATGGCGCGAATCGCGGGAAAGTCCGTCGATTGCGGCCCAGCGTGCGATGCCCCGGGCCCGGGCGCGGTGGGTATTCATTCCCCCAAGGGCGATGACAGGGACCTGCGCGCGCGCCGCGATGGCGCGAAAGCGCACGGGGCCCAGCACCTGCCCGCCCGGGTGCGAGCGCGTGGCGAAGACGGGCGAGAGCAGCACTGCATCGGCGCGCGCGGCGTGGGCGGCGCGCAATTCGGTGAGCGAGTGGACGGTGACGAGCCGCAGGCTCTGCGCCCCCGGTGCCAGCAGGCGCGCGCGGCCATAGGCACCATCCGCGCCCCACTGCCGGGCCTTTGCAACATTTCCGGCAAGGATCACGGTGTGGCCGTGGGCCCGCGCCGTCCGGGCAAGCCGGGTGAAGCGGGCGCGCCGGTCCGCCTCGCCCAAGTGGTAGTGGCGATAGATGAAGCCCGATCCCCGTGGCAGGCGGGCGAGGGCGCGCTCCAGTCCCGCCTCGTTGCGCGCATCGCTGATGAGCCAGAGCCGGGGAAGGGGCCTTGCTTGTGGCTTGCGCGGATTCGATGGGTGGCAGTTCGGCACGGGGACGCTATAGCAGCGCGCCATGAATGAGCCAGTCACTCCCCTTCGCGAGGTGCGCGAAAGCATCGATCACGCGGCCCGTATTGCCCAGCGCGAGACTTCGGGCATCGAACTCATCGCCATTTCCAAGACTCACGACGCGGAGGCGATCCGACCTCTGATCGAGGAAGGTCAGCGCGTGTTTGGCGAGAACCGCGTCCAGGAAGCCCAGGAAAAGTGGCCGGCGCTGCGCGAGGAATACCCCGATCTGGTGCTGCACCTCGTCGGCCAGCTTCAGTCGAACAAGGCCGAGGACGCGGTCGCGCTGTTCGATTGCATCCACTCGCTCGATCGCCCCTCGCTGGTGAGCGCGCTGGGCAAGGCGATGGCCAAGGCCGGGCGCCAGGTGCCCTGCTTCGTGCAGGTCAACATCGGCGACGAGGACCAGAAGGGCGGATGCGCGATTGCCGATGTGCCGGCATTGCTGGAGGCCGCGCGCGAGGCGGACATTCCGGTGATCGGCCTGATGTGCGTGCCGCCGCTCGGCATCGAGGCGGCACCCTTCTTCGCGCTTCTCGCCAAGATTGCGCAGGAGAACGGCCTCGACCAGCTCTCGATGGGGATGAGCGGCGACTTCGAGACGGCGATCATGCTGGGCGCGACCCACGTGCGCGTCGGCTCGGCGCTGTTCGGCGCGCGCGACTGAGCCGGAGCGGGCTCCCTGGCTGCGCGCCGGTTTATCCGCGCGCGGTCAGGAGCGCGATCCCGAAGGCCACGAACAGGCCGCCGGTCAGCTTGTTGAAGAGGTTTTTCACGCTGGGGCGTTCCAGTGCGCGCCCCATCGAACGTCCGCCCAGCGCATAGGTCATGTACCAGAAGCTCTCGATCACGGCGAACGTGGCGAGCAGCACCGCGAACTGCGGGCCGGTGGGCTGGGCAGGGTCGATGAACTGGGGCAGCAGGGCGGCGGCAAAGAGGATCGCCTTGGGGTTGCTCAGCGAAATCGCGAGTCCACCACGGTAGAGTGCCCCTGCACCGAGCCGTGCCGGGGGCAAGTTCTTCTCGGCCACATCCAGCAGGCCCGCCCGGGTGCGCCAGGCCTTGATTCCGAGATATACAAGGTAAGCCGCGCCTGCATAGCGCAGCGCCGTGAACAATCCGGGCACCGCCACCAGCAGGGTCGAGAGACCCGCGACCGACGCGGTCAGCAGGATCATCAGCCCTGAAAGGCAACCCGCCATAGCTGCGAATGTGCGCGCCAGGCCGAAATCGACACTGCGCGTCAGGATATGCAGCATGTTCGGGCCGGGCGTGGCGCTGATCGCAAAGACGGTCAGGGCAAAGAGCCACCAGGTCTGGAGGGTCATGGGGGTGTCCGTGAAAGCGACTAAGCCGCGCGGGAGAGCGAAGCTCCGGCGCGGCGTAGCTGCGTGTGATGGGCGATCAGTTGGGCGTGTCGAGCTCGTTGCCCGTGAGCGTGACGATGTGCAGCAGGTTGGTCGAACCCTTGGTGCCGAAAGGCACGCCCGCCAGCACCACCAGCTTGGTTCCGGCCGCGCCGAAGCCGTGGCGCAGCGCCATGCGCTTGCCCTTGGCGATCATCTCTTCAAAGCTGCCGATGTCGCGCGTCATGACCGTGTGCGCGCCCCACAGAAGTGCGCCGCGCCGGGCGGTCTCCTGGCTGGGGGTGAGCACCAGCATGGGGGCTGCCGGACGTTCGCGCGCCACGCGGCGGGCCGAAATGCCCGAACTGGTGAAGACGATGATGCCCTCGATCGGCAGCGTGTCGGCGATCTGGGTGCACGAACCGGCGAGCGCGTCCGCCGTGGTCGCATCGAGCGGCGCCTTGGCGAGGTGGATACGCTCGCGGTAGGTGACGTCGCTTTCCACCTTCACCGCGATGCGGTCCATGATCGTGACCGCTTCGACCGGCCAGTCGCCCGCCGCCGTTTCGGCCGAGAGCATGACCGCATCGGCACCGTCGTAGACCGCGTTGGCAACGTCAGAGACCTCGGCGCGGGTGGGCGAGGGGCTCTTGATCATCGATTCGAGCATTTGCGTGGCGACCACCACCGGCTTGCCCCAGGCGCGGGTCTTTTCCACGATGTGCTTCTGGATCGGGGGCACTTCCTCGGGGAGGAGTTCGACGCCCAGGTCCCCGCGCGCGACCATGATGCCATCGGAGATCTCGATGATCTCGTCGAGGCTCTCCACGGCGGCGGGCTTCTCGATCTTGGCCATGAGCGAGCCCTTGGGGCCCATCAGGCGGCGCGCCTCGGCCACGTCCTCGGGACGCTGCACGAAGGAGAGGCCGATCCAGTCCGCGCCCTGATCCATCGCGAAGTCGAGGTCCCGGCGGTCCTTTTCGGTAAGCGCGGGGATCGGGACGAGCGCATCGGGCACGTTCACGCCCTTGCGGTCCGAGATCGGCCCGCCGACTTCGGCGCTGCACAGGATCTCGTCCGTTTCGGCGCGGATCACGCGCAGCTGCAGCTTGCCATCGTCGATGAGAAGGCGCTGCCCCTTGGTCAGGATGCCGAAGAGTTCGGGGTGGGGCAGGCACACGCGTTCATCGTTGCCCGGCGCCGGATCACGGTCGAGCGTGAAGTGGGCGCCGTGCTTGATGAAGGCCTTGCCGCCCTCGAAGGTGCCGACGCGCAGCTTGGGCCCTTGCAGATCGCACAGGATCGCGATCGGGCGCATCAGGTCCTTCTCAACCGCACGCACGTTGGCGATGGTCTCGCGGTGGGTGTCATGGTCGCCATGGCTCATGTTGACGCGGAAGGCGTCGGCCCCGCGCTGGATCAGCTTGGCGATGGTCTCCTTGTCGCGGCTGGCCGGGCCCAGCGTAGCCAGAATCTTGACCTTGCGCTGGCGCTTGATGCCACGGTGATGCGGAGAACGGCGGTAGGGGATGCTTGCCAAGTTTTTTCTGCCTCTTTCGAAACCCGCCGCCCATATGGCAAAGGGTGGCTCCTAAACCAAGATCGAACGGCAGGAATATGGACGAGAAAGCAACGATAGACACGCTTGATGATGCAATTGCGGCAGCCGCGTTCCGCCGACTGGTGCATCATCTGCAACAGCGCCACGATGCCCAGAACATCGAGCTGATGGGCCTCGCGGGCTTTTGCCGCAACTGCCTTGCCGACTGGATCCGCGATGCCGGCTTCGAGGGTGACAAGGCCGAGGCGCGCGCGGTGATCCACGGGATGCCGTTTGCCGAATGGAAGGATAAGTACCAGTCCGAGGCCACGCCCGAGCAGCTTGCGCGCATGGAAGAGAGCCTCAAGAAGAACGCACCGGGCCACTGAACCCGCCGCGCGGCCGACCCGGCGCTCAAGCGTCTTCGGGCCCGATCTGCACGTCCTTGCCCCAGCAGCGTCTTCACGTAGATGCGCTGGACAAGGACGAAGGCGGTGATCGTGAGCGGGGAGGCGAGAAGAACGCCGAGGAAGCCGAACAGCATGCCCGCCGCCAGCACCGCGAAGAGCAGGATCGCGGGCGGGATGTTGACCGCCTGCTTCTGGATCATCGGCTGGAGCACGTTGCCCTGCAACTGCTGCACCAGAAGATAGAGCAGGAGCGTCCACAGCGCCGTCATCGGGGAGACGGTGAAGGCGAGCAGGACGGCCGGGAAGCCTGCGATGACGGGGCCGAGCATGGGAATGACGTCGAGCAGGCCCGCCATGACGCCCAGGCCCGCCGCAGACGGGACGCCCAGAAGTTCCAGCCCGATCCAGCTGAGGAGGGCGACGACGATCGAAGAGACGACCTGCCCCTTCATCCAGCCATTGAGGCCCATGCCGACATCGTCCAGCGCCTCTGCGGCCGTGGGTTCCGCGACCTTGGGAATGAGCTTCAGGAACCCGCGCCGGTAGAGGTCGGGGTTGGCGGCCAGGAACACTGCACCCGCCACCACGAGGACGAGATTTGTAAGCGTACTGCCCACGGTGAGCACGTAGCCGCCCGCCTGCGAGAACACGCCGGAAATCTGTTCACGCCCCTGTTCAAGCGCGTTGCGCACCGTCTCGCCCACGCCCAGGCTGTCGAGCAGGTCCTCGACGCGGGCGATGGCGCCCGGAATGCTGTCGCGGATCATGTCGAACTGGGCGGCCAGTTGCGCGCCGAAGAGGTAGAAGGCTCCGGCAAAGACACCCAGCAGAAGCAGCACGGCCAGGGTCAGGCATATGCCCCGGTTCAGCGGGGTGTGGCGGCAGATCACCCGAGTGATCGCATCGAAGACGACGCCCAGGACGATCGCGGCGAAGACCAGCAGGAGGAAGCTGACCATGCGCACCAGCAGCAGTGCAACGCCGATGATGGCCAGCGCGGTGACGATGGCCATGGCAACCCGCGCCGGTGTCCAGTGTGGAGCGCTGTCGTGCGCGGTGGGGCCTTCCATGGCCGCTTCCCTTTCGTATTTCCGTGGAGGTTCGAGGGGCAAACCACGGGGCCTTCGAGATGTTCCGGCCAGTGCGCGTCAGGCAAGCCGCGGACGGGCCTTGGCAAGATGGGCGACGAGGACGGAGCGCGCCGCTTCGAGAGCGACAGCGAGCAGAACCGTCTGGACCAGCAACGAGGCGAGGATGAGGAGCGAGTGGCGTCCAGCGTAGATCCATTCCTGCGCAAGGTAGGTGCACAGGAAAGGGTGGATCAGCCAGAGGGGAAGCGAACGCTGGCCCAGCCATGCAAGGGACGCGCGGGCCGCAGGCGTACGCCCGCACGCGATGAGGGACGGGAGCGCCAAGGGGCAGGCGACGATCAGGAAGGGGGCAAGCACCTTGGGGGCCGTGGTCTCGATCAGAACGAAGCCTGCGCCAAGAGCGAGCGAAGCGCCCCCCGCAAGGCGCGCCGAGCCAAATTCCTCCTGCCAGCGGGGGCGTCTTTCCAGGTGGGCGAAGGCGAGGCCGTAGGTGAACGGCAATTGCCAGATCAGCAGATTCGTGACCGAGAACAGCGCCGGGTTGAGCTGGCGTCCATCAAGCAGTGCGCCGGTGAGGAAAGCCATCAGCCCCAGGCCGATCAGCCATGGCACCCGATTGGCCGACCGCGCCAGAACGGGGAAGAGCAGGATAAGCGCCAGATAGGTCTGGGCAAACCACCATTCGTAGACGAGTGGCTTTCCCAGCGTGAGGAGCCCCTGCACGCCAAGGTTTCGAGCGATGCGGGCAGGGATTTCATCGCTGGGTGAAAGAAGCGACACGGTCAGGACCACGAGGCCCGCTACGGTGAAATAGAAGGCATAGGTGCCGAGAAAACGGCCCGCCTTGTCCAGGTGCCTTCGCCAGATATCGGGCCGGGCCGTCCCTTGCGCGAAGCCATAGCCGGAGAGGAAGAGGAAGATCGCGACGCAGATCTTGCCAAGCCGGCCCAGGTACACCTCCAGCGGCAGGGCCGCGAGGAGAGGCTCGAACGAACTGGGCGGGCGGATCAGCGTGGGCAGGGCGAACAGGTGATGCGTGAACATCAGGAGGATGGCGATCCCCTTGATCGCGTTCGCGTCAGCACGGGAAATGAGGGGCTGGTGCCCTCCGGCCAAGCCCTGGCCCTGCGCTGGCTCCAGCGCGAAGCCGCAAGGATGCGTGCGAGCCCTTGTGTCCGTCATCGCCATCCCCTGAAGCGCGCATGTGATGGGGCAGGGTATGTCGGAAAGGGCGGTGCGCGGTATGCGAACTGCATCCGTTTTCGCGCACGGTGGGTCTCGAACAGGCTTTCCACAGGATCACCTTTTGCGCAAAGGCCCCGCAGCGGCTATCAGCCTGCGCCCGATCGCCTTGGCGACACCCGATTCTCAAAACTTCTTTCGGAGCTGAAATTCCATGGCCGAAACCGCCGACGACCGCCTTCGCCTGCTGATCGAGCGCATCGAGCGTCTCGAAGAGGAAAAGAAGGGCATCTCGGACGACATCCGCGACGTCTACAACGAGGCCAAGGCCGTGGGCTACGACGTCAAGATCATGCGCCAGATCGTGCGCCTGCGTAAGATGAAGCCCGACGACCGTCGCGAGATGGACATGGTGCTCGAGACCTACCGCAGCGCGCTCGGCCTCGACTGATCCATTCGGGAACGCCGGGGCCACAGGTCCCGGCCGTTCCTCACATCCCGGCGAGAAGAGCCAGCGCCATGGTCGCCGCGTTGGCGCCCGCGTGCTGGAGCATCCCTGCGCCCACGCCCAGTCTCTGACGGGTATAGCCCAGCATGATCCCGGCCCACAGCTGGGGCAGCACCAGCAGTGCGGTCAGCGCCGTGGCGTTGCCGTAGTTGAAGATGTGGATCCCTGCAAAGACCAGCGCGGCCAACCAGTAGATCGCCGGGTATGCGCGCTGGAACCAGGTGGGCGCAGGTCGGCGACGCAGCGCGAACCAGCCCAGTCCCGCCACGACACCCAGCGCCAGCAGTAGCCCTGCAATCCACAAGGGGCCAAGCCCATGGGCCTGGCCCGCGATGACGACGGCCCCCAGAAGTCCGCAGCCCAGCAGCCACAGCGCGCGCGGGCGCCCGCTCTGCCACCCGCGAAACAGCATTTCCTCGATGATCGGCGCGGCAATCACCGTGACGGGCAGCAGCCATCCGGCCGGCAACTGGTCGAAAGCGTCGGGCGGCGTCAGCCCAAGCTGGCTCTGCAGGAGCGCGGTCAGCGGCAGGGTGATCAGCAGCAGAACCGCGACGTGGAGTATATAGAGGACGCCCAGCACCTTCCAGCTGGAAAGTCGGCGCAAACCCCCCGGGGAGAGCACGCGCGGGCGGCGCACGAAGCGGGCAAGGTCGGCCAGAATGGCGACGATGCCGGGCGAGGCGGCGGATGCCAGGGGAACCGTTGGGCGTGTCATGGGCTATCTCCTGACCGATAGATTCTTGCCAAAGCGTTGTGTTCCCGCTGCATTTCGGGAATGGCCTGGATCACGCACTTACATGGGAGCCTTGCCGATGATTGTCACCACCACTCCACTGATCGAGGGGCAGCCTGTCCAGAAGTACTTCGGGGTCGTGACCGGGGAGGTCATCGTGGGGGCCAACATCTTCCGCGATCTCTTCGCCTCGATCACCGATATCGTGGGCGGCCGCTCGGGCAAGTACGAGCAGGTGCTCCAGCGCGCCCGCAAGGAGGCGCTCGCCGAAATGGAAGCCGAGGCCGCGCGGCTTGGCGGCAATGCCGTCATCGGGGTCGACATCGATTACGAGACGATGGGCAAGACCGGCTCGATGCTGATGGTCAGCTGTTCGGGGACGGCCGTACGGATCTGATCCGCGCGCGTCCCCGGGCCTCGCTCGGGCGTCAGGCGCTGACCCGGGCCTCCTCCTGGCGCAGGTCGAAGTCCGTACGCGCAGCATCGACTTGCGCCATGTTGTCGATCGTCCAGAGATAGAGCGCCTTGAAGGGCGGCAGGAGCGATTGGCCGAGCGGGGTCAGGCCGTACTCCACCGCGACCGGCGAGGCCGGGATGACCTGGCGCTCGACGAGGCCATTGCGCTCCAGCTTGCGCAGGCATTGCGTCAGGGATTTCTGGGTCACGCCTTCCAGATGCCGCTTGATGGCGTTGAAGCGCACGGGCCCGTGTTCGAGGACGGTGAGGACCATCATCGACCACTTGTCCGCGATCTGTTCAAACAGCTTGCGGCTGGGGCAGTCGACCGAGAAATGCTGGCACAGGGGCATCGTGAAACTCGCAGGAGGGCGGTTGGTCGAGGGGCGGTATCCTTGAGGATACCTGGCGAATTGAAGGTGCGTTCTTGAACCCAGGTATCAGATATATACCTAGGCGGGCATTCAATCAATCTCTCCCCCATTCCTCGTTCCGATGGAGCCCTTCCCATGAGCACATCTGCCACCGACATCCTGTTCCAGCCCTTCCAGCGCGGCGGCCTCGACCTTGCCAACCGCATTGTCATGGCGCCGATGACCCGCTCGTTTGCCGAAAACGGCATCGTCGGCCCCGAGCAGGCCGCCTACTACGCCCGCCGGGCCGAGGGCGGGGTGGGCCTGATCCTCTCGGAAGGCACGGTGATCGACCGACCCAACTCGCGCAACGAGCCGGGCATTCCCTTCTTCCATGGTGAGGAGGCGCTCACGGGCTGGAAGGGCGTGGTCGATGCGGTTCACGCCGCAGGTGGCCGGATGGGCCCGCAGATCTGGCACACCGGCTCCACGCGCGGCATGAGCGGCTGGGAACCCGAGACCCCGGTCGAGAGCCCCTCGGGCCTCGTCGGCCCCGGCGATCCGCGCGGCAAGGCCATGAGCGAGGAGGACATCGCCGACACCGTTGCCGCCTTTGCGCGGGCCGCGGCCGACGCAAAGCGCCTGGGCTTCGACACGGTCGAACTGCACGGCGCGCACGGCTACCTGATCGACCAGTTCTTCTGGGACGGCACCAACCAGCGTGAGGACCGCTACGGCGGGGCGACGATTGCCGAGCGTTCGCGCATGGCCGCCGAAGTGGTCGCGGCCGTGCGCGAAGCGATCGGCCCGGACTTCCCGCTCATCTTGCGTCTCAGCCAGTGGAAGCAGCAGGATTACTCGGTGAAGCTTGCCACCACGCCTGCGGAAATGACGTCCTGGCTGGCCCCGCTCGTCGATGCGGGCGCGAATGTCCTGCACTGCTCGCAGCGCCGCTTCTGGGAGCCCGAGTTCCCCGAGATCGATGGCGAGCAGGGCCTGAACTTCGCCGGCTGGGCCAAGAAACTCACCGGCGCGACCACGATCAGCGTCGGCTCGGTCGGCCTCTCGGGTGAGTTCCTGGCCGCGTTCGGGGGCGAGACGTCCAAGGCAACGGGCCTTGAGCAGCTGACCGCGCGCATGGAGCGCGACGAGTTCGACCTTATCGCCATTGGCCGTGCGCTGATTTCCAACCCCGACTGGGTCGCCAAGGTGCGCGGTGGCGAGGCGGACGGGCTCAAGGGCTTCGATCCGGCCGCGCTTGCCGAACTGGTCTGAGCAGAGAAGACGAGGACTTCTTTCAAGGGGCCATCGCCCCTTGACCCCGGACCAGGCAACCTCACATCCCTCCGCCAGGTCGGGGCAGGGAGGTGAGGCTGACAGTTTGGGGAGCCCGAGGGCGATGGCCCCCGGAAGCATCTTCCTGACCTGGCCTGCCGGTCCCGGCGTTTGCGCGAGCTTCGCCGGGATCGCGTTTCCCCACGCGGGCCGTGTCGCCCTGCGCGAGGCGATGGGGCTCGCGCAGGTGGGCATTTACCGCGAGGTCGGCTGGAAGATGGGCGCCTGGCGCGACGTGGGATGGTGGCAAGTGTTGCTCTAGGTGGCAGGCTTGTTGTAAGGGCGCCCAACTCGAATTTCCAACGGACTCGCCCCGTACCGCCGCGCGCTGGCCTTCTTGGCCTGGCAAGAGCCTCGGTTACATGCGGCGGGCACAAGACAAGAGCGGACCCGATGGCAGGCCATTCCAAATTCAAGAACATCATGCACCGCAAGGGTGCGCAGGATAAGAAGCGCTCGGCGCAGTTCAGCAAGCTGAGCCGCGAAATTACCGTGGCCGCCAAGATGGGCATGCCCGATCCGGACATGAACCCGCGCCTGCGCGCCGCGGTCAACGCCGCCAAGGCGCAGTCGATGCCCAAGGACAACATCCAGCGCGCGATCGACAAGGCCTCCAAGGGTGATGCCGAGAACTACGAGGAAGTGCGCTACGAGGGCTATGGCCCGGGCGGCGTCGCGATCATCGTCGAGGCGCTGACCGACAACCGCAACCGCACCGCGACCAACGTGCGCACCGCCTTTGCCAAGAACGGCGGCAACCTGGGGGCAAGCGGTGCAGTCTCGCACGGCTTCGAACGCCTCGGCCTGATCGAGTACCCGGCAAGCGTCGGCGATGAGGAAAAGGTCCTCGAAGCCGCCATCGAGGCGGGCGCCGACGATGTCGAGAGCGAGATGGGCGATGGCGACGAGAACCCGGGCAGCCACGCGATCTGGTGCGCGCCTGAAGCGCTCCACGAAGTTGCAGGTGAACTCGAGAAGGTGCTGGGCGAAGCTGAAGGCGTGAAGCTGGCCTGGCGTCCCAACCTCAAGGTCGATGCCGACGAGAACACCGCGGGCACGCTTCTCAAGCTGATCGACACGCTCGACGACGACGACGATGTCCAGACCGTCTGGGGGAACTACGAGATCTCCGACGAAGTTATGGAAAAGCTGGGTTAATTCGGCTGATGCCGGGCTGCGAGCGGCCCTGTTCTGCGCGTCCGGTGCTCACGTACCCTAAGGTACGCTGCGCGCCGGTTCTTGAACAGCACCGCTCTCGCTCCGGCCTGAGCCGAACTGGACGTGGTCTGAAATGATCATCATCGGGCTCGATCCCGGGCTTACCTGCACGGGCTGGGGAATTGTCGCCAAGAGCGGCAGCCGTCTCAGCCACGTGGCCAACGGGCAGATCCGTACCAACGCCAAGGCCTCGATGGCCGAGCGTCTGGTCGAGCTCGACAGCGCGCTGCTCGACGTCATCCTCCACCACCGGCCCGATACCGGCGCGGTGGAGGAGGTCTTCGTCAACGTGAACCCGCAATCGACGCTGAAGCTGGGCCAGGCGCGCGGCGTTGCCATGCTCGCCATCGCGCGCGCGGGGCTGCCGGTGGCCGAATATTCGACCAAGATCGTCAAGAAGGCGCTCGTCGGCACCGGCGGGGCGGACAAGAAGCAGATCCAGCATATGCTCAAGGTCCTGCTGCCCGGTGTCCAGCTTGCGGGCGAGGACGCCTCCGACGCGCTTGCCGTCGCAATCACCCACGCCAACATGCTGGGAAGCCATCGCTAGGCACTAGCCGGTTTGGTCTGGTCATGCCGGGGCGTTCCTGCCATAGGAACAAACCATGATCGCGAAGCTGACTGGATTGCTGGATGACACGGGCCCCGACTGGGCCGTGATCGATGTGAACGGCGTGGGCTATCTCGTCCACTGCTCGGCGCGCACGCTCGACCACCTCGGCATCCGGGGCGACAAGGTCGTGGTGCACACCGAGATGCAGGTGTCCGAGACCGACCAGCGCCTGATCGGCTTCACCTCGGCGGCCGAGCGCAACTGGTTCCGCCTCCTCACCGCCGTGCAGGGGGTGGGCTCGAAGGTCGCGCTCGCGATCCTCTCGGTCCTGACCACCGAAGAACTCCAGCGCGCCTGCGCGGGCGGGGACAGCGCCATGGTCGCGCGCGCCAACGGGGTCGGCCCCAAGCTCGCCACGCGCATCGTCAACGAATTGAAGGAGAAGGCGGGCGGCATGCCGGTTGCCCCCGGATCGCCGGGGATTGCGGCCTCGGGCGTTGCGGGCCCGGCGGGCTCGTCCAGCGCGGACGCCGTCTCCGCGCTCCAGAACCTGGGCTTCAAGCCCGCCATCGCCAGCACCGCCGTCGCGCAGGCCGTGGGCGAACTGGGCGAGGATGCCGGGCTCAACGACCTTGTGCGCGTTGCGCTGAAGAAGGCGGCGGGGTGAGGCGCGCGTCGTTTCTCCTGGCGGCTTTGATTGCGCTGCTTCCGGCCGCGGCCATTTCTGCGCCTGACGCCCGCACGGGGCCAGTCTTTACCGAGTACGGGCGGACCTTCTTGGTTGAACCGGACCTGCCGATCCCGGCCGACGCCGAGTTCAAGGTTGCCTTCGATATCTCGGCGGCGGCGACACCGGGTGAGGTGAACCGCCATATCGACAGCGCGGCGCGCTTCATCAACATGCAGGTGGCTGCCGGTGTGCCGCGCGAACGCATTCATGTCGCGCTCGTCGTGCATGGTCCGGCAGGCGCGGACCTGCTTGCGCCAGAGGCGTACGCTGCGCGTAGCGGCGGGGCGCAGAGCGCCAACGCGCCATTGGTCCGCGCGCTCCTCGATCACGGCGTTCGGGTGATCCTGTGCGGGCAGAGCGCGGCGGCCATGGGCCTTGCCAAGGCCGATCTCATTCCGGGTGTGGCGCTGGCGCTTTCGGCCATGACCGCTCACGCCCTCTTGCAACAGGACGGCTACACGCTGAACCCCTTCTGATGACCGACAATCCCATCCTCTCGCCCGCGACGCAGCCCGAAGACGCCGATGCCGCGTTGCGCCCCAAGACGCTGTCCGATTTCGTCGGGCAGGAGGCGGCCAAGGACAACCTCCACGTCTTCATCGAAAGCGCCAAGTCGCGCCGCGAGGCGATGGACCACACGCTCTTTTTCGGCCCGCCGGGGCTGGGCAAGACGACGCTGGCCCAGATCGTCGCGCGCGAGCTGGGCGTGGGTTTCCGCGCCACTTCGGGGCCGGTGATCGCCAAGGCAGGGGACCTTGCCGCGCTGCTCACCAACCTGGAACACGGCGACGTCCTCTTCATCGACGAGATCCACCGTCTCAATCCGGTGGTCGAGGAAGTCCTTTACCCCGCGATGGAGGACCGCGCGCTCGACCTCATCATCGGCGAAGGGCCCTCGGCGCGCTCGGTGCGCATCGACCTGCCGCCCTTCACCCTGATCGGCGCGACGACCCGCCAGGGCCTGCTCCAGACCCCCTTGCGCGACCGTTTCGGCATTCCGGTGCGCCTGCAGTTCTACACCGTGCCTGAGCTTGAGCACGTGGTGACGCGTGGCGCCAATCTGCTGGGCATCGGCATGGACAAGGGCGGCGCGACCGAGATCGCGCGCCGTTCACGCGGGACCCCGCGCGTGGCCGGACGGCTCATGCGCCGTGTGCGTGACTTTGCCCATGTCGCGGGCTCGGACGTCATTACCCAGGCGATTGCCGACGACGCGCTGACCCGCCTTGATGTCGATTCGATCGGTCTCGACATGCAGGATCGGCGCTACCTCATGATGATCGCGGATATCTACAAGGGTGGCCCGGTGGGCGTCGAGACGCTGGCGGCGGGCCTCTCCGAGCCGCGCGACACGATCGAGGAAGTGATCGAGCCCTACCTCATCCAGCTTGGGCTCGTGGCGCGCACCGCGCGCGGGCGCTGCCTCAACGACCGGGGCTGGCAGCACCTGGGCCTGACGCCTCCGGCAGGGCCGCAGGGCGGGCTTTTCGATTCGTCCGCAGGTCCGCAGGCCGACTGAAATCACGCAGGACACCCGGGGGCAGGCGTTTACCCTTGCCCCCGAAACAAGTCCCGTTTCGAAACACATGGTTAGAAACAGCCGCGCAATTGCGCGATAATTGGCTGTAGCTGGACGAAAACAGGGTTAACGCCGTTGCCCTGTTAACGCCTCTCTGCCTTGAGTGTGCTAGCAACCGCATTCGAGCAAAGCATCCGGGAGAGCCGTAGAGGCGCAGTCCGCAAGGGCTGCACGACCTGCGCAGAGAGCAACGTTTATGTCGATCCGTACCGCCATTGCCAAACTGTCCGCCTGCGCTGCGGGCTGCGCCGTGATCGGTGGAGGCGCGGTTCACGTTGCCGAGACCCAGTCGGAGACGACCGAGTACCGCAAGCTCAAGCAGGCGAAGGTCGCACGTCCGGCAAAGCGCCTCATTCCCAAGGAAAGGCCGCGCACCACCCGCCGCGTGCGCGAAATCGTCAAGCCGCCCGAGGACCCGCCGCTGGCGATGGTCCCGGTGCCCCCGCCCTACATTCCGCCCGCCCCGACCCCGATGCCCGCAGGCGGCAGCGGCGGTACCCCGGTGGTGATTGGCGGCGGTCCTGTCGGGGGCTTTGGTGGCGGTTTCTTCGGAGGCTTCTTCGGAGGCGGCGGGTCGAGCGGCGGCAACGTTGTCATCACCTCGACCACGACCGGTGGCTCGACGTCGAGCAGCTCGTCTTCGTCCAGCTCCAGTTCCTCGTCGTCCTCGTCCTCCTCCTCATCATCCTCTTCGGGCGGCGAGGGTTCGACGACGACCAGCACCAGCACTTCGACCAGTTCGGGGGGCGACGATGGCTCGACCACCACGAGCACGTCGACAAGCTCGGGCGGCGACACGAGCACGAGTACGAGCTCCAGCACGTCGAGTTCGACGAGCAGCTCGACCAGCACCTCGACCTCCACCGGCGGCGATACCACCACGACCACTGGCGGATCGACGACCGGCGGGGGCGCGCCGCCAGCACCGCCGCCGCCCACAGATGTGCCTGAACCCCCGATGCTGATCCTCTTCGGGGCTGCGGCCGCCGCGCTCTTCGCCCGCAGCCGCCTGGCGCGCCGGGGCAAGGACACCGTTCGCGCCTGAGGCGCGGTCTGCGGGACTTCCGCGCATTCCAAAAATCAAGGCAGAGGGAAGGAGTGATCCGAGGGCGATTGCCCTCGGGCTCCCCATAATGTCGACCTCAGCTCTCGCGCGCCGCCTTCGCGGCGAAAGGCGAGGGGGCTGATCGTGTCCTGAGCCGGGGCGGCGGGCAATCGGCTTGTCGATCTCTCGTGTGTCGCGGCGAAATCGCGTGCGTGCCTTGCGCTCGACAGTCGTGGGGCCCAAGGGCCAAGGCCCTCGGTATCACTTCTTTCTTCTCCCGTTCCTTTCCTTACCCGTCCCCAAACGCGGAAAACCCCGCCCGGCGTGTGCCGGACGGGGTTTTCGAAAGGCCGGTGAGGGCCTCGGCTGAGCGCCGGATCAGTCGGCTGCGAGCTTGCGCAGCACGTACTGAAGGATGCCGCCGTTCATGTAGTATTCCAGCTCGTTGGCCGTGTCGATGCGGCACAGAGCGGTGAACGTGAAGGTCGAACCGTCCGCACGGGTCACTTCGACTTCGACGTCCTGGCGCGGCTTGAGGTTGGCAACGCCCTTGATAGTGAAGGCATCGTCGCCGGTCAGGCCGAGCGTCTCGCGGGTGTCACCGTCCTTGAACTGGAGCGGAAGCACGCCCATGCCGACCAGGTTCGAGCGGTGGATGCGCTCGAAGCTCTCGACGATGACGGTGCGCACGCCCAGCAGGTTGGTGCCCTTGGCCGCCCAGTCACGCGACGAGCCGGTGCCGTATTCCTTGCCGGCCACGACCACGAGCTGCGTGCCGTCGGCCGCGTGCTTCACCGCGGCGTCGTAGACGGCCATGGTTTCGCCCTTGTACGACGAGTAGCCGCCTTCGGTGCCCGGGACCATCTCGTTCTTGATGCGGATGTTGGCGAAGGTGCCGCGCATCATACTTCGTGGTGGCCACGGCGCGAGCCGTAGGAGTTGAAGTCGGCCTTGGCGACCTGGTGCTCCATGAGCCATTCACCGGCCGGGCTGTCCGCCTTGATCGAACCGGCGGGCGAGATGTGGTCGGTGGTGACCGAGTCGCCCAGGATGAGGAGCGGCTTGGCTTCGATGATGTCCGAAACCGGCGCCGGGGTCATTTCCATGCCCTCGAAGTACGGCGGGTTGGCGACATAGGTCGAAGCCGGCTTCCACGCGTAGGTTTCCGAACCGGTGACGTTGATCGCCTGCCAGTGCTCGTCGCCCTTGTAGACGTCGGCGTAGCGGGCCTGGAACATCTCGCGATCCACGCACGCGTTCATCGTGGTGGTCACTTCCTCGTTGGTCGGCCAGATGTCCTTGAGGAACACGTCCTGGCCGTCCTTGCCGGTGCCGATCGGGGTGGTGGTGAAGTCTTCCACCACGGTGCCCTTCAGAGCGTAGGCGACGACGAGCGGCGGCGAGGCCAGGAAGTTGGCGCGAACGTCCGGCGACACGCGGCCTTCGAAGTTGCGGTTACCCGAGATGACCGCCGAGGCGACCAGGTCGTTCTCGTTGATCGCCTTCGACAGGGGCTCGGCGAGCGGACCCGAGTTGCCGATGCAGGTGGTGCAGCCGTAGCCGACAAGGTTGAAGCCGACGTTGTCGAGGTGCGACTGGAGGCCGGCCTTCTCGAGGTAGTCGGTGACGACCTGCGAGCCGGGAGCCAGCGAGGTCTTGACCCAGGGCTTGGGCTTCAGGCCCAGCTCGTCGGCCTTCTTGGCAACGAGGCCGGCGGCGACCAGAACCGAGGGGTTCGAGGTGTTGGTGCACGAGGTGATCGCGGCGATCATCACGTCGCCGTCGGTCAGCTTGTAGTCCGCGCCATCGACGTCGACCGACTTGCGGTCACGCTTGTAGAGCTCGGCCATGTCCTTGTTGAAGACATCGTCGACCTCGGTGAGGACGACCTTGTCCTGCGGACGCTTCGGGCCGGCGAGCGAGGGCACGACGGTCGAGAGGTCGAGTTCGAGGCTGGAGGAGAAGACCGGCTCGGGGTTCGAGGGATCCATCCAGAAGCCCTGCTCCTTGGCGTAGGCTTCGACCAGTTCGATCTGGCCTTCTTCGCGGCCGGTGAGGCGCAGGTATTCGAGGGTCTTCTCGTCGATGCCGAAGAAGCCGCAGGTCGCGCCGTATTCCGGGGCCATGTTGGCCAGCGTCGCACGGTCGGCGAGGCTGAGCGTGGCAAGGCCTTCGCCGTAGTATTCGACGAACTTGCCGACCACGCCGTGCTTGCGCAGCATGTTGGTGCAGGTCAGCACGAGGTCGGTGGCGGTCACGCCTTCCTTCAGTTCACCCGTGAACTTGAAGCCGACGACTTCGGGGATGAGCATCGAGACGGGCTGGCCAAGCATGGCCGCTTCGGCTTCGATGCCGCCCACGCCCCAGCCAAGGACGCCCAGGCATTGACCATGGTGGTGTGGCTGTCGGTGCCGACGCAGGTGTCGGGGTAAGCGACGATTTCGCCGTTCTGGTCGTTCTCGGTCCACACGCTCTGCGCGATGTTCTCGAGGTTGACCTGGTGGCAGATGCCGGTGCCCGGGGGGACGGCGTAGAAGTTGTCGAGCGACTTGGAACCCCACTTGAGGAAGTCGTAGCGCTCCATGTTGCGCTGGTACTCGATCTCCATGTTCTGTTCGAACGCCTTGGGCGTGCCGAATTCGTCGACCATGACCGAGTGGTCGATCACGAGGTTGACGGGAACCTGGGGGTTGATCTTGCTGGTGTCGCCACCGAGCGCGGCAATGCCATCACGCATCGCGGCAAGGTCGACGACGCAGGGAACGCCGGTGAAGTCCTGGAGAAGGACGCGGGCCGGACGGTACTGGATTTCCGAGCCGGTGACCGGGTTCTTCTGCCAGTCAGCCACAGCCTGGATGTCGTCGGTCGAGACCGTGAAGCCACCGTCCTCGAAGCGCAGCATGTTCTCGAGCAGCACCTTCATCGAGAAGGGCAGGCGCGATACGTCGCCGATCTTTTCGGCGGCTTTCTTGAACGAGTAGTAGGCGACGGTCTTGCCGCCGGCGGTCATGGTGCTCCGGGTACCGAGCGTATCCTGTCCGACCTGGGTCATGTGGGCGTTGTTCCCTTCCTGTGATGTCCGACGCTTGGGTTCACGCCCTTGAACGCATGGTCCTCGGGCGTGTTGCAACGCGACAGACGGGTTCGTCGGCTCGCCGATGCGCGCTGAAAGGCGCAAGGTCAAGAGGCAGGGCCTCCTGCATAGGTCTAGGGGGTAGGTTGTGAAACTTTGTTTCTCGTACCGACCCAGCACCCGACGAGGATCAGAAACGTTCCGGCAACAGTCGCAAGCGCCACGTTTTCGCCAAAGAACAGCCAGCCCAGCAAGGCGGCCCAGACAAAGCCGGTGTACTCGACCGGCACCAGCACTTGCGTTTCGGCGCGCGCGTAGCCCCAAGAAAGCAACAGGTGCGCGAGCGTGGCGAGCAGGGCTCCCGCCGCGATCAGGCCCCAGACCGGGCCTGTGGGCAGGAGGAAGAGCCAGGGGGCGGGCAAGGCCACGAGGAGCGTCGAGAACAGGTTCTGGAACAGCGTGATCTCGCCGGGGCCTGCCAGGAGGGCCTGCTTGCGCTGCAGCACGAGGTTGAAGGCATAGAACACGGCCGAACACAGGACGGCCGCGATCCCCTTCAACGTCTCGGGAGAGGTGTCGAGCGCTCCCAATCGCCCGCCGCCGATCACGATCACCCCGCGATGCCGAGCAGCGAGGCGAGGATCGCCTGGGGGCGGATGACTTCTCCCAGCAGCAGGGCCGCCAGAAACAGCGCGATGATCGGAGAGATGAACGAGATCGCGATTACCTCGGCCATGGGAATGCGCACGAGTCCATAGAAGAAGAGCGCCGCCATGCAGGTGGTCACCCCGGCGCGAAAGGCGTGGAGGCGCAGGCGCGCGAGCGTTGGGCGACGTGAGAAGGGGGTGCTCTCGGGGCGAGGGCCACGCAGGGTCGCGAGCCAGATCGGCAGGGCGAAGAGCGTACCCAGCGCGTTGCGCAGGAGCAGCGCGGTGTAGACGCCCAGCGCGATCGAGGCGCCTTTCATGGCCGCATCCATCGCGCTGAAGGTTCCGATGCCTGCGACCACGGCAAGGACCGGCAGCGCGGCCTGCAGGGCCGATGGGGCCGGTGGGGTGGTATCGGAGGCGGGGGCAGGCTGCGTCATGGCCCGGGTTCTGTGGGTTAAGCGTCGGTTATTCGCAAGCAATTCATCGTAGCGACAGGCGCGATGCGGAACGGACGTGCTATACTGGCGTTCACATCGCCGGATCGGTGGCCGTGATGCGCACGGTCGCTATGCGGCCTACACGTACTATTCGGGCGGATTTCGAAGCAAAATGAGCAGCATCCAGCGCAAGGCCTGTGGCCTTCTTTCGAGTCTTTCGGCGCTCTCCCTCCTGGCCCAGCCGGTGCTGGCGCAGAGTCGTGCGCAGAGCGGCCCCGAAGATATCCTGCCCCGCCCGCATTCGCCCGCCGCGCAGGCCTCTCCCACATCGACGCCGAGCTCCGCGCCTACGCGCGCTCCGAAGAACGCCCCCGCGCCGACCACTGCGACCGTGGTGAGCGAGGGGACGGCCACGCGCACCACGTCCGAGCCGGTGGTGCAGGAACTCTTCCTCTCCGCGCCCGTGCTGCCTTGGAATATCTCGGACGCGCAGGATCTTCTTGCCACGATCCGCGGGATCGGGAGCGAGGGCCTGTTGCCGGCCGATTATCAGCCCGAAGCGCTCCAGGCCGCGATCGCGGCGGGTGAGGGCGATGCGCTCGACGGACTGGCGAGCAAACTCCTGGGCTGGCTGGTTGAGGACCTGCGTGACGGACGCACGCCCATGCCCGCGCGCGTGCAGTGGTTCGCCGTCGATCCCGACCGCGATGAGATGCCCACTGGCAAGGTGATGGCCCAGGCACTGGCCGCGCACGACATTCCCGGCCTCGTTGCCGCGCTGGCGCCGACTGTTCCAGACTACGCTGCGCTCAAGGAAGAACTGGCCGCCACGCCCAAGGCGAAGAAGGACCGGCGTCTCCTTATCATGGCCAACATGGATCGCTGGCGCTGGCTCAAGCGCGATCTGGGTGAAGTCTATCTCCTGACCAACGTGCCCGAGTTCCAGCTGCGCCTCACGGTCAAGAACAAGATCATCCGTACCTACAAGACGGTCGTCGGCAAGCCGGGGCGCACTGCGACGCCGCAGCTGGCCGAAACGGTCACAGCGGTCGTGTTCAACCCGACCTGGACCGTGCCGCAATCGATCGTGAAGGGCGAGGGTCTGGGTCAGAAGGTGCTCAACAACCCGACCTGGGCGCGCAATGCGGGCTACAAGGCCACCAAGGACGCCAACGGCAACGTCTGGGTTGTCCAGCAGCCGGGCCCGAACAATTCGTTGGGCATGATGAAGATCGACATGCCCAACGAGCACGCGATCTTCCTGCACGACACGCCCTCCAAGCAGTATTTCAACCACGAAGTGCGCGCCTACAGCCACGGTTGCATCCGCACCGAACGCGCGGTCGAACTGGGCATGACGATGGCGATCCTGGGGGCTGGCATGTCGGGCAGCGAGGCGGCCGACATCTCGCGCTCGGGCAAGTACACCAAGGTCGAGATGACCCGTACATTCCCGGTATATCTCACCTACTTCACCATCGCGCGCGATATCGAAGGCAACCTCGAAACCTTCGGCGACATCTACGGTCGCGACAAGCCCGTTCTGGAAAGCTTCCAGCAGCCCCGCCAGCTCAAGACCTCCCAGCGCAAGAGCGAGGAAGAAATTATCAAGCTGGATAATCCGCTGTAAGTGAGAAGGATTTGGTTCAAGGGGCCATTGCCCCTTGGACCCCCAAACTGTCTATCTCACCTTCCTCGGCCAAGTTGGCGTGCGCAAGGTAAGGTCGACCGTTAGGAGAGTCCGAGGGCGATGGCCTCTGGAATGTCTGTTCTGCCTCAGAACTGCTGGAGAACGTGGAGGAATTCCTCGCCGTAGGCGTCGAGCTTGCGGCTGCCCACGCCCGTGATCGAACCCAGTTCGGAAAGGCTGGAGGGGCGCATCGAGGCCATCTCGCGCAAGGTCGCGTCGTGGAAGATGACATAGGGCGGAACGCCCTGGTCCTTGGCGAGGTCGCGGCGTAGTTCGCGCAGGGCATCGAAGAGCGGATCGCCGACCGGGTTGGGCGTCTGGTCCGCCCCGCGGCCCCGGCGTCCGCGTTCCTTCTTGGGCGGGCGCACGATCATCACGGCGGCCTCGTTCTTGAGGATCTCGCGGGCATCGCTGCCAAGCGCCAGTCCGCCGTGTTCGGTGGGGATCAAGCTGCCCCGGGCCTGGAGGGCGCGGGCAAGAGCCTTGAGGATCGGCTTTTCCTCCTCGCGCAGGATGCCGAAGACCGACAGCTGGTCGTGCCCGCGCTGGAGCACGCGGTCATCCGTGACGCCCGTCAGCACCTTCTCGAGGTGGCCGAGGCCATAGGTCTGTCCGGTGCGGTAGACCGCCGAAAGCAGCTTCTGCGCCAGCGTCGTCGCGTCGATCACGTCGACGGGTTCCAGGCAGGTGTCGCAGTTGCCGCACTTGGCCGGCGGTTCCTCGCCGAAGTGGCGCAGGAGGACGGCGCGGCGGCAGTCGGCGGTCTCGATCAGCCCGGCGAGCGATTCAAGGCGCTGGCGTTCGCTGTGCTGGCGCGCCTCGTCGACTTCGGCGAGACGCATGCGCGCGCGGGCAAAGTCGTCCGCGCCCCAGAACATGACGGCGACCGAAGGATCGCCGTCGCGCCCGGCGCGGCCCGTTTCCTGGTAATAGCCTTCGATCGACTTGGGGATGCCCGCATGAGCGACGAAGCGCACGTCGGGCTTGTCGATGCCCATGCCGAAGGCGACGGTCGCGACCATCACCATGTCCTCGCTCGCCACGAAGGCCGCCTGGTTCTTCTGGCGGACTTCCGAGGGCAACCCGGCATGGTAGGGCAGGACCGGGCGGCCGGTTGACTTTGCGAGCGTATCGGCAAGTTGTTCCACGCGCGCGCGGGTGGGCGCGTAGATGATGCCGGGCCCCGGGTTCTCGTCGATCACGCCCTTCAACTGGCGTGCCACGCTGTCGCGCGGGCGGATCGCGTAGCGGATGTTGGGGCGGTCGAACCCGGCGACGATGAGGCCGTCCTCGCCGATCCCGAGCTGGGTCAGGATGTCGGCGCGGGTGTGGCGGTCGGCCGTCGCGGTCAATGCGAGGCGGGGGACCTGCGGGAAGGCGTCGAGAAGCGGCTTGAGCAGGCGGTAGTCGGGCCGGAAGTCATGCCCCCATTCCGAAACGCAGTGCGCCTCGTCGATGGCAAAGAGCGAGATGCGGGTGCTTGCCAGCAAGTCACGGAAGGCGGGCTGGCTCGCCCGCTCGGGCGCGATGTAGAGAAGGTCGAGTTGGCCTGCGCGGAACGCGTCGAGCGTCTCGCGCCAGTCGGCATCGACGCTGGTAAGGGTTGCTGCGCGGATGCCGTTGGCCCGCGCGGAGCGCAGCTGGTCGTGCATTAGCGCGATCAGCGGGGAGACGACCACGCAGGTGCCTTCGAGAAGCACGGCGGGCAGCTGGTAGGTGAGGGACTTGCCCGCGCCGGTGGGCATCACCGCCAGCGTGGACTGCCCCTGGAGCACGCGGTCCACCACCTGGTCCTGGACCCCGCGAAAGCCCGAAAAGCCGAAGGTCGCCTGCAGCGCTCGCGCACGCGCTCGGCAGACGGGGGCGCGGCGGGCGTGTTGTCGACGGGCGGGGCAAGGTCGCTCTGCCAGTCATCATCATCGCCGTAGAAGGTCGTCTCGAAGGGCCAGTCGTCGTCGTTCACGGGGGCAGCTTATGGCAGAGCCGGGCCCATCGCGGAACCCGTGCCAGAGGCGCTTTCCTCCGCTTTTCGCCTCTTGGGGCGACTCGCGGGGAGATGGGGGCTTGCGAAGATGGAACGTGCGTTTGCGACGATTGACGGGCACTTTTTCGGCTGCGGCGAGTTTATTTCACGACAACTGGTTCATGGAGATCACATCATGTCGTCTTACGTTTACCATTCCAGTCGCCCGCACGAATCGATCCTGCCGCGGGCGCATCGTGACGCGCATCAGCGCCTCCACACTTATGGTCCGATCCAGCCCATGGACGGTGACCGCGGCCTGTTCGGCCGTCTGCTCGACCGCCTGTTCTGAACCCCACCGTGCCCCTCCCACGCAGACCATGGTGCGTGGGGGCGGGGGATGGCCTGCCAAGGGCACGCCATCGGTGAGGGGCATTTGGCCCTTTCGGTCTCATCCCTTCGGCCAAGACTTGTTTTCCTTCCGCGGCGACCCCGCGAAGATCGGCGCCGAGGCGTGGTAACTTTCTCTTTCAGATGACACGCGGGTAAGCCCGCATGGCCTATTTCAGCGTTTCTTGGATCGCTTGGCGGATACTTGGCATCACTCGATCGACGCGGTGCACTGAAATGTTATGCAATCGATTGAATCGAGGTCGCCACAGGAACCGCAAGGACAATACGGGAAGAGGTACAAGTCATGGGAGCGATGCTGCAGGATGCGCGTGTGCGTTTCGAAGAATGCCACACGGCCTGGTTGAACGAATGTGAATTCGCCGAACTGGCGCGCACACTCAAGGCGCTTGCGCAGGAACAGGGCGTCGCGACCGATCCGATCATCAACGAACTCGTCCACTTCGGGGCTGAAGCCGCGTTTGCGCTGCTCACGGTCGAAATGCGTATCGTGGGCGATGCCCGAGCGGCGAAGCCCACCCCTATTGCCCAGATGAAGCCTGCCGGTCCGCCGCTGGTCCACTGAGTGTGCCGGTGGGGCGGCCGCCGAACACGGCTTTGCCCCGCACAACGGCACAAGACCACGCCGACAGGCTTTCCCGGCGCCGTCCACCTCTTCCCCTGGGTGTGGACGGCGCCTCTTTTCGTGTTCCGATCAGTCGAGGTTGGGGCGCAGCCAGCGTTCGGCCGTGGCGATGTCGATGCCGCGCCGCCCTGCGTAATCCTCCAACTGGTCGCGCCCGATGCGCGCGACGCCGAAGTACTGGCTCTCGGGGTGTGCGAAGTAGAAGCCCGAGACGGCCGAAGTCGGCAACATGGCCTGGCTTTCGGTGAGCGTGATCCCGGCAGTGTCCTGCGCGCGCAGGAGATCGAACAGGATCGGCTTCAGCGAATGGTCCGGGCAGGCCGGGTAGCCGGGGGCCGGGCGGATGCCGCGGTACTGCTCACGGATGAGCGCCTCGTTGGTGAGCTGCTCGTCGGGCGAATAGCCCCAGAGCGTGGTGCGCACGTGCTGGTGCAGACGCTCGGCAAAGGCTTCGGCGAAGCGGTCGGCCAGGGCTTTCAGGAGGATGTCGGAATAATCATCGTGCGCGGCCTTGAAGCGGGCGATGTGTTCATCGATGCCATGGATGCCCACGGCAAAGCCGCCCAGCCAGTCGCCCGCCGGATCGACGAAGTCGGAGAGGCAGAAGTTGGCGCGGTCGCGTGACTTTTCGACCTGCTGGCGGAGCATGGGAAGGCGCGTGCCATCGGCAAGCAGGATGTCGTCGCCGTCCTGGTGACATTCCCAGAACGAACAGACGCCCCGGGCCGTCAGCCACTTCTCCTCGACGATGGTGTCGAGCATCTTCTGCGCATCCTCGAAGAGATTGCGCGCGCTTTCGCCCACCACTTCATCGTTGAGGATGGCTGGGTAGGTGCCCGCCAGTTCCCAGGCGCGGAAGAAGGGCGTCCAGTCGAAGGTTTCGCGAAGGTCTGCAAGGTCCCAGTCCTCGAAGACGTGGAGGCCGGGCTGCATCGGCGCGGGCGCCTTGTCGGCGAAGTCCGGCTTGAAGGCGTTGGCGCGCGCGTCCGCGATGGGCAGGACGTCGCGCTTGCCCTTGCCCGCGCGGGCCTCGCGCACCTTCTCGTAGTCGATGGCGACGGATTCGATGTAGCCCTCGGCCTGTGTGTCGGAGAGGAGCTGCGAGGCGACGCCGACCGCGCGGCTGGCGTCGAGCACGTGGATGACCGCGCCCGTATAGGCCGGGTCGATGCGCAGTGCGGTGTGGACCTTGGAGGTGGTCGCCCCGCCGATGAGGAGCGGGATCTTCATGTCCGCGCGCTGCATCTCCTCGGCGACCGTCACCATCTCGTCCAAGGAAGGCGTGATGAGGCCGGAGAGGCCAATGATGTCGACGTCTTCCTTCTGCGCGGTCTCCAGGATCGTGGACCAGGGGACCATGACGCCCAAGTCAATGACCTCGTAGCCGTTGCACTGGAGCACGACGCCCACGATGTTCTTGCCGATGTCATGGACGTCGCCCTTGACGGTGGCCATGATGATCCGGCCCTTGGCCTTGGAATTGGCGTCCTTTTCCGCCTCGATGAAGGGGATGAGGTGGGCGACCGCCTTCTTCATCACGCGCGCGGACTTCACCACCTGGGGCAGGAACATCTTGCCCGAGCCGAACAGGTCGCCCACGACATTCATGCCGTCCATGAGCGGCCCTTCGATCACCTCGATCGGGCGTCCGCCCGCTGCGAAGATCGCTTGGCGCGCCTCTTCGGTGTCGTCGACGATGTGCGCGTCGATGCCGCGCACGAGCGCGTGCTCGATGCGCTTGACCGGCTCCCAGGTGCGCCACTCCTGCGTGGCCTTTTCCTGCGCCTTGTCCTTGCCCTTGAAGCTTTCGGCCAGTTCGATCAGGCGCTCGGTCGCGGTCTGCTCGCCGCCCGCCTTGGGCGTGCGCATCAGGATCACGTCCTCGCAGGCTTCGCGCAAGGCGGGGTCGATCTGGTCGTAGACGTCAAGCTGGCCTGCGTTCACGATCGACATGTCGAGCCCGGCGGGGATCGCGTAGTAGAGGAAGACCGAGTGCATCGCGCGGCGCACCGTCTCGTTGCCGCGGAAGGAGAACGAGAGGTTGGAAAGCCCGCCCGAGAAGTGGACGTGGGGGCAGGCGGCTTTGATCTCGGCGACGGCCTCGATGAAGTCGAGCGCGTAGCGGTCGTGCTCCTCGATGCCGGTGGCCACGGCAAAGACGTTGGGGTCGAAGATAATGTCTTCGGGCGGAAAACCGATGCCGGTCAGCAGCTTGTAGGCGCGGGTGCAGATTTCCACCTTGCGCGCCTTGGTGTCGGCCTGCCCGGTCTCGTCGAAGGCCATGACGACCACGGCCGCGCCATAGGCCATGCAGGTGCGCGCCTGCTTGAGGAAGAGTTCCTCGCCTTCCTTCATCGAGATCGAATTGACGATGGGCTTGCCCGAGACGCACTTGAGGCCCGCCTCGATCACGTCCCATTTCGACGAATCGATCATGATCGGCACGCGCGCGATGTCCGGCTCGGCCGCGATCAGGTTGAGGAAGGTGGTCATCGCCTCGAGCGCGTCGAGCAGGCCCTCGTCCATGTTGATGTCGATGACCTGCGCGCCGTTCTCGACCTGCTGGCGCGCGACTTCGACCGCGGTCGCATAGTCGCCAGCCATGATCAGCTTCTTGAACTTGGCAGAGCCGGTGACGTTGGTGCGCTCGCCGATGTTGACGAAGCGCGAGCCCGAGGCCGAAGCGGGCGTGGCGGCAGAGGCGGAAGTCTCGGTCATGGTGTCCCCCCGGGATCCGGTCAGGTGGTGGCGAGTGCGGCGAGCGGGCGCGCCAGCACGAAGTCGTCGTAGATCACGCCGCCGACATCGAAGCTGCGTGAGCCGATCGTCTCGAAGTTGTTCTTGGCGTAGAAGCTCAAGGCCCGCTGGTTGTCGTTCTTGACGCCCAGCAGCAGGCGCTTGTGTCCGTCGGCCTGCGCGGCTTCCAGGACATTGCGCATGAGTGCGCTCGCGATCACGGTGCCCTGGAACTTGGCCAGCACGTAGATGCGCTTCAGTTCCACGTCGCCGTCCTTCGCCTGGTCAAGCTCGGGCGTGCAGGTGAGGGCATAGCCTACCGGCGCGTGGCCCGGTTCGACTTCGGCGAGCCAGATCCGCGCGCCGCTCTCCAGATAGCGGCGGTAGGTCTCGGCCGAATGCGAGGTGCGGCAGTGGCCCAGAAGACCCTGGCCGTGGACGACGCCTGCGAAGGCCTCCAGGAACGTGGCCGAGCCAATGAGCGAGAGAGTTTCCGCATCCTCGGGCGTGGCAACCCGGATGCGCCAGATAGGCATGTTCGTCATGTAAGGTGTCTTTGCGTCAGGCGGCCATGGTGAAGGGTTCGAGCCCGGCGAGGCGGGTCACGGGGGCAAGCTCGGGCACGCGGCGGGGCGGCAGGCCCTCCACCGCCTTGGCGATCTCGGCGATGTGCGCGGGCGTCGATCCGCAGCAGCCGCCCAGCACGTTGACCTGGCCCGCGTCGGCCCATTCCCTGACGAAGCCTGCCGTGGTTTCGGGCATTTCGTCATAGGCACCCAGTTCGTTGGGAAGCCCGGCGTTGGGGTAGATCATGATGAGGCTGTCGGCGATCTCGGAGAGAACCTTGACGTGCGGGCGCAGCTGGGTCGCACCGAACGAGCAGTTGAGCCCGATGGTGAGCGGCCTGGCATGGCGCACCGCGTGCCAGAACGCCTCGACCGTGTGGCCCGAGAGGTTGCGGCCCGACAGGTCGGTCAGCGTCATCGAGAGCATGATCGGAACCTCGTGGCCCAGTTCGGCCTCGAGCTGGCGCACGGCCATGATCCCGGCCTTGGCGTTGAGCGTGTCGAACACGGTCTCGATCAGGATGAAGTCGGCGCCGCCTTCGACGAGCGCTGCGGCCTGTTCCTTGTAGACATCGACAAGCGTGTCCCAGTCGATCTCGCGATAGCCCGGGTCGTTGACGTCGGGGCTGAGCGAGAGGGTCTTGTTGGTGGGGCCGATGGCGCCCGCAACGAATCGGGGGCGCCCGTCCTTCGCGGTGAACTCGTCGGCAACCTTGCGCGCAAGCTGGGCGGAGGCGACGTTGATCTCGCGCACGAGCCCCTGTGCGCCGTAATCGGCCTGGCTGATGCGGTTGGCCGAGAAGGTGTTGGTCTCGGCAATGTCCGCGCCAGCCTCGAAGTAGGCGCGGTGGATGGCTTCGGGCACTTCGGGCTTGGTGAGCGCGAGGATGTCGTTGTTGCCCTTCTGGTCGTGGCCCAGATCCAGATCGCCCGCGTAGTCGGCCTCGGAGAGCTTCCAGTTCTGGATCTCGGTGCCAAAGGCCCCGTCGGTAATGAGGATGCGGCGGCGGGCCTGCTCCTCGAAGGCATCACGGGGCGTCATCAGACGGTCTCCTTGGGGCGCAGGCCGAGCAGCTGGCAGATCGCGTAGGTCTGGTCGGCCTTGTTGAGCGTGTAGAAATGGAAGTTGCGCACGCCCCCGTCGTAGAGGCGCTTGCACAGGTCGGCCGCGGCGACGGCGGCGACCAGCGCGCGCGGGCCGGGGCGTTCGTCCAGATCGGCGAAGAGCGATTCGAGCGAGGTGGGGATCTCGGTGTTCGCGGACATGCGGCGGATCGCGGCGAAGTTGGTGACGGGCATGATGCCGGGCACGATCGGCGCGGTGATGCCCGCGGCCAAGGCCTTGTCGAGGAAGCGGAAATAGGCGTCGGCCGAAAAGAAGAACTGCGTGATCGCGCGCGTGGAGCCCGCATCGATCTTGCGCTTGAGGTTGTCGAGGTCGCTCTGCGCGCTCGATGCCTCGGGGTGCATTTCGGGATAGGCGGCGACCGAGATCTCGAAATCGTGGCGCTTCCTCAGCCCTTCGACAAGCGCTGCGGCGCTGGCGTAACCTTCGGGGTGGGCGCGGAAGACGCCGTTGTCCTGGGGCTGGGGATCGCCACGCAGGGCGACAATATGGCGCACGCCCGCGTCCCAGTATTCATCGGCGATCTCGTCGATCTCGCCCTTGCTGGCCGCGACGCAGGTAAGGTGTGCAGCGGGGACCAGATCCGTTTCGCGGCGGATGCGCGCGACCGTCGCGTGGGTGCGCTCGCGCGTCGAGCCGCCCGCGCCATAGGTGACCGAGACAAATTTGGGGGCCAGAGGCGCCAGTTCGGTGATGGCGTCCCACAGCTGGGCCTCCATCTTCTCGGTCTTGGGCGGAAAGAACTCGTAGGAGACCGCAATGTCTCCGGCCATTTCGCCGAACAGCGGCGTATCGCCGCAGGGGGCGGACGTGGCAGCTTCGGCGGGTCGGGTCGTAACAGTCATCGCTTCGCAATCTTTCGCTTGGGCCGCTTGGGGCAAGGGCGCCTCTTCAAGGGCACAGTCGTGGCAAAGGGCAGGTAAACCGGCGTTTCAGGCAGATGCCGGGGCAGGCGTAGGGGCAGGGCAGGGCAGGCGCTCGGCAGTCCAGATCTTCACCGTCAGGGTGTCACCCGGAAGGGCAATGGGCGGGGCGGGCGCGAAACCCGCGTCGGCCATGAGCGAGGCCATCTGAGCATCGGAAAACCCGAGTCGGGCGTGGGCATGGCGCTCGCGAAGTTCCTCGCGCTCGTGCGCGGCCAGATCGACGATGGCGATGCGCCCGCCTGCACGCGTGACGCGCGCGGCTTCGTCGAGGACGGGGCCGGGCGAGGGCGCGAAGTGGAGCACCTGGTGGAACAGCACGGTGTCGAAGCTGCCCGAATCGAAAGGCAGGTCGACGAAATCGCCGCGCACCAGGTCGACCTTGTCGGCGGGCAGCGCCTGGAGCCGGGCCCGTGCGATCTGGAGCATCTCCGGGTTGCGGTCGAGCGCGGTGACGTGGCTTGCGCTTTCGGCCAGAAGTTCGGCCATGCGGCCGGTGCCGGTGCCGATGTCGAGCAGGGCGCCCAGCTTTCCGGTCTGATTGCCCGGCGCGCAGCCGAGTGCGGCGATGAGCGCAGCCTCGACCGGCTCGTCGGCGCCGTGGAGCTGGCGCAGGGTATCCCATTCCGGCGCGTGGCGCGCGAAATAGGCCTGTGCATTGGCCTCGCGCGCTCGCGGATCGAGGCGAGCTGGCGGCGGTCATCGCGGCAGCGATGCGCAAATTCGGGGTCGTCGCGCTCGGCAATGGTGAGCAGGCGCGCGGCGGCCGCCCCCATCTCGGGCTCGGAAGTTTCGCTCACGGCCGTGCGCAGGAAGACCCAGCTGCCTTCCTTGCGGCGTTCGGACAGTCCCGCGTCGCACAGGATTCGCACATGGCGCGAAACACGCGGCTGGCTCTGGCCCAGCACTTGCGCAAGTTCGCCCACGGAAAGCTCCATGTGCGCCAGCAAACGCATGATGCGCAGGCGCGTCGGCTCCGAAAGGGCCCTCAGAAGTGGGTCAATTTGCATGCGGGTGGATATAAAGATATCTTTATATGCGTGCAACCCCAAGGTTTGAGGCCACTTCCGCCCCCCATACTTCCTATTTGCGTTGCACCATCGTCTCGTTTAAAGAGGCCTCCGCAGGCTTGCCTGCAAGCGTTGGCCCGTGGGCCAAACAATGCAAGGGGATTCGCATGAAGAAGATTGCTTTCGCCGCGTTCGCGTCGGCTGCCGCTCTGGCTCTCGCAGCTTGTGGCGAGACTCCGGCTCCGGAAGCCACCGAGTCGGTTGAGACCGTGCCCGGTGACATGATGGCGACGGACGCTCCGACCGAGGTTCCGACCGAGGCGATGTAATCCGTTTGGAGGGCTGGCCGGCGCCTCGTGTTCCGGCGGCCCTCCGCGGCTTTCCACCCGGTTTCGGCCGGGACATCGGAAAGACCCACTTAAGCCAAGTGGACAAAGACCCTCCCCTTTCGGGGAGGGTTTTTCGTTTTCGGCCCATGTTTTTGCAAACGATGCGCGCCGAACTTCGAAGACATTTGCGCGATGCGCTGCAATGCGGCATCACCTGATCCCATGCTCGATGCTTTCCGGATCGCGCTTGGTCAGCTCAACCAGTCGGTCGGCGATATCGGCGCCAATGCGGATTCGATTCTGGCGGCCCGACGTGAGGCGCGCGATGCGGACCTTGTCGTTTTTCCCGAACTCCACCTGATCGGCTACCCGCCCGAGGACCTAGTGCTCAAGCCCGCGCTGGTCGAAAAGGCGGCTGCCCAGCTTGAACGGCTGGCCGAGGCGAGCGGCGATGATGGGCCAGCCATGCTGGTGGGATCGGCCTTCGTGCGGGATGGTGCGCTGCACAATGGGGTGGCGTTGCTCGACCAGGGGCGGATCGCGGCGGTGCGCTTCAAGCACGAGCTCCCCAACTACGGCACGTTCGATGAAATGCGCCTGTTCCAGCCCGGCCCCTTGCCCGAGCCGGTGATCCTGCGCGGCACCATGATCGGGGTGCCGATCTGCGAGGATATCTGGCGCCCGGACGTGTGCCGTCACCTTGCCGACTTCGGCGCCGAGATGTTCATCTGCATCAACGGCAGCCCTTACGAGATCAACAAGGAAGCCCTGCGAATCGAGGGGATAGCCCGGCGCCGGGCGGGCGATACCGGCATCCCGCTGGCCTATCTCAACCGCGTGGGCGGACAGGACGAGCTCGTCTTCGATGGCGGCAGCTTCGTCGTCAATGGCAATGGCCAGCTCGCTGCGCGTGCGCGGGACTGGGAGGAGCAGGTCCTGCAGACCTCGTGGACCCGCACCGCGCGTGGCTGGCGCTGCGACCGGGGCGATCTGGCGCAGGAGACGCCCCAGCCCGAGACGATCTACTGCGCCATGGTTCTGGCGCTGCGCGACTTCGTGGAACGCAGTGCGTGCGAGGGCGTGGTGGTGGGCCTCGATGGCGCGCGCGATTCGGCGTTGGTGGCGGCACTGGCGGTTGATGCGCTTGGGCCTGAATGCGTGACCCTGGCGCTGGTCCCGCCGTTGGCAGGCGGCGCGCAGGCGCTGGACGATGCGCGGGCCTGTGCGGACAGCCTTGGCGCCAGGTGCCGGGAGATCACGCTCGATTCGCGCATCGCAGAGGCCTTGGAGGCCCTGGATGTCTGTTTCGTCGGCCCTGAGCGGGAGGCGGGCGAGCGGCTTGCCGCACGCATGCGCGCGCTGGTGCTTGGGGCGTTTGCCGAGAGCCAGGGCGCGATGCTGCTCTCTTCGGCGACAAAGAGCGATTTCAGCCTTGGCCGCGCGCCCTCCTGCGCAAGCGCCACGGGCGGTTACAGTCCGCTCAAGGATGCCTACGCGACGACGGTCGCCATGCTTGCCACATGGCGAAATGGCGCGATCCCGCACATCGGGCTGGGGCCGGAGGGGACGATCTTTACCGCCTCGATTCTGGCCCGCACGCCGCCGCTTCCCGACGGCGTGGACGACGCGGGGCGCCTGGATGCCATGCTGTTCGGCCTTGTCGAGCACGACAAGAGCATCGACCAGATGGTCGCGGACGGATTTCCCCGCGCGGTCCTGCGCCAGATCGAGGAGCGTCTGCATGCGAGCGAAGCCCTGCGCCGCCAGTCGCCGCCGGGCGTGAAACTGTCCCCAAGAAATTTCGGTCGGGATCGGCGCTATCCGATCACTCATGCGTTTCGCAGCTGAGGGATGAACGACGAGCCGGGCCGCGGCAACGTGAAACCGGCGAATGGAGATGAGTTATGGGAATGCTGGTGGACGGCCAGTGGCACGATGTCTGGTATGATACCGAGGCCAACAAGGGGAAGTTCGAGCGTGAGAAGTCGGCGTTCCGCAACTGGCTGACGGCCGACGGGAGCCCCGGCCCTTCGGGCGAGGGCGGTTTCGCGGCGGAAGCTGGACGCTACCACCTCTACGTCAGCCTGGCCTGTCCCTGGGCGCACCGCACGCTTATCATGCGCGCATTGAAGGGGCTGGAGGGAATGATCTCTGTCTCCATCGTGCACTGGCACATGGCCGAGAACGGCTGGACCTTTGCCGAAGGGCCGGGCGTGGTGCCCGATCCGATCCACCATGCACAGTACATGCACCAGGTCTACACGGCGGCGAAGAGCGACTATTCGGGCCGGGTGACTGTGCCGGTGCTCTGGGATCGCACGAAGGGCACGATCGTCAGCAACGAATCGGCCGAGATCATTCGTATGTTCAACACAGCGTTCGACGATCTGGGCGCGCGTCCGGGCGATTATTATCCCGAGGCGCACCGCGAGGCGATCGATGCCTTCAACGCGCGGATCTACGACACGGTGAACAACGGCGTCTACAAGGCCGGCTTCGCGACCACCCAGGAGGCCTACGAGGAGGCGGTCTATCCCCTCTTCGGCACGCTCGACTGGCTTGAGACGCGCCTCTCGGCGAGCCGCTACCTCATCGGCAACACTCTGACCGAGGCCGATATTCGTCTCTTTACCACGCTGGTGCGTTTCGATCCGGTGTACCGGGGGCATTTCAAGTGCAACCTGCACTCGCTTGCCGACTATCCGAACCTTTCTGGGTATCTGCGTGACATCTACCAGGTACCCGGCGTCGCCGAGACGGTCGATTTCCGGCATATCAAGGGGCACTATTACCAGAGCCACGGCACCATCAACCCGACCGGAATCGTGCCGGCCGGACCGCTCATGGACCTGGCCGCACCGCATGGCCGTGAGGGAATGGGGGGACTTGCCGACTAGGTGGACGCGCCGCCGCGCACGGGCGGGCAATGTGGGCTTTGACCTCGCGCCCGCCTGCGCGTAATCGCGCAGGGCTATGACCACCACGCGCTTTGCCCCTTCGCCCACGGGCCTTCTTCACGTCGGCAACATCCGCACGGCCCTGCACAACTGGCTGCTGGCCAAGCGGTCGGGCGGACGCTTCCTGCTGCGCATCGACGACACCGACGCGGCGCGCTCGCGCGAGGACTATGTGGAGGCGATCCGCGCAGACCTTGCCTGGCTGGGCATCGCGGCCGAGGGCGAGGAACGCCAGTCGCAGCGCTTTACCCTGTACGAAGCCGAATTCGAGCGTCTGAAGGGCGAGGGCCGCATCTATCCGTGCTGGGAAAGCCCGCAGGAACTTGAACTCAAGCGCAAGGTCCTGCTGGGCCGCGGGCTGCCCCCGATCTATGACCGCGGCGCGCTTGCCCTTTCCGAGGAGGAAAAGGCGCAGAAAGTGGCGGCGGGAGACGCTCCGCACTGGCGCTTCCTGCTCGACCGCGACGAGCCGATTGCCTGGGAGGACGGCATTCGCGGCCCCCAGTCCTTCGATGCGGCGATGATGTCGGACCCGGTGATTCGGCGCGCCGATGGTTCCTGGCTCTACATGCTGCCCTCGGTGATCGACGACATCGCCATGGGCGTGACCGACGTTCTGCGCGGTGAGGACCACGTTTCGAACACAGCGGCGCAGGTGCAGATGTTCACGGCGCTGGGCGGCACGGTTCCGCGCTTTGCTCACGAAGCCCTGCTGGTCGGCAGTGAGGGCAAGCTCTCCAAGCGGCTGGGCTCGCTTGGCATGGCGCAGTTGCGCGAGGACGGGATCGAGCCCGAGGCGCTGATTGCCCTGCTGGGGCGCCTGGGGACCTCGGATCCGGTCGATCCGGCGCTGCGTCTTGCGGACTTGGCGGCGAGCTTCGATCTCTCGCGCTTTGGCCGGGCCCCGGCGCGCTTTGACGAAACCGAACTGGCGCGCGTCAACGCCGCAATTGTCCACACGCTGCCCTACGAGGCCGTGGCGGAGCGTCTTCCGGACGGAATGGACGCGGCGGCCTGGGAAGCGGTGCGCCCCAACCTGGCTCACGTCCACGAGGCGGCGGATTGGTGGCAGGTCGTCACCGGCCCCGTCGCCGCGCCGGACCTGGCCGAGGAGGACCGCACCTATCTCGCGACGGCTGGCGAGGTGCTGGAGGGGCTCGACTGGGAGCCGGGCGTCTGGAAGGCGCTGACCGGCGCGCTCAAGGAGGCGACGGGCCGCAAGGGCAAGGCGCTGTTTCTCCCCTTGCGTCTGGCGCTGACGGGGATGGAGCACGGGCCCGACATGGGCGCGATGCTGCCCCTGATTGGCCGCGAAGCCGCGCTGGAGCGCCTGCGCGCCGTTTGACATGCGTCAAGGACGGGGTTTCAGGCCCGTCCTACTTCCCGCCCGTCAGCAGGTCGCAAGGGACTTACGCGATGGGCTTCGTGATGATGATGGCGGTACATTCGCTGGCGACAACGGTCCTCATGGGGATCGGTCTTGTCGCCGTGCTGGGCGCGGGGCTGGTCGACGGCTACGTGTTCCTCGCCGTGATCGCGCTGGCCTTCGTGGCGGCCCTGCCGGTTACCTGGATAGTGCTGCGCATGTTGGGCGGCGCGGTGGCGATCCAGGATGAGGGCGCGGCGCCTTTGCGTCGGCCCTGAGGGGGCTGCGGACGCAGCCAGCGCCTTTCGCGCGGCCGCGTCCGCAGTACTCCATACTTCCTCTTATTCCATCACCCAGCCATGGCTGGCGAGCAGCGACTGGCCGGTCAGTGCGTTGGTCTGGAAGGCGGCGAAGAACAGCGCGACTTCGGCGATGTCCTCGACCGTGGTGAACTCGGTGTCGACGGTCTGGCCGAGCATGACCTTGCTGACCACCTCCTCTTCGGGAATGCCCAGTTCCTTGGACTGTTCAGGGATCTGCTTCTCGACCAGCGGGGTGCGCACGAAGCCCGGGCAGATCACGTTGGTGCGCACGCCCTTGGGGCCCGCTTCCTTGGCGATCACGCGGTTGAGGCCCATCAGGCCGTGCTTGGCGGTGACATAGGCGCTCTTGAGCTTGCTTGCCTCCTTGGAGTGGACCGACCCCATGAAGATGATCGAGCCCGAGCCCTGCTTGTACATGTGCGGGATCACCGCCTTGGAGGTGAGGAACGCACCGTCGAGGTGGATCGCGAGCATCTTCTTCCAGTCGTCGAACTTGAACTGCTCGATCGGGTTGACGATCTGGATGCCGGCGTTGGAGACCAGCACGTCGACCGTGCCCCAGGCCTCGACCACGGCCTGGACCCCGGCTTCGACCTGCTCTTCACTGGTCACGTCCATGGCGACCGCCATGGCATCGGCTCCGTAGGTCTGGGTGATTTCATCGGCAGCCTTCTGCGCGGCCTCCTGGTTGAGGTCGGCGATGGCCACCTTGCCGCCTTCCTCGGCGTACTTGCGGGCAATGGCGAGGCCGATGCCGCTGGCCGCGCCGGTGACGATGCAAACCTTGTCCTTCAGTTTCATGTGCGTGCTCTCTCCAGTTATCTCGTCGGCGTCCGGGCCTGCCCGTCTGTGCGGTGCCTGCTGGGCGCTTGCCGTGCGCGTATTCAGCCGTGTTCGCGTTCGCAGGCAAGATCGAATGTGGCGATCTCGTCCGGTTCGATGGCGCGCTCCAGCCATTCGGGGTGTTCGAGCGAAAAGATCGCGTCGGCCTTGCCCGCCTGCCAGTGCTCGTCGACCGTCATCCGCGAAAACTCGTAATCCTTGGAATTGGTTTCATAGCCGCGCGGACGGTTGATGAGGTGCATGATCGCGACCGGACCTTCCGGGCGGCAGGAGAGCAGCTTGGCGAGGTCGGGATCGTCCTTCAGCTCCTCGGGCAGCTTGTCGGCCAGGCGGTGCGCGGCGGCGCGCAGCGCCTGGAGCTTGCGCGACATGTCGGTGCCTGGCGGGTGCGGCTGGAGAAGCGGATGTCCTTCTCGCGCTGGGCGATGTCGGCCATCGTGCGCGGGACTTCGCCGCGTGCGGCGAAGAGGTCGATCTGGAAGACTTCCATTGCGCAAGCGGGGCGGTTGTCGAGCACGTACTGCAGCGGCGTGTTCGAGACGAGGCCGCCGTCCCAGTACCACTCGCCCTCGATCTGGACCGGCGGAAAGCCCGGCGGCAGCGCGCCGCTTGCCATGATGTGCTCAGGACCGATCGGGCGTTCCAGGTTGTCGAAGTAGACGAAGTTGCCGTTGAGCACGTTGACCGCGCCCACGCTGAGCCGGGTCTCGCCCCTATTGATGCGCTCGAAGTCGACAAGTTCGAGGAGGCTCGCGCGCAGCGGGGTGGTGTCGTAGTAGGAGAGCTCGCCGAACTCGGCGGGCCATTCGGGCAGCGGCACCGGAAAGCGCGGGTTGAAGAAGCCCGGGATGCCGAGCGTCGAGGCGAAGAGCGCGGAGGCCTCGTTGAAGGTGCGCCGGGCAAAGCCGATGGGTTCATCCAGCTTGTAGAGCAGTTCCGAGGAGGCCCGCTCCCAGAAGGTGCGCAGCGCCTTGACGCGTTCGCCCACGGGATTGCCAGCGATCAGCGCGGCGTTGATCGCGCCGATGGAGATGCCCGAGATCCAGTCGGGCCGCATGTCCTCGGCGGCAAGCGCCTCGTAGACTCCGGCCTGGTAGGCACCGAGCGCGCCGCCGCCCTGCAGGACGAGCGCGGTATAGGTGCCCGCCTCGCGTCCGGAACGGCTGGCAACCGGGCCCCAAGGGGCGCGGATCGGCGTATCCTGGTAGTTCATGGCGGCTTCCCCTCGCGATCAGGGCATGGTGCGTTGCAACATATGGGCCTTGATCGGTCCGGTTGCAACGGCGCGAGAGGCGGCGGGCCCCACGCACAGACCCGGGATCGGCGGGGAGAGCCGACCTCGCCTCAGGAGCCTTGCGCTTCCGCCTCGGCATCGGCCACCGCCTCGCTCGCCGCTTCGAGAAGGCGCCGTTCCAGCGCTTTGAGGCGGTTGGCCGAGGTGATCTTCTCGCCCAGGAGGTCGGTCACGTAGAACGTGTCGACCGCGCGCTCGCCATAGGTCGCGATGTGTGCCGAATAGACCATGAGCTTGGCCTCGAAGAGCGCGTGGGCAAGCCGGTTGAGGAGCGCGGGACGGTCGCGCGCGGTGGCTTCGACCACGGTGAAGCGGTTGGACGCGCCGTTGTCGAAGATGACCCTGGGGCGCACGTCGAACGCGTCGGCGCGCGGGCGCACCTCGGGCTTGGCGACCAGCTGGGGCAGGATCTTGATGCGGTTGGCAAGCGCGTTCTCGATCGATTCGCGCAGCCGGTCGAGCTGGGCCTCCTCGCTGAAGGGGCGCCCGAGCGGGTCCTGCACGAGGAAGTTGTCGACCGCGCGGCCCGTGCGCGTGGTGTGGATGCGCGCGTCGATGATGTTGCCGCCAGCCAGGTGGATGCCGCCCGCGATGCGGTAGAACAGGCCCGGGTGGTCCGACGCGATCACGGTCACCAGCGTGGCGGTGCGCGCGGGGTCGTATTCGGTGTGGATCGAGAGCGGATCGTCGTCGGCCGCCAGCAGCTGCGCGAGGTTCTTGGCGATGACGTCCTCGGGCTCGGCGATCCAGTAGGCGTCGATCAGCTTGCCGCCGACCTTTTCCACCAGCTCCGCGTTCTCCGGGGCGAGGGCGCGCACGGCTTCCTTCTTGGCCTCGACGCGCTGTTCGCGGCCGAACTGCGCATGGCCCAGGCGCAGGCGCTCTTCCGAGGCGTTGTAGAGCTCGGCGATGAGCTGGCGCTTCCACGAGTTCCAGGTGCCCGGACCCACCGCGCGGATGTCGACGATGGTGAGCAGCGTCAGCTGGCGCAGGCGGTCGAGCGATTCCATCTTCTCGACGAAATCGAAGATCGTCTTCGCATCGGAAAGGTCGCGCTTGAAGGCAGTGGCCGAGAGCAGCAGGTGCCAGCGCACCAGCCAGGAGACGAGCTCGGTCTCCTCCTCGTCGAAGCCGAAGCGCGGGCACAGCTTGAGCGCGATTTCGGAGCCCAGGATCGAGTGGTCGCCGCCGCGGCCCTTGGCGATGTCGTGGAGCAGCACCGAGGCGTAGAGCGCCCGGCGCGAGCGCACCTTGTGGACGATGTCGTGGGCAAGCGGGTGGTCGTCCTTGAGTTCGCCCCGCTCGATCTTTGCCAAGAGGCCGATGGCGCGGATGGTGTGCTCGTCGACCGTGTAGTGGTGGTACATGTCGAACTGCATCTGCGCGTTGACGCGGCCGAATTCGGTGATGAAGCGCCCGAATACGCCCGCCTCGTTGAACCAGCGCAGCACGGTCTCGGGATCGTTTCGGCTGGTCAGCAGCTCCAGGAACAGCGCGTTGGCGCGCGTGTCCTCGCGCACCTCCTCCTTGATGAGGGCGGCGTCGTGCTGGATCTGGCGCATCGTTTCGGGATGGACCTCAAGGCGCTCCTTGTCGGCGATCACGAAGATCTCGATCATGCGCACCGGGTCCTTGGTGAACCAGTCGTCCGACGGCGCCTTGATGCGCCCGCCAAAGACCTTGTAGCCCTTGACGATACGCTCCTTCGCCTTGAACCCGGCGAGCAGGCCGCGCGGCTGCTTCTTGGCGAACTGCTCGTCGAGCTGGGCGAGGAACACGCCGGTCAGGCTGCCCACCGTCTTCGCCTGAAGGAAGAACATGTGCATGAAGCGCTCGACCGCGCTCTTGCCCGGGCGGTCGGTGTAGTTCATCCGCGCCGCGACCTCGCGCTGGAGGTCGAAGGTCAGGCGGTCCTCGGCGCGATTGGCGATGGTGTGGAGGTGGCAGCGCACCGCCCAGAAGAAGTTTTCCGCGCGGCGGAAGGCGAGGTATTCCTTGCGGGAGAATAGCCCGGCATCGACCAGTTCGCCCGGATCGCGCACGTGGTGCAGGTACTTGCCGATCCAGTAGAGCGTGTGAAGGTCGCGCAGGCCTCCTTTGCCCTCCTTGATATTGGGCTCGACCACGTAGCGGCTGTCGCCCATGCGCTTGTGGCGTTCGTCGCGCTCGGCCAGCTTTTCGACCACGAACTGGCGCTCGGTTCCTTGCGCGACATCGCGCCAGAAGCGGGCCTGCGCCTCCTCGTAGACGTCCTGATCGCCCCAGACGTAGCGCCCCTCCAGCATCGCAGTGCGGATGGTGAGGTCGGATTTCGACATGCGCACCATGTCGTCGAGCGAGCGGCTGGAGTGGCCGACCTTCAGCCCCAGATCCCACATGAAGTAGAGCATCGCCTCGATGACCTGCTCGCACCAGGGCGTGTGCTTCATGGGGGTGAGGAAGGCGATGTCGACGTCCGAGTGCGGCGCCATCTCGCCGCGCCCGTAGCCGCCCACCGCCATGAAGCACAGCCGCTCCCCCTTGGAACGGTTGACCGCGGGGTAGACGTGCTTGACCACGTGGTCGTGCATGACGCGCAGCAGCTGGTCGGTGAGGAAGGCCTGCGCCTCGGCGATCTCGTGCCCGGCAGACGGCTTCTCGGTGAGACGCCTCTCGATCTCCGCACGCCCCTCGGCAAGCGCGGTGCGCATGGTCTCGACCACGAACTGCCGGGACTTGGCCGGACCATAGGCCGCCACCAGCTTGTCGATGGTCTGGACGAGTTCGCGCCGGTCGATCACGGAACGCGGGGAAGGGATACGAATGACACTCATGACGGGAAGCTTCTAAACGTCGCAAACGACAAGAGGAAGTCGGCACAAGGCATCATGTGCGCCGAACTTCTCCCGTGGTGCTGCGATTTTTGCAGGTCTGGTTTCAAATCGCGACTACCATCAAAGGGGCGGCTATGCCAGAAGGCAGCCAAATGGCCCGATCCCGTGCGCTTTTGCGCGGAAGAAAGGGCCCCGCGCTACCTGACGAATCGAAAAAGGGTCCAAGGCACTTGTCTCTGACAACTCTGGCCGCCGCTGTCGCCACGCAGGCGCACGAACCGATCTACTGGGTCAATCTGGGCCTCAAGAATGGCATCGACCTGGGCTTCTTTACCCTGCGCTATTACTCGCTGGCCTATCTCGCCGGTCTGCTGCTGGCCTATTGGCACATCAGCCGCATGATCCGCGAGCCCGGCGCGCCGATGGCGCAGCGCCATGTCGATGACCTGTTCTTCTACTGCACACTGGGTGTGATCCTGGGCGGGCGGCTGGGCTACGCGACGTTCTATACCGGCGGCGATACCGGCATTCCCAGCCTCTGGCTGCACCCGGGCGAGATGGTGAAGCTCTGGCACGGGGGCATGAGCTTCCACGGCGGGCTTATCGGCGTTACGCTGGCCATGGCCTTCGTGGCCTGGCGCAATGCGCTCAGTCTTGTGCGGGTCGCGGACTATGTCTCTGTCTGCGTGCCTTTCGGCATGTTCTTCGGACGTCTTGCGAACTTCGTGAACGGGGAGCTCTGGGGCCGCGTGGCCGGACCCGAGGTGCCCTGGGCGATGGTCTTTCCCGATGCGCCCGACCAGCTCGCGCGCCATCCCAGCCAGCTTTACGAAGCCGGGCTGGAGGGCCTGATGCTGATCCTCATCATGCTGCCGCTGTTCTGGAAGAGCCGCGCGCGGTTCCGTCCGGGGCTCCTTGTCGGGGTCTTCGTGACCGGCATTGCCTGCGCGCGTTTCATTGTCGAGTTCTACCGTGAACCCGATGCGCAGCTGGCCGAATTTGCGCACCAGACCGGCCTTTCGATGGGCCAGTGGCTGACGATCCCGCTCATCCTGCTGGGTCTTGGCCTGGTCGGGCGGGCGCTGGCACGTCCGGCTCTGGGCACGGCACCGAGCACCAAGGCGGGCCAATGACCGGGGGGGCGAACCTGGACGGCGAGAGCTTGGCCAGCATGTTCCAGCGCCTGATCGCCAACTACGGACCGATTACGCTCCAGCACTACATGGGCGAGGCGAACGCGCGCTACTATGCGGGCAAGGACCCGCTGGGCAGCGCTGGCGACTTCATCACCGCGCCCGAGATCAGCCAGATGTTCGGCGAATTGATCGGGCTGTGGCTGGCTGACATCTGGATCCGCGCCGGGCGCGATCCCGACGTCCACTATGTCGAGCTGGGCCCTGGGCGCGGGACACTGGCCAAGGACGCGCTGCGGGCGATGAAGCGCTATGGCCTGGAGCCGCGCGTGCACTTCGTGGAGACATCGACCACGCTCAAGGACATCCAGCTGGCTGGCGTCCCGCAGGCGCGTTTTCACCATGACCTTTCGAGCCTGCCGAACGACGGGCCGCTGCTGGTCGTGGGCAACGAGTTCCTCGACGCGCTGCCTGTACGCCAGCTGGTGCGCATGGCCGATGGCTGGCGCGAGCGCTGCGTCGACTTTCAGGACGGGCGCTTCCTGCCGGTGGCGGGGACCAAGCCGATGGACGCGGCGATCCCGGCGGAGCTCAAGGACAGCCCCGAAGGTACGCTGATCGAGACTTGCCCGGGCGCCGCGGCGGCGGTCTACGAACTGGCCGGACGGCTCGCCCAGCAGGGCGGGGCGGCGCTGCTGATCGACTATGGCTATGATCAGCCGCGCACCGGCTCGACGCTCCAGGCGCTGCGGGCCCACACCAAGGTCGATCCTTTCACGATGCCGGGCGAGGCCGACCTTACCTGCCATGTCGATTTCGTGACCCTTGCCAATGTCGCGCTTTCGCACGGCTGCAAGCATCTGGGCACGGTGCCGCAGGGCCGCTTCCTGCGCGATCTGGGCATTGAGGCACGCGCGGCCGCGCTCGCCAAGGTTGCGCCCCAGCACGAAGCCGCTTTACATGCGTCCAAGGATCGATTGATCGAGGAGGGCCAGATGGGGGCATTGTTCAAGGTCATGGGGCTTGCTTCGCCGGAGTGGCCCGATGGCGCGAGCTTCTGAGGCGCTGCGCGCGCGGGGCGAACTGGTCTCTACCGCGCCCGACAAGCTTGAGAAGCTGCTGGGCGCACTGGCGTTGGTCATGCTCGCCTTCGTTGCTGCGGCAGTCCTGCGCGGCATGGACGAATGGGGTCGGGTTCCCGGCGTCGTCTGGCTGCACCTTGCGACCATCGTCGTCGCGCTGGTCCTGACGCCGGTCCTCCTGTGGCGCACGCGCGGCACGAAAGGGCACCGCGTGCTGGGCTACACCTGGTGTGCGGCGATGCTCGCGACCGCGATCGACAGCTTCTTCATTCGCCTGCAGCAGCCGGGCCAGCTCAGCCCGATCCACGCGCTCTCGCTGCTGACGTTCGTACTGGTGCCGGTGCTGGTCCTCGCGGCCCGGCGCCACGATGTCTACCGCCACCGCCGCACGGTGCGCGGGCTTATCATCGGGGCGCTCTTGATCGCGGGCTTCTTTACCTTCCCCTTCCACCGCCTGCTGGGTCACTGGCTGTTCGGCTAAGCCGACAGGTCGGCCCTACTCGATGACCCGCACGCGCGGTGTCTCGGGGACCGCGCGCACCGGCACGGCGGAAAGCCAGGCTTCGAGCGCGTCGAGATCGAGCCCGCCAACCGTGGGATCGGTGCCTTCAGACAGGCCGACATAGCCGTCCCCGCCCTGATCGAGGAACGAGTTGACGGTAACCCGGTAGCGCGCGGCGAGGTCGAGCGGCTGGCCGTTGAAGGCGAGCTGCGTGATCCGATCTCCGGCGGGGCGCGTATTGTCGATGGTGTAGGTAAGGGTGGAGGAGGGCACCAGAACGCTGGCAGACGGCGTTGCGCCCACGCCGCTTTCGAGGATCGCCTTGATCTGCGCCCCGGTGAAGCTGCGCGTCATCAGCGTGTTGCCAAAGGGCTGGACGGTGAAGATCTGGCCGAAGGTCACCGCGCCGTCGGCGCCGGGCTCAATGGGCGCGCGCACGCCTGCACTGTTCATGAAGGCGATCTGGGCGCCGCTGCGCGGGTGGCGGCCAGCTGCGAATCGGCGATGAGCTGGTCCACCGGGCCACCCTTGCGGTCTTCTGTCGCATCGGGCCAGTCGCGCGGGGCACCGCCCGAGAGATGGCCGACCGTTCGCTCGGAATAGGCGCTGGCGGCATCGAGATAGCGCCCGACGTACTGCGCGATGTCGGCGCGTGCGGGATAGACAGGGACGAGATCGGTCTGGGCAACGTCCCCGCGCGAGGTCGTGTAGCCCTCCGACTGCACGGGAAGATTGCGCGCGTGGGCGGACACGACACGCTCGGAAGCCGGGTCGATGTCGAGCGTCAGGCGCGTCACCATGCGCCCGTAGGACCCCGCACTCGTCAGGAGGAGCGGGGCGGCGCCCTCGCGCGGCATCTCGCAGATGTAGGCCTGGTGGGTGTGCCCGGAAATCACGACATCGACCTTGGGATCAAGCTTGTCGAGGATGGGCTGGATGTCGCCTGTAAAGCCGTCGCAGGCGTTGGGATCGGAGGTGTCGGCCTGCGCGCCGCCCTGGTGGATGAGGACGATGACGGCATCGGCTCCTTCACGGCGCAGGACCGGGACTGCACGGTTGATCGCCTCGGCCTCGTCGCCGAAGGTCAGCCCCGCGATGCCGCCGGGCGAGACCAGCGAGGGCGTGCCCTTGAGCGTCAGTCCGACAAAGCCCAGCGTCACTTTCGCGGCACCTTCGCCAAAGCTCTTGAGGCCGGTCGCGGGGAACAGCGTGGTGCCGTCCTCGGTGTAAGTGCTGGCCGAAAGGTAGCGGAAGTTGGCGCCTGCGAACTGTTCGAGTTGGCAGGGCTCGCGCTGGGTGTTCTTCTCGCAGCCCCCGTTCTGGACGCGCAGGAGTTCAGCCCGGCCCCGGTCGAATTCGTGGTTGCCCACCGCGTTGAAGTCGAGCCCGATGCGGTTCATCACCCCGATGCTCGGCTCGTCGAGGAAGAGCGAGGAGGCAAGCGGCGAGGCCGAGATGAGATCGCCCGCCGAGACGGTGGCGGAATAGCGAAATTCCTCGCGCAGGGCATCGAGCGCACTTGCCAGATGGGCTGCGCCGCCCGCCGGGACCTTGACCGTACCGCCCTGACCGTCGGGCCAGCTGACCGTGGCCTTGGGAGCGGCGATGTTGCCGTGGAAATCGTTGAAGGCGAGGATGCCGACCTCGACCGGGGGCTGCGTCTTCGGGGAGGAGACAGAAGTCCCCTGCGGCGTGGCGCAGGCGGCCAGCAGCGGGGCGAGAAGGGCGGCGGCGCACAGCGCACGCGTGCGCGTCGAAAGGCGGGTCATGGGGCTTCTATCCAGTGGGACGATGACGGGAAAGTGACGAAAATTCAACGCGCGCCGGCTTCGAGCGCGTGCATGTCGTCGTCGGAAAGGCCGAAGTGGTGGCCGACCTCGTGGATGACGACATGGGTGACAAGGTCTTCGAGGTTCACCCCCGTCTCGCACCATTCGGCGAGGAGCGGCTGGCGGTAGAGGGTGATGCGTGGGCGCAGCTCCCCGCCGGTCCAGATGCTCTCATCGCCCAGCGGATGGCCGTGGTAGAGGCCGGTCAGGTCGAACGGCTCGCTAAGGCCGACGGCCTGCAGCGTCTCGGCATCGGCAAACTCCTCGATGTGGACGGTGATGCCCTCGAGGTGCTCTGCGAAGGGGGCGGGGATGCGGGTGAAGGCAGCCAGCGCCATCGCCTCGAACTGCGCGGGGCTCGGGGCGGGTCCGATGCGATGGGGCATGGCCGGTGTCCTTTCCTGTTCGGGCTTACTCGCCGAGGATGCGCGCGATGCCCGCGGCGGTCTCGGGGTGGTAGGTGGGACGCGCCGTCGCGAAGATCGCGCGCGCCTTGTCCGGGCCCCATCCCTCCTGCTGCATCAGGCGCTGGTAGATCGGGTAGACCAGCAGCCCGCGCCCGATCCGCCCGACGAATTCGGCCATGGCCGGGAACGCAGGCTCGTAGCGGTTGACGATGGCCAGCTCGAACCAGGCCGATTGAACGTAGGCGTTCTCCGAATTGGAGAGCGTGAGCCCTTCGTCCAGTTCGCGCAGGCGCTCCTGGCTGAGCTCGCGCGGCAGGCCGTTGAGGAAGCGCAGCCACTGCTGTGTGCTCCACCCCTGTGTGCCGATGGCGCTGACCGGGCCGCCCGCTTCAAAGCCACTCAGCAGCTCGTCGACCTGTGCGAGGGTCGTGCTCTTCACGTGGACCGCGTTGTCGGGAACGCCCGCTCCATAGGCCCAGCGGTCAAGCTGAAGTGCCAGTTCGGTGTCGGGCTTGTCCTTCAGCATCCGTTCGCGCAGGTCGGCGAGGAAGCCGGCGGTCGTCTGCGGCTGGAAGGCGTGGCGGTCGAAGTAGGAGGTGAGGTAGGCGTCCCAGGCCTTCCGGCCGAGGCGGGTTTCCAGCATGCGCAGGAAGTTCGACCCCTTGGTGTAGTCCAGTTCGCCCTCGCCGGGATTGCCGTGGAGGCGCGAAGGCGCCGCCGTCATGCCCGGCTTCATCGCATCGCCCATGGCAGCGATGTCGCGCATCATCGAATCCCAGTCGAGATCGGCGTACATTGCGGCGCGCTCCTTGCCGTAGAGCGCTTCCATGATGCGGTTCTCGAAGTAGGTGGTGAAGCCTTCGTTGAGCCACGAATCCGACCAGGTCGCGTTGGTGACGAGGTTGCCCGACCAGGAGTGCGCCAGTTCGTGCGCGACGACGTCGGTGTTCGAGCGGTCGCCGGTGACGATGGTGGGCGTCAGGAAGGTGAGCATGGGGTTTTCCATGCCGCCGTACGGGAAGGCGGGCGGGAGCAGCAGCATGTCGTAGCGGCCCCAGCGGTAGGGGCCGTAGAGTGCGCTCGCCGCATCGATCATCTTTTCGACATCGGCGAATTCGTAGGCGGCCTTCTCCAGCATCGGCGCCTCGGTCCACACGCCCGAACGGGGCCCAAGCGACTTGAACTTGAGGTCGCCCACGGCAAAGGCGATGAGGTAGGGTGGGACCGGCTTGTCCATGCGAAAACGGAAGGCGCGGCGCCCGTCGGGCAGAGCCTCGCCGGTGTCGCCCGAGAGCTTTTCGGCGCTCATCACCGCGACAAGGTTGCCCGGCACGCGCAGGGTGGCGTCCCAGGTCTGGCGGATGCCGGGGCTGTCCTGGGTAGGCACCCAGGAGCGGTTGTGGATCGCCTGGCCCTGGCTGTAGAGGTAGGGCTGCGTCTTTCCGAAGGTCATCTCGGGCGGCAGCCACTGGAGCGCGGATGCCTTGGGCGAGGTGCGGTAGGTGACGCGCACCTGCTTCGCGCCGTCCAGCTGGACGGTGAGAGCCGCGCCCAGCTCGTCGTTGTCAGGCTTACCCAGCGTATAGGCAAGCGGCGTGCCCTTGCCGTCGGTGACAGAGGCAATCGTCATGTCCTTGACGTCGAGCACGATCTCCCTGGCATCGGCGTCGGCCAGCACGTCGAGCGTGGCCGTTCCGGCGAGCGTCTTGCTGGCGAAATCGACGTCGAGATCGAGCGAGACGTGGGTCACGCGCGCGGCTTCCGGCTCGGCATGGGTCCAGACATCACGCGCCTCGGTCGTGGTCAGGATCGGGGCGGGGGCATTGGCCTCGCGCGCATTCGCCGCCAGGGCCGGGGTACTGAGAAGAGGGGCGGTCCCGGCGAGGAGGACACCGAGCAGGGAGGGGGCAAGAAGTTTACGCATCGCGGCAACTTATTGTCGCGTGTCGGATTGCGCAAGCGGCACGGATACGGGGTTCCCGTTAGGGCGTGACCTGAGGTGCCCGGCTCAGCTGCGGGACCTTTGCGGGACCGTCAGCGTAAAGTGCAGGCCTTCCGGGGCGTAGAGAAGCGCGCTCGTCCCGCCAAAATCGCCCGGAAGCATGCGCTCCAGAATTTGCGTGCCGAACCCGCGCCGGGTGGGTGGGGTAACCTCGGGGCCGCCCCGCTCGTGCCAACTGAGCACGAAGGGCAGGTCCCGGCCTCCGGTCCAGCTGAGCGCCACATGGCCTTCGTCCCGGCTCAAGGCCCCGTACTTGGCGGCGTTGGTCGCGAGCTCATGGATGGCCAGCGCAAGCGAGAGTGTCTGGCGCCCGGTCACGACACGGCGCGGGCCGGACAGCGCGATGCGGCCTGGACGGTCGATGTGGGGCGCCAGGATGTGCTCCAGGATCGTCTTCACATCGGCCTCGCGCCAGTCGGTGCGGATGAGTACGTCGTGGGTGCGAGCCATGGCCTGAAGGCGGCTTTCCAGGCGGATGCGGGCCTCGGCCAGCGAGATGTCGCCGCGCAGCGTCTGGGCGGCGATAGCCTGCGCGACCGAGAGCGCGTTCTTGACGCGGTGGACGAGTTCCTGCGCGACCACCTCGGCCTGTTGGCGCGCGAGTACGGCACCGGTGGTCTCGATCACGGTGTCGAGCATGCCGACCACGGTGCCGCGCTCGTCGCGCACCGGGCCGTAGCAGAAGGTGAACCACGCGTTCTCGGGCGCACCCTGGCGCTCCACCACGAGGGGAAAGTCCTCGATGTAGGTCGGCTCGCCTGCAAAGGCCCGGTCGGCGATGGGGCCGATCGTCGGCCAGGCTTCGGCCCAGACCGTGCTGAAAGGGAGCCCCAGCGCCGGGGGCTTGTTGCCCAGGATCGGCAGGAATGCATCGTTGGGAATGGTGGTGAGGTGCTCACCCCAGACCACGCACTGGGGAAAGCGCGAGGCGAGCACGGTGGCCACTGTGCTCTTGAGCGTGGCGGACCATCCCTCGGGCGGGCCGAGGGGATGGTCTGTCCAGTCGTGGGTGCGTATCGCTTCGGCCATACGGCCGCCGCCTGGCAGGAACTTCAGCATGGCACCGCCCGGAGGGCCAGCACCATGCCGGTGATCGTCCGCCGGATCGGCGGCGGATCAGATATCAAGATTGGCGACGTTGAGCGCGTTTTCCTGGATGAAGTCGCGGCGCGGTTCGACCACGTCGCCCATCAGGCGCGTAAAGATCTCGTCGGTCACGTCGGCATCCTCGACCTTGACCTGGAGCAGGGCGCGGTTCTCGGGGTCGAGCGTGGTTTCCCAGAGCTGCTCGGCGTTCATCTCGCCAAGGCCCTTGTAGCGCTGGATCGAAAGGCCCTTGCGCCCGGCCGCGAGCACCTTTTCGAGGAGCTGGCTGGGGCGCGCGATGGCATCGGCATCGGCGGTGGGGCGCTGGGCTTCCTCCTCGCCCTCGGTCTCGCCATCGTCGGCCGAGACGGCGGTGGCACGCACCAGACGGCTGACCGCGGAATAGACATCGGCGTGCTCGGCCGCGAGCTTGGCCAGCTTGCGCGCTTCGGCGCTGGTGAGGAAGGCGGCTTCGATCTTGTGGTTGTCGGTCACGCCGCGCCACACGCGGTTGATGTCGAGCGCGCCGCCCTCGGTCGGGGTGACGCTCCACCTGGCTTCGCTGTCGGCGAACTCAAGCCATTCGGCGGTCTTCTTGTAGGCTGCGGCGCGTTCCTCGGTCGAAAGATCGGGCGCGAAGGCTCCGGCCAGCGCGAGCGCCTCGATGATCGAGGCGTTGTAGCGGCGCGGCACGAAGGCCATGAGGTTGCGCATGCGGATCGCGTGTTCGACCAGGCTTTCCAGGTCCTGGCCCGTGCGCGCACCGCCGGCGGTCTCCAGCACACGGCCATTGAGGCCGGCCTCGACGAGGTAGCGGTCGAGCGCGGCGTTGTCCTTGAGATAGACCTCGCTGCGGCCCTTGGCGACCTTGTAGAGCGGGGGCTGCGCGATGAAGAGGTGCCCGGAGCGGATGATCTCGGGCATCTGGCGATGGAAGAACGTCAGGAGCAGGGTGCGGATGTGCGCGCCGTCGACGTCGGCGTCGGTCATGATGACGATCTTGTGGTAGCGCAGCTTTTCCAGGTTGAAGTCGTCGCGGATGCCCGTGCCCATGGCCTGGATCAGCGTGCCCACTTCCTTGGAGGAGATGATGCGGTCGAAGCGCGCGCGCTCGACGTTGAGGATCTTGCCCTTCAGGGGAAGGATGGCCTGCGTCTTGCGGTCGCGGCCCTGCTTGGCCGAACCACCTGCGGAATCGCCCTCGACCAGGAACAGTTCGCACAGCGAGGGATCGCGTTCCTGACAGTCGGCAAGCTTGCCGGGCAGGCTGGCAATGTCCATCACGCCCTTGCGGCGGGTCAGTTCACGTGCGCGCTTGGCGGCCTCGCGCGCGGCGGCCGCGTCGATGACCTTCTGGATGATGGCCTTGGCGGTGGCCGGGTTTTCCTCGAGCCATTCGACCATCTTTTCGCTCATCAGGCTTTCGAGCGGCTGGCGCACTTCGGAGGAGACCAGCTTGTCCTTGGTCTGGCTGGAGAACTTTGGGTCGGGCAGCTTGACCGAGACGATCGCGGTGAGGCCCTCGCGCATGTCGTCGCCCGACAGCGTGACCTTCTCCTTCTTCAGCAGCCCCGCGCGCTCGGCATAGCCGTTCAAGGTGCGCGTCAGCGCAGCGCGGAAGGCGGCGAGGTGGGTGCCGCCGTCGCGCTGGGGGATGTTGTTGGTGAAGGTGAGGACGTTCTCGTAGTACGAATCGTTCCACTGCAGCGCGACCTCGATGCCGATGCCGTCCTTGTCCGCGGTGATCGCGATGGGCGCTTCCATCAGCGCGCTCTTGGTGCGGTCGAGGTACTGCACGAAGGCGCCGATGCCGCCTTCATAGTAGAGGTCGTGTTCGCCCACGTCTTCGCCGCGCAGGTCGCGCAGCAGGATGCGCACGCCCGAGTTGAGGAAGGCGAGCTCGCGGTAGCGGCGTTCGAGCTTCTCGAAATCGAACTCGGTGACGTTCTTGAACGTCTCATGGCTGGCCTGGAAGGTCACGCGCGTGCCCTTCTTGAAGCCGTTTTCGTCGGGGTTGCGCTCGACCTTGGGCGCATCGCCCTTGACGATGAGAGGGGCCACCGCGTCGCCATGCTCGAAGCGCATCCAGTGCTCCTTGCCGTCGCGCCAGATGGTGAGTTCGAGCCATTCCGAGAGCGCGTTCACCACCGAGACGCCCACGCCGTGGAGGCCGCCCGAGACCTTGTAGGCGTTGTCGTCCGAGGTGTTCTCGAACTTGCCGCCCGCGTGGAGCTGGGTCATGATGACCTCGGCCGCCGAGACGCCTTCTTCCTTGTGCATGTCGACCGGGATGCCGCGGCCGTTGTCTTCCACCGAAACCGAACCGTCGGCGTTGAGCTCGATCAGGACGAGGTCGCAGTGGCCTGCGAGCGCCTCGTCGATCGCGTTGTCCGAGACCTCGAAGACCATGTGGTGCAGGCCCGAGCCATCGTCGGTGTCGCCGATGTACATGCCCGGACGCTTGCGGACTGCGTCCAGCCCCTTGAGGACCTTGATCGAATCCGCGCCGTAGGCGTTGCTGTTCTTCTGGTTTTCGGGATCGGTAGCCATGTTTCCGGCTATAGCATCGCGGCGGTCAAACCCAAGCAAAACCGCAATCCGGGGGCTGTCCTTATCCACAAGGCAGCGGCGGGGTGTGGGTCAGGTGCCGAGCCATGGCGCCATTCCATGGAAAAAGGGCGGCCCTTGCGAGGCCGCCCGTTGGTGGTTGTGTCCGGCTTTCGCGGCGCGGCGGCCACGTGGTGGCCGGGGCGTGTCCTCAGGCCAGGGTGAGCGCAAATCCCAGCGCACAGATCCCGAGCGCTGCGGCAAAGCCGATCGACTTTTCGACAAGTGTCATGACATCCTCCTCAAGATTTCCCAAAAGTGGCCGGTTTTCCCGGCTCGCCAGCAACACTACGCCACTTGACAGCAACGAACAAGGCGAGGGGCGCATCGCCACGACGTTCTTTGGTCTAATATGCGCGGCATACAATCACTGGCCAATCACTGGGTAATCACGGGACAATCACGAGGTGGCGGCCCGGGTAGCGTGGCCTCGCTCTTCGGCGGCAACCGGCGGTTTGCGGCCTGCAGAAAGTTCCTTTTGCGCGTTCGGAGTGTCTGGACAGCGCGGGCGCGCCCGACTATCGGCCAGCCATGAGCATCCAGACCACTGAATCGGTCCTGATTGTCGATTTCGGCAGCCAGGTGACCCAGCTGATCGCACGCCGCGTCCGCGAAGCGGGCGTCTATTCCGAGATCGCCCCGTTCACCAACGCGGCGGAAGCCTTCGAACGCATGAAGCCGGTGGGGATCATCCTCTCGGGCTCGCCCGCTTCGGTCCTCGATGAGGACGGCCCGCGCATTCCCGATGTGATCCTCGAGAGCGGCCTGCCGATCCTGGGCATCTGCTATGGCCAGCAGTCGCTCACCCACCAGCTTGGCGGCGAAGTGACGCTGGGCGATTCGGGTGAGTTCGGCCGGGCCTTCATCGAAATCCAGGACGAGTGCGCGCTCTTCGACGGTCTCTGGAAGGTCGGCGAGAAGCACCAGGTCTGGATGAGCCACGGCGACAAGGTGACCAAGCTCGCCGACGGCTTCCGCCCGGTGGCCTCTTCGGCCGGCGCGCCCTTCGCGGTGATCGCCAACGACGAGAAGCGCATCTACGCGATGCAGTTCCACCCCGAAGTCGTGCACACGCCCGACGGCGGCAAGCTGCTCAAGAACTTCGTGCGCCACGTGTGCGGCCTCTCGGGCGACTGGACCATGGCGGAATTCCGCAAGGCCAAGATCGACGAGATCCGCGAGCAGGTCGGCGACAAGCGCGTGATCTGCGGGCTTTCGGGCGGCGTCGATTCGGCCGTGGCCGCCGTCCTCATCCACGAGGCGATCGGTGACCAGCTGACCTGTGTCTTCGTCGACCACGGCCTCATGCGCATGGGCGAGGCCGAGCAGGTCGTCTCGCTGTTCCGCGGCGCCTACCAGATCCCGCTGGTCCACGTCGACGCCTCGACGTTGTTCCTCAAGGGCCTCGAGGGCGTCACCGACCCTGAGAAGAAGCGCAAGTTCATCGGCAAGACCTTCATCGACGTCTTCGAGGACGAGGCGAAGAAGATCGGCGGCGCCGAGTTCCTGGCCCAGGGGACGCTCTACCCCGACGTCATCGAATCGGTTTCCTTCACCGGCGGCCCTTCGGTCACGATCAAGAGCCACCACAACGTGGGCGGCCTGCCCGAGCGCATGGACATGAAGCTGGTCGAGCCGCTGCGCGAGCTCTTCAAGGACGAAGTGCGCGAGCTGGGCCGTGAGCTGGGCCTGCCTGAGATCTTCGTGGGCCGTCACCCCTTCCCGGGGCCGGGCCTTGCGATCCGCATCCCGGGCGAAGTCAGCCGCGAGAAGGCCGACATCCTGCGCAAGGCGGATGCGATCTACCTCGAGGAAATCCGCAGCGCGGGTCTCTACGACGCGATCTGGCAGGCCTTCGCCGTGCTGCTTCCAGTCAAGACCGTGGGCGTGATGGGCGACGGGCGCACCTACGACAATGTCTGTGCCCTGCGCGCGGTGACCTCCACCGACGGCATGACCGCCGACATCTACCCCTTCGACGCCGCGTTCCTGAGCCGGGTCGCCACCCGTATCATCAACGAGGTGAAGGGCATCAACCGCGTGGTCTACGACTACACCTCGAAGCCCCCGGGCACGATCGAGTGGGAATGATCGGCAAGGCCGAGCCTGCGCGCTGAAGCGCTTGGGCTTGCCACCGACGACAATTACGAAAAAGGCCGCCGCTGCAGGTTCGCAGCGGCGGCCTTTTTCGTTGGGAGGTAGAGAGAAGGAGGGGCTCAGGCCATCGTCGCTTCGCGGCGGCGCTTCCAGGCGGTCACCGCAAAGGTCGCGATGAGCGTGCCCAGGCCGACCGTGGCGATGAGCGTGCCCATCGGGCGCGGGGTGCCGTCGGCCATCCAGCCAAGGAGGGCGGTGGCAAAGACGCCGCTGCCGAACTGCATTGCGCCCACCAGCGCCGAGGTGGCGCCGGCGCGCTCGGGATGGGCGTCCATGGCACCGGCCACGATGTTGGCGATGAAGATGCCGTTGCCCGACATGAACAGGAGAAGCGCAATGACGAGGCCGGGAAGGCCGCCAAGGTCCGTATAGGTCGTCGCCAGCGTTGCCAGGCTCGCCGCGCCGATGAGGAGCGCGCCCATGCGTGCCATGCGCTCGCTGCCCAGGCGCATCACGAGGCGCGAGTTGGCAAAGCCGAGCGCCATCTGCCCGAAGATGCCAAGCGAGAACAGCAGTCCATAGGCCCGCGCATCGACGTTGTAGTATTCGATGTAGGCGAAGGGCGATCCGCCGACATAGGTGTAGATCCCGGCGTAATAGAACCCGCCCGCAATCCCGTAACCCAGCACCACGGGATCCTTGAGGAGCGTCCAGTAAACCCCGAAGGAACGGGCGAGCGGTGTGTGGTTGCGGCGCTCGGTCGGGAGCGTTTCGGGCAGGCGCAGTACGGCCAGGAACATGGCCGCGCTCACCGCCACGAGCAGCCAGAAGGAGAGGTGCCACGATCCAAAGCGCAGCAGTTGCCCGCCGATCAGCGGCCCCAGCAGCGGCGCCACGCCCATGATGAGCATCAGGATCGAGAGCATCTGTGCGGCCTTGTCGCGGCTGTGCAGGTCGCGCACCATGGCGCGGGCGAGCACGGGCCCCGCGCAGGCACCAAGGGCCTGGACCACGCGCCAGCCCAGCAGCTGGGGAAGCGTATCCGCAAGCGCGCAACCCGCCGATCCCACCATGAACAGGGCAAGCCCGGCCAAGACTGGGCCGCGCCGTCCAAGCCGGTCGCCGATCGGCCCCCACAGGATCTGCCCCAGGCTGAAGCCGATGAGGAAAGTGGAGAGGGTCAGCTCCACCCCGCGTCCGAACTCGCCCTTCATGTCGGGAAGAGCGGGCAGGTAGATGTCGGTGGACAGCGAGGCAAAGGCCATGAGCCCGGCCAGCGTGGCCGTGATCGCGGCGCCGGAGGGGCGGTGAGGCGCGGCGGCCGCAGCGGTGGACTTGGGGGAATCGGGGCGCATGATGGGCAGATAGGGCTTGAGCCCCCTGTTTGTTAAGTCCGCCGCTCTTTCACCGCAACGTTGAGATCACTTCATTTTGCGCGCTCGCGCGCGGGGGGTAGGCGGGTGGAAATTCGCAGGTGACCTTGTTGGTGTGCGGCGAGGGTAAAGCCGCCTTCGATTGTGAGGTGAATTCTTCTCATCGCGCCGTGTACCGGGCTGGGGCGACGTCAGGGGAACCGCAGGCGCCGCCCACGTCTTGGAAAACCTGTGTGCACGGACGCCGCCGTGTCCCGAAACTCTCTCAGCAATTGGAAAGACACAGATCCATGAACGTGAACTATGACTTCGCCGGCAAGGTCGCCCTCGTGACGGGCGCTGGTATGGGCATGGGCTACGCCACCGCCAAGGCCTTCGCCGCTGCGGGCGCGCGTGTCGTCGTCTCCGACGTAAGCGCCGAGCTGGCCGAGAAGGTCGCTGCGGAACTCGTCGAGGGCGGGGCCGAAGCCATCGCCGTGACGTGCGATGTCGCCAACGATGATGCCGTCGCAGCCCTCGTCGCCAAGACCGTGGAGACCTGGGGGCAGCTCGACTTTGCCTACAACAACGCCGGCGTACAGCCGACCCCGGCTGAGATGGCCGACCAGACGGTCGCCGAATTCGACCGCGTGACCGACATCAACCAGCGCGGCGTGTGGTCGTGCATGCGCCACGAACTGGCCCAGATGCGCAAGCAGGGCAACGGCGCGATCGTCAACTGCTCCTCGGTCGGCGGTCTCGTCGGCGGCAAGGCGCTGGGCATCTACTACGGCTCGAAGCACGCGGTCCTGGGCCTCACCAAGAGCGCGGCGATGGACTATGCCGCGCAGGGCATCCGCGTGAATGCGGTGTGCCCGGGCACGATCAACACGCCGATGGTCGCCAAGATGCTGAACGAGCAGCCCGAGGCGATGGACGAATTCATGAAGCTGCAGGTCATCGGCCGCCTTGGCGAAGCCGAGGAAATCGCCCAGGCTGTGCTGTGGCTGTGCAGCGACGGCGCCAGCTTCGTGATCGGGACCGCGCTGACTGTCGACGGCGGCTTCTCGATCAACTGAGCCTTTCGCGCTCCCACTTCGCGCAGGCGGCGCCCGCTCCCGGTACCTGAGGGCCCCGCCTGCGTTCTCCCGATGCCGCTCTGCGACCTCCTCCCATCGTTCGCAGGCGGCATCGGGACCTTCCTTCGTCAAACCGCATCGCGGTCCCGCCTGCCCGGCGGGTGGGGCTGCCGACAGGAGACAGGCCCGATGAACTGGACATCCGATGAACTTGAGGCACTTGCCGCCTCGGACGACTTTCGCATCGCCCCCTACCGCGAAGACGGCGCAACGCCCGGCACGCTGACCTTCATCTGGTCGGTGGTGGTGGACGGCGCGCTCTATGTGCGCGCCTATAGCGGTACGCGCTCGCGCTGGTACCAGGCCGCGCTGCGCGAGAAGGCGGGGCGCATCACCGCGGCCGGAATGGACCGCAGGGTTGCCTTTGCCCCGGTGGACGAGCCCGCCGAGCAGGACCGCATCGATGCGGCCTACCGCGCCAAGTACGGCGCCAGCAGCTACCTGGGCTCCATGATTTCCGAGCGCGCCCGCGCCGCCACGATGCGCGTTACGCCCAAGGACGCCTGACGCCGCGGGAAATCCGCACGGGGGTGGGGAGACTTCCGAAGACAATCCCAACCAAGGAGACCCTGAAATGCAGGACATGCTCAAAGGCAAGACCGCCATCGTCACCGGCGCCAGCAAGGGCATCGGCCGCGCCATCGCCGAACTCTTCGCCGAGGAGGGCGCGAACGTCGTGCTCACCGCGCGCCACCAGGACGCGCTCGACGAGGCGATCGAGGCGATCCGCACGGCGGGTGGCACGGCCATGGGGACCATCGCGGATTCGTCCGATCCCGAGGCCCCTGCGCGTGTTTTTGCCGAGGCCATCGCCGCCTACGGCCAGGTTGATATCATGGTGAACAACGCCGGGACCGGCGACATGGTCGCGGTCGAGGAGTGCTCCGACGCGCACTGGGCCAAGGTCATGGAACTGAACCTGACCGGCGTCTTTCGCTACTGCCGCGAGGCGGTCAAGCACATGATGGAGCGCAACGAAGGGCGCATCATCAACGTCTCCTCGGTCAATGGTGCGCTGCCGATCTGCGGCGTGGCCTATACCTCGACCAAGGGCGGGGTGAACATCATGACCAAGAACATCGCGATCCGTCTCTCGGGCACGAAGATCCGCTGCAACGCGATTGCGCCGGGCGTGACCGACACCGAGGCGGCGGCGGCTTGGGCGGCGGGCGAGCAGGAAGGTGGCGACACCATGCTCGAGTTCTCGGACAAGTACACCAACACCACCGTGCCGATGACCGAGGCGCGCGACCAGGCCTACGCGGCGCTCTATCTCGCCAGCGAGATGGGCAAGGCGGTGACCGGACAGGTCCTCACCGTCGACAACGGTGCCTTCCTCTAACCTTTTCTGTCCCTGGACACGAAAAAGCCCCGCATCTCGACCTGAGATGCGGGGCTTTTCTTTATGCGTGGGGGCTGTGCGTCAGGTCAGCCGGCGAAGACCGGGAACATGCTCGCATCGCCGTAGTCCTTGATGCGTTCCATGGTCTTGAGCGTCTCCATGTCCTCGGCCGAGATCTCGAAATCGACCTGGGCGTTCGATTCGATGTGCGCCTTGGTGGCCGACTTGGGCAGCGGCAGCAGGCCCAGCTGCAGCGCGTAGCGAATGCACAGCTGCGGGATCGAGACGTTGTACTTGCCCGCAAGCTCGCCGATCTTCGCGTTGTCGAGGATCTTGCCGTGGGCGACGGGGGAGTACGCCTCGACGAGGATATCCTGCGACTGGGTGTATTCGATCAGGTCGAAGGGCGTGTTGCTGACATGGGCAAGGACCTGGTTGACCATCGGCTTGACGGTGCCGTTCTCGATCAGGTTCTCAAGGTCGACCTTCTCGAAGTTCGAAACGCCGATGGCGCGCAGCTTGCCCGCCTTGTAGGCCTCTTCCATCGCGCTCCAGGCGGCGAGATTGCCTTCGAAGAAGTGCTCGCCCTTGCGGAATTCGCCCCAAGGCTGCGGTGCGTGGATCAGCAGCATGTCGATGTAGTCGAGGCCGAGCGCTTCGAGCGAGCCCTCGATGGCCGCTTTGGCGCCTTCGTAGTCCTTGATGCCAGCTTCCAGCTTGGTGGTGACGAACAGTTCCTTGCGATCAACGCCGCAGGTGCGGATGCCTTCGCCCACGCCCTTTTCGTTCGCGTAGGCCTGCGCGGTGTCGAAGTGGCGGTAGCCGATCTCGACCGCATCGCGCACGACCTGTGCGACCTTGTCGTCCTCGATCATCCAGGTGCCAAGACCCAGCTTGGGAACAGTGATCTCGTTGGCGAGGGTATAGGTTTCGGTGGTGATCATGGTCTCTCCTGATCTTTCTTTCCGGCCTGCCCCAAACATTGGCGCGCCTTCGGGGCGCGGCCGGGGAGCAAGGCATTTGCAACTGGAGCCAAGGTAGGAAGCAGGGGGCGTTTGGACTAGGTCCCTGCGATTGGACGATGTGCTGAGTAGAATTCACCGCCCCTGGTGAGGAACTTTGCCAGTACGCCCTTGTTGATGCCGGATCGGCACCGGCGATTGGTCATGCATGAATGCTTCTCACCATGGCGCCAAACAATTGCCGGCTTATGCCACGCGCAGCCAGCCTCTAGATGGCATCTTCGCGTTTGCACGGAGCGCATGCGCACCATTCGCCATTCTTCACGACAAGGTAACCCTCCAGATCATGAGCAACACGACCACGCCGGACGCGCGGCAAAGCGCGCTGGCTCTTCTCGCGCTGGGCCTGGGTGCCTTCGCCATTTCGACGTCCGAGTTTGCCAGCATGGGGCTGATGCCTCTGTTCGCGAAGGATCTGGATCTTTCGATTCCGGTCGCAACCAACGGCATTACGGCCTACGCGGTCGGCGTGACGCTGGGGGCCCCTGTGCTGACCATTGCGGCGGCCCGGCTCAACAAGAAGCGTCTTCTGATCGCCCTGATCGGGCTCGCCTTCCTGGCCAATCTTGTCACCGCGATGGCGGGTGATCTCGTCTCGCTGGTGGTGGGGCGCTTCTTCAGCGGCCTGCCCCAGGGCGTCTATTTCGGGGCGGCCTCTGTGGTGGCGACGCGGATCGTCGGTCCCGAGCGGGCAGGGCGCGCGGTGTCGCTCGTCTTTTCGGGCATTTCCGTGGCGACCATCATCGGCGCGCCGGCAGGCACCTGGATCGGGCAGCAGCTCGACTGGCGCGCAGCCTACACCGCCATTGGCCTGCTGGCGCTGGTCGCGGGACTGGTGCTGGCGTTTGCGGTTCCCCAGCGCGAGGACCTGGCCGGAGGCCCGATCCGGCAGGAACTGGCTTCGCTGCGCCGCCTCAACGTCTGGATCATGGTCCTGTTCGGCTCGTTTGCGGTCTCCAGCCTCTTTGCCATCTACACCTTCATCGGCCCTCTCGTGACCGACGTGGCGGGCATGTCGACGGGGATGACGCCGCTGGCCCAGATGCTGATCGGCTTTGGCATCGCGCTGGGCGCGCTGTGGGGTGGCGGGATGGCCGACCGCTATCGTTTCCGGGCGATGATCCTTTCGCTGGCGGGGGCAATGGCGGCCATGCTGGTCATGTATTTTGTCGCGGCGATGCCGGTCGGCCTGATGGCGATGTTCTTCGTGGCCTCGTTCCTGCTCAACGCGGCTGTTCCCTCCATCACCGTGCAGATGATGCGCATGGCGCCGGAATCGCCCACGATGATGGGGGCGCTCAACATGGCCGCCTTCAACATTGCAAACGCGGTGGGCGCCATCGGCGGGGCGCTCACGGTCGAGGCGGGGTGGGGGCTGCGTTCCCCCATCCTCGCCGGGCTGGGGCTGACCGGGGTGGCGCTCGCGATCTTCGCGCTGGCCTGGCCGCGCTTGCGCCGCGGCTGACGTGGCGCAAGCGGTACAGGAATCCGCAATCGGATAGATTTTGTTGCGTGCCTTGCGATTGCGTGGTGGGGATTGATTTCCGGCAGGCGAACACGATTTGCCCGAAACTACCGCTCAGGGAGCGATTTCGCCTCAGTCTGGCATCGGATCTGCCGATGGATCGTGAAATTTTCGAACCCACTATGATGCAAAATATACAAGCAATATTGTTGCTTTTGGATTTGCGATAATTCGGCAGAAGCCTATTTCGCACTCCTGCCGATCGCGACGAAATGCCGCGAGCGAGCGATAAAACGAAAAGCACGAAACGTGTTCGCAGGAGTATCGATTATGGCCATTCTTCACCGCACTGTCGGTGCAGCGGCGGCTCTGGGCACCAGCGCCCTGGTCTTCGCACTGACCCTGGTCTGATCTCGGATCTGACGTCAGAGTCACGCACATACCATTACCAGGCATGGGGCGGTCCTTCGGGGCCGCCCTTTGTCGTTTGGGGGCGGCGGTGTTCGGATCCTGGCAGGCAGCGGGCCGTCGCCATGGAGGGGCTGCGGGGCCTGTTGCTCACGCACATCGCGCAAGGAGCCTTGAAGCCAACACGGCAAAACGGCCACGAGAGGCTCGTGACCGTTTCGGCAAGGGACCGTCGAACAGGTGAGGGGAGGGGCTTACTTGGCCTTCTTGTAGGGCACGAATTCGCGCAGGCCCACAAAGCCGCTCCACATGTTGGGGGTCATCCGATCACGCAGCTGGATCGTATCCACGTTGCACAGCTGCGAGCCGAAGATGCGCGTCACCAGAATATCGTTGTCATCGAGCAGGTCCGCGTTGGTCGGGCGGTTGACGTAGAGCGTGCTGCCGACCTTGTAGACGATCGCGGTCTTCTCGATGATCGTGGCGTTGTTGAGGCGCGAGTAGGAGATGCACTTGACCGGTTCGCCCGCCGTGCGCCCTTCGAGCATCTTGGCGAGTTCCTCCTCGCCGGTGAGCTTCTCCTTGGCCATCGCGGCAGGCGCGGACACAAGGCTGGCGGCTGCGGCGAGGCCAGCGGCGAGTACGGCGAAACGGGCTTTCATGGCTCTGGTCTCCATCACGCATCGTGTGTTGCTGTCCAAGCTTAGCACCTGGTCCTGAACCGGGGCTGACCGTTCGTCGCGGCCCCGGCACTTTTTATCCGCCGGCACTTTTATCCCGTTGTCTCAGGCGGTGCCGCCCACCGTCAGGCCCTCGACCACCAGCGTGGGCTGGCCCACGCCCGCAGGCACGCTCTGCCCGCCCTTGCCGCATACGCCGATACCGCGGTCGAGTTCGAGATCGTTGCCGATGCCGGTCACGCGGGTCAGCACCGAGGGGCCATCGCCGATGATCGTTGCGCCCTTGATGGGCGCGCCCCGCTTGCCGTTCTCGACCATGTAGGCCTCGGTGCACGAGAACACGAACTTGCCCGAGACGATGTCGACCTGGCCGCCGCCGAAGTTCTTGGTGTAGATGCCTTTCTTCACGCCACTCAGCAGTTCGGCGGGGTCCTGCTCGCCCGCGCGCATGAACGTGTTGGTCATGCGCGGCATGGGGGCGTGGGCATAGTTCTCGCGCCGGCCGTTGCCGGTCGGCTCGACGCCCATCAGGCGCGCGTTGAGGCGGTCGTGCATGTAGCCCTTGAGAATGCCGTCCTCGATCAGGACGGTCTCCTGCGTGGGGGTGCCTTCATCGTCGACCGAAAGCGAGCCGCGCCGGTCCGCGATCGAGCCGTCATCGACGATGGTCACGCCAGGGGCCGCCACGCGCTCCCCGATGCGCCCGGCAAAGGCGGAAGTGCCCTTGCGGTTGAAATCCCCCTCGAGGCCGTGGCCGACCGCTTCGTGCAGGATCACGCCCGGCCAGCCCGGCGCCATGATGACGGTCATCTCGCCAGCGGGGGCATCGATGCTTTCGAGGTTGGTGAGAGCCTGGGCCAGTGCACCATCAATGGCGCGGTTCCAGTTCTCGGGGCGGAAGAGATCGTCGTAGAGCCAGCGCCCGCCCATCCCGAACGAGCCGGTCTCGCGCCGCCCGTTGCTTTCCGCGACGATCGAGACCGAGAGGCGCACCAGCGGGCGCACGTCGGTGGCGATGAAGCCATCGGGGCGCACGATCTCGACCACGGACCACGAGCCCGAGAGGCTGGCACTGACCTGCGCGACGCGCGGGTCACGCGCGCGCGCGGCGGCATCGATGGTCTCCAGCAGCTTCACCTTCTCGCCAAAGCCGACGAGGTCGAGCGGGGAGGCGTCGGTGTAGAGGTGGCGGTTGCTTTTCGCAGGTGGGCCAGCCTTGGGCCCGGTTGCTGGGTCCAGAAGTTGCAGCGTTTCGCCCGCGCGTCGGATGGCCTTGGCCGAAATCTCGTTGGCGTGGGCAAAGCCGGTCATCTCGCCCGAGACGCCGCGCAGGCCGAACCCGGCATCGCGCGAATAGTCGGCGGTCTTGAGGCGTCCGTCGTCGAAGCCGAAAGCCTCGCTCGCCATGAACTGCATGTAGAGTTCGCCATCGTCGCACGTGCGCAGCGTTTCGGCGGCCAGGGCTTGCGCGTCCTCGGGCGTGAGGTGGCGGTAGAGGAGCGAGCGGGGATCAACGATGGAAGACATGTCCATCATATAGGCGCCAAGTCCGACGGGCGAAAGCCATTGCGTGCGACCTGGCTGTTCGCACGGACGACGCAACTGGCGGAGCAAGCCCCGCGAGGCCATCAGGCTGGGCGCCCGCGTCCCGGCACGCGCAAGGCTTTGCGCACGGCGCTCTTCAAGGGGAGGAGTTTCGCCCGGACCGGCAAGGGCCGTTCACGGACGGGGCCTGTGGCTCAGGCCGCCTGCTGGTCGGCGGGGCCGCCCTTGAGGACGAAGCGGCGGTCGCAATAGCCGCATTCGACATAGCCCTTCTCGTCGATCTCGAGCCAGACACGCGGATGGCCAAGAGCGGCTCCGGCACGGATGTCGGTGGCTCCATCGCACTTGACGCGGTGGGAATCGGTGAAGACGGTTTCAGGCACGTTGCTCATGGGCGATGCCTTTACCAGCGGGCGTGGACGATTTCCAGCGGCAAACGCGCGCAGGTGCATGCGCAGGACGCAGCGCGCTTGCACGCGGGGCAATCTGGAGAGGGCAAGGCCTGGCTGGCGGTCCTCTTTGCGCTTTGCGCTCTTTACCTTGGGCCAAAGCTGGCCCACATGGGGCGCCATGACTGCCTCTTCTGCCCTCTCGCCCGCCATTTCGATCCGCGATCTCGTCAAGCGCTACGCGCCTGTCGGCAAGGCCGAGGCCAAGCTGGCCCTCAAAGGGGTCAGCTTCGACGTGCCGCAGGGCGAGATCTTCGGCCTGCTCGGCCCCAACGGTGCGGGCAAGTCGACCCTGATCAACATCATGGCCGGGCTCGTGCGCAAGACCTCGGGCTCGGTCGATATCTGGGGGCACGACATCGACCACGATCAGCGCAACGCCAAGCGCGCGATCGGCATCGTGCCGCAGGAGATCGTCTTCGATCCCTTCTTCACGCCGATCGAGGTGCTGGAAAACCAGGCCGGCTTCTACGGGATCGCCAAGCATCTGCGCCGTTCCGAGGACCTGCTGCGCGCGGTGCACCTGGCTGACAAGCGCGACGCCTATGCCCGCAGCCTGTCGGGCGGCATGAAACGGCGTCTGCTGATTGCCAAGGCGCTGGTTCACCAGCCCCCTGTTCTCGTCCTCGACGAGCCGACGGCAGGTGTCGACGTGGAACTGCGCCGCCAGTTGTGGGAACTCGTCACCGAGATGAACCGCGAGGGCGTCACCATCGTCCTTACCACGCACTATCTGGAAGAGGCCGAGGAGCTGTGTGACCGCATCGCGATCATCAACCACGGTGAACTCATCGCCAACAAGCCGACGAGCGAGCTGATCGGCATGGCGCGCGAGAAAGTGCTGATGCTGACGCTCGACCAGCCCGTGGCCCAGCTTCCCGAGCATCCTGGCTTCATCAAGTGCCGTACGGTCGGCGATACGGGGCTCGAGATCACGTACGACAAGGACCGTGCAAATGCAGGAGAGGTCCTCTCGGCCCTTCAGGCGCAGGGGCTTTCTGTTGTCGACGTCACGACGCGCGAGGCGGATCTGGAAGACGTGTTCGTCAGCCTTACGGCGTAACACGCAAGGAAAAGGGAAAGGGGCAGGTCCTCGGTTCGCCCGGCCCGGACTTATTTAAGGCTCGGGAGGGCGTCTTCGGACTGCTCCATCCATTCCTTGTGCCAGACATTCTTCTTGTGGCGGCGAATCGCGGCGCCGCATTGCGTGCAGGTGGAGACGAAGCTGTGCCCGTCCCAGCTGGCGTGCTGGCGGTCGGGTTGGTGGCGATTCAACCAGCAAAAGCGAAAGAGCATAGTTAATAAGCCTTTCCTGGATTTCGTGGTTCTTGTCATGGCCTGAGTGCTCTCAGTAAGCGGGTTGGGCGAAGCATGTTCTCGTGCTGTGGCGCGAAGTGGATCGGCCTTGGCCAGTGTCCTGAAGTCGCGAGAGGCTGCATGCCGGAATGTGCAGTGCCAAATTCCAGGCGAAATTATTTCGTTAGTTATTCGGCTTGACCTGCACGAGCGTGCTTTTTATCGTTAACCCGAAAGCTGAAGCTCTTCTCAACCGCAGTTGAGGGCTCCTCTGACTGCGCGAATCTAAGTATAAATACCTAGCTACTGCATTGCAACAATAGTCTCCTGCTTTCGTGAGATATCTTGCGATTGTTGCGCGCACTCGGCAATGAGGCGCGATGCAGGATAACGCCCCTAGTTCAACTTCGTATGACGTCATTGTCATCGGATCCGGCGCCGCTGGTCTGACCGCGGCTCTTGCCCTCGCCGAGAGGCTCAAGGTCCTCGTACTGGCCAAGGGCAGCCTGACCGGCGGGTCGACAGCCTGGGCCCAGGGCGGCATCGCCGCGGTTCTCGACCAGGGCGATACCTTCGACGAGCATATCCGCGACACGATGGTGGCCGGGGCGGGGCTCAACCGGCGCGAGACGGTCGAATTCGTGATCGAGCGTGCGCCCCATGCCATCGCCCGGCTGCTGGACCTCGGGGTTCCCTTCAACACCGAGGACGGGGAACTGCACCTGACCCGTGAGGGCGGGCACTCGCACCGCCGCATCGTCCACGTGAACGATGCCACGGGCTGGGCGGTGCAGGACGCGCTTCTGCGCGCCGCGCAGGCGAACCCCAACATCACGCTTCTGCCCGGACAGTCCTGCATCGACTTCATTACCGGGCGCCATGAACTGCGTTATTCGGGCTCGGGCCGGGTCTGGGGTGTCTATGCCCTTGATGAGGCGACGGGCCGGGTCGAGGCGCACACCGCGCGCGCGACCATCCTGGCAACCGGCGGGGCAGGGCGCGTCTACCGTTTCAGCACCGCGCCGCGCGGGGCGACGGGCGATGGCATCGCCATGGCCTGGCGCGCAGGCGCGCGGGTCTCCAACATGGAGATGATGCAGTTCCATCCCACCTGCCTCTACAACCTCGACGTCAAGAACTTCCTCATCACCGAGGCCGTGCGCGGCGAGGGGGGCAACTGCGCCACCCGGTGACCGGCCATCGCTTCATGCCGGACTACGACGAACGCGCCGAACTGGCCCCGCGCGACATCGTGGCGCGCGCGATCGACGATCAGATCAAGCGCTACGGCCTTGATTACGTCCACCTCGATATCAGCCACCAGCCCGCCGAATTCGTGCGCGAGCACTTCCCGACCATTCATGAGAAACTGCTCACGCTCGGCATCGACATGACGAAGGAGCCGATCCCGGTCGTGCCCGCCCAGCACTATACCTGCGGGGGCGTGCTCACCGATCTTGATGGCAGGACCGACCTGCCGGGCCTCTACGCGGCGGGCGAGTGCACTGAGAGCGGTCTGCATGGCGCAAACCGCCTCGCCTCGAACTCGCTGCTCGAATGCTTTGTCTTCGGGGATGCGGCGGCGAGCCACATCCTCGACCATTGGGATGCCTTCGATGCGCCGCCCCCGGTGCGCGCGTGGGACGCGAGCCGGGTGACCGATTCGGACGAGGAAGTCGTCATCAAGCAGAACTGGACCGAGATCCGCCGCTTCATGTGGAACTACGTGGGGATCGTGCGCACGACCAAGCGGCTGGAGCGCGCCATGCACCGCATCCAGCTGCTCAACACCGAGATCGAGGAATACTACCGCCACTTCCGCGTCTCGACCGACCTGATCGAGCTGCGCAACCTGCTGCAGTCAGCCGAGCTGATCGTGCGTTCGGCTCTCAAGCGCAATGAAAGCCGCGGGCTGCACTTCACGCTCGATTATCCCGAGACCGAACGCGAGCCGCACGACACCGTGCTCGTGCCCTGACGGGCAGGTCAGGGCAGGGCAGGGCGGCCTGGGGCCGCCCGGTTCGGGCTTGCCTACATCCCGATGCCCAGCGCGCGCCCGATGAAGATCAGCGCCATCGCGCCCAGGATGGAGGCGAGGCAGCCTGCGCGGTTGAAGTCGCGGCTCCCGCGCGAGGTGATGAGGCCGGCGGCCAGCGAGCCGCCGATACCCAGCAGGATTGTCGCGACCCAGGACATGGGCACCTCGCCCGGGTAGATCCAGCGCGCCAGAGCGCCGATGATGAGACCGCCGATGATGGCGCCGATGATATTGAACATGCCTGCTTCCTTGCGAGAACCCGGTGGCGCGCAGGTACCCCTTGCGCGCAGGAACTAAAGCCCTGATCGGCGCAGGGGTTGCACAGGAGCGGGCCACGCGCACGCGCGGCTCGGCGCAGCGCCGATGGCGCTCGACGAAGGGCGCTGCGAAAAGACGCATGGCGGCTGCAGGAAGATCAACATATGGTGTTCCGCTGGGAGCGCGTGGGGCACAGTTTGTGCTTTTTGTGTCTTGACGTTTGAGATGCGGGCCTCAGTTCGTCGTATTCCCGATTCGTTTCGTCGGCAAATTTTGTGGAAAAATAATGGCCCGGACGGCTCCAGATTTCGCTTGCGTTCGAGGAGGGTTCAGGACTTCCCACGCGTCGCGGTGGCTGGGCAATTGTCCAGCGCGGCTTCGGGCCTCGCGGCTTGCGTGTCTCCCCCCTCTTGCGCCGATGCAAAGAAACGGCACTATGGGTTGTGGCGCTTCGGCGGTCGAACCTCTAAACCTTGATGCAGCGCGGGAATGTCCCGCGTCGCCCCCGGAAGCGATTTCGGGGCAGGTTTGGGCGACTCTGCGAGGCACCACAGGGTCGAGAGCAGGGGCAAAGGTCTCCTTTTCGTGCTGAACGTGGTAGTCTGGGATTTCCCCGGCGGCCGCGCTGCGGTGCGCCTTGACCCTGCGCGGAACACTACGCGCTTGCCTGCCTTGGCAGGTGGCGCGGCAACCAATGGGGCGAACGAGTGGATTTCAGGAACGGAAGTGACAGTCGCATCGACAGCGCGGACGCTACGGAAGAAACCGTTGCCAGCCCGTCGGTAAACTCGAACAAGGAGACGGGCGCAGGCCCGGCAATCGGAATGGACAAGGCGGATACGGCCAGCGCGGACCTCGTTGCTGCAGCCGCGGCCTCGGTGGCCGCAGCGGCCCAGGCAAACTCGGCGAAGGAATACGACTCCAAGTCGATCAACCCGCGTCGCTTCACCATCGTCACGGACGACAGCCGTAACGACAAGTTGACCGCGTTCGGCAAGGAAACGCTGGAGGATCGCTACCTCCTCCCCGGTGAGAAGTACCAGGACCTCTTCGCGCGCGTGGCCGATGCCTACGCCGACGATGCCGAGCACGCCCAGCGTCTCTACGACTACATCTCCAAGCTCTGGTTCATGCCCGCCACCCCCGTTCTCTCGAACGGCGGCACTGGCCGCGGCCTGCCTATCTCGTGCTACCTGAACTCGGTCGAAGACAGCCTCGAAGGCATCGTCAACACCTGGAACGAGAACGTCTGGCTGGCCTCGCGCGGCGGCGGCATCGGCACTTACTGGGGCAACGTGCGCGGCATCGGTGAGCCGGTCGGCCTCAACGGCAAGACCAGCGGCATCATCCCCTTCGTGCGCGTGATGGATTCGCTGACCCTGGCGATCTCGCAGGGCTCGCTGCGCCGTGGTTCGGCGGCGTGCTACATCGACGTCTCGCACCCCGAGATCGAGGAATTCCTCGAGATCCGCACCACCACGGGTGACTTCAACCGCAAGGCGCTGAACCTGCACCACGGCGTGCTGCTCTCGGACGAGTTCATGGAAGCTGTGCGCGACGGCGCCGACTTCGACCTGAAGAGCCCGAAGGACGGCGCGGTGCGCAGCACCGTCAACGCCCGCGCGCTGTTCCAGAAGCTGGTCGAAGTGCGCCTGCGCACCGGCGAGCCCTACCTCGTCTTCTCCGACACCGTGAACCGCATGATGCCCAAGCATCACCGCGATCTCGGCCTCAAGGTCTCGACCTCGAACCTGTGCTCGGAAATCACGCTGCCCACGGGCCGCGATCACCTGGGCGAAGACCGCACCGCGGTGTGCTGCCTCTCCTCGCTCAACCTCGAAACCTGGGAAGAGTGGAAGGGCGAAAAGCGTTTCGTCGAAGACGTGCTGCGCTTCCTCGACAATGTCCTCCAGGACTTCATCGACCGCGCGCCCGACGAGATGGCGCGCGCCAAGTACTCGGCCGCGCGTGAGCGTTCGGTGGGCATGGGCGTCATGGGCTTCCACTCCTACCTGCAGAAGAAGAACATCGCCTTTGAAAGCGCGATGGCCAAGGCCCTCAACCTCCAGATGTTCCAGTACGTCAACCAGAAGGCCAACGAGGCCTCGATGATGCTGGCGCACGAGCGTGGCCCGTGCCCCGACGCGGCCGACCAGGGCGTGATGGAGCGTTTCAGCTGCAAGATGGCGATCGCGCCGACCGCGTCGATCTCGATCATCTGCGGTGGCACCTCGGCCTGCATCGAGCCGATCCCGGCCAACATCTACACCCACAAGACGCTCTCGGGCTCGTTCGTGGTGGAGAACCCGTACCTCAAGAAGCTGCTCGCCGAGAAGTCGAAGGACTCCACCAACGTGTGGAACTCGATCCTCGAGCACGGCGGCTCGGTCCAGCACCTCGATTTCCTCTCGCCGGAGGAAAAGGCAGTGTTCAAGACCAGCTTCGAGATCGACCAGCGCTGGCTGCTCGAATTCGCAGGGGACCGTACCCCCTACATCGACCAGGCCCAGTCGCTGAACCTGTTCATCCCGGCCGACGTCGACAAGTGGGACCTCCTGATGCTCCACTACCAGGCGTGGGAAAAGGGCATCAAGTCGCTCTACTACCTGCGCTCCAAGTCGGTGCAGCGCGCCGGTTTCGCAGGCTCGGGCGGCGTCGAGGCGGACAACACCGCCGAAGCGCCCAAGTTCGAGATCGGCGAGACGACCGACTACGACGAATGTCTCGCCTGCCAGTAAGGCTCGGCCAGTTCATATAAAAAGCCCCGGACTTCCACGAAGTCCGGGGCTTTTTTATTTCACGATGACTCCAGCCCGACATTACGCCGGACTACGCCCAAGCCAGATGCAGCAGGTTTATCAATGACTTAGGCGAGTTCAACATATGCCGGTGCTTTCTGAAACCTGACCCGGCTTGTGCTCGCATGGCTCCCATGTGGCTCTTGGAAACCGGGTCGTTCCGAGGAGTCATCATGGCAAAACTCAAGCTCACCAAGTCCGCCGTCGATGCGGCACAACCCCAGGCGCAGGCTGTCGAACTCCGGGACACGATGGTGCCCGGCTTCCTCTGCAAGATCACCCCGGCGGGCCGCAAGGTGTTCATGCTGCAATACCGCACGAATGCCGGAGAGCGGCGCAAGCCCGCCTTGGGCCTGTATGGGGAACTGACCGTCGAGCAGGCCCGCGCCTTGGCCCAGGAGTGGCTGGCCGAGGTGCGCAAGGGCGGTGATCCTGGGGCGGCCAAGGCCGCCGCCCGTGCCGCGCCTACGGTCGCGGAACTGTGCGGCAAGTTCATGGAGGACTACTCCAAGCTGCGCAACAAGCCCAGCACGCAACGCGGCTATCAGGCTGTCATAGACCGCTGCATCGTTCCGATGCTGGGCCGGATGAAGGTGCAGGACGTGAAGCGGCCCGACGTGGCCACGGTGATGAAGAAGATGGCCCACAAGCCGGCCGAGGCCAACAACGCTTTCAGCGTGATGCGCAGGATGTTCAATCTGGCCGAGGTGTGGGGCTACCGGACGGATGGAACCAACCCGTGCCGCCACGTCCCGATGTACCCCAACGGGAAGGCCACGCACCTCATCAGCGACGAGGACATGGCGCGGATCTTCCGCCATCTGGGCAAGCTGGAGGCGGAAGGGCTGGAGCCTTACGTCATTCCCCTGGCGATCCGCTTGCAATTCGAGTTCGCTGCCCGCCGTGGCGAAATCGTCACGCTCCAATGGGATTGGGTGGACTTCGAGAACCGGCGCGTGGTTTGGCCTGACAGCAAGACCGGCGGCATGTCCAAGCCCATGAGTGAGGAAGCCTACCGACTGCTTTCGACCGCGCCGAGGCAGGACGGCATTCCCCATGTGCTGCCGTCCCCAAACCATGAGGGCCAGCACTTGACCACGGGCGAGTATTACAACGGCTGGTGCCGTGCGCTCAAGGCTGCTGGAGCGGCCCACGTCGGTACGCACGGCATCCGGCATCGTTCGGCTACCGACATTGCCAACTCGGGCATCCCGGTCAAGGTCGGCATGGCGCTGACGGCGCACAAGACCGTCGCGATGTTCATGCGCTACGTCCACACCGAGGATGACCCGGTGCGCAAGGCGGCCGAACTGGTGGCGAACCGGCGCAAGACAATCACCGGGGCGCAGCGCCCCGTGAAGGTGACGACATGAACCGGCGCAAAGTATCCGTGGCGTCATCCGCAGCGCCGTCGGCGCTGCTGGGCGATATTCGGGCGCTGATCGAGGCGGCGCACAAGCGCGCTGCCTCGGCCGTCAATGCCGAGCTGACCCTGCTGTTCTGGCGCATCGGCCAGCGTATCCATACGGAAGTGCTGGCCGGTCAGCGGGCCGGGTACGGCGAGGAAATCCTGCCAACCTTGGCCGAGCAGTTGGTACGCGACTACGGGCGCAGCTTCGCGGACAAGAATCTGCGCCGGATGGTGCAGTTCGCCGCCACCTACTCGGACGAGCCAATTGTCGTGACGCTGTCACGACAATTGAGCTGGTCACATTTTCTGGCCCTACTGCCGCTCAAAGACCCGCTCCAGCGGGACTACTACGCGCAGATGGCGAGTGCCGGCCGCTGGAGCGTGCGGACGCTGCGCGAGCGCATCGACTCGATGCTCTACGAGCGCACCGCGCTGTCCCAAAAGCCGGACGAAACCATTGCGCAGGAGCTGGCGACGATGCGCGACGCGCAGCGCATGTCGCCCGCCCTGGTCATGCGCGATCCCTACATCCTCGACTTCCTCGGGCTGCGGGACACCTGGCAGGAAGGCGATTTGGAGGCCGCGATCATCCGTGAAATGGAGTCGTTCCTGCTGGAGCTGGGCGCGGGTTTCTCTTTCGTTGCCCGGCAGAAGCGCATCCAGATCGACGACGAGGATTTCCACCTCGACCTGCTTTTCTACAACCGCAAGCTGCGGCGCCTGGTGGCGGTGGAGTTGAAGGTCGGCGAGTTCAAGGCCGCGTACAAAGGGCAGATGGAGCTTTATCTGCGCTGGCTGGACAAGCATGAGCGCGAGCCGGAGGAAGCCTCGCCGCTGGGGATCATCCTTTGCACCGGCAAGAAGCGCGAACAGATCGAGTTGCTGGAGTTGGACAAGTCGGGCATCCATGTGGCCGAGTACCTGACGAGCTTGCCGCCGCGTGCGGTGTTGGGTGAGCGGTTGCAGCAGGCGACCGAGAGGGCACGTTTGCAGATCGAGCAGCGCAAGACGGATGCCGAGTAGTTCTGCCCCAGGCATTCGGGCGTCCCGGCGTGCCGCCGTCGCGCTCTCGTGCTGCGCATCAAGCCTCGCTGCGCGAGTCTCGCCCCTGCCGGGCTTCCATCACTGACGCCTCCGGCCCTGCTCGTTGATCCGGGCCTACGCGCTCCGCTTGCCCCAAAAGCAAGGTGTGTGCAGTGGGCGGGTGTGGGCGGTCTTGCTGTTCCCATCACCGTATCACGGCGTTCTCGCCGTCAAGGGCAGCGCGCGCCATGCGCGCTTGCGTCCTGGCGGCCGTCTGCGACCCCTGACTGCTTGCGCTGCGCCGTGCTGGCGACGGTTCCGGGCAATTCCGCCCGTGCAACCGGAGCACGCTCATGTCGCAATTTTCCTTTTCCTCGTTCGATGCCTCGCTGATGGTGCGCGATGCGAAGGGTCACTACCAGCCGGCGACGGCCGACCAGATTCTGGACGCTGCGCGCCAGGCCATCGAGCACAAGATGCAGCGCGGTGCATCGTTCACTTCGCCGGCGGCGGTCAAGGAGTACCTGTGCACCAAGTTGGGTGGCTTCGAGCATGAAGTGTTCGCCGTGCTGTTCCTCGATACACGGCATCGCCTGATCGAGTATGCCGAGATGTTCCAGGGCACCATCGACTCGGCCGAAGTGCATCCGCGCGAGGTGGTCAAGGCAGCCCTGCGGCACAACGCGGCCGCGGTCATCGTTTCGCACAATCATCCGAGCGGTAATCCCGAGCCGAGTGCGGCAGACCAAGCGCTGACCCAGCGGCTCAGGGAAGCGCTGGGGCTTGTGGACGTGCGCGTACTCGATCACGTCATCGTCGCCGGCAACGCAACGGCATCGTTCGCCGAGCGTGGGCTGATCTAGCTCAAGGGGCTTCGGCCCCTTTTTGCTGCGCCTGCTGGCAGGGCCTGCGCGCGGCCCTTGCCTGTCCGTGCCTTCGTTCTGAAGTTAATGCTCAAGAAGTCACAACCTGAATCATTTCGTCGTAATGCTTCTTGTCCACTTCTTCAAACCACTGAAAGATGTGTCCGATGACGCTATGGCTTTCGCCAGCCAAGTTTTCTGCCGATTCCTCGGTTATTTCAATTACATCGCTATGCGAGTATTTGTTGATAAAGCGATATATTTTTTCCTTGAGTTCCGGCGTTGTGATGGCGCAGTCTTTCAGACCAACATCCATCAGTTGACTGATGTCGCTTCTCCGCCTGGGATATTTGAAGGTAAAGAACGATTCAATGAGCTTGCGAGCGAGGTTCGCAGTCAAAAAGGCTTCATCTCTATTAAGGATCGTATGCGCCCTGTATTCATAGAGCTTTTTGAAGATGTAGTGATACTCAGAACCGTAATTTTTCAGAGAATCATCGGCATCAACAAGCAGCGAATGGCGGGGTGAACCAGGAGGCGCATCCAGTCGATAGAAGAAACAATTCTCAGCTTTTCCTTTGGCAATCCTGTTCCTGTTCGTTCCAGTGAACCAGTCTCTCACTAGCTTGAAGTAGGTGAAATTATGAGTCAGCACAAAAAGTTGCTTGGCTTCAGTGCATTGAGTTCTCAGGAACGAATAGGCATGAAACAAGTGATTTGAGTCAAAGCTTGAGACGGGATCATCAACAACCACAATCGTGTCCTTGATGTTGTTTCCGTTTTCTTTGAGCTTCGTGATGAAGTAGACGAATGCAATCGCAGTCTTCTCACCTTCGCTCAAATTCCCATCATGCTCACCCACTCCGTTTCTGATGATCTCATAGCCTTTTTTCTTTTGATTAAAGCTCAGGCAAAGCTCAGAGCGACCGATGAAACGATGCAGGATGTCATTGAACTCCTTCGCCCCAACCGTCTCATTTGAGAGCAGCGCCTCTATTGCTCCGACCTCTTGACCAAGTTTTTCAATTTCCTTGTAGTCATTCTTTGCTTCAGCCTCAAGGTCATTGCATTTCTTCTCACTTCCAGCATAGTCAAATTCTTGCACCTCAGCCGCAGCAAAGTGAAGTTCCAGTGCCACCTTGCTTTTGGATGTCTCAGATTTGAAGTTTGAAGTCTTATTGTTGTGCTTTCCGACGAGCGCAACGATCGACTTTAGGATCTCATTGAAATTCGTGACATCCTCTTCAACCACATCCGAAATCTGAATGTCTGTCTTTGCGGGGTCTGTAATTTTGGCTTTCAGAGCTTGCCGCCATCCGTCTATTTGCTGGTTGATCTTCTCAGCAGCAGATGTGTATTCTTTCTGGAGCTTATCTGCGTCAGCCGATAGCTCTTTATAAAACTCCGTCGCTGCGGGCAACTGATTGGCTGGAGCACCTTGAGATTCAATCCAAGTCGCGGCGCTCTGAAGCCGGCTTTGAAAATCCGTGAACTCTTTGCTGAAGTGAGCGGCAAGTGCCTCGGCACGAAGCTGGGTGAATGGAGAGCCGCAGAACTCGCAGGATTGCGAATCATGGTTCTTATGAATTTCCAAGCCTGTTTGAACCCAGTCACGAATGTCCGGATTATCAGTCAGCCGCTGGATAGCTTGATTGACTGCTGTAGTTCCAATCAAGTCTCTGATGCGACCTGCCGCCTTCTTAAAGTAGTCCGGCTCAATGGCCGTTGAGGCGAAAGTGATGCTTGGAAGCTGATCTGGCTTGGCGGCATTCGTAAGGTCGATGACCTTTTCATCTGGAAGAACCGAGTCAGGCTTAATAATGGCATCGCCATTACTCTGAATGAAATTAGAGAGCTTTCGGCGATCATAATTCAAGTAGTAGCTATCGCTCGTATCAATCGCCTGAAGTCCTAGCTTCATTTTCTTGGCAGCATTGGTCAGAAATTTATCCAATGCTTCACGCTGCTTCTTGATGTCACTTTGCTTTTCGTCGTGAGCTTTCTTTTTCGATTGAAGCTCGCCTTTTAGCTTCTCCAGTTTCTGCAAGTCGTCAATCTTCTCTTTCGCAATGAGAAGGATGCTTTTTACGGATTTGTCCCAATCAATGTTCTCATGCACAAAGCGTTGATTGAAGACATGGATATTTAATTGGGATGAAGGGAGTGTGGTTTCCGTGATCGTGGAGCCGTCCTCCAAAACGACTGAAAACTGGCCCGCACTGAAGCGAGGAACCATCGAGCGAAGCTCAAAGCAAGAGAATAGATTCGATAGGGTTGACTTGCCTGTTCCGTTCCAGCCATAGACAAGGTTGTACCGGCCGAACTTCTGGATCTTCGTTCCATTGAAGTCGCTGAAGATGCCGAACTGCTTGAGACGGTTAATGCAGACGATCACTTTTAGCCCCCGTGTTCTTGCTTTAGCAACATTTGCTTGCAAAACAAATAATAAACGAAGAGTTCTTTTGCGTCTCCGCTTCGCGGATCGCGCTGCTCCAGGTTCGCTAGTCGCTCATCCCTGGCGGGACTGGCTTTGCCAGCCTTTCGCATCGCTGACGCCTCCGGCCCGGCTTCCAGCTTCGGGCCTGCGCGCTTCGCTTGCCGTGCGGTCGGCGTGTGGGAGGGCCGTTGCCATGTCCAGCCGTCTCCCCTGACTTCATCACCTTGTCCGCGACTGTAGCCCGCGCCCGTGTGCCGTCAAGGCGCGCAGGGCCGTGTCCTCGGCTGCGCCTGCGGGCCGCACCAACCCTGCGCTTGTCTCCTTGACGGCCCCCGTCCGCGCGCTCCTGACCGTCGCGGGCGATGAACTCAGGAAAGACGGTGGCAACAGGGCCAACCGGGTTCCTCGTGCCGACCGCACCGAACAGCCGAAAGGCTGGGCTCTGAATCTAGGAATCCGGTGTGCGCTTTCTTCAACAGCCAAGTCAGGAGAACGACATGCTTGCAAACCGTTTCGCTTCCCATTCCCCCGCACTGCGCAGCGACACCCCGCTGTCCGATGACCAGATTCACCGGGTAGCGCCGTCCATCTTCGCGGATGCCCCGCACGAGAGCCGTTCGCAGCGATACGCCTATATCCCCACGGCGGCGGTTCTGACCGAGCTTCGCAAGGAAGGGTTTCAGCCTTTCATGGTGACGCAAACCCGCGTGCGCGATGAAGGCAAGCGCGAGCACACGAAACACATGCTGCGCCTGCGCCATACCAGCCAGATCAACGGCACGGAGGCCAATGAAATCATCCTGCTGAACTCGCACGACGGCACGAGCAGCTACCAGATGCTGGCAGGCCAGTTCCGATTTGTTTGCAGCAATGGCCTTGTGTGCGGCGACACCGTGGCGGACGTGCGCGTCCCCCACAAAGGCGACGTGGCGGGCCAAGTCATCGAAGGCGCTTTCGAGGTGCTGCGCGGTTTCGACCGTGTGCGCGATTCCCGCGATGCCATGCGCGCCATCACGCTTGACGACGGCGAGGCCGAAGTGTTCGCCCGCGCCGCGTTGACGCTCAAGTACGACGACCCGAACAAGCCTGCGCCCATCACCGAAAGCCAGATTCTGATGCCGCGCCGGTTTGAAGATCGCCGCCCCGATCTGTGGAGCGTGTTCAACCGCACCCAAGAAAACCTGACCAAAGGCGGATTGCATGGCCGCAGCGCCAACGGACGCCGCCAGCAGACCCGCCCGATACAGGGCATTGATTCCGATGTGCGCCTCAATCGCGCTTTGTGGATGCTGGCCGATGGCCTGCGCCAGTTGAAAGCCTGACCCGTCCCCCGTAGGAGGGGCGGTTTCCCCTCCATTCCTTGTTTCATTCGATTGGAGATACACCATGAACGCCGTTACCACTACCGAAGCCCGCGCCATCCAAGCCCCCGCGCTGGAAGCCGCCGACCCGACCAAGAACCTGATTCTGGTTCCGCTGTCGCGGCTGGTGTCGCGCCCTACGGGCCGCAACGTGCGCAAGACCCCGCGCATGTCCATCCCCGAACTGGCCGCAAGCATCCAGCGCGTGGGTCTGCTGCAAAACCTGATCGTGATTGCATCCGCCCGACATGGAGAAGGTAGCGAGCATTACGAAGTCGTGGCCGGTGGCCGTCGCCTCGCAGCGTTGAAGCTGCTGGCGAAAAAGCACCGCATCAGCAAGGAATGGGAGGTGCCTTGCCTGCAAGTGGCCGATGGCACGGCCCGCACCGCCAGCCTCACCGAGAACGTGCAGCGCGAGGCGATGCACCCCGCAGACCAGTTCGAGGCTTTCGCGGCGCTGGTGGCAGAAGGCCGACCAATTGAGGACATTGCGGCGGATTTCTCCGTCACGCCGCTGGTGGTGCAGCGCCGCTTGAAGCTGGCGAACGTCTCGCCGCGCCTGATGGGCGACTATCGCGCCGATGCCGTCACGCTCGATCAGTTGATGGCCTTGTCCATCACTGACGACCACGCCGCGCAGGAAAACGCCTTCTACGATGCACCGACATGGCAGCGCCAGCCGTCCGCGCTGCGCGACCGTCTCACCGAGCGCGAAATCGACGCCTACCGGCATCCACTGGTGCGTTTCGTCGGGCTGGACACCTACGAGGCCGCAGGCGGCGGCGTGCGCCGTGACCTGTTCGCGGAGGGGGACGCGGGCGTGTATCTGACCGACGCCGCGCTGCTGGAACGGCTGGCGCAAGACCGGCTGGCGGGCATCGCCGCCACGGTTCGCGCCGAGGGCTGGGCTTGGGTGGATGCCACGCCGGGCGTCACCCATGCCGACCTGCACGCCTTCCAGCGTGCGCCGAGGGAACGGCGCGAGCCGAACAAGCGCGAAGCGCAGCGCATCGAAAAGCTGCAAGAGAAGATGCAAGCCATCGGCGAAGCCGTGGATGCGGCGATGGATGCCGACGACGAGGATAAGGCCGACGCCTTGCAGGAGGAAGGCGAAGCCCTGGGCGAGCAGTTGCAGGCGCTGGAAGATGGCTTGCAAGGCTACGGCCCGAACGTGAAGGCCGCAGCCGGTGCCATCATCACCATCGACCGCAACGGCGAGGCCGTGATTCATCGCGGCCTGATGCGCGAGGCCGAGGCGAAGGCGCTACGGACGTTGGAACGGCTGCGCCAAGGTTTCGACAGCGAAGGCGAAGCCGGGAGCGACGAAGACGAGGAAGCCGACGACGCACCCAAGACCGCCGCCATGTCCGACCGGTTGGCGCAACGCTTGAGCGCCCACCGCACCGCCGCGCTGCAAATCGAAGTCGCCCGGCATCCGCAAGCCGCACTGGCTGCTGTGGTGCATGGCATGGTGCAGACCGTCTTGCAGGAACGTTACTACGGCCACGACTTCCCCCTGGGCGTGAGCCTGAAAGTGCAAGACCGGCTGGAAGGCATGGCCCCGGACTGGCCGGAATCGCCCGCCGTCGTGGCGCTGCGCGAACTGCAACAGGTGGCGGACGAAGCCTTGCCGCAGGACAGCGCCGAACTGTTCGCCGCGCTGCTGGCGAAGCCGCAAGACGAACTGGTGCGACTGCTGGCCGTGTGCGTGGCTTCCACGGTGGATGTGGTGACGCCCCGCGCCACGCCGCAGCAACCGGGCGCAGAACTCGCGCAGGCCGTGGGGTTGGACATGGCCGCATGGTGGCAGCCCACCAATGACGGTTATTTCCGGCATGTGCCGAAGGCCGCGATTCTGCAAGCCGTGGGCGAGTACGCGCCCGAGCAGGTTTCCCGGCTGGCGAAATTGAAGAAGGCCGACATTGCCAGCGAAGCCGAACGGCTGGCGGATGGCACGGGGTGGATGCCTGCGATCTTCAAGATCGCAGGCCCACAAGATGCCGCGCAGGAGGAAGGCCCGCAGCGGGACGCACCGGCGGATGCCGAAGCAATGGCGGATGAACCCGCCGAGGCGCTGGCCGCTTGACCCGCGCCGAAGGAAGCGCCCCGGCCTTGACTGGGGCGCTTCGCTGGAAGGAGAACCGCCTATGACCCGCACCACCACCCGCCGCCCGCGCATGGCTGCAATCTACGCCCCCGGCACGGTGCGCGCCCGCCGCTGGCACGGCGATGGCGACGTGCGCGGCTATCGCCCGCCCCTGGGCTGGGCGGCCCGCGCCGACCTCACCGACATTCACCCCATCACAGGCCGCGCCTTGCCGCGTGCCGTGTGGTGGATCATCGAGACGAAGGAATAACCGCGATCAGCACCGCGCCCAGGCCGTTCCGTCCTGGGCGCGGTGGACGCAAAATCCGGGCGCGGCAGTGGCCGCGCCCGGTGACGTCCACGCCTTCAATTTTCACGCTGCTGCTTTAAAATGCCTTGAATTGACCAACGTCGTATCTATCGGCATAAATCAACAAGGGAGCGCAATGGGGACATATCGGGTCGCACAAGTTTGCCCTAATGGGCATGTCGCAACAACAGCCGCTGATCAGAATCCCGAGCTTCGAGAGGCGTTCTGCTCTAAGTGCGGCGAAGCGACCATCCTGCAGTGTCCTTCGTGCAGCGCATCCATTCGCGGCGATTACTACGTTGAAGGCGTTTTTGGCTTTGGGGGTGATTACGAGCCCCCCTCGTTCTGCTACAACTGCGGTGGCCGATTCCCTTGGACTGAACGCAAGATTGCTGGCGCTGTTGAGCTAGTGGAAGCAGGCGCAGAGCTGTCGCCAGAAGAAGTCCAGCAGTTCCGTACTGATTTGACGGAATTGACCAAAGACAGTCCCAAAACTCAAGTTGCATCCCTTCGATTCAAGAAGGTGATGACGAAGGTTGGCACTTCGGTTGCATCTGGTGTGCGCGACATTGTTGTTGATGTACTCAGCGAAGCTGCGAAAAAAGCGATTTGGGGAGCTTAGAAGGAATGGCGATGACTCTCGACGAAATTAAAGCTTGCCTACAGGCCGGTAATCTTCAGATTGCGAATGAGACAGCACTTGCGAACGGCACTGGCACACAGCTTCGTTTGCAAAATGGTGCAATCGTCAATAGCTACCACACCGGTAATTTCAATGTTCAGGGCAAAAACCAAGAGGCAGTAAAGGCTTGCCTTGGCGTACAACCTGCGCAGGCTGCGGCAGCAGCTCCACAGAATGGTGCCGCTGCTAAGCCAATGCTCAGCAAGGTGTTCGTGGTTTATGGACACGATAATGCTGCTCGAACCGAGCTTGAAGCGATGCTGCGCCGCTGGAGGCTTGAGCCGTTGATCTTGGATCAACTTCCTTCGGAAGGGCAGACCATCATCGAGAAATTGGAAAAGTACACGGCAGAGGTAAATTTTGCTGTGGTGCTGGCCACGCCTGATGACGAGGGCTACCGTGCTGGTCACGAAGACGAAAAGGCGTTCCGTGCGCGCCAAAACGTTGTGATGGAATTGGGCATGATGCTCACGCTGCTCGGCCGCAAGAACGTTGCCATTCTCATGAAGCAACAAGACAATATGGAGCGCCCATCCGACATCCAAGGGTTGCTCTATATCCCGTTCAAGGACAATCTGCAAAAAGATGCAGGGCCGCTTCTGGCAAAGGAAATGGCGGCCCAGGGTTATCCCATTTCATTGGCGAATCTGTAGTTATCGGCAAATGAAATCCATTCAAAAATGGGGGTAAATATTACCTGCCATTTCCCCGAATGAACTCCTCGTTGTGCATTTAGACTTTTGAGCGTGACGGCGCAAAGCGCCGCCGTGCTTTCAGACTGCGCCCCGTGCCGCCTTTGCCGTCACGGCCATTCGGCTCCAATCCCTTACGCCTCCGCGCCTGTGGCGCTGCGCTTGCCTCCAGGGGAAGCCCTGCGGGCTATCCCCGCCGCGCGCAGCTTGGCGCCCCTCGATGCCGCCGAACCGGCTGCGCCGGATGGCCGGGCCGCTGGCGAACGCGCTGGAGCTTGCTGCGGCAGGTTGTGCGGATACGTGCCGTCCTCAACGCTGGCGGTTCCTGCCCATCACGTCACGAAGGACGGTTCACAGACAACCCGCCCGGCATCGCTATGGCGCTTCCACAGCACGCCTATAGACCGGCGCCGCACGGTGCGGCGGGTGCGTTCTCGCCTGTCGTCGGGTGGTTGACCTGGCCCGCGTCAGGGGCGAGCCGGTGCAGCCTTCGGGCGGGGATACCGAGTCGGCCCTGTCTCCTTTCGGATGGGGGGTGGTTCGGCCCAAGGCGTCCTTGTGTTGTTGTGAATCCTGGCGGTGGCACGGCTGCGCCTCGGGCTTCATGGCTGCAACCGTCCGGCGAAAACAATTTCCCCTGCTTTGTCACTGCGTTCGGCGCATTCCTCGCGGGACAAATTCTTTTCGCCTCCCGGCCCTCCACTACGTTGCGGCCGCCAGCGGTGCAGCCAGCCCGTCCCCCGCCGGCCGGATCACAACAAGGACGCGATGGGCGCGAACCTTGTTCCACCGATAGGAGAAATCATCATGGCCAACATCGGCACCTTCACCGCAGACAAAGACGGCTTCACCGGCACGCTTCGCACCCTGACGCTCAACGTCAAGGTCAAGCTGATGCCCAACGATAAGGGGGACAACGAGAAGGCCCCGGACTTCCGCCTGCAGGCGGCCGGCCACGACATCGGCGCGGCGTGGAAGAAGATCAGCGAGGCCGGGCGGGAATACATCTCCGTGACCCTCGACGATCCTTCGTTCCCGGCCACGGTCTATGCCCGCCTGATCGAAGGCGAAAACGGCACGCACGACCTGATCTGGTCGCGCAGCAAGCTCCAGGCGGCGTGACCGCCGCCGCGCCCCGCCCACGCGGCGGGGCGCAGTGCTGCTTTCGCGGCACTGTATGGAGGCAGCACCATCGCCTGGGCTGCGCCGTATCGAGTCGCTTCCGTATGCGTTGGGACTGAGGCTGCAAGAACGGCCGGGCGTGTCGGTGCGTCGCACCGCCGGGCTTTGCGGGCTGCGCCCCGTGCCGACTTCGCCGTCACGGCCATCCGGCTCCAATCCCTCACGCCTTCGCGCCTGCAGCACTGCGCGCTTCGCTTGCCCTCTGGGGGAAAGCCCGGAACGCTATCCCCGCCGGGCGTAGCTCGACGCCCCTGAATGCCCCGAACCGGTGGCGTTGACCAGAAGCGATTGGGCAGGCCAAAGAAATCGGCCCCCTCAGGCATCATGTGGAACTTATTTACCTCCTTTGGCTTCCCTCGGAGGTTTGGCTCTTTCTACGTCTCCATTAGACTTCTCGCAGCACGTAAGCTGCGCAAGTCTATTGGCATTCATTTGTAATTTTCCGTTGTGATGGGGGAGATATGGATTTCTACATAGACGAGAGTGGCAATACCGGGGATCTTGCGCGAACTAGCGCAGCGCTTGATTTCGGTGGGCAAGCTGTTTTCAGTTTGGCAGCAGTGGGAATTTCTAATGAGAGCAGCCTTGTAGCAGAGCTTGCCGCCTTAAGGCAGAAGCACAAAATTCAGGCCAACGAACTTAAACTCAGCAAAATTCTGAGGCGCAAGCCTGACTTCGCTCTTGATGCCATCAATCTCTTGGTGAAGAGCGACTTCCCATTCTTCATTGAGATTGTAGACAAAAAGTACCAACTGGCTGTAAGCATTACCAACGGCTTCATCTGGCCTCCGTATTTCAATACTCCAGAATCACAAGATACCGTTTGGATGAAAAACATCTTTGCCGATTACATTTATTACCGAGTTCCCAGCGATGTGGTTTATGAGTTCGTTCAATGCATGAACAATCCATCAAATGAAAAGATTGGCACCTACTTCGATCTTCTCAAAGATTGTGTAAGCCAACATTCCCATGAAGTTGCGCAGGGCATCGCCTCGCAGGTGGAAGAAAGCAAAGATGACTTCCGCATCATGATTGAGAAAGAGGGAGACAAAGCCCATAGACGGTTCTTGCCTCTCCCGGACATCGGCAAGCGCGACCAAGAGATTTGGCTGCTTCCGAATTTCTCATCTTTCACCAACATTTATGCCAGAATGAATCTTTACTTGTCTGGGAGTTTGGAGGGATGTCGAATTTTCCATGATGAGCAAGCCCACTTCGATGAAATCATCGCCGAAGCCAAATTCCAGGCTGAGAACGCTAAGGTAGACCCCGCACAATTCAAATTGCCTTATTCAGACTATAACTTTCAGCAAATGGCTGATTTGTTTTTTAAGGCATCACCAGAAAGCACAGGAATTCAACTCTCCGATATAGTGGCGGGTCTATCAATGCGCTGGTACCAAGCACATTTGCAAGAAGAAGGTGATACACAGGTTCTTGACGAGGCGGTCGATCTACTTTTGCATCACAGCGATAGAGATAGGGGGATAGGAATCAACGTAGTAGGCCCTCATAAAATGGCACACCAGCTATTTGGGGTGGCTGGGTACTGACCTCCCTCTGCGACTGCGACGCGGCGCGCTTCGCTTGCCTCCAGGGAAAGCCCTGCGGGCTATCCCCGCCGCGCGTGGCTTGGCGCCCCTGAACTCCCCGAACCGGCGGCGCCGGATCGGCTGGGCCGTCGCCTACGGCTGGGCCGCTGCTGCGAGCTGGCTTTCAGCCTCGCTCATCAGCACCGCCGTGCTGCATTCGAGCGCGCCGGCGATCTTGAAGATGATCGCCAGCGTGGGCATGTGCTCGCCGCGCTCGATCTTGCCCATGTGGGAACGCTCGATCCCGGCCTGGTGCGCCAGCGATTCCTGCGCGATGCCGCGCTCCATCCGCAGCGCACGCACCGCTGCGCCGAAGGCGTGAGCCAACTCGGCGTCATGGGTGGTGGAGCCGGCCGGTCGGCCGCGCTGGACGGTGCGCTTCTGCATAGACAGAAGCGTCAATTCGCAGCACAATTAAAACCACGTTATCTTTAACTCATTCATACGATTCGATCCTTTTTTGTGGTTCTACGTTTTTACGGAAATCCGCTTTTGCGGCTTCCCACAAAAGCGCAAAGCCGCATCCGTGCATATCTCCAAATCCGCCGAGATGGCTTTACGCTTTCACGTTTCGGCGGATTTGTTCCAAGAAGGGGCCGCCCATGAACCGACTCATCACCGAGGACGAGCGCAGGCAGTTGCTGGCCCACGGCCGGGCCCGTGCCGGTGGCGAGGCCATCGACCCGTTACCCGTCGTGCGGCTGTTCACCCCCGACGCGCACGCCATCTGGCTGCTGACCGCGCTCGATCCCGTTGATGCCGATACGGCCTTCGGCCTGATCGACCTGGGGATCGGTATGCCTGAGCTGGGCACCGTGAAGCTGTCCGATCTGGAGTCCATCGTCGGGCCGCGCAAGCAGCCCGTGATGCGTGATCGGTATTTCCAGGCGGCACGCCCGCTGTCGGAATATCTGCGGCTGGCCCAGGAGAACGGTTCCGTCCTCGATTGAGCGATTCGCCCTGCGGACAAGCGAGGCGTATTGAGACTATTTCCGTCTTACTCCAGACCTGTCCGGTCTGAATTCGCACTCTTGCACCAAAACCGTGCTGGCATGACCGAATCAGTCACGATCTCTGATGCGGGTTCGGGCACGGTGTTTTATGCCGCGCGACGTTTTGAGGTCAGGCGGCCGTCGCATTCGGACGGGATTCGCAATACACCGGAGCCAATCGGTCTTGACACCGCATGTTACAGCTTTGAATTGATGCAAATGATGGTTTTGATCTGGATGCGGTAGCTCCGTTTTGATCTGCCCGTGGCGGCGTTCCTGCGGTTCGACAGGAGCTTTCGCCATGATCCAGCCTCATCATGTTGCGCACTGGTATCCCACTGCCGCCTACCTCTACATCCTGTGGCTGGATGCGCTGGCGCTGGCCTGGGAGTACCTGCGCAGGCATCCCGACTACCGGCTTGACTGGCTGCGCCACCATCGCCGGCCACAGGCCGCACAGCAGGCGGCGCATCGCTGGGGCTTGCGCCTGCTGGAAGACCCGGCGCTGGATGCGCGCGACGCGCATCCGGCCTGGCTGCCCGGCCATACGGCCGTGGTGCAGCTCCATCCCGATGCCGATCCACCGCCGGATGCGGCCGTCTTCGCGTTCTGGCGCATACCCGGACACAAGCAACTGCTGCACGACGGCAAGGGACTGACGCTGATCGCGCGCAGCCCCGGCCATTGCGCGCGCTTCGCGCTCGCTCCAAGCCTTGAAGACGGCATGGCGGTCGCACATGCCCATCGCGGCGGCGCTGCCGCGCCTGCCTGTGGTCATGTGCCCGTGCTGGATGCCGCCCTGGCCCATGCCATGCCCAGGCCACCACCCGCTGCACTGCTGGAGCTGCATACCTTGCAGGCGCTCGACGCGACCCTGGCGGGCGCATCCTTGCGCGAGGTCGGCGAAGGGCTGTTCGGTGCCGACGCCGTGGCCGATTGGTACAGCGACGGCGGCCTGCGCTCCAAGGTGCGCCGCCTGGTGCGGCGCGGCGATGCGTTGATGCGCGGCGGCTATCGCCGCTTAGCACAGCTTTCACCGCTTGAGAAGGGTCGTTTTGAAGGCGACGCAAAACGACCCTGAGCACGCGGGCCGCGTTTTCTGAGACTGCCTCCATCCGGTTGCGCTGTGTGGCCGGAGCTTTGAAAGCTATGGAGGTGTTCACCATGCGTCCTGCTCCCTTGCGGCCTGCCGCTACTGTCTCGACTCCCGCTGCGCAGCCGCAGCGCTATCTCACCAACGACGAAGCCGCCGACTACCTGCGCCTGTCGCCGCGCACGCTGGAGAAGCAGCGCGTGATCGGCGGCGGCCCCAAGTTTCGCAAGTTCGGCCGGCGCGTCATGTACGCCGTGGCCGACCTCGATGCCTGGGCGGCCGACCGCAGCTTCGAGACGACCTCCGATCCCGAATACGCCGAGCACCACTCGGCCGACAGTCGTGCGCGCTGATCGGCGGCGCGCGGCAGGCCATCGCCATGTCCAGCACTGCGCTGCCCATGCGGCAGCGGCCGTTGCAAGAACGCGAACAGCTCGACCTGTTCCGCGCCTTGCCGGGCGACATGGCGCCGCGCGACAGCCAGGACTTGATGGCCTATCCGTTCTTCTCGCTCGGCAAGTCCAAGCGGGTCAAGCCCATCGACTTCCGTGCAGGCAACGTGACGATCCGCGTGGAGGGCACGCAGGAACACGGCATCGCCACGATCTGGGATTCGGACGTGCTGATATGGGCGGCCTCGCAGATCGTGGAGGCGAAGGACGCGGGCCTGCGGCCCTCACGGCTGATGCGCGCCACGCCCTACGAGATCCTGCGCTTCATCGGGCGCGGCAAGTCGCTGCGCGACTACCAGCGCCTCAAAGCCGCGCTGGATCGCTTGCAATCAACCACGGTGGCCACGTCCATCCGCGAGACGAGCGGACGACGCTTGCATCGGTTTTCGTGGATCAACGAATGGAAGGAACTGGCCGATGCCAGCGGCACGCCGCTGGGCATCGAGCTGATCCTGCCGGACTGGTTCTATGCCGGCGTGCTCGACGCCGCCCTGGTGCTGACCATCGACCCGGCGTATTTCCGGCTCACGGGCGGCATCGAGCGCTGGCTGTACCGGCTGGTGCGCAAGCACGGCGGCAAGCAGGAATACGGCTGGCAGTTCGACTTTCGCTACCTGCACCAGAAATCGGGCAGTACCGCCAAGCCCTACGACTTCGCCTGCGACCTGCGCGCGCTGGTCGCGCGGCAGTCGCTGCCCGGCTACGTCCTGGGCATCGAGCGAATGCCGGACAACGGCATGGAGCTGCTGACCTTCCGGCCCGTGCCGCATACGGCACGGGGATAACTTCGGAAAAGCCTGTGGATGGTGTCGTGCTATCAGGCGTGCGGGGTATCGTGCTATCAGGCGTGGGACTATCGTGCTATCAGGCGTGCAGATCGGCCGCAAACCCGCGCCAGCGCTGGGTTTCCTCGCCCTCTAACTTCCCTAACTTAATTTCTCTAACTTTTAGTAGGGAAACGCCGCTGCGGTGGACAACCACCACGCGGCCGCAAACGCAGCGGCAACAGCCGGGCTTTCCAACGCGGAGGGCCAGGCCATGATCGTCGCTCTGCTCAACCAGAAAGGCGGCGTGGGCAAGACCACGCTCGCCACGCACATCGCCGGCGAACTGGCGATGCGCGGCCAGCACGTCGTGCTACTGGACGCCGACCCGCAGTTCATCGCTGGACTGGACGCAGCGCAGAAGCCAGCAAGGCTTGCCACGGCTGTTCGGCGCCGTGGGCCTCGCACGCGAAACGCTGCACCAAGAGGCGCCAGAACTCGCCAGGCGGGCCGATCACGTCGTCATCGACGGGCCGCCGCGCATCGCCGCCTTGGCGCGCTCCGCGCTGCTGGCGGCCGAGCGCGTGCTGATCCCGGTGCAGCCCAGCCCTTACGACCTGTGGGCCAGCGCCGAGATGGTGGCGCTGATCCGCGAGGCGCAGGTGTTCCGGCCTGCGCTGCGCGCGGCCTTCGTCATCAACCGGCGCGTCAGCACCACCGTGATCGGACGCGAAGCACGCCAGGCGCTCGCAGACCAGCCGCTTCCTGCGCTGCGCTCGGAAGTGCATCAACGCATCGTGTTCGCCGACAGCGTGGCCGCTGGCCGGCTTACACGCGAGACGGCGCCGGACAGCGCGGCCGCGCGTGAAATCACTGCGCTGGTAGACGAACTGCTGCGGTGGCCGTCATGACAGAGAAGCCATCACCGAACAGCAAGCGCACGGCCAAGCGCGTCGGCATCGGCGCGCGTCCGCCCGCGAATCCGCATGCCGAGGCGTGGATTCGCCAGGGCGACGCGGATGCGCTGGGCAAGGGCGACCTCTACACCGCCCGCCTGACTCTCGACATCACGTCCGCGATGCGGGCGCGCATCAAGGTGTCGGCCTTCACGCAAGGCGTGACCGTGGCCGACCTGCTGCGCGGCCTGCTGGAACGGGAGTTTCCAGAGCAACGTAGGGAGAACGCACCATGACTGCATCCGCTTCGCCTGCCGCTAGCGCGGCCACGGCTGCGCTCGCAGCACCTTCCGGCCAGCCTGCCAGCGCGCCGCTGACGCGCGTGGCACTGGCCTACATCGAACCGCGCTTCAAGCTCTACCTGCGCTTCGGCGAGCCTGCGCGCACACACCAGCTCGACCGCTGGCGGCGCTGCGCGGTGTTCCAGCCGGGCGCCATGTTGTGCCGCATCCACTGGCAGGCCAACGACTACGGCACTGTGCGTTGGCAGCTCATGGTGATGCAGGCTTGCACGCCGCTGGATGCGGCGCAGCGCATCCCCGGCGTGCAGCCAGGCGCGCGCCTGCTGCTGCACGCCGAGGGCGACAACCAGGTGCGCGCCGTGCTGGAACGCATCGACGCCATCGAGGCGCTGGGCATCGCGCCCGTTGCCGTCTCGCCCGCGTACTGGCGCACGCTGGGCAATCGGCTCGCTGCGCGCCTGCCGCTGCCCGAATACACCGCCGAGCGGCACGCCGCCTGGCTGGCCGGGAGGGCATTGCCATGACCACGATGATGGCAACGCGGCCTCGCTCACGCCTGCGCGCTCGCCTCGTGCTGGCGGGCCTGTCCGCCTGCGGCCTCGCTGCGCTGGCCTGGGCGTCCTTTGTGCATCCGTTGCCGCGTCTGACCTACAACCCGTCCGACAGCGTGGCGGTCGGCTGGTATCGCGTCGATCCGCTTGACCTGCGCACCGGCGCGCTGCCACGTCCATTGGCCGTGGGCAGCATCGTCCTGACCACGCTGCCGCCTGACGCTGCCGCGCTGGCCGCGCAGCGCGGCTACCTGCCGACGCGCGTTCCACTGCTCAAGCGCGTGGGCGCGATAGCACCGCAGGAGGTGTGCATTACTGGCGGCAGCGTTCGCATCGACGGTGTGCCTTCGGCCGCTGTGTTGTCCGCCGACCGCTGGGGCCGGCCGCTGCCATCCTGGCAGCAGTGCCGCCGCCTGCGGCCCGGCGAGCTGTTCCTGCTCAGCGTCACCAACCCGGCGTCATTCGACAGCCGGTATTTCGGGCCCGTGCGCGCGTCCGCCGTGATCGGCGTTGCGCGTCCGGTCTGGCTGGAGGCCCGCCCATGATGGCGGCCAATTCGCTGCACGTTGCCGTGCATCTCATCGTGCCATCGGGCGTGCCGATCCAGTGGCTTTCTGCATGTCGTCGCGCGTGCAATGCCAGCGCATCCGCGCTGCACTTCGCGCTGCCTTCCCATGTGCAGGCGTCTTGCCTCGAACGCGCCCGGCCTATGGCCGTCGCCGCGTTCGCCGGCGCGCTGGCTGCTCACGCAGCAGCGCCGCCGGGCCGCCGCTGCCCGGAGCGCCAGCGAGGGGCAAAGGCGGAAGGCAAGATTGAAGGGCGCGGCACCACGGCGCGCGCAAAGCCAGTCTGCACGTGGGTTGGGGGCGGCACTCGCCACAAGGTGGCTTCGTGCCGCCAGCAGCCCCAAGGCCTTGCGGGCATTGGGAATACCGTGTGCCGCATGCGCTCGGGCGCGATGGGCTTGGTGGGGACTGCATCATGAGCCAGCGCGGAAATCCCGGTGACGATGACCGTTTTCGCGTGCGGCCCAGCAAGCCCAGGCAGCGCGGCGACACCTTCATTGCCCAGGTGCTGCGCCAGACGAGCAAGGCCGCTGGCGTCTCTGGCCGGGGGCGCAAGACCACCGGCAAGCCCCCCGGTTCGCGCCTGGGGCGCGGTCATGTCGCAGCCCGCTTCACGGGCCAGTCGTTGACGGCGCTTTCTCGCCGGGCCACGGTCAAGGTGCGGCTGGTGTATTTGCAGCAGGCCAGCGGCCGCTCCACCGTGCAGCACCTGCGCTACATCGAGCGCGAAGGCGTGGACCGCCAGGGTGGACAGGGCCGTGCCTATGGCGCCATCACCGACGAGGCGGACACGGCCGCCTTCGAGGAGCGTGGCAAGGGCGACCGCCACCAGTTCCGCTTCATCGTCTCGCCCGAGGATGCGGAGCAGCTCGAAGACCTGCGCACCTACACCCGGCACCTGATGCAGCGCATGGAGGCCGACCTGGGCACCCGCCTGGATTGGGTGGCGGTCGATCACTGGAATACCGACAACCCGCACACCCATGTCGTGCTGTGCGGCAAGGACGACACTGGCAAGGATCTCATCATTTCGCAGGAGTACATCACCCGCGGCATGCGCGAGCGGGCGATGGAACTGGCCACCGAATGGCTGGGGCCGCGCACCGAGCTGGAGATCCAGCGCACCCTAGCCCGCGAAGTGGAACAGGAGCGGTGGACGAGCCTGGATCGCACCCTCCAGCGCGAGGCGGTGGACGGCCTGGTGAAGGTCGAGCGCTTCAACGAACCCAAACTGCAACGCCAGCGTCTGCTGCTGGTCGGGCGCTTGCAGCGGCTTCAACGCATGGGGCTTGCCACGCAGACCCAGCCCGGCACTTGGGCCGTGCATGCCGATGCCGAGAAAACCTTGCGGGCCATGGGAGAACGTGGCGACATCATCCGCACCATGCAGCGCGCGATGGGCGGCAAGCAGCGTGACCTGGCCGTGTTCCAACCGGGCGAGGATGGACACTCCATCATCGGCCGCGTGGCGGGCAAAGGACTGGCCGACGAACTGTACGACCGGGGCTATCTGGTGGTCGATGGCATCGACGGCAAGGCCCACTATGTGGCGCTGCCGCCCAGGACGGAACTGGAGCAGTACCCCATGAGCGCAGTGGTCGAGGTGAAAGGCTCCGCCGAGGTGCGCGCAGCGGACAAGACCATCACCGCGCTGGCGACCAATGGGCTGTACCGCACCGACCATCACTTGGCCATTGCACAAGGCCAGGCCAAGGATGGCCGCGACCCGCATGAAGTGGTTGCGGCCCATGTCCGCCGCCTTGAAGCCCTGCGCCGAGCGGGCATCGTGGAGCGCGTCGCTGAGGGACTATGGAAGGTGCCCGGTGACTTGCCTGAGCGTGGCCGCCAGTACGACGCGCAGCGCCTGGGCGGCGTGGCCGTGGAGCTGAAATCGCACCTGCCCATCGAGCGGCAGGCCCGCGTGATCGGTGCCACCTGGCTGGATCAGCAGTTGATCGGCGGCGGCTCCGGTCTGGGTGACCTGGGCTTTGGCGGCGAGGCCAAGCAGGCGCTACAGCAGCGCGCCGATTTCCTGGCCGAACAGGGACTGGCCGAGCGGCGCGGCCAGCGCGTGATCCTGGCGCGCAATCTGCTGGGCGCGTTGCGCAATCGGGAAGTGGCGCAGGCCGCGAAGGACATTGCCGCTGATACGGGCTTGGAGCATCGTCCGGTAGCTGAGGGGCAGCGCGTGGCGGGTATCTACCGCCGCAGCCTCATGCTGGCCAGCGGGCGCTACGCGATGCTGGATGACGGTATGGGGTTCAGCCTGGTGCCGTGGAAGCCGGTCATCGAACAACGACTCGGCATGCTGATTTCTGCACAGATACATGGTGGCACTGTATCCTGGCAAATCCGACGCCAGTTGGGTTTATCCATTACCTGACGCCAACGGCAATTGAACTCCACCAACTGGATGCGTCTACAACCGTTCAGCGTCCGGTAAACTGAGGCACTCGCTTTGCGACGAACGCGTGGACCGCTTCCAGCGAATCCGTGGTTTTCGAGGCCCGATTCATTTCGGCCGCCTCTAACCTCAATGAGGTCACCAGACCGCTCTCGAAGGCAGCAAGTTGCAGGCGCTTGGCGCCCGCATAACCATGCGTAGGACCGGTCGAGAATTGCACCGTCATGCGCTGCGCTTCGTCCAGCAGGCTCTCGCCCGGAACTACTTTCTCGACCAATCCCCAGGCCAAGGCTTCATCCGAACCGACCACGCGGTTGGTCAGGATCATGTCGCGTGCGCGTCGTCCGCCCACTGCGCGCGGCAGGAGCCAGCTGATGCCGAAATCCCCCGCGTATCCAAGGCCGGTGTGGGCCGCCACGAATTTCGTCCCACTTGCGGCAATCAGGTAGTCAGAGGCCAATGCTAGTCCGAGGCCGCCTCCAGCGACCGCGCCTTGTACGGCGCAGACCACCGGGAATGGCAGGCTGGCGAATTGAGGAATCATGCGTTCGACCACCCTCAATTCGTCATCGACCAAGGTAGACAACGCTTCGCCTGCTGCCGCCATTTCGTCGATGTCGCCGCCGCAACTGAACATCCGGCCCTCGCCGCGCAGCAGCAAAGCGCGAATCGAGCCGTCACGTTCGACGTCTGCAATGACGCCAGCTAGCACGTTGACGACAGACGTGCTCAGCGCATTCTTTTTCTGAGGCGCATTGAGTGTGATGGTCGCAACAGCACCATGCTTTTCGAGAATGACAGAATTTTCGGACATGACGCTTCCTGATGGGCCAAGATTTCAGGCGTCAGCGCGGCGCCATGCGAATAGCGCCATCCACCCGAATGGACTCGGCGTTCATGTAGCCGCAGGTGACGAGAAACTCGACGGCCTGCGCGAATTCATCGGGATCGCCCAAACGCTTGGGAAAGGGCACGCTGGCCGCCAGCGCCTGCTTGACGTTGTCCGGCAGGCCCAGCAGCAATGGTGTTCCGAAGATCCCCGGCATGATGGTGTTGACCCGGATCCCTTCGTCCATCATGTCGCGCGCAATCGGCAAGGCCATGCCCACGATGGCAGCCTTACTGGCAGCATAGCTGGCCTGGCCAACCTGGCCATCCTGTGCGGCGGCCGACGCAGTGTTGACGATGGCGCCGCGGTCGCCATCGGCCAGCGGCGCGAGCGTCAACATGCCCGCGGCTGACTTGGCGATGCAGCGGAAGGTGCCCACTAGGTTGATCTGAATGATGCGATTGAAACGATCTGTTGGGCATGGGCGGATTTCGCCGGTTTTCTTGTCGCGGCTGACCGTCTTGACGGCATCGGCAGTACCGGCGCAGTTGACCAGAATGCGTTCCTGTCCAATGGCCGCGCGGGCCTTGGCGAAGGCGGCGTCCACTTGCTCCTCGGACGTCACGTCCACGTTGCAGTAAACACCGTCAAGTTCGCTGGCCAACGCCTGGCCGATGGCTTCGTTCATGTCAAAGATGGCGACTTTGACACCATGGCTGGCCAAGCGCCTGGCCGTGGCAGCTCCTAGGCCGGAAGCGCCCCCGGTGATGACGGCGGAGATGTCGGAATTGAGTTGCATGATTTTTGCTCGATGGATGAGAGACAGGCGCTATTGGCCCGTGAAGTGGGGGAGGCGCTTGCCGAGGAATGCGGCTTGCCCCTCCAGGTTGTCGGCCGAATGCAAAGCGACGAGGAAATTACGCTTCTCATGCTCCAGGCCTTGCGCGAGCGGAGTTTCAAAGCTGGCCAGTGCCGCATCTTTCGCCAGTGCCACGGCCAGCGGCGAATTGGATGCAATCCGGTTGGCCATCGCCAACGCCGTCGGCAGGGCCTGGCCGTCAGCCGTCACCTCGGCGACCATGCCCGCATCGCAGGCTTTGCGGGCGTCGATGAAATCGCCGGTCAGCAGCAGGGCCATAGCCTTGGACTTGCCGATGGCATGGATCAGACGCTGGGTGCCCCCGGCCCCGGGAATGGCGCCCAGCTTGACTTCAGGCACGCCGAACTTGGTGGACTCGCCAGCGATAGCAATGTCACAGGCCAACGCCAGTTCCGTGCCGCCGCCCAGCGCGAGCTTTTCCACGGCTGCGATGACGGGCTTAGGGAAGCGCTCCAGTTCCGCCCAGAAGTGGCCACCTGCCGCCGCACGGTCGCCCAGCAGCGGTTCGGCGCGCAGAGAGTCGAAGGCCGTGATGTCGGCCCCTGCACAAAACACGCCCTCGGCGCCGGTGATGATGACCGCGCGTACGGCATCGTCGTCGCGCAGTTGCACGAGCTGTGCACGCAGGCCATCGAATACTGCGCGGTTCAAGCTGTTCTTCGCGCGCGGGCGGTTGATGATCAAGGTGACGATGGCGCCTTCGCGGCTGACGAGCACTTCGCTGGCTTCGCTCATGGTGGCCTCGTTCATGCCAGGCGCTCGATGATGGTGGTGTTGGCCGTGCCCGAAGCCTCGCAGATGGTCTGCAAGCCATAGCGGCCGCCTCGGCGCTCCAGCTCGCACAGCAGGTCGGTGAGCATGCGCGCGCCAGTGGAGCCCAGCGGATGGCCGATGGCCACCGAGCCGCCATTGACGTTGAGGCGGTCGTCCGGAATGCCGAATTCCTGCTGGAACATCAGCGGCACGCCGCCGAATGCCTCATTGACTTCAAACAGGTCGATGTCGGCCGGGGTCAGCCCCGATTCCTTCAACGCCTTGCGGGTGGCATCGAGCACAGCAGTGAACTGGATGACAGGGTCGGCTGCCGCCACTGCGGTGCTGACGAAGCGCGCACGCGGCTTCAGGCCGTGCTGCTGGGCGTAGGCGCGGCTGGCGATCAGCAGCGCGGCGGCGCCGTCGCTGATCTGCGAGGAGTTAGCAGCCGTTGTAGCGCCGTCTGCGGCAAACACGGGCTTAAGCGTAGCCATCTTCTCGGGGTTGGGGTCGGCGCGCATGCCCTCGTCGGCGGTGACGAGCGGGCTGTCTGGGTCGGTCGGATCCTCATGCAGCCGCACGAGTTGGTCTTGGACACGACCAGCCCGCGAAGCCTCAATGGCGCGCCGATGGCTGCGCACGGCGAAGGCGTCCAGCGCCTCGCGCGTGAGGCCGAAGCGCTTGTTCATCAACTCCGACGAAGCGCCTTGCGGTATCAGCGGGTTGCCCTGGTAGCGCGCCAGCTCACGCGGGCTGTATTGCGCGCCGAGCGGCGCGCCGGGCTTGAATGACGGCGGCATGGGCGCCTGCGACATCGACTCTACCCCGGCGCCGATGGCCAGTTGGTAGGCGCCCGCTTGAATACCGTGCACGACAAAGCTCACCGCCTGCTGGCCGGAGCCGCATTGCCGGTCGACCGTCACCGCCGGGACGGATTCTGGCAGCCCCGCCGCCAGCACGGCATGCCGGCCCAGATTGCCGTGCTGCTGGTCCCACTGCAGCACGCAACCGACGATCACATCGTCCAGATCGGCGGGGTTGATGCCGGAGCGCTCGACCAGCTGACGCAGCGTCTCACCCAGCAGATCAACGGGGTGCCATTTCTGCAAGCGCCCGCCGCGCTTGCCCACGGGGGTGCGCAGCGCACCGACGATGACGGGTTCATGGTCATTCATGTTGTTTTCCTGTAGCAAAAGGTTGGCTCACTCGGCGTAGCGGTCCGCATGCTCAACGCGTATGCGCTTCTTGTCGAGCTTGCCGACGCTGGTCTTGGGGATGGCTTCGACGAACAGAACCTGGTCCGGCAACTGCCACTTGGCGAACGCGCTGCTCAGGTGTTCCTGCAGTTGTTCCTGGGTCGCCTGCTGACCGGGCTTCAGCACCACCAGGGCCAGCGGCCGTTCCTGCCACTTAGCATGCGGAATGCCGACCACTGCGGCGTCACGCACAGCCGGATGGCCCATGAGCAGGTTCTCCATGTCAATGGATGAGATCCATTCACCGCCGCTCTTGATCACGTCCTTGATGCGGTCGGTAACCTTGAGGTAGCCGTTCTCGTCCACCGTGCCGACATCGCCCGAGCGCCACCAGCCGCCCTCCAGGAAGCGGTCGCCTGAATCCGGCATGTCGTGATAGCTGGTCGTGATCCAGGGGCCGCGCAGGCAGATCTCGCCAGCCGACTGTCCGTCGTGCGGGAGGTCCTGGTCGTCTGCATCGAGAATGCGGATGTCCACCCCGGTAAGGATCAGGCCCTGCTTGCGCTTGAGGTTCCACTGCTCGTCCTGGGTCAGGCGCTTCTTGAGCGTGGACTTGAGGCGGTTGACCGCCACCAGCGTCGTGGCTTCGGTGGCGCCGTAGCCGTGCACCACCTCGGCACCCGTCAGTTCGTAAAAGCCGATCATCATCGACAGAGGTGGCTCGGTGGCGCCGGACAGCATGCGCATGCGGCTGAAGTCCGGCTTGACCGGCAACGTCTCGATGTACTGCAGCATAGGCTGGAAGATGGCCGGTGCGCCGTTGGTGATGGTCACGCCCTCGGCGATCATGGTGTCGACCAATGGCTTGGTGTCCTCGGCGGCGTAGCGGCCCGGCAGCACGATCTTGTCGCCCAGCAGCGTGGCCGCCTGCGGCAGGCCCCAGCACTGCCCGTGGAACATGGGCGTGATGAGCATGACGCAGTCGTCCAGCGTCATGCCCATGTTGGTGGCCATGCCCGTGGAATGCAGGTAGATGCCGCGGTGCGAGTAGTACACGCCCTTGGGCTTGCCCGTGGTGCCGGTGGTGTAGCAGGCGCTGTAAGCCGAGGTTTCGTCGATCTCGGGCCAGTCGATCTTGGCGTCGGCGGCGGCCAGCAGGTCTTCGTAGTGCAGCAGCGGCGCCAGCGTGGTCTTGACCTGGTCCAGCGGCTTTTCGGTCATAACGATCCAGCCCTTGATCTGGGGCGAGTTCGCTGCGACGGATTCGGCAATAGGCAGCAATGATTCGTCCACGCAAACGTAGGACACGTCGCTATGGCCGACAACGTAGCCCAGGTCCTCGGGGCCCAGGCGCAGGTTCATCTGCAGCATGACCGCGCCCAGGCCGGGGATGGACCAGTACAGCTCGAAGTGGCGCCGGCTGTTCCAGTCCAGGACGCCGACCCGGTCGCCCGGCTCGACGCCGAGCGCGCGCAGCGCATTGGCGCTGCGGCAGACGCGTGCGTAGCAGTCGGCATAGGTGTAGCGGTCCCAGCCGCCGCCGGGTGTGCGATACACGATCTCCTGATCCCCATGGGTGCGTGCAGCGTGGCGGATCAGCGTCGTGGTGTTCAGTTGGCGCTCGTTGCCCGTGGTGGACGGGCAGCCGCGGACAGGCTTGGTGGGCTGGACGGTTTCGGTCATGTGCTTGTCTCCTAGGTAGTTGTGTCGAGTGCCTGGAACCGTGGGGCCGGGGCCGCTTCGATGGCGCCGGAGGGGGTGATCTGGTAGATGCCCCGTGCCGCGTTATGCGGATGCTGCACCGACTCGGCGAGGCTGAGCACGGGTGCAAAGCAAGCGTCGCTGCCTTCGAGCAGCGCGCACCAGTGCGCTCGGGGCTGGCTGCGGATGAGGGCTGCGATGCGCTCTTTCAGCGCCGGCCACGTTGCCGTGTCGTACTGGTCGGCAGGCTCCACGTCCGCCAGGCCCAGCTTCGACAGCAGCAAGGCGTAGAAAGGCGGCTCGATCGCGCCGAGGCTGATGAAGCCGCCGTCGGCGCAGGCGTACACGTCATAAAACGGCGAATCGTGAAACGGACTCGGCTGCGCGCCATCGATCTGCCCATTGGCGCGAATCCAGTGCACCAGGGTGCCCAGCATTGCCACGATGTCAACGATGGCGGCGTCCACGACCCGGCCGCGGCCGGTGGCGCGCGCATCGACCAGCGCGCAGGCGACGCCGAAAGCCATGCCCAGCGCCCCGGCCGCGTCCCCGAGTACCGTGGGCGGAACGATGGGCGCTTGCCCTTTGTGTGCCGACAGCGACAGCAGGCCGGTCAGCGCGACGTAGTTCATGTCGTGTCCGGCGGCCTGGGCGAGCGGGCCGTCCTGGCCCCAGCCCGTCATGCGGCCGTAGACCAGCCTGGGGTTGCGCGCCGCACACTCGGCGGGGCCGAAGCCCAACCGTTCCATCACACCGGGGCGAAAGCCTTCGATCAAGGCGTCTGCCTGAGCGATCAGGTCCAGGGCACGCGCCTTGCCTTCGGGCGACTTCAGGTCGATGACCTCGACCGTCTTGCCGCGGCGCAGCGGGTTCTCCACCGCCCCGCCCAGCCGCCGCGCCGCAGCGGCCTGCTCGGCGCGTGTCAGCGTAATCACCTCGGCGCCCATGTCAGCTAGCATCCTGGCGGCCAGCGGGCCTGGCCCTATGCCCTCGAACTCCACCACGCGGACGCCGTGCAGCGGCATCTGCAGCGTATGCAACGTGTGCGACATGTTCACAGCTTCCTCGAAACCAGGTCTTTCAGGACCTCGTTGGCGCCGCCATAGATCTTCTGCACTCGCGAAGCGGCATACATCCGCGCGATCGGGTACTCGGCCATGTAGCCGTAGCCGCCGAACAATTGGAGGCATTCGTCCACCACGCGGCACTGCTGCTCGGTGCACCACCACTTGGCCATATAGGCGGCCTCGTTATCCAGCGTGCCGTCCAACAGGCGCTGGGTGCAGTCGTTGACGAAGCTGCGCACCACATGCGCGGTAGTGGCCACCTCAGCCAGTTTCTGGCGCGTGAGCTGCATATCGAAGAGGGGCGCACCGAAGGCCTTGCGCTGCTTCGTGTACTCCACCGTGACGGCCAGTGCCTGCTCGATAGTGGCGGCCGCCGGCACGGCAATGAGCATGCGCTCGTAGGGCAACGCGCCCATCAACTGCCCGAAGCCCTTGCCTTCGACCTCGCCCAGCAGTTGGTCGGCTGGCACGCGCACGCCGTCGAAGAACAACTCCGCCGTGTCCGATGCCTGCATGCCGATCTTCTCCAGTAGTCGGCCAACGCGAAAGCCGGGCAGATTCTCGGTTTCCAGCACAAACAGCGACACCCCCTTGCTGCCCGCGCCGCTGGTGCGCGCCGCGACGATCAGCAGGTTGCCAGTGAAGCCGTTGGTGATGAAGGTTTTGGCGCCGTCGATCACGTAGTGGTCTCCGTCACGGCGGGCCCGGGTGGAAATGGCCTTTAGATCCGAGCCGCAACCCGGCTCGGTCATCGCGATGGCGGCCAGCATCTCGCCGTTCGTCACCTTGGGCAGCCAGCGCTGCTTTTGCGCTTCCGTGCCGAAGTCCAGGATGTAGTGCGAAGCGATGGTGTGCACCGCGATATTGACTGGCATCTCGGCCTTGGCTAGCTCGTCCTGCACCACCAACTGGTAGGCAAGGCTGGCGCCGGCGCCTCCATAGGTCTCGGGCATCTCGGGCAGCAGAAAGCTCATCTCGCCGAATGGACGCCAGACCTCGCGCGGGATGTAGCCCTGACGGCGCCATTCATCGAGCCGGGGCGTGAATTCGGCGGCAACGTAGCGGCGCACCTGCTCGCGAAATGCGTCGATCTCGCCGTCCATCCAGGCGTGGCGATAAAGCTGTGGCAACATGAGAGCGTCTCCTTATATGTTGGCTTCTGTCCCCGCATCGGACGTTCCGCGCAGTGCCACTGCCGAAATGTTTTGGGGATGACACAATCGTAGTAATTGGCCCTTGCAAGGGCGATGGCGGATTACCTCAATCAACTGACAATTAACTTCTTTCGGCCTATGCGACCGGCGTTGGCCCCTTAGATCACACGCCATGCTGGAACCCGTCTTAACCGCTCCCATCTTTGCCGTGCATGGCCTGCTGGACGGTGCGCGCGGCAAGGGGCTGGCCACGCCAGAATGGCTGGTAGGTGTGCTGGGGCGCGCGGGCATCAGTGAATCGCTGCTGGAGTTGGAGGAGTCGCGCGTGACCGTGGAGCAGTTCAACGCGCTGTTCATCGCCGTCAAGGACAGCCTGAACGACGAGTGCCTGGGCTACCTGCATGGGCGGCCGATGCGCCCGGGCAGCTTCGCACTGATGGTGCGCAGTGCGTTCACTGCCCACTCATTGTCGTTCGCCCTGCGCCGCCTGGGTGAATCCTTTGCTTTGCTGCAGGACGATGTGGCGCTAGTCCCCGTGACTGAGGGCAGGCTGACGGGTGTCGCGCTCGATATGCGTGGCGGCCCGGGCGCGCATGCCGACTTCCTGCACGCACATCTGCTGCGCGTGTTCTGGCGACTGCTGGTATGGCTGCACGGCGGCCGACTGGTGCCGCAGCGCTTCGACTTCAACTTTGCGCCGCCACCTCACGCGCAGAACTACCAACGCATCTTTTCCGGCACGTTGTGCTTTGGGCAGCCGCGCACGGCCGCCTGGTTCGACGCCGATGCCTTCAAACAGCCGGTGCGGCGCGATCGGGACGCGCTGCAGTCCTTCCTGCGCGCCACGCCAGGCAACGTGGTGGGGCCGTACCTGAACGAGCGCAGCGCCAGCGCGCGGGTCCGCATGGTGCTGCAGCGGGCCAGTCCCGAATGGCCTGATCTGGCCGTCACTGCGCAGCGCCTGCACATGTCGGTGAGTGCGTTGCAGAGGCACTTGGCCTCCGAGGGCACTTCTTTCCAGGCGCTAAAGGACCAACTGCGGCGCGACATGGCGATCGTACGCCTGACCAGCAGCGAAGCCTCGCTCGCCGCCATCGCCGCTGACCTGGGCTTCACCGACAGCACCGCCTTCCAACGCGCCTTCAAGGTCTGGACCGGCAGCGCGCCGGGAGCCTACCGTGCCCGCTCGCGCACCAAGCAGTACCTTACATAGAGGTATCCGACCAATTTCAGCTTGGCCGCCGAGGAGATCGGCGCCTTCATGGCTACCGGGGCCGTGGCCTGCTTCGGGCGAGGCTCTTGTGCGCTCAAGAGACTGTTGACCGCCGTTGGGGGTTGCACCGACGGCAGCGCAGTGACTGGCTGCGCCAGGACGCAGACGTTTTCCGTCAGCCTATCGAGGTCATTCGTCATTGTCACTTGTCAGTGCTGACCTTAAGCTAAAAATGAACTCGCACAGCATAAGAGTGATGGCTGTGCACCATTGAAGCGGCATTGCCAGAATGTAAACCAAGCATCATGACCGACGCAGCCCCGGCACTCTCGTATCCGTTCTCTCATCTCCCGCTGCCTGGTCAAGCCATTGAAATCAAGCCAGGTGTGCTGTGGCTACGCATGCCGCTGCCGTTTTCCCTGGATCACATCAACCTCTGGGTATTGAGCGATGGTTCTGGTTGGGCGGTCGTGGACACCGGAATTCGTAGCGTGGACGTAATGAACGCATGGTTCGCCTTGTTCGCTCCTCAGGGGCCGCTAGCAGGCCGTCCTGTCTCCCGTGTAATGGCGACGCACATGCACCCGGATCACGTGGGCATGGCGGGATGGTTGACACGTCGCTTCGAATGCGCGCTGTGGATGACACGAGACGAGTATTTAAGCTGTCGGGTGATGCTTGCCGATTCAGGGCGGGAAGCGCCAGTCGATGGTGTTCGCTTCTACCGGAGAGCCGGATGGAGCGACACCGAGGTCGATGAGTATCGCACTCGGTTTGGTGACTTCGGCAAAATGATTCATCCTTTGCCTGACAGCTTTGTACGGCTCACGGATGGTCAGATGTTGCGGATCGGGAATCAGGAATGGGAGGTCATTGTTGGCACAGGACATTCTCCCGAGCACGCGTGCTTTTACTCGCGCGAACTGGATTTGCTGATATCGGGAGATCAGGTTCTTCCCAGGATCAGTTCCAATACCTCCGTGTACGCCACCGAGCCGCATGCTAATCCTTTGCAGGGCTGGCTCGACTCCATCGACCGATTGCTGCAACGCGTACCTGGGAGCGTCTTGGTTCTGCCTGCCCACAACGAACCTTTCTATGGCCTGCACCTACGGTTGGAGCAACTACGTGCGAGCGCCGTGAAAGGCACAGACCGTGTCAGGCAACAACTTGCGCAGCCTTTAAGGGTCATCGACCTAGTTCGCGTCTTGTACCGTTCGTCCACTGTTGCGGAGCAAATGCACCTCAACCTCGCGACCGGAGAGACACTCGCCCACCTGAACTATCTCGACCAGCGTGGGGAAATCGTGTCTGCAGAGGATGAAGACGGCGCCATGCGCTATCGGCTCGCCTGATGCGCTAATTTGCCCTCAAGGATGTAGAAGCAACCCAATCAAGCCCAGTCATTGACTGGGTTCTTTGTGGGGGGGTGTTTCGAGAGCAATGGGTATTTGCACCAGCGCGCCGTGTATGGCCTTCGGTCCTTTGAACACCTTGTTTGCGAACTGGTCTTGAAGTGGCACCTTTCACAGATGCTCGACAGGGTTCATCTCAATTTTGCTTGACGCTTGACCTCTTGGCGCACTTGACGGGGCCCTCAGAAAGGGGCCGTTTGTCATTCGATCGGGGCGCTTCGTCATCGCGGATTGCTGCACCGGCACCTACGATTCCTTGCGTGCGCTGGACGATATGTAGCGGTGCGGCGATGACCGCCGTCCCCACGATCCGGAGCCAAGTTCAAAGGAGACAAACACGTGTGCCAAATCGACATGCAGAAGCTCGCCGACGACGCTCGCTTCAACCGCTTTCATGCCAAGGTGCTTCTATGGTGCCTGTTGATTCTCATCATTGACGGCTATGACATCGCCGTGGTGGGCATCGCCCTGCCGTCCATCATGCAGCAGATGGGCGTGAACGCATCGACTGCCGGTTTCATGGCCAGTTCGGCGCTGTTTGGCATGATGTTCGGTGCTATGGTTCTGGGCACGCTGTCCGACCGGATTGGTCGTCGCTGGGCCCTCTCCATTGGTGTCATGCTGTTCAGTGTGTTCACTGCGGCCGCCGGATTCACCAAGGACCCCATCAGCTTCAGCGTGGTGCGCTTCATTGCTGGCTTGGGGATTGGTGGCGTGCTCCCGGTCATCGTGGCACAGATGGTCGAGTATTCGCCCAAGAAGATCCGCAGCCTGATGACGGCACTGATGACTTCGGGCTACGCACTGGGCGGCATCCTGGCTGCGGTGCTGGGCAAGCAACTGATCGGCGAGTATGGCTGGCAGGCCGTGTTCATCGCGGCGGGGGTGCCCGTGCTGCTAGTTCCGTTCATCCTGAAGTTGGTGCCGGAGTCCATGACCTACCTGATCGCTCAGCGTCGCAATGGTGAGCTAGCCGAAGTGGCACGCCATCTCCAGCCGGGCGGCAAGCACCCGGCGGACGCCCAGTTCTTCGTGCCGGCAGCTGACCGCATGGCAGGTGCACCGGTTACCCGCCTTTTCCAGGACGGGCGGGGCCTGAGCACGGCGCTGTTCTGGGTCGCCTTCTTCTCGGGTCTGTTCATGGTCTATGCGCTCAGTAGCTGGCTGACCAAGCTGATGGCGATGGCTGGCTACAGCCTGGGGTCTGCCCTCAGCTTCGTGATCGCGCTGAATGTTGGCGCGATCATCGGTGCCGTGTGCGGCGGGTGGCTCGCCGACAAGTTCAACATCAAGTGGGTGCTGGTGGCGATGTATGCGCTGGGCGGCGTGCTGCTGTACCTGATGACGTTCCAGACCTTGACCGAGGTGCGCTATCTGATCATTGGCGCGGTCGGCGCCTGCACCACTGGTGCGCAACTGGTGGCCTATGCCTTCTGCGGGCAGTTCTACCCGATGTCCATCCGCTCGACCGGTATCGGCATGGCCTCCGGCGTAGGGCGCCTGGGTGCTATTGCGGCGCCTCTGCTGATCGGCCAGATCGTCGCACTGGAACTACCGCTGGAACAGAACTTCCTGGTGATCGGCGGTTTCGGAGTCCTCGGCGCAATCGCCCTGGCGTTTATCAAGTACGGCGGCCCGACGTCGGCGACTCCGCAAGAGGCCGTGCCAGAACTGCGCCCGTTGCAGCCGACACCGCAAAACGCTTGATCGCTACCATCAAAGGAGTCCGCCATGTCTGTCTATACCGCGCCCTTGCGCGACATGCTGTTCACGATGAAGGAAGTCGGAGGCCTGGAAGCGATCTGCGCCCAGCCCGGCCATGAAGAGACCACACCCGACCTGGTCGAGGCCATCCTGCAGGAGGCAGCCCACTATGCCGCCGGCGTGCTGGATTCACTCAACCGTACGGGCGATGTGCAGGGCGCGCGCTGGCACGATGGCGAGGTCACGCCCGCCGATGGCTTTCGCGAGGCCTGGTCCAGCTTCTGCGAGAACGGCTGGATTGGAATGCCGGCCTCCACAGAGTGGGGCGGTCAAGGACTGCCCACGCTGGTGTCCACCGCCGTGCTGGAGATGTGGAAATCGTCCAACCTGGCCTTCAGCCTGTGCCAGATGCTCACGCTCGGTGCCGTGGAGGCGATTGCCCACCACGGCAGCGAGGCGCTCAAGCAGCGCTTTCTGGAGCCCATGGTCGCCGGCCGCTGGACCGGCACCATGAATCTCACCGAGCCGCAGGCCGGATCCGATCTGGCCGCGCTGCGCAGCCGCGCCGTGCCCGAGGGGGATCACTACCGCATCAGCGGCAACAAGATCTTCATCACCTGGGGCGAGCACGACATGACCGAGAACATCGTGCACTTGGTGCTTGCCCGGCTGCCCGATGCGCCGCCGGGCGTGAAAGGCATCTCGCTGTTTCTGTGCCCGAAGTTCCTGGTCAATGACGACGGCTCCCTGGGCGAACGCAACGACCTGGCCTGCACCTCGATCGAGCACAAGCTGGGCATCCACGGCAGCCCCACGGCCTCTATGACTTTCGGCGACAACGGGGGCGCGATCGGTTATCTCGTCGGCGAGCCGCACCAGGGGCTGGCGTGCATGTTCACCATGATGAACCACGCACGGCTGAACGTCGGGCTGGAGGGCGTGGGCGTTTCCGAGCGTGCCTACCAGCATGCCCGGGCCTATGCGCTCGAGCGCGTGCAGGGCAAGCCGGCGCTGGCCGGCAGCAGCACCATCGCTGGCCACCCCGACGTGCGGCGCATGCTGATGGACATGAAGGCGCGCACCGAGGCCATGCGCGCGCTGGCCTATTTCTGTGCCGGCCAGATGGACCGCGCCGCCGGACACCCCGATGCGCAGGAGCGCGCGCAGGCACAGGCCCTGGTTGGCCTGCTGACGCCTGTGGTCAAAGGCTGGTGCACCGACAGCGCACAGGGCATCACCTCCGATGGCCTGCAGATTCATGGCGGCATGGGCTATATCGAGGAAACCGGGGCCGCGCAGTACTTCCGCGATGCCCGCATCACGACGATCTATGAAGGTACCACCGGCATCCAGGCCAACGACCTGATCGGCCGCAAGCTGGCACGCGAGGGGGGACGCACGCTGAAGGGCTTGTTGACACGTATCGACAGCGATGCGCGCCGGTTGATGGATGCGCGCGACCCGGAGCTCTCGTCCATCGGCGACGCGTTGATGAGAGCAGTTCGGGCTCTGGAGGACGGGGCTGACTGGCAGCTGGCCCACAGTGACGCGCAGCCGCAGGACTGCGCCGCGGGGGCGGTGCCTTTCCTGCGATTGGCGGGCACCGTGATCGGTGGCTGGCTGTCGGCGCGCATGGCCGAAGCCGCCACGGCGCAGTTGGCGGCGGATTCCAGCGATGCGGGCTTTCTGCGGGCCAAGCGCATCACGGCCAGCCACTATGCGACGCACATCCTGGTGGAGGCCTCCGCGCTGCGCGACATCGTGGTCCATGGCGCGGCCAGCACGTTGGCATTGTCGGACGACCAGCTCTGAGAGATATAGACGATGAACGACCTGAATGGCTACGACGTCGAGGATCTGCAGCCGGGCATGAACGCCTGCTTCTCGAAGACCATTACCGAAGCGGACATCGTGATGTTTGCTGGCGTCTCCGGCGATACCAATGCGGTACATCTCAACGAAGAGTTCGCGGCCACGACGCGATTTGGCGCACGCATCGCGCACGGCTTTCTGACGGCCAGCGTGATTTCTGCAGCGGTCGCAAACCGGCTGCCGGGGCCAGGTACGGTCTATCTGGGGCAGCAATTGCGCTTCAAGGTGCCTGTCAAACCGGGCGACACCGTTCATGCCGCGGTCACCGTACTGTCGGTGGAGGTGGCCAAGGCACGGGCAGTGCTGTCCACGGTCTGCCGAGTCAAGGACACCGTAGTCATCGAGGGCGAGGCAACGGTGATGATCACTTCGCGTGCGCAGCGCGCAGCAAGCGAGCTCCAGGCCATGCCCTCGGTGGCCTGAACCTCAATAGGAAATCCTCTCATGAAAATTCTCGTATCCGTAAAACGCGTGGTGGACTACAACGTCAAGGTGCGTGTGAAGTCCGACGGCAGCGGCGTGGACATCGCCAACGTCAAGATGAGCATGAACCCCTTCGACGAGATTGCTGTTGAGGAAGCCGTGCGCCTGAAAGAAAAAGGCGTGGTCACCGAAGTGATCGCCGTCTCCTGCGGCGTGGCCCAGTGCCAGGAAACGCTGCGCACTGCCATGGCCATCGGCGCCGACCGCGGCATCCTGGTCGAGACCAATGAAGAACTGCAGCCGCTGGCCGTGGCCAAGCTGCTCAAGGCTCTGATCGAAAAGGAACAGCCCGGCCTCGTGATCCTGGGCAAGCAGGCCATCGACGACGACTGCAACCAGACGGGTCAGATGCTGGCGGCGCTGGCCGACCTGCCGCAAGCCACCTTCGCCTCCAAGGTCGAGATCGCTGGCGACAAGGTGAACGTGACCCGCGAAGTGGACGGCGGCCTCGAAACCCTGGCGCTGAACATACCTGCGGTCATCACCACCGACCTGCGCCTGAACGAGCCGCGCTACGTCACGCTGCCCAACATCATGAAGGCCAAGAAGAAACAGCTGGACACCTTCAAGCCCGAGGAACTGGGCGTGGACGTGGCACCCCGCATCAAGACGCTGAAGGTCAGCGAGCCGCCCAAGCGCGGCGCCGGAGTCAAGGTGCCCGACGCGGCCACCCTCATTGACAAGCTCAAGAACGAAGCCAAGGTCATCTAAGGCTCATCACAACAACATCGAAAGGACACCAGCCATGACCGCACTCGTTATTGCAGATCACGACAACGCAAGCATCAAGAGCGCCACCCTCAACACCGTCACGGCCGCCAAGGCCTGCGTCGGTGACGTGCACGTGCTCGTCGCCGGCGAGAACGCCGCCGCCGCTGCTGCCGCCGCCGCCCAGATCGCTGGCGTCGCCAAGGTCATCCACGCCGACGGCGCGAGCCTGAAGCACGGCCTGGCCGAGAACATCGCCGCCCAGGTGCTGGCCATCGCGGGCAACTACAGCCACATCCTGTTCCCAGCCACCGCCGGCGGCAAGAACGTGGCCCCCCGCGTGGCCGCCAAGCTCGACGTGGCGCAGATCAGCGACATCACCAAGGTCGACGGCCCCGACACCTTCGAGCGCCCCATCTACGCCGGCAACGCCATCGCCACCGTGCAATCGGGCGACGCCACCAAGGTCATCACCGTGCGCGGCACTGGCTTCGACGCCGCGTCCGCCACCGGTGGCGCAGCAGCGGTCGAGACCGTCGCCGCCGTCGCCGACTCCGGCAAGAGCAGTTTCGTGGGTTCCGAGATCGTCAAGAGCGACCGTCCCGAGCTGACGGCCGCCAAGATCATCGTCTCGGGTGGCCGGGCGCTGGGCAGCGAAGAGAAGTTCAAGGAAGTCATCACCCCGCTGGCCGACAAGCTGGGCGCCGCCATCGGTGCCAGCCGCGCCGCGGTGGACGCGGGCTACGCCCCCAACGACCTGCAGGTCGGCCAGACCGGCAAGATCGTGGCGCCGCAGCTGTACATCGCCTGCGGCATCTCGGGCGCCATCCAGCACCTGGCGGGCATGAAGGACTCCAAGGTGATCGTGGCGATCAACAAGGACCCGGAGGCACCGATCTTCTCGGTGGCCGACTACGGGCTGGAGGCGGACCTGTTTGCCGCCGTGCCGGAGATGACAGCAATTATCTAAATAGGAGCATGACTATGGCCTTGCTGCGCCAGTATTTGTTCGAACTGCGAGCGGCCCTTGAGGCAGGCGCGGCAAGTTGCGATAGCCAAGAAGTGCCGAGTATATTGAATCCCTGTTTTACCGAAATTGCTGCTATCGATCCATCAACCATGGCGGAATCAAATGTGCTATTCAGACCATCTTCGATTGTCAACAAGGTACCACTAGTTCAATGAAGCGGGTCTTGTAGTAATCGCACTCAGTCGCTAACTCGCCGACAACGACTTACAGGCTCGATATATTGGTACATCGGCATTACGACCGGTATTCTCCGCCTTCAAAGTCCCAAGAATCCGGGGGGGGGGCTTGCGTGTCGCAGGAATGGAAAATTTTCCAATGGAGCTTAGACATTTACGCTACTTTCTCACGGTCGCCGAGGAGCTTCACTTTGCTCGGGCTGCAGAAAAACTGCATATGGATCAGTCACCTCTATCCCGTGCCATCAAAGATCTGGAAGACGAACTAGGAGCAAAGCTATTCACCCGTACCACACGCAACATTCGACTGACTCATGCCGGCAAAGTATTTCTGGAGCGGGTTCCACGTATCTTTGAGGCACTGGAACAAGCGCGCGATGGTGCGAAATCGGCCGCCAGTGGGTTTCATGGCCAGTTGCGCATTGCCCTGTCCGACGGTATCACGCCATCGCGGCTGCCTGCCTTGCTGGCCCGTAGCCGCGAGGAAGAGCCCGAAGTAGAAATCCGCCTGTTCGAGGTACCACTGGATCAGCAGATCAGAGGCTTGCAAGAAGACCTGTACGACGCGGGCTTGTCTATGGCGGACGAGGTAGGCGACGGCATCGTGACGACTCCCGCGTGGGATGACGAATTGATGGTGGCGCTGTCTTTGCGCCACCCCTTGCTGGAGCACCGGCGCATTCCGCTGGAGATGGTGTTGCAGCAACGGTTGGTGCTCGGCGACCCGGCCGCATGCCAGGGGCATACTCGCCAGATAGACCGCATCCTGCAGAAGCGGGACGAGGAGTTGCAGATCCTCCAGCGCGTTGCCACCTTCGACGTGATGATGGCCCTGGTATCCGCAGGACTGGCGGTTGGTCTGGCAGGTGCAGCGCATATCGCATCCAGTAAAGAGCCTGGAGTCAAGGCCCGTCAGTTGGCGGGAACGCCACCCATGCTGACAACTTATCTGCTGCGTCGAGATACTGAACCGTCACCGATGCTGACCCGGTTCATTCAACGTGTCGTCACCATGGATTCGGCTGGTGCCGATAACGTGACCGATTCGTGAATCCGAAATCCAAAGGACGCTCGCCATGAACAAAATCGTGATGTCCGTGATTGCCGTTGTGATGACGGCCTGTGGTCCTGCCAATCCTACAGAGACAGTGGATGAGCTGGTGGCGAACCCCGCACGCATCAAGGAAATCCAGCGCCAATGCAAGGAAGATCGCGCGAAGATCGGCGATGAACTTTGCATGCGCGCAGCCGCAGCCGCCGAACGGCGCTTCTTCGGCGACAGGCCGGAGCAGAAGAAAGCCCCGTAGCCCACGCAAGGCGCACCGGCGTCGCGCTTCTGCGACAGCTTGCGCACTGTTACCTCGATACGCCGCAGCGCCTTTGTGCCTGCGGCATTTTTATTGTCTTCGCCACAGCAAGAACTATGGCTTTTTAAGCCTTAATCCCGGCGATTTCAGTCTTTGACCGGTACTCCCTATGGCATTGATCCTGATAGGGGCGGCACGTTGTTGTGCCGTTCTCGGAGGCAGGATCATGCAAGGGACGAACGTGCTGTTCGGTCAGATTGCCGTCGTATTCGGCATCGTGATCGCCGGAGTGTGGAGCGCCACGCAATGGACGGCAGCGGCTCTGGGGTACCAGCTACGCCTGGGATCGCCGTGGTTCGATTTCCTCGGCACGCCGGTCTATCACCCGTGGCGCCTGTTCGAGTGGTGGTTCTTCTTCGATGCCTACGCGCCGCATGTCTTCGACGTGGGCGGGGTCATTGCAGCGGGCAGTGGCCTGTTCGCGGTGCTGGTCGCCATCGGCATGTCGATCTGGCGCTCGCGCCAGTCCAAGCTGGTCACGACCTATGGCTCTGCGCGCTGGGCCAACGCGGAGGACATTCACAAAGCGGGCCTTGACCAGTCCGCGGGCGTGTTCCTCGGCCTGCATCGCCAGCAGTACCTGCGCCATGAAGGCCCGGAACACGTCCTGACCTTCGCGCCCACCCGCTCGGGCAAGGGTGTGGGCCTAGTGGTGCCGACCCTGCTGTCGTGGCCCGCATCCGCCGTCATCCACGACATCAAGGGCGAGAACTGGAGCATTACCGCAGGTTGGCGTTCGCGCTTCTCGCACTGCCTGCTGTTCAACCCGACGGATAGCCAGTCGGCGGCCTACAACCCGCTGCTCGAAGTGCGGCGCGGCGGGCATGAGGTGCGCGACGTGCAGAACATCGCGGACATCCTGGTCGATCCAGAAGGCGCACTGGAGCGGCGCAACCACTGGGAGAAGACTTCGCATGCGCTGCTGGTTGGAGCCATCCTGCATGTGCTCTACGCGGGCGAAGACAAGACGCTGCGCGGCGTGGCGAACTTCCTTTCCGATCCTGCCTGCCCATTCGATCTGACCTTGCACCGCATGATGACCACGCCCCACCTCGTGAATGAGGAGGGTGGTGGCCCGCATCCGGTGGTGGCTTCAGCGGCGCGCGAAGTGCTCAACAAGAGCGACAACGAGCGCTCGGGCGTGCTGTCCACGGCCATGTCGTTCTTGGGCCTCTACCGCGACCCTACGGTGGCCGAAGTCACGTCGCGCTGCGACTGGCGCATCGCTGACCTGATCGCGGCCGAGCATCCGGTGTCGCTGTACTTGGTGGTGCCGCCTTCGGACATTTCGCGGACGAAGCCGCTGATCCGCCTGATCCTCAACCAGATCGGGCGACGCCTCACCGAATCGCTTGACGGCTCCGATGGCATCGAGCGCCGCCACAAGCTGCTGCTGATGCTCGATGAATTCCCCGCGCTCGGGCGGCTGGATTTCTTCGAGACGGCGCTGGCCTTCATGGCGGGCTACGGCATCCGCAGCTTCCTGATCGCGCAGAGCCTGAACCAGATCGATAAGGCCTACGGCCAGAACCATTCGATCCTGGACAACTGCCATGTGCGCGTGACCTTCGCCACCAACGATGAGCGCACCGCCAAGCGGATATCCGAGACACTGGGAACCGCCACCGAACTGCGCGCGCAGCGCAACTATGCCGGCCATCGGCTCGCGCCCTGGCTGGGGCACCTCATGGTGTCACGGCAGGAGACAGCCCGCCCGCTGCTGACGGCCGGCGAAGTCATGCAGCTACCGCCCGACGAGGCGGTGGTGATGGTCTCCAGCGTGGCGCCGATCAAGGCCAGGAAGCTGCGCTACTACGCGGACGCCAACTTCAAGCGACGGGTGCTGCCGCCGCCGGTGCTCGCCGCGGGGCGCTATGCCGACGTGCCGCCGGCCCGTGCGGATGACTGGAGTGGGCTGGCGATTCCCGCCGTGCCCGTCGCACCGGCCGCGGCATCGGCCGATGGCCTGGAGCACCTGGGTTCGACCGATGACGGCGGCCCGCGCCGTCAGCCCGAACTCTCCGAGACCGTCGCCTACGACCCCGACCTGGTTGCGCCCGCAGCCGACCTCGGGCTGCTCGATGACGACGACATGCCTTTGCCTCTTTCGGTCTCCCTCCCGCGCCAGCTCGACCCGGCCCTGCAGCGCACGGCCCGGCTGGCATCCCTCGACCCTGACGACGGAATCGCGCTATGAGTCAGCACCGCTTGAATCTCTTCATCCAGCCCGAGCACGCCAGGCGGCTCGACGAACTGGCCGCCGCCAAGGGCGTGTCCAAGTCCAGCATCGTCGCGGCAGCGCTTGCATCGTGGCTGTCGCCCGACGCTGGCGACCAGCGCGAAGCCGCCATCGCCAAGCGACTGGATCGCCTGTCGCGCCACGCCGAGCGCCTGGAGCGCGACCAGAACATTGCCATCGAAACGCTGGCGCTGTTCATCCGCTACTTCCTGACCGTCAGCACACCTGTTCCCGAGGCCCATCAGGACGCCGCCCGCGCCCAGGGCAAGGCCCGCTTCGAGCAGTTTGTCGAACAGCTTGGCCGCCACCTGCTGCGTGGGCGCAGTCTGGTGCGCGACGTGGTGGACGAACTGAATCCCGATCCGATGCGGATGGCGGACACGGCCGAAGCACAGGAGCGAGCCTCATGAGCGCCGTTCCTTCCTCCTTCACGGCCACATCGCTGGATCGCCGCATCCAGATGCTGCGCACGGCAATGGGGCCGCTGATCGCTGCCGCGCTCGAAGACCCGGACGTGGTGGAAATCATGCTCAATCCCGACCGGACGCTCTGGGTGGATCGCCTGTCCACGGGCCGCGCGCCGATGGGCGTGGAGCTGTCCGAGGCCGATGGCGAACGCATCATCCGCCTCGTGGCTGCCCACGTCGGCGCCGAAGTGCATCGGGGTCAGCCACTGCTGACAGCCGAGCTGCCGGAAACCGGCGAACGCTTCGAGGGCATCCTGCCGCCCGCTGCACCGGGGCCAGCCTTCGCGCTGCGCAAGCGCGCCTTCGGCGTGATCCCGTTGTCGCGCTACATCGAGGACGGGATGATGACCGCCGCACAGGCGGGCCTGCTGGTGCGCGCTGTGCGCGAGCGCCAGAACATCCTGATCGCCGGTGGGACGAGTACCGGCAAGACCACCCTGGCCAATGCGTTGCTGGCCGAGATCGCCGCCACCGGCGACCGCGTGCTGGTGCTCGAAGACACGGTGGAGCTGCAATGCGCAGCCCGCGACCACGTACCGCTGCGCACACGCCAGGGCGTGGTGTCCATGACCGAGCTGGTGCGGTCTTCGATGCGCCTGCGCCCGGATCGTGTCGTCGTCGGCGAGGTGCGCGGCGCCGAGGCGCTGGATCTCATCAAGGTCTGGGGCACCGGCCATCCAGGCGGCGTCGCCACCATCCACGCCGGCTCCGCGCTGGGCGCATTGCTGCGCCTGGAGCAACTGATTCTCGAAGTGGCGGTGAACCCGCCCCGTGCGCTGATCGCGGAAGCGGTCAATGTGGTCATCCACATCGCCGGGCGCGGGCGCAAGCGCCGCATCGAGAGCATCGCCCGCGTCGTCGGCTTCGATGGCGTGGGCTACCAACTGGCGGATGCACTGGAGGCTCCATTCCCGGAGCTGCTGCCGCAGTCCGACCTTTCCTCCCCGTCCCCTGACCACTCTGGAGAACTGCCATGACGCAGATGATCGTTCCTGCTTTCCGTACTTCCGCAAATCCTCTTCGCCGGCCCGCGCGGCTGGATAACCTGGCTCGCCCGGCCATGCAAGGCTTGATGCTCGCGGCGCTGATGCTGCTGCTTGCGGGCACCGCCCAGGCCGCGGGTTCCTCGATGCCCTGGGAAGGGCCGCTGCAATCCATCCTCGAATCCATCCAGGGGCCGGTGGCCCGGATCATCGCGGTCATCATCATCATCGCCACGGGCCTGGCGCTGGCCTTCGGCGATACCTCGGGCGGGTTCCGCAAGCTGATCCAGATCGTCTTCGGTCTGTCGATCGCGTTTGCCGCGTCCTCGTTCTTCCTGTCGTTCTTCAGCTTCTCGGGCGGGGCCGTCGTATGAACGCGGCCCACGATGGCGTGCAGGGCTTCGCTCCCGGCTTTGAGGTGCCGCTGCATCGCTCGCTGACCGAGCCGATTTTGATGGGCGGCGCTCCGCGCACCGTGGCCATCACCAACGGCACCTTGGCCGCTGCCGTGGGCCTGGGCTTGCAGATGTGGATTCCCGGCGTGGTGCTCTGGATCGTCGGTCATGCGCTGGCGGTTTGGGGCGCGCGCGTCGATCCGCAGTTCATGCAGGTCTTCGCCCGCCACATCAAGCACCGGCCGCTGCTGGACGTGTGAGGGGAATGCCATGCTGAACCTTGCCGAATACCGCCAGCGGCCCGCATTGCTGGCCGACTGGCTGCCCTGGGCCGGGCTGGTTGCGCCGGGCGTCGTGCTGAACAAGGATGGCTCGTTCCAGCGCACGGCGCGCTTTCGTGGCCCCGACCTCGACAGTGCCACGCAGGGCGAGCTGATCTCTACGTCAGCACGATTGAACAACGCGTTGCGCAGGCTGGGTTCGGGCTGGGCCTTGTTCATCGAAGCCGAGCGCCGGCCCGCCGCCAACTACCCGCACTCGGAGTTTCCCGAGCCGCTGTCGTGGCTGGTAGACGAGGAACGCCGCGCCGCCTTCCAGGACTCGGGCAACCACTTCGAGAGCGGCTACCACCTGACGCTGATGTATCTGCCGCCCGAGGAGGCACGCGCCCGCGCGGCGGGCCTGCTCTACGAGAACCGTCCGACCGAAGGCGTGGACTGGCGCGAGCGCCTGACGGCCTTCGTCGCGGAAACGGATCGCATCTTTGACCTGCTCGATGGCGTGATGCCGGAGATCGCGTGGCTCGATGACAGCCAGACGCTGACCTACCTGCACTCGACCATCTCCACGCGGTGCTATCGCGTCGGTGTGCCGGAAGTGCCATTCCATCTCGATGCGCTGCTGGCCGATTCCGCGCTCATTGGCGGGCTGGCGCCCATGCTGGGCGATCAGCACCTGCGCGTGGCGACGGTGCGCGGCTTCCCGACCTCGACCTGGCCGGGGATTCTGGATGACCTCAACCGCCTCGGCTTTGCGTATCGCTGGTCAACCCGGTTCCTGTGCCTCGACAAAGCCGATGCGGAAAAGGAGCTTTCCCGCCTGCGCCGCCAATGGTTCGCCAAGCGCAAGAACGTCATCGCATTGCTGCGCGAAACCATCTTCCAGCAGGAAACCCCGCTGGTCGATACCGACGCGAGCAAAAAATCGGCGGATGCCGATGCGGCGTTGCAGGAGCTGGGCAGCGACCAAGTGGCCTTCGGCTATGTCACCACCACGGTGACGGTGCTCGATGCCGACCCGGCGAAGGCCGATGAGAAGCTGCGCATGGTGGAACGCGTCATCCAGGGGCGCGGCTTTGTGACGATCCCCGAAACGCTCAATGCCGTGGATGCCTGGCTATCGTCGATTCCGGGGCACGCCTACGCGAACGTGCGCCAGCCCATCATCTCGACGCTGAATCTGGCACATCTGATGCCGGTGTCCGCCGTATGGGCCGGGCCGGAGAAGAACGACCACCTCGACGGCCCGCCGCTGATCGTCACGCGCACCGAGGGGGCAACGCCGTTCCGGCTGGTGACGCACATTGGCGACGTGGGCCATACCTTGGTGGCCGGCCCCACGGGCATGGGCAAGTCGGTCTTGCTCGCCACCTTGGCGATGCAGTTCCGTCGTTATCGCGGCTCGCGCATCTTCGCCTTCGACATGGGGCGCTCGATGCGCGCCACCATCCTGGGCTTGGGCGGCGAGCACTACGACCTGGGCACGGATGGAGAAATTGCCTTCCAGCCGCTCGCCCGCATCGACCGCGAGGGCTATCGCACCTGGGCGGCCGAATGGCTCGAAGGCCGCTTGCGGCATGAGGGTGTCGCGGTCGGCCCCGACGAGAAGGTGGCCATCTGGTCGGCACTCGGCAGTCTCGCCGGTGCTCCGCTGGAGCAGCGCACGATGACCGGGCTTTCCGTCTTGCTGCAATCGAACGCACTGCGGCAAGCGCTGGCGCCCTATGTGCTAGGTGGCGCACACGGCAAGTTGCTGGATGCGGATTCGGATCGCCTGGGCGCTGGTTCCGTGCAGTGCTTCGAGATGGAGGAACTGATGCACAGCAAGGCCGCTGTCATGGCCGTGCTGCATTACCTCTTTGCGCGCTTCGATGAACGCTTTGACGGTGCGCCGACGCTGCTGATCCTCGACGAAGCGTGGCTGTTTCTCGATGACCCGGTGTTTGCGGCGCACATCCGCCAGTGGCTCAAGACGCTCAGGAAGAAGAACGTCAGCGTCATCTTTGCCACGCAGAGCCTGGCGGACATCAAGGATTCGAGCATCGCGCCGGCCATCATCGAGAGCTGCGCGAGCCGCATCTTCCTGCCCAACCCGCAGGCGACCGAGCCGCAGATTCGCACGATCTACGAAGGCTTCGGGCTCAACAGCCGCCAGATCGAGATCGTGGCGACTGCACAGCCCAAGCGGGACTACTACTACCAGTCGCGTCTCGGCAATCGCCTGTTCGACCTCGACCTGGGCGCCGCGACCTTGGCCTTCGCGGGTGCGTCCACGCCGCAAGACCAGCGCGACATCGACGCGGTGCTCGCTGCCGCCACCACCTCCACATCTTCCGCTTCCACCCCGTTCGCGGCCACCTGGCTGCGCCATCGCGGCCTGCATTGGGCCGCCGAACTGCTGTCCTCGTTTCCTTCCCACCCGCAGGAGAACTCACCATGAAAACCCGCATCCTTCCCGCCGCAATCGCCGCCGTCCTGACCGGCTCCCTGATGTTCGCCCAGCCCGCGGCGGCCCTCATCGTGTTCGATCCGTCCAACTTCGTGCAGAACATGCTGACGGCCATCCAGACGCTGCAGCAGCTCTACAACCAGATCAAGCAGTTGCAGAACGAGGCCAAGATGTTGGAGAACCAGGCGCGCAACCTGGCGAGCTTGCCATCCAGCGTGGTCGGTCAGTTGCGCGCCAACCTGGCGTTGACCCAGCGGCTGATCGACCAGGCCAAGGGCCTGGCCTACGACGTGACGAACATGGACAAGGAGTTCAAGCGCCTGTATCCCGAGCAGTACGCTGCCACCGTGAGCGGCGACCAGATGTACCGGGACACGCAGGAACGCTGGAAGAACACGCTCACCAGCCTGCAGACCGCGATGCAGATGCAGGCCCAGGCCTCGCAGAACCTCAAGGATGACGAGGCCGTGCTGGCTGACCTCGTGGGTAAGAGCCAATCGGCCGTGGGCGCGCTGCAAGCGATGCAGGCCATGAACCAGTTGCTGGCCCTGCAGGCCAAGCAGTCGATCCAGACGCAACGCTTGCAGCTCACGCAGGATCGCGCCGTATCGCTGGAGCAGGCGCGGCAGGCCGCGGCCACGGAGCGCGGGCGCGAAATCACGCGGCGCTTTCTGGGCTCTGGAACGCCATACACGCCGCACCCCGTCGATTTCTACAACCGCTGACGGGGCCGGGCCATGAACGACGTATCGGTCATCGACCGCTTTCTCGATGTTTTCTCGCGCTACATCGACTCGGGCTTTGGGCTGCTGCAGGGCGAGGTGGCGTTTCTGACAGCCACGCTGATCGTCATCGACATGACGCTCGCCGGACTGTTCTGGGCGATGGGCCATGCCAGCGGCCAGGGCGAGGACGTGATCGCCAAGCTGATCCGCAAGGTGCTCTATGTGGGCGCCTTCGCCTACATCATCGGCAACTTCAACATGCTCGCGGGCGTGGTGTTTCGCTCTTTCGCGGGGCTGGGCCTGACGGCCAGCGGTTCCAGCGTGAGCATGGGCAACTTCCTGCAGCCGGGGCGGCTGGCCAAGACCGGCATCGACGCGGCGGCCCCCATCCTGGAGCAGATCAAGCAGATGGCGGGCTTCCCGGAGGTGTTCGTCAACATCACCTCCATCGTGGTGCTGTTCCTCGCGTGGGGCATCGTCCTCCTGTGCTTCTTCGTGCTGGCGGTGCAGCTCTTCGTGACGCTGATCGAGTTCAAGCTGACCACGCTCGCGGGCTTCGTGTTGGTGCCGTTCGCCCTCTGGAACAAGACGGCGTTCCTGGCCGAGAAGGTGCTGGGCAATGTGGTGTCTTCGGGCATCAAGGTGCTGGTGCTCGCGGTCATCGTGGGGATCGGCACCGGGCTGTTTGCCGAGTTCAGGATTCCCGCAGGTGCCGAGCCCTCCATCGACCAGGCGCTGGTCATCATGCTGGCTTCGCTGTCCATGCTGGCCCTGGGCATCTTCGGGCCGGGCATTGCCACCGGGCTGGTGTCCGGCGGGCCACAGCTTGGAGCCGGTGCGATGGCCGGAGCAACGCTGGGGGCCGCAGGCGCTGCCATTGGCGTCGGGGCTGCGGCTGCTGGCGTCGGCAGCGCCGTGGCTGCAGGGGCGCGGATGGCACCTGGTGCAGCCCGCCTTGCGGCCGGCGGCGCGCGCGGCGCCAAGGCGGCTTTCGATGCTGGCTCTACGGCCGCAGGCAGTGGCATCCAAGGCGCTGCCGCTGGCGCGGGCAACGTGGCCAAGACCGCCGGGCAAAAGGTAGCCGACGGCGCACGCTCGATGAAGGAGCGCGTGGCAGCGGCCTTCCGGCCGGATGAGGCGCCGGCATCTGGCGCTGATGCCGCAGATGCGCCTCCATCCAACGAACAGCCTGCCTGGGCCAAGCGCCTGCACCGCAGGCAGCAGCTCACCCATGCCGCGACCACGGCCGCCCACACGCTGCGCGGCGGCGACGGCGGCAGCTCCAGCCAGGGGCCAAGCCTTCGTGATTCCGATTCATAAGGAGAACTCCCATGCGATTCAAACGACCGCAGGTGCGCTACGCCGATACGCCGCAGCCTGCCACCCCGTACCAATCCGCCGCCCAGGTCTGGGACGACCGCATCGGCTCGGCCCGCGTGCAGGCGAAGAACTGGCGGCTTATGGCCTTCGGCTGCCTCACGCTGGCGGTGCTGATGGCCGGCGGCCTGGTCTGGCGCTCGGCGCAGTCCATCGTCACGCCCTACGTGATCGAGGTGGACAACGCGGGCCAGGTGCGCGCTGTCGGCGAAGCCGCCACGCCGTACCAGCCCAGCGATGCGCAGATTGCTTACCACCTGGGCCGCTTCATCGGCCTGGTGCGCTCGCTGTCCATCGACCCCATCGTGGTGCGGCAGAACTGGCTCGATGCCTATGACTACACCACGGACAAGGGCGCCGTGGTGCTCAATGAGTACGCGCGGGTGGCTGATCCGTTCTCGCGCATCGGCAAGGAGTCGGTGACGGTGCAGGTGTCCAGCGTGACCCGCGCCAGCGACCAGTCCTTCAACGTGCGCTGGACCGAGACGCGCTTCGTCAACGGCGCGCTGGATCGCACCGAGCGCTGGAACGCGGTGATCTCCACGGTGCTGCAGACCCCGCGCACGGAGCAGCGCGTGCGCAAGAACCCGCTGGGTATCTACGTCAACGGGCTGGCGTGGAGCCGCGAGCTGGAAGGAAACGAAGGAGCAAAACCATGAATGGACATTTCCGTAAACCCGCCTTGCCTGTGATCCTACTGGCATCCACCGTTTTGTTCTCGGGCTGCGCCACGCAGGGGACTCCGCCGCCATCCATCTCGTTGGATGGGCCGGTGCAGGCCCAGCCGCTGCCCGAGGCGCCGAAGCCCGTGGAGGTCGTGACCGTGCCCGAGGTGCTGGCACTGCCTGGACAGATGAAGCCGCTGGCCGGTGATGCCAAGGCCACACTGGAATCGCCCGACGAGAAGGTGCGCGTGACCCGTGCGAACACGGAGGCCCGTGTTGCGCCCACACGCGAGGGCTATGTGAACGCCATCCAGGTCTGGCCGTTCACTGATGGCGCGCTGTACCAGGTCTATGCGGCCGTGGGTCGCGTGACCGTGATCGCGCTCCAGCCGGGCGAGGAACTGGTGACGGTGGCTGCCGGTGACACGGTGCGCTGGATCGTGGGCGACACATCGAGCGGCAGCGGCGATGCGCTGCGCGTCAATGTGATGGTCAAGCCCATCCGCTCGGGCCTCAAGACCAATTTGGTCATCACGACCAGTCGGCGCACCTACCTGCTAGAACTGACTTCGACCGAGAAGACATGGATGGCTTCGGTGTCCTGGGAATACCCCAAGGACAGGATGCTGGCCCTGCAGCGCCAGGCACAAGCGGCCAGCGCCGCCGCGCCGGTCGATGCCGGGCTGTCGCTGGAGAAGATCCGTTTCCGCTACGCGGTCAGCGGCAGCAATCCGCCGTGGAAGCCGTTGCGGGCCTTTGACGATGGCGAGAAGGTCTATATCCAGTTTCCGGCGGGCATCGCTCAAGGCGAGCTACCGCCAATGTTCGTGATCGGCGCGCAAGGCGACGGACAACTGGTGAACTACCGCTTCCGCTCGCCGTACTACATCGTGGATCGGCTGTTTGGTGCGGCCGAGCTGCGCCTGGGTGGCGATAAGGGCGCCGTGGTGCGAATTGAGCGCACCGATGGCGTGGCACGGAGGAATTGAGCATGAGCCAAGACAACACCCCCGACCATGCCACTTCTCAGGGGGGCAAGGCGGCGCCCGAAGCGATGGCGTTGCGCGCCCAGCCGCGCCCGGTCACGCGCCTGAACCGGCGCACGCTGGCCATGCTCACCGGCGGCCTGTCGGTCGCCGTGCTCGGGGCCACGATCTGGGCCCTGCAGCCGCACCGGCGCGGCGCAGGCTGGCAGAACGAGCTGTACAACGTGGATCGGGTCTCAAAGTCCGAAGGGCTGGATGGGTTGCCGTCCGATTACTCGAAACTGCCGAAGGTGCCCGAGCTGGGGCCGCCGCTGCCGGGCGACCTGGGGCCGGCCATCGTGGCGGCGCAGCAGCCCACCTACATGCCGCCGGGACATGATCCCAACGACGCCTTGCGCAAGGAGGCCGAAGCGGCGGCGGCTTCGGCGGTGTTCTTCCGCTCGGGAAAGCCGGGCCAAGCCGCTGGCGCTGTCGCGCAGGCGGCGCCCGGAGCACCCGGCATGGCCAACGCCTTGGCAGGGTTCGATCCGCTGGCGGCCGGTCCGGCCTCGACGGCGGCCCAGCCCAGTGATCCCACCACCGTGCAGAACCGGCAAGACCAGAAAGAGGCGTTCCTGAAAGGCGGCTCCAAGGAGACTCGCAATTCCGGCAATCTCCAAATGCCAGCCTCGCCGTACCAGGTGATGGCCGGGACGGTGATCGCAGCGGCGCTGGTCACAGGCATCAAGTCCGACCTGCCGGGCGATGTGATCGCCACGGTGACGGAGCCGGTCTATGACACGGCTACGGGCAGGTTCCTGCTGATTCCGCAGGGCTCGCGCATTTTGGGCAAATACAACAGCCAGGTGAGCTTCGGGCAGAGCCGGGTGCAGATGGTGTGGAACCGGATCATCTTGCCAGACACATCCTCGCTGACGCTCGACAACCTTGTCGGCACCGATCCTGCGGGCTACGCAGGGTTGGAGGATGAAGTGGATCAGCATTGGGGCCGCATCTTTGCCGGGGCGGCGCTGACCACGCTGCTGGGTATCGGCGCCGAGTTGGCCGCGCCGGAGAATCGGCAGAACGGCAACCGCATCGTCATTGCCGGGCGCGATGGTCTGCAGGACAGTGTGAACCAAGTGGGGCAGGAGATGACCCGGCGCAACATGAACATCCAGCCGACGCTGACAGCGCGGCCGGGGTTGCCGGTGCGGATCATCGTGGCAAGGGATTTACAGGTTCGAGCTTACCAGCCGCTCTTTCTTCAGCGTGGAGGTGCCCGATGAACATGGCCAGAAAACTCCGGCTTGGGCCGCTGCCATCGACCAGCAGCACCAAGCTGACATTCGCTTGTCCAGCCAGCCTGAAAATGGATCTAGACCGGTACGCCGCTCTTCATGCGCAGACCTATGGCGAAGCGGTCGATGCGGCCACGCTGATCCCGCACATGCTCGAAGCCTTCATGGCGGGGGATCGGGGATTCAAGCGGGGTGGCAAGGCCAAGGCCGTCGCCACCCCGAAGTCAGGATGACGATGCTCCGACATAGATTTAATGAAGAACGCGCGGCTCCAGGCCGTGCGTTCTTCGTTTGGGAAGCCGGTAATATGGGAGTTCAGGTCGGTTGCCGACGCTGCACTCCGTGTCCGATGTAGCGCGATCCGGCTTTCTCTCCCAACGCTCTCATGTGGCACCTAGCCCACACCGCCGAGGTGCCATCGGGTGGCACGATACAGAGCTAACTTGCTGTCTCGTATAAGGTTTCAGGCCAAATGGGATGCCTTGAAAATACTTGACACCGAACATTTTTTAATGGTGCCGTTCCCTCAGCGAATGAGGGACGCGGGGGGCGTGTCAGTTGGCGCCAGCGCCCACCGGAATGGCGGTTCCCTGCTTCAGGTAGACGCGGTTGTCGTCGATCTTGTCGACATTGCCGAGGTCGAGGAAGTGGTGCTGGCCATCCGAACTGTCGGTGCGGGTCAGCTTGATGCGATCATCCTCGATTCCATCGACGGTGCCCACGTGCTGGCCATTGGCATCGGTAACTTCCATGTGTTCGCGGATACGGAGCTTCTCGAGCATATCTCTCTCCTTTCGCTCTGTTTTGCTGCGTTGTTACCCCTGATAACGCGCATCCCCCCGGGGGGCGTTCCGGCGTCCATCGCATCATGGGCACGGTTGATGGAGGCGGGAGCGTGCGAGCGGCGCGCTTTGCCGCGGGGCGTGCGTGGAGAGGCTTCGGGCGTGCGCGGATCGCACGGGAACGGCTCGGGTGCCTTGCGTATTCTGTTGATTGAAAAGCCTAATCAGGAGAATACGAACGTGTTTCGCAGGAATGCCATCATGGCCGTCTCGCTCGCCGTCGCCGCATCGGTCGGCCTTTCGGCCTGCAACCAGTACGGCCATCCGCGCCCCGGCCACCACCGCCCGCACGACCGCTACGAGAAGCGCCACGACCGGGGACACCACGGCAAGCGCCGCCACGACCGTCGCCATGACCGCCGTCACGACGACCGGCGCGGCCCTTGGTAAGAGGCAGAAGAATAGGTCCGAGGGCCATCGCCCTCGGGCTCCCAAAACAGTCGACCTCACCTTTCTCGGCCATCGCGGCGCGCGAAAGGTGAGGTCGCCCGTTCTGGGGTCAAGGGGTGATGACCCCTTGAAACGTCCTTCTTCCGGGTCCTGTTTACCTGTCCCGTTACCGCGTGTGACAATTTGCGGCTTGAGCGCGTGCGCGTCCTGCGCTTTGCAGTTGAGCGATTCGTAATTGTTCAAAGGGACACGCTTCTCACATGCGCAAGTGGCACCGCTGGCTCTCGCTCTTCTTCGGAATCTTCATGCTGTGGATCGCGGTCACCGGCGTCCTCAGCCAGGTTGCGGTGCTGTGGCCGGCAGGGACCCCCGATCCGGCCGTGGAGGCGCTCGCAACGCCGCCGGAAGGTTTCGAATGCCCCGAGGGCTGGCGCTGCATGCCGCCGCGCGCTTCGGGCGGTATCCGCTCGATGGTCGGCCTGTTCCATCACCTGCATTCGGGCGAGACCTTCGGTGCCATCGGTACCGCGATCTCGGTGCTGTCGGGCCTGGCTCTGGTGTTCTTCTCGATCTCGGGGATCTGGCTCTACGTCCAGATGTGGCGCTTCCGGACCAAGCGCAAGCTGGCCCCGCGCTGGTTCTGGAAGTGAACCCGCGGCGGCAATAGCGCGCGACGCAAGAAGGGCCCGGGTCATCATGATCCGGGCCCTTTTCGTATCTGGCAAGTGTGCCGGGGCTCAGGTCGAGCTGGGCATGCCGAAGGTGATGTCGCCGCGATCGGAAAGGAGCACGCCTTCCTCGCCCACGCCGTCGATCTGGCTGAGCGCGATGAAGGAGTGCCCGCCATCTCCCGCGAGCATGACTTCGTCGCCTTTGACTTCGGAAACCCGGCCAAGGCAGGTCCCCTCGGCGTCGATCACCTTCATGTCCTTGTGAATGGTTCCCAGGCTCGTCGTCCAGAATGTCCCTTCGGCAGCGCGAGGGCGGCTGGCGGTGGTGGTCATGGCGTCTCTCCTGTTGGGCCCGGTAAGGGCCGGAATGTTCCTGCTGAAAGAACGCGCAAGGAGGCTACGCAGTTCCCCGCAAAGCCCCGGATGCGGCGGGGTTTGCAGGCCCGGGTCGCGTTCGTGCTGCACGTGCGAAAACGGCGGTCCGGGCACTAGGTGTGGGGTGTGGCTCGGCGGTCATGCCCCAAATCTATGATTCACAAGCGATTCAAAGCTGTGTAAAGTTCGAGAAATTTTGGCCGTTGGGCTGCACAAGGAGGGGCCATTTCGTCTATCCGCTTGGGTCCCGGGCGCGACTCTCGTTGCACCGGGCCAGATCATGCGGATTGCGAAAGACGGACCACCTCTTTCGCCCTTCGCCAACAACGCACCACGTTAGACATCCAACGGAGTCAGTCGCCCATGCCTCTTCTCGACGCGCGCAAGACCTACAAGCCTTTCGAGTACCCTTGGGCCTACGACTACTGGAAGCGCCAGCAGCAGCTGCACTGGCTGCCCGAGGAAGTGCCGCTGGGCGAGGATTGCCGCGACTGGGCGCAGAAGCTTTCCGAGCATGAGCGCAACCTGCTCACGCAGATCTTCCGCTTCTTCACGCAGGCCGACGTGGAAGTGCAGGATTGCTATCACGAGAAGTACGCGCGCGTCTTCAAGCCGACCGAGATCAAGATGATGCTCACCGCCTTCTCCAACATGGAGACGGTGCACATCGCGGCCTATTCGCACCTGCTCGACACCATCGGCATGCCCGAGAGCGAATACGGCGCCTTCCTCGAATATGCCGAGCTGAAGGACAAGCATGACTACATGCAGAACTTCGGCGTCGACAACGACGAGGACATCGCGCGCACGCTCGCCATGTTCGGCGGCTTCACCGAGGGCGTGCAGCTCTTCGCCAGCTTTGCCATGCTGATGAACTTCCCGCGCTTCAACAAGATGAAGGGCATGGGCCAGATCGTCACCTGGTCGATCCGCGACGAATCGCTGCACTGCGAGGGCATCATCAAGATGTTCCACGCCTTCACCAAGGAGCGCGGCTGCCTGACCAAGGCCGTGCGCGACGACATTGCCGATGTCTGCCAGACCACGGTGCGCCTCGAAGACAACTTCATCGACCTCGCCTTCGAGATGGGCCCGGTTCCGGGCATGACCGCCAAGGACATCAAGAAGTACATCCGCTACATCGCGGACTGGCGCCTCGACCAGCTGGGCCTCAAGCCGATCTACATGATCGACGAGCACCCGCTGCCCTGGCTCACCCCGCTGCTGAACGGTGTGGAGCACGCCAACTTCTTCGAGACCCGCGCGACCGAATACTCGAAGGGCGCGACCCGTGGCGACTGGAACACGGTGTGGGCGAACTTCGATTCGCGCCGCAAGGTGAAGCCGGATGACGCGGCGCAGGCCGACGACGGCAGCGAGCCCGGCCTCTTCGAGGACACCCAGGCCGCCGAGTAAGCGGTATCGGGAAAAGGGCCCAGCAAAGGCGCTCTTCGGCACGGCCGATGCGAAATGAACACGGCCCGGCGGGAAACCTGCCGGGCCTTTTGTGTTAGATGGGTAACACAGTCTTTCCATCGAAGGAGTGACCGCATGCGCCATCTGCCTGTTTCCCGCTCTCTCCGGATGGCCTTTCTGGCCATGCCCATCCTGTTTGCAGGGGGCGTGTCCGGCGCGCTTCCGGTCGCCGCGCAAAGCGGTGTCATCGCGCGCACCGACGCCGAGATCGCGAAGGCCATGCAAAGCCCCTATCTCAAGATGGTGCGCAACATATCGCCAAGCGAACTCGTGCCCGGCACGCCCATCGTCGAAGGGGACGGGGCTGTCATCGGTACGGTCGAGGGGCGCGATGGAGCGACCGTGGTGCTGGTCGATGAGCGCTATCGCTACCGCGTGCCCGTCACCGAGATCTACGCTTATACCAGCGGCGACGTGGACCACTTCGCGAGCCGTGTACCCCGCAAGGACATGGCGCGCGCGAAGCTGGAGACGGGAGAACGGCGCGGCGGCTAGGTGCAGGCGTCGCGGGGCCTGATCAGATCGTCCAGGAATTGGGATCGGGCATGGCTTCGCGCTTCTGCGCCTTGAGCAGGCTCATCACCGTGCGCACGATCACCCAGATCGAGACGGCCGGCAGGATCAGGAAGCCGATCAGCACGATCATCAGCACGACGCCCAGAATCCCGCCGACAAGGCCGATCCAGAACGTGTTGATGAGATACTGGTAGTGGGACAGTTCCCAATCGGCCTTGGCCTCGCCGCGCCACACGAAAGCAAGGACAACGCCAATGATGGCGGTCACCCCGGTCAGGAACGAGGCGAAGTAGAGAAGGCAGATTACGGTCGGGTTGTTGAGCTCGAAGCTCGAGTTCGAGGCTGCGGGCCTGTTTTCGCTGTCGTTCACGGGCTCTCTCCTTACCGAAGCCTCCGTAAGGTGACCTATCGGGCCGCGTGCCGCAAGTGCGCTCGCCGAGCGGTGTGGCGCACTTGCAGAATGGCCGCGCCTCAGACGAGCCCGAGGAAGAGCCCGGCGAGCGCCGCGCTCATCAGGTTCGAGAGGCTGCCTGCGGCCAACGCGCGTACGCCAAGACGGGCAATATGGGGGCGCTGGTTGGGCGCCAGGCTCCCCGTCACCGCCATCTGGATCGCGATCGAGGAGAAGTTGGCAAAGCCGCACAGCGCGAACGTGACGACCGCCACGGTGCGCGGCGAGAGACCGGCGTCGTTGCCCAGTTCGATGAAGGCGACGAACTCGTTGAGGACGATCTTGGTGCCGAACAGGCTGCCCGCCTGCATGGCCTCGGCCCAGTCGGGGGTGGCGAGCAGGTAGAAGACCGGGGCAAAGACATAGCCGATGAGGCCCTGGAAGGTGATGTCCGCAAAGCCGAAGAGCCCGGCCGCCCATCCGATGATGCCGTTGGCCAGCGCGATAAGGGCGACGAAGGCGAGCACCATCGCGCCCACCGCGACGGCGAGCTTCACGCCGGTCTGTGCGCCTTGCGAGGCAGCCATGATGATGTTGGCCGGGCGCTCTTCCTCGTGCTCGACGGGCTCGACCTCATCGATGTGGACGCCGGGCTGGTGGGTTACGTCATCGCGGTTGAGGGCGGCAGCGGTCATTCCCGCTGGCGGCGTCGCGCCCTCGTGGATGTCGAGCTGCGTGGCCTCGTCGTGGCGCGGGTCGGGCATGATCATCTTGGCCATGAAGATGCCGCCCGGCGCCGACATGAACGCGGCGGCGACCAGATAGTCGATGCGGATACCCATCGAGGCGTAGGCGGCCAGGATCGTGCCCGCGACACCGGCAAGCCCCACGCTCATCACGCAGAACAGCTGCGAGGGATTGAGGTTGGCAAGGTAGGGGCGGATCACCAGCGGGCTCTCGCTCTGCCCGACGAAGATGTTCGAGGCCGCGCACAGGCTTTCCACCTTGCTGATCCCGGTCACCTTCTCCAGCGCGCCGCCGATCCAGCGGATCACCAGCGGCATGATGCCCAGGTAATAGAGGACCGAGATCAGCGAGGCGAAGAAGATGATGACGGGAAGGGCCGAGATCGCAAAGCTCGCACCGCCGATTTCGGGGGCCGCGAGGGGGCCAAACAGGAAGTTGGTGCCCGCAGCGCGTAGCCCAGCAGGCTCTCCACGCCCAGCGCCGCGCCGCGCAGCAGGCGGTTGCCGAAGGGAATGTAGAGCACCAGCGCGGCAAAACCGGCCTGAAGCGCGAAGGCCGCTCCCACCACGCGCAGCCGGATTGCCCTGCGGTTGGTGGAAAGTAGAAATGCCACGGTCATGATGAGAACAATGCCGAGAAGGCTGTAGGCGACTTGCATTGAGCGGCGCTGCTCCGAAACGAGGGAAGATCGAGTAAACGCCGGAACCTAGAGGGCGATGTCCAATACGGCTAGTGCAATTGTCCAAGGCCGGTTAGAGCATCCCCATGCAGTCCCATGATCCCGCGTCCCTTTCGCTTCCGCGCTCCCTGTTCATCTTCTCGCTGCTGTACGGCGGGCTCGTGGTGCTGGCGGGCGTGCTCGGCACCAAGCTCGCCTCACTCGGGCAGTGGCCGGTGGTGGGCGAACTGGCGGTCGAATCGGGCATCTTCGCCTTCCTGTTCCTCGTCGTCCTGTCGAGCGCGGTGGCCGAACTGCACGGGCGATCCATTGCCAATCGCCTGATTCGTTATGGCTTCATTCCGCTCATCGTCTCGATGGTGCTGATCACGCTGGTCATCAACGTGGTGCCGCCCGCCGCGATGTGGGGGGACCAGGAAGCCTTCGCGCGGCTCCTGGGGCAGGGCGCGCGCATGCAGTTTGCAGGACTGGTCTCGTACGGCGTGTCGCAGACGCTCAACGTCTACCTTTTCTCGAAGCTGGCGGGCAATTCGCTGGGGCACGAGCGCGGCGCGGTGCTGCTGTTCCGGGCCTGGCTGGCGAGCATGCTCTCGCAGGCGGTCGACACCGTGCTGTTCATCTCGATCTCGTTCTTCGGCCAGGACCTCCCGCTGCTCGCGATCATGGAGGGGCAGATCATCTCCAAGCTGGTGCTCTCCACCATCATGGTGCCCCCGCTGATCCTCTTCTTCGTGCGCTTCGGGCAGTGGCTCGACCGACCGAAAACGGCCTGAGCAAAGCCACCTGCACACCAAGTGTTGCGTGTGCTTGACGAAAAAGGGCACAAAATACCTTCAATTCCGCGTCAGGGAAGCTAAAGCGGGCTCATGCCGAATCCTCATGATCCCGCCATGCTTGCGAAAGCCGAAACCCTCGTCGATGCGCTGCCCTACCTGCAGCGCTACGCTGGCCGTACCTTCGTGGTCAAATACGGCGGCCATGCGATGGGCGATCCCGAGCTTGCGCAGGACTTTGCCGAGGACATCGTTCTGCTCAAGGCCGTGGGTATCAATCCCGTCGTCGTGCATGGCGGTGGCCCGCAGATCGGGGCCATGCTGAAGAAGGTCGGCGTGGAGAGCCAGTTCGTCGACGGCCTTCGCGTGACCGACCGCGAAACCGCGCAGGTCGCCGAGATGGTTCTGTCGGGCGCGATCAACAAGGAGATCGTGGGCTGGATCGCGCGGGCCGGTGGCCGCGCGATGGGCATTTCCGGCAAGGACGGCAAGATGGTCACCGCGCGCAAGGTGCAGCGCACCAAGAAGGACCCGGACAGCCTGATCGAGAGGGTTCTGGACCTGGGCTTCGTGGGCGAGCCGGAAACGATCGACACGACGGTGATCGAATCGATCTCGGCCTCGGGCATGATCCCGGTGATCGCGCCGATCGCGGCGGGCGCGGACGGAGAGACCTACAACGTCAACGCTGACACCATGGCCGGATCGATTGCGGCGGCGCTGGGCGCGGCGCGGCTCTTCCTCCTCACCGACGTGCACGGCGTGCTCGACAAAGAGGGCGAACTGCTGACCGACCTTCGCCCCTCGGACATTGCCCGCCTGCAGGACGACGGCACGATTTCGGGGGGAATGATCCCCAAGCTGGAAACCTGCGTGCACGCGGTCGAAGCGGGCTGTGAGGCGGCGGTCGTCCTTGACGGGCGTGTCTCGCATGCCATGCTTCTGGAAATATTCACACAGGAAGGTGCAGGCACCTTGATCCGCACGGATCCTGCGGCCATCTGAAGATAACAACGGGCAAGAAAAGGCAAAAATCCACCGTCATGCGTACCCAGTTCGTCATCGCCGCCGCTGTGTGCAGTGCCGCCCTGCTGCTTGCGGGATGCGAATCGAATGCACCCGAAGCCATTCCGAGCGACGGTGCGACAGGCGTGGGTTCGGAACTTCTTGTCCCCGAGATGCTCCCCACCGATGCCGCGACCGGCGCGGTGAGCGGGGGCATCGCCAATGACCTCGACATGGAAGCGCTGACCGAGCGCCGCGACCCGGAACGCCTGCTGCGTTATTACACCAGCGCCATCCGCCTGGGCGACTGGATCGATGCGGCCAAGGCTGGAGCCTAGATGCGCAGATGAGCCCGGAAAAGCTGCGTGACGAATTTGGCGGCAAGGCCGGCCCCAAGATCGCGGTCGGCAAGGGGGACATCGCAGGCGCTGCAGGTTCGCTCTATTACGAGGCCCCGATCGTCGTCGATTTCGCCGACGGGCGCCCCTCGCGCCGGGGCACGATCGTGCTGCGCCGCGTGAACGATGTACCCGGTGCCAGCGAGGAGCAGCTCAACTGGCGCATCGAGCGCACCTCGACGCTGACCCAGTAAGGGCCTTCGGGGCCTCCTCTCGCTATCCCTTTGTCGATGCAGGATGGTTCATTGCAGAGCCACCCTTGCCGGAATCGGTCTGCCTCGGCTATCAGCGCGGCAACGCGTGACCGCGCGGGCGTTTCTGTCCGTGCGGGCACTGGCCAGTTCCAGCAGGAAAGGAGCAGGGCTTGCTCTTCTTAACGCTCTACCAGATCATCGATTACCTCGTTAACATCATCGTCTTCGTCGTGATCGTGCAGTTCGTGCTGGGACTGCTCATCGCCTTCAACGTCGTGAACATGCACAACCAGTTCGTGGCGACGATCTACCAGGCGCTGAACGCCATCCTCGAGCCCCTCCTGCGGCCGATCCGCAAGTTCATGCCCAACACCGGCGCGATCGATTTTTCGCCCATGGTGCTGATTATCGGGCTCACCATCCTCCAGATCATTCTCGCAAACCTGGCAAGGGCTTACGCATAACATGACCGCTCAGATCATTGACGGAAAGGCCTTCGCTGCGGGCCTGCGCGAACGTGTCGGCACGGTAGCTGCCGATTTCGAGGCGAAGGCTGGCCGCAAGGCGGGTCTCGCCGTGGTGGTGGTGGGGGAGGACCCGGCAAGCCAGGTCTACGTGCGCAACAAGGGCAAGCAGACAATCGCTTGCGGCATGGAAAGCTTCGAGCACAAGCTTGCCGCCGACACCAGCGAGGCGGATCTCCTTGCCGTGGTGGAGAAGCTCAACGCCGATTCGGCCGTGGACGGCATTCTCGTCCAGCTTCCGCTGCCCAGCCACATGAACGAGCAGAAGGTGATCGCGGCGATCAACCCGGACAAGGACGTCGATGGCTTCCACGTCGTCAACGTCGGTCGCCTGTCGACCGGCCTGCCCGGTTTCGTGCCCTGCACGCCGCTGGGCTGCGTGATGCTCCTCAAGGACCAGCTCGGCTCGCTTTCGGGCCTCGATGCGGTCGTGGTGGGACGCTCGAACATCGTGGGCAAGCCCATGGCCCAGCTTCTGATCGCGGAGAGCTGCACGGTCACCGTCGCGCACAGCCGCACCCAGGACCTGCCTGAGGTCGTGCGCCGCGCCGACATCGTGGTGGCTGCCGTGGGCCGTCCCGAAATGATCAAGGGCGAGTGGATCAAGCCGGGCGCAACCGTGATCGACGTGGGCATCAACCGTGTGGCTGGTGCCGAGGAAGGCAAGACCAGGCTGGTCGGCGACGTCGACTTCGGCTCGGCCAGCGAGGTCGCGGGGGCAATCACGCCGGTGCCGGGCGGGGTTGGTCCCATGACTATTGCGGTCCTCCTGCGCAACACCATCGTGGCCGCGCACCGCAACGCCGGTATCGCACTGGACGAGAGCACGATTTGAGCGCCGCGCGGCGCCTCCTGGCGCTGAGCGTCCTTTCGGCAGCGCTGCTCGCCACGCCGCCGCTGGGCGCGCGCGAGCGGCGCATGCCGGGCGGGCGCCCCGGTGCGGGCACGGCCAATCCCAGCGCGCTTGTCGCCGCCGAGATCGCGCTCAACCGGCGCGCTCGGGAGAAAGGCCGCTACGAGGCCATGCGCAAGTTCGCCGCCGACGAGGCCGTTCTCTTCGCGCCGACCCCGGTCCTCGCCGAGGATTGGCTGCGAGGCCAAGAGGAGCCTGCCGATGGCCTGAAGTGGGACCCGGCCGAAATCTGGATGAGCTGCGATGGCACGCTCGGCCTCACGCAGGGTGGCTGGACACGCGCGGACGGCAGCTTCGGGGCCTACGCCACGATCTGGAAGAAGCGCGAGAAGAAGTCGGAATACCGCTGGGTTCTCAACCTCCGCCTGCCCAGCGACGAGCCGGTCGCGGTTCCCGACTTCCTCACCGGCAAGGTGACCGACTGTCCCGCGCCTCAGCCCTGGAACGGGCCGGGGAAAAAGGCCGAGGACGAGATCAAGGTGACGGCGGACGGGCCACCCACGCAGGGTCGTTCGGACGACGGCACGCTGCGCTGGCGCTATGCGACGGCGCCTTCCGGAAAGACCGTGCTCACCGTTTCGCTTCTGACGGGCGGCGGGCTCAAGCAATTTGCGTTCGAGGCCGGGGCCCGGACAGGGGATACACGGCCATGATCGAATTGTTCATCAGCGCGTTCACCGCTTTCTTCGTGGTGATCGACCCGCTGGGCTGCGCGCCGATCTACGCAGGGCTCACGGCAGGGGCCAGTCGCCAGCAGGCGGTCAGCATGGCCGCGCGGGCCTGCGCCATTTCGGTGGCGATTCTCCTTGTCTTCGCGCTCTTCGGCAAACAGCTCCTGGGCGCGCTTCACATCGAACTCGACGCCTTCCGCATTGCAGGCGGCATCATGCTCTTCATGATCGCCATCGAGATGGTCTTCGAGAAGCGCACCCAGCGCCGTGAGGAACGCGCCGAGAAGATCATGGCACAGAACGCGGAAACGCCCGAGGTCGAGGACGTCTCGGTGTTCCCGATGGCGATGCCGATGATCGCAGGGCCCGGCTCGATCGCGACGATCATGCTGCTCATGTCGCGCGCGCAGGGCTCGGAGCAGACCTTCGCGGTGCTCGGCGCGATGCTGCTGGTGCTGGCTCTGACCTTCGCGGCGCTGGCGGCGGCAGGTCCCCTGATGCGCATTCTGGGTGAGAACGTGGAAGCGGTCATTACCCGTCTCCTGGGTGTCCTTCTGGCCGCGCTCGCCACCCAATACGTGATCGACGGGATCAACTCCGCGCTGCTGAGCTAGGAGGCATCTGTCCAGCAGTTCACCTGGCATTCATGCTAGGGGCCGTTTCCTGTCGTCTCCGCACGAGCGATGGGAGGTGCGCGATGCCCCGTCTGAACTGGCTTTCCTGCTTTGCTGCCCTGGCGCTTGTGCCGGGAGCGCAGGCCCACGCGGCCGACGCAGTGTCCGCCGATCCGGCCGCGCAGTCTGATGCCGAAGCCCCCACGACGGCGGAGCGGGTCGACCCCAATCACCGCGATCCCGCGACCAGGGGAACAGGCTACGACGTGCGGGTCTCGCTGCAGGTCCGCGAGACGCGGCGCGATATTCGCGCGATGCGGCGGGATGGCAGCATGAGCCGTGGGCAGGCAAAGGCCTTTCGCAAGCAGGCCAGCGTTGTGTCCGCCGCAAGCAATCGGGCACAGAGGCGGGCTGGCGGCATGAGCGCTTCGGAGGCGCGTGACATGGGTATGCAGGCGGCGATGCTCGACAGCCTCGTCAATGCCCCGATGGCGCAGGACGGTTCGGGGCGGCGCTGAGGCGCCGCGCTCACCGCCAGGGTCCGCGATCTACTGGAGAGTCGCGCCGTCTTCGTCGCTGTCGCCGTGCTTGCCATAGAACTGCATGAGCTGCACCAGCATCTCGCAGCGCTCGGCGAGGGACGGGGACTCGAGCAGGCCCTGCTTGGAGGCCGGATCGAAGGGGGCGATCTGCGAGACACCGTTGATCAGCGCCTGGTCATCGAGCCGGGAAACCTGCTCCCAGTCCACCGCATAGCCCTGCCGTTCGGCAAAGCGGCGCGCTTCGCGTTCGAACGAGGCGCGCTCGACGGGCGCAAGCACTTCATCGAGCGGTTCGGGAAGGAGCTCGGCTTCGATCTGGCGGAAGGGGGTCGTGACATTGAGCTCGCGCGTCATGCGGAACAGCCGCTCGCCTTCCAGGATGATGTTGTAGCGCCCGTCCTGCAACGCCTCGACCTCGCCGATACGCCCAAGGCACCCCACCTGAAACAGCGGGGCACCTTCGGTCGGGCGCTGGGGCTGAATCATGCCGATCATGCGGTCCCGGGCGAGCGCATCGCTCACCATCGCGCGGTAGCGCGGCTCGAAGATGTGCAGCGGCAGTTGCAGGTTGGGATAGAGCACCGCGCCGGAGAGGGGGAATATGGTGATGCGCGGCACGGTGTCGGTATCCTCTCTTGGGCTCAGCCGAACAGGATCGTCGAGAGCTTGCGGCGCGTTGCCGAAACCCACGGATCTTCCAGGCCGACCGCCTCGAAGATCTCGAGCAGCTTGGTACGTGCAGCGCTGTCGTTCCACTCGCGGTCGATTGCAACCATTTTCAGGAGCGTTTCGGCGGCAATATCGCGCTCGCCCGCGGCAAAGGCGGCGTTGGCGAACGCGAACTGCGCCTCCATGTCGGAGGGGTTGGTTTCCGCTGCACTGCGCAGGGCGGCGAGTTCGCTGTCATCGGGCTTGTCCTTGGCAAGCTCGAGGGCCTTGCGGGCGCGCTCGATCTGCGGGTCGCTGGAAAGCTCGACCGGAAGGGTCTCGAGCATCTGGGCCGCCTCTTCCAGGCGGTCTGCGGCCACCAGCGCGCGGATGAGACCGGACGCGGCCTCGGCGCTGTCGGGCACGACCTGGAGGATCTGCATGAAGACGCCCGCGGCTTGTTCGGCATCGCCCGCCGCTAGAGCCTCTTCGGCCATGGCAAGGTGGGGGGCAATATCGGGCTTGGGCGGCTGCCCGCCGGGCTGGACGGGAAGCTGTTCGAGCAGCTTGTCGAGCGTGGCCTTCAGCTGCGATTCGCTGCGCGCCTGCGTCAGGTCGGCCACCGGCTGTCCCTGGAACATCGCGTAGACGGTCGGGATCGAGCGGACCTGGAACTGCGAGGCGATGAACTGCTCTTCATCGACGTTGATCTTGGCGAGCACCACGCCCTTGTCGGCGTACTCGGCCGCGACCTTCTCGAGCACCGGGGTCAGCGCCTTGCAGGGGCCGCACCACTCCGCCCAGAAGTCGAGAATGACGAGCTGGGTCATCGAGGGTTCGGCAACCTCCTTGCGGAACCGCTCTGCTGCCTTCTGCTCTTCGATGTTCAGACCCATGCTGGCCACTGCACTGCTCCCGTCGGTCGCGATTTCAAGAGCGGCCTAGATCGACATTCTGGGGGCGTTTGTGAAGGGGGGAATGCGGGAAAGCGGCGGGAATCCGCAATTTGTATTTTTTCTTTCATTTTGCGCTTGCAGGGTCCGAAACCCACTGCTAATGGGCCGCCTCCACCCCGGAAGGGCGGCGCGGACATCCGCTTCCAACCTTCCGAACGGACGCCAGAGCGGGCGTAGCTCAGGGGTAGAGCACAACCTTGCCAAGGTTGGGGTCGAGGGTTCGAATCCCTTCGCCCGCTCCAGTTTCCATCGGTAGTGCAAGGGCACTCTTCCATGCAGGCATGGCAAGAGCGCGGAAGTATTGGCTTCGTCTTGCAAGGGGTTGGGCCGAAATACATTTTAGGGTCTTGCGGTGGTTTCGAAGCGCTGCTAATGGCCCGCCACCCCAGACACGATGGTGGTTCACCAGAGTGTTCCGGAAAAACGCCAGAGCGGGCGTAGCTCAGGGGTAGAGCACAACCTTGCCAAGGTTGGGGTCGAGGGTTCGAATCCCTTCGCCCGCTCCAGTTTTTACATGACATTGTCGGTATATCGCAGGACGCCGGGCATTTTGCTGCGGCGTTTTTCGTGTGTGCGGCGTTTGCAGCGCCTTGCGGCGGCGGGCTATTCGCCCGCCACCGTCATGCCGTCCACGCGGATCGTGGGTACGTTGATCGCGCGGTGCCATTCCAGGTCATTGGCCGGAGTGAGCTGGGCGTACATGGCCATGAGATTGCCCGCGACCGTCAGCTCCGAGATGGCGCCCGCAATCTGTCCGTCGATGATCCGGAAGCCCGAGGCCCCGCGGCTGTAGTCGCCTGTCACCCCGTTCACGCCCTGGCCGATCAGTTCGGTGACGTAGATGCCGTCCTTGATGTCGGCCATCAGCTCCTCGGGCGAAAGCGTGCCCGCAGACAGGTGAACGTTGCCGACCGAAACGGAGGGCGATCCGCCGCCCGCGCGCGCGGCATGGCCGGTCGGGGCGAGGCCAAGCTGGCGGGCCGAGGCGGTGTCGAGCAGCCAGCCCGTGACGCGCCCGTCCTCGACCAGCGTGGTGGGACGGGTGGCGAGCCCCTCGCCATCGAAGGGGCGCGAGCGAAGGCCGCGCTTGAGGTGCGGATTGTCGCCGATCTCGATGCCCGCTTTGAAGATGCGTTCTTCGATCCGGTCGAGGAGGAAGCTGGAGCGGCGGGTTATCGCGCTGCCCGACATTGCGCCCAGCAGGTGCCCGATGAGCGTGCCGCCCACGCGCGGGTCGAAGACGACCGGGAGCGGTCCGCTTCTGACGCGGCCCGGGTTGAGACGGCCGACGGCGCGGGTGCCGGCCAGTGTGCCGATCTCGGCGGCGGAAGGCAGGTCTTCGCGGTGGTGCGACTGGCGCCAGGCGTTGTCGCGCTGCTTGGCGTTGCCTTCGCCTGCGACGACCGAGACGCTGAGCGAATGGTTGGTCGAGGCATAGCTTCCGGCAAAGCCGTGGCTGGTGGTGAGCGCGAAGACGCCGCTGCCCGAATGGGCCGAGGCGCCGTCCGAATTGGTGACCCCGGCAACGGCGCGCGCGGCATCCTCGCCTTCCTCGGCCATCGTGCGCAGGGTCTGCGGGCTGAGTTCGCCGCTGTCGATCATGTCGAGATCGGGCCAGGGCGCCTGGCTCAGCAGTTCCTCGGGAGCGAGCCCGGCGTAGGCATCTTCCGGCGCGAGGCGCGCCATGCTGATCGCGCGTTCGGCCAGTTCGTCGAGCGCGGCGGGCGACATGTCGGAGGAGCCGATCGAGGCCGAGCGCTTGCCCGCGAAGACCCGCAGCGAGATATGCTCGCTTTCGGAACGCTCCACGTCCTCCAGGTTGCCGAGGCGTATCTGGATCCCTTCGGAGGCGTTCGCGGCGTAGATCGCATCGGCGGCGTCCGCTCCGGCGCGGCGGGCGCGCTCCACCAGATCCTGCGCGCGGTCCTGGGCCTGCTGCGGGCTAAGCATGTCGGTTCGTACTCCAATGGCTCGGGCGCGGTTGCGCCTTTGTCATCGGGAGTTAGTGCGCCCCTGCGCCAAGCGCAAATGAAGCTGAGCGATTGTACCCGAAAGCGGGAGGTTATCCGGTTTGGCGAAGAGCTCAGGCAAAGAGCAGGCCGAGCACCTTGAACAGGCCGGTGAGGGCAAAGGGCAGACCGATCGCGATCCCCCACAGGAGCAGGCAGTCACGGCGGCAGGCGGGCGCGAGCGCCGGATCGCGGGCCTCACGGTCGGTCAGGCTGTTCCAGCGCGCTTCGAAACGGCGGCAGGCCGGGATGATGGCCAGAACCAGCACGATCAACGCGAAATAGGGGAGCAGCGAACCTTCACCGGCCTTGAGTGCGCCAATGGTCACGAAGATCTGGAGCGCGGTATAGACGAGGAGGGCATAGGCGATGTGGTCGCTCATGCGGCGGCGCCAGTCGAGCGTGGCAGCAGGACGGCCACTGGCAGGGGCGGCCTCGTGGGCCTTGTGGTCGGGAAAGGCGGCGCTGGCCTTGGGGGAGTTGCTGTCCATTGGCTGAAAGCCCCATATGTCCTCGTGAGAGGCCAATTAGACCACTCTTGGCGCGGCGAATCAAGATTGCGGGAACTTTTCCAAGCTGGAAACGTGCCGCCTCGACATATTCGTGCGTTGGAAGGCACGCTGCGCGTATCGTCGGCCACAAACATGCACGAATCCTGCCATTTGCACGGCGACGGTCCAAAACCGCCCTTGCCGAGCCCCCGCGCTCCGCTTACATCCGGCAGGTAATGACTGCACCTACCGATCTGGACGCCGCCCCCGCGCAGGCGATGCGCGCCGAGGCCGCGGGCGATGGCCTCGAAGTGATCTCGATCGCCAAGAGCTACGACAAGCGCACGGTTCTCAGCGATATTTCCCTCTCGGTCGCCAAGGGCGAGGTTCTGGGCCTGCTGGGCCCGAACGGTGCGGGCAAGACCACCTGCTTCTATTCGATCATGGGACTGGTGAAGCCGGACTCCGGGCGAATCCTGATGGACGGCGTCGATGTGACGCGCCTGCCGATGTACCGCCGCGCGATCCTCGGTCTGGGCTACCTGCCGCAGGAAACCTCGATCTTCCGCGGCCTCACCGTGGAACAGAACATCGGCGCGGTGCTCGAGCTGAACGAGCCGGACCGCGACGTGCGCGCGAGCGAACTGGAACGCCTGCTCGACGAGTTCGGCCTGACTCGTCTGCGGGGAAGTCCGGCGATGGCGCTTTCGGGCGGCGAACGCCGCCGCGCCGAGATCGCCCGCGCTCTTGCCGCGAAGCCCTCGATCATGCTGCTGGACGAGCCGTTCGCCGGCATCGATCCGCTCTCGATCTCGGACATTCGCCACCTCGTCGCCGATCTCAAGACGCGCGGCATCGGTGTGCTGATCACCGACCATAACGTGCGCGAGACGCTCGACATCGTGGACCGCGCCTGCATCATCTATGGCGGGCAGGTCCTCTTTGCTGGTAGCCCCGAGGCGCTTGTCGCCGATGAGAACGTGCGCCGGCTCTACCTGGGTGAGGGTTTCACGCTGTGAGGCCCCTGCCAACAGGAACCTGATCCATGGCGTTGGGGCCAAGGCTGGACTTACGCCAGACCCAGTCGCTCGTCATGACGCCGCAGCTCCAGCAGGCGATCAAGCTGCTGGCGCTGTCCAATCTCGAAATCGAAGCTTTCATCGGCGATGCGCTCGACGCCAACCCGCTGCTCGACGTCGGCCGCGATCCCGCGCCTACGGGCGAGGATGGGGGGGGCTCTGCCGAGGCGGACGTGCGGCGCACTTCGCTTGAGCAATCGCCGGCCGACCGGCTGATTGGTGAGGGGCGCGGCGGCGAGGACAATCCTCTCGACATCGATACAGGTGCCATCGACCGTGATGTCGACACCGGCGATGGCGAGCGTCTGTCCCTGTCCGACGGCGTCGTGTCCGGTGCCGCGCCATCGGGCGAGGCTGACTGGGGCGCGGCGCTCGTCGGCAGCGTGGGCGAGGACGGCCCGGGCATCGACGAACGCGCGGGCGGCGAGGAGAGCCTCTTCGACCACCTCGATGCGCAGGTCGGCGCCGTCACCGGCGATCCGGTGCGGGCGGGCATCGCGCGCTATATCATCGGGCTTCTGGACGAGGCTGGCTACCTGCCGGTCCGCCTGGAGGACGTGGCGCACGATCTGGGGGCGGAGATGGACGAGGTCGAGCAGGGACTGGCCCTGGTGCAGTCGCTCGATCCGACCGGGGTGGGCGCGCGCAGCCTGTCCGAATGTATCGCGCTGCAGGCCATCGAGGCCGACCGCCACGATCCGTGCATGGCGCGCCTGATCGCCAATCTCGACCTTGTCGCGCGCGGTGACCTCACCCGGCTCAAGCGTATGTGCGGGGTGGACGATGAGGACATGGCCGACATGCTGGCCGAACTGCGTTCCTACGATCCCAAGCCGGGCCTGCGCTTTGGCGGGGAACCGGGCGGGGCGGTGACCCCGGACATCCTGGTCAGCGGGCGGGACGATGGGGGCTGGGATATCCGGCTCAACGAGGCGACCCTGCCGCGTCTGGTGGTCAACCGGGGGTACTACGTCGCGCTCAAGGGAAGCTGCGAGGACAAGACCTCGCGCGCCTGGCTCTCGGAGAAGCTGGGCGATGCGAACTGGCTGATCAAGGCGCTCGACCAGCGCCAGAAGACGATCCTCAAGGTCGCGAGCGAACTGGTGAAGCAGCAGGACGGCTTCTTCCGCAAGGGCGTCTCGCAACTGCGCCCGCTCACCTTGCGGGCCGTCGCCGAGGCGATCGGCATGCACGAATCGACGGTGAGCCGGGTCACTTCGGCCAAGTTCCTCAACTGCGCGCGCGGGACCTTCGAGCTCAAATACTTCTTCTCCTCGGGTGTCGCCTCGGCGAACGGGGAGGGCGGGGCGTCTGCCGAAGCGGTCAAGGCCGCGATCCGCCAGTTGATCGACGCGGAAGATCCCAAGGCGGTGCTCTCCGACGACACCCTCGTCGAACTTCTCAAGGAAAAGGGGTTCGAACTCGCCCGGCGCACCGTGGCGAAATACCGCGAGGCAATCGGCCTTGGCAGTTCGGTGCAGCGCCGCCGTCAGAAGAAGATCGCAGGCGCGGGCTGACGCGAATCCTGCGCTGACGCGTCCTTTGCAAAACGCCTTTCCCCAGCGCGCTGCGGGTAAGGATTGCCATTTGTGCATGACCCTGTCTAAACGGCGCAACGAAACGCCCCCACCCGGGCGGCTGACACCTGCCCCCTTCACCCGGATGGCGCCGTGCTGGAATGCGGCGCCTGTTCGGGAAGGGGGGCTCTTTCGCGCTCTTACCTAGGCGCCTCTTTCCACCTCCTTGACCGTCCTTGCCTAGCCTTCGCGGCGCGCCGCAGTTCCGGCGCCGAGGCCATGGGGGAGGCGCGCGCATGATACCCAAGACATTCCATTTCATCTGGGTAGGCGATGAAAGCCGTCGTCCGGACAACTGCATCGAGACCTGGCGCAAGGCGCATCCGGACTGGGGCTTTCGTCTCTGGGGCAACGCCGATCTCGACGGGCGCGCGTGGATCAACAAGCGCCACATGGACGCCATGCGCGAGCGCGAGTGGAACGGGGTTGCCGACATGCTGCGCTGGGAGATCCTCTACGAACACGGAGGGATCGTCTTCGATGCCGATTCGGTCTGCACCCGGCCGCTTGACGAGGACCTGCTCGATTGCCCGGCCTTTGCCTGCTGGGAAAGCGAGATCGCCCGGCCCGGCCTGATCGCGGCGGGTTACTTCGGCTGCCAGCAGGGCAATCCGTTCGTGAAGGGCATCATCGATGCCATCGCCGCGCAAGCCTCGGTCGTCGAGGACATGGCCTGGAAGACAGTCGGCCCACTGCGCCTGACCGAGGCTATCGCAGCTTTGGCTACACGCCCTTGCGCATCTACCCCAGCCATTACTTCATTCCGCGCCATTTCACCGGCGTGACCTACCAGGGCAACGACCCGGTCTACGCGCACCAGCTCTGGGGAACCACCGCGCGGCAGTACGACACGCTGCACACGGTGGATGTGAGCACGATCGGGCGCGAGGGCGGGCAGGAGGCGGCCCCCGAGGTGGCGGAGGCACCCGCAGCCGAGCCGGCACCTGCGTCTCCTGCGCCCGAGCCTGCTCCCGCTGCGCAGGCGCACGCCGATGCGTCCGCCGTGCCGCTGGGCGCGCCGACCTCCCCGCTGGAAAAGATCCATGCGCCCTACTTCCTCCAGTGCGTGCCGGTGGGATCGGAGCTGGCACGCCTGCCGCGCATGGACGTCTTTGCCAGCCTCCTCCAAGGGCAGCGGGTGCTCCACGTGGGCTGCGCGGACTGGCCGATCACCGATCCGGCAACCTCGCTACACGTCCGCTTGCAGGCGCACTGCGCGCACCTCGACGGGCTCGATCCGCATGGTGAGGCGCTCGAGCAGCTGCGCCCGCACGTGACCGGGGAGCTCTTCACCGACTTTGCGCAGGTTCACGCCAGTTACGATGTGGTCCTTGCCCCGGAAGTGATGGAGCATGTGCCCGACGTCGAACTGTTCCTGGCCCAGCTCGAGAGCGTCGATGCCAAGATGTACCTGATTTCGGTGCCCGACGCCTTCCAGTGCCGCGCGCGCCATTTCGATTACCAGGCCGAAACCGAGATATTCCTGGAGGGCGTCCATCCCGACCACAACGTCTGGTACACGCCCTACACCTTTGCCAACACGCTGCGAAAATACAGCCACCTCGACCTTCAGCGCATGTGGTTTTTCAATGGTATATCGCTGCTGGCCCTGCTCAGTCGACGCGAACTGGCGCAGGCCGCCTGACCGGGCGCTTGCCTCGATAGGGTCTGCCGCGTACCATGAGCGGACCAATACGCGTGAGGAGCCGCACCGCCGTGAACATCTGACACACAGCAATACACCCTGTCTGTCATTTTACCGTGCGAGTGCATCCCATGTCTTTTCTCACGCTGGACGGCGTGGCGTTCCGAACCCCGGAAGGCCGCGCTCTCTTCTCCGAACTTTCGCTTTCCATCGGCCGCGAGCGCATGGGCCTCGTCGGGCGCAACGGGTGCGGCAAGTCCACCCTGCTGGGCGCGATTGCCGAAGGGCGCAGCGCCTCGGCGGGGCACATCGTGCTTTCTGGAACTACGGGACTTCTGGCGCAGGACTGGCCAGGAGATTGGACCCTGGGCCACGTGCTCGGCGTGGCCGAACCGCTCGCCTGCCTTGCGCTTGTCCTCGCAGGAGAGGGGCGCGAAGAGGACTTCGCGGCGGCCGACTGGACACTGGAGGAGCGCCTCGCGGCGATTCTCGATCGGTTGGGTCTGCCGGGCCTTGCGCTGGAACGGCGGGTCGCCAGCCTGTCAGGCGGCGAGCGGACACGGGTAGGTCTTGCCCGGCTGCTGCTCGAAGCGCCCGATCTGCTCCTGCTGGACGAGCCGACCAACAATCTGGATGCCGCAGGACGCAATCTGGTGGCCCAGGTCCTTGCCGACTGGCCGGGCGGCGCACTTGTGGCCAGCCACGATCGTGCTCTGCTGGAGGGAATGGACCGGATCGTCGAGCTTGCGCCCACCGGCGTGCGCACGGTCACGGGCGGCTGGTCGCAGTTCGCCACGATCCGCGATGCCGAACGCGTGCGGGCCGAGGCCGAGCTGGAGCGCGCCGAGGCGGACCTGGGGCAGGTGCGCCGGGCGGCGCAGGCGCAGAAGGAGGCCAAGGCGACTCGCGACAAGGCTGGCCGCGCCTTTGCCGCAGGCGGCTCGCAGGCCAAGGTCCTGCTCGGGCGGCAGGCCGAGCGTGCGCAGAACAGCGGTGGGGCCCAGAGCCGTCAGGCCACGCGCCAGAGGGACGAGGCCGAGAACCGCCTTGCCCAGGCACGCGGGCAGGTGGAGGTGCGCGTTCCCGTGCGCATGGACGTGCCGTCCTCCGGTCTGCCTGCGAATGCGCAGGTCCTCTCGCTACAGGCGGTTACCCTCGTGCGGGAGGGAAGGGCGTTCGGGCCGTGGTCGCTCGACATCAAGGGGCCGCGCCGCATGGCTGTCATCGGACCCAACGGGGCGGGCAAGACAACTCTGCTGCGCCTCGCAGTGGGTGAACTGGCTCCGCAGACAGGTGGGGTCACGAGGGCGGAGGGGCGCGTGGCCTGGTTCGACCAGCACCTGGGACAGCTGGCGGGCGATGCGGATATCCTTGCCAACTACCGTCGCCTCAATCCGGGCGCGCAAGAGGAAAACGCGCGCGCGGCGCTCGCCCGCTTCGGCTTCCGGGGCGAGGCCTCACGCCAGTTGGTCGGCACGCTGTCCGGAGGCGAGCGCCTACGCGCCGGGCTCGCCTGCATACTGGGCGGAGCGAGGGCGCCCTGGCTTCTGGTCATGGACGAGCCGACCAACCACCTCGACATCGAATCGGTCGAACTGCTCGAAGATGCCTTGCGCGACTACGATGGGGCTCTCTTGGTGGTCAGCCACGACCGGGCGTTTCTCGAGGCCATAGGTATCGAGGAGCAGGTGGAAATAGGGAGATGATACAAGGGGCCATCGCCCCTTGACCCCAAAATGGGCAACCTCACCTTATTCAGCCAAGGCTGCGCGCGGGAGGTGAGGGTGACGGGTTCGGGGAGCCCGAGGGCAATGGCCCTCGGAACTCTTCTTCCTGTCTTCTTCTATTCCACGAAGAACGATGCCGGTGCCTCTCCATCAAGATGGCGTTGGTGCATCATCTCCAGCGCGCGTTCAAAGCGGCGGGCATAGGCGGGCGTGTCGAAGAGGGCGCAGCTCATCCGCGCCTCGGCGAGGCGCTGGCGCAGCGCGGCCAGGCGCTCGGGATGGCGGGCCAGAGCCAGGGCGCAGGCCTCGTATTCGCCGGGACTGGTCGTGGCCAGTTCGGGGAGACCGGCGGCTGTCACCAGACTTGCCGCTACGCGCGCGGCGAACTGGCGGCCGGCCAGCGTCAGGACCGGGAGCCCAGCCCAGAGCGCATCGCTCGCGGTCGTGTGCGCGTTCACCGCGAAGGTGTCGAGGAACAGGTCGGCGAGCGCGAGCCGTCCCAGATGCTCGGCGTGGGGGAGTGAGGGGGCGAAGACAAGGCGGGCTGGATCGACGCCGCGCGCCTCGGCCTCGCGCCGCAGGTTCGCTTCGGCCCATGCGTTCGAGCGCAGCAGCCAGAGTACGGAGCCGTCCACCTGGCTCAGGAGGCGCATCCAGATGTCCCATTCGGCGGGCGAGATCTTGTAGGTGTGGTTGAAGCTGGCGAAGACAAAGCCCTGTTCGGGCAGGCCATGGCCCGCGCGCCCCTTCGTGTCGGGGACGATCACGCGCTGGTTGTCGTTGGCCTGGTAGCTTCCGGCCAGGCGTACGATAGCTTCGGAAAAATGGGCCTCCGCGCTCTCGGGAAGCGCGACCTCGTCGGCCACGAAATAGTCCATGCAGGCGTGCCCCAGCGTTCCGGGATAGCCCATGTGGGCCACCTGCACAGGCGCCAGACGGTGCCCGAACATGCGCGTGCGGGTGCCGCGCGTGTAGCCCTTGAGGTCGATCGCGATGTCGAGGTTGTCCGCGCGGGCGCGGCGCATGACCTCCTCGTCGGTCAGGCTGCCGATCTCGGTGAAGGCATCGACCTGGCCTTTCAGCACGGCGCGGTGGTGGTCCTCCTCGCGCTCGGGGCCGTAGCTGTAGAGGTGGACCTCGAAGCGGCCGCGGTCGTGTTCACGAAAGAGCCCGCTCATCAGGTAAAGCGTGGCGTGGTTGTGAAAGTCGGCCGAGAAGTAGCCGATGCGGATGCGCCCGTCGCGGCTGGGATCAGGCACGGGCAGGCTGGCGGGTTTGGCGGGATAGACGTGCGCCGCGCAGGCGCGCGAGCGCTGGTGCTGGTGGGCAGGATCGTCGCGGAAGGGCAGGGAGGCGAAGGGCTGCACCGCCCCCACGTCTGCGCCCAGGGTCAGGGCGTATTCGCCGCGCGCACGCCAGTCGCACATGTGGCTTCCTCGAAGAGCGCCTGGAGCCGTGCGGATGCGTCCGAAGGGGCCAGGGCCAGCGCGCCGCGAAACGAGGCGACGGCTTCGGGCAGGCGGTTCATGAGGATCAGCGCCTTGCCGCGGTTGACCAGAGCCTTGCCGTTGTCCGGGGTGATCGCGAGGGCCTTCTCGAAACACTCGAGGGCTGCGTTCACCCGGTCGAGCGCGAGCAGTTCGCCGCCCATGTTGTTGATGGCATCGGCGTGTTCGGGGCGCAGGTGGATGGCCCATTCGTAGCAGGCGATGGCGTCGTCGCGCCGGCCCATCTTCGCGTTGAGATTGCCCAGGTTGTAGTAGGCGTCGACATAGCTGGGATCGATGGCGAGGGCCTGGGCGAAAAAGTAGCCGGCCTCCTCGTCGCGGCCGGACTGTTCCAGCAGATTGGCCAGGTTGTAGCGCGCATCGGCGTAGGTCGGGGCGCGGGCGATGACCTCGCGGTAGAGCTCTTCCGCCTCGGCGTCGCGGCCCTGGCGGCGCAGCGCGATGGCAAGGTTGTTGCAGCTGGCATGGGCGCTCGGGTCGGCGGCGATGGCGGCGCGAAAGGCGGTCTCGGCGCGCGGGTTGTCGCCCAGCGCGAGAAGCGCGGCGCCGTAGAGGTTCTGCACGCCGTGGGAATGCGGGAAGGCGCGCGCCAGCGCTTCGCCCTCGCGCACGGCAAGGCCCATGTTGCCATCGCGATAGGCCGCGACCAGGGTGTCGAAGCGGCGCTGGGCCGAGGTGCCGCTGGGTTCATCGAGGGCCTTGAGCGCGGCGCGTACACGGGTGTTGTTGGGGTGGCGTTCGAGGACATCGTGGTAGATCGCGCGCGCGGCATCGGCGTCGCCGCGCTTGGCCGCGCCCTTGGCCTTGATCAGGAGGGTTTCCAGTCCGCTCATGGTTCCTCGTGCTCTTCCCAGGATCTGACCTGGACATAACCGGACGTGGTGGACGTTCGGTGACCTGGATCCCCGGTAGAGTTGCGTAGGAGCCCCCCTCGGGTTGCGGGGCTTGCAAACGTTCGCATACCCGCTGGGAGGACGCTTTCATTGCGGCGGGGAAGGTTACTTTCCACTGTGCAAGGGGAGTGGCCGCAAAGGGCGGTGATCCCCCGGCAAGATGCTCGTTTTCCCGTATGTTTCCCAGGTTTGGCACACCTCTTGCTGAACTTGCCGGCATTGGAACCGCACATTTCGACACGGACGCGGGAAAGGTCAGCCGGATGGCAATCGAAACATTCTACGACGTGATGCGTCGGCAGGGCATCACCCGCCGCAGCTTCAACAAGTTCTGCAGCCTGACGGCCGCGGCGCTCGGGCTCAGCCCGGCCCATGCCCAGGACATCCGCCACGCCATGGAGACCAAGCCGCGCATTCCCGTGCTCTGGCTGCACGGCCTTGAATGCACCTGCTGTTCCGAAAGCTTCATTCGCTCCGCGCATCCGCTGGCCAAGGACGTAATCCTGTCCATGATCAGCCTCGACTATGACGACACGATCATGGCCGCGGCGGGCGAGCAGGCCGAGGCGATCATCGCCGAGACCATCGAGAAGTACGATGGCAACTTCATCCTCGCGGTCGAGGGCAATCCCCCGCTCAACCAGGAAGGCATGAGCTGCATCATCGGCGGCCGGCCTTTCCTCGAGCAGCTCAAGCACGCAGCCGACCACTGCAAGGCGATCATCTCGTGGGGCAGCTGTGCCTCGTGGGGATGCGTCCAGGCCGCGCGCCCCAACCCGACCCAGGCGACGCCTGTCCACAAGGTCCCGGGGCTTGCCGACAAGCCGATCATCAAGGTCCCCGGCTGTCCCCCCATCGCCGAAGTCATGACCGGCGTCATCAGCTACATCCTGACCTTCGACCGCTTCCCCGAACTGGACAACCAGGGGCGGCCCAAGATGTTCTATTCCCAGCGCATTCACGACAAGTGCTACCGCCGACCGCACTTCGATGCGGGCCAGTTCGTCGAGGAATTCGACGATGAGGGCGCGCGCAAGGGCTATTGCCTCTACAAGGTCGGCTGCAAGGGCCCGACCACCTACAACGCCTGTTCGACCGTGCGCTGGAACGGCGGCCTCTCCTTCCCGATCCAGGCCGGGCACGGCTGCATCGGCTGTTCCGAAGACGGCTTCTGGGACAAGGGCAGCTTCTACGAGCGCCTCTCCGACATCCAGGGCTTCGGCATCGAGGCCGACGCGACCAGATCGGTGGTGCCGCCGCCGCCGCCGTGGGGGCAGGGGTGATCGCCCATGCCGCCGCGAGCGCGGTCAAGCGCGCCCGCTCGGGCAGTTCCCCGGCCCCCGCCGACACCACGACCACCCATGAGGACGCCTGAGCATGGCCACGCTGGCAACCCCTAACGGCTACACCCTCGACAACACCGGCAAGCGCGTCGTCGTCGATCCCGTCACCCGCATCGAGGGGCACATGCGCTGCGAGGTCAATCTCGACAGCAACAATGTGATCCGCAACGCGGTCTCCACCGGCACCATGTGGCGCGGGCTGGAAGTGATCCTCAAGGGCCGCGATCCGCGTGATGCCTGGGCCTTTACCCAGCGAATCTGCGGCGTGTGCACCGGCACCCACGCGCTGACCTCGGTGCGCGCGGTGGAGAATGCGCTCGGCATCGAGATCCCGGAAAACGCGAACTCGATCCGTAACATCATGCAGCTTTCGTTGCAGGTGCACGATCATCTGGTGCACTTCTACCACCTCCACGCGCTCGACTGGGTGAACCCGGTCAATGCGCTGAAGGCCGACCCGAAGGCGACGAGCGAGCTCCAGCAGATGGTCTCGCCCGCGCACCCCAACTCCTCGCCCGGCTACTTCCGCGACATCCAGACGCGCCTCAAGAAGTTCGTCGAGAGCGGCCAGCTTGGCCCTTTCAAGAACGGCTACTGGACCAACCCTGCCTACCTGCTGCCGCCCGAGGCGGATCTCATGGCCGTGACGCACTATCTGGAAGCGCTCGACTTCCAGAAGGAGATCATGACCGTGCGCACGATCTTCGGGGGCAAGGACATCCACCCCAACTGGCTGGTGGGCGGCGTCCCGTGCGCGATCAACATCGACGGCGACATGGCCGCGGGCGCGCCGGTCAACATGACCTCGCTCAACTACGTGCGCAAGATCACCGACAAGTGCATCGACTTCGTGAAGAACGTCTACGTTCCCGACGTCATTGCCATCGGCAAGTTCTACAAGACCTGGCTCTATGGTGGGGGCATCGCGAACAAGTCGCTGATGGCCTACGGGGACATTCCCGACCGCGCGAACGACTACAGCCCGGAAAACCTGATGATGCCGCACGGCGCCATCGTCGACGGCAAGCTGACCGACATCCACCCGGTCGACCTCACCGACCCTGAACAGATCCAGGAATTCGTGCCGCACTCCTGGTACAAGTACCCGGACGAGAGCAAGGGTCTGCACCCCTGGGACGGCATCACCGAGCCGCACTACGAGCTGGGCCCCAAGGCCAAGGGCACTTCGACGCGGATCGAGGAGCTCGACGAGGGCGCCAAGTACTCGTGGATCAAGGCGCCGCGCTGGCGTGGCCACGCGATGGAAGTGGGCCCGCTCGCCCGCTACATCATCGGCTACCAGCAGGGCCGCAAGGACATCCAGGAGCAGGTCGATGGCTGCCTCTCCGCGCTCGGGCTGCCGATGGAGGCGATGTTCTCGACGCTCGGCCGTACCGCGGCGCGCGCGCTGGAGGCGCAGTGGGCCGCCGAGAAGCAGGCCTACTTCCTCGACAAGCTCATCACCAATGTGAAGAACGGCGACACCGCGACCGCCAATACCACCAAGTTCGATCCCAAGACCTGGCCCGACGAGGTCAAGGGCGTGGGCTTTACCGAGGCTCCGCGCGGAGCGCTGGCGCACTGGATCCGCATCAAGGGCGGCAAGATCGAGAACTACCAGTGCGTGGTTCCCACCACCTGGAACGGCACGCCGCGCGACAACGAGGGCAATATCGGCGCCTTCGAGGCCTCGCTGCTGGACACCAAGGTGGAGCGCGCCGAAGAGCCGGTGGAGATCCTGCGCACGCTGCACAGCTTCGATCCCTGCCTCGCCTGCTCGACCCACGTGATGGGGCCCGACGGGCAGGAACTGGCCGAAGTCAAAGTGCGCTGAGGAAAAGGAAGATGACGATGTTCGAACGCACCTCGCCTGCGCGCACCGCAGCACTTGCCGCCGCTCTGGCCGCGGGCCTGGCCGCTACCCCCGCCCTGGCCCATCCCGGCCACCTGGGCGATGGGCTGGTCGCGGGTCTGGCGCACCCCTTCCTGGGGCTCGATCACCTGCTCGCCATGCTGGCGGTGGGCCTCTGGGCGGCGACGCGCAAGGCCGCACAGGCCTGGCAGGCCCCGGCCGTGTTCCTTGCCTGTCTTGCGCTGGGCGGTGTCCTTGGCCTGGCAACCGGCGCCATCGGCGCGCTCGAGAGTGTGGTGGTGGGCTCGCTCGTCGTGCTAGCCGCGCTGCTGGTCGCCGCGCCCTTCGTCGGCAACCGCGCGGGGCTTGCGCTGATCGGTCTCTTTGCACTGGCCCATGGTCATGCCCATGGCGGGGAAGCGAGTGGTCTTGTCCCCGCCTACTTCGCCGGGTTCCTGGCCGCATCGGCCGCGCTGCACCTCATCGGCTGGAAAGTGGGTTGCCACCTCTTCGCCTCGCCGGTCGGGCGCTGGGCGGCGGGTCTTGGCATTGGCGGTGCGGGGCTGGCCCTCGCCTTTAGTTGAGCGGCTTCGGCCAGGAGAAGGGACGCGTCATGGCGAGCACGACCTCCAAACCCCACACCGAGGAAACGGTCTACGTCTACGAGGCGCCCGTGCGCCTGTGGCACTGGATCAACGCGCTGGCGATCCTCGTCCTGTGCCTGAGCGGCTATCTCATCGGCAAGCCGCTGCCTGCGATCGGCGGCGAGGCTTACGACCACTTCATGTTCGGCAAGATCCGCTTTGCGCATTTCGTCGCCGGACAGATCCTCGTCGTGGGCTTCGTCTTTCGCTTCTACTGGGCCTTCGTGGGCAACGCGCACGCGCGTGAGATCTTCCACGTACCGTTGACCCGCGGCTCGTACTGGAAGGAAATCTGGCACGAAATCAAATGGTACGCGATGATGGAGAAGTCGCCTAAGAAGTACACCGGGCACAACCCGCTGGCGCGCATCTCCATGCATATCCTGTTCGTGTGGGGCATCGTCTTCATGATCCTGACCGGTTTCGCGCTCTCCGGCGAGGGCGAGGGGCCGGGCGTGATCCATACCCTCTTCACCAGCTGGGTGATCCCGCTCTTTGGCCAGAGCCAGGACGTCCACACCTGGCACCACATGGGCATGTGGGTGATCGTGATCTTCGTCATCGTCCATATCTACGCCGCCGTGCGGGAAGACATCATGAGCCGCCAGTCGATCATCTCCTCGATGTTCTCGGGCTGGCGGACGTTCAAGGATGACGGGTCCCCGGACTGAGGTCCGCCCCGTCCTCCCCCTAGAAGCGCCGGCGGCCGAACTTCCGCCCATCTCTCTCCCAGGTTGCCGGCGCTTCCCTTTCTGTGTGGAAAGATACTTTTCTAAGGAAACTTTCCGATATGGAAGGTTTCTGTCCATAGGGCGTGCGCGTAAGCCGTGCGCCGTCACCAAGGAGTGCGCCTTGTCACGGTTGTAGGGCACTTGGCACGGGCTTTGCTGTGCATATTGGCAAGACACTTTCCAATCGGGTCGGGGTGAAGCCGGAGCACACGGCCAGCCCCACGGAGAAACGGCAAGACATGGCATCCCCCCCTGACAGCACACCTTCCGTTCTGGTGCTGGGCATCGGCAATCTCCTGTGGGCCGACGAAGGCTTCGGCGTGCGCGCGGTCGAGCACATGCACCGCCACTGGGCCTTCCCGGATAACGTGCGTCTGATCGACGGCGGCACCCAGGGGGTCTACCTCGTTCAGAACATCCGCGAGGCCGACATCCTCGTCGTCTTCGATGCGGTCGACTACGGCCTCGAACCGGGCACGATGAAGCGCGTGGAAGGCGAGGAAGTCCCCCGCTTCCTCGGCGCCAAGAAGGTCTCTTTGCACCAGACCGGCTTCCAGGAAGTGCTGATGATGGCCGAGATGTTGGGCGATCCGCCCGCGCACCAGCTCCTCATCGGCGTGCAGCCGGTCGAGCTGGAGGACTACGGCGGCTCGCTGCGTCCGCAGGTCAAGGACAAGATCGAGCCTGCCATCGCGATGGCGCTCGACTATCTGGCGGACTTTGGCATCGTGGGCGAGCGCCGCACCGTGCCGCTCGGCGATGCCGAAAGCATCGGCAGCTTGGAGATGGTGCTCGAACGCTACGAGGGTGAGCGTCCCGACGCCGAGATCGCGCCGCGCCATGGCGATGACCGCGTGCTGGGCGCAGGCTTCGTGCCGCCCGCCGACTTCGATGCCGAGATGGCCGAACTGGTCAGCCGGATGCCGCTGGATGCGGGCGACGCGGCAGGCGGGGAGGGCGCGCGCTGATGTGCCTGGGTATTCCCATGAAGGTGATCGAGGTCGCCGGGCCCGGCCGGGCGCTGTGTGCCAACGGCGATGTCTGGGTCGAGATCGACACGTTGCTGGTGGGCGATGTTGCCCCCGGCGAATGGCTGATGACCTTCCTTGGTGCCGCGCGCGAGAAGATGGACGAGGTGAGCGCACTGCGCAGCCGGGATGCCCTGAGCGCGCTCGAAGCCATCATGAACGGCGGTGAAGTCGATATCGAGGCGGCCTTTGCCGACCTCATCGACCGCGAACCCCAATTGCCTGAACACCTGCGCAGCGGAGCCCCCAATTGATGACCCCCGTACTCGATTTCTCGCCGCTGCTGGAAGGCATCTGCCAGCGCCATGGTTACCCTATCGTGGGCGAGGCCGATCTCGACGCCGTCCTGGCCGACACGCCGCTGGCCCTGCTGTTCTTCTGCGGGGACCACCGCCGTCTGGCCGAAAGCAACGATGTGGCCGTGGTCCTGCCCGAACTCGACAAGGCGCTGGCCGGGCACGCGCGTGTCTTGGTCTGCGCGCGCGAGGACGAGCGCGCGCTTCAGCGCCGCTTTCGCTTCACCGCCTTTCCCGCGCTCGTCTTCCTGCGCGAGGGACGCTACCTCGGCGCCATCGAGGGGATCCGCGACTGGTCCGACTACCTAGTTGAAATCCCCGAGATCCTGGGGCGCGAGCCGAGCGATCCGCCTGCCTACAAACTGCCCGCCGGTTGCGGCGAGAGCCGCTGAGGAGCCCCCATCCCATGACGTCCTTCCTTTCTGTGCCTGGTATGGGCGCGCCCGGTCTCGGTGCACTCGTCGGCCCGGGCAGCCAGCCCGAGAGCTTCGACGGCTCCAAGCTCGACTACATGATCATGCCCAGCGGCATGAACACTTTCTCCGCCGCCCACGTGCCCGAGGCGGACGATGCGGCGGGGCACGGCCCCGCGCTGGCCGCGCTCGGCGCGATGCTGGACGCGCTGCGCCACGCCGAGGCGACAGGTGAGGGCGTCCGGATCGACCTTATGGGCCTTGCACCGAGCGACCTTACCTTCGTCGACCAGTTGCTGGGCGAGGGCGAAGTCTCGGTTGTCGCAGGCGGCGATGCGCAGGCGCAGGAATCGGTGCTGGCCGGGCTCTGGCGGGTGCGCGTGGCCAGTGCCGATGGCCGCCGCAGCGCGGACTACGCCGAAGTCGGCGCCTTCCCGCAGGACCTTCTGGCACAGGCCTTCGCGGGCGCGCAGGCCCATGTGGACCTGCCCGAAAGCGCTGGCCCCAACATCTTCAACGCGCCTGCCCTTGTCAGCGAGATCAACGAGCACGTGCCCCATGCGCGCGAGGCGGGTCGGGGCCCGCACATCATCAATCTCTCGCTCCTGCCGCACACCGAGGAGGACCTGGCTTTTCTCGAGAACGTGCTGGGTCCGGGCGAACTGATCGTCCTGTCGCGCGGCTACGGCAACTGCCGCATCCGGGCGAGCGGCACGCGCGACACCTGGTGGGTGCGCTACTACAATTCGCAGGACACCCTGATCCTCAACTCGATCGAGATCAGCCCGATCCCCGAAGTGGCGCTGGCCGCGCCCGAGGATATTGCGGATTCGGTCGAGCGTCTGTCCGAGATCCTCGACATCTACGCCCCGGCGGACGCCTGAGCATGTCCGGTGCTCCCTCCACCGACCATTTCTTTGCGGGAAGCTATGGCGGCGATGCGTCCAAGCTGTCCGACCACACGCGGCTGGAATGCAAGATCTGCTGGCACGTGTACGAGCCCGCGGAGGGCTGCACGTACTGGCAGATACCGGCGGGTACGCCGTTCGCGGCGCTGCCCGATCACTGGACCTGCCCGGAATGCGACGGCGCGAAGGGCGACTTCATGGTCATTCCGGACTGACGCCATGGATGGCCTGAGCGAACTTCGCATGTCTGACCTCTCCATGTCCGATCTCTCTGCTCGGATCGAAGGTCTTTACGAGACCATCGCCCGCACGCGCATGGCGGACATCGGCATACTCAATCCCCGTCTCGGTGTTTCGATGCGCGGCTTGCGGCGCTATGGGGAGAACCATGTCGGTATTCTGGTCACGCCCTGGTTCATGAATCTCCTGTTCCTTCCCGTGAATGTGCCGGGTTCGCCGGGCGGGGGGATCCCGCCGCGCATCGGCAGTCCGCGCACCTTCGCCCTGCCCTCGGGGACCTACGAGGGCATCGCGGGACACGAGCTTGACCTGGGCTGGCACTGGAGCTGTTCGCTGTTCTCGCCGATGTTCGAGTTCGCCGACATGGAGGGCGCGGTGGAGACCGCCGACGTTTCGCTCGACCTGCTGTTCGACGCCCCCGAAGGCGCGCGTGGGAACGAGGCGGGGCAATCGGGAACCTCGGAGGAATTTCGCGCCGCAATGGTACGCCCCGAAAACCATGGCACTCTGGATTCGCGGCTTGCGGCAATCGAGGCACGCGAGGCCGAAGCTGTGGCCGAGGCGGAGGCGCGCATTGCCGAGAGTCCCGAGCTGGAAACCGACGCACCCCGCAGTCTCGACCGGCGCGCGCTGTTCGGTCTGCGGCGCAGCGAGGAGCAGCAGGGCTGATGGCGCAGGGGCCTTTCCTTCGCATCGACGTGCCTTTGCCCGGCCCGGGTGAGGGCGAGCCGATCTTCATCGACTACGCGGGCACCGGCCCGGTCGCGCGGCTGGTGACGGGCGCGCGTGCGGACGCGATGCCCGCGATGATCGGGCGGCTCTTCGCAATCTGCGTAGAGGCCCAGCAACTGGCCTGCCGTCTGGCGCTTGCGGCGGCGCAGAACCTCGAAATCGATGGGGCCGAGCTGGAGACGGCCCGCCAAGGCGTCAGCCTGGAGGCGGTACGCGAGACCGGGCTCCACATCCTCCTGGGCTGGCCCGCGCTTCTGGGCGAAGGCCCGGACCATGCGGCGGCGGCGGCGTTGCTGGCGGCCACGCGAGGTGCCGGGGACGCCGGGGCGCTTGAAGAAGTGCTGACGCGGGCGGTTTTCGGATGCTCGCCGGGGCAGTGGCTCGCAGTACAGACAGGCGGCGGTGCCACGTTGCGCTGGGCCTTCGCAGGCGCAACGCCCGCCGCGCGGCTGCTGGCGCGCGCCATCGATGCGAGCGAGGTGCCGCCCCATCCCGCGCCCGCGCCGGGAAGTCCGGTCGAGCGCTGCGCGGCGCAGGTGTTCGTCGCCCAGCTCGATCCCGGAAGCCTCGCCGCCCACCACGCGGCACGCCTGTTCGAGCTCGCCCGGCTGGCAGCCCCCTACATTGCTGGCATGCCCCACGCCGCATTCCTTGCCGCGCGGTCCCACGCGCCCGGCCATGGCCGGGCGGAGATCGCCTGCGCGCGCGGAACCCTTGTTCACGAGGTCGAGGTGGCCGATGGGCGTATCGCGCGGTGCGAGATGCGCTCGCCTACCGATGTCGCCTTCGCGCCCTATGGGCCGGGCCGCATGTGGTTGCAGACCGTGGCCGACGGTACGCTCTCCTGGCCACGCGAACAGCGCGAGGCGGTCATGCGCGAGGTCGTCGCCGCAATCGATCCCTGCATGGAGTATCGCCTCACCTTCGCCGCGCTGGCCAAGCAGGGAGCGCTCTGATGCATGAGATGGCGCTGTGCGAATCCATCCGCCAGATCATCGAGGAGCAGGCTGGCGCCCAGGGCTTTACGCGGGTCGAGCGTGTCGCGCTGGATGTCGGGGCCTTCTCCGGCGTCGAGGTCGAGGCGCTGCGTTTCGGGTTCGATGTCGTGATGCGCGGGTCCCTCGCGGAGGAGGCGCGGCTCGAGATCCACCAATCCAAGGGGCAGGGCTGGTGCCTGCCTTGCGCGCGCGAAGTCGAGATCGCGCAGCGCTACGACGCCTGTCCGCATTGCGGCAGCTACCAGCTGCAGGTGACGGGCGGCGAGAACCTGAGCATTCGTGAACTGGAGGTCTTCTGATGTGTACCGTGTGCGGCTGTAGCGACGGGGAAACCCGGATCGAGGGCAAGGCGCAGGCCCATGCGCACGGCCACGATCACCACCATCATCACGACCATGGGCATCACCACCATGACCATGACCATGACCATGACCATGACCATGACCATGACCATGACCACGATCACGGGCATGATCATCACCATGATCATCATCACGATCACGGGGGCCATCACCACCATGGTGAGCACGGCGATCTGCACTATGGCACGGGCGCGGCGGGGACCTCGGTCCCGGGGATGAGCCAGACCCGCCTGATCCAGCTCGAAGCCGATATCCTGGGCAAGAACAATGGCTATGCGCAGGCCAATCGCGCGCAGTTCGCGCACGATGGCATGTTCGTGCTCAACCTCGTTTCCTCACCCGGCTCGGGCAAGACCACGCTTCTGTGCAAGACGCTGGAGGCCCTGAAGGACACGCTCGACCTCGCCGTCATCGAGGGCGACCAGCAGACCAGCGCCGATGCCGACCGCATTCGCGCAACGGGCGTTCCCGCGATCCAGGTCAACACCGGCAAGGGGTGCCACCTCGATGCGCACATGGTGGGCCACGCGGTGGAAAGCCTGAAGCCAGCCAAAGGCTCGGTCCTCCTGATCGAGAATGTCGGCAACCTCGTTTGCCCGGCGGGTTTCGATCTTGGCGAAGCGCACAAGGTGGCGATCCTTTCGGTCACCGAGGGCGAGGATAAGCCGCTCAAGTATCCCGACATGTTCGCCGCCTCCGATCTTGTCCTCCTCAACAAGGTGGACCTTCTGCCCTACCTCGATTTCGATATCGAGGAGGCCGAGGCCAACGTGCGCCGGGTCAATCCGCGCGCCCGCGTGCTGCGTGTTTCCGCGCGCTCGGGCGAGGGGATGGAAGCCTGGATGCAGTGGCTCAAGGGCGGGGCGATGATGGCCTCGGCCACGCTGCCTGCCAACGCGCCGCTCGCGGCTGAATAGGACCTTCACGCCATGTGCCTTGCCATTCCCGCTCTTGTCACCGCCGTCCTTGCCGACGACATGGCCACCGTGTCGCTGGGCGGGGTGGTCAAGACCGTGTCCGTCGCGCTGCTCGATGAGGTCGCGGTGGGCGATTACGTCCTCCTCCACGTGGGCTATGCGCTCCACAAGATCAGCGAGGAGGAGGCCGAGCGGTCCCTGGCAATGATGGCCGAGGGCGGACTGCTCCAGGCCGAACTGGACGAGATCGCGGGAGACGCTGCATGAAGTACGTGGAGGAATTCCGCGACCGCGTGCTGGCCGAAAAGCTGTCCGCCGCAATCCGGGGCGAGGCCGATCCGGCACGCAGCTACAACTTCATGGAGTTCTGCGGCGGGCACACCCACGCGATCTTCCGCTACGGCGTTCAGGACCTCGTGCCCGCCAACGTCCACTTCGTCCACGGTCCGGGCTGCCCCGTCTGTATCCTGCCGATCCGCCGCCTCGATGATGCCATCGAACTGGCCGAGCGGCACGGCGTGATCCTGTGCTCGTACGGAGACATGCTGCGCGTGCCCGGCTCGAAGCGGCGCTCGCTCCTGAGCGTGAAAGCACAAGGCGCGGACGTGCGCATGGTCTATTCCACGCTCGATGCGCTGGATATCGCGCGCGAGAACCCGGACCGGCAGGTCGTGTTCCTCGGCATCGGTTTCGAGACCACGACCCCGCCCACCGCGCTCGCCATCCGGCAGGCTGAGGACGAAGGGCTCACCAATTTCTCGGTCTTCTGCAACCACGTCCTGACGCCCGCGGCGATCCGCCATATCCTCGATGCGCCCGACATCGACCCCGAGGAGGCCGTGCATCTCGACGGGTTCCTGGGCCCCAGCCACGTCTCGACCGTGATCGGCTCGAAGCCCTACGAGTTTCTCTCCGAGACCTACCGCAAGCCGGTGGTCATTGCAGGGTTCGAGCCGCTCGACGTCCTGCAGTCGGTGCTGATGCTGATCCGTCAGGTCAATGAAGGCCGCGTCGAGGTGGAGAACCAGTACGCCCGTGTCGTCACGCGCGAGGGCAACACCAAGGCACAGGACCTCGTCGACGAAATCTTCGAGCTGCGCCCGGCCTTCGAATGGCGCGGGCTTGGCATGGTGGCCAGGAGCGCACTTGCGATCCGGCCCGCCTATGCCGCCTTCGATGCCGAGGCGCGCTTTGACTTGAGCGAAAAGACCTCGCGCGAGGTCAAGTCGTGCGAATGTCCCGCGATCCTGCGCGGGGTGAAGAAGCCCAAGGACTGCAAGCTCTTCGGCAACGTGTGCACGCCCGACAACCCGATGGGCAGTTGCATGGTCAGCTCCGAAGGCTCGTGCGCGGCCTACTGGACGTACCGCCGCGCCGAGACACTGGCCGAGATGGCAAAGGACAAGGCCATGGCGGAGCAGGCCGCATGACCGCGATGCAGCCGATCCGGGCCAAGCGCTTTCCCGCCGACGCGCGCGTGACGATGAGCCACGGCGGGGGCGGACGTGCGACAAGCGAACTCATTGCCTCTGTTTTCGCGCCCCATTTCGCGAACCCGCTGCTGGAGCAGGGCCATGACACGGCGCGGCTGGACCGTCCGGCCGGGCGCATCGTCGTCTCGACCGATGGGCACGTGATCTCGCCGCTGTTCTTCCCCGGCGGTGACATTGGTTCGCTCGCCGTCCATGGTACGCTCAACGATGTGGCGATGGGGGGCGCGCAGCCGATTGCGCTGACGGCCGCCTTCGTGATCGAGGAGGGCTTCCCGCTTGCCGATCTCGAACGTATTGCCGCCTCGATGGGCGAGGCCGCCCGCCGCGCCGGGGTGCCCATCGCAACCGGGGACACCAAGGTTGTCGAGCGGGGCAAGGGCGACGGCGTCTTCATCACCACGACTGGGATCGGTGTCGTGCCGGAGGGTGTCGAGATCGGCCCGGACCGGCTTGCTGCGGGCCAGGCGATCCTCCTTTCGGGCACGCTGGGCGATCATGGCGTCGCGATCATGTCGCAGCGCCAGGGGCTGGAGTTCGAGACCACGATCACCTCGGACAGCGCCGCGCTCCACTACATGGTCGCCGACATGGTGGCCGCGGTGCCGGGCATCGCGTTGCTGCGTGATCCCACGCGCGGCGGGCTCTCCTCCACGCTCAACGAACTGGTCGAGGGCACGCGGCTGGGCGTGCTGATCGAAGAAGCGGTGATCCCGGTGAAGGGCGAGGTCGCCTCGGCCTGCGAGCTGCTTGGCCTCGATCCACTCCACATCGCCAACGAGGGCAAGCTGGTCTGCATCTGCGAGGAAGCCGATGCGCAAACGCTGCTCGCCATCATGCGCACCCATGGCGAGGGCACCGATGCCGCGCGGATCGGCTCGGTCACAGCCGAAGAGCCCGGCTTCGTGCGCATGACCACCGCGATCGGGGGCACGCGCATTGTCGACTGGCTTTCGGGCGAACAATTGCCGAGGATCTGCTGATGCCCGATTCCGTCTCCAGCTTGCCGGTGGTGCTTGTCGTCGACGACGAGATCCGCTCGCTCGAATCGCTGCGCCGCATTCTCGACCACGATTTCGAGGTCCTGACCGCCGCCAGCACGGCGGCGGCCGAACGGCACCTGGAGGCGCAGAACGTCCACGTCATCCTGTGCGACCAGCGCATGCCCGAACGCACCGGCGTCGACTTCCTGACCGAAGTGAAGACCCGCTGGCCCGACGTGATCCGCATGATCATCTCGGGCTACACCGACGCCCACGACATCATCGATGGCATCAATGACGCGGGGATCTTCCAGTACATCACCAAGCCTTGGCATCCCGACAACCTGCTGCTGACACTGAAGGCCGCCTGCCGCCTGTTCGACCTCCAGCGCCAGAATGACCTGCTGGCCATCGAGCTGAAGATGCTGCCCGAAGCGGCCGACAAGCTGGTGGGCGAGAGGCGCGACAAGCTGCGCCGTGCCTACAGCTTCGAGGACGGCATCGTGCGCGCGCCGGGCAGTCCGATGGAGGATGTCTGCCGCCAGCTGGCCGATGTCGCGCCGTATGACCTTCCCGTCCTTCTGTTCGGCGCATCGGGCACCGGCAAGGAACTCGCCGCGCGCGCGCTGCACTATGGCTCGCACCGCTGGGACAAGCCTTTCGTGGTCGAGAACTGCGGCGCGCTGCCCGACGAGCTGCTGGAAAGCGAGCTCTTCGGCCACCGCAAGGGCGCCTTTACCGGCGCGGTTGCCGACCACATCGGCCTGTTCGAGCGCGCCGATGGTGGCACGGTCTTCCTCGACGAGATCGGCGAGGTTTCGGCCGCTTTCCAGGTCAAGCTGCTGCGCGTGCTCCAGGAGGGCGAGGTGCGTCCGCTTGGCGGAACCGTCACGCGCAAGGTCAATGTGCGCGTGATCGCGGCGACCAACCGCAACCTCGACGAGGAAGTGCGCGCCAAGCGCTTCCGTGCCGACCTGTTCTACCGCCTGGCCGGGATGATCGTGCGCCTGCCTGACCTCAAGGACCGTACCTGCGACCTGCCCGTCCTTGTCGAGGCCATTCTCGGGCAGGCGACGAAGTCCATGGACAAGCCGGTCCGGGGCGTGAGCGAGGCGGCCATGGCGCGGCTCGTTGCCTATCCCTGGCCGGGCAACGTGCGCGAACTCCAGAACGAGGTGCAGCGCATGGTGGTGCGCGGGCGTGAGGGCGACTGGCTCGATGTCGATGTTCTTTCCTCGCGCGTGCGCGGCGGCGGCGAAGGGGCCGCCCTGCGCGTCGAGACCGCGAACGAGGCGCCTGCCGAGAGCCCGGCTCCCGCACCCCGTTCGGGCGCCCAGGAGAGCGGTACGCTCAAGGAGCGGGTCGAGGCTTTGGAGGCCGAGATGATCCGCGACGCCCTGATCCGCCACCGCTGGAACAAGAGCCAGGTTGCGCGTGAACTGGGTCTCTCGCGCGTGGGGCTGCGCTCCAAGCTCGACCGCTACGGGCTTGAGAACGTCCATCCTATCGCCCGCCGGGTGGCGCACTGATCCGTGGCGGACCAGGGACACCGAGGGACCCCGACACCCCCGCCGCTGCTGGCGGGCGGGATCGACGGGATCGCCGGGGCCCTTGGCGAGGGCGGCGGCGAGGAGCTGTGGATCGAGGTCATCCAGCAGATGGATGCGGTCTATTCCGAGCTCGTGGAATCGCAGACCGCGCTGGAGGAACAGCACCGCGAGCTGGGCGAGGCGCACGACTTCATCGGTTCGGTACTAGATGCCATGACCGATGTCGTCATCGCCTGCGATGCCGAGGGGCATATCCTGCGCACCAACCGCGCCCTTGTCCGCATCCTGGGTGAGAGCGAGGAGGCGCTGCTCGGGCGCGAGGTCGAGGCGCTCTTTGCGCCCGGCGAGCGCAAGGACGTGCATGCGGCCATGAACGAGGTGCGCGCAGGCACGCTGGTCGACCAGCGCGAATGGCACCTCCAGATGCCGGGCGGAGCGCTTGGCCTCATCTCCACCAATATCGCCCCGCGCCGCGAGGGAAGTGTGCGCTCTTGCGGCTTCGTCTTCGTGGGGCGGCCGCTGGGCGAACTGCAGCGCGCCTACCGCGAACTCGACGAGGCGCACAGCACGCTGAAGCGCACGCAGGAACAGCTCCTGATGAGCGAGAAGATGGCCGCACTCGGCCGCCTTGTCGCGGGCGTCGCGCACGAGCTCAACAACCCGATCAGCTTTGTCTTCGGCAACATGTACGCGCTCAAGCGCTACGGCGAGGCAATCGCGCGCTATCTGGAGGCGACGGGGCGCGCGCCCTCCGACCCCGAACTGGAGGCGCTGCGCACGCAGCTGCGCATCGACCGTATCCTCGAAGACATCGGCCCACTCGTCGACGGGACGCTGGAAGGCGCCGAGCGCGTGCGCGACATCGTCCAGGACTTGCGGCGCTTTTCCTCCAACCAGGAGGAGACGCCCGAGACCTTCAATCTCACCCGGCTTGTGCGCACCGCGGCGGAATGGGTGGCCAAGGCCCAGCGCGCGCGGCCCGACTTCCACTTCGAGCTGCCCGATCCGCTCGACGTGACAAGCCGCAAGGGCCAGCTGCACCAGATCGCGGTGAACCTGATCCAGAACGCCTGCGACGCGCTGGAGGGGCGCGAGGCCGGCGAGGTGCGGGTGACGGCCTGGCGGGAGGGCGCGCTGGTCTACCTGGAGGTAGCGGATAACGGACCGGGCATCGCGCCCGCCAACCGCGACAAGATCTTCGAACCTTTCTTTACCACCAAGCCGATCGGTTCGGGTACGGGGCTGGGGCTCTACGTCAGCTACAACATGGCCGCTAAGCTGGGCGGCAGCCTTGCCTACGCCGAGAACGCGTCGGGGGGCGCCTCGTTCATCCTGGCGCTTCCGGCTGGCGAGGGTACGCCATGACGAGGCCCGTGCGCCTGCTCTGGCTGCAATCGGGGGGCTGCGGGGGGTGCACGCTCTCGCTGCTCGGCGCGCAGGGGCCCGATCTCGTCTCGGCCCTGGAACTGACCGGGGTGGAGATCGTCTGGCACCCATCGCTAAGCGCGGCCAGTGGACGCGAGGCGCGCGCGCGGATCGAGGCGGTGGCCTCAGGAGACGAACCTCTCGACATCTTCTGCCTCGAAGGTTCGGTGATGACCGGCCCCGATGGCACCGGCCTGTTTCACCGCATGGCCGGAACCGACGAGGCGATGATGCGCGTGATCGAGCGCGTGGCGGTTCGGGCCGATTATGTCCTGGCGGTTGGCAGCTGCGCGGCCTTCGGCGGGATCACGGCGGCGGGCGGCAACGAGGTCGGCGCGGTGGGGCTTGCCTACGACGGGCGCCAGGCAGGCGGTTTGCTGGGCCCCGAATTTCGTTCGGGCAAGGGCCTGCCGGTCATCAACATTGCGGGCTGTCCGATCCACCCCGACTGGTTTACCCAGACCGTTCAGCAGATTGCGGCAGGGGTCTTCGATGAACGCGATATCGACGAGTGGCAAAGGCCGCTCGCCTACACCGGGCATCTTGTCCACCATGGATGCGCGCGCAATGAGTTCTACGAGTTCAAGGCGAGCGCGGAGAACCTGTGCGACATGGGCTGCATGATGGAGCACCTGGGCTGCAAGGGCACGCAGGCGCGCGCGGACTGCAACATCCGCGCCTGGAACGGCTCGGGCTCCTGCCTGGATGGCAACTATCCCTGCATCAACTGCACCGCGCCGGGTTTCGAGGAGCCGGGCCATGAATTCACCCAGACGCCCAAGATCTCCGGCATCCCGGTGGGCCTGCCGACCGACATGCCCAAGGCCTGGTTCGTCGCGCTCGCCTCATTGTCCAAGGCGGCCACGCCCGCACGCCTCAAGGACAACGCCGCGCGCGACCGCATGGTGACGTTGCCCAGGGACAAGGCGCGTGGCGCAGCTGCGGCCAAGCCGGACAAGGGCAAGCGATGAGCGGGGAGGGCACGCGCCTCATCATGGGGCCCTTCAACCGGGTCGAGGGTGATCTGGAAGTACGCCTCGACACCAGCCTCGACACGGTGGTCAGCGCCGAGGTTTCCTCGCCGCTCTACCGGGGGTTTGAGCGCATGCTGGTGGGAAAGCCGGTCCACGACGCGCTGGTCTATGCGCCGCGCATCTGCGGCATCTGCTCGGTCTCGCAGTCGGTCGCGGCCGCGCGCGCGCTGGCAAGGCTCAGTCCCGCTGCCGTGCCTGAGGCGGGGGCCTACGCGGTGAACCTTGTCCACGCGGTTGAGAACCTGGCGGACCATTTCACGCATTTCTACCTCTTCTTCATGCCCGATTTCGCGCGCGAGGTGTACGCCAGGGAAGCCTGGTACGCGCCCGTCGCGGCGCGGTTCCGCGCGATCAAGGGCAGTGCCGCGCGCGAGGCCTTGCAGGCGCGCGCAAGCTGGATGGAGATCATGGGGCTGCTTGCCGGCAAGTGGCCGCACACGCTCTCGATCCAGCCTGGCGGATCGACCCGGGCGATCTCGCGCGCCGAGAAGGTCCAGGTCCTCACCCTCATCCGCCGCTTTCGCCAGTACCTGGAAACCACGCTCTTCGGGGACAGCCTGGAAGCCGTGGGCGAGCTGACAAGCGCCGAGGCTCTCCACGCCTGGAGCGAGGGGCGCAGCAGCGACTTTGCGCAGTTCCTCCAGGTGGCGCGCGCGCTGGAGCTGGACCGGCTCGGGCGCACGCGCAACGCGCACATGAGCTTTGGCGCCTATGAACTGGGTGCAGGGCATCTTTTCGCGCAAGGGGTGTGGGTGGCCGGAGCGGTGCAGCCGCTCGAGACCGCCTCCATCGCCGAGGATGTGAGCCATGCGTGGTATGCGCAAGGCCCCGGGGCGAAGGGGCCGCTGCGCGATGCGCCGGTGCCCGACGTGCAGAACGAGGATGCCTACTCGTGGTGCAAGGCGCCGCGTCTGGGGGGGCAGGTGGTGGAGGTCGGCGCGCTCTCCCGCCTCCTCGTGGAGGGCCATCCCCTCGCACTCGATATGGCCCGTAAGGGCGGCCATGTCGCCGCGCGTATCGCGGCGCGCATGCTCGAACTCGCCCTCGTCGTACCGGCGATGGAAACGTGGATTTCCGCGATCGATCCCGAGGCGCCCTTCATCGATCACAGCGCGCTGGCTCCGGCCGGGGAAGGTGCCGGGCTGACCGAGGCCGCGCGCGGATCGCTCGGGCACTGGCTGCGCGCGGACGCAGGGCGGATCGACCATTACCAGATCATTGCGCCCACCACCTGGAACTTCAGCCCGCGCGACAAGCGCGGCGTTCCGGGCCCCTTGGAGCAGGCGCTGGAGGGAACCCCGATCCGGCCCGGCGAAGAGGAGCCGGTGGCGGTGCAGCATGTGGTTCGCTCGTTCGACCCCTGCATGGTCTGCACGGTGCACTGATGGCGCGCGTCACCGATGCCCTCACCGGGGATCGCAGCTACAAGGCCCTGCGCGTGCGTGGACAGGTGCAGGCGGTCGGCTATCGCCCCTTTGTGTGGCAATGCGCCCACGCGCTCGGGCTGGCGGGCGATGTTGCCAACGATGGCGAGGGCGTTCTTGTGCGCGTCGCAGGCCCATCCGAGGCGCTTGACCGTTTCGAGGCGCGGTTGCGCCTTGAGGCTCCGCCGCTCGCCCGCGTGTTCTCGGTGGAGGTCGTGGACACTGCGCCGTTCGCCTGCGATGAGGAGTTCACGATTGCGCGCAGTGGCGGCGGGGCGGTGGCAACGGGCATCGTGCCCGATGCGGCGACCTGCCCGGCGTGCCTTTCCGAACTGCGGGATCCGGCCGACCGGCGCCATGGCTATGCGTTCGGAAACTGCACCCATTGCGGTCCGCGTCTCTCGATCATGTCCGCGCTCCCCTATGACCGCGCCCGCACCAGCATGGCCGATTTTGCGCTGTGCGAGCCTTGCGCGTGCGAATACGCAGACCCGGCCGACCGGCGCTTTCACGCCCAGCCCATCGCCTGCCCCGCCTGCGGCCCCCGGCTCGAGCTGACCGGCGAAGGGAAGGGCGCGCCCGATCCGCTGGCGAGAAGCGTCGACCTGCTGCGCAAGGGGCGCATCGTCGCGATCAAGGGGCTGGGGGGCTACCATCTCGCCTGCCTTGCCACCGATGCCGAGGCCGTGGCGAAGCTGCGCACGCGCAAGGCGCGCGATGCCAAGCCTTTTGCGGTCATGGTTCCCTCTCTGACAGCCGCTTGGGAGCTGTGCGAGGTGTCGGACGAAGCCGCGCAGGCGCTGGCGAGTCCGGCCGCGCCCATCGTCCTCCTGCCGCTTCGCAAGGACGGGCCCGCCTTGCCTGAGGGCGTGGCACCGGGGCAGGATCATCTGGGGCTCCTGCTGCCCTACACGCCGCTCCACCACCTCCTGATGGATGCGCTGCAGGCGCCGCTGGTGATGACCTCGGGCAACCGCAGCGACGAGCCGCAGGTGACCGATGATGGCGAGGCGCGCACGAAACTTGCGGGGATCGCCGATGCCTGGCTTGGCCATGACCGCGCCATCGTCAACCGTATCGACGACAGCGTGATGGCGTTCGATGCGCGCGGGCCCGTGGTGCTGCGCCGGGCACGCGGACTGGCACCCGATCCCATCCTGCTGCCCGATAGCCTCGCCGCGGCCACGCCGATCCTGGCCATGGGGGGCGAGCTCAAGGCGACCTTCTGCCTGCTGCGCGGGCGCGAGGCCGTCCTGTCGCCCCATATCGGAGACCTGGAGGACGCCGTCGCGCGCGCCGACTATCGGCGCATGCTTGACCTTTTCTGCGATCTCTATGCCTTCACGCCGGGCGCGATTGCGGTGGACGGACACCCGGACTATGCCTCCACCCGGATCGGCATGGCCCTGGCGCAAGAGCGGGGCCTGCCGCTGGTCACCGTCGATCACCACCACGCGCACCTCGCGGCGTGTCTGGCCGAGAACGGCATCGCGGCGGGCGAGACGGTCACGGCCCTGGTGTGCGATGGCCTTGGCCTTGGCGGCGATGGTACGCTGTGGGGCGGCGAGGTGCTGCGCGGCGGCTATGCCCGCGCCGCGCGGACCGGCGCGCTGCCTGCCGTGGCGCTGCCGGGTGGAGCGGCGGCGATGAAGCAGCCCTGGCGCAACCTGCTCGCGCACCTCCTTCATGCTTTCGGGGACGAATGGGTCGAAGCGGTGCCCGTGCTGGCCGAGCGCGTGCCCGCAGGACCATCGCGCCAGGTCCTGCAACGCATCATTGCGCAGGGGCTCAACAGTCCGGTCTGTTCCTCGGGCGGGCGATTGTTCGATGCGGTGGCTGCGGCGCTTGACCTGTGCGGACCGAGCATTTCCCACGAAGGCGAGGCGGCCATGGCGCTGGAGGCCGCGGCCCGGCCTTTCGTGACGGGGGAGACCGGCTATCCCTTCGCGCTCACCCATGATGCGGGGGGGCTTGCGCGGCTGGACTTCGCGCACCTGTGGCAAGCGCTCGCGCGCGATCTCGGCGCGGGCGTGCCGCGAGGGATGATAGCTGCGCGCTTCCACCTGGGACTGGCTGACGCCCTTGTCGCGCTGGCGGGCGTATGGGAGGCGTCCTTATCCCATGGTCGGGTGGCGCTGAGCGGCGGGGTGTTCAACAATCGCATCCTGCGCGAGGCGGTGGCGCAGCGGATCGAGGATGTGGGCGCTGTGCCGCTTGTCCATCGCCGCGTTCCGGCAGGCGATGGCGGGCTTTCGTTGGGGCAGGCGGTGGTAGCCGCAGCGCGGCTTGATGGGGACTGGCAGGAGGACACGGGGACATGCTGAACGAACACGACCTCAGGCGGCGTATCGTCGGGGAAATGCACCTGCGGCGCTGGCCCCACGTCTGCGCGCCCTCCACGATCATACAGTTCGTGCGCGTGCTTGAGCCGGACCAGCGCGAGGCCGAACTGCGCTGTGTCGAGACACTGCCCTCGGGCGGTGTCGCCGGGCGCAGCGAGAACCCGCGCCACCGCGCCGGATCGCTCGGGCCCGGTATTGCCTTTGGCTGGGAGCGCCAGAGCGAGGCCAGCACGACGACGCTCTTCATCGACCGCCTGCTGGTGGACGCGCAGGGCAACTTCGCGCCCGATCCGGCCGCGCTGGAAGCTCTGAGCTGGGCCAAGGGGATGCCGGGCAAGGTCCTGCGCGCGATCCGCGTGCTGATCGTGCCTGACGAGGACGCTGCCCGCACGCTGATCCCGGCGATGGGTTACGATCCGCTCGACCTCGTCAGTTGCCATATCTCCTGCCAGGACGGCGAACAGGCCGCGCGGGTGTGGTCCGATTTCCGCTTTCGTGATGAGGGCTACGGTCAGATCCTGGTGGCGGCCAACGGCATGGCGGGCGGCGATCTCTCGCGCTCGGTCCAGCGCCTGCAGGAACTGGGTAACTACCGCAACCTGGCGCTGCTCGGCCTGCCGGTGGCGCAGGATGGCTGGAAGCTGCTTGACCGGATCGAGGATGAACTCAGCGATCTTACCTCGCAGGTCGCCGATCCCGAAGTGCGCGACGATGATCTCCTGAGCGAGGTCACGCGCCTCTCGATGGAGCTGATCGCCCATTCGACCGAGACCGATTACCGCCTGAGCGCGACCGAGGCCTACGCCACCATCGTCGAGGATCGGCTGGAGGGCCTCCACATTCGCGCCTGTCCGGGGCATCCCTCGCTTGCCGACTTCACCCAGCGCCGCTTCCTGCCCGCCGTGCGCACCTGCGCGGCCCATCGCCGCCGCGAGGAGCAGCTGGCCCAGCGCACCGAGCGGTTGGTCTCGCTGCTGCGCACCCGCGTCGAGACCCGCATCGAGAACCAGAACGGACGCCTGCTTGCCTCGATGGAGCGATCAAGCACGCGCCAGCTGCGCCTGCAGCAACTGGTCGAGGGGCTCTCGGTCGTGGCGCTCAGTTACTACGGGATCAGCCTCATCGCGCACATGCTCGAAGGGGTGGAACTGCTGGCTCCGCACTTCCATGCGCACCTTGTCGTCGCCGCGCTGACCCCCGTCATGGTGATCGGCATGTATCTGGGACTGCACCACCTCAAGAAGCGCATCCTCGATTGAGCGCGGGTATTATGCCGCCGGGGCGGGCTTTGCGGCGCAGGTCCTGGCGATGAAGGTCGCGTGGTCGGGCAGCCGCTCGGCGGCGCGGGCAAGCGTGGTGCGGCGCTGGTCAAGAAGGGCGCGCAGGTCCCCCTCGGGGAGCAGGTGCGTGCGCGGATTGACCGCACGTGGGAGCACGCCCTGACCCAGCAGGATGGCAACCCAGCTGGGTTCCTGGTGGGATTCCAGATCGTACATGGGAACCCGGCCGCAGGCTTCCCAGGCGTCGAGCTTGGCGCGAAGGGTGCCCGGCAAGTCCATGGCCGCGACCTGGCGCCAGAGCGGTTCGGTCCGGCGGGTGCGGCAATAATGGGCGATGATGAAGTCGCGGATGCGCTCGTACTCGAGCGCGGTCTGGCGGTTGTATTCCGCGGCGAGCGCAGGATCGGGGACCTTGCCGGGCAGGAACTCGACGAGCCGGGTCACGCCGGTCTGGATCAGCTGGATCGCGGTCGATTCCAGCGGTTCGAGGAAGCCTGCGGCAAGGCCGATGGCAATTACGTTGCCCTCCCAGAAACGGCTGCGGCGTCCGGGCGTGAAGCGCAGCAGGCGCGGTTCGGCCAGGGCCTCGCCGTCGAGACCGGCGAGGAGCTGCGCGACAGCCTCGTCGTCCGAGATGTGGGCGCTGGAATAGACATGGCCGTTGCCGGTGCGGTTCTGGAGCGGGATGCGCCACTGCCAGCCCGCCTCTTTTGCGCTTGAGCTGGTGAAGGGCGTGAAGCGCCCGGCGCGTGCGCAGGGAACAGCCGCCGCGCGGTCGCAGGGGAGCCACTGGCTCCAGTCCTCGAAGCCCACGCCCTGCGCCTGGCCCAGGAGCAGGCTGGCAAAGCCGGTGCAGTCGAGGAACACGTCGCCCTCGACGCGTCGATCCCCGTCAAGCTGGAGCGCGCGGACGTGGCCGCTCTGCGCATCGAGCGCGACATTCTTGATGCGCCCCTCGATGCGGGTCACGCCCATGCCCTCGGCCAGACGGCGCAAGTAGGCGGCGTAGAGTGCAGCGTCGAAGTGGAAGGCGTGGCGGAACTGCGCGGCTTCGCCCGAAAGCGCTTCGTGCGGCACGAACCGGTCCTGGGAGGCCAGCACCTCGGCCATCGCGAAGTCGCCGAGCGCCGGAACCTGCCCCTCGCGGGCAAGGCGCAGCCAGTGCTGGTGGACGGGAAGTCCGGCAATGTCGGCGCCGTAGTCGCCAAAGCCGTGGAAGTGGCGGTTGCCGATCTCGCCCCAGTCGGCGAATTCGATCCCCAGCTTGAAGGTGCCGTTGGTGGCGGCCACGAACTCGGGTTCGTGGATGCCCAGGAACCGGTTGAGCTCGCCGATCAGGGGGACAGTCGCCTCGCCCACGCCGATGATGCCGATGTCCTCGGATTCGACGAGGGTGATCCGCGCGGCGGGGGAGGCAGGAAACGGGCCAGTACCGCGGCCGAAATCCAGCCTGCGCTGCCGCCTCCGGCAATCACGAAGTGGACAGGCGGGGTATCGGGTCCGGCCATTGGCATGTTGCTCCCGTCAGAAGTCGGCCCCGACCTCTTCCTTGCGGAAAAAGCCGGGGCCTTGGGAGGAGCTGGTATCAGAAGCGCGTGCGCACGACCATGGCGACGCGGCGGTCGGTCTCGGTCCAGCTGTAGCGCGGCTGGAAGCTGGGATCGCCCACGCGCAGGTACGTGCGCGAGGTGAGCAGGTTGGTGCCCTGCACGCCGACCTTCAGGTGCTCGTTCACGTTGACCAGGATCGAGGCATCAAGCTGGCCGTAGTCGTCGTTCCAGACCGGGTAGTTGATGTTCGCAGCCGACGTGGTCAGCAGGTACTTCTTGCGCCAGTTGTAGGCGACGCGGGCCGAAACGCCGGGCGTCTCGTAGATCGCGGCCACGTTGTAGGACCACTTCGAGAGGCCTTCGAGCGGCAGGTTGAGGCCTGCATTCTCGCCGTTGGCGGTATCGAACACGTTGACCGAGGAGTTCGCGCCACCGGTCGAGTCGACGTAGGTCAGGTTGCCGGTGAAGCCCAGGCCCGAGAGCGGTCCGGGAAGGAAGTCGAGGAACTGGGTGTAGGCCAGCTCGAAGCCCTTGATCTTGCCCTTGGCGCCGTTGGTCTGGCGGTTGACGTCGAAGGTGATCGTCTCGCCGCCGCTGGTGTATTCCTGCTGTTCCAGGCCGACGAAGATGTAGTCGCTGATTTCCTTGTAGAAGAGCGCCAGCGTCAGGCTGTTCGAACGGCCGTAGTAGTACTCGAAGCTGAGGTCGAAGTTGTTCGAGCGGGTCGGCTTCAGGTCCGGGTTGCCCGCGGTGCCAGTGAACGCGGTGGTTACGCCGCCTACGCCCGTGCCGTTGGGGTTGCCGTCGTTGTCGAACGAGAAGTTCAGCGAGGTGTACGGGTTGAGCTGCGCGAAGGTCGGACGCGAGATCCCCTTCGAGGCCGCGAAGCGGACCTGGAAGTCGTCGGTCACGAAGTAGCGCAGGTTGAAGCTGGGCAGAACATCGGTGTAGCTGTTGCTGCCCGAGGTGATCGAAGTGCCGAGGTCACCCGAGGCGAAGGCGAGTGCACGTTCGTAGTCGGAGCAGTCGGTCGTGGCCGAGTTGCAGTTGACGCTCAGTGTTCCGACGTTGATCGCCGAACCCAGCGAGTTGAGCTTGGTGTGCACCACACGCACGCCCAGGTTGCCGTCGAAGCGGCCGACCGGGCTGTAGTCCATGCCGAAGCGCGCCATGGCGTAGCCCGCGAGAACTTCCTGGCCCTGGTTGTTGATGCCGCCCTGGCCGGTGGTCTGCGAGAAGTCGTCGCTGAGCGGAGCCCAGCCCCAACCGTTCGAGAGCGTGGCGCCCAGGTAGTCGAAGGCATGGCCCGTGCCCTGGTTGACGAGGCTGGGGGCTGGCAGCCACAGGCCCGAAGTCGGGTTGCTGGCTTCGCCGCGGAAGAAGTTGTTGAAGTCCACGAACGTCGACTGGTTGGGCAGGTCCGCGATCTGCGGGCCACCCGGGTAGCCGGTTTCATCAAGGCGCACTTCGTTGCCCGGAAGCCAGTACTGGCCCGAAAGAAGACCCCAGTTGTAGGTGGTCTGACGCGTGATCGCGGTGCGGTCCGACCAGCGGCCGCCGACCTTGAGCGACTTCAGGAAGCCTTCGTCGAACTTGTATTCCACATCGCCGCGGATCGCCCACTGGTCCGCCTCGTTGTCCTCGAGGTGGTCCATCGCGGCCGCCCACCAGTTCGCGCTCTTTTCCGCCAGCGACTGCGAGGGGTCGGTGGGACGCATGTTCAAGTAGGGCGTGTTGCCGTCGAGGTCGAAGTCGAAGGTCGTGCCCACGTCCGTACCGGTGAAGGCGGTCATCGAATAGACGCTGGCGGTCGACTTCGAGTACTGGACATCGGCCGTGACGGTCCAGTGGCTGTCAGGCTCCCACAGGGCCTTGAACGAGTAGTCCTGGTTCTTCTTGTCCTGGCTGCCCGCGCGCGTGTCGAGCAGCGGCTGCTGGTTGTCGGCCACGCCCGAGACGAGCTGGTTCTGCTCACCAAAGACGAAGCCCGGGGTCGTCGGGTCCATCTGGGTTGAGTTGCCGATGTAGTATTCGGTGTCGCGCGGCTTGGCGGTCGAGATCAGCGCCTCGGCGGTGAACTCGAGCGTGCTCGAGGGACGCCACTGCAGCGAGGCGTCGAAGGCGCGGCGTTCCTGCTGCCAGTCGATGCGGCGGAAGCCAACGCTGTTGGGGACGTAGACCGTGTCGCCTTCGGCATAGCCATTGGCATCCTCGGTCATCTCGCGCTGGAGGAAGCGGTCGGCCGAGATCGAGTCGGTGCGGTTGCCGATGTTGCTGATCGAGTAGGAGACGAGGACGCCGATTTCGCCCAGGCCCGTGTCGAAGCGGTCGCTGACGAGCGCGCTGCCCGACAGGAAGCTCTTGGAACGCAGGTCCGCGTAGTTCACGTCGCCCGAAACCGCGGCCACGAAGCCCGGCGCATCGAAGGGCTTGCGCGTGCGCAGGTCGATGGTGCCGCCGATGCCGCCCTCGACCATGTCCGCCGAGGGGTTCTTGTAGACGTCCACGCCCGACATGAGATCGGCCGAGATGTCCTCGAAGGAAAGCGAGTTGCCGCTGTTGGCCGAGAACACGTCGCGGCCGTTGAGCTCGGAGCGCACGAAGGACAGGCCGCGGATGAAGACGCCGCCGCCTTCACCCGAGAGACGCGCGGGGTCGCGCGCTTCGCTGGTGCGCTGGAGGGTGACGCCCGGGATGCGCTGGAGCGCTTCGGAAACCGAACGGTCGGGAAGGGCGCCGATGTCCTGCGCGGTGATCGAATCGACGACGACTTCGGCGTCGCGCTTGCGGTCGATCGCGCTCTCGAGCGAGGCGCGGATGCCGGTGACGATGATCGCCTGCTCTTCGTTCAGCGTGGCTTGGGCAGGCGTGTCCGCCTCCTGGGCCGCGGCGAGCGCGGGCATGGCGCAGATCGCGAGTGCGGTCGCGGACGTGCCTGCGCGCAGGAGCATGTCCCCACGGATTCCGGTGAAACTGTTACGAATGCGAGTGAACGCTGCCATTTCGGTGCCCTCCTGTCCCAACTCTGCTGCGCTGCATCTATTGGATAGCGCTATCATTTTGCGATGCGGCAAAACTATAGGTACGAATGCTGACGATTGCCGCGCCGTGGCGCTGGCTACTATCACCGGTGAAATACCCGCGCAACACAAAATGATGACCGCTAACATTTGTCGGTGCAGTGTTGCGCGAACGCGTCACGGTGCGCGCTTCCTATTGGAAAAACGCTTGGAAATCTCCGATTTGGGTGAACTGATCGCTTAGCGAGTACCCTCGTTCAGGGCCCGTGCGATCGCCGCTGCGGCGATGGGGGCCATGACGTCATAGCCGGCCGCGCTGGGATGGATGCCGTCCTTCGTGAATTCCGGTTTCAGCAGGCCCTTGTCGGTCTTCATCGCCGGGGCGTAATCGGCAAAGGCGTAGCCGCGAGCGGCGGCAAGCTGGCGCAGGTGGGCGTTGATCGCGCGCAACTGGGCGGGCTTGCGTTCGGCCTCCACCCACTGCGCCTCGGGCGTGTTGGTCACCGGCAGGATCGAGCAGAGCACGACCTGGATGCCGTGGCGCTCGGCAATGTCGGCCATCGCGGTGATGTTGCTGACGATGCCCTCGGTGGTCTCCATCTGGAGCATGCCCGAGACATCGTTGACGCCGCCCAGGATGACCACGGCGCGGGGCTTCAGGGCGACGACGTCCTGTTCGAAGCGGACCAGCATCTGTGCGGTGACCTGCGCGCTGATGCCCCGATTCACATAGGGCTTGCCCGGGAAGAAACGCTCGAGGTTCCACAGGTCGGTGATCGAATCGCCCATGAAGACGACACGCTGTTCACCCGGCGCAGGCGGCGCGAGCTTCGCGTTGGCGGGCGCGTAGAGATAGCGCTCGCCGAAGTCGCGCATCATGGACGGTACGAGCTTGTCGCGGAACGGGCCGGCCCAGGGCCCCCAGTCGCGGGTCTCTTCGATGGTGCGGCGTTCCGGGCTCGACTGGTAGGGCGCGGGCGCGTTCGCTGCGATCAGGAGGGCCGCGCCGGCAAGCAGGAGGCCAAGGCGTTTCATGCCGCGAAGACTCCGTGGCGCTGGCCGTAGGCGTAGAACAGGTCGGGCCAGGCGTGGGCGGGCGTGGCGGGATCGAGGCGTACGCCGAAGCCGTGCCCACCCTTGTCGAAGCCGTGGAATTCGCACGGGCGCTGCTGGGCTAGCATCGCCGAGTACATCGCGAGCGAATTCTGGATGGGAACGAGCCCGTCGTCGCTCGCTCCGGTCAGGAAGACGGGCGGCGTGTCCGCGCCGACGCGCTTCTCGACCGAGGCATGTTCGGCGTCCTTGGCGGGGGCGCCCTGCCCCAGCAGGTTGTCGCGGGAACCGGCATGGGTGAAGGGCTCGGCCAGCGAGATGACGGGATAGATCAGCCCGGCAAGGTCGGGGCGTGCCGAGACTTCGTCGATCGCGTCGAGCGGCGCATACGTCTTCTCGGCAAAGCGCGTGGCCAGGCTGCCGCCCAGATGGCCGCCTGCCGAAAAGCCGAGCACGGCCAGCCGTTTCGGGTCGAGCGCGAACTCACGCGCGCGCGAACGGATGATGCGCATCGCGCGCTGCGCGTCCTGCAAGGGCACAAGGGCGCGCTTGGACCAACCCTCTGCGGGAAGGCGGTAGGAGAGGATGAAGCAGGTGACGCCGCGCTGGGTCAGCCAGCGGGCCTGCTCCTCGCCCTCGTTGTCCCAGGCAAGGAAGCCGTAGCCGCCGCCCGGGATCAGCAGCACCGCCGAACCATTGCGGTAGGCGGGCTGGCGCACCTCGAGCCAGGGCGTGCCAACGCCGGTGACGATGCGCTCGTCGAAGCTGGGGTCCGTGCTCCCTTGCGCGACCTTGCGTTCGGGCAGGCGGGCAGGGGCCCCGGGCGCCTTGCCCGGCCAGAGCGGGATCGTCGGGCCAGAGGTGGTGATTGCCGTGGGGCCCGCATGCGCGGGGCGGCTGCGCGCGGTGGCCGCAACGCCCAGCGCGGCGAGGCCGCCGAGCAGGGCCCGGCGCGAGGTGGCGTGGGAAGCGGTCATCGCGCGTAACCTCCTTATTCGGGGCAGACGGTTCCGGCCGGGTCGGTGGCGATGCGCATGTCCGAGATCGAGACCGCGAAGGGCGCCTTGGCCTTGAGCGCGAAGGGCTTGGTGATGCCGCCCAGATACGTGCCGTGCTGGCCAAAGCACTTCAGCGAGATCTTGAGCGAGGACCATGTGCCCGGTTGCGCCAGCGCTTCGTCGATGCGCACCGTGCCCGAACCCAGCGAGAGCGTGACGGGGGCCGTCGGCGCGGTGTCGAGGCGGTAGATCACCTCGACGTTCATGTCCGCATTCGCCTCGCGGTCGAGCTTGAGGTTGGGGCCGTCGATGCGCATCTGGCCCTCGCCCGTCCAGTCAAGCCGGATCGCGCCTTCCTGCCGGTCGGCGCTGTCGACCAGGCGCTGCGAAACCGCGCCGTCGAGGCCCATCGTGAAGGGCTTCGCAAGAATGCCGTCGGCGATGTAGGTGCTGGTGTTGGTCGCGCTGGCGTCGATCCCGGGCTCTTCGCCAAGGGCGGGCACGTGGCCGCTCTTCGCATAGCTCAGGCCATAGCCGAGCGCGAACAGCGGGTCGTAGTCCGCATCGCCCTGGTTGAGGCGGAACTGGTCGGCGCGCTTGGGCCAGCTGAAGGAGAGGGCGCCGGTGAAGTCGGTCGCACCGCCCACCAGCACATCGGCCACGCCTGCGCCTTCCGAACCGGGATACCAGGCCGCGACGAAAGCGTCGGACTGGTTGATCTCGGGGTTGACCCAAAGCGGGCGACCCGAGAGGAAGACCGAGACGGTCGGGATCCCGGCCGCCTTCAGCTTGGTAAGGAGCGCGAGTGCCTTCTTGTCGCCGGGCTGGAATTCGAGGCTGCGGATGTCGCCGCGAAGCTCCGCGTAAGGTTCTTCGCCGAAGACGACGATGGCGACGTCGGGCTTCTGCGAGAAGCTGCCGTCGACAGAAAGGGTGGCCGTGCCGCCGCCCGCTTCGAGCGCCTGCTCGATACCGGCGTAGATCGAGGTCGCGCCGGGGAAATCGGCGTTGGTGTTGCCATCGCCCTGCCAGGAAAGCGTCCACCCGCCCGACTGGCGGCCGATGTCGTCGGCCGCATCGCCCGCGACGAGGACGTTGGCGCTCGACTTGATCGGCAGCACGCCTTCGTTCTTGAGGAGGACGAGGCTCTCACGCACGGCGCGCCGGGCAATCGCACGGTGCTCGGGCGCACCCATCACGTCCTGCCACTTGGCCTCGTAGGGGCGGGCCGCGTCGAACAGGCCGAGCTTGAACTTGATGCGCAGGATGCGGCGCACGGCATCGTCGATGCGCGCCATCGGGATGGTGCCGTCCTCGGCGTGCTTGAGCGTCGAGTTGAACAGGCCCTTCCAGCTGTCGGGCGCCATCGCCATGTCGAGCCCGGCGTTGAAGGTGTCGGGGCAATCGGTGTTGGTGCAGCCCGGGATCTGGCCATGGCCGTTCCAGTCCCCCACGACGAAGCCGTCGAAGCCCATGCGGCCCTTGAGGACATCGGTGAGCAGGGCCTTGTTGCCGTGCATCTTGATCCCGTTCCAGCTCTGGAACGAGGCCATGACGGTCATCGTGCCGGCATCGACGGCGGGGGGGTAGCCTGCATCGTGGATGCGGATGAGGGTGTTCTCATCGACCTGGGTGTCGCCCTGGTCGATGCCCTCGGTGGTGCCGCCATCGCCCAGGAAGTGCTTGACGCTGGCCGAGACACGGCCCGCCTGGACGGTGTTGGGGGTGCCGGGCGCGCCCTGCAGGCCCTCGATCATCGGCGCGGCGTAGGCGGCGACGAGCGCGGGGTTCTCCGAGTAACCTTCGTAGGCGCGGCCCCAGCGGTCGTCCTGCGGCACGGCGAGCGTCGGACCGAAGGCCCAGTGGATGCCGCTCGCGGCGGTTTCGGCGGCGGTGGCCCGGCCGATCTCGCGCATCAATTCGGGGTCGTGCATCGCGCCAAGACCGCTGTTGTGCGGGAAGAGCGTGGCGCCCACGACATTGGAATTGCCGTGAACGGCATCGATGCCGAAGATGATGGGAATGGCGACGTGGCCCTTGCGCTTCTCCAGCGCAACCGCATCGAAGGCGTGGCTGGTGGCGATCCAGGGCTCGGCGGGCGAGCGGTCGGGCGCGCCGATCGGGGGCGAGTTGCCGCCTGCGAGGATCGAGCCGAGCGGATATTCGCGCAGGTCCTCAGGCGTGATCGCGGCGGTGTCGGCCTGGATCATCTGGCCGACCTTCTCGCGCAGAGACATCTGGGCCATGAGCTTGGTGATCTTCGCCTCGATCGCGGGATCGATGAAATCGGGGCTCTTGGCGGCGGGCCACTTGTCCGGGTGCACCGGAGTGGGCGCGGGGGCCTCGTCGCCCAGGGCAGGCTGGGCCAGCGCGAGCGCCGCGCAGGAACTGAGCGCAAACGCCTGCGCGATGCGGTTGAAACGCCTCATGTCATCCTCGTCCAGAAATTCTTCGCGGGAACCGTAGGGCATGCAGAATGATTGCGCTACCATTTTTCGTTGACGTGAAATTTTTGGCATCGCCCTGCTACGCCTTTGCCTTTGGCGAAGTCCTGCTAAAGTCGGCATATGGCAGATAGTGAGCGCAAACGCCGGTCCCCGCGATCGCGGCAGACGGGAGCCCCAACGATTGCAGACGTGGCCGCGATGGCGGGCGTCTCGATGATGACCGTTTCGCGCGTGATCAATGCCGAACCCAAAGTGCGCCAGTCCACGCGCGACACCGTGAACGAGGCTATCGCCAAGCTCAATTACGCGCCCAACCGGGCCGCGCGCAGCCTTGCGGGCGCCTCGCAGATCCGCATCGGCCTGCTCTATTCCAACCCGTCCGAAGCGTTCCTTTCGGCCTTCATCGTCGGCAGCCTGGAAGAGGCTGGCCGGCTCGACGTGCAGATCGTCATCCAGAAGGTGGAAGAGGGCGAGGAACTGGCTGCGGCGGTCGAGCGCATGGTGGCAGGCGGCGTTGACGGCGTGATCCTGCCCCCGCCGATCTGCGAATCCGAGGAAGTGCTGGGCGTTCTGCGCCAGTCCGACATCCCGACCGTGGCCGTCGCCACGCCCAAGGAGCAGGACGGTATCGCCACGATCCTGATCGACGATGCGAGCGCGGCGCGCGAGATGACCGCGCACCTCGCGTCCCTCGGACATGAGCGGATCGGCTTCATCCTCGGCCATCCCGACCTGGCGGCCAGCAAGGATCGCCATGAAGGCTACCGGCAGGGGCTGGCTGATGCGGGCTATGCCTATGACGAGGCGCTCGTCGCGCAGGGCTTCTTTACCTACCGCTCCGGGCTCGATGCGGCCGAGCAGCTGCTTGCACAGGACAACCCGCCGACCGCGATCTTTGCCAGCAACGACGACATGGCGGCTGCGGCCGTCGCGGTGGCGCACCGGCGTGGGCTCGACGTGCCGGGCGATCTCACCGTCTGCGGGTTCGACGATGTGGCGATGGCGACGACGATCTGGCCCGAACTCACCACGATCCACCAGCCCATCGCGGCGATGAGCCGTCAGGCCGTCGAGCTCCTCGCGACGTTCCTGCGCAACAAGCGCAGCGCCGAAGTGGGCGAGCAGCGCATCATGGTCGATTACGAGCTCGTCCGTCGCCAGTCCGACGCGGCCCCGCGCCGCCGTCCGGCAACGCGGGTACCCGCGACGGTCTGAGCTCTCTCAGGCCGAGCGGATCGTCATTTCAAGAGCGCGCGTCGCGCCCGGCTCGAGCGGGGCGGGGGCGTCGCGGTTGACGGCGTCGGGCATGGTCGTCTGCGGTTCGGCGCAGAAGAAGTCGGCGCCTTGCGGAACGAAGAGGTGGAGATAGGGCGTGCTCGCGCTTTCGAGCACGAGGTCGCCGTCGGGCCGGGCGATGCGCACGGTGCCGTCCCATCCGGTGTAGCAGTTGTCGACCAGATGCGGCAGCTCGAGCGGGGCGGGCGTGCTCCAGTTGCCAAGGGCGTCGGGCGCGGTGTGCTCGGTCGGGAGCATCTCGGCATCGCCCAGCCACAGGCCCTTGGCCCCAAAGGAGATCGCGGTGACCTCGCCGCGCGCGAACCAGGGATGGAAGCCCAGGCCCGCAGGCATCGCGCGTGCATCGGTGTTGGTGATAGCGAGGCGCGCAGTGAGCCCTTGTGCGCTCAGGCACAGCGTCTGGGTCAGCGCGAAGGACCAGGGCCAGGCGGCATCGGCCGTATGCGCGTGGACCAGAGTGACCGAGTCCTCCCGGCTATCACGCACCATCCATTCGCCCAGCCAGGCCGTGCCGTGGATCGGATGCGCAATAGCTGGATGGTTGGGGGTGAGCGCGAAGGTCTCGCCCTCCCAGTCAAAACGGCCGTGCGCGATCCGGTTGGCGTAGGGCGCGAGCGGAAAGCAGGCGCTTTCCAGCGGCTCTGCGCTGCCCTCGGGCATGGGGCGCAGGATGTCCGCGCCCCGCCGGGTCAGCGCGCGGATCAGGCCGCCCGCTGCCGGATCGAGCATCAGGGCCCAGTCGCCCGAGGCAATGCGCATCGTTACATGTCCTCGAGTTCGCGGCCGCGCGTTTCGATCACGGTGGCGCGCACGAAGAAGAACGAGACGAGGGCGGCCAGCGCATAGAGCACGTACGTGACCGAGAGGCCGGGTGTCTTGGCCAGCGTCGGGAAGCTGACCGAGATCACCGCGTTCGCGATCCACTGCGCAAAGCCGGCTACGGCGAGTGCCGAACCGCGGATCTGGTTGGGGAACATCTCACCGAGCATCACCCACATGACAGGGCCCCAGCTGACGTTGAAGAAGACAACGTAGGCGTTGGCCGAAATCAGCGCGATCAGCCCTGCATGGCCCGGCAGGCTCACGGTCCCGTCAGCGGCGGTGACGGCGGTCGAGAAGGCCCAGGCGACCACGCCCAGCGTCACGGTCATGCCCGCCGAGCCGATCAGCAGCAGGGGCTTGCGGCCCAGGCGATCAATGAAGGCGATGGCGATGAGGCAGGCGCCGATCGAGAGCGCGCCCGAGATGATGTTGATCTGGAGCGCAGAGTCTTCGGTGAAGCCGACTGCCTGCCACAGCGTCGCGCCGTAGTAGAAGACGACGTTGATGCCCACGAGCTGCTGGAACACGGCGATGCCGATGCCCACCCACAGGATCGGGCGAATCTTGCCCGTCGCCTTGTCGACGAGGTCGGAGAGCTTGGGCTGGTGATGGTCGGCGGCGAGCGAGGCTTCGATCTCGGCGACCTTGCGCTGCGCGGTGGCGGCACCGAAGAGGCGGGTCAGCACCTCGCGGGCTTCCTCGATGCGGCCCTGCGCGACAAGGTAGCGCGGGCTCTCGGGAATGCCCAGGAGCGCGAGGAAATAGATCAGCGCGGGGATTGCCTGGAGCCAGAACATCCAGCGCCATGCCGGGAAGTCGAGCCAGAGCGTGGCGGTCGAACCACCGGCCCAGCGCGCCAGCACGAAGTTGGCGAGGAACGCGCCGGTAAGGCCGGTGATGATCATCACCTGCTGCACGCTGGAGAGGCGTCCGCGCACTTCGGCGGGCGTCATCTCGGAGATGTAGACCGGCGAGGTGACGCTCGCCGCGCCGACCCCGAGCCCGCCGATGATGCGCGCGATGATGAAGATGGCCGAGGACCCTGCCGCGCCGGCCAGAAGCGCGGAAACGAGGAACAGGCCTGCGGCCAGCATCATCGTGCCGCGCCGCCCGATGCGGTCGGACAGGCGGCCTGCAATGAAGGCGCCGAACGAGGAGCCGACAAGGATCGCACCGACATTGATGCCGATGCCCAGACTGCCGAGGTCAAAGGCCGCCTCGAGCCCGTTCTGCGTTCCGTTGATGACGCCCGAATCGTAGCCGAACATGAACCCGCCGATGGTCGCGACGGCGACGACGAGCGCCACCAGGCGGGTGTTGATCTCAACCCTGTCCATTCCAGTAATCCTTTCCCAGCGGGCCGCCGCACGTCTTGGTGGCAGCGTGCGGCCCGCGCGCAAATCAGGTGTTGGCGCTGCGTGGAGGCGCCGCGGGTACATCGACCCGGAAGGTGAAGAGATCGCCCGCCTGCGGCTGTGCGGCCAGTTCGGCTTCGCTCAGGCCCTGGCGTGCGGTCGTGGCGTAGGCGGTCCGACCGTCCGGGCCGCCCAGTGTGATCTTGGTGACGTTGCTGACAGGGAAGCGGACCTCGTGGGTCAGCGTGCCGTCGGGCGCGAAGCGGCGCGCCGCTGCCCCGCCGAAGAAGCCCTGCCAGATGCCGCCTTCTGCATCGCAGATCGCGCCGTCGGGATGGCCCCAGTCGTCGCGATCGGGCGTGGTGAAGTCGAGGAAGAGTTCGCCGTCACCCGCCGTGCCGTCGGCCTGGATGGCGTGGCGGTAGACCCGGCGCCCGATGGTGTCGACGTGGTAGAGCCAGCTGCCGCACGGCGAGATCGCGGGGCCGTTGGTGATGGTGATCGCCGGAATGCCGGCCTCGCGCACGTCCCCCTTGTCGAGGACGAAGACGACACCGGTTTCGCTCTCTTCCAGATTGTCCATCGAGCCGAACCATACGCGCCCCTCGGCATCGATGGCCGCATCGTTCAGGCGGTTGTCGGGCAGGTCGGTGTGGACCTGCGCGATCCGGGTGAGGGTACCGCTCCCAGGATCGAGGCGGTGCGGGCCCGACTGGAGGCCGACGATGAGGCCGTCGTGCGCGCTCGGCAGGACCCAGCCTACGTGCTCGGGCGTCGCCCAGCGGCTGAGCGCGTGGGTCTCGGGATCGACCTTGAAGACGGTGTTGCCCTTGATGTCGACGAACCACAGTGCGCCGTCGATCCAGCAGGGGCCTTCGCCCAGGTGCGCACCGACTTTCAGGAAATGGTCTGCCTGCATCGCTCTCACTCTCTCGTCCTTGTGTTCTTTATAGGCTCGAAGGGGCCGGATCAGCGCCAGCCGGCGTCGATCCAGTAATCGTGGCCGGTACACATACGGGCCCCGTGCGAGCTGAGGAAGAGGACAAGTGCGGCGACATCATCGGGCATGATGCGGCCCGAAAGGCATTGCGCAGCCACGATTTCCGCTTCGCCTTCGGGGCTGTACCACTTTTCCTGGCGCGGCGTCTTCACGTTGCCCGGGACCACCGTGTTGACGCGGATGTTGTCGCGGCCAAGGTCGCGCGCGAGGCTGCGGGTCATGCCCGAGATCGCGGCCTTGGCGGTCTGGTAGAGAACGAGGTCAGGCAGGCCCAGGTGCCAGGAGATCGAACCGAAGTTGATGATCGCGCCGCCACCGGCGGCCTTCATCGCGGGGATGACGGCCTGGGCCGCGAAGAACTGGTGGCGCAGGTTCACGTTCATGCGCTCTTCCCAGAACTCCGGGGTCACGTCGGCGACAGCATGGCGGTCATCGTTCGCGGCATTGTTGACGAGCACATCGACGCCGCCCAGCTGCGCAACGAGATCCGCCATCGTTGCCTGCACCGCGCCGATGTCGGTGAGGTCGAGGTGGTGGTAGATCGGCGCATGGCGGGCATCGCGTGCCAGTTCGCGGGCCAGTTCCTCCCCGGCCTCGTCCTGGATATCGACGAAGGCGACCTGCGCCCCTTGCGCCACGAACGCCTTGACGAGGCCCTCGCCGATGCCGCTCGCACCGCCCGAGACGATGACCTTCGCGTCCTGGAGTTCGGGATAGATAGCGCTCACGCCATCGGTGGAAGCCTTGCTCAGCATCGTGTCCTGCTCGCCCACGTCGATTCTCGTTCTTTTGGTTGGATGGTTTTCAAAGAAGCCCGCGCTTGGCGAGATTCTGGAAGAGGTCGGAAAGGCCGAAGGTCCAGGGTGCGACCTCGGCCGAAGTCCGGACGGTGTTAGTCAGCGTGCCCAGGCGCGCGCTCGAGATGGTGACCGTGTCGCCCACCTTGTGCGTGAAGCCCTTGCCCGGCTCGTCGCGGTCCTGCGTGGGGGCAAACAGCGTGCCGCAGAACAGCACGAGGCCGTCCGGGTACTGGTGCTCGCTCATCGCCTGGCCCAGCAGATCCTCGGGATCGCGGCTGATCTCGCGCATCGTCGAGTGGCCTTCGAGGCGGTAGCCGTCGGTGCCCTCGATGGTCATGGCGACATCCGCGCTGCGCACGTCCTCGATGGTGTAGCCATCGTCGAAGAGGCGGATGAAGGGACCCAGCGAACAGCTGGCGTTGTTGTCCTTGGCCTTGCCCAGGAGCAGCGCCGAGCGGCCCTCGAAGTCACGCAGGTTGACGTCGTTGCCAAGCGTCGCGCCCACGGCCTTGCCGTCGGGGCCGGCCACCATCACCACTTCGGGTTCGGGGTTGTTCCAGCTGGAATCCGAACGCACGCCGATGTCCGCGTCCTGGCCCACAGTCGCCAGCACCGGGCACTTGGTGAAGACTTCCGCGTCCGGCCCGATGGCGACTTCGAGGTACTGCGACCACAGGTCCTCGCCGATCAGCGTCTGCTTGAGCGCGTCGGCCTCGGGCGAGCCGGGGACGGTGGTGCGGACCGAGCCGCCCAGCGCATCCTCGATCTTGCCGCGCAGCTCCTGCGCCTTGCGGTAGTCGCCGCGGGCGCGCTCCTCGATCACGCGCTCGAGCGCGGAGACCGCGAAGGTCACGCCGCAGGCCTTCACGCACTGCAGGTCGATCGGGCTGAGCAGCGTGGCCTCGTCCAGAACCTCGATTCCGCCCAGTTCCAGGCCGCCTTCGCGCACGTTCTGCGCGATGAGGTCGGCGACGGTCGGCGCGACCTTGGCCATGTCGAAGACACGTCCGTCGCGAATTAGAATGGGTGTGGGGCCTTCGCTGGTCTCGATACGGCCAAGAAACGTGCCGGAGCGCCAGTCTTCGGGCAGGCCCCTGTCAAGGGCCGGTATATTTTTCATCAGTGCTATTCCCCTCCGCAGGTGTTAGCGTTATCTATGACAACCACGACAGCGTCAAGACGCGACTTTGGGATTGGTCGGCCATAAGGTTCGATCGTGAGGAGAGCGGGGCAGTTATGGCCTGGGGCAAGGCACGTAGGGCGGCGTTTTATGCGCTCACATTACCTCTTGCGGGGGCGGCCTTGGCTGCGTCCGTGGGCCCGGTCCTTGCACGTTCCGAGCGAGCCGAATCGGCTTCCTACGATTGGCAGCACGTGCGCGTCGGCGGAGGTGGTTTCACGCCCGGCATCATCTTCAGTCCCATCGAGAAAGGGCTGGCGTACCTGCGCAGCGACATGGGCGGGGCCTACCGCTGGGATGCGAAGGCTGAGCGCTGGGTGCAGCTTCTCGACGGCGTCTCCGAAGGCAGCTTCATGGGCATCGAGAGCGTGGCCGCCGATCCCGTCGATGCGGGCACGGTCTATCTGGCGGCGGGCATGCACAAGGGCGGCGCGGCCGCCATCTTCCGCTCGCGCGACTATGGTGCGAACTGGGCGCGCAGCGATGTTCCCTTCGCGATGGGCGGGAATGAGGACGGGCGTGGTCTGGGCGAACGGCTCGCCATCGATCCGTCCGATAATCAGCGCCTGTTCTTCGGCTCACGGCACCAGGGCCTGTGGCAGAGCGAGGATGCGGGCGCGAACTGGCGCAAGGTCGATGCCTTTCCGCTGGAGGGGCTGGGCATCCCCGAGGGGCGCCGGGCAACACATGGCGGGCTTTCCTTCGTGGTATTCGATCCGGCGGTGAAGGGGCGTGTCTTTGTGGGCAACGCCGATCCGGAAGGCGCACGCCTCTACCGCTCCGAGGACGGTGGACAGACCTGGCAGGCGGTTGCGGGCGGCCCGGGCAGGGGGCTCCTGGCAGTAAAGGCCGTGGTCGGCAGCGATCACGTGCTGACGGTTACGCTGTGCGACGCGATCGGTCCCAACGGCATCACGCGCGGTGCGGTCTGGCGCTTCGATCCGGCGCGGGAAAGCTGGCAGGACGTGACGCCCCAGAAGGGCCCGGAAGCGCCCGTGGGTGGCTACATGGGCGTGGCTGTCTCGGCGCAGGACCCCGCCACGCTGGCCGTCAGCACCGTGGACCGGGGCAATCCCGTCGACACCGTCTGGCTGAGCCACGATGCAGGGGCGCACTGGGAGGCGCTGTGGACGCGCTCGGTGCGCGACGTGTCGGCAACGCCCTTCCTCGATTTCGGCGCCAAGGCCAACTTCGGGCACTGGATTGCGGGGCTTGCCATCGATCCCTACGACGCCGGGCACGCCGCCTATGTGACGGGCGCGACGGTCTATGCCACGGACGAGCTGGACGCGGACGGCACGATGCACTGGCAGCCCTGGACCAAGGGCGTGGAGCAGACGGCGATCATCACGATGGTCAGCCCGACCGGAGGCGCGCACCTCATCTCCGGGTTCGGTGATATCGGTGGCTTCCGGCATGACGACTTCGCGGTTTCGCCCGCGACGCAGCACGTGAACCCGTTTCTTTCCAATACCAACACGCTCGACTATGCGGGTGATGCGCCGCAGGTCCTGGTGCGCAGCGGCAATACCCACGCCCGCACGGTGCCGGACACCTCGCTTGCCTGGTCGCAGGATGGCGGGACGAACTGGATGCCGCTCTACGTGCCCAAGGGCGAGCGCCACACCGATGGAACGCCTCTGCCTGAGGAGACCGGCAATGCGGCGATTACGGTCTCGGCGGACGGGAGCACCTTCCTTGTCGAGACGGACGAGCCGCAATACTCGCGCGATCACGGGGCAAGCTGGGACGCTGTTGAGGGCCTGCCTTCCCGCGTGCGGGTGACCTCGGACAAGCGCGATGCCCGCCGGTTCTATGCCATCGACTTTGCGAACAACCGGATCGTGCGCAGCTACGATGGCGGCGCGCACTTCATGGAGGCGGGCGGTCATGGACTGCCGGGTGATCTCTCGCCGGCCTACTCGGCCAACCGCGAGGCGCCCGCGCCAATCCTCGCGGATCCCAACCGTGCCGGAAACCTCTGGCTACAGCTGGGCGGTGACTTGTGGCACTCGCCCGATTTCGGGGAGAACTGGGATCGGACAGGCGGCGACCTCGACGTCGAGCGCTATGGCCTGGGCAAGGGCGCGTCCGATGCCGATGTCCCTGCGCTCTATGCTCTGGGGACGAAGCAGGGCGTGCGTGCGATCTGGCGCTCGCTCGATGGCGGTGCGAACTGGCAGCGCATCAACGATGACAAGCACCAGTGGGGCCTGCGCATCCGCATGGTGACCGGTGACCCGCGTCTGTTCGGGCGCGTCTATATAGCAACCGACGGCCGCGGTATCGTCTACGGCGATCCAAAAAGCGGCGCGGGGGAGAGGAAGTGATGAAGTTTCCACCTATCGCAGCGTCCCTGGCGCTTCTGGCGGGGGGCGCAATGGCCGTCCCGGCGTGTGCCGCGCCCGGCGAATTGCCGCGCCTGGAAAGCAAGGGCGGGCGCCATGCTCTGATCGTCGATGGCGCGCCGTTCCTGATGCTGGGCGCGCAGGCCAACAATTCGAGCAACTACCCCGCGATGCTGGACGAGGTCTGGCCTGTGCTGGAGGCGATGCACGCCAACACGCTGGAGATCCCGATTGCCTGGGAGCAGGTCGAGCCGGTCGAGGGGCACTTTGATTTCAGCTATCTGGAGGCGCTGCTCGCAGGTGCCCGCGCGCACAACACGCGTATCGTCCTGCTCTGGTTCGGGACCTGGAAGAATACCAGCCCCAGCTATACCCCGGCCTGGGTGAAGCTCGACAACGCGCGCTTTCCCCGCATGAAGGCGCCCGATGGCTCGGACCACTACGTGCTTTCGCCACTCTCGCAAAATACGCTGGAGGCAGATCGCCGGGCCTTCGTGAGGGTCATGGAATACCTGCGCGATCATGACGCGCAAAACACCGTCATCATGGTCCAGCCCGAGAACGAGACCGGCTCCTACCGGGTTCCGCGCGACTATTCGGCTGCTGCCAACGCGCAGTTCGCCAAGGCCATTCCGGCCCCGCTCGCCAAGGCCGAGGGCAAGTCGGGGACCTGGGAAGAGGTTTATGGAAAGCAGGCCCCGCGCGCGTTCCAGACCTGGCACGTCGCCCATTTCGTGAACGAGGTGGCGAAGGCGGGCAAGGCGGTGAAGAATCTGCCGATGTACGTCAACGCCTCGCTTGCAGGTCCCTCCAACGTGCCCGATCCCACCGGTGTCGCCAGCGGCGGGCCGCAATGGGACGTGCTCGACATCTGGAAGGCGGCCGCGCCCGACATCGACTTTGCCGGGCCCGACATTTACGACCGCGAGAGCGCCAACATTGTTGCCTATCTCGACAAGTACGCCCGGCCCGACAACGCGCTGATGGTGCCCGAGATCGGCAATTCGATCGAGTTTGCACGCTTCTTCTGGCCCACCATCGGGCGCGGGGGGATCGGTTTTGCGCCGTTCGGCATGGATGACACGGGTTTCTTCAACTACCCGCTGGGCGCGCGCATGCTGGATGACGAAACGCTGGGCGCCTTTGCTCTTCCTTATGCGACGCTTGCCCCCATCGCGCGCGAATGGGCAAGGATCGCCTACACCCGCCCGACCTGGGGCGCGGCCAAGCCCGACGACGGCTCGCCGCGCGAGACGGTGCTGGGCAAGTGGAAGATCAGCGCGGACTGGGGGCAGTGGCAGTTCGGTGAGAAGGACTGGACCTGGCTCCCGTCCGAGCCGCCCGAATGGGCCGAGGCGCCGGTGGGCGGTGTCGCGGTCGCGCAGCTGTCCCAGACCGAGTATCTCGTCATGGGCGATCACGTGCGCGTGCGCTTCAGTCCGGCCGATGGCGCGGCAAACGGCGTGGTCGTTTCGGTCGAGGAGGGCACCTTCGAGAACGGAAAGTGGGTCCTGAAGCGCCGCTGGAATGGCGACCAGACCGACTACGGGATCAATCTCATCGACAGGCCGCAGGTGCTCAAGGTCACCACCGGTTTCTATTCATCCAAGTGAGAGCCTGACAGGGCAGGGGATACGAAAATGAAGTTTGTGAAATTGTCAGCGCTGCTTGCCGGCTCTGCGCTCTGTTCGATGCCGGCGCTGGCCGCCAGCGTGGAAAAGATCGAGGGCGGCGTCATCGTCACCCCCGACAGCGTCCGTCCGACACCGTGACGGTGACCCTCCACGGCGATGGCATCTTCCATGTGGTGGCCGATGCCAAGGGCTTCGAGGCACCCGCCGCCAACGCCAGCCTGATGGCGCCCAATCCGCCCAAGGCGGGCACCTACAAGGTGAGCGAGAAGCAGGGCTATGTCTTCGTGAGCGCGGCCAAGGCCAGCGCTGCGATCAACACCGCGACCGGGCAGGTGCGCTTCTATGACGCCAAGGGCGCGGAGCTCCTGAGCGAAAGCGCGCCTGCCGTATTCACGCAGACTTCGGCTGACGGCACGCCCTATGTTACCGTCTCGCAGCAGTTCAACCGCGGCACCGACGAGGGCCTCTATGGCCTCGGCCAGCACCAGCAGGCGGTGATGGACTACAACGGCAAGGACGTGGAACTTGCCCAGCACAACATGGATATCGGCACGCCCTTCCTCGTCTCGACGAAGAACTATGGCCTGCTCTGGGACAACGAAAGCATCACCCGCTTCGGCAACCCCATGCCTTACGCGCTGGTGGGCGAAGAGGGCGGCCTGAAGGTCACCTCGGACGGCAAGCCGGGCTTCAAGGCGCAGTACTTCCTCGACGGCAAGCTCGCCGTCGAGCAGCAGGAAGCCTCGATCGACTACCAGTACATCGAGGACCAGGCCAAGTGGCCCGAAGCCGCCAAGGCGAAGACCGAAGCTGCGACCGAAGGCCAGAACACGGCCGGCAACGCGGTGCAGACCCAGACCGTGGTGTGGACCGGCACGCTCCACCCGGAAAAGACCGGCACCCACCAGTTCCAGCTCTACGGCTCGAGCTACTATAAGGTCTATGTCGACGGAAAGCTGCTGCTCGACCGCTGGCGCCAGAACTGGAACCCCTGGTACGCCGATTTCGAGGTGCCGCTGACGGCGGGCAAGGACGCCGAGGTGCGCATCGAGTGGGAACCCAACGCGGGCTACATGGCGCTGCTGCACAAGGACCCGATGCCCGAGGCCGACCGTCATTCGGTCTGGTTCACCAGCGAGGTCGCGCGCGACAAGGACTACTGGTTCATTCCGGGCAAGGACATGGACGGTGTCGTTGCGGGCTACCGCGAGCTGACCGGTAAGTCGGAAATGATGCCCAAGTGGGTCTATGGCTTCTGGCAGTCGCGCCAGCGCTACGAGGATGAGAGCCAGCTGCTCGACGTGCTCCACACCTACCGCCAGCTGAACTATCCCATCGACAACATCGTGCTCGACTGGCGCTACTGGAAGGACGATGCCTGGGGCAGCCATGACTTCGACGAGACGCGCTTCCCCGATCCGGCCGCGATGGTCGAGGACGTCCACGCGAACAACGCCGAGATCATGATCTCGGTCTGGCCCAAGTTCTATCCCACGACCGACAACTACAAGGAACTCGATGCCGCGGGCGCGATGTACCACGGCAACATCGAGCAGGGGAACAAGGACTGGGTTGGCGTGGGCTACCTCAACTCCTTCTACGACCCCTATTCGGAAAAGGGGCGTGAGATCTTCTGGGACCAGATCGAGAAGAAGATCGCGGTCAAGGGCTTCGACGCCTGGTGGGCGGACGCCTCCGAGCCGGACCTGCACTCCAACCTCTCGATCGAGAAGCGCATCGACACGATGGGCCCGACCGCCGCGGGTCCTGCGGCCGAGTTCTTCAACTCGTTCCCGCTGATGAACGCCGAGGCGTTCTACGACGGCTGGTCGTCCTACAAGAGCGACGTGCGTCCCTTCCTGCTCACCCGTTCGGGCTTTGCGGGCCTGCAGCGCTACAGCTCGGCCGTGTGGTCGGGCGACGTTGCGACGCGCTGGTATGACCTCAAGGCGCAGATCTCGGCGGGCGTGAACACCGCGATGTCGGGCTTTGCCAACTGGACGCACGACATCGGCGGCTTCTCGGTCGAGCCGCGCTGGACCGTCGAGAACCCGACGCCGGAAGACCTTGCCGAATGGCAGGAGCTGAACCTGCGCTGGTTCCAGTTCGGTGCCTTCAGCCCGATCTTCCGCAGCCACGGCGAGTTCCCCTACCGCGAGATCTTCGAGATCGCGCCGGAAGGTTCGGACATGCGCGCCTCGATGGTGTGGTACGACAAGCTGCGCTACCGTCTGATGCCCTACATCTACACCCTGGGCGCGGATACCTACCTCAAGGACGGCTCGATCATGCGCGGCATGGTCATGGACTTCCCCGAGGACGCGAAGGCCCGCGCGGTCAACGACCAGTTCCTCTTCGGCAAGGCCTTCCTGGTTGCGCCGGTGGCGGATTACCAGGTGCGCGAGCGCGAGGTCTGGTTCCCGGGCCAGGGCCTGACCTGGTACGACTTCGAGACCGGCAAGGCCTATGAAGGTGGCACCTCGGCGACCGTACCCGCACCGGCCGAGCGCATGCCGCTGTTCGTGAAGGCGGGCTCGATCGTGCCGATGGGCCCGGTCATCCAGTACGTCGATGAACAGCCCGAGGCGCCCGTGACGCTGGTCGTCTACACCGGCGCGGACGGTGCGTTCTCGCTCTACAACGACGATGGCCGCTCGCTTGGCTACAAGACCGGTGCGTTCGAGCGCATGCCGATCCGCTACGACGATGCCACCGGCACCGTCACGCTCGGCGCGCGCGAGGGCAAGGGCTACAAGGGCATGCCCAAGAGCCGCACCGTGCGCGTGAAGTGGATCGCACCCGGCGACAGTGTGGCCGAGGCGACGAGCTATGATGCGCAAGTGACATGGAATGGCAAGGCGGTGCGGATCGAGCGTCCGTAACTGTCTTGCGGGGTCTGGCCTGCCTCGCCTCTCCTCCTCCAAAAGTGAGGCAGGCCAGACCCTCCCATGCAGAAGTGTGTCTCCTCGGGCAAGTCCTGAGGGGGCGATATTGACTATAAATCATAGTAGTATCGCCCAATCGTGCCGTTTTTTCGGCCTTTTGAATTAATTTGAAACAAACGCCGATGCCTCAATAATTGGTGGTAGCGTTACCTTTTCTGGGAGAGCCGTCCGCATGTCAGCGCCACGCAGGAACAGCCGAGCCACGAGGCGGTGCGCGCCATGCTGAAAGGACTTCATCCTTCGCGCCGTGGGTTCCTCGCCAGCGCGCTTGGGGCCGGCGGTCTCGCCGGACTGGCCGGATCGGCGCAGGGGCAGATCGCGACAAAGCCGGGGCCGGTCGAACCGACCTGGAATTCGCTGGTGGCGAACTACCGCTACCCTGACTGGTTTCGGGACGCCAAGTTCGGCATCTGGTCGCACTGGGGGCCGCAGTCGGTGCCCGAGCAGGGCGACTGGTATGGCCGCTTCATGTACATGCAGGGCCACCCCATGTACGAGCACCATCTGCGCACCTATGGCCATCCCGCCGATACGGGCATGATGGAAGTCCAGAAGCGCTGGACCGCCGACAAGTGGGACCCCGAGGGTCTGATGGACCGCTTCGTGAAGGCGGGCGCGAAGTACTTTGTCAGCCTCGCCTGCCATCACGACAACCTGGATTGCTACGATTCCGCGCACCATGGCTGGAACTCGCTGCGCGTCGGGCCGGGGCGCGATGTGGTCGGGACCTGGGAGAAAGCGGCGCGCCGTGCAGGGCTCAGGTTTGGTGTCTCCAACCACACCTCGCACGCCTGGCACTGGTACCAGCCAGCCTATGCCTACGATCCGGAAGGACCGCGCGCCGGGGAGCGCTATGACGCGTACCGGCTGACGAAGGAGGATGGCGCAGGCACCTGGTGGGAGGGCCTCGACCCACAGGATCTCTACACCGGCCGCCACATGGTCGCGCCCGATGGCATCGAGACAATTGCGGCCATGAACGCCTGGCATGATGCGCACGACGGCGAATGGATCGAGACCGTGCCGCCCGGTGACACCGCCTTCGCGCGCCAGTGGTTGCTGCGCCAGATGGACCTGGTGGCAAAGTACCGTCCTGACTTCTGCTACATGGACAATTACGAGCTGCCCTTCGGGCCCTATGGCCTGGCGGCCGCGGCGGACTACTACAACCGCTCGCTTGAATGGCATGGCAAGATCGACGTGGTGCTGACCGCCAAGCAGCTGACCCCGCGCGCGCGCTTTGGCCTTGTCCAGGATGTCGAGCGTGGCTTCACCGATCATCTCTGGGACGAGCCCTGGCAGACCGATACGTGCCTGGGGGACTGGTTCTACAACCGGGCGCGCTTTACCAACAGGAGCTACATCCCCGCCGCCGCTGTGGTGCAGCGCCTTGCCGACGTCATTTCGAAGAATGGCAATCTGCTGCTTTCGGTGCCCCAGCGCGGCGATGGCACGATCGATGCCGAGGAAGAGAAGATCCTCGATGATCTGGCGCGTTGGTTCGCGGTGAACGGCGAGGCTGTCTATGGCTCGCGCCCCTGGCACGTCTACGGCGAGGGACCGACCCAGCTTCAGGTGGGCATGCAGAACGAGGGCGGATTTGACGGCTTCGTGCCGGGCGACGTGCGTTTCACGACGAAGGACGGAGCGCTTTATCTCTTCGTACTGGCGACGGGCGATGCGCCGATCCAGGTCTGCGCGCTTGGCCGCCGGGTGCTAGCGCAGGCGGGCAAGGGCCGGATCGCGCGGATTACACAGCTGGGCGGTGGCCCGGTGCACTTCCGCCAGGACGCAGACGCGCTGCACCTCGACCTGGCGCCGGGGGAGCTTTTCGTGCCGGTGCTCAAGATCGAAGGGCCGGGGCTGGTCTGAGCGCCCCGGCACGCACGCAATACATAAACAGGAGAGAGCGATGTTTCGGCGGATGGTTCGGTGTGGTTTGGGGGTGGCAGGTGCCTTGGCGCTGTCGGTCCTGCCCGCGATGGCAGGCGCCGATGAGTTGCCTCGGATTGCCACGAAGGATGGGCGCCACGCGCTGATGGTCGATGGTGCGCCGTTCCTCATGCTGGGCGCGCAGATCAACAACTCCAGCTCCTGGCCCGCCGCGATGCCTGGCGTCTGGCCCGCGATGGAGGCCATGCACGTCAACACCGTGGAAGCGCCCATCGGCTGGGAGCAGATCGAGCCCGAGGAGGGGAAGTTCGACTTCTCGGCCGTCGATACCCTGCTGGAAGAAGCCCGCGCGCATGACGTTCGTCTGGTTCTCCTGTGGTTCGCGACCTGGAAGAACACCAACCCGCAGTACGCGCCGGCCTGGGTGAAGCTGGACAACGCCCGCTTCCCGCGCATGCGCCGGGGCGATGGAACCTTCCACTATGCACTTTCGCCTTTCGCGAAATCGACGCTGGAGGCCGACAGTCGCGCCTTCGCTGCACTCATGGAGCACCTGAGAAAGGCCGACCCGCAGAACACGGTCATCATGGTCCAGGTCCAGAACGAGCCGGGCACCTATGGTCTTGCGCGCGACCATTCGCCCGAGGCCGAAAAGGCCTTTGCCGCCCCCGTTCCCGAGGCGCTGCGCCGGAAGACGGGCAAGGGGAAGGGGACCTGGCAGGAGCTCTACGGGCGCGATGCCGAGCTCTATTTCCACTCCTGGCATGTCGCGCGCTACATCGATGCGGTCGCCGCCGCAGGCAAGGCGGTGAAGCCGCTGCCGATGTATGCGAACGCGGCGCTGACTGGCAATCCCTTCGACTGGCAGGATCCCAATACCTACGCGAGCGGCGGCCCGGCCAACACCGTGGTCGACGTCTACAAGGCGGCCGCGCCGCATCTCGACCTTGTCGGTCCCGATATCTACACCACGAAGCACAAGGACTACCTCGGCTTCCTTGACAAGTACGACCGCCCCGACAACGCGCTCTTCGTGCCCGAGACGGGCCATGCGAAGGAGTACGCGCGCTTCTTCTTCGAGGCCATGGGGCGCGGCGCGATCGGCTGGTCGCCCTTCGGGATCGACCGCTTGCGCTACCTGCCGAGCTTCCCCGTCACCTCGAAGCTGAACGATGAGGCGTTGACCCCGTTTTCGGCGAACTATGCCCTGTTCGAGGGGCTCGACCGGCTCTGGGCCAAGTGGGCCTTTGCGGGCAAGACCTGGGGCGCGGCTGAGCCGGAAGACCCGGCGGACGAACACCGCGAGGTATTGGATCTCGGCCGCTACAAGGCCGAGGTCAGCTTCGGGCGCGGTGACTGGGGCATGGGTGGGGCCAAGGGCAACGACTGGCCCAAGGGCGGTGCGGTCCTCGCTGAAATTGCTCCCGACGAATACCTCGTCACGGGCCGTTTTGCGCGCGTGACGTTCGAGATGGCGGATCCGTCCCGCGCGAACCTCATCCTCGATCGCGTCGAGCAGGGCCACTACGACGCGGCGGGCAACTGGGTCTTCGAGCGGGTGTGGAACGGGGACCAGGTCGACTGGGGGCTCAACTTTACCGCTGCCAACCAGATCCTGCATGTGAAGCTGGCGAGTTACCCGGTCCGGTAAGAAAAAGGATTTCCGAGGGCCATCGCCCTCGGGCTCCCCATACTGTCTGCCTCACCTTCCGCCCGCCACGGTGGCTGAGAGAGGCAAGGTCGACGTTATGCGGTCAAGGGGCGATGGCCCCTTGAGATACTCCTTCTACCCCTTGTGCCGCGGCAGCCATAGCCCCCAATGTATGGCCGCACCGCGCAGGCAGAAGCCGCACAGCGTGGCGAGGATCGTTGCGAGACCAGAGGACAGCCCGGCCATGGTCAGGCCCAGGAACACGCCGGCCGCCAGCAGCGCGGCGGTCACGTAGAGTTCGTTGCGCAGGAGGATCGAGGGCACGCCTGCGACCACGTCGCGGATGACGCCGCCCATGCACGCGCTCATCACCCCCATGACCACGGCGGGAAGGGGAGCCGCGCCCAGGCTCAGGGCCTTGCCCGTGCCGAAGACCGCAAAGGCCGCAAGGCCGCCCGCGTCGAACCATTCCAGCGCACGTTCGGGCCAGATGCGCGTGGGCAAGAGCCAGACCAGAATGCCGACCGCGATGCACAGCACCAGCGGGGCCGGGGAGAGGATCCAGTTGACCTGAACGCCGGTGAAGACGTCGCGCAGCGAGCCTCCTCCGATCCCGGCGACGGTGGCGAAGAAGATCGAGGCGATGATGTCGAGGTTCTTGCGCGCCGCGACGAGTGCGCCCGAAACCGCGAACACGGCGATCCCGGTGTAGTTCACGATGTCGAGGATCGGTCCGACGAGAACGAGTTCGGCGGGGACGAGTTGGGTGGCAACAGGCATCCCCCAGCCTTACACGCGCCCGGGCGCGAGGGGGAATAGGGGGCGACCCGCAGGCGCTGCGTTGTCCGAAGGAATTTTCGTATCGCAGGAATTCGCGGCCCCTGAAACGACAGAAGGCGCCCCTGTCGGGGCGCCTTCCGGAAGTTCGTGGCGCGAAGGCCCGAGATGCTTACTTGGGCGAGAGCACCATGAGCATCTGGCGGCCTTCCATGCGCGGGTAGGCTTCGACCTTGGCGATCTCGGCGACGCCTTCCTGCACGCGGCGCAGCAGGTTCATGCCCAGCTGCTGGTGCGAAAGTTCGCGGCCGCGGAAGCGCAGAGTGACCTTCACCTTGTCGCCCGCCTCGATGAAGCGCTGTACGTTGCGCATCTTCACGTCGTAGTCGTGGTCATCGATGTTCGGACGCATCTTGATCTCTTTGATCTCCTGCGTCTTCTGGGTCTTGCGCGCTGCGTTGGCCTTCTTCTGGGCCTCGTAGCGGTACTTGCCTACATCGAGAAACTTGCACACCGGCGGATCGGCGTTGGGCGACACTTCCACGAGGTCGAGGCCGACATCGGCCGCACGCTCGATTGCGTCACGCGTCGAAAGGACGCCAACATTCTCGCCGTTCTCGTCGATCACGCGGACCTTGTCGGCTTGGATGAACTTGTTGTAGCGCGGTCCGCTCTTGACCGGTGGCGCCATCATGCGCCGGGGTGGGGGTGCTATATGCGTTCTCCTGAGTCGTTACTCTGAAATCGTGCGAATGCGGGCGTCCTTAATGCGAATCGTCGCCTCGCGCAAAGTGCGATTTTCCGAACGTTCCACAATGAATGCCCCGGCCGGAGACCCGGCCTTGTCCACCTATATAGGCAATCAGGCCGCTTTTCGCCAGAGGGGGTAGCGAACGAGCCGCTTTTGCGCCGGGATCAGGGCATCGATGGCCTGTGCAGGCTGCAGCGCGCCCAGGATTGCAGGATCGTCGGCCGCCATGCCTCCGGTGAGCGCGCCGAAGGCCGGGAGGATGAGGCGCGTCTCGCTCGCCACGGTGCAGGCGCGGCGGATGCGGCGCCCGCGCGCGGTGACCTCGAGCCGGGGGTGAAAGTGCCCCGAAAGTTCCTGCTCGGTGACGTTGGGATGAGCCTCGTGGCGCAGCGCAATGCCCGCCACGGTCAACTCGGCAAGGCAGGTGCCGCCCGCCGCCGTTCCCAGTTCGGGGTCGTGGTTGCCGGTGATCCAGACCCAGTCGAGCGCGCGGGTGAGGGCATCGAGCATGCCCGCCGCGTGCGGCTCCAGACGCTCGGGCCCTGCGCTGTCGTGGAAATTGTCGCCCAGTGCGAAGACCCGGCGCGCGCCGGTTTGCCGTACCGCCTGCGCCAGACGCTCGAGCGTCTCGCGGCTGTCGTAGGGCGGCAGCATCTGTCCGGTGCGGGCGTAGAAGCTGGCCTTCTCCAGGTGCAGGTCAGCCACCAGCAGCGCATCCTCGCGCGGCCAGTAGAGCGCTCCGGGGCGCGAACCGGAGCCTTCCAGCAGGACCATTTCCTGCGCGCAGAACGAAAAGGGAACCATGGCTTTTCCTTGCCGTGTCCGGTCCGATTTGGCAAGCGCGGGACGACAACGAGAAACAGGACAGCTATGACCGATTGGGCCCCCTACACCCGCCGCGCCAGCGAATGGTTCGAAACTCTGCGCAACAGCATCTGCGCCGAGTTCGAGGCGATCGAGCGCGAAGCCGGCAGCGAGGCCTCGTTCCAGTACACGCCCTGGCGGCGCGATGCGGTCGACGATGAGAAGGGCGAGACCGGCGGCGGTACGCGCGGACTGATGAAGGGGCAGGTGTTCGAGAAGGTGGGGGTGAACATCTCCACCGTCCACGGCGCTTTCGGCAAGGAGTTTGCCGGCTCGATCAACGGGGCCTCGGTGGAGCGCCCGGAATTTTCGGCCACAGGCATCAGCCTCGTTGCGCACATGGCCAATCCGCATGTGCCCGCGGTCCACATGAACACCCGCTTCCTCACCACGACCAAGGCGTGGTTCGGGGGCGGCGCGGACCTCAATCCGCCGCTGCCCTACGATGAGGACACCGAGGAATTCCACGCGGCCTTCAAGGCGGCCTGCGACGCGCATGGCGAGGATTACTACGAGCGCTTCAAGGCCTGGGCGGACGAGTACTTCTACATTCCCCACCGCAAGGTGCACCGCGGCGTTGGCGGGATCTTCTACGATCACCTGGAATGCGCTGATGAAGCGATGTGGGAGGCGAACTTTGCCTTCACGAAGGCTGTGGGCGAGACGTTCCTGGCCATCTTCCCCAAGCTGGTGCGCCGCCGCATGGGGATGGACTTCACGCCCGCCGACAAGGCGCAGCAACTGGAATGGCGCGGGCGCTACGCCGAGTTCAACCTCGTCCATGACCGGGGCACGCTCTTTGGTCTCAAGACCGGCGGCAACATCGATGCCATCCTGATGAGCCTGCCGCCCGAGGCGACCTGGAGTTGAGCCGCCAGGACTTCTGCAAGGCGCCCTGGGAGGTTGATCTCATGGCCGAGGCGGGGCGACTGCTCGCGTCCGTGTTCGGGCTGATCGACCGGACGCCGCTGGCGGGCAAGTCCACGCTGGAAATCGACACGATGGTCGAGCGCTTCATCGTCGATGAACTGGGTGCGCGCCCGGCGAGCAAGGGGCAGTACGGCTTTCCCTACGTGCTCAATTCCTCGATCAATTCGGTCGTGTGCCACGGCATGCCCAAGGACAGCGATGTCCTGAAGGATGGCGATATCGTCAACTTCGACATCACGCTGGAGAAGGGCGGCTACATCGCGGATTCCAGCAAGACCTATCTGGTCGGAGACGTGCACCCGGCCGCGCGCAAGCTGGTCGAGACGACGTATGCGGCGCTCTGGAAGGGGATCGCCCAAGTGCGTCCCGGCGCGCGGCTGGGCGATATCGGGCACGTCATCGAACGCCATGCGCACCGCGCAGGCTATTCGGTCGTGCGCGAGTTCTGCGGGCACGGCATCGGCCAGCAGATGCACGAGGAACCCCAGGTCCTCCACTTCGGCCGCCCGGGCACGGGCGTCCTGATCGAGGAGGGCATGACCTTCACCATCGAACCCATGCTCAACCAGGGCCGACGCGGGGTGCGTCAGGAAAAGGACGGCTGGACCGTACGCACGCTGGACGGTGGCCTCTCCGCGCAGTTCGAGCACACCGTCGCGGTGACGGCGAGCGGGGTGCGCGTGCTGACGCTGCGGCCTGAAGAGCGTGCGATGGCCGCGAAGCTGGAGCAGGCCGGGGCGTCTAGATTGAAGAAATAAAAGGATGTTCCGAGGGCCATCGCCCTCGGGCCCCCGCAATCGGCAGCGGCAGTTCGTCTCCGGCACCATCGCGCCACAAGGGCGAGGATGTCATGAAATGGGGCTTCGCCCCGGGCGCACGCGTCCCGGAACGCGCTGCGCTCGACAGGTATGGGGAGCCCGAGGGCGATGGCCCTCGGATGTCCCTTTTTCTACTCTCTGATCAAACCGCCGCGAAGGCGCGCGTCCCCCAGTTCACCACGCGCTCTTCCTGAGTCGTGCCCGAAGTCGTGCGCGCGGCGATGGTGCTCATGAAGTGCCAGGCACCGCGCACGCTGTCTTGCGTGAGGTCGAGCGAGACGTAGCCACGGCGGCTGGCGTCGCACAGCGAGAGGCCGGGGTTGGCACCTTGCAGCGCGCGGGCGAGGTTCTGCGGGGCAACCGAGGGCAGGTAGCTCTCGAAGCCTGGCGAGGTGACCGAGTGGCCTGCGTATTCGACGCCGACCGGGGCGCCGTCGACGCTGAGGTTCTGGCCCCAGGCGTTGTGGCTGTCGCCCGAGAGGACGACGAGGTTCGCCTCGGCCTCGCGCGCGGCGCGCAGCAGGCGTTCGCGGGCGGCCGGGTAGCCGTCCCAGGAATCCATGTTGAAGGGCAGGCCGACCTTGGAGGCGGCCGCGATACCCATGAGCGCCTGGCGCACCTTGGGATCGGCCCCGTTGGGGGCGATGTCGGCCATTTCGGCGGGCGCCTTGAGCGGGCCCATGACGATCTGCTGGGCCAGGACCTGCCAGCGCGTGCCGGACTTGACCGACTGCGCGATCTCGCGGTTGAGCCACTTTTCCTGCGTCGCGCCCATGACGGTGCGGGCCGGGTCCTGCCAGGCGCCGTCGCGAAATTCGATCATGGCCCGGGCGATGTCGTCCTTGCCTGCGAGCGCCTTGGCGAAGTCGAGCTGTTCGACGCGCCCGGTGACGCGGGTCTCGGGGCGAAAGATCGTGGCGAGCGAGCCGATCTGGAAGCTGTTATAGGGGGTATCGGAGACCGGCATCCATTCGCGGTAGACGCGCTCGGCAATGGCGCGGCGCGCGCTCCAGGAGCCTTCGGTTTCGCTCTGGTGGTTTTCCGCGCCGCCCTGCCAGGCATCGTTCGCCAGTTCGTGGTCGTCCCACTGCGCGAGCATCGGGAAGCGGCGGTGGAGGGCCTGAAGGTCCGGATCAAGGCGATAGGAGGCGTAGCGCAGGCGGTAGTCCGCGAGCGTCAGGATCTCGTGGTCGGGCTGAACCTCACGGCCCGCCATGGCCGTGGCCGGGTAGGACCCGTTGGGCGCGTATTCGTAGAGGTAGTCGCCGACGTGGATGACGAGGTCGAGGTCGTCGCGCCTGGCGGCGTGGGCATAGGCGTTGAAGAAGCCGAAGGGCATGTTCGAGCACGAGAACAGGCCAATGCCAAAGCGTGCGACATTGCCGGTGGGCAGCGTGCGGGTGCGCCCGATTTCGCTCATCGAGCCATCGGGGGCGATGAAGCGGTAGTGGTACCAGCGGTCGGGGGCGAGCCCCTTCACCACCAGCTTGGCGCAGTTGTCATGTTCGGGCGAGGCAATGACTTCGCCGCCCGAGATGACCTTCGTGAAGGCCTCATCGGCGGCAACTTCGCAGCGCAGTTTCGTCGCGCCGCTGCCGACGTAGCGCGTCCACAGGAGGACCGAATTGCCCGAAGGCTCGCCGCTCGCCACGCCGTGGGTGAAGCCCTGGGCGGTCATCGCCTGGGCAAGACCCGGCAGTGCCAGGGCGCCGAGGCCAAGGAGGCTGCCCTGGATGAGAAGGCGGCGGTCGAGAGTGAGAGGCATGGCAGGCAGGGTCCTGTGTCGCAGGCTATCGGGAAGTGCGGATGGGCGGCGCAGCCGGGCGCGGGGCGTGTTCCGGGCCCGGCCGCGCCGGATCGTCAGAAGCGGGCCTTCACGGTCACGCCGTAAGTGCGCGGCTCGGCCGGGATGAAGGTGGGGTGCCCGAAGGCGCCGCCGGTGTTGCCCGCATCGAGGAGGTACTTCTCGTCGAAGAGGTTACGCGCCCAGCCTGCAATTTCATACTGGCCGTTGGCAAAGGTCACGCCGCCGCGCACATTGGCAAGCGTCACGCCCGGCTGGCTGATCGCCTCGGTGTTGGGCGTCTCGAAGTAGATCTTCGAGCGGTAGGTCACGCTGGGCGAGAGGAACAGGCTGACGGTCTCGGTCACCGGCGCATCGATGATGAGCCCGGCCGAGGCCTGCCACTCGGGCTGGAGGCGGAAGCGCGAACCGGCCAGGTTGCCGTTCTCGGGATCGTTGTCGATACCGCCGTCGATCCAGCCGCCGTTGGCGTAGGCGCGCAGCCAGGAGGTGGGCCTCACTTCGACTTCGGCCTCGACGCCCAGGTTGCTGGCCGAGCCCGCGCTGATCGTGCGCGCGTTGCCGCCCGCCTCGATGACGGTGACCTGGAAGTCGGAGTACTGCTGGTAGTAGACGCCGAGCGAGCCCGAGAAGATGCCGCTCGCCACCTTCACGCCGCCCTCGTAGTTCCACACGGTCTCGTTGCCGACCTCGTTGGGGCCGGCATAGCGCGCGCCGGTGTCGGCATCGGTGAGCGTCGTCACCTGGACCGAGGGCGAGCGGCGGCCCTTGGAGATGGTGGCGTAGAGATTGACCGCGTCGGTCACGCGCAGCAGCGCGTTGAAGCGCGGCAGGAATGCAGCATAGCTGCGGTCCGCGTAGACCACCTCGCCGTCGGTGTTGGCATAAGGCAGCAGCGGCTCGCCGTAGATCGGGGCGACCGGCTGATAGGTCGAATAGCCCGAGCGGCGCTTCTCGATGAGGACGCGCGCGCCCGCGTTGAGTTCGAGTGCGGGGGTCGGGATCCAGGTCGCCTCGCCGAACATCGACCAGGACTGGTTGCGGCCCTCGTTCTGGAACCAGCTGGCATAGGGCGCGCTCTCGATCAGGCCGCCGGTGGCAAGGCCGGTGGCGAGCGCGGCGGGCACGGAATTTTCCGGCGCGACGCAGCCAAGGCCGGGGATGATGTTCGCCGAGCACTGCAGGTAGGTGCCGACTTCGCTGGAGAAGGGCACGTACTGGCGCGTGTCCTCGATCATGTAGTTCCAGCCGAAGTGGGCGCGCCACTGGTCATCGGCATAGGCGAAGCGGCCCTCGTGGCTGAACTGCCAGCCGTCGGCCTGCTCGGCGAATTCCAGATAGGAGGCGGCCGAACCATCGGCGTCGAAGACTTCCAGCGAATCGAAGTTGCGGTAGCCGTTGACGGTGGTGAAGCTCCAGCCGTCCGCGAAGTCCCAGTTGAAGGTGAAGTTCACGTCGTAGACGTCACGGTCGAGGCCCAGCTTGTCCTTGCCCAGGACTTCCTGCGAATTGGGCGAGCCGCCCAGGTACGCATCGCCGTAGACGTCGTCTACCGCGGTCGAGCCGAGCGTGCGCGAAAGGAACGGCGTGCCCGAGTTGCGCTGGCGGTCGTAGGTGAAGACGAGGTCGGCGGTGATGTCCGGGGTGGGGGTGAAGCGCAGTGAGCCGCGCACGCCCAAGGTGTTGATGCCGTAGAGGTCATCCTGGTCGGGCGCGAGGTTCTTCACGTAGCCGTCTCGGTTCTTGTACTTGAACGCGACGCGGCCCGCGATCACGTCGTTGCCCGCGTTCAGGAAGCCGCCTGCTTCATAATAGTCATAGTTGCCGTAGCCGCCGGAAACTTCGGCCGAGAGGCCGGGCTTGGGCTTGGCCGAGACCATCGAGATCGCGCCTACTGTCGAGGCGGTGCCGAACAGGGTCGCCTGCGGGCCCTTGACGACCTCGATGCGCTCCATGTCGTAGATGCCCTGGTAGGCCCCGCGCGAGCGCGAGATGTCGACGCCGTTGTAGTAGAGCGTGACGCGCGCGGCGTCCTGCGCCGAGCCGCTGTCCGAGGTGATGCCGCGGATCACGATGCCCGGGTTGTTGGCGCTCTGCTCCTGGATGTTGAGGCCGGGAACGTAGGCCGAAAGCTCGTCGAGCTCGGAGACGCCGATCTCCTCCATGCGCTCGCCCGAAAGCGCGCTCAGGGTCACGGGCACGTCCTGCACGCGCTGTTCATAGCGCTGCGTGGTGACGATGATCGCGTTCTCGCTTTCGCCAATGCCATCGGCCTCGGCGGCCTGTGCGGCAGAGGCCAGCGCGACAAGGGACGAACCGGCGACAAGTGCGGAGAAGACAGCGGAAAGTTTCACGGAAAAAAGGTTCCCTCACGAAAGAAGCGACACATTGGAGTGGCTTGCGGGACGCCCCCTAGCCGGTGTTTGTGACAGCCGCGCGAACCCTGCCGCGTGAAATGGGGCAGGGTGTGCGATGCCGGGCAGGCCCTTTGTCGCAAATTTACAATTGGGAACAGCCTGTTCGTGCAGGCACCAGGATGTGCCTTCGACAGACACGCAGACGCAGCCGGACGCGGAAGGGCCGACTGCGAGGGATGTACGGGAGGTTCAGAAAGGACGGCGCCGGGGCGCGGCGCCCTAGCAGGCGTAGAGCGGGGCGCTCTCGACCTGGTGTGCAGTGCGCAGGAGGCGGTTCTCCACCTGCCCGCCCAGAGTTCCGGCCATGTTGCCGTTGCGACGCTGGTTGGCGAGGCCGATCCCGTGCAGGTCAAGCGGGGCGGACAGATGCACGCCGAATTCACGGCCTTCCACCCAGCGGACCTCACCCTTGAGGCCGAAGGTTCCGGCGAGGTCAAGCTCGATCACTTCGCCGCAGCAGGGAAGCAGGTCCTTGCTGGCAAGACACATGCCCTGCTCGGATACGTTGCGGATCATCACCGGGGTGCCGTCCAGACCGGGCAGCGTCATCACCGCGCGCATCAAGGTGCGGTGGCGCGGCGCGCGTGTCACGCGGGCCATACGGCCACCCCGCGCCTTCATCGCACCCGCTTCCGGCGTCAGCTGCGTTTCCGTTAATCCGGCTTCCCTATCCAGCATTCCCATATCATCCGGTCTCCTCGCTGGTCTCCCGCACCGGGCGGCAGACTCTCCTCACTCTCAAACAAGATGATGCGCGGGACATTGCTGGCGAAGCGTTAACCCTCGCCCCGGGGCATTTGCGATGAAAACGATTGAATTTGCGCCATGCGCCGGGTTAATCTTTTCCGGCCTGCCCCGGCCTCGCACGTATCTGGTTGCAAAGACTGCATCTGAGCACGGCAAGGCTTGCCGCGCGCCAAAAAATCTTCACATGACATGGAACGATGCTGCGCCAGTACGAACTAGTTGAACGCGTCAAGGAATACGCGCCCGAGGCCGACGAGGCCCTGCTCAACCGTGCCTATGTCTACACGGTCCAGAAGCATGGAACCCAGAAGCGGGCGAGCGGGGACCCCTATTTCTCGCACCCCGTCGAAGTCGCGGGCCTGATGACCGAGCTCAAGCTCGACCAGCAGACGATCATCACCGCGCTCCTGCACGACACGGTCGAGGATACGCTGGCGACGACCGACGAGATCGAGAAGCTCTTTGGCGCTGACGTTGCGCGGCTGGTCGATGGTGTCACCAAGCTCTCCAAGATCGAGGTGATGACCGAGAACGAGCGCGCGGCGGAGAACCTGCGCAAGTTCCTCCTTGCCATGAGTGAGGACCTGCGCGTCCTCCTCGTCAAGCTGGCCGACCGGCTCCACAACATGCGCACGCTCCACTTCATCAAGAAGCCGGAGAAGCGCCAGCGCATTGCGCGCGAGACCATGGAAATCTACGCGCCGCTGGCCGAGCGCGTGGGCATGTACGAATACATGCGCGAGATGCAGCTCCTCGCTTTCGAGCAGCTCGAACCCGAGGGCTATGCCACGATCACCGGCCGCCTTGCCCAGATCCGCAGCCAGGAAGGCGGGCAGGTCGATGCGATTGCGCTCGCCATCAAGCAGGCGCTGGCCGAAGCGGGCATCGCGGTCGAGGTGACGGGGCGCGAGAAGCACCCCTATTCGATCTGGCGCAAGATGAAGGAGCGCCACGTCTCCTTCGAGCAGATCACCGACATCATGGCCTTCCGCGTCCTCACCGAGAACCCGGACGACTGTTACCGCGCGCTGGGCGTCCTGCACCAGCATTGGCAGATGATCCCGGGCCGCTTCAAGGACTACATCTCGACGCCCAAGTCGAACGGCTACCAGTCGCTGCACACCGCGCTGATCTACGAGAACTCGATGCGTATGGAAGTGCAGATCCGCACCCGCGAGATGCACCGCCTCAACGAGTTCGGCCTCGCCGCGCACTGGGCCTACAAGCAGGGCGGCTCGCGCCCCGACGGGCAGGTCGGCTGGCTGCGCGACCTCATCGAGATCGTCGACAGCACGCACGACGCCGAGGAACTGCTCGAGAACACCAAGCTCGCGATCTACCAGGACCGCATCTTCGCCTTTACCCCCAAGGGCGCGCTGCACCAGCTGCCCAAGGGCTCGACCGCGGTCGACTTCGCCTTTGCGGTCCATACCGACCTGGGCAGTGCGGCCGTGGGCGCGAAGATCAACAACCGCCACATGCCGCTGCGCACGCGCCTCAACAACGGCGACGTGGTCGAGATCATCAAGAGCGAGGGCTCCGAGCCGCAGCTCTCCTGGCTGGGCTTCGTCGTCACCGGCAAGGCCCGCGCCACGATCCGCCGCGCGGTGCGCGCCAAGGAGCGCGCCGAGATCGCCGAGATCGGCTCCAAGCTCTACGACGAGATCGTCACCCGTCTGCCCCAGCGCATCGGCAAGAAGGCGCTTCACGCGGCGATGGAGCGGCTGGGAATGCGCGGCGAGGAAGACCTCATGTTCGCGATCGGCTCGGCGCATGTGACCGACCGCGAGGTGATGGAGGCTTTGGTGCCGGGCAGCACCGAGACCATGCCTGACGATCCGGAATGGACGCGCAGCGAGAAGGCCATCTCGATCAAGGGGCTGACGGCGGGGATGGGCTTCGAGCTCGCCAAGTGCTGCCACCCGGTGCCGGGTGACCGCATCGTCGGCCTGCGGCGCCCCGACCACAAGGTCGAGGTCCACACGATCGATTGCCTGACCCTGGCCAACGGCGTGGATGCCGACTGGCTCGACCTGTCCTGGGGCTCGCGCACGACGGGGGCGACCGGACGCCTGCGCCTCGTGCTCTACAACCGGCCCGGCACGCTCGCCGAAGTCACGCAGATCTTCGCCAACGCGCATGCCAACGTCGCCAGCCTCAACATGGTCCAGCGCGACGATCCCTTCGGTACCTATGAGGCGGATCTCGAAGTCGCCGACCTGGCCCACCTCACGCGCATCATCGCGGCGCTACGGGCAAGTGCGGCGGTGACCGACGCGGAGCGCATCTAGAAGGTCAGCTCGACCTCGACGGGTTCGTCTTCGGCAAGGTCTTCGGTCTTGCGCACGGCGGCCTTGACCGGCAGCAGCCAGGCGCCGTCACCCTTGCTGGGAAAGACCGAAGTGGCAAAGTGCGTGTCGCCGATGCGCGCCTGGACCTTGATCGAGCCGAAGCCGCGCCCCAGGCCCTCCAGCTTGCGCATCAGCGCGGTCGCGCTCAGCGTTTCGGCATTGGCACCGGTGATGCTGAGGAAGTACCAGGTGCCCCCGTTCGCGCCACCCGTCCAGCGCCAGAGCGGGGCAGTGTGGGTGAGGACCTCGCTCAAGGCTCACATCCCTGCGCGCTTTGCGGCTAGCCCGACTTGCCGGACAGGGACGGGCACGTTGCACACATCAACGCCGCCTGCGGGCACATTGTAGAACGTGTCGTGGCGATTCGCACGCAGGTAAGCGTAGTTTGCAAAGCTGTCGCTGTCCGTGGCCATGGCCTCGTATGCGGGAAGATCGGGGACCTGGCTGCCGAAACGGACAGAGGCGATCTTCGTCCGCTCCTGCGGTGTTTCGTAAAAACCCATTTCGCCCGTGCCGCGTGGTAGCGAGGAGAGGTACTCCATGCCCGCGATGATCCGCCCAACGACGGCAATGTTGCGATCGAGCTGTCGCGGCGCTTGTCCAATCACGGTGTATAGCTCTGCACCTGTACCGGTGTCGGGCGAATAGTTGCGGCCCACGCCAACATACCCATAGCAATGCACCGGCCAGCTCAGCCCCTTGGCATCGGTGGCCAGGGGCCAGCCTTGAGCGAAATAGGTTCCGGGCGCATAAGCATCGGGCAAAAGCAGAGGCTCCAGTGGACGCAACGGGTTGTGCTGCGGATCTGGTGCAAATAGCGGAGGCCCGAAAGGCGGGGTGCTGGCTGCCACATACTGACTTTGCGGTACCTGTTCCAGTCCCTCCGGCAAGGGCTTGGGGTGGTCGGTTTCACCATCGGGATCTCCCCATTGCACCACGTAATTATCCTGAACGCGAACAACGGCGATGCCATCATACCAGTGGCTTGCGATCAGCTTGCGAATATTGTCGACCCAGCCTTGCGAGAAGGGGGCAGGGATCAGCTGGATCACCACCCGGCGCAGCTTGCCGCTTGCATCGGGAGACAGGTCCATGACCATGAGGTCGGCAGGGTCGATCCGGCGCCAGTCGGTCGCTGGCGCATTGGCTACCACGCCACTAGGCGTCACCTGTGCCTCGGCTTTCTGCGCCGAGAGGGCGGGGGCAAAAGCCATTGCGGCAACGAGCAGGGGCAGGCCGCCCTTGAAGAAAAAGTGCATGGAACGACGATGCCACGCGTAACCCGCTTGCGAAAGCTGAAAAGTCCCGCTAGTGGCCACCGCTCCAGCGATGCGGAGCGGTGGCCGAGTGGTCGAAGGCGCACGCCTGGAAAGTGTGTATACGGTAACCCCGTATCGAGGGTTCGAATCCCTCCCGCTCCGCCACTGGTGGCAACGCCCACATTCATAATCGTCCACGAAAAACCAAGGAATACCTTGGCTTACGTGGTGATTCGCGTCCTCCTGCATCCAGCCCCATCCACCGGTGTCCGATTGGAAATGTGGGAAGGAATGTGGGAGAATTTGGGCATGGGAAAGCTCTCCGTAACCGCTGTAAAAGCCGCCACGCGACCGGGTCGATTGGGCGATGGTGACGGCCTCTACCTCGTCGTTCAGCCGGGTGGTTCGAAAAGTTGGGTCTGCCGGGTGCAGAAGCATGGAATGCGCCGGGACTTCGGCTTGGGCAGTGCCTCGAAGGTGTCGCTTGCCGATGCGCGCGAGCGAGCACGGGAGATTCGAGGTTGGGTCGAGCAGGGGCTCGATCCGATCTTCGAGCGGCGAAAGGAGCAAGGTATTCCGACCTTTCGCGAAGCTGCCGCCAAGGTGCTGGCGAGCTATCGCAAGACCTGGCGCAACGAAAAGCACGAAGCCCAATGGTCGAGTACGCTCAAGGCCTATGCCTTCCCCCATATCGGGGATCTTCAGGTCAACGCCATCACCGGCCCCATGATCCGCAACCTGCTGGCTGAAATCTGGCTGACCAAGCCCGAGACCGCACGGCGGGTGCGCCAACGGGTCGGGACGGTGCTCGATTGGGCTTACGCATCGGGCTACCGCGATTCGGAAGCGCCCATGCGCGCGGTGACGCGTGGCTTGCCGCGTCAGCCCAAGAAGGAGGGGCATTTCGCGGCCATGCCCTTCGACAAGGTCCCGGCGTTCTTCGTCCGCTTACGTGAACGAGAGTCCTTCAGTCGTCTCGCGCTGCAGTTCGCGATCCTCACCGCCGCGCGCTCGGGAGAAGTTCGCCACGCAACTTGGGACGAGATCGACTTCGACGCGGCTCTATGGACGATTCCCAAAGAGCGCATGAAAGCCCAGCGCGAGCATGTCGTGCCTTTGACGTCCCCAGCGCTGCGCATTCTTGAGCGTTGCAACGAATTACGGCTGACCAATTGCCAGCTGGTCTTTCCAGGCGCGCGGCGCAATGCGCCGCTATCCGACATGACGCTGACCAAGCTGCTCAAGGAAATGAAGGAGCCTTATACAGCGCATGGGTTCCGGTCGGCCTTTCGCGATTGGGTGAGTGAGACGACCAATTATCCAGGCGACGTGGCCGAAGCGGCCTTGGCCCATGTGGTCAAGAACAAGACCGAGGCGGCCTACCGGCGGGGCAACCTCTTGGAGAAGCGACGTGGCATGATGAAGGACTGGGCCGCTTTTTGCGCGCCGCGCCTGTGAACTCGGTGAGGCAAAGCGGGCTCTGAGACGGGCTGATGCAAGCTAGCAGGGCTGACCCGCGCCGTTAGCGCGACCGGGCTCTATTTCGCTGAGGCTCAACCGAGCCACCAGCTACGCCGCCGTCTCGTCGGCAGAGCCGTGACGATCCCTGTCAGGGGCAGGATGCGGCTCGCATCCCTTCAAGTGTCGCCGCGCTGACCCGCGCGGCGGCGTTGGCCTTTGTCGGCTCCAAGGTGACGGGGGGCGTCGCTGCCCGATAGCCCCGCCTCGACGGGGCGCAACCCGTCCGCTGCGCTCCCGGGTCCTTCACGTTGTTACGGTCTTGCAGGTGCGCCCCGCCTTTTGCCGGCGGGGCTGCTGGTTCGCTCCTGCCGCCCCCCGCCACCCTGGCGCCGGTCAATGGCGGTTGAAGGAAGGAGTGAAGGAGCATGGCCAAGGACAACCGTCAGAGCCTCTATGGAGAGGTCACGAACCGGATCATTGCCGAACTGGAGGAAGGCCGCGTGCCGTGGGTGCAGCCGTGGGACGCGGCGCGGTGCCCGGTGACGATGCCGAACAACGGAGTAACCGGGCGCATCTACAGCGGCATAAACGTGTTGATCCTGTGGGCGGCCGGGATCGGGGGCGGCTATTCCTCGCAGCGCTGGCTTACCTACAAGCAGGCCGAGAAGGCAGGCGGCAACGTGAAGCGCGGGGAGAAGGGAACGGTCATTTGTTACGCCGATCGTTTCACGCCCAAGGACGAGGCGCAAAAGGCCCGGAGCGAGGATCGCGACGCGCGCACCGTGGCGTTCCT
>NZ_DF850488.1:775979-777519 GCF_000813185.1 Novosphingobium sp. MBES04 | reverse complement strand
AGGTTCACGGTCTTCAATCTTGACCAGTGCGAAGGCCTGCCAATCGATGCGGGCGAGGTATCGAACGTCCCTGATCCGGTCATGACGCGGATCGAGGCCGACCGGATCATAAAGCTTTCGGGCGCGGACTTCCGGATAGGCGGGCGCGAGGCCTACTATGCCCCGGCCGAGGACTTCGTGATGGTGCCGCCACAGGTTGCTTTCCCCGATCCGATCAACTGGTACCGCACGGCGCTGCACGAACTGGGCCATTGGACCGGGCATCCCACCCGCCTCAACCGGGACCAGTCGGGCCGCTATCGCTCCTCGAAGTATGGCCGGGAGGAACTGGTCGCCGAGATGACCAGCGCCTTTGTCTGCGCCTCCTTGGGGATCGCGCCGAGTGTGCGGCATGCTGATTACATCGGTGCGTGGCTCACGGTATTGCGCGAGGACGAAAAGGCGATCTTTCGTGCGGCCAGTGCTGCCAGCAAGGCGGCCGATTACCTCCTTGCCTTCGGGGAGGAGGCGGCATGATCCGGCCTCTTGCCTTCCTCGTCCAGCGTATCCGGGAGGCGTCCCTCAGGGGTGCCTTTGCCGAGGTCCCCGATCCCCGGAACCGGCGGTATATGCGGGCGATGGCCTCGCTTCCCGATGCGGAGCACGCGGCCTTTCGTCTGGCCCGCATCGAAGGCTTGAACGTGCCCCGGATCGCGGCCGAACTTGGTATCTCGAACGCGCAGGCCGAGACCCATCTGGCCCATGCAATCGAAATGATCGCCAGTTCTCTGCGCCGTCAGAAACGCAAGGGATGGTGATATGCGCGCGGCCGGAGCCCACAGGGCCCCGGCCGCCATCATTTTGCACTTGGCAGCAAGGATGTTAGGCGCGAGTCTGTGCCCATGAAAACGAGCCTCGACCATCTCCCGGCGAACAAGCAGCGCGAGCTCGAACGCGTGGTGCAGATCGTCTTCGAGGAATTCGAGGACGCCTTCGCGCTTTCGACGCAGAACTGGAAGAAGAAGGGGCGCATCCTCAAGATCGTGCTCTACGGCAGCTATGCCCGGGGCAACTGGATCGACGAGCCGCACACCGCCAAGGGCTACAAGTCGGACTATGATCTGCTGGTGATCGTCAGCGACAAGCGGCTGACCGACCGGGTCAAGTACTGGACCCGCGTCGACGAGCGGCTGATGCGCGAATATGGCATCACCGAGAGCCTCAAGACGCCGGTCAATTTCATCGTCCACACCATGCAGGAAGTGAACGACGGGCTCGCCCAAGGCCGCTACTTCTTCATGGACATCGCCCGCGACGGCATCGCGCTCTACGAGGCCGACGACAGCGAACTGGCGACCCCCAAGCCCAAGACCCCGCATGCCGCGCTGGCCTTGGCGAAAGAGTACTATGAAGAGTGGTTTCCCAGTGCCGGTGAATTCTTCGACGACTTTAAGAGCAATCTGGAACGAGGTCGCTATAACAAAGCGGCTTTCGAACTGCATCAAGCCACCGAACGCCTCTACCATTGCGTCCTGCTGGTCTCGACCTTCTACACTCCGTT
>NZ_DF850488.1:768104-770724 GCF_000813185.1 Novosphingobium sp. MBES04 | reverse complement strand
CGCCTCGATCCCCGGCTGGTCTACGCCTGGCCGCGCGAGAACCGCTGGCAGCGCGGCATGTTCGAGAAGCTCAAGGAAGCCTACGTCAAGGCGCGCTACTCCAAGCACTACACCGTGAGCGAAGAAGAGCTGACCTGGCTCGGCGAACAGGTCGAGGAGCTCGGCCGCGTCGTCCAGACCGTGTGCTCGGAGCGCATCACCCAGCTCGAAGGGACCGCCCGCGAGGCCAGCTGACCGGCTGGCTTCCATTCCCTTCAGACGTTCTCCTCGACCACGATGTCGAGCGTCAGTTGCAGCACATCCTCGTCCGCATCGGCCGCTTCCGGCTGCAGGGTTTCCTGGCCACAAGCGAGCGTAATCCACTCGAAATCCCAGTCCAGATCGACCCGGTCACCGTCATCGTGACGCGTGATGCGAACCTGCGCTGCGCCTTCGACCGCGAGGGCAAAACGGCAGGTGAAAGCACCGTCCAGGAACGTCCCGCGCAGCAAGGTTCCATCCGAAAACGCCAGCGAAAACCCCTCGGCAATCCCGCGCGCAGGGACATCGAGACGCGTCTCGATATCACCTGTCAGCAGCAGGTTCGATCGGCCTCCAACCTCAATGTGAACACTCATGCTGCCATGCCTCCATGCGACTCACGTTTGACCACAAGAATGGAACATATAGCGAACATTTGAAAGAAGGAGGGTTTGGGAGGGAGAGGCAATTGGAGGCAAGGCGGGGAAAAGCATGAGGGAAGGAAATGGTGGCGAGGGCAAGATAAAAGGGTGTCTCGCGCCACCCGTAAGCATCTGTCTGCACATCGTTTTTTAGAGAGACAGTGGCTGTTTTGGCGAGATACTTACGAGACATGGCGTGAAGCCGGTCCACGTGGTCCATTCGGTTGGCAGCGATGCGGGCTGATACCGGATATGCGGCAGCGCCCGCGCCTGGAGGCCGATCCGCTTTTACGACGTGCCTTTGCGACGAGTGAACCCGTAGATCCGCGCTGGCAAAGCGCGGGCAGTAGCGTCCCGAAAGAACGAGGCGGCAATACGGAATTTTGTCCGCCAGCTGCGCCCTTACTCTGGACAGGGCAGTCCTCGACTGGCGCGGCCTGCGGGGCAGCCGGGATTGCGTTCAAACAGGCACGCAAGCACGCCTTGCAAAAGTGCGCGTCACGGGTGCGTTTGGGGCCGGTAGTTGGCAAACTTGCCTGGCTCAGGAATTGCGGTTCGACAAAGGTACCGATCGGCACCGGACAGGCTCTGCCGAAAGCGCGCGGCAGCGTGCAATCTCGTTTGCATGCCGACAGCCAAAACCCGCCATCAATTCTACTTGCCCGAGGGCCTTTCCGAGAGCCTCGCGAAGGCGGCTGCCGGGCCCGGCAACTCGAAGACCCACATCCTGACCAAGGCATTGGCTGCCTGGTTCGAGCAGGGTACCCAAACTCCGGCTATGGGCGTGTGCGATCGCCACGACAGCCAAGCCGTGCAGATTGAGGCCAAGCTCGATCGGATCATCAATCTCCTTTTAGACGCCCAGCTGTCCGCTGCGTCAGAAGGCCATTCTCAGGGCGAGGCGCGAGCTCACTTCGGTTCCAAAACGCCCCACCAATCGGTGCGCAAAGCCGTGGAGCGGGACGAGGCAAGCGGTCGGCAAATGACCAGCCCATCCGGGCGCGCGGACCAACAGGAGTTTGATCTATGATCCAGAAGGCCAGCTTGCCGATCGAGCCAATTTCCGTTCGCATTCCGGAAGCCTGCCGACTGACCGGCATCGGCCGTTCAAAGCTCTACGAGCTGATTGCAGAGGGCCGCATCGAAGTCGTCAAGGTCGGAACCATGACGCTTGTGCCATATGCCAGCTTGAAGGACCTGATCGACGAGGCTCGACGCTCTGAAAATGGGCATTGAGTTAGCATTCCCGAATGCCAGCCCCTGGGACATTGTCCTCGGTCCAGTCTTGTGTGCCTGGAGGGGAAACCAGACATTCGGATCGCATCTACGCGATGGCCACATCCGCCGACATTCCAGACACTCTGAGCCCAGATCGCAACCTCCAAACCGGTCGTAGGTTTATTTTGGCATTAAAATGGTGGAACGCTGCCTTGGGGGAGATGCCGATGACAAAGTCGGCTATCGAAGGAAAGCAAGGGGGCTGATCGAAACGGTCGATCACGGTGTAGAAACCTCGCAGATGCTCGCGCCTGCTCCACAGGCCCACGAAACGGTCGATTGCCCACAGGACATGAACGGACGAAACGTGCAGGGACTAAACAGATTTGCGCGTTTGCGGATGCCATCGGCCTTGCTATTTCGCGCGTATGCCCATTCCGGATTATCAGTCGCTTATGCTACCCCTCCTCGGCATTGCTGCCGAGGGCGAAACCCGTGTGCCAGCCGCCGCGCAAGTGATCGCCGATCGCCTCGGATTGTCCGAATACGAACGCGAAGAGATGCTGCCAAGCGGCAAGCAGCGCCTGCTTCACAACCGCTTGCATTGGGCCAAGTTTTACATGTCCAAGGCCGGCCTGATCGACAGCCCCAGGCGCGGGGTCTTCATTGCGTCGCACGAAGGCAGGCAGCTCTTGGCCGCCAAGCCCGCACGCATCGACGTGGAAACGCTCAAGCGCTAT
>NZ_DF850488.1:763897-768037 GCF_000813185.1 Novosphingobium sp. MBES04 | reverse complement strand
TAGCCTTCACCAACTTCTACAATCCGGCCGACGATAGCGCCGTTCCGGGTGGGAAGAATCATGCCACATTCGCGGCTGCTTCTTCCGATGCCACCCCAGAAGAGCAGATCGATGCAGCCTATGCTGTGCTGACCAAGGCCTTAAAGGCGGATTTGCTCACCCGCGTGCAGGAGCAATCCCCTGCATTTTTCGAGCGGCTCATTGTCGAGCTGCTGGTCGCGATGGGCTATGGCGGTTCGCATGATGACGCGGCTCGGCAATTGGGCAAGAGCGGCGACGGCGGCATTGATGGCATCATCGATGAGGATCGGCTTGGACTCGATCGAATCTATGTCCAGGCCAAGCGTTACGCGACCGGTACGGCGGTGGGGCGGCCCGAGGTGCAGGGTTTTGTCGGAAGCCTTGTCGGTCTTGGCGCGAGCAAGGGCGTGTTTGTCACTACCTCCGCCTTCAGCAAGCAGGCGCTGGACTATGCCAAAGGGCTGCAACAGCGGGTGATCCTGATTGACGGGACACGCCTTGCCGATCTCATGGTCGAATTTGGCGTTGGGGTTCGTTTCAGCCGCCAGATCGAGGTCAAGCGCCTGGATGAAGACTTCTTCACCGAGGACACTTGAAATCGCCTGGATACCGGCGATCACAAACTTACCCCCCCCCTGTCAACTCGACATAGTGAGGCCCTTCCGCCACAGAGGGCGATATCGGAATTTAAGGTTTGAATAATGACGAGTCAGCAACAGCGAGAAGCCCTGCACCGGCAGATTTGGGCCATTGCCAATGAGGTCAGAGGTGCCGTCGATGGCTGGGACTTCAAGCAGTTTGTCCTGGGCGCTCTGTTTTATCGCTTCATCAGCGAAAATTTCACCGATTACCTCGAAGCGGGCGATGACAGCGTCAATTATGCCCGCATGGACGACAGCGCCATTCCGCACGAAGCAAAAGTGGATGCGATCAAGACCAAGGGGTACTTCATATATCCCAGCCAGTTGTTCGCCAACGTCGCTGCAGGTGCCAACACCAATGACAGCCTGAACACCGATCTTGCGGCCGTGTTCAAGGCGATTGAAAGCTCCGCCAACGGCTACCCATCGGAACCGGATATCCGGGGCCTGTTCTCGGATTTCGACACCACCAGCAATCGCCTTGGCAACACGGTGAAGGAAAAGAACACACGACTGGCGGCGGTCCTGAAGGGTGTTGCCGACCTGCCCTTGAAGTTCGAGGACAACCAAGGCGACCTGTTCGGCGATGCCTACGAATTTCTGATTTCGAACTATGCCGCCAATGCGGGCAAATCGGGCGGGGAGTTCTTCACCCCGCAACACGTTTCCAGGCTGATTGCGCAACTGGCGCTGCACGGACAAACCAGCGTCAACAAGATCTACGACCCCGCCGCTGGCTCCGGCTCGCTGCTGCTGCAAGCCAAGCGGCATTTTGACGATCACATCATCGAAGATGGCTTTTTCGGGCAGGAAATCAACTACACCACCTACAACCTCGCTCGCATGAATATGTTCTTGCACAACGTCAATTACGACAAGTTCAACATCCAGAACGGCAACACGCTGGAAGACCCTCGTTTCCTGGACGAAAAGCCGTTTGACGCCATCGTGTCCAACCCGCCTTACTCGGTGCGTTGGAAGGGCTCGGATGATCCGACGCTGATCAACGATGAGCGCTTCGCCCCGGCCGGGGTACTTGCGCCGAAGTCCAAGGCCGACTTTGCCTTTGTGCTCCATGCCCTGCATTATCTGTCGGCCAAGGGGCGCGCGGCGATCGTGTGCTTTCCCGGCATTTTCTATCGCGGCGGGGCAGAGCAGAAAATCCGCCAGTATCTGATCGACAACAATTATGTCGAAGCCGTGATCGCGCTGGCCCCCAACCTGTTTTTTGGCACCACCATCGCGGTCAACGTGCTGGTGCTGGCCAAGAACAAAACCGACACCGACGTGCGCTTCATCGACGCGACCGCAGAGCATGAATTTTACCGAAAGGGCACCAACAACAACTTCATGGACGCCCCGCACATCGCGCGGATTATGGACCTGTTCGCCAGCACGGATCCCGTGCCGTACGTCGCGGAAACCGTTTCTTTCGAGCGGATGGTTACCGCCGACTACAACCTATCCGTCAGCGCACATATCGAGGCAAAGGACACCCGTGAGGTGACAAACATCACCGCCCTGAACGCAGAATTGAAGGCCACTGTCGCCAAGATTGACCGGCTGCGTGCAGATATCGACGCCATTGTTGCGGAAATCGAGGCGTGAACGATCTCTGCTTCCTGGAAAAGCTGTTGAATGGAGCAGGATTTGTGTGGATTCCGCTCGAACAACTTGGGCAGTTGGTGAGAGGTAACGGCTTGCCTAAATCAGATTTTACCGAAAGTGGCATACCCGCAATTCACTATGGCCAGATTTATACAACTTATCGCCTCGTCACGCATTCAACGATGTCGTTTGTCTCACATGAAACTGCAGATTCTTTGCAAAAAGTCGAAACAGGCGACGTCATTATAACCAACACGAGTGAGAATTTTGAAGACGTTGCAACGCCATTAGTATATTTCGGTGTCGAACAAGCCGTAACCGGCGGGCACGCGACCATATTTAAGCCGAATGGTTCGATTTTGGGGATGTTCCTCGCTTATTTTATGCAGACGCCAAGTTTTGAAGCGGCGAAGCGAAAATATGCGAAGGGCGCAAAGGTCATTGATGTCTCGGCGAAGGACCTCGCAAAGATCGGAATTCCGATCCCTTGCCCAGAAGATCCGAAGAAATCGATTGCGATACAAGCCGAGATTGTCAGGGTTTTGGACAAATTTACGGAGCTTACTGCCGAGCTTACTGCCGAGCTTGATGGGCGCAAGAGGCAATACAAGCATTATCGCGATAAAATTTTGACCTTTGAAGGCGTCGACGTGTCTTGGAAGACGCTGGATGAAATTGGCGAATTTATCCGTGGAAGGCGCTTCACGAAGGCGGATTATGTGGATGATGGTATTAGTGCCATCCATTACGGCGAAATTTATACACATTATGGCGTCTATGCCTACGAGACGTTATCGAAAGTCAAAAGCGAACTCGTGGACTCATTGCGCTACGCCGAGAAGAACGACGTTGTGATCGCAGGCGTCAGTGAAACCGTAGAAGATGTTGGCAAGGCTGTGGCTTGGCTCGGCGACGAAAGGGTCGCTATCCATGACGACAGCTTTGCCTTTCGTCACACTATGAACCCCAAATTCATTGCCTATGCGATGCAGACAGAGGCCTTTCACCGCGAGAAGGCGAAGCACGTTGCAAGAGGCAAAATCAAAAGGCTTCTGATCGACGGAATCAAAAAGGTCAGGTTACCGATCCCTTATGCTGATGACCCCGAAAAGTCCCTTGCAGAGCAGGCGCGGATTGTGGCGATCCTCGACAAATTCGACACGTTGACCACCTCGCTCAGCGAAGGCCTGCCGCGTGAAATCGAGCTGCGGAACCGGCAATACGAATACTACCGCGACTTACTCCTGAGCTTTCCCAAGCCAGAGGAGATGGCCGAGGCATGAGCCAGACCCTCGAACAGATCGCGCAGGCCCTGCATGGCGCGAACAAGAAGGTCCAGTTGATCTATGCCTTCAACGGCAACGGCAAGACGCGCCTGTCTCGTGCGCTGAAAGATCTCGTGGCTCCGAAGGCCGACGACGCAGAGGCGCCTGCACCGTCCCGAAACAAGATCCTCTACTACAACGCTTTCACCGAAGATCTGTTCTACTGGGATAACGACCTGCTGGACGACGCCGAGCCCAAACTCAAAATCCAGCCAAACAGCTTCACCGACTGGATTTTGCTGGAGCAGGGGCAAGAGCCCAACATCACACGGCATTTCCAGCACTACACCAATGACAAGCTGACACCCAACTTCAACGAGGAATATCAGCGCCCCGGCCCGGACGGCACCGCACAGACCATAAAGGCATTCTCCGAAGTCACCTTCTCACTGGAAACCGGCGACACCCACACAGGAAATTTCAAGATTTCCAAAGGCGAGGAAAGCAACTTCATCTGGAGCGTGTTCTACACGCTGCTGGAGGTCGTGGTTGACGTGTTGAGCGTACCGGAACCGGCAGAGCGGGAAACCACACAATTCGACCAA
>NZ_DF850488.1:709127-761460 GCF_000813185.1 Novosphingobium sp. MBES04 | reverse complement strand
GTATGTGTTCATCGACGACCCGGTGACGTCGCTGGATGAAAACCACCTGATCCAGCTCGCCGTCGATCTGGCCGCCCTGATCAAGCGGGCACCGGAAGCTCTGAAATTTGTCATCACGACGCACAGCCCGGTTTTCTATAATGTCATGCACAATGAGCTGGGAAACAAGTCGTGTTACCTGCTCGGGAGGCTGGACGATGGCAATTTTGAACTGGTGGAAAAGTCCGGCGATTCCAATCTGAGCTTTTCCTATCACCTGCATTTGAAGGGCCTGCTGGAACGTGCTGTCGCCGACGGCCGTATCGAACGCTTCCATTTCACGCTTCTGCGGAACCTGTACGAGAAAACCGCGAGTTTCCTGGGCTATCCACGTTGGGCAGAGCTATTGCCGGATGACAAGCAAGCCTACATGAATCGTGTCATACAATTCACCAGCCACAGTACCGTTTCAAATGATGCAATCGCCGAGCCCTCGCTTGAGGAAAAGCAGATCGTTCCGTTTCTGCTCGAGCATCTGATCGAGAACTACAGTTACCGGCAGCAAGGTCCGCAAAATGCTTGAAGTTACAACGCCCATCGCAGAGTCGAAGAACTTCATCGTTCTCGACAGATACGCCAGCGAATGGACGAGCAGCGACCGCTACCAGAGCGAAGACGAGCTAGAGCGCGAGCTGATCAAGGATTTGTGCAATCAGGGCTATGCGTTCCTACCCGATATCACATCGATGGATGCCATGTTCGCGAACGTCCGCGAATGTCTACAAGACCTGAACAACGTCGCTTTCACCGAACACGAGTGGTCGCGCTTCGTCGAAACCTTTCTCGACAAACCCAGCGATGGAATCATCGAGAAGACCCGCAAAGTTCACGATGACTACATCCACGACTTTGTGTTCGACAACGGGCGCATCCAGAACATCTACCTGTTCGACAAGACGAATATCCCTCGCAACAGGCTCCAGGTTATCCGGCAGTTCGAACTGACTGGCCTTCATGCCAACCGCTATGACGTGACCATCCTCGTCAACGGCCTGCCTTTGGTGCAGGTCGAACTCAAGAAGCGCGGTGTCGCCATTCGCGAGGCGTTCAACCAGATTCACCGTTACAGCAAAGAGAGCTTCAACAGCGATAATTCGCTTTATAAGTTCTTGCAGTTGTTCGTGATCTCGAACGGTACCGACACTCGCTATTTTGCCAACACCACGAAGCGCAACAAGCACAGCTTCGACTTCACGATGCACTGGGCAAAGGCCGATAACGGGTTGATCCGGGACCTCAAGGATTTCACGGCCACGTTCTTGCAGAAGCACACGCTGCTCAATATCCTACTGCACTATTCCGTCTTCGATGTCAGCGAAACACTGCTGATCATGCGGCCGTATCAGATCGCGGCAACCGAGCGCATCCTCTGGAAGATCAAGAGCTCGCATCATGCGAAGACATGGAGTAAGCCCGAAGGCGGCGGGTATATCTGGCACACCACCGGGTCCGGCAAGACGCTAACGAGCTTCAAGGCAGCTCGCATGGCCACTGAACTCGATTTCATCGATAAGGTGTTCTTCGTCGTGGACCGTAAGGACCTCGACTACCAGACAATGAAGGAATATCAGCGGTTTTCGCCGGACAGCGTCAACGGTTCTGAAAACACGGCGGCGCTCAAGCGCAATCTGGCCAAGGATGATAACAAGATCGTCGTCACCACGATTCAGAAGCTCAACAACCTGATGAAGAGCGAAGCCGACTTGCCTGTCTATGGCAAGGAAGTGGTGTTCATCTTCGACGAATGCCATCGCAGCCAGTTTGGTGAGGCACAGCGGAACCTGAAGAAGAAGTTCAAGCGCTTCTACCAGTTCGGGTTCACCGGAACTCCGATTTTCCCCGAAAATGCTTCAGGCGCTGAAACAACCGCCGGTGTATTTGGGCAGCAACTGCATTCCTACGTGATCACGGACGCGATCCGCGACGAGAAGGTGTTAAAATTCAAGGTTGACTACAACGACGTTCGGCCAAAGTTCAGGGCGATCGAACGGGAACAGGACGAGGACAAGCTCAGCGCCGCCGAGAACAGGAAGGCCCTGCTGCACCCGCAGCGAATTCGCGAGGTATCGCAATACATCCTGAACAACTTCCGCCAGAAAACCCACCGCTCGAACCTGGGCGGTGGCGGCTTCAACGCGATGTTTGCGGTAAGCAGCGTGGAGGCAGCAAAGCTGTATTATGACGCGCTGAACGACCTCCAGAGTGGAAGTAAGAAGTCGCTCAAGATCGCCACAATCTTTTCATTCGCCGCCAACGAAGAGCAGAACGCGATTGGTGAAATCCGGGACGAAAGCTTCGATGTTTCGGCACTGGAAAGCAGCGGCAAGGAGTTCCTGAACGCTGCAATCCGGGATTACAATTCGCTGTTTGCCACCAATTTCAGCACGGACGGAAATGGCTTTCAGAACTACTACCGCGATCTCGCCAATCGGGTGAAATCGAAAGAGGTTGACCTCCTGATTGTGGTCGGAATGTTCCTGACAGGTTTCGACGCGCCATCGCTCAACACGCTGTTTGTGGACAAGAACCTGCGTTTCCACGGCCTGATTCAGGCTTATTCCCGGACCAACCGTATTTTCGATGCTACCAAGACGTTCGGCAACATCGTCGCATTCCGCGATCTGGAAAAGGCAACGATTGATGCCATCACGCTGTTTGGGGACAGCAACACCAAGAACGTGGTCCTGGAGAAGAGTTTCCAAGAGTATATGGAAGGCTTCTCGGATGTCGCCTCCGGAAGGGCCTGCCGTGGCTTCCTCACCATCCTGGACGAACTGGAGCAACGCTTTCCTGATCCGACTGAGATATTCAAAGAATCGGACAAGAAAGACTTCGCCAAGCTGTTTGGCGAATTTCTCCGGGCAGAGAACGTGCTGCAAAACTTCGACGAGTTTGTTGCATTGAAGGCCTTTCAGGATTTGGACCAAAGTGATCCGGAAGCCGTGGCGGCGTTCAAGAAGTTCCATCAGCTTAGTGACGAGGACATGCAAAAAATTGTCGCCGTGAAACTTCCAGCCGAGCGAAAAGTCCAGGACTACAAATCAACCTACAACGACATTCGTGACTGGTTGCGGCAACAGAAGGTGGCGACAGAACGGGAGGAATCAAAGCTTGATTGGGATGATGTCGTATTTGAGGTTGATCTGCTGAAGTCGCAGGAGATCAATCTGGACTACATCCTGGAGCTCATTTTCGAGAAAAACCGCTATACAAAGAACAAGGGCGATTTGATTGATGAGGCTCGCCGCGCGATCAGGGCAAGCTTGGGCAATCGGGCAAAGGAAGACCTCATTGTTGATTTCATCAATCGAACCGACCTCGATGAAATCGAAGGCAAAGATGGCCTGATCGAGGCATTCTTTGCGTTTGCACAGGAACAGAAGCGCCGCGAATTTGAAAAACTTGTGGCCAAAGAAGATCTCAACCCCGACGCCGCAATTCGCTACATGACAAACGCCATCAAGCGCGAGTTTGCGAGTGAAAATGGCAATGATTTAAAAGACATGCTACCAAAAATGAGCCCTCTCAATCCGGAATACCTCAAAAAGAAGGGTGCTGTTTTTCAGAAGGTTTCGGACTTTGTAGAAAAGTTCAAAGGCGTAGGCGGGCACCTGTGAAGGCCTTGTCCGATTGCTTCTCCCAAATCGCTAGCGCTGCCGATAGGTAACACTCAAAATGCCTTCCAGCTTATCCCCCCGGCAGCAATAGACTGCAGTCCCCATAGAAGGGCAGCTATCCACCAGCTGCACCTTAATACCTGCCGTTCCGGATCGTCCAGAAGCTGACATGACGGTCGGCCAGGCAAGGATTCGGTGACGTGACCCCGACTTTAATCCCCACTGGAGGAAAGCTCGGGGTCACGTCACTGCCAGCTGAAAAAGAATTCCGGCGCGACTTGATCAGCCTCGGACGATATCCATCTCGTAGCGCCAGCGATGGAGCAAAGAATGATTCCAGGAGCCACTAACCGGATTTATCGCCGACCTCCGCAGCTGAAACTGGCCATGGACCTGACTCCTGAACAGACCTGTGCGATGCAGGCCTGGGCCGAGGCGGTTCCGACACTGCATTTTCTCGACATCTGTGTCGCCGCCATTCCCAAGCTCTCTCCCAAGGCGATTGCCCACAGCACTCGAAAGGCCACCTGGCGCAGGCGCCTGCGGAGACTCGATCGCCCTCACAACTCGGTGTCCTATCTTTTCGCCCTCATCGAGAGGGCTAGTGAGATACAAAGCAAGCTTGACGGCGCTGATCTGGAAAGGGAAATCCTGAAGGACGTTGCGGCGCTGCGATCGTTTTTCAAGCATGCCCGTGTCCTGGAGTCGGACGACTTTGTGATCGGCTATCTCCGGGAACTTCGAGGAGTGCCTCATGAGCTCTCTCGTCCCAGCTATCTGGCGTTTCTCGAGGAAATGAATGGGCACCACCAACTTTGGAATTCGGTCAAACCGAGCGAGCGGTTTCATAAGGCACAAGAAATCGTCGAGATGGCAGAGTCGCTGTCGATCGCCAAAAACCACCCGGTGGTGACGATTACGCTTGCGTGTCTTTATGGTAATGGGGCCGCAAAGCACATGATGAAGTTCAAACAGAACCCCGACAAATTCAACGTGCAGAATGCCCTGTCGGATATCATGGTCATATCTCGCTTTGCCCGTCACAAGCTGGAAATCGAGGAAGATGCGAGGAAAGGCTCGGGGCGCTACGCGCAGACCAGGTTCATGACCGACGACGATGGCCTGATCGAGGTTCTCAGTTGCTTCGAGGCGATTTCCGTCAGGTTTGAAGACGCGGACGACGCCCAGAACATCTCGACTGAGATGACGGTCCATCTGCAGCGGTTGCTCAGCGACCTCACGGTAGTAAATGATGATGTCGAAGGCGGCCTTAGTCCCGATGACCAAGACAAGGTCACGGAATATAACAGAATTTGCGAACTCGTGGGGCTCGCCTAGAGCGTTTTCCGATCATGTTGGATCGTAGCCGCACGAACTGAAGTAGTTGGCACATTCGTCGGGTTGGAAGGTCAAAATCGAGCCCTGAATGGCTGAGAAGGGTGATTTTGTCCGGCCCGAACCAAGCAGCCTTCATGTTTGATAACCGCGTATCAACATCAAACCACCTTGATGTAGGCAAGTCGCCTTTTCACGATCATCAAGAATGGGGCCCCCACGGCTTCATGTGGTCCGGAGAATGACCCGTGCCCGTCCTGTACCATGAAGGCCGCTTCCCTGATCTGCAAAAGGGAGCTGCCCGGCGGCTATAACTTGGTGTCGGTCATTTGCTCTCGATCACCTCTTTGTGACGGGCAAAGGCAGCGCGCAGTTTGTCGGTCGGCGCTGGGGGGCGATCCAGCGCGGCAAAAAAGGCTTCGTGATCGACTGCGCTTAGCGTCGTGCGTTCATGGGTCGAGATCGTCTCCATTGCGGCGCGATACGCGGCGTTCATCGTGAAGACGCAATCATCCACCCCCGAAAGCGTGGCGGCTTTTTGGATGGCGTCCTTGATGCACAGCTTGGTTCGAAAATACATGCGTTCGGTGCTGCGTTCGTCGATTGAGCTCGTCGCGTCGTGGTGCGGCAGCATGGCGACCTCCTTTGAGAAGGTTTATCTACGCTGATGTGCTACAGATGCCAATATTGTAGGCTGCAGCGGCCTACATCATGCTGAAAATTGGCGGTCAGATGTGGTGCTGAGAGGTCGTTGGCGAATGGCTCTGGACATGTTCATGAACAATCTACATACTCACTAAGTCACCGGAAAAATTAGATGTTCTGGCTGCGTGAGGTAATAAATGTGGGAAATCTGCGCGAGGTAATTTGAATAGGCGAAAGCTTTCAGGACCTTATATTTTGTCCTGCAAATCCCTCCCGCTCCGCCATTTCCCTGATCGTCGATGTTCGCGATTGCCCGCCAAAGGGCAGGTTTGTGCGAGCTTTTCCCTTGTTCGATTGCCGCGCGCGCGAGCGCGGCGGCAGGCGGTCTCCACTTCGTTGCCGACCTCATGGGGGCGTGATCTCGGCGATGGTCGGGGCGTCTGGCGTGTCCCCTCAGTTTGCGGAGAGGGGATCAAGGACGAAGGCGACCCGTTCGGCCAGCGTCTCGATCTGTGCCAGATAGTCCTGGAAATGCGCAGTTGCGCGGTGGGCGCCAACCGCATCCTGTCCGGTGTAGAGCTCGTCCAGCACGAAGCGGGCCGGCTCGCCCTGGTCTTGCCAGAGATCGTAGCGCAGATTTCCCGCTTCGGCCCGGCTCGGCGCGAGCATGCCTTCGAGAAGCTCGCGGAGCTGGTCGGTCGCGCCGGGGCGGGCGGTCAGGATGGCGATGATCTTTACGGGCGTGGTCATGGTGGTGGTCCTATCTGATGGGGTGGGGGCGGTGGTGCGCATGCGAAGCGCACCACCGGTCTTGCGCGTGGGCATCATGCGGCGCGCGAACCGCCAAGCGCTTCGATCATGGCCTTGGCAATGGCGTGATCGGAAGCCGGGTTCTGGCCCGTGATCAGTTCGCGGTCGACGACCACATGCGGGGCAAAGTCCTCGTTCGCGGCGCTGACCTCGCCGCCCGCGAGGCGCAGGGCCTTGGGCATGTCGAAGTGCAGCTCGCCCTTGAGCAGATGTTCTTCGGCAATCCTTTCCTCGCTCGCCGAGAACACCGTCATGCGATAGCCCGCGTAGATCCAGTCCTGCGCCAGGCGGCTTGCCCGGGCATCGTCGCCTTCGGTCAGGGCTGCCCGGTACGTGGGCGCGTCGCTGAGTGCCGCGATAGTCGCTACGGGGCCGTGGCAGAGCAGCCCGGTTGGCTTGGCTGCGGCATGGAAGTGGCTCAGAATCATGCCCACCTCGCGATCCTCCATGAGGTCGACTATCGGCGCATGTCCCCCGGGAACGAAGACACCGGCAAATCCATCCAGCCCCTCGGCAACGACCGAGGACAGCGAGCGCACCGCGTTCATCGCCGGGTGCTCGGCAAAGAACTGCCTGGCGCGTTCAAGCGCGGCCTGGTCGCCGCCAAAATGCTCGGCCGTGTCCGAGTCTGCGTCGATATGTGGCCGGGTGCCATTGGGCGTGGCGAGTACGACATCGTAGCCAGCCTCGATCAGCGCCATTGCGGGCACGACAGTCTCGTTGAGGTACTGGCCGGTCGCGGCCGAGCCTCCGCCGCGCAATTCGATCTGCGTGGCATTCGAGCCGAGAAAGAGCACTTTCGCCTGCGTCATCTGAACCTCCTTGGTCACGTGCAGCAGTTGCTGCGGATGCCTGCAAGGTGGTCTCTTTTTACATATTCGAGAAATTTATTATGTTGATCCTGGATATACTCCTGACAGTATGACTGGATGCGCTACGATCTCAACCTGCTTCCCATCTTCGTTGCCCTGATGGAGGAGCGCAATGTCACGCGGGCCGCCCAGCGGGTCGGGATGACGCAGCCCGCGCTGTCCAACGCGCTTTCGCGCCTGCGCGTGATGTTGCAGGACCAGCTCTTCATTCGCGAGCGCTATGGCATCCAGCCCACGCCCATTGCTCTTGAACTCGCGCCGACGATTGCGGAGTCGCTGGCCAAGCTCGATGATGCCGTGCTGGGCCAGCAGGCCTTTGATCCGGCGAAGGCCGAGCGGGTCTTCACCATAGCCCCCAACGGGTATGTCGAGTTCGTGCTGGTGCCCGCGGTGGTGGCCCGGCTGCAGAAGATCGCCCCGGGCATCAAGTTGCGGCTCACGCCCTATGGCAACGATCTGGCCGAGACGGGCGTCGTGTCCGGCACGACGGCACTGGTCCTGGGGCGTATCGTCGATCCGCCCGACAACCTTGTCGTCCAGCACCTCATGGAGGAAAGCCTTGCCTGCGCCGTGCGGGCAGACCATCCCACGGTGGCCGACACGATGACGCGTGCGCAGTTCGAGGCGCTCAAGCACGTCAACATCATGCCTCCGGGGCGAATGCGTGCGGGTCTGTTCCAGGCGCTCGCCCAGCAGGACCTCAAGCGCGAGGTGGCCATCTCCGTGACCAACTTCTTCGCGGTTGCCGAAATGGTGGCCGCCACCGACTATTGCGCAACGCTGCCCTCGCTGATCTGCCAGCGGCTGAGGCAGGATCCGCGTCTGAAAGTCCTGCCGACCCCAGTGGACCTTGGCACGTTTCCCGTCGAAATGGCCTGGCATGTCCGGTACCGGCAGGACCCGGCTCATCGCTGGCTGCGGGGATTGATCGCCGATGTGGTTCGGGACCTGTCTGCTTCCGCGTGAAGCGCGCCGTGCCACCCAGGTCGGCCGTGAGGCCTATGCCTGAGACAAGATCGCCCCGGAGAGATCAAGCTTTCCGGGGCGATCCCGGTTGGGAGCTCGTGGAAGGGGGCAAGGTGCCCCGGTGCCGCGCGGATCAGGCCGCAGTGGGGACCTTGGCGAAGTAGGTCTCGACCAGCATCTTGGAGGCGTGCCGCGCCAGCGCCTGCGTGGGGGCGTTGGTGTTGCCGCTGATGATCTGGGGCATGATCGAGGCGTCGATGACGTGAAGGTTGTCGATCCCCTTCACCTTGAGGCGGGCATCGACGACGCTCATCGGGTCCTCGGGCTTGCCCATCGCGCAGGTGCCGACCGGATGCCACATGGTGGTGGCGACCTGCTTGACGAACCCGCCGATGTCCTCATCGCTCTGGACGGCCGCGCCGGGGACGAATTCCTCCTCGATGACTTCGGCGAGCGAGCGCTGCGCCATGACCTTGCGCAGGGCCTTGACCGCGGCGATGCCGACCTTGAGATCGTAGGGGTCGCCGATGAAGTTGGGATTGATCAGTGGCATCGAAGTGGGATCGGCGTCGGCAAGGCGGACCCAGCCCCGGCTCCGGGGCTGAAGCACGACCGTGGCGAAGGTGACACCCGAGCGCGAGCCCGAGGGGTTGAGGCCGTCCTCCGAAATGATCGGCTCGTGGTAGCACTGGACCGTGGGTTCCTGGCTCTCCAGATCTTCGGGGTCGAAGTAGGACACGGTCTCGATGCCATTGCCCGAGGCCGGGCCATCGCGGGTGACGAGATAACGTGCGCCCGAGGCCAGCATCCCCACCCCTTGCGCGGCGGCCTGGTAGCCCATCTTGCCCTTCACGAAGGCGGCGATGGGGATGATCGGGTGGTCCTGCAGGTTCTCACCGACGCCGGGCAGGTCCTCGATCACGGGAATGCCGAACTTCTCGAGCTGCTCACGCGGCCCCACGCCCGAATGCATGAGCACCTTGGGGCTCTGCACGGCGCCGGCCGAGAGGATGACGAGATTGGCGCGGATCTCTTCCTCGTTCGACCCGTGGCGCACGCAGACGCCCACGGCCTTGCGATCCTCGATCAGGACCCGGGTCACGGTGCGCGAGGTCAGGAGGTCGACGCGGCCGGCATTCACCTGCGGGTGCAGGTAGGCGACCGCCGCACTGGCCCGCTTGCCATTGTCGGTGTTGGCCTGGACCGGAGAGACGCCAGTCTGGGTCTTGCCGTTATAGTCCGCGTTGTACTCCAGGCCGAACTCCTGAAACGCCTTCATGCAGCGCTGGTTGAGCTCGTTGATGCCCTTGGGCAGTTCAACCGAGAGAGGGCCGTCGATGCCGTGATGCTCGTTGTGGAAGGTGTCGTTGCGCTCCTGCTCGATGTAGGTCTTGCGCATCGTGTCCCACGACCAGTCGCCGGTTTCGCCCACGGCCTCCTGCCAGGCGTCGAAATCCTGCTTCTGGCCGCGCACGTAGCACATCGCGTTGACCGAGGTGCCGCCACCCACGACCTTGCCCATGCGGAAGCGGCGGCGCTGGCCGTTCACGGGCACGGTGTCGTAAGGCCAGACCGCAGTATCCTTGGCGAGAAGCTTGGAATAGCCCGCCGGAATGTGGATCATCGGGTTGCGATCCATCGGCCCGGCTTCCAGCACGGCAATCGATTTGTCGGTGTGCTGCGCGAGGTAGTCGGCAACGACGCAGCCTGCCGCGCCGCTGCCCACGATGAGAACGTCGTAGTGCTTTCCAGACATCAGGTGACCTTTCTTTTTGTTATGTCGTGCACCGGCCTCAGAACGGGTAAGCCGGTGCCTCTCCCTTGATCGTGACCCACTGCCACTCGGTGAATTCTTCCCAGTTCGCCGGGCCGCCGATGGCGCTGCCGTTGCCCGAGGCGCCGACCCCGCCAAAGGGATTGACCACCTCGTCGTTGACCGTCTGGTCGTTGATGTGGAGGAGGCCGGTCTGGAGCTGCTCGCCGATCGCCATGGCCCGCGACACATTGCGCGACTGGATCGCGGCCGAGAGGCCATACTCGGTCTGGTTGGCAAGCTTCACCGCCTCGGCATCGTCGGCAAAGGTGGTGACGACCGCAACGGGCCCGAAGATCTCTTCGCGAAAGGCGCTCATCTCGGGGGTGACGCCTGCAAGGACGGTGGGCGTGTAGAACAGCTTCTCACCCTGGCCGCCCGTGACCAGCGTGGCGCCCGCATCGAGGCTTTCCTGGACGACCTTGGCGACGTGGTCGGCCTGGCGCTGGTTGATCAGCGGGCCGATGGCGACGTTCTCGTCGGTGGGGTCGCCCATCGGGAGTGCTGCGGCCTTCTCGCCCAGGGCCTTCACGAAGTCCTCGGCAATCGCTTCGTGGACGAGCACACGGCCCGCCGACATGCAGATCTGCCCCTGGTGCAGGAACACGCCCCAGGCGACGTTGCGAAGTGCAAGGTCGATATCGGCGTCGTCGAGCACGATGATCGAGTTCTTGCCGCCCAGTTCCAGGCTGACCTTCTTGAGATGGCGGCTCGCGTTCTGGCCGACCATGCGGCCCGCGCCGGTCGAGCCGGTGAACTGGATCATGCCGACCTCGGGGTCCGAGCACAGCGCTTCGCCCGCTTCGCTGCCGCCGGGAAGGACGTGCAGGAGGCCGGAGGGCAGGCCCGCCAGTTCGAACAGGCGCGCAATGACAAGGCCGCCGCAGATCGCGGTGCGCGGGTCGGGCTTGAGGATCACCGCATTGCCGACGGCCAGCGCGGGCGCGACCGCGCGCATGGCGAGGTAGAGCGGGAAGTTGAAGGGGGAGATGATGCCCACAACGCCAATCGGGCGGCGCCGCGCCATGTTGATGCGCCCGGGCGTGGTGGGCAGGACGAGGCCCTGCGCCTGGTGGGGCATCGCGGCGGCAAGTTGGATGGACTTCAGCGTGACAGTCAGCTCGAAGGCCCCTTGGCACGGGCTGAGCCGCTTTCGCGGACCAGCCAGGTGACGATATCTTCAAAGTGCGTCTGGCCGATGGAAAGCGCCTTCAGGAACACCTCGGCGCGAGCGTCGGGGGTGAGGGCGGCCCATTCGCGCTGGGTGCGGCGCGCGGACTTGGCCGCTTCGGCAACGTCTTCGGCGTTGGCAAGCGCGATCTGGCCCAATTCCTTGCCGGTCGCGGGCTCGATCGCCTGCGTGGTGTCCTCGCCGGCGGTCCAGCCATTGCCGTAGAACATACCGGAAAGATACTTTTCGGGGAGAAATCCGGCTGCGTCCTGCGCGCTGGTCTTCGTCATGCCCATCTCCGTTCTCTTGTTTTTTATCGCGTATTGGCGACCTGAATGGAGCCGGAGGTAAGTTTTCTCCCCGAGGATGCAAAGACCATATAGGTTCCCTCACATATCAGTTTGGTATATCGGGCGTCGGGGCGCAAAGAGAGGAACCATGGCGGACATTCGGCGTTTGCGTTATTTCGTGGCGGTTGCCTCCGAGCAGAGCTTCACCCGCGCGGCGGCGCGTCTCAACATCGCGCAGCCCCCGTTGAGCCGCCGTATCCAGGAAATCGAGGAAGAGCTTGGCACGAAGTTGATCGAGCGTTCCTCGCGCCCGCTCACGCTGACCCCCGCAGGCCAGCTGTTCTACGCCCACGCCCTTCAGGTGCTGGAGCGGCACGATACCATGGAGCGGGCGATGGAGCGCTTCATCAAGGCGGAGCGGCCGCGCTTCACGCTGGGGGTGCAACCGTCCGAGTTCTACGTCCGCCTCCCGCAGATCGTGCGGCGCTTCCGCACGCAGGACCCGGGTACGGACCTGGTCCTCACCGAAATGAGCAGTTCCGAGCAGATCGCGGCCCTGAAGGAAGGTCGGATCGATGCGGGACTGGGGCGCGTGCGCATCGATGATCCTGCCATCGAGCGCGAAGTGCTGCGCGAAGAACGCCTTGTCGCCGCGCTGCCACCGGGGGCGGGACCTGCGAACGAGCCCATTGGCCTCGACCGTCTGGCGCGCATGCCCCTGCTGCTCTATCCCCGTGAGCCACGGCCCAGCCACGCCGACGTGGTCCTGTCCGTCTTTCGCGATTCCGGCCTGGCTCCTGAGGAGGTGATCGAGGTGCGCGAACTGGAGACGGCGCTCATCATGGTCTCGGCCGGGGTCGGGGCCTGCCTCATACCGGCTTCCTCGCAGTGGCTGGCCCATCCCGAGGTTATCTGTCGCCCGGTGCAGCCGCGGGCCGTGTCCCCGATCATTCTTTATCACCGTCCCGGCGAGGCTTCGCCCCAGTTCGCCACGCTCCTGCGGACATTCGCCTCCCTGTTCCAGGAATGGGGCTATCCGCTCTCGGCGCGCCTGTTGCAGGCGTGACAGCTACAGGGGCGCGGGAAGGCCGCTTGCAGGTAGACGGATCGGACGCTTGACCCGTGCGCGCCTCGCCTATCATAACAGGTGGTAAGGTGGCGTCCTGAAGGGCGCGGGGCGACAGATTTCGGGGGAGAGAGACATGTCACGTGCCATATTCGGGCTGACCGCGCTGCTGTGCGCGGGGATCGCAACACCGGCCCTGGCCAGGGCGGAAGGGGCCGCGTCCAAGGCGGATGAAGCGCGCTGCACACGCATCGCGCACGAGCGTTTCGGAGAGGATGTCACCCTGACTCGGGTCGTGCATCTGGACGTGACCCCTGCGGCGGCCGGTGACGCGCAAGGCACGCCGCGCATGTCTGCGCTGCCCGCCCACTGCCGGATCGAAGGCATCGTCAACACGCGCAAGGGCGCCGATGGCAAGGACTACGGCATCGGCTTTGCCATGGCGCTGCCCGATGACTGGACGGGGCGCTTCCTGCTCCAGGGCGGCGGCGGGCTCAACGGCAGTGTGAAGCCTCCGGTGGGGCCTGTCGCGAGCGATGGCACGCCGGCACTGGCGCGCGGCTTTGCCGTCATCAGCCACGATAGCGGGCACAAGGGCGCTGTCTTCGACGACAGCTTCCTGGCCGACCAGCGGGCTGCGCTCGACTTTGCGGAGGCTTCGGTGGAACGGGTCGCGCTGCTCGGCAAGGCGATCGCGACACGCTATTACGGCACGCCCATCGCGCACAGCTACATGACCGGCTGCTCGACGGGCGGGCGCGAGGGCATGCTCGCCTTCCAGCGCTATCCCGAACTGTTCGACGGCATCGTGGTCGGAGCTCCGGCGATGCGTTCGGCGGATTCGAACCTCGGGGTCGAATATACCCAGGTCCTGTTCAACCAGGCCGCGCCCCAGGACGAAGATGGCCTGCCCATCCTCAGCCAGGTCCTGACCGACGCCAATCGCAAGGCGATCCTGGCGGGTATCCTCAACCAGTGCGATGGCCTGGATGGCCTCAAGGACGGCATGGTGGAGAACGTCGCGCAGTGCCGCTTCCAACCGGCCCGTATCGGCTGCGAGGAGGCGCCGGGCGAGGGATGTCTTTCGGCTGGGCAGGTGCGCGCGCTGGAACTGGGTCTGGCGGGGCCGAAGGACAGCGCGGGCTATCCGCTCTACGCGCGCATGGCGGCCGATACCGGCATCGTGGCAAGCCCGATGGGCTATCTGCCGACCGGACTTCCTGGCCCCTTCGGCCCGCCCAACCGCGCGACGAAGATCGACCTTGATGCGCGCATCCACGCGATCCGCAACACCGCCTGGCAGCGCCTGACCGACACCAACTACTGGACCAATCTCAGCACCTATCTGGGCCGCGGGGGCAAGATCCTGTTCTACCACGGCGTCTCGGACTTCTGGTTCTCGCCCTTTGCGACCTGGGACTATTATCAGCGCGCGGCCGAGGCGAACGGTGCCGCCTTCACGCAGGCAAGCCGGTTCTACATGGTGCCCGGAATGCTGCACTGCTCGGGCGGCAACAGCTTCGAGGAGTTCGATCTCCTCTCCGCAATCGTCGCCTTCGTGGAAGAGGGCAAGGCGCCCGAGGCCGTGACCGCCTTTCGCAAGCGAGAGGGGGAGGACGAGGTGCGTGAGAGCAGGCCCCTATGTCCCTATCCCGCGCACGCGGCCTACCAGGGCGGCGATCCGAAACGCGCGGAAAGCTTTACCTGCGAGCCGCCTGCCGAGGCCGACTGATCCGCCGCCTTCAGCGCGGGAAGCGGAATTCGGCGAGGGTCTCCACGATCTGTCCGTCTGCATCGACCCGGCCGATGCCGATCCCCTCGACCATTCCCTCTGCGTGCGGGGGATCGGCCTTCGCCTGCGCCATGAAGGTATCGAGCTCGGGGCTCGTCTCGCGGGCAAGCAGGGTCAGGTGCGGATCGAACTGGGCAAAGACGTTGGGTGATCCGTAGCGCTCGAAGACGGGCAGTTTGTCGGGATAGGCCTCCATCCATTCGGGCGGCTCCACTGCGTGGTCGCGCAAGGGTTCGGCCGCGCGCGTGACGAGGTCGGCGAGGCGCTGGAGTGCGGCGCTGCGCTCCAGAGTCAGGAACAGCCAGTCCGAGGGTGTGCGCTCGGCTCCCGAGATGACAAGCGGGATGCGCGTCTGCTCGCGGGCGAGCGCGGCGATGGCGGCGATCAGCCGCTCTTCCGAGCCTTGTGGGTACTGCGTCAGGTAAAGCGTTGCGTGCACCGCGTGCCCCCGCGCCTGGAAGCTGGTCATGCCGCGCGCGGCAAGATCCGCGCTCGCCTTCGTGACGGCCTTTTCGATCGCGGCGGAGGGAATGGCGTAGACGTTCAGGCGCACCGGCTCCTGGGCATGGGCGCCAAGCGCGAGCGTCATGCCGACAAGACCGAGCATGGCGGCAAGGAGGCGGGCGAAGCCGTGGTGCAGCGCCCCACGCTCAGCCGCCCGGGTGGTAGCGTTTCTCGACATGGCCGGTGAGTTCCTCGGGGTAGAAGTAGACGGGGCGCAAGGCGCCTTGGGCATAGAGTTCGGCCTGGTCGGCGAAGTGCGGCGAGGCCGGATCGCCGCTTTCGCCGCCCGCCGTGACGGCGAGCGCGCGGACCTTCGGGCCGAATTCGACCACGGCGACGAAGCTGTTGCCGCTCGTGCCATAGTACTTGGCCGTGTTGGGGTAAGGCTTCGCGCCAAAGGACGCGAGCGAACCCCACACGGCCGAGGTGAAGGGCACCGGAAGGCTGGGCGCATCATCGTCGAAGTGGGGCGTGAGCGTGTTGTCGAGGCGCTGGAAGCGGTTGATGTCGCCCCAGGCCACGCGCCAGGTGCCAAAGTCACGGGTGAGGCGTACTACGGTGTCCTCCAGCGCGGCCAGCCGCGTGTCGGCATCGAGGTCGCGGGCGATGTAGTCGGGCAGTTGCAGGTGCGCGGCCTTGGCTTGGGCGCGGTACGTCGCGCCCAGGGTGTCCCCCCAGACGACCGCTAGCGAGGTTGCCTGTGAGGCATAGCCCCAGCGGTGGTCCCAGCGGCGAAGGAGCGAGATCGGCTCGGCCAGCGCGGCGCGGCGGGGATCCTCTTCGGGAAGGGCGTCGTAGTCGGCCAGCAGCTGCGGGATCAGCATCGCGAAGGCGGGCAGGTGGCTGTCAAAGGCCGCCCCGACCAGCGTTTCCAGCGTGAAGTCGGCGCGTCCGTCCAGCACCGCATCGGCATGGACGCCGCGGTAGTTGGGACCGAACTGGTCCATGTACTTCGGGAAGTCTTCCGGCCTGGGGCTGTCCGGGCCTGCCGCGTCCCAGGGCCAGTCGTTGGTGTTGTGGACCCAGCCTACACCGGGGTCGATGGCGCTGGGCAGGCTCTCCAGCGTGTGGAGGCCCTGCCAATCGGTCGCGGGATCGGCTCCGTCGACGACCTCGGTATAGTCGAATGTGTCGTCGCGCACGGGCACGAACTGGGGGTGGAGATAGGCGATCTCACCCTTGCTATCGGCAAAGATCGTGTCGTTCGAGGAATTGGCGCGCCGCTCGGCTACGTCCAAGTAGCTGGCCAGATCCTCGGTCTTGGTGCGCAGCCAGGACTGTTCCAGCGCTAGGATCGGCTTCCACATGAGCGCCTGCGCGATCCATTTGCCGCCGTGGTCGGCAACGACGGGCCCGTGGTGGGTGCGGTAGACCGGGAAAGTGCGCGTGCCCTTCGTTCCGTCCTCGCGGCGGTAGGCGAGGGTGAGGCTTTCCTCTGTCACCGGGCGCAGTTCGTCCCCATAGCGGGTGAAGTGCGCGCCGTCCTTCTCGACCACGGTCTCGGCGAAGCTGTCGATGTTGTCGACGCCCGAGGAGGTGTGCATCCAGCCGGTCCTGGTGTTGAAGCCCTGGTAGATGAAGAACTGGCCCCAGGTGCTGGCGCCATAGGCGTTGAGGCCTTCCTCGCTCGTCATCTGCAATTCGGAGCGGAAGTAGAAGCTGGTGTGCGGATTGATGAGGAGGAGCGCGTGGCCGTTCTTCGTGTGGCCTGGCGCAATGGCGATACCGTTGGAGCCGCTCGGTTCGCGCGGGGCCGCGCCCGTCTCCAGCGCGGTCAGCGCAATCTCGCGCTTTTCATAGAAGGCCTGGAGCTGGCTGAGCGGGATCGACCGCTCGATGTCGCCGCCGATGCTGCCTTCGGTAAAGGAGAGCGCCATCCACGGCTCGAACCGGGTCAGGACGCGGGGGCGTACCTCGGGGTGGGTGGCAAGGTAGTAGTTGAGCCCGTCCGCCCAGGCGTCCATCAGCGCGCGCAGCCAAGCCGGACTTTCGCTGTACTGGGCCTTGAGCCTGGTGGGATCGACGAAGAGGCGCTGGCGCAGGTCCTGCCAGATCGCGCTTTCCCCTTCCGCCTCGGCAACGCGGCCCAGCGCGGTCAGGTAGTTCATCTCGATGCGCGCGAAGTCGTCCTCGGCCTGTGCGTAGATTGCGCCGAAGACGGCATCGGCGTCGGTCGTGCCGTGGACGTGGGCGATGCCCCAGTCGTCGCGCGTGATCGTCACGTCCCGGGCGTGAGCGGACCAGCGCGCGGTTTCGGAGGCCGGGGCGGCGCTGGCCTGAACGGGCGCAAGGCTGGAGGCGAAGAGGGCGGCAAGGAGGAGAGCGGGGCGTGTCATCGTCTGCTGGTGCTATGCGCGCGGTCTGCACGAGGCAAGCGCGGTGAGGGCGGGACGCGCCGGAGGGGATCGCCGGGGCCTCTCGGGCCTGCCCCTCGTTGCAATTCCTGCACAATCGAACGCAATAACCGTACAGCGCGGTATATTGACGAATTGTGTCTGAGGGGTCACTGGCCGACCGTTCTGTACGGTTATGGAGTGTCCGTTGTTGTCCATGTTTTCGCCGCTTGCGGGAAATGCCCCCCGATCCGCACGGCGCTCGCGCACCAGGGGCGCCGCCTGTGGCGCTGCGCTGGCCCTGATCCTCACGCTGGGCGCCTGCGCCGGTGAACCCGAAGCCAAGGCTCCCGAGCCCGCGCGGGTCGATGTCATGGTCATGCAGCCGCGCGACTTGCCGCGCGACATGGACTTCTCCGGGCGCACCAGCGCCTATCGCGTCGCCGAGATCCGTCCGCAGGTGAACGGCATCCTGCAGCGCCGCTTCTTCACCGAGGGCGTGGATGTCGCCAAGGGGCAGACGCTCTACCAGATCGATCCCTCGGTCTATCAGGCGACCTACAACCGCGCTGTGGCGAACCTGGCCTCGGCCCGCAATCTGGCCCGCCGCTACGAGGATCTCGTCGCCGACAAGGTCGTCTCGCGCCAGCAGCGCGACGATGCCGTGGCCGCCTGGCACCAGGCCGAGGCCGAAGTGCAAGCCGCCCACATCGACCTGCAGCGCACGCACCTGTCCTCTCCGATCACCGGGCGCATCGGCCGTTCGCTCACGACCGAGGGCGCGCTTGTCTCGGCTGATCAGGCGGTGGCGCTGACCACGGTGACGCAGCTCGATCCCATCTTCGTCGACATCCAGCAGTCGAGCGATGAACTCCTGCGCCTGCGCCGCCACCTCACCGACAAGAACCTCACGGCGGGGAGCGGCGCGAACATCCCGGTCGAACTCACGCTGGAGGACGGCAAGCCCTATGAAATCAAGGGCAAGCTTTCGTTCTCCGAAGTGAATGTCGATCCGGGCACGGGCATGACCACGCTGCGCGCGATCTTCCCCAATCCCGAACACCTGCTGCTGCCGGGCATGTACGTGCGCGCCAAGGTGCGCGCCTCGGTCGCACACAGTGCCTTCCTGGTGCCCCAGAACGCGATCTTGCGCGACCTTCACGCCGATCCCTTCGTCTACGTGGTGGCCAAGGACGGCAGCGCCAAGGAGGTCCACGTCACCCTCGATGGATCGAGCGACAATTCCTGGATTGTCACGCAGGGCCTCCATGCCGGGGACCGGGTGATCACCAACGGCCTCGAAGCCGTGCGCCCCGGCGCCAAGGTTGCGGTCGAGGAGGTCTCCGGCGGCGCCGCTGCCAAGCGCGTGGCGAGCGCGGAGGCCCACTGACATGGCCCGCTATTTCATCGACCGGCCCGTCTTCGCATGGGTCATCGCGCTCATCATCATGCTGGTGGGCGCGATCTTCGTGGTCTCGCTGCCGATCGCGCAGTATCCCAATATCGCGCCGCCCCCGATCACGGTCTCGGTCACCTATCCCGGCGCTTCGGCCGAAACGGTGCGCGATACGGTGATCCAGCCCATCGAGCAGCAGATGTACGGCCTCGATGGCCTGGAATACATGTCGGCCAACGCGCAGGCCGATGGGTCGGCGCAGATCGTGCTGACCTTCATCCAGGGCACCGATCCGAACATCGCGCAGGTGCAGGTCCAGAACAAGCTCTCGCTTGCCCAGCCCATGTTGCCCGCCGAAGTGGTCGCGCAGGGGCTCTCGGTGACCAAGGCCACGCGCAACTTCATGCTGGTTGCCTCCTTCACTTCGAAGGACCACTCGATGGACCGCGCGGCCATCGGCGACTACCTCGCCTCGAACGTGACCAACCCGCTGGCGCGTATCTCGGGCGTGGGCGACTACATCCTCTTCGGGTCCGAATATGCGATGCGCATCTGGGTCAAGCCGGAACGCCTGCAGAGCTATGGCCTCACCATCAGCGACGTTCAGAACGCGATTGCCAGCCAGAACGTGCAGGTCTCTTCAGGCGAAATCGGCGGCTTGCCGGCGCGCAAGGGGCAGTTGCTGGACGCCACCGTGGTCGGTCCGACGCGTTTCACCGATCCCGAACAGTTCCGCAACGTCCTCCTCAAGGTCAACACCGACGGCTCGCAGGTGCGCCTCAAGGACGTAGCCGATGTCGAACTCAACAGTCAGAACATGCAGCCGCGCGGCCTGATGAATGGTAGCGACACCGCCGCGATCGGCATCAACCTCGCGCCCGGTGCCAACCAGATGGAAGTCGCCGCCGCGATCAAGAGCGAACTGACCCGGCTGGAGCAGTATTTCCCGGAAGGCCTCACGGTCAATTTCCCCTACGACACGACGCCTGTCGTCAAGCTCTCGCTGGAGGAAGTGGTCGAGACCCTGATCGTCGCGATCCTTTTGGTGGTGGGCGTGATGTACCTCTTCCTCCAGAACGTGCGCGCGACGCTGATCCCCACCATCGCGGTGCCGGTCGTGCTCCTGGGCACCTTCGCCGTGCTCGGCTTCTTCGGCTTTACCATCAACACCCTGAGCATGCTGGGGATGGTGCTCGCCATTGGCCTCCTCGTCGATGACGCCATCGTCGTGGTCGAGAACGTCGAGCGCCTCATGGTCGAGGAGCATCTCAGCCCGCTCGAGGCCACGCGCAAGTCGATGGACCAGATCACCGGCGCGCTGGTGGGCATCGCCCTTGTCATCTCCACGGTGTTCCTGCCGATGGCCTTCTTCGGCGGCTCGGCGGGCGTGGTCTATCGCCAGTTCTCGATCACCATCATCTCCTCGATGCTGCTTTCGGCCTTCGTGGCGATCACCTTCACTCCGGCGCTGTGCGCCACGATCCTGAAACCCCATGACCCGTCCAAGGCCAAGAAGGGGGGCTTCTTCCACGGCTTCAATACGCGCTACGATGCCATGGTGACGCGCTATGGCGGCGGGGTCGCAGGGGTCCTGCGCCACATGCGTCCGGCGGCCATCGTCTATGTCGCGCTGACCGCGGGCACGCTCTACCTGCTGCAGGTCCTGCCCTCGGGCTTCATGCCCGAGGAGGACCAGAGCACCGTCTTCGTGCAGGTCCAGCTCAAGCCCGGATCGACCGCGGAGATGACCGAGAAGGTCAACAACGACATTCGCGCCTACTTCCAGGACCACGAGAAGGAGGCCGTGAACAGCGTGCTTTCGGTCATGGGCTTCAACTTTGGCGGGCGCGCGCAGGATGCCGGCATCGTCATCGTGGGCCTCAAGGACTTCGAGACACGCGAGGGCGCCGAGAACACCGCGATGGCGGTGGTCGAGCGGGCCATGGCGCACTTCCACGACTACAAGGGCGCGACCGTGACCCCGTTCCTGCCGCCTGCGGTCATGGAACTGGGCAACGCCAGCGGCTTCGACCTGGAACTGGAGGACCGCGGACACCTGGGCCATGAGGCGCTGATTGCGGCACGCAACCAGCTTCTGCAAAAGGCCCGCAGCGATCCGCGTCTGGTCGCCGTGCGCCCTAACGGCCTCGACGACATTCCCCAGGCCCACTTCGTGATCGACCGCGAGAAGGCCGAGGCACAGGGCGTCTCGATGGCCGAGATCAACACGACGCTGCAAGGCTCGTTCGGCCAGCTCTACGTCAACCAGTTCACCCGGTCGGGGCGCACCAAGCGCGTCTTCATCCAGGGTGAGATCGACAAGCGCATGCAGCCCGAGGACCTCGATTACTGGTACCTGCGCAACAACCAGGGCCAGATGGTCCCGCTCTCGGGCGTTGTGCGGATCGACTGGAAGGTCGGCGCGCAGAAGCTGGAACGCTTCAATGGCGTAGAATCGATCGAGATCCTGGGCGAACCGGCGCGCGGCGTCAGTTCGGGCGAAGCGATGGCGATCATGGAAGGCTACATCGACGAACTGCCCGAGGGCATCAGCCATGAATGGACCTCGGTCTCCTTCGAGCAGGAGCAGTCGTCCGGGCAGGCGGGCAAGCTCTATGTGGTCTCGATTGTCGCGGTGCTGCTGTGCCTGGCCGCGCTTTATGAAAGCTCGGCGATCCCCGTCGCGGTGATCCTGGCGGTGCCGCTGGGCGTGCTGGGGGCGGTGGCGGCCTCGCTGATGCGTGGCCTGCAGAACGACATCTATTTCCAGGTCGGTCTGCTCACCACCGTGGGCCTTGCCACCAAGAACTCGATCCTCATCGTCGAGTTCGCGCGCGAGGGTTACGACCAGGGCATGGAGCTGGTCGAGGCGGCCATCCACGCTGCCAAGGAACGTCTGCGTCCGATCCTGATGACCTCCTTCGCCTTCATCCTGGGGACGCTGCCGCTGGCGGTCGCCTCGGGCGCAGGTGCGGGATCGCACGTCGCCATCGGCACGGCGGTCGTGGGCGGCATGATCGGGGCGACGATCCTCGTCATCTTCCTCGTGCCAGCCTTCTTCGTGGGCGTGATGAAGCTCTTCAAGGTGCCGCGTCAGGACTACTCCAAGCCGCATTCGGGCCCCACGCCCTATATCCCCGAGCATACCGGACAGGAGGCATGATCATGCGCAAGGCACCCCTGACCAGCCTTCTGGCCCTGACCTTTGCAGGTGCCCTCGCGGGCTGTTCGTTCACCCCCAAGTACGACGCCCGGACCTTCCGGCGGCGCAGGACTGGCCCCAGGACCTGCAAGCCGCCGCCGGAGAACCGGGCTTGGGAGAGGATGCGGAAAAGACCCTGCGCTGGGAGGAGTTCTACCGCTCCGCCCCCTTGCGCGAGGTCATCCGGCTTGGCCTTGAGAACAACCGCGACCTGCGCCAGGCCGTGCTCAACGTTCAGGCGTATCGCGCGCGTTACCGGATCCAGCACGCGGACCTGTTCCCGACGCTGGAGGCGGGCGCGGACGGATCGCTCCAGCGCTCGCCCGCCGACCTCTCGCAGACCGGGCAGGGCCATGTCTTTGAACAGTATGGCCTGGACGTGGGCACGACGTCCTACGAACTCGATCTGTTCGGACGCATCCGCAGCCTCAATTCCGAGGCCATGCAGACCTACCTCGCCAGCGAGCAGGCGCGCCGCGCAAGCCAGATCACGCTCGTCGCCAACATCGCCATCGCCTTCCTGACGCTGGAGATCGACCGGCAGCGCCTCGACCTCAGCCAGCGCACGCTCTCCAACTACGAGGAGGCACTCGGCCTTGTCGAACGGGGGGTGGAAGTTGGCACGGCGACCGAACTGGACCGGCGCCAGGCGGCAACGCTGGTGGCGCAGACCCAGGCCGAAGTGCAGCGCGGCACGCGCCTTGTGGCGACCGACACCAACGCGCTGCGCCTGCTGGTCGGCACCACGCTGCCCGAAGGGTTCGATAGAGGCTTCATTGCCGATGACACGATCCTCGCCCGCGTGCCCGCCGGGCTTCCCGCCGCGCTCCTCCAGCGCCGCCCCGACATCATGGAGGCGGAGCATCAGCTGATGGCGGCCAACGCCGACATCGGCGCGGCGCGCGCCGCCTTCTTCCCGCAGGTGACCCTGACAGGCTCGGGCGGGACGGTCAGCGACGGCGTCTCGGGCCTGTTCGGAAATGGGCAGGGGACCTGGTCGTTTCTGCCGCACATCAGCCTGCCGATCTTCACCGGCGGGCGGCTGAAGGGCAACTTGCGCTACGCCGAACTGACCCGCGACATGCGCGTGGCGGCTTACGAGAAGTCGATCCAGACGGCCTTTCGTGAAGTCTCCGATGGCCTTGCCGCACGCGCGACGTTCGGGCGGCAGCTGGCGGCGCAGCAGCGCGAGGTGGCTTCCTCGCAAGGCTATCTCGACCTCGCCGACAAGGCCTACCGGGGCGGGGTGCGCGACTACCTCGTCGTGCTCGATGCGCAGCGCACGGTCTTCTCCGCGCAGCAGCAGTACCTTGTCGATCACCTCGCGCAGCTGACCGGCGAGATCCAGCTCTACCAGGCGCTGGGCGGTGGCTGGTCGCCGCAGGACGACGCGACGTCCCTCTAGGACGCGAGAGGCCCGGTCCACGCCGCCGTGTGTGGGCCGGGCTCTGCCGTTAGCGGGACAGGGCGTCTTGCGAAGGGAGGATGTTCGCTCCTATTGCGAACGTACCGTATGGTATCTGAAAAGGGGGAGGACGCGGTGCGAAAGAAGACGCAGAGCAAGCGCGAGGAGATCGTCGCGATTGCCCGCGCAGCCTTCCTGGACGGGGGCTACAGCGCGACCTCGATGGCGACCATCGCGGCGCTCGTCGGAGGATCGAAGGGCACCCTCTACGGCTATTTCTCCAGCAAGGAAGAGCTGTTCGGCGCGGTCGTGCGCGATGTCAGCGAAGAGCATGGGCTGCCCGTGCTGGCGCTGCTCGACGATCCGCGGGCCGACCTTGCCGAGACCATCTTCGCGCTTGCGCGCGCGCTCACCCGCTTCTTCGTGATGCCCGAGGCCATTGCCCACTACCGTCTGGCGGTGGGGGAATCGGGACGCTTTCCCAAGCTGGGCCAGATCTTCTTCGAGCAGGGGCAGAAAGAGGGGGAGGACATGGTGACCGCCTGGCTGGAGGAGCGCATCGCGCGCGGCGAACTCGCGGCGCGGCCCCCGCGGCTCCTTGCCCAGCAGTTCGTGGCGCTGTGCCGGGCTGGGCCCTGGAACGCCCTCTTGATGGGCGCGCCCGAGCAGCCGGGCGAGGCGCAGCTGGAGGAACTGGCCACACTGGCGGCACAGACCTTCCTCGCCGCGCACGCGCGGCCCCATCCAGAGTGATTCTGGGAGTGATTCCGGGAGTGGTGCCAGGAAGGGGCCGATGCGCCTGCACCGGCCCGTTCTATCGTCTCAGAACCAGGCCCTGAGGCCCGCGACCGCAACCACCCGGTCGGGATCGTCTCCCACCGCGCGGGCATAGTCGGCGGTGGAGCCAAACTTCTTCTGCCATTCCACGCCCACGTAGGGCGCGAACTGGCGCGCGAACTCGTAGCGCAGGCGCACGCCCGCCTCGAGCGAGGTGAGCCCGCGTCCGGTGCCGCGCTCGGCGATCCGCTGGGCCGAGAACAGCGCTTCGGCGCGCGGTTGCAGGATCAGCCGCTGGGTCAGGCGCTGGTCGGTCTCGGCCTCCAGGCGCGCGGTCAGTTCGCCCTTGGTCGACAGAAATGCCTGCGCGGACACGTCGAACATGTAGGGCGCGAGCCCCTCGACACCCAGGCTCACCTGTGTGCGGTCGGGATCCGGGCCCAGTTCCTGCCGCACGCCGGCCTGAAGATCGAACCAGGCGCCGATGGCGTGGCCCCACAGGACTTCGACTTCCGCGTCCTCGATGCCCTCACCAAAGGCCGCTTCGCCCTCGCTCTTGATCCACAGCCGATCGATGTCGCCGCCGGTGCGCAGCGCGCCTTCCCATGAGAGGCCGTCGCTGCCCTTGCCCAGTTTCGCCTCCAGCCGGTCGAGCATCACGATGGTGGTGCCCATGCCGCCCATCTCGTGCCGGACCATGTGCCGGGCGTGGGCCATGTCTTCGCCGGGGAAGTACGCATCGGCGGCATGCTCCGGCCCGGAGAACGCCTCGGGCGGGGGCGGGCCTTGCGGAATGTCCTGCGCCATCGATGGCGCGCCCGGGGCCATGGGCATGGCATGGCCCTGATGCGCGTCGTGCGAGTCATGCGCCTCGTGCGAGTCATGCGCCTCGTGGGAAGGCATCGCCATACCCTCGTCGTGCTGCGAATGGTCCATGGCGTGGCTGGACATGTCATGACCGGACATATCATGACCGGACATATCATGACCGGAATGGTCCTGGGCCAGCAAGGGAGCCGGGATCAGCAGGGCGCCGGTGAGGGCGCCGATCAGGAAACGGGCCTTTGTCATGCCGCACCTCCTTCCAGCGGGCGCACGGTGACGACGTTGAACATGCCGGACATCATGTGCAGCAGGAGGTGGCAGTGAAACGCCCAGTCGCCCGGCGCATCGGCGGTCACGTCGAAGGAGACCTTGCCCGCGGGGAGCACGCTCACCGTGTGCTTGCGGGGCCGCCGCTTGCCCGCGCCGTTGACGAGATCGAAGAAGAAACCGTGCAGGTGGATCGGGTGCGTCATCATCGTCTCGTTGACGAGGGTGAAGCGCACGCGCTCGTTGTGGGCAAGTCGGATCGGCTCGACCATCTCGGAGAAACGCCGCCCGTCGAAGGACCACATGTAGCGTTCCATGTTGCCGGTGAGGTGGACCACGATCTCGCGCGTGGGCGGTGTGAGATCGTCGCGGTCTTCGGGCGTTTGCAGGTCGGTGTAGACGAGCACGCGGTGCTCCACGTCGTCAAGGCCCAGGCCCCGCTCGCCGGTGCGGTCGGTGGGCATGGGGGCAAGCATGTCGACGCCGGGTGTCAGTTCCACGCCGGGCGCGGTCGCGGGATCGCGCATCGAATGGTTCATCTCCATCCCGCCATTGCCGTGGTCCATGCCGTCCATGGCCGCCATGTCGTGGCCGGAATGGTCCGTTCCATCCATGTCTCCCATCCCCATGTCCTTCATGGTGAGACGCGGCGGTTTGCGTAAGGTAGGGACGGGCGCGACCATCCCGGCACGCGGTGCCAAGGTGGCGCGCGCAAAGCCCGAACGGTCGCTCGATTCCGCGATGACCGAGTAGGCACGCTCGTCCGGCGTCACGACCAGGTCGTAGGTCTCGGCGACGCCGATCTGGATCTCGTCGGTCTCGACCGGCGCGACGTCGCTGCCATCCGCCGCGATCACGGTGAAGGGGAGGCCGGGAATGCGCAGGTTGAAGATGGTCATGGCCGAAGCGTTGATGACGCGCAGGCGCACCCGCTCACCGGGGCGGAACAAGCCGGTCCAGTTCGCATCGGGGCCCTGACCGTTGATGAGATAGGTATAGGTCGCGCCGGTCACGTCGGCGATGTCCATGGGCGACATGCGCATGCGCCCCCAGGCGAGCTTCTGCTCGGGCGTCCAGGGCTTGCCCGAGGGGTTCTCGAACAGGGCCTGCTGCTGGAAGTTGTAGTAGTCCGGGCGAGCCTTCAGCTTGCGCCAGATCTCCATGGGCGGCGTGAAGCTCCAGTCCGAGAGCATGAGGATCATCTCGCGCTCGGTTTCCACGCGCTCGCCATGGGCAGGGGCGATCACCAGCGGGCCGAACAGCCCGGTCCCTTCCTGGCCGCCCGAATGGCTGTGGTACCAGTAGGTGCCCGACTGGCGCACGGGAAAGCGGTAAGTGAAGGTCTCGTGCGGGGCGATGCCGGGGAAGGTGACACCGGGCACGCCGTCCATCTGGAAGGGCAGCAGGATGCCGTGCCAGTGGATCGAGCTGTCGACATCGAGGTGGTTGGTGACGGCAAGCTCCACGTCCTGCCCTTCGCGCAGGCGGATGAGCGGGCCGGGCACCGTGCCGTTGACGGTGGTCGCGCTGGCGGTGCGCCCGCCCAGCGTGAAGGGCGTACGGGCAATATTGAGGGCGATGCGCTCACCGCTCAGTGCACCTTCAGTCGTGGGGCCGGTTGCGGCACCGGTCGCGGTGTGGGCGCCGTGGTGGTGGTGCGTCTGGGCGCGAGCCCAGTGGGGAAAGAGCAGCGAAGCCGCCGCGCCGCCGCCTGCGGTCAGCGCGCCGGCAAGCAGCGCGCGCCGGTCATGGGGTGTCTGAAACATGGGGTATCCTTCCGGCAGAGCCGGGTCTGAAATTCGAAATGCAAGGCAAGGTCCGGGCGCGCAGGTGCGGGCGGACTTCGAAGATCAGACAGCCCGCGGAGGCGGGGGATCGAGCGGCGAGGCGTGCGAGGCGAGCGCGGCCATCGCGCGCGGCTGCGGGCGCTCACGGTGGAGCGGGCGCAGCGCCGGGGGCGCGGGAAGGTCGGGCAGGGCAAGCCCGGTTGCCGCCAGGCACGAGGCCATGCAGTGCAGGTTCGCGAGCGGGGCCTTCCCATGGCCGGTGTCATGTCCCGCGCCGTGACCCGAGGTCTCGCAGCCGGTATGGGCCATGTCCATCGCGTGCGAAGGTGCGTGGTGGGCCTCTCCCGTGCCCGAAAGGACGGGCGACAGCGCAAGGCCAAGCGCGACCAGTGCAAACACCGCGATCCGGTGCGCAGAGGCGAGGCCTCCACGGGTGCCGGACAGGAGAAGGGTGAGGGCGCGGTGCATGATGCGTCCATCATATCCGCGAACGTGCTGCCTGCGCAATGTAAAGGGAGAAGGAAAAGAAGATTTCCGAGGGCCATCGCCCTCGGGCTCCCCATACCGGCGACCTCACCTTCCGCGCGCCAGGTTGGCCGAGAAAGGTGAGGTCTCCGGTATGGGGGCAAGGGGTGATGACCCCTTGAATCAATTGGTTATGATTCTTTAGCCTTGCCGTTTGCCTTCACGACATCGCCGCCCTTCATCACGAAGTCGACGTCCTCGAGCAGGGTGATGTCGGCGAAGGGATCGCCCTTGACCGCAACGAGGTCGGCGTAGTGGCCGGGGGTGAGAGAGCCGACCACGTCGCTCGCACCCAGGAGGTCCGCGGCGTTGACGGTGGCCGCGCGGATCGCGTCGCGCGGGGTCATCCCGGCCCGCACGAGGAGGGCGAACTCCTTGGCGTTGGTGCCGTGGGGCGCCAGGCTCTGGTCGGTGCCGAAGGCGATCTTGACGCCCGCCTTGTAGGCACGGCCCAGGTTGCTCATCACGATCGGGCCGACTTCCAGCGCCTTGGCCGCGGCCGAGGGGTTGAGCGTCTCGGGGTGGGTCTTGGCGATCTGCACCACCGTCTCGGCGACGAGCAGCGTGGGCACGAGGTAGGTGCCGTTGGCCTTCATCGCCTTGTCGGTCTCGGCATCGCCGAAGGAGCCGTGCTCGATGGAATCGACGCCCAGCTCGGATGCGTGGAGGATCGCGGTCTTGCCGTGGGCGTGCGCGGCGACCTTGATGCCCAGGCTATGGGCGGTGTCGACGACGGCCTTGATCTCGTCATCGGTCATGGTCTGGTGGTTGGGATCATCGCCGATCGAGAGGACGCCGCCGCTGGGCATGATCTTGATGAGGTTGACCCCGTCGCGGTGCATGCCGCGCACGATCTTGCGCGCTTCGATGGGCCCGTCGATGACACGGCCTTCGGAATGGAAGTCGAGCTCGGGGCTCATCCCGTTCTGCGGGTCGCCGTGGCCGCCGGTGGGGCCGAGCGGATAGCCCGAGACCCACATGCGCGGGCCTTCGATCTCGCCCGCGGCGATAGCCTTCTTGAGGCCGACGACGATGGATGTCTCGCCGCCCACGTCGCGGATGCTGGTGAAGCCGCCGAGCAGCGTGGCGCGCGCGTAGGCAACTGCTTCCAGCGCGGTGTCGATGTCGGTCTTCTGCGCACGTTCGGCAACCGGGTTCTTGCCGCTGTAGCCCATCGTCACGTGGTCGTGGGTGTCGATGAAGCCGGGGAGCACGGTCTCCCCCGAAAGGTCGATGACTTCGGCGCCCTCGCGGGTGACGAAACCGTCCTCGACCGCCACGATGCGGTCATCGGCAATGACGATGGAGACGTTGGAACGGGTCGCCTCGCCATCGAACAGGGTGCCGGCGTGGACAACGGTGTCGCGGGCCAGTGCGCTCTGGCCAAGCGGGGCCAGGGCCAGGGCAACGAAGGGAAGGGCACAAAGAAGAGAGGTACGCGTGGGTCGCATGGGGGTGGGAAAACTCCGGTTGGTCGCAGGAGGAAGGCGGCGGGGAGAAGGAGCTCTCCCCGCCGCGCCAATCCAAAGGTCTGGGATCAGAACTTCTGGCGCACGTTGACGCCGATGGTGCGCGGGGTGGCGCTGCTCACCAGCGTGCGCCCTTGCGCGATCGCGCTCGAGGTGGCGCGGGTGATCGCGGTCGCGTCGAGCAGATTGGTCACGTAGAGGTAGGCCCCCACGACTGGCCGGGGCCTTCCACGCCCAGGCGCGCGTTGACCAAGGCATAGTCCTCGACCTCGCGCGCGAAGGTGTAGTTGCGGCGGAAGTCCGACCACGAACCGCCCACGTAGTTGAAATCGACGCGGGCCATGCCGCCAAGGCTATCGGTCAGCGACCAGTCGTACTGCGCCGAGGCGCCGCCCATCCACTTGGGCACGTAAGGGATGCGGTCGCCCTTGAGGCCCGAGGTCGCCGTCGCGCCGGTGTTCTGATCCTCGGCCAGGGTTGCGTCGGTGTAGGTCACGTTGCCCTGAAGCGAGAGGCCATCGAGCAGCATCGCGTTCACTTCGGCCTCGACGCCCTTGACCGTCGCCTTGCCCGCATTGCCGAGGTAGGAGAACGCGCCGTTGGGCGTGCGCTGGGTGACCTGCATGTCGCTCCAGTCGATCCAGTAGGCATCGATGTTGAAGAGCACCGCGCGGTTGAACCAGCTGGTCTTGAGACCGACCTCGTAGTTCCAGAGGCTGTCCGAATTGTAGCCGGTGAGCGCGGCGTCGAGGCCGAGCACCTGGTTCGCACCGCCCGGGCGGTAGCCCTGCGAGGCTTCGGCGTAGAGCATCACGTCGGGCGTGAACTCGTACGAGCCGTTGAAGCGGAACACCCAGCCGTTCTCGGTCGAATTCACCGCAGTGGGCGGGGTGATGCGCGCACCCACGAGGATCGAGGGCACATCGGTGTAGCCCACGATGTCCTTGTCGTAGTGGAAGTAGCGCGCACCGCCGGTCAGCTGCGCACCTTCGAAGGGATGCAGCGTCACTTCGCCGTAGCCTGCAAGCTGGGTCAGCGAATCGTCGATGTGGCGCCCGGTCACGACCTGCAGCGGACGCACGATCTCACCCGAGGCGGGATCGGTGTTCACCTGGGGGTTCCAGACCGCGATGCTGCGGTCCGACCAGAAGCCGCCGATGGTCCAGTCGAGGATGCCGGTGGTGTTGGAGCTCAGGCGCAGCTCCCCGGTCCAGGCGTCCATTTCCTGCTGGGGATAGAGCACCGAGTAGGACTGCCAGTCGACGTAGTCGTAGTAATCGGAAAGCTGGGTGTCGCTGCACGGGCTGCCCCCGCCCACGAGCGCGGCGCAGCGGCCTTCGCTGCGCTGGGCCTGCATGAAGCGCGAGACGTCGCTTGCCGAGGACAGTTCGCGGTGCATGTACGAACCCGAGGCCACGAACGTCGCGAAGTCGAGCTCGTAGGTCGACGCGATCGAGTAGAGCTCGGTGTCATCGACGATCGGCTGGCGGGTGTAGGCGTCGGAATTGAACTTGCCCGCTTCCTGGGTCCACAGCGGCGTGTCGGTGCGCGTGCGGTTGAGGAAGGTGGTGACATCGAAGGTCCAGCGCTCGGACGGCTGCATGCGCAGCATCAGGCGTCCGCCATAGCTCTTGAGGACGTTGATGTCGTCGATGCCGAGCGCGGTGTTGTCGATGTAACCGTCCTGGCGCTTGTAGAAGCCGACCACGCGCACGCCGACCTTGTCGGTGGCGAGCGGCACGTTGAGCATGGCGCTGGCATCATAGTTCCAGCCGCCGTAGCGGGTGTTCGAAAGGCTGGCATCGACCGCGCTGCCAAGGCCGGTAAGGTCGGGCTTGTTGTAGATGATGCGAAGGGTGCCGCCCATCGAGCCTGCGCCGTAGAGCGTGCCCTGGGGGCCGCGCAGGACCTCGACGCGCTCGACGTCGAAGAGCTTGAGTTCGGGCGTCGAGCCACCCGCGTCGTTGCCCGCGCCGATCATGCCGGTCACCGGCGTCTCATCGTAGTAGGTGCCGATCATCGGCTCGCCCGAGCCTGGATGCCGCGGATGACGACGCGGCGCTGCGAGGGGCCGCCGTCCACGAAGCTGAGGCCCGGCGCGCTTGCGGCCAGGTCGGCGATGTCCTGCACGCCCGAGTTGGCCATGGTCTCGCCGGTGACGGCCGAGATCGAGATCGGCGTTTCCTGGATCGAGGTCGAACGCTTGAGCGCGGTCACCACGATGTCGGCGCCGACGACGGTGTCGCCGTTCGTCGCGGCCTGCTCCTGGGCGCTGGCTTGCGGTGCCCAGGCCAGTGCGATCAGGCTGGCAGCAGTGAAGAGGCTCCGGCCCATGGCGCGGGCCGACAATGTCGTGGTAGTATTCGTGAACACGGTATTCCCCCTGAATCCTCGGCGCGCGCTTTCTTTTGTTGCACGCGCGAAACCTGTTGACCGCACAGCGCTGTGCGGCCGCCCTCATCCGGCGCTTTCGCTCTCCCCGCCCATGTATGTTGTCCCTTGAAGCGGCTTTGCCCCCGCAACCATGATGACAGGACGTACATCGCTGGTTCCGATTGCACGGCTGAAGCCGGAATGGAAGAGGGGGTGGCGCAATAAAATATGGGCATGATCGCGTGTCGACATGTTGCAGGGTGTTGCGATCACGGTGTTTTACGCAACAAACGTGCATGGAGCCGCACATGGGCACATGGCTTCTCCTCATCAGGCGAGAAATCGCCCGATCTGAGGTGGTCCGGCGTCCGGAAGGCGGACAAGTTTCGGGAAACGGGGTGAAAACCGGTTGCATTGAGGGCGATCCGGCCCAAGGATACGCGCCGGGGGTGCAGACAGATCGCGGGGCCATGGCCCGGCCGCTTCCCGGCGGCCTGCCCACCGTCTGCACGACAGGGACAACAGGAGGCTTCATGTTCCGCAAGAGTCACGTGGGCGCGCTCGGCGCCCTGCTGCTGTGCAGTGCAGCGCAAATCCATGCGCAGGCTGGTAGCACACCGGCCATGGACAGCGATTACGCTGCGGCGGTGAAGTCCTGGACCACAAAGCCCGAGTTCATGAGCCCGCTGGTCGATCACCTGCCGGTCTCCTCGACGATTCCCTCGCCCAAGGAGGTGCTGGGCGATCACATTGGTGCGCCCAACAAGCTGCACTACTACCAGCAAATCGTGGGCTACTACCGCGCGCTGGCACAGGCCGCGCCCGACCGGGTCAAGATCGTCGAGATCGGCAAGACCGAAGAGGGCCGCGAGAATATCATCGTGATGATCTCTTCGGCGCAGAACATGGCCGACATCGAGAACACGCGCCTGGGCCTTGCCAAGCTGGCCGACCCGCGCGGCGTGTCCGAAGAAGAAGCAAAGGCGGTCATCGCCGAGACGCCGCCGATCTACCACATCTCCGCAGGCCTCCACAGCGCCGAGACCGGCCCGCCCGAAATGCTCATGGAGCTGGCCTATCGCCTGCTCGCCGATGACAGCGAGACCTTCCAGCGCATCCGCGACAACGTCATCGTCTCGCTCAGCCCCGTGCTCGAGGCGGACGGGCGCGACCGCTATGTCGACTGGTACTACCGCAACCTCATCGACGAGCGCGACGACCGCAACAAGCCGGGCGGCCCGCCGTACTGGGGCAAGTATATCTACCATGACAACAATCGCGACATCAATCTGTCGGACACGAGCGCCAAGGAACTGATGAAGTGGTACCTGGAATGGCACCCTCCGATCATGCACGAGCTGCATGAATCGGTGCCCTTCCTCTACATCTATTCGGGCATGGCGCCGCAGAATCCAGACCTCGATCCGCTGCTCTTCGCCGAGCTGCCGTGGTTCTCCAACTACGAGATGGCGCAGCTCACCAAGTACGGCATGCCGGGCGTGTGGACGCACGGTTACGTCGATGCCTGGACGCCGGGCTACCTCGCCTTCATGTCGTCCAACCACAACGGCATGCTGCGCATGTACGAGACCTTCGGCAATGGCGGGGCAACGACGATGTACCGCCATGTCGCGCCCGATCCGGCCTCGGGCCTTGGCCGCGACCAGACCACGCGCAAGTGGTACCGCCCCAATCCTCCCTACAAGGAGGTCATGTGGTCGCTGCGTAACAACACCAACTTCATGGAGACGGGCGTCCTCACCGCGCTCGACATGACCTCGCGCTTCCCGAAGGAAATCCTCGAGAACTTCTACAAGAAGAGCCGCGATGCCATCAAGGTCGGCGCGGGTGAAGCGCCCTACGGCTTCATCATTCCCGCAGGCCAGGCCGATCCCACGCGCGTCAAGTTCGTGACCGACATCCTGCAGCTTCAGGGCATCGAGATCGGCCAGGCCGAGCGCGAGGTGAAGCTGAAGGAGGGCACCTACCCGGCGGGCTCGCTGATCGTGAAGTTGGACCAGCCCTACGGCCGGCTCGCCAAGATCCTGCTGCGCGTCCAGGACAACTACCCCGACGAGAACGTGGGCACCTACGACGACGCGGCCTGGACCATGGGGCTGATGGCGCACGCCAGGATCGTGGAGAGCGCGGACGAGGAGATCCTCTCGGTGCCCACGCGCGCGGTGGACAGCTACACCCCGCGCGGCTCGATCACCGGATCGGGCGCGAAGACCTATGCGGTGCTCGATACAGGCGCTGTGGGCATGGCGACGCTGCGCTACAAGTTGGCGGACGTGGACGGTGTCGAGATCGTCGAGGATGCCTTCAAGTCAGGCGGCACCACCATTCCGGCAGGCTCCTTCCTCGTTCCGGGCAGCGCCTATGACACCTTGAAGCCGCTGGTTGAGACCCTCGCGCTTGACGCGGTGGGGATCGGCAGCGCGGCCGACAAGGCGCAGACCCACGCCAGCGAACTGCCCCGTCTCGGCGTCTTCAGCACCTGGGGCTCGACGCAGGATGTGGGTTGGCTGCGCTACGGGCTCGACCAGCAGGAGATCGACTACGACCTCCTGTTCAAGGAGCGTGTCCGCCAGGGCAACCTGCGCGCCGACTACGACGTCATCATCCTGCCCCAGCAGGGCCGCTCGACCAAGGACATCGTCTTCGACATCCCGATGACGGGCAAGCCGCTGCCCTACACCAAGACCGACCAGTACCGCTTCTCGGGCGACTACGGCTCCTCGCCCGACATCCGCGGCGGCATGGGGCTGGAGGGCCTCGCAGAACTCAAGAAGTTCGTGGACGCAGGCGGCACGCTCATCACCACGGGCCGCGCCAGCGAGGTGCCGATCGAGTACGGCTTTGTCAGCGAGATCGCGACCAAGGCTCCGCCGGCGAACTTCTACGCGCCCGGCCCGATCGTGAAGGGCAAGGTGGTGAAGCCCCAAAGCCCGATCTTCTACGGCTATGCTGGAGAACTGAAGGGCGGCAAGGTGCAGGGCGGCGAACTGGCGCAAGGTGAACTGCCGCTGCGCTGGGCCCAGAGCACGACCTACTACGTGCCCGAGCGCCTCAAGGCGGACGTCCTGATGACCTATCCGGGCGGCAAGGGCAGCATCCTCAGTGGCTTCATTCGCGATGGGGACAAGCTCAAGGACAACGCGGCGATCATCAACGTGCCCTCGGGCGAGGGACGCATCCTGATGTTCGCGACCAACCCGGTCTGGCGCTGGCAGAACTGGGGCGAATTCCGCATGCTCTACAACGCGGTGCTCAACTGGAAGCAGCTGGGCGCGACCGACGAAACGCCTCCCCCGCCGCCCGAGGTCCCCGCTGCGCAGCAGTGAGCTTCAAAGTGATCTGATACGAAAAAGGCCCGCAGGAAGCGCTCTTCCTGCGGGCCTTTCTCATGTCGGTGCGGGAGCTGCTCAGGCGCGGGCCAGTTCGCGCTCGGAGAGGAAGCCGCAGATGTCGGCAACGGTCCGGGTGGTGTCCATTGCCACGCCTTCCTCGGCCGCGAGTTCGAGGGCCGAGTGGGCAATCGCGCCCATTTCGAGTTCCGCCCCGCGCGCATAGTCCTGCGCCATCGAGGTGTAATAGGCGCCCATGCGCCGCCCGATGGCGACCATTTCCTCGAGCGTCAGGCTGGGCTCGACGCCGAGCGCGCGGGCAAGCGCAATGCACTCCTCCAGCATCGGGATCGTGATGCGGGCGAGATGTGGCGAGGTGAACTGTTCGCCCACGGTTGCATTGGCGACCACCGAGAGCGGGTTGCTGGCGAGGTTGAGCGCGACCTTGGACCAGACCTCGCGGCGGATCTCGCGGATCGGCTGGATGGCGATCGCACAGCCCTCGAACAGGGCGGCAAGAAGCGTCTCGGTCTGTGCATGCGCATCCGCGATGCTGCCGAGCACCAGGCGCTCACGGCCGTTCGACGTGAGGTCGCCGCTCACGCTGTCGAGCGAGCAGCCAACGTAGACGACCGCGCCGATGATGCGCGCGGGATCGAAGGCGTCCACCAGCGCGCCTGCCGGATCGACACTGCGCACGGCGCGCGCGGTCTCGGGCTGGAAATACCACCAGGGTACGCCGTTCACGAGCGGAACGATGCGCGTGGCGGGGCCGATGAGCGGGCGGATCTCCTCCAGCGAGGCGGCAATGGCCTGCGCCTTGAGCGCGAGGAAGACGACGTCCCAGCCCCCCTCCATCGCGGCCGTCTGCGCGTCGAGCGCGGTGACCGGGATGGGCGCGCAGGCCGGATCGGCAAAAGTGATGCCCTGACGTTCCAACTGCTCGAGGCGGCTCCCGCGCGCGATCACGGTCGGGGCCTTGCCCGCGCTCTGGAGACGAGCCGCGACAAGCGAGCCGACCGCGCCGCCACCGAAGATGCAGGTGCGCAGCGGGCGGCTCACAGCGCCATCTCCGGCTCGGCTTGCGCAGCGCGGCACGCGGCGGCAAGGCCGGTGACGAAATCGTCGACGCGCGCAAGCGGCAGTCCTGCAAGGTTCACGCGGCCATCGGGCGCGACGTAGATCGCGCTCTCATCCTTGAGGCGCTGCACGACCCGGTGACCGGCGCCGAGCAGGCAGAACATGCCCTTCTGGTCGACAAGGCCGGTGAGGCCGAGTTCGCTCGCAAGGGGATGTTCGGCAATGGCCGCGCGTGTCTGGATCAGGCGCGTGCGCATGGCGTCCAGTTCGTCCGACCACAGGGCGGTCAGTTCCGCGCTCTCCAGGACCGTGCGCACGACCGCCGCGCCGTGGTCGGGCGGCATCGAGTACTCGCCGCGCGCCAGCGCCTTGGCCATGGCCATGCCCTTGGCAAGCGGGGCGGCCTGCGTGCCCGTCATCAGCAGCGCACCGACCCGGTCGCGGTAGAGCCCGAAGGTCTTGTTGCACGAGACCGCGATCAGCGTCTCGGGCACGCGTTCGACGAGCGTGCGCACCCCGGCGGCGTCCTCTTCCAGCCCGAGGCCGAAACCCTGGTAGGCCAGATCGACGAGGGGAAAGAGGCCCTTGTCGGCCATGCGCGCGGCGAGCGTGGCCCACTGCTGGGCCGTGAAGTCGATCCCCGTGGGGTTGTGGCCGCAGCCCTGGAGCAGGACGGCATCGCCCGGCTCTGCGCGCTCTGCCATCTCCATCCAGGCCGCGAAATCGAGCGCAGTGCCCAGGGCATCGATATGCGCAAAGGTGCGGATGCGAAGCCCGGCTCCTGCGAAGACGGGCACATGGTTGCCCCAGGTCGGCGTCGCCAGCCAGATCGTCGCGGGCCCGGCGCCGTGGGGGCGCGGATTGACCGCCAGCAGACGCGCGGCAAGGCGCAGCGCGCCGGTCCCGCCCACGCTCTGCAGCCCCGCGACCTGGCAGCCGGCGTGCGCGCCCAGTACGAGATCGGCGATGTGCGCGCAGAAGTCTGCGTCGCCTGTGGGCCCGAGGTAGGCCTTGCTCGCCTGCCCTACGACAAGCTGTGCCTCGGCGGCCTTCACCGCCTGCATGACGGGCGTCTGCCCCTCTTCATCGCGGTAGACACCGACCGAAAGATCGAGGCGGTGGTGGCGCTGATCGGCGCGCACTTCACCGATGAGGGTAAGCAGGGGATCGTCGGGTTGCAGGTCGAAGCGGTCGAAGAGCACGTCACATTCCGGTTGTTGGTGAAGCGGGGTGGAGAACGTGCTTCTAGCGGGAGGCGCGCGCGCTGGGGTTGCCTATTGCGCGCGTTTTTCTGGAAATATGCACAAGATCGCCGTAATGTTGAGTTTGTATGCATGTTCTGCGCAACCGCCGCGTTCGCGCCACACGTCCTGTGGCCCGTGCACCGTGATCTGGAAGGGAGAGAAACCATGGCCAAGGAGCGGCTCGATTCCTTTGACCGGCGTATCCTGGAAATCCTGCAGCTGAATGGGGAACTGGGCCCCAGCGAACTGAGTGCTCGCATCCACCTCTCGGCCTCGCAGTGCTCGCGCCGCCTCCAGCGCCTGCGCGAGGAAGGGTACATCCAGCGCACCGCGGCGATCCTCGATCCCGAGAAGCTGAACCTGGGTATCTCGGCCTATGTCTCGGTGCGGCTGCGTTCGCAGTCGACCGAGATCGTCAGCGCCTTTCGCGAGCGGGTGGAGGCGCTGCCCGAAGTGGTTTCGTGCGACTACACGACCGGCGAGATCGACTTCATGCTCAAGGTCCACACCCACGATCTGGCGTCGTACAGCGAGTTCGTGAACGCCAAGCTCTTTGACGGCGATCTCATCGACAACATGCGCACGTTCGTCATCATGCAGCAGCTCAAGCGCACGACCAGCCTGACGCTCGACTACTGCTGAGTTGTCGAGGTAGGGCGTTCAGTTCCAGTGGGGCAGGGGCTCGTCCTGGAACAGGCGTTCGGCCACCAGCGCGATGGCGCCCAGGCCATGGGTCGAGCGGTCGTCCTGGCTCAAGGTGAGGGGGAAGTCTTCACTCAGGAAGCTGAGCAGGTTCTGGGAAAAGGCGTGGGTCAGGGCTGGACCGGCCAGCTCGATCCAGGCTGGTTCCTCGACGATGACCCGGACCGCGTCGGGATTGGACAGGTTGACGAGGTTGGCAAGCGAGAGGCCGAGCGCCGTACCGGCATCTTCGAACAGGGCGCGCGCCTTGTTCTCCCCGGCGCGAGCGCGCTGCGCGATCTCGGGGAAATGGGCCGCGAGCGCATGGACTTCGTCGTGGGAGGGGGCGGCCATTGCCGCATCGCGAAGGGCGATGCCGCCAACCGAGGCCACCGTGCCCAGACAGCCGCTGCCACCGCACCAGCACGGGAGGCCCTCGGCCAGGCTGGTCTTCATGTGGCCGAACTCCGGGTTCACTCCGCGCCCGCCCATGAGCACGGCCCCGTCACGCGTGGTCGCGAGGCTGAGGTCGAGGCCGACCTGTAGGAAATGGCGAAGACCGATGCCCTCTTCCGGGGTGCGCCAGCATTCCGCGCGGGCGATCACGTTGGCCTGATTGTCGATGAAGACGGGAATGCCGAGGCGGCGCTCCAGCATGTCCTGTATGGGCACCGCCTGCGGGATGGCAGGGGGGAGCCAGTGCAGAATACCGGCGGCCGCCTGAACCGTTCCGAAGAAGCCGACGCCTGCGGCATGCGGGCGCGGCAAGTCCCAGCGCAGGTTTGCCACCGTGCTGCGCAGGCACTCGGCGAGGGTATCGGCCAGCGCGCCTCCGGCCAGCGCGGGGGGCAGGGGATAGTCTGCCTCCGCGAGGACGTCCCCCATGAGATTGGTGATCTGTACGTGCAGGCAACCGGAGGGATAGAGCAGCATGCCGGCCATCGTTGCGGCTTCGGAATTGATCGAGAGCGCGAGACGCGGACGCCCCCGGCCTTCGGCGGGTTCGCGGATCTCGCGTACGATGCCATGGTCTACGAGTTCGCGGGTGATGTTCGAAATGGACCCTGCCGAAAGTCCGCTCTCCGTGACAAGCTCGACACGCGAGATGGCCTTGTGACGGCGAATGCAGTTGAGGACGTGGAGTCGGCTATTTACGGCAGATGAGGACACGACCAACGTCTTTCTGCATTGCGATCATTATCTTGCCTAGATTTTGCACAAGGAGTCTTTGTCGGCAAGAAGTATTGTGGGTAATAATGAGTATTCTGGTCTATTTTGATTATGATTATTTTAGATTGGATGTATCTTTATTTTGAGATGCTGCCTTGGCGGGGCAGGGCGTGCCAGAGCCCAGAATGGCATTGGGCAGGGCCGCATCGTCCCAGTTCACATACATCCCGCCGGTGCGCACGATGACCGTATCCGCCTCGCGCGAAATGTAGACGCGCTGGCCGCCAAATCCGTCGAGATAGACCATGTCCTTGGCGACAAAGGGGGCCGAATGGCGGGCCTGGAATGCGACATAGGGGCCATAGGAGCGCCCCTCGCCTTCGGGAGAGCCAAGCCAGGTCAGCCAGCCATAGTTGGCGTTGCGCGGGCTCGGCCTGGTCATAGCATTGATCCAGCCGGTGGGAACGAGGCGCTTGCCTTGCCACATTCCCCGCTCCTTGATGAGGAGGCCAAGGCGCATCCAGTCACGGGCGCGGGCGTAGATGGAGGGCGTGGCGTGCCCGCTGGCATCGCCCGCGATCAGCGCGTCGGCCGCGCCAAGCGGTTGCCACAGACGGGTGGAGACGAAGCGGGCAAAGGGCTCTGCGCTCGCCCGGTGGATCGCCTCGATCAGCAAGGTGACGTTGACGGTATGGTAATCGAAGGTGGACCCCGGCGGGTTGACCACCGGCAGCGCGAGGGCGGCGGCCATTGCGTCCTCGCCGCCGACGAGCGCGCTTGCTCCCGCGCTTCCCGGTGCGGGATGGTCCAGTCCGCTCGTCATCTCGAGCAGGTGTCGGTAGGTAATTGCACGGTGGGCCGTATCGTCCCACTCGGTCAGGACCTCGGACACCGGGGTGTCGACAGAGGCGATCGCCCCTTCTTCGATGGCGATGCCCAGAGCCAGGGCGGTGAGCGTCTTGGCCATCGAGGCGGACCAGCTGCGTGCGTTCGCGGTGTGCGGGGCAAAATCGTGGGCGAGTTCGAGTTGCCCGTCCCGCCAGACCAGCAGGGCATCGGAATCGGTGTGCGCGGCGTAGTCGATGGCCGCGCAATAGCGCGTGGCGGCGAGCGCGCGGGTGGCGGCATCCGCCAGGGGGAGCCCTGTCCGGTCCTTGGTGCCGGCAATCCCGTAAAGGGCAGGGTAGCCTGTGATCTGTCGCGCTGGGTTGGTCGCCAGCGGCGCCTCCTCCGGCGCGCTCGCGGCCGGGGCCATGGGGGCTAGTGCCAGGGCCGCCGCAAGAGCGAACACGATGGGCCGTCGGGCGACCAGGCGTTGGGATGTGCGGCGCGCAGTTGGCATGCTGGTTCGACCCTCGCGAAATCCACCCCGCAAAAGGCGTGGGGGCAGGCCAAGCATAGGCGCAAATCCACCCCTACGAAGACCTGGCGCGGTGTGCTTTCATGCAGTGAACAGGAGCGGGGCGCCCCGGCCGAAGGGAAGAGAGCGGCTCGCGAACCGGGTCAGTGGTGCGTGTGGGCCGAAGGCATCGGGGTCGCCAGCCAGTTCTCGGTATCCATGCCCTCGAACCAGGGCCGCGGAACCGGGCCGGAGCGGGGCCAGATCTCCTGCAGGTTCGCCGCATCATAGAGGAAGCCGCCCCGCATGACCGAAGTGATGGCGCGCGCTTGGCAATGTCCGAGCGCGGATCGGCGCCGAGCACGAGAAGATCGGCCAGCTTGCCCGGCTCGATCGTGCCCAGATCGGAAAGGCGACCGATGGTCTGCGCCGAGCCCGCCGTCGCTGCGTGCAGCACGGCCTGCGGGCTCATTCCGCCCAGCACATGGGCTTCCATTTCCCAGTGATAGCCGATCCCCGGCATTTCTCCGTGCGAGCCGATGCCGACCAGCACGCCGGCCTTGGCAAGGCGGACCAGGTCCTGCGCGATCACCGGGAAGCGCTCGCGCGAAAGGGGCTGGAACGTCCGGCTCAGCGTAAGCCTCTGGCGGATCGCGTTGCCCGGCCAGTAGTGGCGGATCCTGGCATCGACCACGGGGTCCTCGTGGGCGATGAACCAGTCCAGCGCCGGGCCTCCCGAATTGGTGATCGAAAGCGTGGTGTCGTAGCTTGTGCCCATCGCCTTCATCACCGCGATGAGGTCGTCCCCCAGGGGCGGGGCGGCCAGCGCGTGTTCGTTGCCGGCATAGCCATCGAGGATCTGCGTCAGATCCAGCTTGAGTGCGAGCGCCCCCTCGGTCGTGGCGAGGAGATGCTGCTCGCGCGCGGCCATTGCCACCCACTGGCGCACTTCGCGATCGCCTGTGCGGTACTCCTTGAGATTGGAGATGCGATAGCCGTCCGAATAGCGCTCCAGCACGCGCTGGGCATCGTCGAGCGAGCCTATGCGGACTTTGGAAAAGACCGCCGTACCCGTTGAACGCAGGCGCGGCGCCAGCAGCAGCCCGGCATCGACCATCCCCTGGTATCCCATGTGGTCGATCGTGAGTGTGGAGGGATCGAAACTGGTCGTCACCCCGTAGGCCAGCCGCGCGCGCAGGCCCCAGGATTCGCTGGCCCAGTTGGTGCGGCGGATCTCGCCGATATGATCGTGAACATCGATGAAGCCGGGCAGGATCGTCTTTCCGGTCACGTCGCGCACGCTGGTCCCGGCAGGCACATCGAGCGTGCCGCCCGGCCCCACGGCGGCAATGCGATCCCCCGTCACCAGGACATCGGCATTCTCGATCACCCGGTCACCGTCCGCCATTGTCAGGACCCTTGCCCCGCGCAGGAGGAGCGAGCCTTCCGGCTTGGCCCGCGGCAGCCGGGCGACGAGGCGCATTTCGGCAGATGGCGTGCCTGCGCTGATGTCATGACGGGTCCACCTGGTCCCCAGCACTGCATCCAGCCGATGCGGTCCCGTCCACTCGAACCAGTCCGCCCCCGACCCGGCAAGCGCCCGGGCCGGACTGTCCTTTGCCGTGAGGTCGACCGCGTGCGCGGGGGCGGCCGGGCGCGGCAGGACGTAGAGCCTGTCACCGATGGTCGCGGCCAGCGTTGTCCCGTCAGGGCTGATGCGCATGTCGTCGACCGGGGAATTTCCCTCCATGAAGTAGTACGATGGTCCGGTCACTCTGGCGACCGGCGCAGTTGCTCCCGTGGCAAGATCCACGCGCTCGAGCGCGCTCCCCGTATAGTAAAAGGCGGCCCCGGCCTCCTGCGTGAACTGCGCATGCCCGCCGAAGTTGCCGTGCGCGATGATCTGGTCTGCACCGCTCGTGGGATCAAGGGCGACAAGGTCGCCTTCGCGTTCCATGCCGATCTCGAAATAGTTCTGTCGGCGCTGGTCGGTCGCGGAGCGCAAGACCAGGATCCGGCGGCCATCGGGCGTGAAGACCGGGGCCCGGTAATAGGCCGGGACCACATCCAGCTTGCGCGCGCCCGAACCGTCGGCGGACGACGTCCAGACCGCTCCACCTTCGGCTTCGGACCAGGTCACGAAGACAAGGCGCGTGCCATCCGGGCTCCAGGCGGGCTCGCTCGGCAGGTCGAGGTCGATGGGCAGGCGCCGTGCCGCACCGCCACCAAGCTCCTGCACCCAGAGCCCGCCAAGGGCGGCGAAGGCGATGTGCGTGCCATCGGGCGAGGTCATCGGCTCCATCGCCAGCCTGGATTCGACCGGGCCTGTCGGCTCGTGAATGGCAAAGCGGTTGGATGGGGCCAGCGCGATGCGTGCATCGATCGTGCGCGTCAGGACGCGTGCGGCGCTGCCATCTGTGGGCTGGCGGACGAACCGCCCATCCCGGCTGAGAAGCACGGCCGAGGCATCGGGGGTGAATGCCATACCCGGCACCATGCCCTGCCACGAGGAGGCCTGCATGGCATCGAGCTGCGTCGTGCCAAGCGCTCGATCCTCGCCCGTCGAAAGGTCCCGCAGGCGCAGCATCGAGGTGCCCTCCCGGCGGGTCACGTAGGCCAGGTGCCTGCCGTCCGGCGCCGCGCGCGGCGCAAAATAGGCATCTTCCCCGGTTCCCCGCCCGGAAGGGCCCGCGATGATCGTGTCCTCTTCGCCGGTCTGCAAATCGCGGCGCACGATCGTCCAGCGCGTGGGAACGTCAAATTCGAGCCCGCCCACCCGGCGCGCATAGTAGAGCCAGCGTCCATCCGGCGAGGCCGAGGCATCGAGCGTGGAGTGCCAGGTGCTGCGCGGGGCATCAGGAGAGGTCTTGACCGGCGCGAGCCGTTCCGCCGTGCCGTTCAGGGGAAAGCGCCAGAGCTCGTAATTGTTGAGATCAGGCCGGAAGCGGCTGGCGAAGACGGCGTCGCCGCTGGCGCTCCAGGTGGGCGAGACCATCACCGTCTCGTCGTCGAAATCCGAGATCACGCGCGCCTCCGAACCATCGGGGTGCGCGATCCAGATGTTCTCCGAACCGTTGCGATCGCTGGTGAAGGTGATCCAGCGCCCGTTGGGGGAGAAGCGCGGCTGGCTGTCGAAGGCAAGCCCTTCGCTCACCTGGCTCGCCACGCCGCCTGTCGCGGGCATGGTGTACAGATCACCCATGACATCGAAGACGAGGGTGTGGCCATCGGGGGAGACATCGAGCGAGGACCAGGTCGTGCGATCGGGGCGCACCTCGAGCACCCGCTCCGGCGTGATCGGCAGGTCGGCCCGAACCGGGTTCGCGGCCAGTCCAACCCCGGCCAGCAGCAGCGCCCTTGCAATTCTACGCGTCACGTCCTTGCTCCCTTGCGCGCGCGGCGTTGGACGATGCGCCCCGGCCGCTTCTTCCACCACAGGTAGATCCCCGTCACGCACATCGCGAAGACCACGAGCCCCAGCACCACGATCGCCAGTTCGCTCGGTATCCCGGCGATGTGGCCGCTGTGCAGCGGATAGAGCCAGCGGTACATCGCGAGGTTGGTGTTGCCGTGATAGGGATCGATGACTTCGGCCAGCTTTCCGCTCGCCCGGTCGAAATAGAGATAGATCGGCCCGAGGTCGTTGTAGCGGAGCACGCCGCTGTCGGTGAGGGTGACACCGATGCGATCCTCTTCGCGGTCGCGGATCGCGGTCGCGGGCAACCAGCTCTCTTCCATGCCCTTTGCGACGCGGCGCGCCTGATCGAGCGCTGCTGTGAAATCCAGAGGTCCGCGGCCCTCGTCCTGTGGCAAGGCGATCTCGTGTTCGGGCACGAAGCGCTCGACCACGGGCGCATAGAGTTCGTTGAAGAAATTGAGGCACATCGAGGTGAAGGCCAGCACCGTGAGCGGGAGCAGCAGCCAGAGCCCGGAAGCTCGGTGCAGGTCGAGCATCTGGCGCGAGAAGACACTCTTGAAACTGAAGCGCCAGGTCCGCTTCCACTGCTTCCAGAAGGCGCCGCGCGCCGGGAAGGTCAGGTAGGCGCCGACGATATTGCTGATGAGCCATGCCAGCGCCATCCCCCCCATGAACCAGCGCCCATAAGTGCCCAGCATCAAGGTGTAATGCGCATCGTGCAGGAGTTCAGCCGCGCCATGCCGGTTGAAGGCAGGATGGGTCAGGCGACGGCCTTCGACTTCGCCGCTCACCCGATCAAGGAAGACCTGGTCGACCGGATGCGCGCCCTTCGTCGGGTAGACCATGACCGGGATCCGCGCATCCCGCGCGACGGCAAGAGGGAACGAGCGCACCGTGAACTCGGGATGCTCCCGGGCAAAGCGATCGACGAGCGGGGCGACGTCGGGAGCCGAGGCCGCAGGCGCATCACGAAACAGGTCGGCGTTGAGCCAGGCATCGAGCGGGCGCATGTAGACAAGCAGGCAACCGCTGAGCGCCGCAAAGCCAAGAAAGGCCAATATGGCGAGGCCGGAATAGCGGTGCACCGCCATCCAGAAGTCTCGTGCAGTCATTCCCTTCACCCCCACGAAACCTCCTTATTCCGTGCCCTTGTCGAGCGTGCCGCCAGGCCCGAGACGATCGGCATTAAGGCGGCGGATCCAATCGCGCAGGGCCGGATCCGGATGGCCGCTGGCCAGGTTTCCAAGCACCTCGTCATCCTCGTCCTGCGCCAGTTTGAACGTCGCGTCGAGCCCGGTCACCGTCACTTCGAAACCGATGATGGCGCCTAGCATCGCCTCGTAGCGCGCGCCCAGTTCGTCCGGGGCCCACGGTGCGCTGCGACCGCCTTCGCAGTGGTCGACAAGCTGCGTGATCGCCGGGCCCGAGAGCGCCTCGTCGAAATGCACCTCGCCCTCGATCTGGAGCGTCGCGTAGTTCCAGGTCGGCCCCCAGCTGCGCCGCCCACTGTGTTCGGGCGAGACATAGCCCTGGGGCCCTGTGAACAGGAAATGGGCCTGCGGATCGGCTTGCAGCAGGGCGTGGAGTTCACGCCGGCGCGACATGTGCCCGACAAGCCCGACAAGGCGTCCATCCGCATCGTAGCGGCCGAGAAGGGGCAGCACGGTCGCGGTCGCGACGGGCGCTCCGGGTGAAAGCACCCAGGCCAGCGGATAGTCGGCAATGAGGCGGCGCACGTCCTCGCTCCCATAACGGGCAAACTTGGGGTTCAGCATGACGCGCTCCGGCTGGTGGCGATCCGACCCTGGCGAACGCGCGCCGGATCTCCTTGGGGTGGCTTCGAGTTGGCAGGATGATCGCGAGCGCATGGTCCCTGGACAAGTACCAATTGGCGTTAATAACATGGTCCAATCCGAAGCGGCCTCCCACGCCCTTTCCACGCTGCGAAGGTACCAAGCCATGTTACGACCCTGGCAGATATCGCTCGGCGCGCAGATCGACGCCGGACGCAACACGCCCATGTACATGCAGATCATTCATGCGCTGATCCGCGACATCGAGACGGGCCGGCTCACCTCCGGCACGTTCCTGCCCAGCAGCCGGGAACTCGCCAGCGCTCTTGGCGTCAACCGCAAGACCGTCGTCCTCGCCTATGAGGACCTCATTGCGCAAGGCTGGCTTTCCACCGAGGGAACGCGCGGAACGGTCGTCTCGCGCTCGCTGCCCAAGTCGCTTGGCCCGTTCGATGCCACAGGTCTGGCTAGGAGCGATCCCGCTACCAGGGGCGTCCCACTCGACGATGAACCTCAGTACCGCTTCAGCGCGCCGCCCGAACGCCCGCTTGCACTGCCCGGCGGGGTGGGGATCAAGCTTGACGAAGGTGCCCCCGATGGCCGGCTCTTTCCTGCCGACCAGCTTGCCCGGGCCTATCGCTCCGCCGTCCAGCGGGCCTCGCGGGCGAACCGTCTGCAGTACCGCGACCCGCGCGGCACCGAGCGCCTGCGCGAACAGATCGCCGACATGCTACGCTCGCAGCGCGGGCTGAACTTCACCGCCGACAACATCTGCATCACCCGCGGCAGCCAGAATGGCCTCTTCCTCGCCCTCCAGGTCCTGATCCATCCCGGCGATGCCGTGATCGTCGAGGAGCTGACCTACGAGCCTGCCCTTGCCGCGATCCGCGCACTTGGTGGCAAGGTCATTCCCGTCGGCATCGACGCGGACGGGATCGACATCGCCGAAATGGAAGCTGCCTGCCGCCGCCATTCGGTGCGCGCCGTCTTCCTCACGCCCCATCACCAGTTCCCGACGACAATCGCCATGCGCCCCGAGCGGCGGCTGCAGGTGCTCGACATCGCCCGCCAGTTCGGGGTGGCCATCATCGAGGACGACTACGACCACGAATTCCACTTCCAGTCCCAGCCGCTCCTGCCGATGGCGGGCTACGCACCAAGCCAGGTGCTTTATCTCGGCTCGATGTCCAAACTGCTGCTGCCGGCCCTGCGCATCGGCTATCTTGCGGCCCCCAGGCCGGTCATCGAGGCCATCGCCCACCGCGTTTCGCTGACCGATGGCATGGGCAACACGATCACCGAGGAGACCTGCGCGGACCTGATCGAGAGCGGCGAGGTGCGCCGCCATGCCCGCAAGGCCTGGCGTATCTATGCCGAGCGCCGAAGCGCCTTTGCCGAACTGCTGGAGAGCGAACTTGCCGGCCACGCGCAGTTCACCATGCCCGATGGGGGGCTGGCTTTCTGGGTTCGCTTCGAGGGCGATCTCGAGGCCATCGAGGAGAGGGCCCTGGCCGCGGGCCTGCGCTTTGCCAGCCACCGCTCCTTCATGAGCCGCAGCAGCGCCGAGAAGGGGCTCCGACTTGGCTTTGCCAGTCTCGATCCCACGGAAGCGGGGCTTGCCATTGCGGCCCTTGCCCGCGCCACGAAGGCCTGAGGGGGCCTGCTGGACCCTGCAATTTGTGAGGAATTGGAACTTTGAGGCTCCAGGAAATCTGGCACATTGCACAAGAATGCACTCAGGCCAGCTATTCGGGGCGCACCCACGATGACCAGATTTGACCGTCGGACCTTCCTCGCCCGAACGGCCACGGCGGGGGCTTTGGCGGTTGGTCTGGATTGGACGACGCAGGCCGCTTTTGCCGCAAGCGAACCTGTCGACACGATTTTCACCAATGCACGCATCTGGACCGGGGAAGGGCGCCGGGTCTTCACCGATGCCCTGGGCGTCGTGAACGGACGCGTGGCCGCTCTCGGCCGCGAGGCGGCACAGAGCCTTGCCAGTCCCCGGACCCCGTGGATCAACCTCGAAGGCGCGCTGGTCACCCCCGGGCTGACCGACGGCCATGTCCACTTCACGCTCGCCTCCGGCACCCTCGACCAGCCATCGCTGCGCACCGCGCGCAGCCGCGACGCCTTCACCGCGGTCCTGGCCCGGGCTGCAGAGGACGCGGCGCCTCGACAATGGCTCCAGGGGGGCAACTGGGACAACGATGGCTGGGGCGGCGAACTGCCGACGCGCGACTGGATCGATGCCGTCACGCCGCATACACCCGTCGCGGTCGTTCGCTATGACTTGCACATGGTCCTGATGAACAGCGCCGCGCTCCAGGCGATCGGTATTGCCGATGGCTTGGCCGACATTCCGGGCGGCGTCGTCGTACGGGATGCGACAGGTCGTCTCACCGGCGTGTTCAAGGACGCGGCCAAGGACTTCGTGCTCGCGCGCATCCCTGTTCCCACCGAGGCCGCCATCGACGCGGCCAACCGCAAGGGTATCGCGCTCGGTCTCTCGAAAGGCATCACCCAGGTTCACGAGCCTGGCATCAGCTGGGACACGTTCCATTCGGCCCGGCGCATGAAGGCCGCAGGTGGGCTCGACATGCGTTTCTATGCCATGACCCCGCTCTCCGATTGGGAAAAGCTCGCCGCAATCGTCGCCGAGGAAGGGCGCGGCGATAGGCTGGTACGCTGGGGCGGCTGCAAGGTTGTCTTCGACGGCTCGCTCGGATCGCGCACCGCGCTGTTCTACGCCCCCTATTTCGATGATCCCTCGACCCGGGGCATCACCGTCACCGACGAGGCGGATATGCGCCGCTGGGCGCGCGAGGCGGACAAGGCCGGCTTCCAGTTGTCCGCCCATGCCATCGGCGATGAAGCGAACGACATCGTCCTGGCGATGCTGGCCGATACCGCCGCGGCGAATGGTCCGCGCGACCGGCGCAGCCGCATCGAACACGCCCAGCACCTTTCGCCCGGCGCCATTGGACGTTTTGCCGAACAGGGTGTCATCGCGTCGGTCCAGCCCTACCACGCCATCGACGATGGCCGCTGGGCGGTGCGCCGGATCGGTACAAAGCGCCTCGAGACGACCTATGCCTTCCAATCGCTGCTCGCGAGCGGGGCGCAGATGTGTTTCGGCTCGGACTGGCCCGTGGCTCCGCTGGACCCCTTGACCGGCCTGAAAGCGGCAACCCTTCGCGAAACGCTCGACGGCAAGAATCCCGATGGCTGGTTCCCACGCCAGCGGATGGGCATCCACGATGCCCTCCTGCGCTACGGCAAGGGAGCTGGCTGGGCCGGTGGCAGTGAACAGGACACCGGGTCTCTCGCCCCCGGGCGGCTCGCCGATTTCGTGGTCTGGGATAGCGATCTGACCACGATGCCCCTGGAAAAGCTCGACACCGCAAGGGTCCTTGGCACCTGGCTGGAGGGCCGTCAGGTCTACGGCTGAGCGCCTTGGCCCCTTGAAGTAGGTAGAATTGGATGTTTTGCAGGGACTAGAGGAGCCGCACTCTTCGCAACACAACGGGACTTCAGGGGCATGTCCCGGGCATAACCAGTTTGCACCTTAGGGGGGTGCTCTTAGTGAGGGATCAAACAATGCCGACCAAATCCACGCGCCTTCGCCTGAGCCGCACGAGCCGCGCCAGCGCCAGCTCGCTCGTCCTTGCGGCCGCGCTTGCCGCGCTCACCACGCCCGCCTTCGCGCAGGACGGCCGGACGACGCAGGAAATCGTCGTCATCGCGCAGCGCGAAAACGCCACGCACGTTGGCAACGGCGGCTCTGCCGGTGTCCTGGGCGACAAGGCGGCCGAGGACCTGCCTTTCAACGTGCGCAGCTTCGACGAGACCTTGATCCTCAACCAGCAGCCGCGCTCGCTGGGCGAAGTGCTTGAGAATGATCCCACCGTGCGTACCACGTACGGTTACGGCAACGCGGCCGAGAGCTTCATCATTCGCGGCTTTGAACTCTACGGCGACGATGTGGGCCTCAACGGTCTGTACGGCATCACCCCGCGCCAGTTGATCGCGCCCGAACTCTTCGAACAGGTGCAGGTCCTCAACGGCTCTTCGGCCTTCCTCAACGGCGCCGCGCCGGGCGGTTCGGGGCTGGGCGGCAGCGTCAACCTGCTGCTCAAGCATGCAGGGGACCAGAACCTCAACCGGGTGACCCTGGGCTACACCTCGGACGCACATTTCGGCGGCAGCTTCGACGTCTCGCGCCGCTTCGGCAACTTCGGCATCCGCATCAACGGCAACTACCAGGACGGCGAGACCGGCATCGACCGCGAGGACCGCAAGACCCAGGTCCTGGGCGTCGGCCTCGACTGGGATTCAGGCCCTGTGCGCATGAGCCTCGATGTCGCCTACCAGAAGGTGCGCGTCGATCACCTGCGCCCGAAGCTCACGCTGTCCACCAGCGAACTTCCCGAGATTCCCTCGGCCAGTTACAACTTTGCCCAGGACTACACCTATACCGACCTGCGCGACGTCTTTGGCGTCTTCAATTTCGAGTACGACTTCGCGCCCAACGCCACGATGTGGGTCAAGGCCGGTGCTCGTGACGGTTCGGAAGAGGGCATCTACGGCGGTTTCAACCTCTATGACGCCCAGACCGGCGACGGCTACCTGACCGCGCTTTACGTCCCGCGCACCGACAACAACGAAGCGGTCGAAACCGGCGCGCGCGTCACGCTCGGCAGCGCGATTACCCAGGAGATCGTGATCGGCGCCAATGCCAGCTGGCAGGTCAACCGTAACGCCTACGATTTCCGCTACGGCACCGACTTCACGGGCGTCGCCAGCAACTATTATGATGCCGTGCAGATCGACCTTCCGGATTCGGTCTATGTCGGCGGCGACCTCGACGATCCCTATCCCATTTCGAAGATCAACACCTTCTCGACCTTCGCCTCGGACACGGTGGGTTTCTGGGACGACCGCATCCTCGTCACCGGAGGGCTGCGCCTCCAGAAGCTGGAAACGAAGAGCTACTCGGCCTTCGGCGGCGAGCTCACCGGGACCCAGGAGCTCAACAAGATCACCCCGGTCGCCGGTGTCGTGGTGAAGCCGGTCGCGGGTCTTTCGTTCTATGCCAACCGGATCGAATCGCTGCAGCAGGGGCCGACCGCCGGGTTCGGCGCCAGCAACTTCGGCGAGGTCTTCCAGCCCTATGTCTCGACCCAGTACGAAGTGGGCGGCAAGCTGCAGATCGGAGCGATGTTCGCCAGCCTTGCCTGGTACCAGATCGACAAGCCCTACGGCTACACCGACGTCGATACGCTGGTCTATGCGATCGCCGGAACGCAGCGCAACCAGGGCGTGGAGTTCACTCTCAACGGTGAAATCCTGCCCGGCCTGCGTCTGATCTCGGGCGTTAGCCACGTGGACGCCAAGCTGCTGGAATCCACCGATCCCAGCGCCGGAACCACGCCCAAGGGCGTGCCCGACTGGACCGCGAACGCCAATGTCGAATGGGACACGCCGCTGCCGGGCTTCACCCTGACCGGCCGCGTGACCTATACCGGCAAGCAGTGGGTCGACGTGGCGAACACGTTCAAGCTCCCGAGCTGGACCATCTTCAACGCCGGCGCACGCTACGTCTTCGCGGCGGGCGAGGTCCCTGTCACCCTGCGCTTCAACGTCGATAACATTGCCGACAGGAAGTACTGGGCCTCGGCCTACGACAGCTTCTCGTCCGCTGTCCTCCAGGGCCAGCCCCGTACCTTCAAGGCGTCGATCTCCGCCGACTTCTGATCGAGGAGTCCCCCAAGGGGCGAGGCCGGTTTCCTCACGGGCCTCGCCCCTTCGCGCGGGACTTGCCATTTTCTCGATCTCCACTGCCAAGGACGCTCCCGATGCCCGCCACCTTCTTCCAGGACGACGATGTCGATCCCGAGATCCGGGACTGGCTCACGCAGATGTTTGCGGCCTCGGCCGCCTTGGGATCGCGGCCGGGCATGGAGGTCGCGCAGATGCGCGCCATTGCCGAGCAGCAGCGTGAACCCTGGCGTCGCGGAGGCCCTGGGATGTACGCGAGCGAGGAACTGCACGTCGGTCCCCATGCGCTGCGCGTGCGCATCCACCGGCCGGTGGCGGAGGATGTCCTCCCCGTTCTTGTCTATCTTCATGGGGGGGGCTGGTCGCTCTTCAGCATCGACACCCATGACCGGCTGATGCGCGAGTACGCCGCGCGCGCCGGGATCGCCGTGCTTGGCCTCGATTACAGGCTGGCCCCGGAAAACCCTTTCCCCGCCGCGATCGAGGACGTCGCCGAAGTTCTCGCCTGGCTTGATGAGGAAGGGCCTGCCCACGGTCTCGACCCTGCCCGCTACGCGCTTGGCGGAGACAGCGCGGGTGCCAACCTGGCCTTGTGTGGAACGCTCGAACGCCGCGCGGCGGGCAAGCCGCTTCCGCGCGCGATGCTCCTCAACTACGGGGCCTACGATCGCGCCGAGCGGCCCAGTTACGAACGCTACGGCGATGGCGAACGCTACATGCTTACCGCCCCGGAAATGGCTGATTTCTGGACCACCTATCTTGGAGGAGAAGCGGTTCAGGACCCACGCGCCCTTCCTTTCCGTGCCGATCTTGGCAGGCTCGCTCCAGCCTGGCTGTGCATCGCGCAATGCGATGTCCTGCTGGACGAAAACCTGGAAATGGCCCGGAGGCTTGCCGAAGCCGGAAACCCCGTGGAAAGCCGTGTCTACCAAGGCGCGACGCACAGCTTCCTCGAAGCGGTCGCGGCCTCCTCCCTCGCCGACCGCGCGATAGCCGAGGCTTCGGAATGGCTCGCCAAGCAGATGAAGTAGAGTTGGCACCGGCGGGCCTGGGCCGTTTGCGGTCTGGCAGGTTTGGAGAAGACAGTCCGCCAAAGGCGACATTGTCGCTTCGGCCTAGCCCAGTTAGAAGGTCCTGCCAGCGTGACGGAATTGGTAGACTTATCGCAACAGCGATCCCGGAAGCGGGTGCGGGTTCG
>NZ_DF850488.1:276294-707987 GCF_000813185.1 Novosphingobium sp. MBES04 | reverse complement strand
GCCCGGGTTCGATCCCCTGCCGCTGGCATCTAGCCTGGGCCGGTAGCGGAATGTCGGTTTTGGAGCCCCCTTTTGCGGGCAATTGTCCTCCGTTGCCAACTTACGTTGCCTATGGAACAAGTAGAACACAGCGTTAGGGGGGCAGCATTGAAAAAAGTGATTTTGCTGGCGGCACTGTGCGCGAGTTGTGAACAGCAACAGCCCGCGTCAAACGATGCCGCAGTCATCGATGCTAAGGTGACTCAGGTTCCAAGCGGCCCGCCAAAATGTACGATGGCGATGGCAGCGAAACCGCCGAGGCCAAGCGGTTTTAAAGAGATACAATCCATGCCGCCCGCCACACTCTGCGAAGGAAGCTCAAACGAAAAGCCTGACAGCCCACATTTAACGATGGACGGGCTTGATCTGAACATCGGCGATCCGGTTGCGGGCATTGCTGATACTGTGCTTCGGTCAGGCGGAAAAGTTGCGCAGACGTTTGCCGGAAAGGCTTACGTTTTTGAGCAGCTGGTTCCGCCGCCACCAGCGGAGCGATCCGTCACGTCTGACCCAGAGAAGCGAGTTAGACGATACTGGATCAATTCTGAAAATGGCAAAATCACAGGCTTTCGTCGGTGCGATCAGTACCAGAATACCGACACTGCTGAAATTCCCGGTGGCCAGTATGCGAGTTTTGCAGGCCCACCAGAATCGATGAAAACCTTCGCCGAAGGTGGCTTTACACTCGGGCTAGTCACCAAATGGGCGAATGGATCAGAATTCAGGATTAGTGGCGGACCAAACATTGCGCGACTTGATGTAGGAAAAATTCCCGAAGCGTTTTCGTGGTCGGATCGCACAGTTAATACAAAAATGATGCGGGAAATGATCCGGCGTGAGGACCGCATGGATCGCGAGGTTGCACGGCAAAGTATATCGTTCGAGAACTGCCTTTCCAGTGACGAGCTACAAGCCATAATTGTCCCCCTTTTGGAAGATGGGGTGTCAGTCGATGAATAGAAGATTTTTTTTAGATCTCGCTTTGGCGTCGGCCGCATTAATGGCGGGCTGAGGGGAAAAGGCCACGACTGCGCATTCGCAAACACCCCAAGCACTGATGCTGCATTGGCCCCTGCCTTTCCCGTCCCCTTCACGTTTCGCGTTACGTGTAGATGATCCATCGAAATGGCAACGGCCGCTTCCAGCGGAAGTCGCCGCAGTCACAGGTCGCCTGGAATCGCGGCTCTGTCCCAGCCCCGGTCAAAGGAGGACCGACCGCTCGCAGGCGCGACATTTTCGCACCTGAGCGGCTTGGATGGGCGCGCAGCCGAACCGCCAGATCTTTGGAGCGCGATCAATTGCCGTTCTTGATGCCATCTGCGAAGAATGGCGAATGAGAATGTCTGACTACGACTGCAGCTTTTCGAATCCAGGGCCTGAAAAGCTGGTTCTGTGGCTTGAGCCTTGGGCAGAGCAGTTCGAGGTTCCTGCCCGCTCAACAGTCGCCCTGAAAGGGGCGGGGGGCTCCGAGAAAGGCTCTGTAGGCGAGATCGAGTGGGGAACCGACTGCCTGGTCATTTGGGCGAACGTCACGACTTTAGAAGTGTTCATCGATGACGTGCTGCAAGATTCGGCCTCCGTTCCGCTGCCTGATGGCCTAAGCAAAGAAATGCTTACCGTCCTGTTCGCGGCCCATCCATCCGCCCGCCTCGGAGGGAAGGCTGAGATCGCAGATACTCAAAGCAAATGGTGGAAGCGTCTTTGGCTCGGATCTCGAAAAATTCTAGGACCGCTTCTCACCCATCCCAGCAGCTGACGAACCTGCGCGGCAAAGGAAACCGGACCGACCGCTGCTCGGCGCACCAGATCGGCCCTAGAACGACCGACTAGGGCGCGAAGCAGCCTCTTTCTGGCTGGCGGCGCAGTCCTGTGCGGCGCTTAGCCGGCTTCCACGAAGGCGCATTCAAGCCGCACGTCGTCGAGCAGGCTTTCGATGGCGGCGCGTTGGGCCTCGGTGCCGCCAGGCCTGACATCCCAGTTGCAATGCGGGTGTGTCTTCCTGTCGCGCACGATGACCTTCCCGACGGCTCGGCGCCAGGTCTGGGTGGTGCCGCCATTTTGCCGGACGAGGCGTGTTATCAGCAGGTGTTCGAGATCGGATGCCGTCATGCCCGCCGCATAGCTGTTCGCGGCGGCTATTCCAACACGGCGCGCGCAGGCACTTGGGCGGCGTCAGCGCAACTGGCTGTCCTTGCTGCCGCGCCGGTTGATGTGGGAATGGGCGATCGTCTTGTCGCGTTGCCCCTGGCAGGCGACGCAGGTTCGCACGCCCGGCAGGGCTTCGCGCCGACGGGGAGGAATGGTCTCGCCGCACTCTTCGCAGTATTCGAGCCCCTCGCCAGCGGGCATCCGGGCGCGTGCGCCGCGCACCGCGTCGCTTACCGTGTCATCAATCTGATCCTGCACCGCGCCATCGCGCGACCATCCACCGGCCATATCCATTCCCATTCGTATCGTGGGTTACGACGTGGGGACCCGATGCGGGCGATTCAATGCTGTCGCCTCAGGCACCGTACTCAGGCGCTGGGGAGAGGGGCCTGCATCGTCAGAAGCGGGCGCGCAGGCCCAGGGTCCAGCGGCGTGGGGCGCCGGGGCCATAGGCGCGCGGGTTGGAGGCATCCGGGGCTTCGGCAAGGTCGACCTCGTCGACTTCGCTGAACGTGCCGAAAGTGGCGTAGTCGCGGTCAAGCAGGTTGCGCACGTTGGCAAAGAGCGAGAGGCCCGGGACCAGTTCCAGGCTCGCGCGCAGGTGGACCAGGACATAGCCGGGGACACGCGGGGTGAGGTTGGCCTCGTCGCCGACCAGGCCCTGACCCGAGCGGGCAAGGACATCGCCGCCTATCGAGAAGGTCCGGCTGCCTAGCACGCCTTCGTAGTCGGCGCTGAGCGTGGCGCCGTGGCGCGCGATGCCGGGGAGGCGATCTCCGGGGCGGACCTTGATCTGGCCGTCTTCGTCGGCGAGGGGATGCGAGGGGCTTGATACGGCAAGCGCCTGGCGGAAGGTCGCGTCGGTGAAGGCATACCCGGCCGCGATGCGCCAGCCGCCGTTTTGCGCTTTCACCGTCAATTCCAGGCCCTGACGGCGGGTCGAGCCCATGTTGCGGAAGTAGGCCCGGCCGCGCACCTCGGAGGCGACGTACTGGATATCGTCGGTGTTGGTGGTGCGCCAGCCGCTCGCCAACCAGTCGAACGTCCATCCGCCGTGCGTGGTCTGGCCCGCCGCGCCCACCTCGAAGGTCTTGGCAACGACCTGCTTCAAGGGCGGATCGGCGACGAAGAAGTTGGTGAGGCTGCACGGCGCGTCTTCGTCCGCGCAGGAGAGTTCGGCCGGGGTGGGTGTGCGGTTGGTCTCGGTGTAGCCCGCGCGCAAGGTGAGGGCCGGGGCGACACGCCAGTCGAACTCGATCCCCGGGTTGAGGCGGGAGAAGTGGTGCGTCCCATTGAGCGCGGTGCCGATGCCGTCGATCAGCTCGATCCGGGCGCGGTTGTAGCGAAGGCCGATTTCGGCGCGCAGACTGTCGGTCAAGGGGAGGCTGTCGGCTAGGAACAGGCCCCAATAGCGGGTCGTGGCAGTGAGGCGCACGGGCGCAATGGCACCGTCCTCCTGCACGATCTGGACGCCGAGACCCTCGACGCTGCGATCTTCGGTCAGGGCGCCGAGGGTGGTGCCTGCGCCAAACGTGCTGGTGCTGGTATCGTAGCTGAAGCCGAGCGCCAGATGGTTCTCTCCGGTCCACAAGGCGCGCTCGTCGATGATCTGGGCGAGGACCCCCATCGAGCGGGTATGGACATTGCCCCTGTTGAGGACGCCGTAGCCATCGACGCCCGGCAAGGCAGGGATCGGCTGGCCGGCAGGGTCGGTCAGGACCCAGCTTTCTTCGCCGCCATCATCGTCATTGTCGTCGTCATCGCCGCCTGCGCCTTCGAGACAGAGCAGGGCCTCGTCGTCCTCGCACGGCTCGATGTCGGCGACATCGCCGTTGAGGGTCGAGACCTTGAGGCGCTGGCGATAGGCGGTGGCCTCGATCCGGGTGTCGGAGCCGAGCGCGACCCAGGGGTGGACGCTGATCCGGCCATAGCGGCTTTGCGAATTGTCCGGCCAGCTGAAGACCGAGCGACGGCGCGCGGCGAGCAGTTCGACAGGGGCCACGCCGTTGCCGGTCAGGTCGGTGTCGGCCGCGATAATTTTCACATGGACGCCCGCATCGACGCCATCAAGGCCAAGGTCCGCGTAGCCGTTGACCAGATCGGACGGGCTGAAATCGCGCCAGCCCCGCTCACGCCGGGACTGGAAGGCGCCGAAGTAGCTGAAGGCGCCGGTTCTGCCCCCGGCCGAGAGGCTCACCGTGCGCTCACCAAAGCGGCCCGCGGCAAGGGAAGTGTCCATGCCGGGATCGCTGCGTCCGGTCGCGGTCTGCAGCACCATCGTGCCGCCAAGCGCGTTGAGGCCGTAGGCGGGGCTGGGGTCGGCGAGCGTGACGCTGCGGATCGCGGCGTCCGGGATGAGGTCGAAGCCCACGGTATCGCCGAAGGGCTGGTTGAAGCGGGCACCATCAAGGTAGACCGCGATCCCTTGCGCCTGGCCCTGGAGCGGGGAGGCAACGAAGCCGCGGTAGACGAGATTGGGCTGCCAGGGGTTGCCCTGCGCGTCCTGCAGGCTGGCGCCGGGCAATGTGCGGGTGAGCGCGCCCAGAAGGTCCGGCGTGCCGTTGCGGGTGATGTCGGACGCATCGAGTTGGATCGCATCGTCGAGATCGAAGCGCCCGCCTGGCGCAGTGACGACGATGGTCGGGACCTCGTCGTCCTCTGTCCGGATGCCCGTCGTCTGGGTCGCGGACGTCTGGGCGGTGGCCGGGGCGGCGAGGCTCGCGCACCACAGGCTCGCCGCGATCGCGGAGCATCTGCGCATGATCCTTGATCTCTCCCTGGATCGAATTCGTGGGGAGAGCCTAGGAAGGGGGCCGGGATCCTCGCAATTGGACCTAGGACCAATCTGGAGCGATATGTGGGGAGGGCGTTAGCCTGGCGCAGATTCGTCGCGCCGTTGCAGGGACTTCAGCCCTCGACCGGGCGGATGAGACCTTCCTGTGTGGCGCTGGCGACAAGCGTGCCCTTGCGGTCGAACAGGGCGCCGCGCGCATAGCCGCGGGCGTGCCCGGCCCAGGGGCTGTCCATGGTGTAGAGCAGCCAGTCATCGACATCGGGATCGGTGTGGAACCACATGGCGTGGTCGAGGCTCGCGGCCTGGAGTCGTGGCGAGAAGAACTGGGTGGGGTGCGGCAGCGAGGTCGTGCGCAGCAGCGCGAAGTCGCTGATGTAGGCGAGCAGCACGCGCTGCAGCGCAGGATCGGCCTGCATCGGACTGGCGAGGCGAATCCAGTAATGCTGCGCGGGGAGGGCATCTCCCCCGCCATGGCCTTCGCCCGAGCCGCTGACCTCGGGCGCGACGCGCACATCGAAGGCGGCGAGCTTGACGAGTGAGCCCGACGAAATCGCCTGTCCCATTGCGGCAAGTGCGGTTGCCAGATCCGGGCAATCGTCAGGCGCGGGCAACTGCGGCATGGTCTGCGCGTGCGCGAAGCCGGGCTCGGCGCGGTGGAAGGAGCTGGCCAGGTTCAGGATCGGGCGCCCGTCCTGGATCGCGACGACGCGGCGGTGGGTGAAGCTGCCGCCGTCGTAGTCGCGCAAGGTGCGGTAGATGATCGGCTTGCGCACGTCGCCTGCGCGCAGGAAGTAGGCGTGGAGCGAATGGCACTGGCGGGCGTCCTCCACGCTGAGCGCGGCCGCGCGCAGGGCCTGGGCCACCACCTGGCCGCCGAAGACCCGGCCCGGCTCGGTGTCGCTGGCGGGGGCCCTGTAGAGATCGGTGTCGAGCCGCTCGATGGTGAGCAGGTCCCCCAGCGCCGCCACGGCAAGGGAGGAGGGGTTATCCAGCATCGTGCGTCTCCTGGTCCGGCCGGGCCCTGGCGATCCACTCGCTGGCTTCGGTTTCGATCGCGACGAGTTCGCCTAGCGTCTGTTCGATCGCCTTTTTCTGCTTGCGCAGGTCCTTGATGCGCTCCTGCACCTTCTGGCGCAGGTTGCGCATCTGTTCGACATGTTCGGGATCGACTTCGTAGAGGTCGAGGAATTCCTTGATCTCGCGGATCGTGAAGCCCAGCCGCTTGCCGCGCAGGATCAGCTGCATGCGGCCGATCTCGCGCCGCGAATAGATGCGCATGGTGCCCGCGCGCTGGGGCGCAATCAGGCCCTTGTCCTCGTAGAAGCGCAAGGTGCGCATGGTGACGCCCAGCTGGCTCGCCGCCTCCTGGATGCCGAGCATGTCGGGGGCCGGATCGCCGTCAGGTTCCGGCTCCAGCGCGTTCACGCCGCGTCCCCGGTTTCGCCGCGGCGCGCCTTTTCCTCGGCGACGAGCTCCTTCTTGGAAAGCTTGCCGACAAGGGTCTTGGGCAGGGAGTCTCGAAATTCGATCGCGGAGGGCATCTCGATCTTGTTAAGCCGTTCGCGCAGGAATTCCAACAGTTCCTCGTCCGAAAGGGTGTCACCGGGGTGGAGTGCGACGAAGGCCTTGGGGGCCTGTCCGCGATAGGGGTGGGGGATGCCGATCACGGCGGCCTCGTTCACCATCGGGTGCTCGTAGATCGCCTCCTCGATGATGCGCGGGTAGACGTTGTAGCCTCCGCACAGGATCACGTCCTTGATGCGGTCGACGAGGAAGAGATAGCCGTCCTTATCGACGTAGCCGATGTCGCCGGTGCGCAGCGCGCCGTGGGTGAAGGTCTTTTCGCTTTCCTCCGGGCGGTTCCAGTAACCCGACATGACCTGGGGGCCGCGTGCGCAGACTTCGCCCTTTTCGCCGACTGCGCACAGGCGCTCCAGATTGTCGGGATCGCGGATCTCGATAGTCGTGCCGGGAAAGGCGGGCCCGCACGAGTTGTCCTTGACCTCACCCTCGAGCGGGTTGCAGGTGATGATCGGGCTGGCTTCGGAAAGGCCGTAGCCTTCCACCACGCGCACGCCGGTGCGTTCCTCGAAGGTGTGGCGCACCTCCAGCGGGAGCGGCGCGCCGCCCGAAATGCACACCCGCACGCTGGAAAAGGCGCCGTGCGTCTCCTCGCCGTTCAATGCGGTGTAGAGCGTGGGCACCCCGAAGAACTGGGTCGGCCTGGTGCGCAGCGCGGTCTTGAGGAAGGACTTCATCTCGAAGCGGGGCAGGAGGATCATCTCGGCCGCGGTGTCGATGGAGTAGTTGAGCACCGTCGTCAGGGCAAAGACGTGGAAGAGCGGGAGGACCCCCAGCGTGCGCTCCTGCGTCTCGGGCATGTGGCCCACGTGGGCAAGCATCTGCGCCGAATTGGCGGTAAGGTTCGCGTGGGTGAGCATCGCGCCCTTGGGCACGCCGGTGGTGCCGCCGGTGTACTGCAGCACGGCGAGGTCGTCGGGATCGCGGGCGACCGGATCGGGCGCGACCCGGCGCGCGACAAGATCGTCGTAGGCGATGAAACGCAGGTCATGCTCGGGGAAGGGCACGATGTCGCCGCGCTTGAAGAGCAGGAACGCGCCGCGCTTGAGCGAAGGCAGGGCATCGGCAAAGGAACACACGACGACGCGCTTCAGCTGGTGCTTGCCGAGCAGGTCGGCGACCTTGGGCATGGAGACTTGCAGGTCGGCCGTGACAAGGATCTCGCAACCCGAATCCTCGACAAGGTGCGCCATCTCACGCTCGGTGTAGAGCGGATTGAAGTTCACCACGACGCCGCCCACGCGCAGGATCGCGAAATAGAGGATCACGTAATAGGGCGTGTTGGGCAGGCACAGGCCGACCCGCGTGCCCTTGACGACGCCCAGGTCCTGGAAGCCGCGCGCCGCACGCTGCGCGCGCTCGCCGATCTCCTCGTAGGTCCACTTGCGGCCCATGAAGTCCACGGCGTTCCAGTCCCCGTGGACCTCGACAGCGTGGTCGAGCAGGTCGGTCAGCAGGCGCGGCGCGATGGGGGGCATCTCGTCCGCCGTAGCGAGGGAGGAAGTCTGTGCCAGGCGGTCCATGCCGCCCATCTGCGCCGCGCGTGTCATCAGAAGGTCATCCTTGCGCCAAGAGAGAAGACGAGGGCGGAGGCATCGGTCAAGGTGCCGTCCACCAGGATCGGCGTCTGCACAGGTGTTCCCGCGTAGGAGGCCGTGGTGCGGTCGATCGGCGCGTCCTCGAAGCTGATGTACGAGGCTGCGAAGTCCACCGTCAGGTTGCGCGTGGCCGCGTAGCTGGCACCGGCCGAGAAGTTCAGGCGGTCGCTGTCGGGTACGCGCGCGTCGCGGTGGCCATCGCGCGTGGGCGTCTGCCCGTACTGGATGCCGCCGCGCACGGTGAGCTTGGGATCGAGGGCGTAGTCGAAGCCGCCCGCCAGGCTCCAGATGTCGCGGTAGCCTTCGGGGATCGAGGTGTTGATGGGCGCGCCCAGATCAATTGAATCAAACTCGCTCCAGCCTACGCGCACCGCCTGGAAGTTGAGGGTGAGCTCGGGTGTCGCGCGGTAGCGGACCGATCCGATTGCCTGCCAGGGCGTGGAGAAAGTCGCGCTGGTCGCCACTTCCATGTTCTGCCCGGCCAGCGGCCCCAGCAGTCCCGAATTGGTGAGCGTACCGTCGAGCTTGTGCTTGATCGCCGACTTGTAGGCGAGGCCGAGCGAGACAGGGCCGCGGTGCATCTGCGCGCCGACCGACCAGCCCGTGTTCCAGCCATCGCCCTTGAGGCGCTGGTGCCCATCGGGAAGCGCGGCGGACAGGTTGGGCAGGTAGTTCGAGAGTTCGGCCTTGGCGTGCTGGACGTTGAGGCCCGCGCCCAGGTGAATGCCCGGTGCCAGCTCGACCGCGATGGTGGGCTGGATGTCGATGGTGCGCAGCTCGGTCTTGTCGGCGGTGTAGCGCGCCCAGCTGTCTTCCGAATAGTCGGTGGTGAAGTTGTAGGGGGCGCTGACCGCAAGGCCGAAGGCGAACTTGCCAAAGCCGTAGGCAATCGCGCCGGACGGCAGGACGCCGGTGTTGATCGGGTCCTTGGCGACCGGATCGCCGCCGACGGAGGCCGGCGCGGTGCCCGGGCGCACGATCAGCGTGTTCTCATCGCGCACCTTGCCGCGCGGCAGGATGGCGCTGGCGTGGAGCGAGGCTTCGCCGCCTTCCATCCCGGCAATGGAAGCGGGGTTCCACCAGATGGATTCGACGCCCGTATCGGCGGCTTCGCCCGAAAACGCGCGGCCCTGGGCGCGCACCGACTGCTCCTGAAGATAGAAACCTTGCGCGTGGGCCGTGCCCGCTGCGCCCAGAGCGCCCAGCGATACCGCCGTGCAAAGGGCGACCCGCCCAGTCATTCGTGTCATGTGTCTTCTCTCCCAAGAAGGATATTTTGGTGTTGTAAGGCGTTAACGCGCGAAGGAGGCTAGTCGATCCGCGTCCAGGTCTGGGTCTTGCACAAGGGCCACACGATGCAGCCTTTCAGCTTGAGCGTATTGGGTCCGTCCAGCGAGATCGTGGCCTTGTAGGTGCCCCCGTCTTCGGGGTTGTAGATCGAGCCCTTCTCCCACTTGTCGCCGTCCTTCTCGAAGCCGCCGATGATCTGCAGACCCTTCAGTTTGCGGGTGCGCTTGGCTTCGTCCTTGTTGTTGACGTCGCGCAGGTCCGGGTTCTTCTTCAGGTTGTCCGAGCTGACCAGGCGGCCGCAGATCGAGGCGCCGCAGCGCGAAATCTCGATGGTGCCGTTCTTCGATGGGGTGCGCCAGGTGCCGAGCGCCGAATCGGCGCTGGCTGCCTGCGCAGGTGCGGCCAGGCCAAGCCCGGCAGCAAGCGCAAGAAGCGCGGATTTGCTGGTGTGCATGCGCAATCTTTCATCCTCTCTCTTCCTACGGTCTCGACCGTGACCCGGGTTGGGAACCGGGCCACGGCCTGCCGTGTTGAAGATTCGATAGCGCAAATTTTGCTTGACGTATAGGGAAAGAATTGCACCCTTAGGGAAGACATCGACAAGATTCAGATCCGGACGTTGACGGAATCGCCGCAAGAGGGATTCGAACGAACCGGGTTCGCCTGTGGAGAGAATGCATGGATAGCGTCGTCATTGCGGGTTACGCCCGCTCCCCCTTTCACCTGGCCAACAAGGGCGCGCTGGCGCGGGTTCGTCCCGATGACCTGGCGGCGCAGGTCGTGCGCGGCCTGATCGCGAAGACCGGCGTGGAAGCCGCCGACATCGAGGACCTCATCGTGGGCTGCGCCTTTCCCGAAGGCGAGCAGGGCCTTAATGTCGCGCGCCTGATCGGCCTGCTTTCGGACCTGCCGCTCTCGGTCGGCGGGATGACCGTCAACCGCTTCTGCGGCTCGTCGATGAGCGCGATCCACATCGCCATGGGCCAGATCGCCGTGGGCGCGGGCGAGGCTTTCATCTGCGCAGGGATCGAATCGATGAGCCGGGTGCCGATGATGGGCTTCAACCCGATGCCCAACCGCGCGCTCGCCGAAAAGTCCGCCGCCTACATGGGCATGGGCGAGACGGCTGAGAACGTCGCGACCAAGTACCAGATCCCGCGCGCCGAGCAGGAGGCGCTTGCGGTCGAAAGCCAGAAGCGCGCCAGTGCTGCGCGCGATGCGGGCAAGTTCGTCGATGAGATCGTGCCCATCGAGACCAAGGCGGGCCTGGTCGAGCAGGACGGCACCATTCGCGGCGGTACGACAGCGGAAGATCTCGCCGGGCTCAAGCCTGCGTTTGATGCCAAGGGTTCGGTGACGGCGGGCACGTCCTCGCCGCTGACCGACGGCGCGAGCGCGGTGCTGGTCACTACGGAAAGCTATGCGAGGGCCCATGGCCTCCCGATTCTGGCCCGCATCAAGTCGGTCGCGATTTCGGGCTGCGCGCCCGAGACGATGGGGCTTGGCCCCATCCTCTCCAGCCAGAAGGCGATGGAGCGCGCCGGGATCACCGCGGCCGACCTCGACGTGGTCGAGCTGAACGAGGCCTTCGCCTCGCAGGCCATCGCCTGCATCAAGGACCTGGGCCTCGATACCGCGAAAACCAATATCGACGGGGGCGCCATTGCCATCGGCCATCCGCTGGGCGCGACCGGCGCGCGCATTGTCGGCAAGGCGGCCTCGCTGCTGAAGCGCGAGGGCGGCAAGTACGCGCTCGCCAGCCAGTGCATCGGCGGCGGGCAGGGCATCGCGACGGTTCTGGAGGCGGTGGAATGACCCAGGCTATCCAGAAAGTCTGCGTGATCGGGGCTGGCACCATGGGCGCGGGTATCGCGGCGCAGGTCGCCAACGCCGGTGTCCCCGTGCTTTTGCTCGATATCGTCCCCAAGGACGGAGCCAACCGCAACGCCATCGCGCAAGGCGCAGTTGCGAAGATGCTCAAGACCGAGCCTGCGCCGTTCATGAGCAAATCGGCGGCCAAGCTGGTCGAGACCGGCAATATCGAGGACGACCTTGAGAAGGTCGCGACCTGCGACTGGATCATCGAGGCGGTGATCGAGCGGCTCGACATCAAGCAGGGCCTTTACGAGAAGCTCGAAGCGCTGAAGAAGCCCGGCACGGCGGTCTCGTCGAACACCTCGACGATCCCCCTTGCGAACCTCGTCGAGGGCCGCACGGACGCCTTCAAGGCCGACTTCCTCATCACCCACTTCTTCAACCCGCCGCGCTACATGCGCCTGATGGAGATCGTGACCGGCCCGGCCACGGCACCCGATGTCGCCGCGAAGGTCGAGGAATTCGCCGACGTGAAGCTGGGCAAGACGGTCGTTGCGGCCAAGGACACCCCCGGTTTCATCGCCAACCGCATCGGCACCTTGTGGATCCAGCTTGGCCTCAACGCCGCCTTTGACATGGGGATCTCGGTGGAACTGGCCGACGCAGTGGCGGGCAAGCCGATGGGCGTGCCCAGGACCGGCATCTTCGGCCTTGTCGATCTGGTCGGCATCGACCTCATGCCGCACCTTCAGGCCAGCCTCACCTCGACGCTGGCCAAGGACGATCCCTACCAGGCCATCGCGCGCGACATTCCGCTCATCCAGAAGATGATCGCGGATGGCTACACCGGTCGCAAGGGCAAGGGTGGGTTCTACCGCCTCAACAAGGAAAAGGGCCGCCAGAAGGAGGTTATCGACCTGGCCACGGGCGAGTACCATGCCGTCACCCGTCCGGCGGGCCCGCGCGGGGCGGCGGCCAAGGGCAACTTGCGCAAGCTGGTCGAGATCAAGGGCGAGATCGGCGAATATGCCTGGGCGATCCTGGGCGGTACGCTGGCCTACGCGGCAAGCCTGGTGCCCGAGGCGGCGGACGATGTGGTCGCCATCGATGATGCGATGAAGCTGGGCTATAACTGGAAGCAAGGCCCCTTCGAGATGATCGACGTCCTGGGCGCGGCCTATCTCGCCAAGCGCCTGGAGGAGAGTGGCCAACCGGTGCCCGAGATCCTCAAGGTGGCGGGCGAGCGCAGCTTCTACCGCGTCGAGAACGGCGTGCGCCAGCACCTTGGCCTTGATGGTGAATACCACGACATCGTGCGTCCCGAGGGCGTGCTGCGCCTCGCCGATGTGAAGCTGGCCTCCCAGCCGATCCTCAAGAACGCCTCGGCCGCGCTCTGGGATATCGGCGATGGCGTCGTCGCGCTCGAATTCACGGGCAAGATGAACGCATTGGATGGCGAGGTGATGAAGCTCATCGTCCAGGCGCTGCCGCTCGTCCAGGAGAAGTACAAGGCGCTGGTCGTCTACACCGATGCCGACAACTTCTCGGCAGGGGCGAACCTGGGCCTTGCCCTATTCGCGGTGAACATCGCGGCCTATTCGGAGATCGAGAAGCTCGTGGCGGGCGGCCAGATGGCCTACAAGGGCCTGAAGTACGCCCCGTTCCCGGTCGTCGGCGCCCCTGCGGGCATGGCGCTGGGCGGGGGCTGCGAGATTCTGCTCCACTGCGATGCGGTCCAGGCCCATGCCGAGCTCTACACCGGCCTCGTCGAATGCGGCGTCGGGCTGGTGCCCGGCTGGGGTGGCAATGGTGAGATGCTGCTGCGTGCGCGCAATGCGGCCAAGATGCCTAATGGTCCAATGCCGCCCGTCGCCAAGGTCTTTGAGACCGTTTCGACCGCCACTGTCTCCAAGTCGGCCGCGCAGGCCAAGGAAATGCTCTTCCTGCGCCCCGATGACGGGATCACCATGAACCGGGACCGTCTGCTCTACGATGCAAAGCAGAAGGCTCTCTCGCTGGTCGAAGGCTACGCCCCGCCCGAAGCGCCCGAGTTCCGGCTCCCCGGCGACAGCGGGCGCGTCGGCCTCGCGATGGCCGCACAAGGCTTCCACAAGCGCGGCCTTGCGACCGAGTACGACCTCGTTGTCTCGGATGCCCTCGCCGAAGTGCTGACCGGCGGCGAAGCGGATCTGGTCGACACTGTAAGCGAGCAGGAACTGCTGAAGCTGGAGCGCGACGCCTTCATGAAACTGGTGCGTGAGCCGCGTTCGATTGCCCGCGTCGAGCATATGCTCGAGACCGGCAAGCCGCTGCGCAACTAAGTGAAAAGAACAGGGGGACGCGCGCTGCGTGTCCCCCGCGAGGAGAGTTGAGATGCAGGTATACGAGGCCCCCTTGCGCGACATGGCGTTCGTGCTGAACGAGCTTCACGCCGACGACGGGTTCGGCGATCTGGAGGCGCTGTCCGAATTCACGCCGGACCTGACCGGCGCGATCCTGGAAGAGGCGGCGAAGGTCGCACAGGAAGTGCTCCTGCCCCTGAACCGCAGCGGCGACATGGAAGGCTGCACGCTGGAAAACGGCGTTGTGCGCACGCCCAAGGGCTTCAAGGAAGCCTATGACATGTTCCGCGAGGGCGGCTGGTGCGCGCTTGCCTCGGATCCGGAATGGGGCGGGCAGGGCCTGCCCGAAGCGGTCAACAAGCTGACCGAGGAGATGATCTGCTCGGCCAACCTCTCCTTCAGCCTTTACCCCGGCCTGACCCACGGCGCGACGACCGCGATCGAGGGTTATGCCAGCGACGAATTGAAGCAGGCCTACCTGCCGAAGATGGTTTCCGGGGAATGGTCGGGCACCATGTGCTTGACCGAGCCCCACTGCGGCACGGACCTTGGGATGTTGCGCACCAAGGCCGTGCCGCAGGATGACGGTTCCTACAAGCTGACCGGCGCCAAGATCTTCATCTCGGCGGGCGAGCATGACTTGACCCAGAACATCGTCCACCTGGTCCTGGCGCGCATGCCCGACGCGCCTCCGGGCGTGAAGGGGATCAGCCTGTTCCTGGTGCCCAAGTACCTGCCCAAGGACGATGGCACGCCGGGAGCGGCCAACGGCGTCTCGGTCCAGGCGATTGAACACAAGATGGGCCTCAAGGCGTCCGCCACCTGTCAGCTCAACTTCGAGGACAGCGTGGGCTGGCTCGTGGGCAAGCCGCACAAGGGCATGGAGGCCATGTTCACGATGATGAACACCGAGCGCGTCTCGGTGGGCATCCAGGGGCTTGGCGTGGGCGAGGCGGCCTACCAGTCGGCGGTGTGGTATGCGAAGGACCGCGTGCAGGGCCGCTCGCTCTCGGGCGTCAAGAACCCCGCTGGCCCCGCCGATCCGATCATCGTCCACCCCGACGTGCGCCGCATGCTGATGACGATGCGCGCCTACAACGAGGGCAGCCGCGCCATCGGAGCCTGGGTCGCCCGCGCGCTCGATGCCGAGCGCCACTCGACCGACCCCGAGGTCAAGGCCCGGGCGCAGGACTTCATCGCGCTGATGACGCCGGTCGTGAAGGCGCTCTTCACCGACCTTGGCCACGAAGCCGCGCACCTGGCTGTCCAGGTTTACGGCGGGCACGGCTATATCGCGGAAAGCGGGGTTGAACAGTTCGCCCGCGATGCGCGCATCGCGATGATCTACGAGGGCACCAACGGTATTCAGGCGCTGGACCTTGTCGGGCGCAAGATGCCCGCGCACATGGGCCGCTACTTGCGTTCGTTCTTCCACCCGGTCGCCGCTTTCGTCGAGGCGAACAAGGAGGATGCGGACTTCGGCAAGATGATCGAGGGGCTGGAAAAGGCCTTCGGCGCGCTGCAACTCTCGACCGGCACGATTGCCCAGAAGGGCATGAAGGACCCCGAGGAAGCTGCGGCGGCTGCGACCGACTACCTGCGCCTGATCGGCCTTGTTGCGATGGGCTATACCTTCGCCAAGGCCGCGCTGATCGCGCGCGGCAAGCTTGCCGAGGGCGCTGAGGACGCGGCCTTCTACAAGGCCAAGATCACGACCGCGCGGTTCTTCTTCGACCGCCTGCTGCCCCAAGCAACGGCGGCGTTCCTGGCGATCAAGTCGGGCAAGGCCTCGATGATGGAATTGGAGGCAGACGCCTTCTGACGCTCCTCCCTGTTCCCGCCGCAGTCCTGCGCGGCGGGATAAGGATGGGCCAACCGGTCGGGTCGCGCCAACCGAAAGGAGAACACCCGGGATGGCCTGCAAGGGCGGTCCCGGGTGTTCGTCATGGGGCGTGGTTGGTTTCCGGGCTGGTTTGCGCGGCGGCGGGCACGGGATGTGCGCGCTTTTCGGCCTGGTCGTCGATGGTGGGATCGGGGACCTTGAAGAGCCGGGTAGGCTTGTCCAGCGCGCTTTCTGAAGAATGCGAGGTCAGGCTGATGAACCAGGGCGAGGCGAGCAGTCCCAGCGTCAGCGGCGAGAGCCAGATCGCGGTGACCGGATCGAGGAAGGCGGTCGCGGCGAAGAGGAGGCCAAGCACGATGTGCTCGCGCAAGTCGGGGATGATCTCGCGCACCGAGATGCGCCGCGCCTCGCGCGCCTGCGTCGACCAGCCTGCCGAGATGCCGAAAAGCAGGCCCATCAGCGCCTTGGTCTGGGTGACCATGGTGATTGGCGCGAAGAGTACGGCGAGCGGGACTTCGGCCGCCACCGAACGCAGGATCGTGGCCGTTCCGCCAAAGGCCGTGCGGCGCTTGGCATCCGAAAGCATCCAGACAAGGCCCATCGCCTTGGGCCCGAAGAGCAGCACGACGGTCAGCCACAGCACGCTCGGCGGCGCGGTGCCGACGAAACCGGCGCCCATCTGGCCCGCCGCCTGGGCAATGGTGACAATAAGCAGCAGCAGCCAGCCGGGCGAGGTGAGGTAGGCCGAGGCGCCTACCAGCAGGTGCAGGCGATGCGTCCAGGTGAGGCCCGAACTGGCCAGCAGCTGTAGGTGCTGCAGGTTGCCCTGCATCCAGCGTCGGTCGCGGATCGCCATGTCGACGACGGTGGGCGGGAACTCCTCGTAGGAGCCGCCGATCATGACCATGTGGACCGCCCAGCCACGGCGGCGCAGCAGTGCGGATTCGAGCATGTCGTGGCTGAGAATGTGCCCGCCGAAGGGGCCCTTGCCCGCCAGTTCGGGAAGGCCGCAGCTTTCGGCAAAGGCGCGCGTGCGCACGATGGCGTTGTGGCCCCAGAAGTTCGATTCCGAGCCCGACCACCACAGCAGACCCGCCGAGGCGATGGGTCCATAGGCTTCGCTCGCGAACTGCATCCAGCGCTGGAACAGGGTGCGCGCGTTGATGATCATGGGGACGGTCTGAAGGAGGCCAATGGAGGGGCGCTCCTCCATGATCGAGGCCATGCCCACGATCGAATCCCCGCTCATCATCGAATCCGCGTCGAGCACCAGCATGCATTCGTAGGCCCCGCCGAAGCGGCGCACCCATTCGGCGATGTTGCCGGGCTTGCGCGCGATGTTCTTCTCGCGGCGGCGGTAGTAGACGTTGATCGGCGCCTCGGCGGCGACCTCCAGCCACTCGGCGTATTCACGCTTGCCGGACAGCTCATTGGAATCGGACAGCACGAAGAAGTCGATCCACGGCGCACCGCCCGCCTTCTCGATGGAGCGGGCCATGGCGCGCACGCGCGCGAAGACCTCCTCCACACTCTCGTTGTAGACCGGCATCAGCACGGCGGTGCGCTTGGAGAGCGACTGCGCGGGGCTGGGGATCGCGGTGAAACCGGGATGTTCGCCCGAGATGAGTTTCAGGAACCCCACCGTCGAGCTCACGAAGCCGAAGGCGATCCAGGTGAACAGCGGAATGAAGAAGACAAGAAGCGCGATCTCGAAGGCATCGAGGCCATCGCGTGAAAACGCAAAGCGCAGCTCGCTCGAGGCGGCAAGGCCGATCACCGCGGTGAGCGTGATCAGGAGGAGGCGCTTCATCGCCATGCCCGGCGGCTGCGTCTTCACCTCGATGGAGCCGGGAGGCGGTCCATCGAGGCGCTGGATCGGCATCTCCAGCGGCGCTTCATCGGGAAGCGGACGCGGGGGCTGCGCGGGCGGCGGGGCCATGGTCATACGTTCAAGGTCTTTATCACGGTTTCGGACAGGGCGTTCTCGCCCTGCTTCAGGAACAGGCGCAGGTCCATCGGGTTCCCCTGGCCTTGCGCGTCGCTCATGCGCACGTCGAGCTTGACGCGCCAGGTGTTCGTCTGGCCGACCACGGGGTGAACCTCGCGCGCAAGGATCGCCTCGGGCGGCGCTTCGGCGACGACTTCGACCCCGCTCGTACGGTCGAGCCCGGCAAGGGCAGGCCCTGCAAAGTCGAAGACGAACTTGCGCGCGCCCGCGATCGCGGGGCCGTCGGCAAGACCGGCCTTGCCTTGCCAGTCGTTGATGCACCGGGCGATGGCGCTCTGGCTGGGGTCGTCCGAGGTCCAGGTCAGGCGGTAGCCGAAGGCCATCTCGTCGCCCTTGCGTACGGGCTTCGCCGGGGTCCAGAAGGCCGCGACATTGTCCTGGTTCTCGTTGTCGGTGGGCATTTCATAAAGCCGCACCGCGCCCGTGCCCCAGTCCGAAGTCGGCTCGATCCAGAGCGAGGGGCGCCTGTCGTACCAGGAGCCGTCGTCCTGGTAATGGTCGAAGGTCTGGTCGCGCTGGAGCAGGCCAAAGGCGGACGGATTATCGGCGGTGAAGCTGAAGGTGATCGGGTGGAGTGCGTTCTCCAGCGGACGCCAGACCTGCTCGCCGTTGCCCGCGCGGATCAGGAGGCCGTCGCTGTCGTGGACTTCCGGGCGCCAGTCGGGGCCGCGGGGAGGGCGCGGATAGGAACGGCTGGCCTGGTCGAACCAGAACATGCTCGACATCGGCGCGATGCCCAGCTGCTGGATGTCCTTGCGGATGAACAGCTGTGCCTTCACGTCCTGCACCACGCCCGCATCGCCGCCCCCGCGCGTGTCGATGCGGTAGGCGCCGGCAACCGAGGGGCTGTCCAGCAGCGCATGGATCACGAAGTGGTCGGCGCCCGCCTGCTCGATCCAGAAATGCGTGAAGCGGGGAAATTCCTCGCCCGAGGCCAGGCCGGTGTCGATGGCGAGGCCGCGCGCGGAGATGCCGAACTGGTCGCGTGAACCGGACGTGCGGAAATAACTGGCGCCCATGAACGAGAGCCAGTCCGCGTGGCCATCGGCGGCCATCACGCGAAAGCCTGCGATGTCCGCCTCTTCCTCGCCCACGAAGAGGCTGGAATTGTCGACCACGGGCCGGGCCATGCCATCGGTCACGACGTCAATGCCGACGGCATAGGGGGAGACGGCGGTCGCGGTCGGGAAAAAGCGCACGACGTTCGCGACGGCATGGGCGTCACCGTAGGTAAGCCGCGCAAGCGTGTCGAAGTCTTGCGCCGCGCGCGAGGAAATTTCGGGAGCCTGGTACGCAGCCCTGGCAAGGTCGCGGGCGCGCTTGACCAGAATGTCCCAGGAGAAGGGCTCGGGATCGCCCAGCATGGTGGCGGGCTCAGCTGCGGCCAGCGCGGCGCGCGGAAAGGCGCCCCCGGCAAGGACCGTGGCCAGCCCCAGCAGAAGGCCGCTTGCCTCGCGGCGATTGAGCGGGAGGCGGGCAGGGGTGTTGGAAGAGGGTGTCGTCAGCATAAGGCTCGTGAACTCCGGTCTGGTGCCCCCGGTTTCATCGCTTGCGTCAATTCCCTGTTGTGGCCGGGGCCTGTGGGGCCTCGCGCCAGCCGATGATGACATCCTCACCGGCCTCAAGCTGGGACGAGAACACCTCGGTGCGCCCGCCGTCGCTGCCCCCCGCGGTCACGAAGACGCGGCGCGGGTTGCCATCCTCTCCCACGAGGTAGATCGAATCGCGCCCGTCCATCGCCTCGCCCGCGCTGTCCGGGCGGAACTCCAGTGCGGCGTCGGGAACGAGCAGGACGTTGCTGCGCGGTGCCAGCGCCACCTCGACGCGCGCGGCCATCCCAGGCTCGATGCCCTCGGTCGCGCCGGTCAGGCGGAAGTGGGCCACGCGCTGGCCGCTCGCGTCCTCGATCCGGTCGAGGACGGCGGTGTGGGCGACATCGGGCTGGGCTTCGAGCCGCACGCTGGCCTCGGCGCCCGGCTCCAACGCCATCGCCGCCTCGCTGGCGAGCGGCACGCGCAAGGTCAGCTTGCTGCCAGGATGGACCAGCGTGAAAAGAAGCATGTCCTGCAGCACGCCCTGGCCCTGGCTGAGATTGTGGACCACGACCACGCCGTCGAACGGCGCGCGGATCACGCGGCCACGGGCGCGCTCCTTCTCGGCCTCGACGTCGTTCTGGGCGGCATCGCGGCGTCCTTGCGCGGCGGCCAGGCCCTCACGGGCGCGGCGGGCATCGGCACGTGCGCTTTCCATCTCGTTGGTGGAGGGCACGCGATGGTCGGACTCGCGCCAGACCCGTTCGAAGCGGGCGAGGCGTGTTGAGGTCTCCGAGACGGAGACCTCGGCGGCTTCGACATCGGCCTGTGCCGAGGCGAGGCGCGCCTCGTGGGCGGCGAGCGTCTCGTCCCCGCCGGGGGCCTCGATGCGGGCAAGGACCTGTCCGTACTTTACCGTATCGCCGGATTTCACCGGCAGATCGGCGAGCCGACCGTCGAGGCGGGCGCGGATCGCCAGTTCCTCGGCGCCGTGGACCATACCCGCTTCCGAGAGGCGCGGCACGAAGTCGCCGCTCGTGATGCTGGCGACGTAGTAGGGATCATCGTTGCCCGCGACGAAGCGCACGAAGAGCGTCGCAATCGCGATGATGGCCAGAACAAGGACGACAAAGCTGATGAGCTGGCGGCGACCCCGGCGGGGTGCTGCGCCCAGGAACGTGTCGAGCGAGCTGTCCGTGCTCTGGGTGCCGGGCGTTTCGGGATTACTCACAGACCAGCACCTCCGGGCCGTCGGCGGGCGGGGACGGGGGATCGAGATCGGCCTCGGACCACCCTAAGCCTTGAGCATCCCAGCTGCCGATGGTCGCCTGTGCGCGGGCCGAGCGCGCGGAGATGCGCGCGTCGCCCAGTTTGCGCATGGCGTTCTCGGCGACATAGAGCGTGGCCATCGTGCCCGTACCGGAGCGATAGGCCAGGCGCGCGTCCTCGACCGTGTCGCGGGCCCGGCTCATGGCCGCTTCCAACTTGGTTTGCCGCTCGGCCGAGAGCGCCATGCGGTCGCGGCTGGTGGCCAGTTCGTCGAGCGCGGCGTCGCGCGCCTCGCGCCACTGGCGGACCACGGCGCGTGCAGGTGTCGCGGTGTCGGTTTCAGACGGCGCGGCAGGGGCCTTGAGATCGGCCAGCGCGGCGGCAAGGTCCTCGTCGCTCACCTTGCTTTCGATCAGGTGCGCGATGAGGCGGCGTTCGAGCGCGAGGAGGTCTGCGCGCCGGGCAATGTCCTCAGCGGTGCTCTCTTCGGGCGGGAGCGCGCCGATGTCGGGCACCTGTCCGGTTTCGCCGAGCTTGGCTTCCAGTGCCGCGTCGCTGAGGCCGACCAGCTGCGCGAGCGCATGGCGGCTGTCCTCGTAGCGGCTCTGGAGCGTGCCGATATCATCGTTGCTGGCCGCCAGCGCGGTCCCGGCAAGCCCGGTGTCGACGCCCGAGACGAGGCCCGCTCCTCGCGGAAGGCGGCGATCTCGGCGTTGTCGCGGGTGGTGGCAAGGGCGCTATGGCGCGCCTCCAGCATCTCCTGCAGCTCGCGCGTTGCGATGTAGCTGCGCGCGATCCGTGCGGCGAGGTCGGCGCGCCTGTCGGCATAGGTGAAGGCGCGTGCGGCTTCCTGGGCGGCGTCGACATCGGTGCCGCGCGTGTCGAACAGGCGGCCGATACGCGTGTCGATGCGCCGTGCGTGCGAGCGGGCGCGTTCGTTGGCGCGGCGCAGCGAGAGCGCCTGGCAGGTGAGATCGCGGTTCTGCGCAAGGCCCGTCTCGACCAGTTCGGCAAGCAGCGGATCGCCCGCGCTGCGCCACCAGTAGGGCTCCGTCGGTGCGTGCACGGCGGCGGGAATCGGGGCCAGCGTGGAGGCGGGCGTGGTGCGCTCGGTCGTGCCCGCGCAGGCGGACAGGGCCAGTGCGCAGGTCAGCGCAAGAGCAGCAGGAGCAAAGGACGGGCGCGGGGAGGGGGACTTGCAGGCGTAGGACACGATGCTGCGATAGCGAAATTGCTTTCCAAGGCAATCGCCCTTGCGGAAAAACGCCGCGATGCGCGAGGCCTGTTCGACCGACCGTGCCGGGCGTGGGGCCCGATTGCCGTGTATCAAGGTGAATGTCCCCCGAGAGCTTGCGCGAAAACCTCGGAACCCAGCGGTTCCGGCTCTTGGGGTTAGACACATGGAGACCGCAAATGGTTCCGTCGACTGGTCAAAAATGCACGAAGCGAGGTGCTTGCAGGCGCGCTCGGGGGCAGGCACACAGGGACGATCATGAAACAGGCAAGCGACATTCTGACTTTTGCAACCGCCGGGTGCGGTCTTGTCGAGATCACGCGCGAGGTGGCGGACTGGGCGCGCGGCGCGCAGGTGGAGCAGGGGTTGCTCACGCTGCTGTGCCGCCACACTTCGGCCTCGCTGCTGATTCAGGAAAACGCGGCGCCCGAAGTGCGCCCGGACATTGTCGACTGGCTGGATCGCCTCGCGCCCGAAGGTCCCCACTACCGGCATGACGACGAGGGGGCCGACGATATGCCCGCGCACTTGCGCGCCATTCTGACCGGTGTGAACCTGCAGATCCCGATCATCAACGGGCGCCTTGCGCTGGGCACCTGGCAGGGCATCTATCTCGCCGAGCACCGCCGCCGCCCGCACCACCGGCAAGTCGCGGTTCATCTGATCGGGGCATAACAGGGTACGAAGGAGCAAGCGTGGCAGGCACCGAGGCACAGGACAGCGCGCAGGATGGGGACAGGGTGATCCTGCGCCACCGGCTCTCCACGCGGCTGTGGCACGCGGTCAACGTTCTGACCTTGCTCGTGCTCCTGATGAGCGGCCTGATGATCTTCAACGCGCACCCGCGCCTCTACTGGGGCGAATATGGCGCGAACTACGACGCGCCCTGGCTCAAGGTCTCCTCGGCGCGGATTGGCGCGCGCGAGTTCGGTTTCGTGCAGATCGCCAATTCCCGCGTCGAGACAACCGGCGTGCTGGGATTGTGGGAGGATCAGGACGGACGCCTGCAACGCCGCGCCTTCCCCTACTGGATGACCTTGCCCTCGCGCTACAGTCTGGCGCTCGCGCGGATCTGGCACCTGGCCTTCGCCTGGGTGCTCGCGCTGGGGCTGCTGGGTTATCTTCTCTGGTCGCTGGTGAACGGCCATCTGAGGCGCGATCTTCATATCACGCGCCGCGAATGGCACCCGCGCACGCTCTGGCAGGACGTGAAGGCCCATGCGCGGCTACGCTTTCCCAAAGGAGAGGCGGCGCGGCATTATTCGGTCCTCCAGAAGCTCGCCTATGCCGGTGTGCTCTTCATCTTGCTGCCGGGCATGATCGCAACGGGGCTTGCCATGTCGCCGGGCACGGACGCCTGGGCGCCGCTGCTGACCCAGGCTTTAGGCGGGCGTCAGACGGCGCGCTCGCTGCACTTCCTCTTCGCCTTTGGTCTTGTCCTCTTCTTTGGTGTGCACTTGGCCATGGTGGTGCTGGCAGGCCCCCTCAAGCATCTGCGGGCCATCGTGACTGGACGGATGCAAATTGAGGAGGACGCGTCGTGAGCCGGATCCTGCGCCCCCGTGGCGGTCTTGCCCTCTCGCGCCGGGGGCTCCTTCGTGGCGGCGCCGTGGCGGCAGGCGGCCTTGCCCTGTCCGGGTGCGATGACCTGTGGCGCGCGGACGCGGCCAAGGATGTCCTCACCCGCGCCGAGGACCTGCATCGCTGGAGCCAGCGTGCGCTGGGCGGCGAGGCGCTGGCGCGCGAGTACACCCGGGCCGACCTTTCCCCGCGCTTTCGCGCCAACGGCAGCCGGGGCGTGGCCGATCCCGCCTACCGCCGCCAGCTGGGCGAGGGTTTCGCGGGCTGGACCTTGCGCGTCGAAGGTCTGGTGGCCCGCCCGCTCGATCTCTCGCTTGCCGCGCTCAAGGACCTGCCCCAGCGCAGCCAGATCACCCGGCACGACTGTGTCGAGGGGTGGAGCGCGATCGGCCAGTGGCAGGGGCCCCAGCTTGGCGGGCTGCTTCGGCTTGCCGGGGTGTCCGAGAAGGCGCGCTACATCGTCTTCCACTGCGCGGACCTCTATCACGGGCGGCCCTATTACGAATCGATCGATCTGGCCGATGCCTTCCATCCCCAGACGATCCTGGCCTGGCAGATGAACGGCGCCCCGCTTGAAGAGGCGCACGGGGCGCCCTTGCGCCTGCGGGTCGAGCGCCAGCTGGGTTACAAGCACGCCAAGTTCGTCACCCGGATCGTCGCGGTGGACAGCCTCCAGGACATCTACGGGGGCAAGGGCGGGTACTGGGAGGATGTGGGCGACTACGCCTGGTACGCGGGAATTTGAGGCGAACGCGCTGCCGGACGGCGGACCGGCGCGACGGAAAATTCGGTTTGCCGGCCCTGTACTTGGGGAATCGTGCGCAGGATCGTCTTGAAACCTTCATAAACTTTCGAATGGCGCGCAATTCGCGGCCTTTCGCTCCTGAACGGTTGCGCAAGCGGGGATGTCCTTGCACATTCAGAGGGTTCTCGCGCGATATCCGGCGGGGGTGCGCAGGCGCGTGGGCGCTGCGCACAGGGGGTTGCAGACTGGAGACTAGCACGAATGAATTCGTTGACCGTTCTGGCCGCGGTAGGGCAGGCGCCCGGTGAGCCGAGCCTGATCGACCGCATCACCAACATCTCGGATTTCATCTGGGGGGGGACCTGGAACGGGGAGGAAGTGCTCCCGTTCCCGCCCATGGTGATCGTGCTCCTGGGCATCGGCCTCTACATGATGATCGGCCTGCGCTTCTATCCGCTGCGCAAGCTGGGCAGCGCCTTTGCCGGGCTCTTTGCCAAGAGCCAGAAGGGCGAAACCGGCGAGATCAGCCCGTTTGCCGCGCTGTCCACTGCGCTTTCGGGCCAGGTCGGCACGGGTAACATGGCCGGTGTCGCCACCGCGCTTGCGCTGGGTGGTCCGGGCGCGATCTTCTGGATGTGGGTGACCGCGCTCATCGGCATGGCGCTGGCCTTTGCCGAAGGCTCGCTTGCCATCCGCTACCGTGAACGTGGTCCGGATGGCAGCTGGCGCGGTGGTCCGATGACCTACATCGTGCGCGGCCTCGGGCCTGGCTGGACCTGGCTCGCGGTGATCTTCTGTATCGGCGCGCTGTGCTCGACCATCATCACCGGCAACGTGATCCAGTCGAATGCGCTGGCCGATTCGATGAACGAACTGTTCGGCATCGAGGAGTGGCTGGGCGGCCTGATCGCGGCGGTGCTGGTTTTCGTGGTCATCGTCGGTGGCATCAAGTCGATTGGTGCGGTGGCCGAAAAGGTCGTGCCGTTCATGGGCCTTGCCTACTTCGTGATGGCGCTGATCGCGCTCATTCTCGATGCGCAGGACATTCCCGAATCCTTCGCCCGCATTTTCCAGGGGGCCTTTTCACCGCAGTCGGCCATGGGCGGCTTTGCGGGCGCTGGCGTCCTGATCGCGCTGCGCGCAGGCGTCGCGCGCGGCCTCTTCTCGAACGAGGCCGGGCAGGGCACCACCCCGATGGCGCACGCCGTCGCGCAGACCCGCGACCCGGAAGTCCAGGGCCGCATGGCGATGATGGGCACCTTCCTCGACACCATCGTGATCTGCACCATGACTGCGCTGGTGATCCTGACCGTGGAGGGCGATTTCACCGCTGGCGGACAGGCCGTGGCGCACGCCTGGCAGTCGGATCTCACCGGCTTTGCAATGACCTCGGGCGCTTTCGCGGCCGCGTTCCCGACCCTCATCGCCGGTGTCCCGCTGGGTTCGGTCGTGGCTTCGATCGCGCTGATCATGTTCGTGTTCTCGACCATGCTGACCTTCAGCTATTACGGCGAGCGCACGATCACCTTCCTCTACGATCTGGTTCCAGGCTCGAGCGCGCGCGGCGAGAAGATCCTGCACATGCTCTGGCGCGTGATCTACTGCGTGGGCGTGGTGGTCGGCGCGGCGCAGCCGCTTGAGCTGGTCTGGCGCATGGGCGACATTTCGAACGCCTCGATGGCGCTGCCCAACCTGCTGGCCCTGGCTCTGCTTTCGGGTACGGTGTTCCGTATCGCCAAGGGCAAGGAAAAGCCTTCGGGCATCGATCCGTCCTGACCGAAGGCGTGCGGCGTGGGCCTTTCCCGCGCCGCACCTTTTCCCGCCTGCACACAAAAAGGCGCGCCGCGGACAGCTCCGCAGCGCGCCATTTTCTTAAGGTCGGTGCGGCGTGTCAGCGCCCGGACAGGCGCTCGACCGTGCCTTCGGGGGAGATCGCAAGATCGGGATGCAGGACGGCAATCGTCTCGCTCATGCGGTCGAGCGCGGACTGGACGAACGCGGCCTCCACGAGGAATTCCCGTTCGTCAAGCAAGACGAGGGCCTCGCGAAGCAAGCCATGCGCTCGAGCAATTCTATCATTTGCCTGGTCCATGCAACGCCCCGATTAATTTTTTGCAAGGTTGCCAGTGACTAGGGCTTTTACCTTAGTCCTGCAAATATAAATCTAACCCATTTTGGAGAATTTGGGCAGAGGCAAGTTAACGGGCGTGAAATTTGATCGAAAAAAACTAGAGCGCAAGCTTGAGCCTCGCAGCGTCCTCGCGCACCGCGCGGGGCTGGTCCGGCCAGATCCCGCGCGTGTCGTAGACGAGCTTTTCGGCCCGTTCGGCCAGTGGAACGACCTTGAACACGTCGTGGTCGACCAGGACAATGAAGATGTCGCAGGTCTCCAGGGCCTCGTCGATGTCGATCTGGGCGACGCATGTATCGGTAAACTCGATCGGGAGTTCCTCCGCATAAGGCTCGACCACGTGGATGCGCGGGCCGAACTTGCGGACAAGGCGGCTGGTGATGAAGCGCGCCGGGCTCTCGCGAAAATCGTCGATGTTCGCCTTGAAGGCGAGGCCCAGGCACGCGACCTTTGCGGCGGGGTGGGCCTCGATAAGCCCTTCGGCCTTGGCGATGACATGGTGCATCTTGTGGTCGTTGACCCCGCGCGCGGTGCGGATGAGCGGGGTGTCCTCGGGCGCGCCGTGTACGATGAACCAGGGATCGACCGCGATGCAGTGCCCGCCCACGCCCGGCCCCGGCGTCAGGATGTTGACGCGCGGGTGGCGGTTGGCAAGGCGGATCACCTCCCAGACATCCAGCCCCATTGCGTCCGAGACGATCGAGAGCTCGTTGGCAAAGGCGATGTTGACGTCGCGGTAGGCGTTCTCGACAAGCTTGGTCATCTCGGCCGAGCGCGCGTCGGTGGTGACGCATTCGCCGCGCACGAAGCGCTTGTAGAAGGCGAGCGCCTTGCGCGCGCAACGCGGGGTGATGCCGCCGATCGAGCGGTCGTTGTTGGTGAGCTCCTCCAGGATGCGTCCGGGCAGCACGCGCTCGGGGCAGTAGGCGATGGAGATGTCGGGGGTCTCGTGCGTGAGGCCCGGGATCCTGAGATCGGGACGGGCCCTGGCGATGAGATCGCGCAATTCCTCGGTCGTCCCCACCGGAGAGGTCGATTCCAGGATCACCGTGTCGCCGTGCTTGAGAACAGGCGCGATGGTGCGTCCGGCCTCCAGGACATAAGAAACGTCGGGCGCGTGCTTGGCTCCGTCCGCACCGTCCTTGTGGAAGGGTGTCGGCACCGCGATCACGAACACGTCCGCGGCCGCGACTTCGACCGAGGCGGAGAGGAGCCCGCGTGCCACCACGCCCTGGACCAGGCCATCGAGATCGACTTCCTCGATGTGGATCTCGCCCCGGTTGATCGTGTCGACCACGCTCTGCGAGACATCGAGGCCCAGCACCTTGCACCCCGCACGCGCGATCACCGCCGCGGTGGGAAGGCCGATGTAGCCAAGGCCGACGACGCAGACGCTGGGCTTAGTTTCCGACTTCATGTGCAATGTGCTCCACGATTTGGCGTGCGGCGGTCCCGTCCCCGAACGGATTGTGCGCGCGCGCCATGGCCTCGTACGATTCCCTATCGTCGAGCAGGGTTGAGATTTCGGAAACGATGCGCGTCGGCGCCGTTCCGACCAGTTTGGCCGTTCCCGCGGCGACGCCTTCGGGTCGCTCGGTCGTCTCGCGCATGACGAGGACGGGCTTGCCAAGGGCGGGGGCCTCCTCCTGCACGCCGCCCGAATCCGTCAGCATGATCTCGGCAAGGCTGAGCAGGCGCGCAAAGTGCGGGTAGTCGAGCGGCTCGATCAGCGCGACGTTGGCAAGGCCGGCGAGCCGGGCGTCATCACGGCGCGCACGTTGGGGTTGAGGTGGACGGGGAAGATGACGGCGGTGTCGGGCCTCGCGGCGATCTCGCGGATGGCGGTGGCGATGCCCTCCATGCCCTCGCCGAAATTCTCGCGCCGGTGGCTGGTGACGCCGATGATCCGCTTGCCAATGAAGCGCTGTTCCAGCTCGGCGAGGCCCTGCGCCAGTTCGGGGCGCGCGGCGATGGCGTTCGTCACCCAGTGCAGCGCGTCGATCACGGTGTTGCCGGTCACGTGGACGCGCGCGGGATCGACGTTCTCCTTCACCAGCGCGTCTTGCGCGGTGGTGGTGGGCGCAAAGTGCAGGCTGGCCAGCGAACCGATGATCTTGCGGTTCACCTCTTCGGGCCAGGGGTGATAGATGTTGTAGGAGCGTAGGCCCGCCTCGACATGGTCGACCGGGATCTGGCGGTAGTAGGCCGCAAGGCCGCCCGCCATTGCGGTGGCCGTATCGCCCTGCACGATCACCCGGGCAGGCTTCGCCGTGTCCATCACCGCGCCAAGACCGGTCAGGAGCCGGGCGGTCAGCGCATCGAGGCTCTGGTCAGGCTTCATGACGTCGAGATCATGGTCGGGCACGATCCCGGCGATCTCCAGGACCTGGTCGAGCATCTGGCGATGCTGGGCCGAGACACAGACCACGCATTCGAAGCGCGGATCGGCCTTCAGCGCGTGGATTACGGGGAACAGCTTGATCGCCTCGGGGCGTGTGCCGAAGACGACGAGAATGCGGGCGGGCTGCGTCATGAGAGTGGCTGTATCAGCGGAGTGTTAAGCAGGGAATAAGCATTCGCCGATTGGGGGCGAATGGATTGGTGAAGCCTGAAAGTCAAAAGGACGAAGTTGGAAGAAGAATGACCAAGGGGCCATCGCCCCTTGACCCCGAAACGGGATAGCTCACCAATCTCAGCCAAGGTGCCGCAAGGAAGGTGAGGTCGACGGTTCGGGGAGCCCGAGGGCGATGGCCCTCGGACTTATTCCTTTTTGCTTTGATGACTTACGCCGCAGGCTTGCGCGCGAACCACAGGGTATGGGGGTAGGACGTGCCGCTCGGGCGCGAGCCGACGGTGCGCGCGGTCACGGTGAAACCGGCTTCCTCCAGACGCGTGGTGAACGCAGGGTCGAACCAGGCCGACCAGACCGCGAGGATACCGCCCGGGCGCAGGGCGCGCAGCGAGCCTGCGAGGCCCTCGGGCGAATAGAGCCCGTCGTTCTGCCAGCGGGTGAGGCCTTCCGGGCCATTGTCGACATCGAGCAGGATCGCATCGTAGCCCTCGCGCGCGGCGCCGATGAGCATGGCAACGTCATCTTCCACGACCATCACGCGCGGATCATCGAGGCAGCCGTCGGTGAGTTCGTGCATGGGGCCACGCGCCCAGGCAAGTATCTCGGGCACGATCTCGGCCACGCATACGCCTGCATCTGCGGGCAGGGCCGAGAGCGCGGCGCGCAGGGTAAAGCCCATGCCATAGCCGCCGATGAGCATCTGCACGCCCGGACGGCCCGAAAGCATGTCGCAGGTCATGACCGCCAGCGCCTCTTCCGAGGCATTGGCCTCGGTGCTCATCAGCTCGGTGTCTTCGAGCAGGATGGTGAAGGCATCGCCGTGCTGGACGAGGCGCATCTCCACGCCCTCGGGCACGAAGGCGGTACCCAGCAGCACGTCGTTGCTGGTGTCGATGGGGCCGGTGTCGAGGGGAGCCGTGGCGGTGGATTGGGAAAGGGCCATGCGCAAATGAGGTCCTGCCGTGTAAGCAAGAGCGCGGCGCGTCTCTCAGCCGGGACATGCCTACACGATGATGGCCCCGATCCCCTCCGGCATGGGGGAGGGGCGGGAGGATGGCAATACGTGGTGGCCCAAAGGACAAATCGGCTGTGGATGGGGCGTGCGGACGCCGGTTCTGCTTGCTCCTTGCCGCGGCCTTGGGCATGCACGCGCGCATGGCAATTCTGAGCGACAAGTGGATTCGGCAGCAGGCCCGCGAAAACGGCATGATCGAGCCGTTCGTGGAGGCCCAGCGCCGCGATGGCTGCATCTCCTACGGGCTTTCGTCCTATGGCTACGACGCGCGCGTGGCGCCCGAGTTCAAGATCTTCACCAACGTCGATTCCGCGATCGTCGACCCCAAGGATTTCGCCAGCAACTCCTTCGTGGACCGCGAGACCGACGTCTGCGTGATCCCGCCCAACTCCTTCGCGCTCGCGCGCACGGTCGAGTATTTCCGCGTGCCCAAGGACGTGCTGGTCATCTGCCTTGGCAAGAGTACCTACGCGCGCTGCGGGATCATCGTGAACGTCACTCCGCTCGAGCCGGGCTGGGAAGGCCACGTCACGCTCGAATTCTCGAACACGACGCCGCTGCCCGCGCGCATCTACGCGAACGAGGGCGCGTGCCAGTTCCTGTTCCTGCAGGGCAACGAGCCGTGCGAGGTCAGCTATGCGGACCGTGCGGGCAAGTACATGGGCCAGCGCGGGGTCACGCTGCCGCGTCTGTGATCCGGCGTACAGCCACGCTCTGGCGGACAAGCTCGAGCTGGCCGTAACTGGTGAGGAACGAGGCGTCGGCCGCATCGCGCCCGATGCCGATCTTGGCCATTTCGCTGGCTCTGGCCATCCCCGTGCAATCAACCAGGTGCCAGCACCCGTCGAGGAAGACTTCGGCGACGGCGTGGAAGTCGGGCGGATCGACGTCGGGGCCGTAGACGCTGGCAAAGCGTGCCGGGATCGCGCTGGCGCGGGTAAGCGCGATCATCAGGTGCGCATAGTCGCGGCACACGCCCTTGCCGGCGTGGAATGTGTCCGCAGCGGTCGTCTGGGCATCGCTCGCGCCCGGTTCGTAGGACAGCGTCGCGGCGATCCAGTCGCGGATGGCGGCGACGCGCGCGCCGCCTTGCGTGCCCGGAAAGGTCTCCTCGACGAAATCCTGGAAGGTGTCGGCCGGGCAGAAGCGCGAGGCCATGAGGTAGTCGACCGTCTCACCGGGAAGCATATGCGGCGGCGTTGCGGGCAGGGGCGCGATCTCGGTGACGAGGCGGTGAACCTCGACCTCGGCGGTGTAGCGCACGTGGAGCGGTTGGTCGGTGCGCAACCAGATCCGCTCGCCGATGCTGGCCTGGCCCGGCACGCGGGCGAAATGGTCGCTGGGAGGAAGCTCGATGTAGGGCGCGCGCACCCGCTGTTCGGGGATCATCGCCGCCTCGATCTGGAGGAGGATGTCGGCCGTGCCGGAGAGCGCGTAGTGAAGCTCGGTCTCGATCGCAATTGCCATGGGGCCCCTCGCGCTGCAGCGGGTCTCTGACCGCTCAATGCGCGAGGGACGCGATGGCTCCGCGGCCGGTCAGCTTTTCTTCGTCTTCTTCACGTGGTCGCTGCGTCCGAAGTCGGGGCGCGAATCGTCCTGGCCTTCCTCGATGATCGAGCGGCGGATGGCGCGGGTGCGGGTGAACTGGTCGAACAGGGCCTCGCCATCGCCCACCCGGATCGCGCGCTGGAGCGCGGACAGGTCCTCGGTGAAGCGCTGGAGCATGGTCAGCACCGCCTCCTTGTTGGACAGGAAGACGTCGCGCCACATCGTCGGGTCCGAGGCGGCGATGCGCGTGAAGTCACGGAAGCCACCCGCCGAGTACTTGATGACTTCGCTCTGCGTCACGTCCTCCAGGTCCGAGGCCGTGCCCACGATGGTGTAGGCAATGAGGTGGGGCAGGTGGCTGGTGACGGCGAGCACGAGATCGTGGTGCTCGGGCGACATCAGTTCCACGTTGGCGCCCAGCGTCTCCCAGAATTCCACCAGCGTGGAGAGCTTCAGGAGATCGGTGTGCTCGGGCGGGGTGACGATGCACCAGCGGCCCTGGAACAGCGAGGCGAAACCGGCGTCGGGCCCGGAATTCTCGGTGCCTGCAACGGGGTGCGCGGGGATCACGATGTGATCGGGCAGAGCTTGCGCCAGATCGGCGGCAATGCGCTTCTTGGACGAGCCCACGTCGCTGACGAGGCATTCGGGCGGGATGGCCTCGCGCAAGGGCTTGGCGGCCTTGCCGATGGCGCCCGGAGGCACGCAGAAGATGACGAGTTCGGCTTCGGCCACCGCTTCCTCGGCGCTCTCGCACACCGTGTGGCACAGCCCCCGCTCGGCCGCGCGGGCGCGTGTGGCGGGATCGAGGTCATAGCCGGTGACGCGCGCTTCGGGCAGGTATTCCTGGATGGCAAGGCCGATCGAGCCGCCCTGGAGGCCGAGCCCGATGATCGCGATCTGCGAAAAGGTCATCCGGCAGCCTCCGCCATCTCGGCCAGCGCGTCGGCCATGGCGTCCATGTCCACGCGCTTGCCGATGGTGAAGCGCAGCGCCTGGGGCAGGCCCTGTCCCGGCAGCCAGCGCACGATGTAGCCGCGCTCGGCAAGGCCGTTGTAGGCCGCCTCGGCGCTGAGCGCGCCCTCGAACAGGACGAGGACGAAGTTGGCCTGGCTCGGCAGCGGGCGCAGGCCGTGGTTGCCCAGAGCCTCCAGCTTGCCCACGAAGCGCGCGCGCTCCTCCAGGTTGTGCGTGTAGCTGCGTTCGATGAAGGCAGTGTCGCCAAGCGCGGCGAGGGCGCTCGCCTGTGCGGTGACCGAGACGTTGAAGGGGCCGCGGATGCGGTTCAACGTGTCGATGATCGCAGGCGCCCCGGTGCCCCAGCCCACGCGCTCGCCGGCAAGGCCGAAGATCTTGGAGAAAGTGCGCGTGACAAGGACGTTCTCGTGCGCGGCGGCAAGCGCAAAGGCCCCATCCTCATCCTCGGCAGGGACGTATTCACCATAGGCCTGGTCGATCACCAGCAGCACGTCCGAGGGGAGGCCCGCGTGCAGGCGTGCTATCTCGCCCTTGGGCAGGTACGAGCCGGTCGGGTTGTTCGGATTGGCGAGGAAGACCACGCGGGTCTTCTCGGTGACAAGGCCGAGGAGCGCATCGACGTCCGTGCCGTAGTCCGCATCGGGAGCGACAACCGGCGTCGCGCCGCAGCGCCGTGCCGCGATGTCGTAGACTGCAAAGCCGTAGCGCACGTAGATGACCTCATCGCCCGGCCCGGCATAGCCTTGCGCGGCAAGGTTCAGGATTTCGTCCGAGCCGGTACCCATGACGACGCGCGCAGCCTCGAGGCCATGGCGCGCGGCAATCGCCTCGCGCAGCGCTCGGCTGTCGGGATCGGGATAGAGCGAGGGCGGCACCGTCTGCAGTCGCGCTGCGAGGGCGGCCTCGCTCGTGCCCAGCGGGTTCTCGTTTGCCGAGAGCTTGATCAGCGGCCTGCCATCGGCTCCGGCCGACTTGCCCGGGACATAGGCATGGATCGCCTCGATCCACGGCTTGGGGGCAGGGGCGGGCTTGGACGTCGTGGTTTCGCTCATAGTGCGCGCGCCTTTACCCCAGCCATGGCGCGATTGCACCTGTCATTTCGACAAGCCCTGCGCTGTGCGCGGTGCAGGTGCGAGAAAGATGAGATAAGTTTCAACTTTGTTCGCAGCCTGAACCTGTTTTCCTGTCAAATGCCCATAATTTTCCGCAGAAAATCAGCTTCCTGCAGGGGTTTCGCAGGCGCAGCACGCAAAGTTTGACAGCGGGTGTCTATTCCGGGAAGCTGGTGCCCTGTCAAACAAAGTTTCCATGGCTACAGCACACACCATTGATCCCACCCAGGTGCTCACACTCGATGAGCCACTCACGCTCGACAGCGGCCAGACGCTGCCCCTCGTGGAAATCGCCTACGAGACTCACGGCCGTCTGAACCCAGCCAAGGACAACGCGATCCTGATCTGCCACGCGCTGACCGGCGATCACCATGTTGTCTCGGACCACCCGCTGACCGGCAAGCCGGGCTGGTGGGTGCGCATGGTGGGCCCGGGCAAGCCCATCGATACCGACCGCTACTTCATCATCTGTGCCAACGTGATCGGTTCGTGCATGGGCTCGACCGGCCCGGCCAGCCTGGCCCCTGATGGCGAGCCCTGGGCCATGCGCTTTCCGGTCATCACCATCCGCGACATGGTGCGCGGCCACGTGGCGCTGCTCGATTCGCTGGGGATCGACACACTCCACGCGGTCGTTGGAGGCTCGATGGGGGGCATGCAGACGCTCTCGCTCGCCGCCAACTTTCCCGAGCGGGCCCGCGCGGTCCTCGTCCTCGCCTCGACCGCGCGCCACTCGGCCCAGAACATCGGCTTCCATGAGCTGGGGCGCCAGGCCATCATGGCCGACAATTCCTGGCGCGAGGGCGACTACTACGGCTTCGAGGACAGCCCGGAGAAGGGCCTTGCCGTCGCCCGCATGGCCGCGCACATAACCTATCTGTCCGAGGAAGGGCTGACCAAGAAGTTCGGCCGCCGTCTCCAGGATCGCTCGGAAAAGACCTTCGGTTTCGATGCGGATTTCCAGATCGAATCGTACCTGCGCTACCAGGGCATCTCGTTCTCCAACCGCTTCGATGCGAACTCCTACCTCTACATTACCCGCGCGATGGATTACTTCGATCTCGCCGAGGAGCATGGCGGGCGCCTTGCCAACGCATTCCGGCGTTCCAGGGCGCGCTTCTGCCTTGTCAGCTTCGATACCGACTGGCTCTATCCCACGTCCGCCTCGCGCAACGTGGTGCAGGCCCTGAACGCGGCCGGAAAGCCGGTCAGCTTCGTCGAACTTTCGGCCCCCTACGGGCACGATTCCTTCCTGCTCGATGTCCCCGCACTGGACCGCGTGGTGGCCGGGTTCCTGGGATGATCGAACTGAGCGATGATCCATCGCGCCTCGACGTGGCGCGCATTCACGGCTGGCTGGCCTCCAGCTACTGGACGCCGGGCATCGCGCGCGAAAAGGTCGAGCGCCAGATCGCCGGATCGCATTGCCTCGGGGCCTACCGCACCGAGGATGGGCAGCAGGTCGGCTTTGCCCGCGCCATCAGCGACCGTGCCAGCTTCGCCTGGCTGGCCGATGTCTGGGTGGATGCGGACGCGCGCGGGCAGGGGCTTGGACGCAGGCTCGTGTCCTGGTTCCTCGACCATCCCGAGTACGCTGATGTGCGCCGCTTCGCGCTCGCCACCTGGGATGCGCACGGGGTCTACGCCCCGCTCGGCTTTGCCGCGCCGAGCCGTCCCGATCGCCTGATGGAGCGGCTTTCCCCCAACCTGAAGCAGATGCTGGAAGACACGCCATGACCGCGCTTCGCCCCGACCTTGCCGTCATCGCCGAAAATGTTGCGGCCGGTGCGAGCGTGCTCGACGTGGGGTGCGGGGATGGCACGCTGCTCGCCGCGCTGCGCGATGAAAAGCACTGCGATACGCGCGGCATGGAGCTTGCTCCGGCGAATGTGGGGGCCTGCGTCGCCCGCGGCCTCTCGGTGATCCAGGGCGATGCGGACCAGGACACCGTGTTCTACCCGGACAAGTCGGTCGACTACGCGATCCTCTCGCAGACCCTCCAGACGACCATGCGCCCCGACCTCGTGCTCGACGAACTGCTGCGCATCGGTGAAAAGGCCTTCGTCAGCTTCCCCAATTTCGCTTTCTGGCGCGTACGTCTTTCGCTTCTGCTGCGTGGACGCATGCCGATTACCCGCATGCTGCCGGTGGTATGGTACCAGACGCCGAACATCCACCACGTCACCATCCAGGACTTTCGTACCCTGCTCAAGGACCGGGGCATCACCATCGAGGGCAACTGGTTCCTCTCGGGCGATACCTCGTGCCGCACGGCCGCAGCCAACTTCCTGGCCGAGCACGCGATCTTCCTTCTTTCGCGCGCGGCCTGAGTTATCCACTCCATTCCCGGCGCGCCGCGTCCCCTTCCGGCTGGACGCCCCGCGGCGCGACGGGCAAGGATTGCACCATCATGTGGCACATCTTCCAGTTTCCCCTCTGCCCCTTCAGCCGCAAGGTTCGCCTGCTCATGGCCGAGAAGGGCATCGCCTACGAACTTCAGACCACGCGCCCCTGGGAGGGCGAGGATCGCCTGTTCCAGATGAACCCGGCCGGGCGCACGCCGGTGGTGCACGAGACGGCCAAGAACATCGTTCTCGCCGACAGCCGTGCGATCTGTGAATACTTCGAGGAAACGGTGGAGCGCGGCGCGCTCATCAGCGGCACCGGCCAGCAGCGCGCCGAGATCCGCCGCCTGATCGCGATGTTCGACGAGAACTTCTTCCTCGATGTGACAGCACCCCTGCTGCACGAGAAGATGAAGAAGCGTCTTGTCTTGCGCCAGTCGCCCGATGCCCGCCTGCTGCGCGATGCCATGCGCCTCGCGCACGACTATCTCGACTACATCGATTACCTGATCGACAACCGCCCGTGGCTGGCGGGCTCCACCATGACGCTGGCCGACCTTGCCGCGGCCGCGCAGATCTCGGTCGCCGATTACCTCGGTGGCCTCGACTGGTCGAGCCACGAACAGGCGCGCGGCTGGTATCTGGTGATGAAGTCGCGCCCGAGCTTCCGGCCGCTGCTGAGCGAGCGCATGGAAGTGATCCAGCCGCCCAGCCACTATGGCGAAGTCGACATCTGAGAGGTGGCGCGCGTTCAGATAGAAGGCGGCAGTAGAAAGTAATTTACCAAGGGGTCATCACCCCTTGACCCCAAAACGGGCGACCTCACGTTCCGCGCGCCAGCATGGCTGAGAAACGTGAGGTCGCCCGTTTTGGGGAGCCCGAGGGCGATGGCCCTCGGAACTATCCTCTTTAAATTAGGCTGTTCAGGCCGCGCTAGGGTGCTTGGCGCCGAAGCGGCCGTGCTTGCGGAACTGGGTCATCCAGCGCTCAAGGAAGAGGCCCATCGGGCGCGGCGTGACGCCCAGGTCTTCCAGGCCCGGCGCCGCGCCGCTGGCCACGCTGCCTGCCTTGAGCAGCTTGTACTGGTCGGTGCTGATCGGCGTGAAGGGCAGCGCCGCGATGAGGCCGCCCAGGCCATCCGAAAGCTCGATGAAGCTGGGCTCGCGGTTCTCGGCGCGGGCGATGCGGGCGTTGAGGCCGCGCATGGTGACGACTTCGGGGCCGGCCAGCTCGAAGGTCTTGCCGCCAAACGCGAACGGGTCGCCCGCCGCATTGGCAATGGCAGCCGCGACGTCGTCGACGAAGACCGGCTGCAGCTTGGCTTCGGGGGCGAAGATCGGGAGCACCGGCATCGAGCTCATCATGCGCCCGAACATCATCACGAACTGGTCGTCGGGGGCGAAGATCACCGCCGGGCGCACGATGGTTGCCTCGGGGAAGGCGGCGAGGGCCGCGGCTTCGCCTTCGGCCTTGGTGCGCGCATAGGCAACATCCGAGCCCGCGTCGGCGCCAATCGCCGAGACGTGGACGAAGGACGCCGCGCCTGCAGCCTTGGCGGCCGCGGCGATGGCCCCCACGCCTTCACCCTGGATGTCGTCGAGCTTGCCCTTGAAGGCGCCGACCAGGTTCACCACGGCGTCCGAGCCGGTGAGGACGGCGGCAAGCGAGTCGGGCTTGGTGACGTCGCAGCGCGCGAACTGGACCGTGCCCAGATCACCCAGCGCCTTGATCGAGAAGGCCTTTTCGGGGTGGCGGCTGGCGATGCGCACGCGCGCCCCGCGCTCCAGCAGTTCCTGCGCGAGATGCTTGCCGACAAAGCCGCTGCCGCCAAGGATGGTGACGATCTTGCCGTAAAGCGTATCGGTGGGGCTCATGCTCATCTGCGTTCTATCCTCAAGGCCTTGGTGCCGGGCGGAGCGACGAGTCCCGCTTTGCAGCACATCGCCAAAGCCCCTGCCACAAGCACGGGAACTCGGCAACCGGCCAGTTGTTTCCGCGGCTTGCAGGAAAGTGCACCTCGCAAAGGTCCTGCAAAGCCGCACAAATCCGGCAGGTTCGAAGCGGGAGGATACAAAAAATGCATTTTCCTTTCAAACCCCTGTTGACACGAATCGCACCGCCCCTTAGAGGCGCCCTCCTACCCGGCGAGGACGGCAACTTGGTCCCCTCGCCTCCGTGCCCAGATGGCGGAATTGGTAGACGCACCGTCTTCAGGTGGCGGCGCTGGTAACGGCGTGGAGGTTCGAGTCCTCTTCTGGGCACCATTTGTTCTTCTCACGTTCTCCCAAATAATCTATAAAACCCGCAGAAATCCTAGGGATTTGGCCCTTGGATCGTTCCGGATCGTCCCGCCTGTTCTCGGGGGTTCCAGACACTTTTGTGGGCCTTTTGAGGCCGTTTCGCAAAGGCCCAGATGAAAAGGCCCCCACATGCCGCTGACAGATACTCGCCTCCGCGCACTCAAGCCCAAAGATAAGCCGTACAAGGTCACCGATGAGCGCGGCCTATATGTTGAGGTCACGCCGACCGGTAGCAAGCTTTGGCGATTCCGATACCGGATCGGCGGTGCGCAAAAGAAGCTCTGCATCGGCAGCTATCCCGAAATCAGCCTCAAGCAAGCGCGAGACGCGGCCTACGAGGCAAGACGAGCAGTTGCTTCAGGGGCCGACCCGGCCTTTGAAAAGCGGAAGCGGAAAATCCGCGCCGAGTTCCTTTCTGCACAGACGTTCGAGGCAGTCGCACGTGAGTATATTGAACAGATGATGGTCCAGAATGGCCGCGCCGATGGCACGATCGTCAAGGCCAATTATTTTCTCGACAAGCTTGCGCCTGCCATCGGGAACCGACCCATCAACGAGATCGAGCCGTTCGAAGTCCTGGCTCCCCTCAAACGGCTGGAAGCCACTGGTAAGCACGAGACTGCGAAGAAATGCCGCTCGTTCGCCGGCCGCGTGTTTCGCTACGGTGTCGCTACTACCCGCTGCAAATCCGATCCGACCAGTATGCTGAAGGGTGCTCTCGTAACGCCGAGAGCCACGCATTATGCAGCAATTCTCGAGCCCACCGAGTTAGGCGGGCTGCTGCGCGCAATCGACGACTTCACTGGCTACATGGTGACGAAGTTAGCTTTGCAGATCGCGCCGCATGTATTCGTGCGCCCCGGCGAACTCCGGCACGCCGAATGGCATGAGATCGACCTTGTCGATGGGGTCTGGAAAATCCCTGCCGGTAAAATGAAAGCGCGTCGAGCGCATGCTGTCCCGCTTTCCAAGCAGGTTAGAGGCTATCTTACTGATCTGGCCGAGATGCTCGGCCGCGAAGGTTATGTCTTCCCGTCTGCGCGCAGCTCCAAGCGTCCTATGAGTGAAAACACGCTCAATGCCGCATTCCGTCGCATGGGATATTCGAAGGAAGAAGTCACCGCGCACGGACTCCGGGCGACAGCATCGACATTCCTGAACGAGTCGGGACTCTGGAATCCGGATGCGATCGAGCGCGCCCTGGCACATGGCGACAGCAATGTCGTGCGTGGCATCTACCATCGCGGCAAACATTGGGACGAGCGGGTGCGCATGGCTCAATGGTGGAGCGACTACCTCGATGAGCTCCGGACAGGAGGAAAGGTCATCGTGGGAAAGTTTGCGAAGGGTTGATCGGAAGAAGGAATTTTTTCTCAGCCAATGCAGGACCGAAGGCTCAGGACTAGCCCTATCAGGGAAACTGACGCGAGCAAGGCGAACTCAATTCTGATGCCCCAGACTTTAAGCCAATTCCGCATCGTGCCGAGCCTCAGTTCGTAGAGCTTTTACAGCTAAGCTGATCGAACCGTTCAGCAACAGTCTTCCACGTTGCTATGCCAGCCTCGTCCCCTTCGTTGGATAGCCGCTGGATTTGCTGCGCGATATACGCGGTTCCCTCTTCGCCATGGTTCTTTTCGACCCAGAGCGCTACGGCCCACAATTCCTGATCGCGGTTCAGCACCATGGTTCACGTCTCCCGGTCCAGGTTCGCGCCAGGCCTTTGCTGACCAGCTGATCGCCAAGCGAGCGGCCGCCGCGCGTTACAACCCGCAATTTGCGACCGTACTGATCCTCGTCTCTGCTACCGATGGTCCTCAGTTCAAAGGGCCCGCCATTCAGCAATTCGACAAGGCGGCGCGTCGCGCGCATGCCGAGCTGGTATTCATAGTCGCAACGGGGCTCGCTGATCTCGGGAGTGTCGATGTCGGCAATCCGGATCTTCACGCCATCAAGCCAGAAGGTATCTCCATCCACGACGCATGTGCGCCGGATGGATCCGCAGATGTCGAATTGTGGGGAGCTTGCTTGCTGGAATAAAGCCTGAGGCTGCTGATCGTCGTTAGCAAGGCTGGCATCATGGACTGGCCAGTTGAGTGCCAGCAGCCCTCCAGCAAATACGATCGCGAATGCTCCCATACCCAACGCGATCTCCTTTCTCAGCTTCCGGCGCTTTTGTGCCTTCAACGCCTTGCGAAAGTCGAACGGCTCACCGGGGGTCTCATTCACTGGCGTTGTCCGTCTTCATTCCGGCACATGATTTCAGACAATAGCCGGAAATCAGGTAGTTTCGTCAATTGTACGTACCAATTGCCTGCCAACGTCCCAACACAGACCGGACATATTGCGGCGTTTCACCATTGTTGGGAATGCCGCGTGATCGGGAGACGGCACCTGGGCCAGCATTGTAAGCAGCCAAGGCCAGGTGGACTGCGTCGAACCGGTCCAACATATCGCGAAGGTACCGGGCGCCACCGTCGATCGAAGCAAGAGGGTCATGACGGTTCCGGACGCCCAGTTCTCGCGCCGTGGCCGGCATAAGCTGAGCCAGCCCGGCAGCACCGGCTGGACTCACAGCCATCGGATTGAAGCGGGACTCAGCCCAGATAAGAGCACGAAGCAGGTTGGTCGGAAGCCCGTAACGGCGTTCAGCCTCGCTATCGCCGCCATATACAAGCCTTCCCGGTAGGACACGTTTGCCGGCTCGGCCTGGTAGATTGCAGGAAGATATTCCCTTGCCGGCTGCTGGTCCGTCTTCGGCGGAACGATCGCGTGCTCGAACAAGGTGAAATCCTGGGCGCGAACTTGCTGTGAGGAGGTCGCGATCATCCCCAGACAGGCGACCGCTAGCGCGGGCAGACAATTGAGGCAGTTCATCTCGACTTGTGCTCCATTGATTCGAATCGAAAGAGAACATAAAAAGAACATGTGCCTGTAGGAAAGCCGCGAAGGCCTGCCTTTGGGAGAGGAGAGGAGCGCTGTTGAGGGGGCCACTTTGCATGCTGAGGAGCTCGCATGTCCCTGTCTGTCCAAACTCATCCCAACCGGTCGCTTGCCGAGACCGCCCGTCGCATTTGCGAATCGCGAGGGGGCAAATGGTCCGGCACAAAGGGCATGGCCTGTTGCCCCGCGCATGATGACCGCACGCCGTCACTCGGTGTGTCGCTCGGCCGACAGGCCATCCTCTTCCACTGTTTCGCGGGATGCGATCAGCAGAGCGTGCTGGCTGCTCTGGCGCGTGAAGGCTTCGAGGCACCGGCGCTTTTTTCAGGTTCTGCGACCACCAACGAACCCGAATCGACCAGCACCCGCAAACCCTCGGCGGTAGCGCTGAGGATCTGGCGCGATGCACAGCCACTGCGTGCCAGTCCGGCAAAGGCATATCTTGAAAGCCGCGGCATCCTCGCCGCATCTCCGGCGCTCCGCTTCCATCCACGAACGCCGCTTGGCCCGAAAGGACGGGCCCGCTTTCTGCCCGCCATGATCGCGGCAGTCAGCCTCGACGAGGGCCCGATCGCCATCCACCGCACGTTTCTGTCGAGCGAGGCTTCAGGCAAGGCCGCTTTCGAAAAGCCGAAACGCGCGCTCGGCGCGCTCGGTAAAGCTGCTGTTCGTCTCTTCGCTCCAGTTTCCGGCAAGCTTGGCCTTGCCGAGGGGGTCGAGAGCGCGATGTCGGCCTATGCTCTCACCGGCACTCCCGTCTGGGCGACCCTGGGCAATGAGCGCTTCGGTCTCGTCAGCGTGCCTGCGAGCGTGACCGAGCTTCACCTCTTCGTCGATCACGATGCTGGCGGCGAGCTGGCCGCGTCGCGTGGCCTGGCCGCTTATGCCCGCGAAGGGCGGACGATCCACGTTCGCAAACCATCCTCACGCGACACCGACTGGAACGATGAACTTACAGCATGGCTGCGACGCAAAGCGGCGCGGTAGAGGAGAGAGGGCTTCTCGAATTCCTGAACCGGCAGAGGGCGTGTCCCGATGCCTTCATCAGGAGGACGAATTGCCATGTTTCAATCAGACCTGTTTCCCGCCGGCGAGCAGTTGCCGTCAATGCCTTTGGCCTACGCTATCGGCACCCGAGTTGCCGAACTACTCGCTTCGGGACGCCATCTTACCCGTACCGATATCTCCGGGCTGTTCGCCGACAAGACCAGCGCCCTGGACTGGGGAAGCGCCTGGACCATCGACGACTACAACAACGCGGTCGAGATCGGCGCACTGCTCTGGCTTCGGGAGTCCTCATGCATCGATCTGGCAACAAGCGTGCACGAAGCCGACGCGCGGTTCGACTGGCTCGAAGCAGCCTTGCCGCCCAGGCATGTACGCAGCGAATCACAGGTCGAGCTCCAGCAGTTCTCGACGCCGCCAATGCTGGCCTGGCTGATGGCGAAGGCCGCAGCTGTCTCTGCGCAAGACACGCTTCTCGAACCGTCCGCAGGCAATGGTGCCCTTGCCCTATGGGGCAACATCCAGAAGGCTTCATTGGTCCTCAATGAGATCGATCCGGGAAGACGAGACGCCCTCGGCCAGATCTTCCCCGCAGTCACGATCACTGCGCATGACGGGGAACTGATCGCCGACCTGCTCCGCGGTCCTGTTCCGTCGGTCGTTTTGATGAACCCACCATTCGCCCGCAGCCAGGAACGCGGCAAGGACGGCGAGACGGCGCAGCGCCACCTGCGCAGCGCGATCCGGGCCGCTGCTGCTGAAGCGAGGATTGTCGCCATCATGCCCGAAGGATTCGATGCTTCCACTTTCTCCGAGGCACAGGGCGAAGCGTCGCTGCTCCTCGATGTGCGGCTGCAGCAGATGTTTCGCCGGACAGGGACGGGGATTGCCGTTCGCCTGGTCGTGATCGACAAGGTGTCGACTGCGCCCTCGTCAGCGATCACCGGAGATACTTGCGATCTGATCGCGCTCCACGAGCTGCTCAACGCGCTTCCGCCACGCGTAGAGACCTCCACCAACATCCATCGCCTGCCAATCGGGAAGCCAGTCTGCCTCGTTGGCAAGACCTCAACACATCGCGCGTCGGTCCGGCCGGTGGCGCCGTTCGCTGCGACACCAGCAGCCAGGGCGCATGCGATCGATCTTGCCTATTCTGTTCTCGCCGACCCCGCGCCGGTGCCTGAACAGGCAGGCATCTACCTGCCTTACCGCCCCAGCCGCATCGCGTTCGAAGACGCGCCGGTTCATCCTACCCCGCTCGTGGAATCGGTCGCCATGGGTTCGGTCGCGGCACCGCAGCCGAACGTTAGCCCGCATCTCCCCGCAAATTGGCAGGCCGACGGCCTTCTGTCCGAAGCGCAGTGCGAGACACTGGTCTACGCTGCCCAGGCATTCGCGCGCGACCTACCGGGCCAGTTCAAGGTCAGCCAGGAAGGCACCGCGCTGGAACTGTCCAAAGATGGTCACGAATACCGCCAGGGCTTCTTCCTTGGCGACGGAACCGGAGCGGGCAAAGGACGGCAGATCGCCGCGGTCATCATGGATCGCTGGCTCGCAGGCGAGCGACGTCATATCTGGATCACCAAAAACGAAGCACTGCTCGAAGATGCACGCCGCGACTGGGAAGCGCTTGGCGGGCTGCCGCTCGATCTCCAGCCGCTCTCGCGCTGGAAACTTGGCCACCCTGTAACGATGTCCGAAGGCATTCTCTTCGTCACCTATCCGACGCTGCGATCGGGGCGTGCCGAGGATACGCGGCTTGACCAGATCCTGGCCTGGGCGGGCGAGGATTACGACGGCGTGATTGCTTTCGACGAAGCCCATGCCATGGCTAATGCGCTCGGGGGTTCTTCAACCCGCGGCAAGGTCAAGGGCTCCGAACAGGGGATGGCGGGCCTCAGGCTGCAGAACCGTCTCCCGCGCGCCCGCGTGCTCTACGCGTCTGCCACCGGCGCCTCGGATATCGCCAACCTCGGTTACACCTCCCGGCTCGGCCTGTGGGGACCCGAGACCGCATTCCCGACCCACGAGGCGTTCATGACCGAAATCCGCGCTGGCGGTGTGGCGGCGATGGAGCTCGTCGCCCGCGACCTAAAGGCTCAGGGCCTCTATCTCGCTCGTGCGCTGTCCTTCGCCGGGGTTGAGTACGAGATCCTCGAACACAGCCTGACCGAAGCACAGGTGCGGATCTACGACGCCTATGCCGATGCCTGGGCAATCATTCACCGCAACCTCGAAGCCGCGCTCGAAGCAACCCGCGTGGTCGACGAGGACAGCGGCGACACGCTCAACCGCAACGCCAAGGCGGCGGCGCTTTCGATCTTCGAAGGAACCAAGCAGCGCTTCTTTGCCCAGCTCCTGCTTTCGATGAAACTGCCGAGCCTGATCCCCGCGATGGACGCGGCGCTTGGCGAAGAGCATTCGGTTGTCGTGCAGCTGGTCTCGACCGCCGAGGCTATGCTCGACCGGCGCCTTGCCGACCTTAGCGTTGAAGATCGCGAAGCGCTCGATATCGATCTGTCCCCGCGTGAATACGTGATCGACTACCTCACCAAGAGTTTTCCGGTCCGCCTGATGCAGGTCTTCGCCGACGAGGACGGCAATCTTCGTTCCGAGGCGATGAGCGACGACGAGGGCAATCCCGTCTTCTGCCCGCGCGCGATTGCCGCGCGCGATGCGCTGATCGAACAGCTTTGCGCACTGCCGCCTATCGCCACTGCGCTCGATGCGATTATCGAGCATTTCGGGACCGAGGCCGTGGCCGAAGTCACGGGCCGGACCCGCAGGCTAGTCCTGGGCCGCGATCGTCAGCAGCGCCTCGAACGGCGAAGCCCCAGTGCTAATGTCGCCGAAGCGCAAAGCTTCATGGAAGGGACCAAGCGCATCCTGGTCTTCTCGGATGCGGGCGGGAGGGGCGCTCCTACCATGCCGACCTTGGCTGTCGAAACCAGCAGCGCCGGGTTCATTTTCTGCTCGAGCCGGGCTGGCGCGCCGACAATGCGATCCAGGGGCTCGGTCGCACCAACCGCACCAACCAGGCCTCGGCCCCGCTATTTCGGCCGGTAACCACCGACGTGAAGGGCGAACGCCGCTTCATCTCGACCATTGCGCGCAGGCTCGATGCATTGGGCGCGCTGACGCGCGGCCAGCGACAGACCGGCGGACAGAACCTGTTCGACCCGGCAGACAATCTTGAAAGCGACTATGCGCGCGACGCGCTCAGCCGCTGGTTCCAGCTACTCTATGACGGCAAGCTCGAAGCCACCACCTTTGGCAACTTCGTCGAGCGCACCGGCCTCCGGCTCGAAAACCCCGATGGCGGACTGACCGACAATCTCCCCACGATCCAGCGCTGGCTCAATCGCATTCTCGCGCTGCCAATCGCGCTCCAGAACGCCATATTCGACGAATACCTTGGCCTCGTCGAAGCGCGGATCGAAGCCGCGCGTGAAGCCGGGACGCTCGACCAGGGACTGGAAACCGTCAGGGTTGATCGTTTCGAGGTCCTTGCCGACGAACTCCTCCGCACAGACCCCGTGACCGGAGCAGAAACCCGCCTCGTCTCGCTCGAGGTGTCGAGGCACCTTCGGCCTCTACGCTTGCAGCGCCTGGTGCGGATGCACGAGATCGGAAGCACGCACGCGATCCCGATGTGCAATGCGCGCTCGGGCAAGGTCGCGCTGTCGGTTCCTGCCCGGCGCCTCATCGCCGATGACGGCGCCGTGATCGAACGTCAGCGCCTGCTGCGCCCGCTCAAGTCCGCCAACTGGACGCTTGAGGCACTCGCTGAGAGCCACTGGGAAGAAATTGGCGTCACCGCGTTCACGGGGGCCTGGCGGGCCGAGGAAGAGGAGACCGCTGCTTCACCGGTGACGGAGCGCGTCCATCTCGCCACCGGGCTGCTGCTTCCGGTCTGGAAGCGCCTCCCCGGCGATCATGTCCGGGTTACCCGGCTCGTTGCCGAGGACGGTCAGTCGATCATCGGCCGAGAAGTGCTCGAGATCGATCTCGCTGCGATCGCCGAGACCTTTGGCCTCTCCGGAGTTACCGGGCCAGCTGCAGAGCAGATCGGCGACCTCGTTCTCGCCAGAGGCAAACCGCTAAGCCTTTCCAGCCACGATCCACTCACGGTGAAGCGCTCGCTGGTCGGCGGCGAACAGCGCCTTGAACTGACCGGATTCTCGCCGGATCGCCTCGACTGGTACAAGGGCAAGGGGTGCTTCACCGAGATCATCCGTTACCGCACGCGGCTGTTCGTGCCAGTCTCCGAAGCCTCGTCGGTCCTCCCCGCGCTTGCCGCCTGATCCCTCGGGCAGACCCCAATCTCAGAATGAGAGTGGAGGGAGCCCTTTGGGCTTGTGGGCCTCGTGATCCTCACCTGCGCCTCCATTCCATCAGGAGAACACCCATGATCCAGTCGATTCCCTTGAAGAAGCTCGTCCCGAGCCCGCGCAACGTTCGCAAGTCGAGCGACGTGCTGGCCGACCTCCAGCTGCGGGCAGACATTGCGGCGCGCGGCCTGCTGCAGAACCTCGTCGTGCGCAAAGGAAAGCGCGGCAAGTTCGAGGTAGAGGCCGGCGGTCGCCGTCTCGCCGCGCTGCAGGCGCTGGCCGAAGAGGGCACCTTGCCCGAAAACCACGAGGTCACCTGCCTCGTCATCGAAGGCGGGGAAAGCGAAGTGCGCGAAGCCAGTCTTGCCGAGAACTTCCAGCGCCTCGCGATGAACCCGGCCGACGAGGCGCAGGCCTTCGCCTCCATCATCGAAGCAGGAGCTACCACGGAAGACGTGGCTCGCCGCTTCGGCCTCACTGTCCGGTTCGTCGAAGGGCGTCTGCGCCTGGCAAGTCTGGCACCCTGCGTCTTCGAAGCGCTCGCCGAAGGCACGATCACGCTCGACATGGCCAAGGCCTACGGCGCGATCTCCGACGTGGAGCGCCAGGCGCATGTCTATGCCGAGCTGCAGGACGCCTGGTACCAGATCACGCCCGACACGATCCGCCGTATGGTGCTCGATGCCACAGTGCGCGGTTCCGATCCACGCGCTGTCCTCGTCGGACGCGATGCCTACCTCGCTGCAGGCGGCCGGATCGAGCGCGAACTTTTCGACGATGATGCCAGCGAGAGCTGGATCGATGTCGCGCTGCTTGAGGACCTCGCGCACAAGGCCATGGAAGAGGCAGCAGAAAAGGCCGCGCTCGAATATGGCCTTGCCTGGGTGCGCCCGACGCTTGGCAACTACGTCAGCCATGACCTCGTCGAAGGTCTCGGCCGTCTGCCATGCGAGCCTGCGCCGATGACCGAACAGGAAGCGAAGGAACTTGGCGAGCTCGAGGCCGACTACGATCGCGTCGCCGCCGTGCTCGAAGACGAAGACAGCGACGAGGACGAGGTCGCCAAGGCCGAACAGGAACTCGTGGTGATCGACCGCGCCATGCGCGCGCTCAATGACCGGCCGCCGGTACTCGCCGACGAACTGAAGTCCGAGGCTGGTGCATTCCTCGTCCTCTCGCGCAATGGCGAGCCGTCACTCGTCCCGCAGTTCTATACCGAGACCGAGGTCATCACCGACGACGAAGGCGTGCTCGAGGCAGTCGAGGAAAGCAGAGCGGTGAAGACCAAGGGGAGCGCGCTGTCGCAGCGTCTTCTCGACGAGCTTGCAATGCAACGCCGCGATATCCTCGCGATCCATCTCGCCAACGATCCGGCGCTTGCCCTCGACCTCATGGTCTTCACGCTCGCCGATGCCGATGGGCATGACTGGCGCGCGAAGAAGGCGTCGACGCTTGTTGGCCCGGTCGCGTCCGGGCCTGTCACCGGGTTCGAGGCCAAGGATGCACCGGCGAGCGCTGCCCTGGCCGAGTTTGCCGGGTCGCTCGATGAAAGCTGGCGAGCTGGAGAAAGCGACGTGGAACGGTTTGCGAGGTTCCGGGCGCTTTCCGACGAGGCGCGCTCGGCCTGGCTCGGCCATGTTGTCTCGCGCACGCTTGTCGCGAGTCTTGCCTGCGAAGGCGAGCGTTCGGTGCCACTGCAGGAGGCACTCGGCTCGCTGCTCGAAATCGAGACTGCGCATTGGTGGCGTCCCACGGCGGCTAACTACTTCGACCGCGTGGCAAAGGCCCGCACGCTCGAAGCGCTCGATGCCGCCGGCGGTCCCGAACTGGTCAGTCGCTACGCTGCCTCGAAGAAGGCCGAGCTTGCGAGTGCAGCCGAGCGCATCTTCTCGGGCAACTTCATTGGCGAGCCCGAGGTCAAGGAACGGGCGCAGGCCTGGGTTCCGCCGATCATGCGGTTCACAGATGCTGACGCCCCCGTCAATCTGGAGGAAGCTGCGTCCGCAGATGACGAAGCCGACGAACGGATCAGCGACGACGCGACAGACGAGATTGCCGAGCAGGCTGCCTGACCCCTCCTGACAGGTCCAGGTCACTCGGCAGGCGGTCCGTCCCAAACGGGACGGGCCGCCTTTTCCATGCCAGATACTCGGCAGAAAACTAACAGTCCGCGTATGGGCAAAAAGACAAGAGCAGACCTAGCAATGCTGGCAATCGACTTAGGCTGAAGGTCGATGGCTGATCGCTCCAAGGGGAGCGGTCAGGCGCGAGATGCCCTTGCTCTTCATATAGCCGCATAATTCTCCACATCCGGCGCTTAGACCTTCTCCGCCGAGCGCAACGGGGCGATGTTTCGAAGAAATTTCGGAGTTTGCCCATGGATATCGAAGCTATCGCACCGTTGAAACGGTGCGCAATTTACACCCGCAAGAGCACTAACCAGCGCCTCGAACATGATGTCAATTCGCTAGTTACACAGCGCGAAATCAGTAGCGCTTATGTCAAGAGTCAGCAGTACAAGGGTTGGGTCGAGCTGCCTAATCGATACGACGATGGCGGCCATTCGGGAAGCGGAATGGATCGCCCTGCGCTCTCGCAGCTCATGCAGGATATCGAAGCGGGAGAGATCGACGTTGTCGTGGTGTACAAAATCGACCGGCTGACCCGTAGCCTCGCCGATTTCGTTCGGATGATCGAGATCTTCGACCGCCGTAACATCGCTCTGGTCTTCATCTCACAGGCCTTCGATACTTCCGACAGTATGGGCCGGATGATCCTCAATGTGCTGCTTACCTTCTCCCAGTTCGAACGCGAGCTTATCGCGGAAAGGGTGCGCGACAGCATCCGCACGCGCAAGCGGCACGGGAAAATGCACGGTGGTTTGCCGCCGTTCGGCTATGTTGCCACACCCGAGGGGTTGAAGGTCGATGAGCCAGAAGCTGAGATTGTCCGGTTTATCTTCGACGAGTTTCTGCGGACACGGCGATACACTCGCGTCATGACGGCCGTTCGCGAACGGGGTCTTTGCAGCTCGGTCAAGTATTCGCCGCGGGGCAAGCCGCGCGGGGGAACGCCGATATCACCCAGTACCGTCTACGGTATCGTTCAGAATCCCATGTATATCGGTGAAATTAGAGGACACGATCGTACTTATACAGGAGAGCATGAGGCACTCATATCGCGCGAAATCTGGGAGGAGGCGCAAGCGATTTGTAACGAGCGCAAGAAGCGTAGGCCGAACAATCGAGATACCGACCACTTTCTCGCAGGCCTGCTTTGGGACGATCTTGGACGCCATATGCGGCTCGACCTGAAATGGCATTGGGGCAAGTTCTACAAGACCTATGTTTCGAGCAACGCCATCTGGTCGCGGAAGCTGTTTCTTCGGCAGTATCGTTCAAGCGCCGACGAGCTCGATACGGTAGTTCTGGCAGCAGTCGCAGAATTCTTATGCGATCGGATCAAGCTAAGAAAGGCGCTCAAAGGGCTGGGTCTGTTCGGCGAAAACCTGGAAACATTGGCCGAGAAAGGGCCGGCAGCTTCCGACCGGCTGATGGCGACCGCGAAGCCGAATCTGCATGAGCTTTTCAGGGCAATCGCGCATCGTGTGGAGCTTGGCGAGGACCAGGTCTCAATCGAGTTTCGTATGCTCGAGGTACGTCGCTATCTCGAGTGGAAGAGCGATATGAGCTTCCGCGGGCGTCCATCGAACTGGTCTTGCAGCGATGCGCGCTACGACCATGTAGTCGCGGTAAGAGCGGTAACTGCCGAGCGTTGGCCATCCCTGCACATCAATCCACGCGAGGCATCCTGTAAAGGCAAGCCAGACAAGAAACTTGTCGATCTCATTCGAAGCGCGCGCAAAGCACAACGCCTCGTGGAAGAGAACCGGGAGCTCGACCTATATGCGCTTGCGAAGATTCACGGCTGCCGCACAGCGCAGTTCGCACGTTTGATCCGACTGAACTATCTGGCTCCAGACATCGTAACCGCGGTTTTCGATGGGACGCAGCCATCCGGCCTCAACAGGAAAGTGTTGCTGAATTCCAACGTGCCAACCGATTGGGCGGTCCAGCGCAAGCTCTATGGGTTTCCAGCACCCGAGCGCGCAATCGATCGTCGTAATCTGTTCGATCGCGGGATGTGGCCGAGCGCATCAGAGTAGGGGGCCGGCAGCGTACTGACAGCTTTAGGCAGACGCGATATGCGAAGCGGAACTTCATTCAGGAATACGGCGGAACCGCTAGAACCATTCGCTGTTGGCTGAGCAGAGCTCAAGAATGCCGCGTTAGTTGCTTCACTTCGGCAGTACGAAGTAGAACCCGCATATGACTGAAAATCACCCCAAAGCAGAATCGAAGCGCGATCCCGCGGAGATCTTTGTCGGGAAGCGCTTCGATATCGAGCACGCTCTCAATATGTACGCGACCAGCTTCGTGCTCATGCCCGCGTTCGGGATTTACGAGAAGGAGATCGTGGCGGCGTACAAGTCGGAGCTCGCGAAATGCCATATCTACATCATTGGCACCATGCCGAAGATAGAGACTGTCGATCAATGCCTCGAGAATGGAAGGCTTATCATCGGTATGTTCGTCGGCGGCAAACGTCATGAACTCGCTTGGCCGATGCCAGAAGGCGTCGAGATGGTGGAGACTGAACGAGGTTGGTTCATCAAAAAAGATGATGGCTACTGGGCGCCTTCTGACGAAGAGATGGCCCAACGGCTGAACGCCGAGCAAGACGCAATCCGCTTCGAGGTCCTCTATATCGGGCAGGCATATGGCAAAGACGGGTCTCGCAACGCCTTGGACCGGCTGCTCAAGCACGAGACCTTGCAGCGGATTTCAGTCAGGGGCGTGCCGGCTGATCAACGGCTCACGCTTCTCATGTTAGAGATCGAGCCGGGCAATCGCATGATCTCCCTCATGAACCCTTGGGCCGAGAACACTAAAGACGGAAGCGCCCGCATCGCTGCTGGCCTAGACAAATTGTTCGGGACATCAGACGCTGAGCGTGTGACCCTCTACGAGGCGTCGCTGATCCGGCACTTCCAGCCACCATTTAACAAGGAATTCAAAAAGAGCTTCCCGTCGACTAATCTGAAGGTGCTAGCGGACTGCTATGACAAAGATTTTTCTGCCTTGGTTTCAGAGATCTGCATCGACGAACTGCCGTTTAAAATGACCTCGGATGCCGCTCCACCTTCCCAGTATCACATCGCCAAGTTCGACTTGCACGAGGATCAAGCTCGTCAGGTGTTCTTTGGCAGAAAGGTTTAACGGTGCGGCGGACATCGAACGGCACCGTTCGAGACGGCATAACCTGAGAATAGGCGCAGGGCCGTTGACATTGGTGAAGATGGACGAAGGATTTAAGGTCACAAACCAGTCGGGTTTTGAGGCGCCCTGCGATTGCGATCGCCATGGGAATCAGAGACGGCTGACACCTGCGCGCAAAGCATTTCAGACCCGGACTGAAGATTTTTTCCCATTTTTCGGGGAGTCACTTCGCTTGGGCTTGTGAGGGCGGCTGGTTCGCCGCCTGATCAGGAGCCAAGTCCAATGTCCCATACCGTTTTCATCGCCGTCCAGGGCCACGACCACCTCATCGAGGTCGACCTCCCCGAGAACGCTTCGATCGAGATCGTGCACGCCGCTGTCGAGGCGGCGGGCGTCAAGATCGATGAGGAGTTCGTCCTCTTCCACGACGAGGACGAGGAGCCGATCGAGTGGCAGGGCCACAAGCGACCGGAGCACACCAAGCACGGTGCCAAGCTGCACCTCGCCCGCTGCCGGAAGATCGACGTTACCATCCATTACCTCGAGCAGACCAAGCGCCACCGCTTCGCCCCCGGCGTCCGCGTGCGCCGCGTTAAGGCGTGGGCGGTCGAGCACTTCAAGCTGGCCGAGCGCGACGCCGCCGAGCACGTTTTGCAGATCTGTGGCGGCACTGACCGCCCGCCGACCGACACGCCGCTGCACAAGCTGGTCAAGCGCGGCCACTGCGAGCTGTGCTTCGACTTGGTCCCCGACATCCGCGTCGAGGGCTAATATGAACGCGCCCGTCAGCCCCAGCCAGACGCTGCTCGCTCGCGACCTGGCCGCACCGGAGTTTCGGTGCGGCCAATTCGACGGGCGGTGGCGCCTTGTCTCCCAAGCCTGGCCCTACGTCGTTATCGCCGTTTCGGCCGCGCCGCGCCCAAACTCTCCGACCGAGTTCGGGCTGCGGTTCGAATGCAGCGGCTATCCTCAGGTCGCCGTCACCGCGCAGCCTTGGGACCTTGCGACCGACGCGCCGCTCTCGGCGCACCTGTGGCCGCGCGGCAAACTGATTCTGCCTTCGGTCTTCCGGCCCGAGTGGCAGGGCGGGACGTGCCTCTACCTCCCGTGCGACCGCATCTCGATGAACGGGCACGAAGTATGGGTGAACCAGCACCCCAATCGCCTGTGGCAACCCGCCCGCGGCATCATCTGCTACTTGGAGCAAGTTCATGACCTTCTCAATCAGGACGATTACACGGGCGCTGTCGCGGCGTAACCGCGGCATCCGCTTCAGACCTGAACGCTGGATTGCACTTCTGGCCGAACTCGACCGCCGCGGCGAGCGACGCCACGAGGCGGGCGCGTTTCTCCTCGGCACCCGCACCGGCGATCTGCGCGAGGTGCAGGACGCTGTCTTCTACGACGAACTCGACCCGGAGGCCTATAAATCCGGCGTCTGCATCCTCCACGCCTCTGCGTTCGCCGCGCTGTGGTCGATGTGCCGCGCGCGGGGTCTCACCGTCGTCGGCGATGTACACACTCATCCGGGCAGCGCGTTCCAAAGCGAGGCCGACCGCACCAACCCAATGGTCGCGCGCGAAGGCCACATCGCGATCATCGTGCCGAACTTCGCTATGGGCCGCCCTGCGACCGCGACGCTCGGTGTGTACGAATACCGCGGCGACCATACCTGGATTGACCATTCCGGCGGATCCGCGATCCGGTTCCTCCACAACGACTTCTGGAGCAACTTCCTATGACGACCGATCCCGACCGCCTGCACCGAACGGCGAAATATTTCATGGACAGCGGAAGGGCGGCGACCGCCGAGGACGCGGTCGACATGCTCTCGCGCTTCGGCATGACGATCACCGTCGACGCGGCAATAGCTACGACTGTGAACGGCCAGACCGCGCTGCTTACCCTGGTTAACGCGGCACGGCGCACGATGCTTGGCGGCATCGAGGTCGAGGGCGTCAGCGACCAACGCGTCGTGACGCCCCTCTCAACCGAGACGACCCTTAGTGCCGCGGTCGCTGCGCTCGGCGGCAACTGCGTCAGTTGCGCGCGCGACGACTGGCCAAGCGCGATCATCGGCTTCGCCGCGCCGCCGACCGGACCCGCACCGGCCTGGCGTCTGCAGTGGGCGGGCTGGCGCGGCGGCGTCGTGCCTGCAGCCTGGCCCGCAGCCCCCGCGCACGACGCGATCCCGCTCGCGCCGGCCATGGCGGCCGCCGCCTGTGTTGGCGAGGTCTTCGCCTGGCACGCCGGCGACCACGAGATGGCGGGCCGGCGCGCGTCGGGGCTGTCGATTTGGAACCCGGGCGCGCCTTGGACCGATCCTGATCCGACCGAGCCGGCGCTCAGTCACCTCCCAACCAAGCTCTGGCTGATCGGCCTCGGGAACCTCGGCCAAGCCTTCGCCTGGTGTCTGGCCGCGCTACCCTATCCCGACGGGGCGAAGGCGGCGCTGTTGCTGCAGGACTTCGACAGGATGGCGGAGTCCAACGACAGCACTTCGCTGCTCGCGATCCCCGACCAGCCGACCGCTATGAAGACACGGTGGGTAGGTGAATGGCTAGAGCGCCGCGGGTTCGAGGTGCGGCACGAGGAGCGGCGGTTCGGCGCATGGATCCGGCGCCACTACCTCGAACCGGGCGTTGCCCTGTGCGGCGTTGACAACGCGGTCGCCCGCGCGGCGCTGGAGGACGCTGGCTTTGATCTTGTGGTGGAAGCCGGTCTCGGTGGCGGGACTCAGGGGTTCCGCAACTTCTCGCTTCATTGCTTCCCCGGCCCCAAGCGCGCGGGCGCGATCTGGGGAGCCGCGCTGGCGGCGACCGCACCTGACGTCTCCGCCATGCCAGCCTACCAAGCGATGAAGGAAAAGGGGATAGACGGTTGCGGCCGTGCCCAGATCGCGTCTCGCACGATCGGCGTACCCTTCGTCGGCCTGACCGCAGCAATCCTTGCCATCGGCGAATTACTGCGGCGGCTGCATGGCGGCGGTGCAATGGAGGTGGTGTCGGGTTCGCTCCTGACGCTCGAGGACACGGTCGTGTTCAACGGCAGTTTCGATCCTTATGCCCACGGCCATATCGATGTTGGCGACGCCGGTCCGGCGGAGGTGACCTGACCGACTCGGACCACGGGACTCCTAAGGACCGGAGCATCGTCTAATCTCGGTGGACATGCGGCTTCGACGACGTACGCGCGTTGATCGACCGCCTCGACACCGAGCCAACAACAGGCGAACACGCTGGCTCGAACGGCTTCGAGCGGCGCAAGGAAATTTGTTCGATGTGCTTCGGCGGAAACTGGTGATTCGACGGGTTAGGTGACGGCGCGGAAGGCGCAACGCGTCGTGACCCCGCACGGTCGATAATTCCTCGTCTGCGACAGGCTGAGGCGCATGTCAGTTCCGAAGTTGCCAACCGACCATCGCGACCAGTTCGTCATGGAATTGATCGCCGTACGCGGGAAGGTAGTCACGACGCGCAGGCAGCCGACGAGCGAGGTTAAGCCATTTTCCTTGAAACCGTCGATCGCGCCAAGCGCGCCTTGCACCATCGCGGGACGGTATGGCGGGACGACGGTGCTCTCGATCTTCGCCGCAATGTCGGGAGTCCTACACGCCGCAGATGAAGTAGCACTGACAGTTCGGGCAGAAGCGGTTATCGTCTGGCTTGGCGGGGAACTCGCCGGCCTCGATGCCGATGATTGCCCTCTCGAACGCCTTCACCGCCTTGTCTTCCTTACCGGCTGGAAACTCTCGGGTCTCGCCGTTGCTGGGATAATAGGCTCCAACGGATATCGTCCTGCCCGGAAAACGTCGCTGCGCCGCCAAGCGTAGCGCGCCGTAGATCGGCTTTTCTCCCTCGCCCTTTGACTGCCGGCCGGTCCGGATGCGCTGCACACGCACCATGTCGCCCGCGTCAATGAGGCGGTCTGGCACCATCGTGACAGTTCGACCGGCTATTGTAACCGCGAGTTCACCGTCAATCTGTGCGCCTTGCTCAGCGGCGATGAACGCTGCCCCGTTGGTAATCATGCGGTTCGCTGCCTGCCGGTAGTAGGCCTCGAACCCGTGGCCCACGGGCCCACGTTCGGCCCAGACCGCATCTAGATGCGCCAACGCCTCGGCCACGCTGGTCGCGACGCCGTCGGTGCGACGATCCTCTATCCATTCGAGCGTTCGGCGCACGCAGCGGTGGAAATCGAGGAACGCGGCGCCGTCCGCGCCGCCGCGCAGACCCATCAACTGTTCGTAGCGGTATCTCGCGGGACAGCGGATGTAGGTCTCAAGCTCGCTGGCGGAATAGCTAGTCCTCTTTTCGACGATCACGGGCGCGCGGGCGGGGGCCGGTGGCACGATGGAAGGAACCGTGCGGGTCTTAGCCGGGATCGCCGAAATTGAGTCTAGGAACTTCGATGCGGACGCGTTTTGCGTGGTGTATCTCACCGCTCGCGTTAGAGACAGATGGTCACGGGCGCGCGACAAGCCGACGAAAAACAGGCATTCCTCCTCGGCGTCATGGTCATCCTTCGCCATGTTCAACTGCGGGAATTTCGCCAAGGCAGGCGTCCTGGAACCTTTGCGACTCGCGGGCATATACCTCGTCGCCAGGGCGGGCAGGTGGACCGCAGGGAACTCTAAACCCTTGCTGCCATGGATCGTGAGCACGCGGACGGCATCGATGTCTGTCGCCTCAGCTGAGATCGCTCGGTAGACACTGTCCTGGTTCAGTAGCTCGATGCGGCGGATGCGCGCCAGAAGGCGCTTTCGGCTCTTGTCGCCAATAGCATCGTGCTCGCCGCACACCTTGAGAAGATGATAGATCGCGATCAGCTTCTGACGGTCCGCCGGGTCTGAACTCCGCACGAGGGGATCGAGGTATCCGCCAGTCTCGAACAGCCAGCCGGTTAGCATCGACCAGGGCGAGGTGCCGGGCCCGACGAACGAAAGCTCCGCGCCCAATTTTGCGAGCCCGCTGCGTCCCGTGTCTGACAACCCTTCGATCGCGGCGACCAAGGGCAACGCCTGGATTATCGGCAGCTTCGAGGCCGCGGCCCAGGCGATCACGGCGAGCGCGTCCTTCTCGGTAGCATTATATGGGGGAAGCTGCGCGACCCGCACAAGTCCCAGCCCGCCGAACTCGGCGTCGAGCGCGATCAAAGACAGCAAGTCGCGGATTTCGGAGCGCTCGAATAAGTCGCCGAGATATAGAAGGGGCACATTCAGCCTCTCGAGCAACGCCGTCAGGCGGCCAAGCGTCAGATGGCTGCGCGCTAAGATCGCTTGGTCTCGGTATGGGACGCCCGCGGCCCTCAACTGCTCGATGCGGTCCCGGATCGCGCACGCCTCGTTCTCGACAGTCGCGCAGACCTCGAGTGTTACCTCGCCGACTGCGCCGCGGTTCGCCTGCCACTGCGCCGCTTTGCCACCCGCCATTCCCCCGGTGAAGGCGGCGAACGCCCTAACGACCGGCGTTCCCGAGCGGTAGTTGATCCCGAGGCTGAGGCGAGTCCCATCAAACTCAGTCGTGAAGCGCTCAACGTTGGACGGCTCCGCGCCCCGGAACCGGTAGATCGACTGGCGATGGTCCGCGACGACCCAGATGTCACGACAGTCGTCGGCGAATGCGCGCAAGAGTGCCGAGCTGGCGAAATTCACGTCTTGGTATTCGTCGATCAGCAGGTGACGGTAGCGCCCGAGCACCTCCATCCGAACCTCTGCATCCTTGAGAAGGCTGACCGCGTACAGAATCAGGTCGCCGAAGTCGACTGCGTCCTGCTCCTCAAGTAGGCGTTCGTAGACAGCGTAGACTTCGCCAACCTCGACCGCCTTCTCGGCGACCACACGCGCAGCCTCGTCGGTGCCGGCAGCCGCGAGGTCTGCCTTGGCGGCCGCAAGGTATTCCTTCGGGCCGATCAGTTCGTCCTTCGCCCTCGAAATCGCGCTCACCACAAACGCCAGTTCGAGCGCTGGCTCGAACAGGTTTTGGTAGTGGCGCAGCGGAAGCTGTCCAAGGTTGGCTTCTAGCAATGCGAGGCTGGCCGTCGGATCAAAGATCTTGACATTCTCGGTCCGGCCGATGCGCCCTGGGTAGCAGGTCACCAGCTCAAGCCCGAACTTGTGGAACGTCCCGACCCACATCTCGATCGCGGCGTCGGCGTCAACTGCCGACATGCGCTCGCGCATTTCCTCCGCCGCCTTGTTGGAGAACGTTAGAGCGAGGATCGAGGAAGCCTCATCCTCCTTTAAGATGCGCGTGACGCGTTCGACAAGGGTGCGCGTCTTGCCCGTCCCGGGACCGGCATGTACCAAGAGCGGCCCGTCAGTCCAATCCACAGCCGCCTGCTGATCGGGGTCTAGGTCGTAGGCTACCTTCTCGCCCTCCTCAACTTCGGGGCTGACCAGGGGCGGAAGCAAAAGGGCGCGGATAGCCTGCTGTAGAACAAGGTTGCGCGGTAAGCCCAGCCGGGCCGCGATCGCCGGAGGCCGGGCGCCGGCGAGGAGCTCGTCCCTCAGCCAGTCCGAAGGACAGAGGAACTCGCCTGCGAAGACGTCGGCCTGAACCTCCTTGCGCTCGCGCGAGGAGTAGCCGTCGACGCGAGCTCCACCACTTTCCACAGGCTCGCCCGAAAGTCTCATCGATACGTCGGTGACGTCGCTCTGGGGATCAGAGTGGAGCCGGAAGTGTCCGAGCTCGTGCGCGATGACGACGACCTCGTCCTCCTTCGCCTGACCTCGCGCGACATGAATGATGCCGGGACTGCGCTCGAAGAAGCCTAGGACGTTCTCACCGGCCCGCGTGCCCGGATCAAACTCGACGATTTCCAGATCCTCCAGCTCGGCCATCGCGTCGACGAGCTCACGGGCGGTCGGAGCAGCACCCGCCTTGACAAGAGCGGCGGTGCGGCAGTCGCGCGCGGCGAGCCGGATGTCGCTCCACGCGTCCATCAGGCGTCGGCCAACCAGTAGGCGATCTCTTCATCGCTCATGCCGGACGACCGTATGATCTCCTCGAAGCTCCGCTGGTTCGCCACCGGTTGTCCGACGGACTTGGCGCGGCCGCCAAGTGCCGGAGTTCGGGCGGCGTGGGAATGGGCGACATTGAATGCCTCCACCGACACGCCGAGCTCCCGCGAGATCGCAGTCGAGAAGCGCGGTGGCACGTCACGCATTCGACCAGCGAACAGGTCGGCCACCACGACCCGCTTTATCGGCAGCCTACGGGCGAGGTCCGGTTGGGTCAGACCCGCCGCCTTGAGCATAGCGTTGAGCGTCGGGCCCGATGAGGCGGTCGGAGCGACGACACGGTCCCGGGCCTCTGCCTCGAACATGGCCGCCTGCACCCGGCTACGGCCACGCGCGATCATGTCGTCATCTAGCTGCGCGGACTGCTCTACCATGTCCGCGACCATCGCTAGCCGGACGGCTGCGTGCTCGCGGATGTCTTGGGCGAAGTCCGGGTGCGCCTCGGTCCAGCGCTCAACGTCGGCTCGCGTCGGGACGTCGCACTTCTCGTGGAACGCGATCAGCACTTCATCTCTTTCTCGCTGCTTATTTTCCATCACGATTTTCCGATCATCTTCTTTAACTGTTGCTTGGCGGACGCCAGCCTCTTCGCGGCGGTGCCCGGATCGATGTCGAGGATGCTCGAAATCGACTCGCCCTTAATGCTGCTGCAACGGTAACCCCGCATGTGGAGTTCGAACACGTCGCGCACGCCCTTGCCGCGGAGGCAGTCCAGGATTCGCTGCACGTCGGCGGCCTGTTCTGCCTCCGAGAAGTTCTCGGTCCGCGGATCCACCATGCCGCCCGGGTCGTCGACCATTTCGGGCATACGCTTCATCTTCTTGATCTCTTTGCGCACATGGTCGATTGCGCGGTTGCGCAGCGTTGACCTGAACCACTTGCGCAGGCCTTCGCCATCCGCCGCCGACGGCGACAGCAAAGCCTTGAGCATCGCGTCGTGCACTGCTTCGACGACCTCGCGCCCGCCGTCCGGAAAGGCCTTCGTCGAGACCTCGCCGCGCAGGATCGACAGCATTCTGTCGGAGATGAAGACTATCATCTCGCGGACAAACTCTTGTTCGATGCCGGCGCGGCGGTAGTTGGCACGTATCGCACCTACGATGACCCCTTCGGGGAACCGGGCCAGTTGACCCTGCTCGACGATCCGTCGCCACGTGCAGTGGTCGTCCGGCAGCGGGGGCTCATCGCCAGCGTCACTCATGAGAATCTCCTTCAAATCCGTGCCTCAGAGTTGAAAGCGAATCCTAACGCGAAAAATCCGGGAAAAAAAATTACAGTCGTGCGCGGCGGCGCCTCCCCGAACGTGACGTCAAACAACACCCGCCTCTATACAACTCGTTGGCGCTGGCAGGGAAGTTCGCGCAACTTTCCAACATCTTCAAGCTAATGCGAAAAGACGCGACGGGATAATCATCCGGATTGGTAGCTTCTTCGGTTCAGGCCGCACGTTTGGGCGAGCTCGCGAGCCATTCGGCGATGTCGCTGGCTATCCAGCTGGTCGTCGAACAATAGGGCGTGATGAGTACTTCGACGGGGCCTTTACTTCGGCGCCTCTGCGCGGATGGACGACGAGCATCATGCCATGCTCGGCGCGATGCCATGTCCACGATTGGCAAGCGTCTAATCGCAATACTCGCTCGATGAATGAAGGTTCGCTTGCGCCGATTAACGCTCAAAAGCGGAGGCGCAGCATTCAGTAAATTCGGACCATTGGACCATGCAAACGAAGGACGGCTTTCGGGCAATTGCCGTTTCAACCGGATTGACTGAGATTGGGGCGAATAGCCGTCTTCATTTAAAGAGAGAAGAGGGAGCTCTGCTTTTCCTGAACCGGGGCATGTCCGTCCCGTTGATCAGGAGACGTCCCATGACCAAATCCCGTCGCACTGCTTCAGTTTCGCCAGCTGAGCGCATCACCGCTGCCATCATTGAGAAGCTCGAGCAAGGCACCAAGCCATGGGCCAAACCGTGGCGGGGTGTGCCGGTTTCGCGGCCCTTGCGGTCCTGCGGAACGCCCTATCGCGGCATGAACACCTTTTGGTTGTGGATGGTCGCCGACGGCTGTGGCTACGCCTCGCCATACTGGATGACCTATCGCCAGTGCCAAGCACTCGGCGGCCAGGTCCGCAAGGGCGAGAAATCGACCATCGCGATTTTCTACAAGAGCTACACCAAGGAGGTCGAGAACGCCGAAGGAGACGCTGACACCGAGAACCGGCGCGTCCTCAAGGCTTATGCCGTGTTCAATGCGGATCAGTGCGACGGCCTCCCCGAGTGCTATCATCCTAAGCCACTCATTGCCGCGCTTGAGCCCGAGGGACGCGAAGACCGGCTTGATGCCTTCTTTGCCCATATCGGCGCAGACCTGCGCCATCATGGTGCCCAGGCTTATTACGAGCCGCTGCGCGACCGGGTCACCATGCCGCCAGCCGAGTTGTTCGAAGCCTACGACCACTACTATGCGACGCTCGCACACGAGTTGTCGCACTGGACGGGTCATTCTTCGCGGCTCGACCGCGATCTCAAGAACCGCTTCGGCAGCGACGCCTATGCTGCCGAAGAACTGATCGCAGAACTGTCCTCAGCAATTCTTGGGGCCGAACTGGGTCTTCCAGTCACCCACCTCGACCATCACGCCAGCTACATCGCGTCCTGGCTCAAGATCCTCAAATCGGACGAGCGCGCGATCCTCACCGCCGCGGCCAAGGCCGAGGAAGCGGCCAGCCTGCTGCTCGGACTGGGCGGATACCAATCAAGCGAAGGCGAGACCGATGTCGATCTCGCCGATGCAGCCTGAAGAGCGGTGAGATGGGACGTTCCGTCAGCTATCCAACTGGCTCCCTGGTTGCCTTTCGCCTGCTTGATGACGGCGAAGACGAAGATGTCGACTGGGCCTACGAGTGCCTAGTCGACGAGATCGTCGATACCGCGAAGGCGACCTTTCCTTCCTTCGAGCGCTTCGATGGATGGCGCGGCCGCGAAGATCGTATCCTCCTGCGCAATGCCTTCGCTGATTGCGGCATATCGACCTGGTGCGGGCTCGCCGCGATCTGGCTCGCCGAACGCGACGATGCCCAATACTGGGAGGCGGATTTCTACAACCCACGAACGGCGAGAGCACGGCACTGGCTTGGCCAGGTCTCGGGTAGGTTCATCGACCTGTTCGGTGAGTTGCGCCTGGTCGGGCGGTTCTCGAATGGCGAAGCGATCTTCGAGCGCTCCCGATCCACCAGCGACACCGGGTTCTGATCCTGCCTCATCCCAGTCCGCCGGGAGAGGCCCTTGGGCCGGTCGGGGCGCGCCGCAACCTGCGGCCCGTCGGCCCGTGTTGCCCGCGCCAGCCTAGGGCCGCAGGTTTCCCGCTGCGCGGTGCGTCTCGCCCCTTCTCCCGGCCCTGATCGGGCTCCGGCGGACAGGGTCGAGGCAATGGTGCCTCCTCTCCTTGTCCCCGCGATCAGGAGACAACGCATGTACGACAGCTTCATCGACCAGTTGAGCGGCCTCGACCTCTCAGGCCTCAGCATCAGGCCAGCTCCCTTCAACGAAACCGATTTTCCCTGCGAGGACGCGATCGAGCAGACGCTTAATGCCGTATGGTCCGACCTCTTCGCGATGTTTTCCGACACGGCCCTGGAAGCTGATGCCGAGGACATTGCCTGGGGTATGGTCAACCTTTTCCACCGCGCAGCCAGCCGCAAGTCAGCTCAGCTTGACCGGGCGAGCGACGAGATCCGGGTCCTGCTCGCATCAGCCGATGGCTCCGAAGTGCACTCAAGCAATCTGGACGAGCAGGTCGAACGTGCACAGGCCGCCGAAGCCAGTATGCTGGCGTTCGAGCAGATGCGCGAGACTGCGGCAGCACTCTATCGCGACGAGACCGGTTCCTCGTGGAAGCCTGTTTCCGGCTCGCGCGCGAGCCATTCACGCAATCTCACCTCTGCCGTCATCGATGCCCGCGACTTCCTCCGCGCACGCGCCGAGAGCCGGCGTCAAGCCCTGATCCCGGAAGGAACTCCGGTCGTCTTTGCTGGTGGTCGTCAGACCTTCGAGAGCGCCGAGGACGCGCGCGTTTATGCCGACAATATCTGGGCGACGCTGGACAAGGTGCGCGATGTGGTTCCCGATCTCTTCCTGGTCCATGGCGGCGACGGCAAGGGTGCCGATCGCTTGGCAGCGAGCTGGGCCGAGCGCCGCGAGGTCCAGCAGCTGACTTACTCGCTAGATCGTCGTCTCGGTGCCCGCGCCGGCTTCAAGCGCAACGAGCAGATGCTTTCCCTCAATCCGCGTTACGTTGTCGCCTTTCCGGGCAATGGCGTGACTGAACGGCTAGTGATCGACGCCAAGACGCGCCGGATCACCGTGGTCGATCGCAGGACCGTCACGTCCCGATCCAAGACTAAGGGATAACAGTCTGTTGGTCGCTGCAGCATGTCTACCATCGGTTGGCTGCGGCGACCATCTCAGACAATTGTCATCGATTGCCTTTTCGGTTGGAGAGGGGATTTCTTGGGAAGGCATCTCGGGTTATCAGCCCCGCATGCACCACGTCGACTCCAATCCGCTCGCCCATGATCACAACTTCCTGAGCGCCTCGCACGACGCCCATGAGCGGCGCACGCGTTATGTCGTTGCCTTGACCGCCGCGATGATGGTGGTCGAAATCGTCGCTGGCCTGTGGACCGGATCGATGGCGCTTCTCGCCGATGGTATCCACATGGCGACCCATGCAGGTGCCTTGGGCGTCGCGGCCTTCGCCTACTGGTTTGCCAGGCGCCATGCGAACAACCAGCGTTTCACATTCGGTACCGGCAAGGTGGGCGACCTCGCCGGCTTCGCGAGCGCGCTTGCCCTCGCCATCTTCGCAATCGGAATCGCGGTTGAATCGGCCCAAAGGTTCGTCAGTCCGCTCACGATTGCCTATACCGAGGCGATCTGGATCGCCGTGCTCGGCCTTGTGGTGAACCTCGCGAGTGCCTGGCTGCTTGGTGCCGATCATCACCATGGGCATGATCACGACCATCATCATCACCACGACCATGCGCATGCCGATAACAATCTGCGCTCCGCCTATTTCCACGTGCTTGCCGATGCCCTGACTTCGGTCCTGGCTATCGTGGCCCTTCTCGCCGGCATGTATCTCGGCTGGGCTTGGATGGACGCGGCAATGGGGCTGGTGGGTGCATTCGTGATCGGGCGCTGGTCATGGTCACTGCTGCGCGATACTGCTGCAGTGCTTGTGGACGCCGAAGCGGCCTCTCAACGGTACACAGAGGTGCGCGAGGCGCTCGAGGACCGGGACGCCGCGATCGGCGATCTGCACATCTGGCGGATCGGTCCCGGCAAGTATGCAGTCATCGCCTCGCTCATCGCCGATGATCCGCTCGCGCCCGACAATTATGCCAGCCGACTTTCAGAGCATGCAGAATATGTGCACGTCACGATCGAAGTTCATCACTGCGAGCATCCGCATCCCGAGCTTCGCGCGGCCTGATCGCGCCGTTCTAAAAGACCGAAACAGTATTCGAGGACTGTTATACTGTAACAAAAGACTTATACTTCATCGTGTTACGGAACTTGCAATCTTGATGCGGTTTGCTAGGAGCCGTTGGAATCCATGACTACAAGCTATCGTCGCCTTGTCCTGCACCCCTTCGTCGTCCTGCTCATGCTGGTCGCGATGGTGTTCGTGACGGCGGCGGATGCTGCTGCTTGCGGTGCCGAAGTGGCGCCCGGAAGCACGCCCGTTCTGGCTTCGCTCGATAGCGTGTCTGCGTCATCCGCAGCCGCCGACGAAGTGCCGGGCGATCCGGATGCGCCGGCCGAGCAACACGGCGTGTGTGGACACGGCCATTGCCATCACGGGGCGAGCTTTGCCGGCACCGTGCAGAAGAATTCGGTCCCTCACTTGGTCGTGGTTCCCGATGCGCCTCCCGCCGAAGCGCTCGCTTCCGAAATTGCCGACCGACTGAAGCGCCCCCCTCGCGCCTGACGACCGTCACCGCGCTGCATGCCGCAGCGCAATTCGGATCGTCAGCAGAGGAATTTTCGAAAAATGTCAGCCATTCATTGGCGAGGAGTCCTCCTTGGAGGGCTGCTCTTCGCCGCTACTGCCACGTCGGTGGCCGCGCAGGAGCAAGATCTCCTGACGTTGGAGGGCGCGCTGGTCCGTGCGGGGGCTTCGGAGGACTTGGATCAGCAGAGACAAGGACCGGAACTCAATCCGCGTATAATTGGACCGCGCGCCGATAAGGAAGCGGCCGAAGCCTTGGTCGGGCAAGCGCGACTACGCCCGAACCCCGAAGTATCATTCGAGGCTGAAAATATAGCCGGAACCGGTGCGTTTTCGGGTCTCCGGGCGACAGAATACACGTTAGCCGTCGGCCAGCGCATTGAGCTGGGAGGGAAGCGGAGTGCGCGCGTTCGGGCCGCGGAAGCCGAAGCGCGTGTCACCTCGCTCAGAGGCGATCTATCGTTAGCGGAACTGGGCTTTTCTGTGCGGGAGCGCTACGTCAGTGCCGCCGCCGCCGCCGCGAGGGTCGAGCTGGCCCAGGATATCGTTGGTCGCAATCGCGAACTAACCCGCATAGCCGATTTGCTAGTCGAGACAGGGCGCGAGCCGCCTTTGCGGGCCCTTCGCGCGAAGGCGGCGCTAGCGGAGGCCGAAGCCGAACTGCAGGCCGCCGAAGCCGCGAGTATTGCGGCGCGCGCGGCTCTCGGATCGCTGTGGAGCGCGTCCGAAACACTTCCTTCCGTTCCTCCCGACATTCCGCACATCGAACCACCCGCGGGGCTTGTCGCAAGCGAGGACACCCTGCGGCTACAAGTCGCGCGGGCGGAGTCCGCAGCCGCAGAAGCAGCGATTGCTCGCGAGCAGTCGCTGCGCGTGCCGGACCCGGTCATATCGGCCGGCGTCCGCCGGTTCTCCGAAAGCAAGGACAACGCCTTCCTCGTCGGCGTGGCCATCCCGCTCCCGTTCCGGGACCGTAACCAGGGGAACATAGCCGCGGCCCAAGCGCGGCTGCGAGCGGCTACTGCGCGCGAAGCTATCGTTCGAGCCGATTTCCGGCAGGAAGTCGCGCAGGCGCGCGCCGAGTTCCTGGCCGCTGAAGCACGCGTCGACACTTTGTCGAACACATCGCTTCCGCAGGCTGAAGAGGCCTTGCGCCTGGTTCGCATCGGATACCGGGCAGGTCGGTTTCCGCTTATCGAAGTTCTTAGCGCCGCCGAAGCGCGCGATGCCATCCGTAACGCGCTGATCGATGCGCAGGAGACCCGCGGACAGGCTGCGGCGCGTCTCATCCGTCTTTCAGCGCTCTAGGAGTCTTCAAAAAATGAACCGCAGAAATCTGATCGTAGCGCTGGTGGGAGCCGTGCTTATTCTAATCGCAGTTCTCTGGTTGTGGGGGGGAGGCGACGGGACCGAGAGCTCGGACGCAGTAGCGACCGAAGGGTCGGAAGAAAATCATGCAGCCGAAGGGATTGTTGAGCTTACCGATGAGCAGATCAAGGCTTCCCAGCTTGACATAGTAGCCGCAAGCGCGAGTTCGCTCGGTGCCGAAATCATCGCTCAAGGTAGCGTCGCCACATCGCCGCAAGGCCAAGCCGTGCTCAGCGCGGGCGCGGAGGGGCGGGTCGCACGTATTGCGAAAAGGCTGGGCGACCCTGTTCGCCGCGGCGAGACCGTAGCCACGATCGACAGCCGGGAAGCGGCGGCGATAACTGCCGATGTTACCTCGGCGCAGGCTCGCGCCGAACTCGCGCGGACGAGGCTCGAACGTGAACAGAAGCTCTTTGATGAGCAGGTAACGGCGCGTGCGGATCTCGAAACAGTTCGGGCAGAATACCAGCAAGCCCTCGCCGAGGTATCACGGGCAAGGCAGGCCGCGGCGGCAGCAAATGCGTCGGGCCGCACCATTGCCGTACGCTCTCCGATTGCGGGCAGGGTGACGGGCGCGCCGGTGGTCCTCGGTTCGTACGTGACGGCTCAAGACGAACTCTACCGCATAGCCAACGCCAACAGCGTGCAGATCGAGGCCGCGGTTCCGGCGGAAGATGCCCGGCGCATCGCCGCAGGCGCAGCGGCACGCGTGGAAGCGCCTGGCGGGGAAATTACCGCCAGGGTGCTCAGCGTGACACCCACGGCCGATGTCGAGAACCGCTCGGCAACCGTCGTCCTTGCCCCGGCCTCGGGCGCCGGCCTCCTGCCCGGCGAATATGTGCGAGTGCGGATCGAAAGTCGCACACCGGAAGGAACAGGCGGTGCCTTGGTGGTGCCGGCCGAGGCCGTGCAATCGGTGGACGGCCGGGATGTCGTGTTCGTCCGGACCGCCAACGGCTTCAAGGTCCAACCCGTGCAGGTCGGCGCGCGCACTTCGGAAAGGGTGGAGATCCTTGGTGGGCTTGCCGCTGGCACGCGCATCGCGGGCCGCAAGGCGTTCCTGCTCAAGGCAGAGCTCGGACGCGGCGAAGCAGAACATTGATCCAGATTGAGCCGGAGTTGCCAAGATGATTTCCAGTCTAGTCGAGATGTCGGTCCGCAACCGCATCCTCGTCCTGTTCCTAACGGCGGCGGTCGCGATCTGGGGAACCATCAACCTCCTCAATCTGCCGATCGACGCGGTGCCGGACATCACGAACAACCAAGTCCAGATCAACACAGTCGATCCGACGCTCTCTCCGCTCGATGTCGAACGCCTGGTTACCTACCCAGTCGAGGTCTCACTTGCCGGCATTCCGGGGCTGGAATCGACCCGCTCAATCTCGCGCAACGGCTTCTCGCAGGTTACCGCGATCTTCAGCGACAGCACCGACGTCTACTTCGCCCGCCAGCAGGTCGCCGAGCGGCTCACCACAGTGCGCAACAACCTGCCCGCAACGGCCGAGCCCTCGATGGGCCCGGTCTCGACCGGTCTGGGCGAGGTGTTGATGTGGACGGTGAGCTACGCGGACCGAACGCGGGAAACGGGACGCACCGGACCGGGCTGGCAGGCCGACGGCTCCTATCTCACGCCCGAGGGCGAGCGTCTGACCGACGACGTCTCGCGCGCGGCCTATCTGCGCACTTTGCAGGACTGGGTCATCGCCCCGCAGATTCGCAACGTGGACGGCATGGCAGGCGTCGATTCCATCGGGGGGTATGCGCGCCAGTTCGTGGTGACGCCGTCATCGACGCGTATGGCGTCCTTCGGCATTGGTTTCGACGAACTCGCGAGCGCGCTGGAAAGCATCAACCTGTCGGTCGGCGCCAACTACGTCCAGCGGGGCGGCGAAGCGTTTCTGGTGCGCTCCGACGCGCGCTTCCGCACGATTGAGGAAATCGAGGACGCTATCATCGCGCGTCGCGAAGGGATCCCGGTACACGTGCGCGACGTCGCCAGCGTGCAGAACGGAGGCGATCTGCGTACTGGCGCCGCCTCCAAGGATGGCGAGGAAGCGGTCGTAGGAACGGCCCTGATGCTTCTGGGCGAGAACAGCCGGTCCGTGGCTGCTGCTGCGGGCGATCGCCTCGCCGAACTTGCGCCGACCATGCCGCCCGACATCGAACTCGATGTCGTGCTCGACCGGTCCAAGCTCGTCAACGCGACGATCGCCACGGTCGAGAAAAATCTGACCGAGGGTGCGCTCCTGGTGATCGCGTCGCTATTTTTGCTGCTCGGAAATTTCCGCGCTGCTGTGATCACCGCGCTCGTCATTCCCCTGTCCTTCCTGATGATGGCGATCGGCATGAACCGGGTCGGTGTCTCGGGCAACCTGATGAGTTTGGGCGCCCTCGACTTCGGCCTGATCGTCGATGGCAGTGTGATCATCGTCGAGAACTTCCTGCGCCGGGTCAGCGAACGCCAGCATGAGGAAGGACGCCTGCTCGCACTCGGTGAGCGGCTCGAGGAGGTCATCGCGTCGACCAGAGAGATGATCCGACCGTCTTTATTCGGACAAGCGATTATCCTGCTCGTGTTTGTCCCGCTGCTCACCTTCCAGGGCGTGGAAGGCAAGACCTTCTCGCCGATGGCCATCACGGTGATGCTCGCACTCCTCTCAGCGTTCGTCATCTCGCTGACGTTGGTCCCGGCCCTCCTCGCACTCCTGATCCGCGGCAAGGTTGCCGAAAAGGAAGTACGCCTGGTCGCGTGGCTTAAGGCCAAGTACGAGCCGGCGCTGCGCAAGGCGCTGGCCTGGCCCAAACGAGCGGCGCTAGCGGGGTTCGGCGTGTTTGCGTTCTCGCTGGTCGTCTTTGGTTTCATTGGCAGCGAGTTCATGCCGCAGCTCGACGAGCAGGATCTGTCGATCCAGTCGATCCGGATTCCCTCGACCTCGCTCGATCAGTCGCTCGAAATGCAGCTTGGTATCGAGAAGACGGTCACGGCATTTCCCCAGGTCGATTACATCTATTCGAAGACAGGAACGGCCGAGGTCGCCAGCGATCCCATGCCGCCCAACATCTCGGATGCGTTCGTCATCCTCAAGCCGCGCGACGAATGGCCGGATCCCGACCTGTCGAAGCCGGAATTGATCGAACAGATGGAGCAGGCGATCTCGAAGCGCATCGGCAGCGACTTCCAATTCAGTCAGCCGATCGAGATGCGCTTCAACGAGTTGATCGCCGGCGTGCGCGGCGACATCGCGGTCAAGATCTTCGGCGACGACCTGGAGCAGCTAACCGCTGCTGCCAACCAGCTGGCAGCGATCTTTTCGGGGATCGATGGTGCGACCGAAGTCTCAGTAGAACAGACCGAAGGGTTTCCAACGCTCGACATCGAATTCAACAGGGCAGCCATCGCCGCGCATGGCCTGACCGTCGATGAAGTGGCGGCGACCGTTTCCTCCGCCTTGGGGGGAGCCGAAAGCGGTCTCGTCTTCCAGGGCGACCGGCGGTTCGACATCGTGGTTCGCCTGCCGGACGAGGTGCGCAACGATCTCGATGCGATCGGGGCGCTTCCGGTGATGCTCCCAGAAGAGGGGGTAGGCGAACGCCGGTCGGTTCCCTTGCGCTCGCTCGCAAGCCTCAAGGAGGTTGAGGGGCTGAACCAGATCAGCCGCGAAAACGGCAAGCGGCGAGTCGTGGTGCAGCTGAACGTCCGCGGGCGCGACGTCAGCTCGGTCGTGGCCGAGGCGAAGCAGAAGATCGCGCAACAGGTTCAGCTGCCCTCGGGTGCCTATCTCGAGTGGGGCGGGCAGTACGAGAACCTCCAGGCCGCGCAGGCGCGGATCGGCGTGGTCGTTCCCATCGTGGGCCTGGTTATCTTTGGCCTTCTCGTCATGGCGCTCGGCAATCTGCGCATGGCGACGGCCGTTTTCGTCACGGTCCCGCTCGGGATCGCCGGGGGGATATTCTCGCTGGCGCTGACCGGACTCCCGTTCTCGATCTCGGTCGCGGTAGGCTTCATCGTTCTTGCCGGTGTGGCGGTGCTCAATGGACTCGTGATGATGACGAGCATGCAGGGCCGATTGCGCGAAGGGATGTCGCTCGATGACTCCATCTATGGCGGTGCCGTCGAGCGATTCCGGGCAGTGCTGATGACCGCGATCGTGCCCTCGCTCGGCTTCGTGCCGATGGCGCTTGCGACCGGAACCGGCGCTGAAGTGCAGAAGCCGCTCGCGATCGTTGTGATCGGCGGTCTCATCACGGCCACAATCCTTACCCTGTTCGTCCTGCCGGCGGTGACACGCCTAATCCTGGCACGGCAGGGCGACGGGGGAGCGCGATGGGATCTTCGCAAATGGATGCCCACGCTGCCGACTTTCGGCCCTCTCGCGCGCTGGCGGCGACGGGGCGCAGTGTGATCGTCTTTTGCCGAGTGAAGATTGAAGGAGAGCATCGATGACGCAGACCAAATCCATGCTGATGCGGATTTATACCGATGAGGCAGCGATGCACGGCGACGAAGAAGCCGTGCACGTCGTAGTCGGCAGGGCGCGACAGGCGGGCCTGGCCGGGGCGACCGTGCTGCGCGGTCGGCTCGGCTTCGCTTCGGGTTCGGCGGTGCATCGGCACTACTCGCTGGGAATCGGCGATAATCCGCCGATGGTCATCGAGCTCGTCGACCGCGAAGACCGGCTGCGCGATTTCGTCCCGCAACTCGCGGATATGCACGGCATCGGGCTCATCACTCTCGAGGCGGTGGAAATCCTTTTCGCCGCCGACCATCCCCGCAAACGCGAGGCCTGAATGAGCCAACGCCAGATAGCAAGCGAACTCGTGGCCGCCTTCTGCGCCGACTCCACGTCCATCCAGTTTGGGAGCGGGGGACAGCTGGATGCGGCGCGTTCGCCCCGGACACAATTGTGCTCGGCTCCACTCAAGACGCGGCCTTCGCGGCTGTTCTTGCGCGAAGCTCCTAAGGTTCAAGAATGACACCGCCACAGACCTTCGAACAATCTCCCGCGCCCGAATGCGGCACCCCCGGCGCGCCGCCGCCCGATCAGGGCCACGACGAGCACGAGCACGATCACGATCACGCACATGGCGGCCCGCTCGGCGCGAACTCGGAACTGATATTTGCGCTCATTTGCGGCGGCCTGCTCGCTATCGGCTTCGCCATCGACAAGCTCGTGGCTGATGCGCCCGGGTGGTCACCCACCGCGCTTTACCTCGCAGCCTATTTCTTCGGCGGCTTCTTCACCGTGCGCGAGTCGGTCGACAATCTGAAGCAGCGCAAGTTCGAGATCGACACGCTGATGCTCGTTGCGGCCGCGGGGGCCGCTGCGCTCGGCGCGTTCGCCGAAGGTGCGCTTCTGCTGTTCCTGTTCAGCCTTGGCCACGCGCTCGAACACTACGCCATGGGCCGCGCGAAGCGCGCGATCGAGGCGCTTGCCGAACTCGCTCCGAAAACCGCCACCGTGCGCGGTGACGATGGCGAACTTCGCGAAGTTCCTGTCGAGGAGCTGACGGTTGGCGCGATTGTCGTGGTCAGGCCCGACGAGCGGGTTCCCTCGGACGGGTTCATCGTCAAGGGCATCACCGCGATCAACCAGGCCCCGGTGACCGGGGAAAGCATGCCGGTCGACAAGCGCTTCGTGATGAACGACGAGGCCGCGCGCGCCGACCCGGACGGGCTCGATGCCGCCTATCGGGTCTTCGCCGGGACCATCAACGGCAGCGGCATGATCGAGATCGAAGTGACCCGCCTTTCGAGCGAGACGACGCTCGCCAAGGTGGTGAAGATGGTGAGCGAGGCCGACACGCGGAAATCTCCGACGCAGCGCTTCACCGATCGCTTCGAGCGGATCTTCGTGCCTGCCGTGCTGGCGCTCGCGGTGCTGCTCCTGTTTGCCTGGGTGGTCGTCGACGAGCCGTTTCGCGACAGCTTTTACCGGGCCATGGCGGTGCTCGTCGCGGCCAGTCCCTGCGCGCTCGCGATTGCCACGCCCAGCGCGGTCCTTTCGGGAATTGCGCGCGCCGCGCGGGGCGGTGTGCTGATCAAAGGCGGAGCCCCACTCGAACTGTTGGGATCGCTCGACGTGATCGCGTTCGACAAGACAGGCACGCTGACCATGGGTGAGCCACGCATCCAGGAGATCGTGCCCGCAGCGGGCGTGACTAAAGAAGAGTTGATGGGGGTTGCGGTCGCCGTCGAAAGCCTGAGCGATCACCCGCTTGCGCGAGCAATCGCGGAACACGGCCGCGAGCACGTGGGCGATAGTCCCATCCCCCGCGCCACGGGACTTGAAAGCCTGACCGGCCGGGGTGTTTCGGCGAAGATCGACGGCGAGAATGTCATCATCGGCAAGGCCGAGATGTTCGGCGTCGAGGGGCTCGCCCCATTGTCCGCGGACATGGAGGCGGCAATCGATCGGCTGCGCCGGGCCGGTCAGACAAGCGTGGCCGTGCGCATGGGCGGGCGCGATCTCGGCGCGATCGGTCTGATGGACACCCCGCGGGGACCCGCCAGGGATGCTCTGATGCGATTGCGTGCGCTCGGCATCAAGCGCATGATCATGATCTCGGGCGATCATCAGCGGGTCGCTGATGCGGTCGCCGCCGAGGTCGGCATCGATGAGGCGCGCGGCGATCTTCTCCCCGAAGACAAGGTCGAAGTCATCAAGGCCATCCGCGACACCACGAGGGTCGCGATGGTCGGCGACGGCGTGAACGACGCCCCGGCGATGGCGAACGCCACCGTCGGCATCGCCATGGGTGCGGCCGGATCGGATGTTGCGCTGGAAACGGCCGATGTCGCACTGATGGCCGACGACCTGGCGCATCTCCCCTTTGCGGTCGGCCTCAGCAGGCGCACGAAATCCATCATTCGACAGAACGTCTATGTAAGCCTCGGCGTCGTCGCCGTGCTGGTGCCGGCGACAATTCTCGGCCTCGGGATCGGTCCCGCGGTCGCGATGCACGAAGGTTCGACCCTGGTCGTGGTGTTCAACGCGCTCCGACTGCTTGCCTATCGTGATGGGCCGCGACACCGCCCACCCGGTGTCTGAAAAGGAAAAGTCAAACAGCCTGCGAGGTTTGAATATGTTGGAACTAACCGAAGAAGACCGCATCCTTGTCATCAGAGCGGGCGGCAAACTCACCCTGGCGGATTATGATCGCTTCGTGCCCGCCTTCGAAGAAGCAGCCGCGCGCGGGGCGGGGCGCCTTCCGATGCTGATTGAATTGGATGACGACTTTGCCGGTTGGGATCTGGGCGGGCTCTGGCGCGATCTGAAGTTCGACGTGAAACACAAGGACAGCTTTGGGCGGATCGCTGTCGTTGGCGACAAGAGATGGGAGGAGTGGGGAACCAAGCTGTCGAATCCCCTCTTCCCTTCTGCAAAGATGCGCTTTTTCGAACGCGAGGAGCGAGCACAGGCGAAGCGGTGGCTGGAGACTTGAAAGGGGCAATGCGATGACCGATGATGCGGAATTCGACTTGGCTTCGGCGGACAAGCGCCGGACATTGTGGATCGTTCTGTGGCTCAACGTCGCGATCGCGGTCGGCTTCTTCGTTGGTGGCTATTTTGCGGACTCGAACGCACTTCTCGCCAATGGTCTCGATAACTCCTCGGATGCCATCGTCTACGGCCTCAGCCTCCTTGCGTTGTCGCGGTCGGGAAGCTGGAAGCGCGGCGCCGCGCGTTTTTCAGGGATCATGCTCCTGATATTCGCCGGCGGCGTCATTGCCGACGCCGTCCGACGTTACCTGGAGGGATCCGATCCCGGCGGCATCCTGATGATTGCGATGGCAGCTATAGCGGGGATCGTGAACCTCTATTGCCTCCGCCTGCTGCAGAAAATGCAGCACAAGGATGTCAACCTGCGCGCGGCGACCACATTCAGCTTCAACGATTTCATCTCCAACGGCGGCATCATCATTGCCGGTATCATTGTGATGATCACGGGCGCGAACTGGCCCGATCTCTTGGTGGGCGTCGCGGTCGCCGGCATCGCGTTATACGGCGGGATCGATATCCTCCGGGATGCGCACTCCGACAAACATGACGAGGAAAGAGCGAACCGCCAGAGCGACGGGCGGTGATTGGAAGGTTTTCACCCAGGCCCGTCGGACGTTAAGCCATCCGAATTGTATCCAGGCCGTTGCGACATGCCGACATGAAGCTTCGACGCGGCGTCGCTGCGAAACGGCGTTCTCTGCATGACCTTGGTCGATCTTATTATCGCTTCCGAAGGACTTTCGCACGTCCTGACCGTAGGCATCCTCATGGCAGTGATTGCAGGGGCGACCGTTCTGTGCGTCCGCGGCCTTCTGTTGTCGCAGCCTGCCGGGGATCTGGCCGCCTTCCTGTCGGCGGGGTTTGCCCTGGGTCTCGCTCTTATTCTTCTTTTCGAACTCGCCAGCGAGAAGGCCCTCGGACCGCCGGAAACCCTGGCCATGTTGGCGGGAGGCCTGAGCTTCGCCGCGTGTCTTGGTTTGGATCCATCAAAATGGCTCACTCGGAACCGTATGGCGAACGAGGGGCCGACGGATCGGCAATATGGCTGGCGCAAGAACTTTCGAACCGCGGCGCTGGCACTCGCCGGTGGGCTCATTTTTGGAACCGCCGCCATCGCGTCGCGCGACGTCGAACTAAAAATTGCAATCGGCCTTGCCATGGCCTGGGCAGTTTTGTGGCCAAAGATTCCAGACATATCCGTAACCCCAAACGGTGCCAAAAGGAAGCTTGGCCTCAACTTCGCGATTGCTTCAATTCTGTTTCTCGGCGGGGCACTCGGAACATATTCCTTGCTCAAATTGCTAACCCCCGAGGTGGTGACGGCGTTGCTCGCATTCGAGGCGGGATCCCTCATGGTCGGGGCTTTCGGTCTTGTTGATCAAACGAAATCCGCCGCTCCCAGACTTGGGCGTGGTCTTTCAGTCCTGATTGCCAGCCTTGCTGCCCTGATGCTGCTCGCCGAGGGGATCGAGGCCGTTTTGCCGCCTCAAGCCTCCGGTTCGTTTGGTCATCCGTCTCCATCGGCGGCCGTCGAAGTCACCTCCTTTTTTTGTATGGAAACCATCTGCTGGCCGAACCCCATCGTCATTTCGTTCATGGCCGTCAGAGTCATTCCCTCCGACGTGCAACGTCTGAGCGAGAGGCACATCCGTTCTCGCGGTCGGGATCAGCGTCCTATAGACCGTTCGTTCGCGGTATCCTTTCGGGTGGGGCGTTCCGCGAGATCGCCGATTCAGCGAGGAAGATAACCCATGAAAGCCTCTGACCTCTTTGTCGCCGCGCTCGAGGCCGAGGGGGTCGAGTACATCTTCGCCGTTCCGGGCGAGGAGAATCTCGATTTGCTCGAATCCCTGCGTACGTCCTCGATTCAACTGGTGGTCACTCGCCACGAACAAGGCGCGGGCTTCATGGCTGCGACATATGGGCGGCTGACCGGCAAGGCGGGCGTTTGCCTGGCGACCCTCGGGCCTGGTGCGACAAACCTTACCACACCTGCCGCTTATGCGGCGCTCGGGGCTTTCCCCCTCATCATCATCACCGGGCAGAAACCAATCAAGACGTCGAAGCAGGCACAATTCCAGATCGTGGATGTGGTTTCGCTGTTTAGGCCTTTGTGCAAGGCATCAACGCAGATCGTGAACGGGAACCGTATTCCTTCGCTGGTCCGCGAGGGGTTTCGCCTGGCCCAAGAGGAGCGACCTGGCGCCGTTCTGCTAGAGTTGCCGGAGGACATTGCTGAGGAAGATACGATCGAGCCGATCATACCACCGCACGATCGGCGTTATGCTGTCGCCGGAGACGCGGTGCTTGATGAAGCGGCAAAGCGCATTCTAGCCGCCGAACGGCCTCTGCTATTGATCGGCGCGGGCGCGAACCGCTGGCGCGCTTCGAAGGCGCTGCGGCGATTTGTGGCACAAACTGGATTTCCATTCTTTGATACCCAGATGGGCAAAGGCGTCGTGGATGAGAACAGCGAGCTTTATCTCGGGACAGCCGCTCTGTCATCGGGTGATTATGTCCACTGCGCGATCGAGAAGGCCGATCTGATCGTCAACATCGGGCACGATGTGGTGGAGAAACCGCCCTTCTTCATGGAGCCCGACGGTCAGACTGTCATTCACATCAATTACAAGGCAGCTGAGGTCGACCAGGTCTATTTTCCCCAACTCGAGGTCATCGGCGACATCGCCGGATCGGTCGAGCGATTGGGGAAACGCCTCGATGGCAAGCTGAATTGCGACCGGAGCTATTACACGGCCCTCCACAAGGAGATCGCATCTCACCTTCGGGAGACGAGTGATGACGATCGGTTCCCCATGGTGCCTCAGCGTGTGGTGGCCGACGTTCGCAGTGTGATGGCGCGCCACGATATCGTCGCGCTGGACAACGGCATCTACAAGATCTGGTTCGCACGCAACTACATCGCGCACGAGCCGGGGACCATTCTCCTCGACAACGCTCTGGCGACGATGGGCGCGGGACTGCCGTCAGCGATGATGGCAGCCATGCTGTCGCCCGGACGGCGAGTCCTGGCAGTGTGCGGAGACGGCGGATTCATGATGAACTCGCAGGAACTCGAAACCGCCGTCCGGCTCGCGCTCGATCTCGTCGTTCTGGTTCTGAATGATGCGGCCTACGGATGATACGCTGGAAGCAGGACCAGCTCGGTTTTCCTGATTATGGTCTGACTTTCGCCAACCCCGATTTCGTAACTTATGCAAAGAGCTATGGGGCGACCGGCCACCGGATCGAACAAAGCTCGCAGCTCATCCCCGTGTTGGATGCCGCGTTCAAGGCAGGCGGCGTCCATCTGGTCGATCTCCCGGTCGATTATTCCGAAAACAATAAGGTTCTCATCGACGAACTGGGCGCGAAGGTCTGCGACCTATGAAAAAAACGACCGTACACAACCCGTTCGACCGCGAACCCATCGCCGAAGTGCCACTCGCCCAATGGCCTGAAATCGATGGCTGGCTGAACGATGCGACATCGCTCCACAGCGACCGCAGCGCATGGCTTCCGGTGTATGATCGTATCGCCATCCTTCGGCGGGCAGGCGGAATCATGGCCGAACGCGCCGAAGAGCTTGCGCTTCAGATTGTCCGCGAGGGCGGCAAGCCTCTGGCCGATGCCCGTGTGGAAACCGAGCGCGCGGTCAACAGACGTCTAACTGTGGGTTCAGGTGCAGTTCGATGGGGGCAGCTGCGAGATCCCCATGGATCTTACCCCGGCCGGTGCGGGGCGGACGGCGTACACGTTCTGCGAGCCGATCGGTCCTGTCGTTGCAATCTCGGCTTTCAATCACCCTCTCAACCTGATCGTCCAGTTTGGACCCGCGGTCGCCGCAGGTTGTCCTGTCCTCATCAAGCCCGCGTTGGAAACGCCCTTGTCATGTCGAAGCTTCGTAAACATTCTTCATGAAGCAGGTTTGCCCGATGGTGGCGCGCTCTTTCCGTGGCTGGGCAATCGTCGCACAAGCGAAACGAAAAGGCCGGCGGTCCGCGACTGAAAATTTCGGGCGAGGGCGAACGCGGCGGTGGCGTGTCAGGCGACACAGCCTGGAAAGACGGGTCTTAGCGAATGCAGGCGCTCCTCTACACCCTTGTGCCGCTCGTCGCCGTGATTGCCGGGGCTGCCTACGCGAGTTGGCGCCGGCCCGGTCCGGCCTTCACCGCAGGCGTTCAACACCTGGCGGCAGGGGTCGTCTTTGCGGCGGCGGCGGGCGAAATTCTCCCGGCCCTCAAGCATACCGTCTCGCCCGTCGCAGTCCTGATCGGCGGCGCCCTCGGCGTCGTGCTCATGCTGGCGATCAAGCGCATTGGCGAGAAGTTCGAAGGGCCGCTGGCGCTGACGACGCTCATCGGGGTCGATCTCTTCATCGACGGACTGGTGCTGGGAATCGGCTTTACTGCCGCGCTGCAAACTGGTCTGCTTCTCACAATTGCGTTATCCCTCGAGGTCCTGTTCATCGGTGTCGCGCTTGCTCTCGGCCTTGCTGGCCGGGGCTGGCGCACCGGCAAACTGCTGCTGACAGTGACTGCCGTCGGACTGCTTCTGCCGCTGGGAACCCTCGCTGGGACGGCCGCCGCTGTTCTGCCCACGGCCTTTCTGACGGGCCTGTTCGCCTTCGGACTCATTGCGCTGCTCTATCTGGTGACCGAGGAATTGCTGGTTGACGCGCACGAGTCACCCGAAGGGCCTTTGGTCGCGTCGATGTTCTTCGTCGGATTTCTTCTCTTGCTGATGTTGGAAGAGGCGATGACGGTCTAGTCGAATTTCCGCTTGCCCTCTCGCGCGCCGCCTGCGCGCTCGCTTCGCCAATCACCGCATGAAGCGCTAGGGCGCTCTTGACGGAGAAGTGAGCGTCGCAACCGGAGCGCAATCCGAAGCGCCTACGCAGTACCCGACGGGCTGGAGTTCGACCGGATCGTTGCCGTTCTCGAAAATCAGAAAGGTATCGAAAGCGTCCACCACGTTCATGTCTGGAACCTTGGCGAGCATCATCGTGCGCTTGAGACGCACGTCGTCCTATCGTCAACCTCGCTAGATGCTTTCGAGGACCTCAAGGTTCAACTGCGAAGCCTTCTTGCCGAACGGTTCGCAATTGGACATGCGTCTTTCGAGGCGTGCCGAGCGCCAGGTTGCGATAATGCGCTTGTCCCCGAGCACCGCGTTCCCTGGATGGCAAATGAAAATGAAATCCGCAGGCGCTGACTGTCGCAGGTTCCCCTGATCGTCAGGGGCCATGCGAAGCGGCAAGAGTATCGATTATCCTGCAATCGCTGATGGTATACTGTTCACAGCTTGCGATCATGCGCGAGAGTTCATCGCGCATGACCTGCAGGGCGGCAATCTTTCGTTCTACCTGATCAAGATGCGCACGCGCCAATGAATCGACCTCAGCGCAAGATCGATCGTCCTCGTTCGATAACTCGAGCAGTTCGCGGACATCCGGCATCGAAAAGCCGAGATCGCGCGCCCGGCGAATGAAGGTCAATGTCGCCGCCTCGTCAGGTCCGTAATCGCGATAGTTGGATCGGGTGCGGGGCGGGGCAGTTAAAATGCCTTCGCGCTCATAGAAGCGGATCGTCTCCGCCTTGACGCCGGTTTTGCGCGCGACCTCACCAATTCTCATACCATCATCCCCAATCGCTTGACCTTGTAGTGGCTACAAGGTGCATAGGCGGTCTTGAAACCAGGAGTCGAGTGGATGGCGAAGAATTGTTGCGATGCCGCCGATGTCGGCGATGCCCATAACGATCCGCAATGGCGCCGGATCCTGTGGGTGGCCCTCGCTCTCAACGCCATCATGTTCGCTGTTGAGATCGTGGCCGGGATAGCAGCTGATTCGCGCGCACTGCAGGCCGATGCCCTCGATTTTCTCGGCGATTCGGCCAATTACGCCATCAGTCTCGGAGTTGCCGGAATGGCTATTGCATGGCGCGCACGCGCGGCCCTTGCGAAAGCAGCGACCATGCTGGCTTTCGGCGTGTGGGTGCTCGGCTCGGCCATCTGGGGTTTCTTTGTCGAGGCGTCGCCCGAGCCTGGAACGATGGGCGCCATCGGTTCTCTTGCTCTGGCGGTAAATCTCGCCGTCGCCGCGATGCTGTTCCGGTATCGCTCGGGCGATGCGAACATGCGCTCGGTGTGGATCTGTTCGCGCAACGACGCGATCGGTAATATCGCCGTGCTGGCGGCAGCGATTGGCGTTTTCGGCACCGGCCGTGCGTGGCCCGATCTGGTTGTGGCGAGCATCATGGCAGGACTGGCGGTGTGGGGAAGTGCCGAGGTCTTCAAACAGGCACGTGGCGAACTGCGCTCTACCTAAACTTCAGAATATGCCCGCGATTGCGGATTGGGGGAAATACGTTTCCGTCTATACCCTGCTATTGCGAATTAATTGCACAAGTTATAGAGCTCCCTCATGCATCGCATCGTCTCCGCTACCGTCCATCCGGCACTGCGGCTCATTCTGCTGGCGCTTGCGCTGTGTCTGTCCGCCACCGCGAGCGCGGAAGAGCCCGATGTGCGAACCACTTGGCGTTTGCTCGATTATATCGCGGTCGACTACGCCTCCGCGGTTTCCAACGGACGTGTTGCCGACGAATTCGAATATCGCGAAATGGTGGAGTTTTCCGATGTCGTGGCGCGACAGGTCGCCGTATTGCCGGACATTAACGACAATCAAGAGCTCATCCGCCGATCAGACCAGCTGCGAGCTCTGATCGCCAACAAGGAACCCGCCGAGCGAGTTGCGCGCTTCTCGCGCGCGCTGGCAGCCTCGTTGCTGACAGCCTACCCGGTTCCGCTCGCCCCTTCGCAGGCGCCCGACCTTGTCCGCGCCCGCACTCTCTTCGCGCAGAACTGTGCCTCGTGCCACGGCGCAGCCGGAAGTGCGCCACCAGCCGCAATGCAGGCGCTCGATCCCGCGCCGATCGACTTTACCGATATCGACCGGGCGCGGCAGCGCAGTGCGTTCGGGCTTTACCAGGTCATCACGCAAGGGCTGGAAGGAACGTCCATGGCCAGCTTCGCATCGCTGTCCGACGAGGATCGCTGGGCGCTTGCATTCTATGCCGGCAGCATTGCTTTAGAAGATGTAGCCAAAGGCGAGCGTATCTGGCGGGAAGATAATGGCATACGCCAGCTTGTCCCCGATCTCGAGACGCTCGCCGCGCTCACACCGGAACGTCTGGCCGAGCAAATCGGCGAGGACCGTGCGCTCGCCGTCATGGCCTATCTTCGCGCCAATCCCGATGCGGTGGGACAGGCAAATGACGCAGGTTCGCTCGCCTTCGTTCGCGATACGCTCGATCGCAGCCTGTCAGCTTATCGGGCTGGCAACCGAGAGGAAGCGCGGCAGCTTGCACTGTCTGCCTATCTCGACGGTTTCGAACCCCTGGAGGCCCTCCTGGCAACGCGCGATGGCGGTTTGATGCGCGAGGTAGAACAGGCGCTCGGGCAATTTCGGGCCGCAATAGAGTCCGGTGCGGACCCATCCGAACTACAGCAAGAGCGGGCTCGCATCGATAGTCTGCTGGCCAGAGCCGAGAGAGCGTTGGCTCCTGAGGCGGCCAGCGAAATCTCGACCTTTCTCGGGGCGTTCACCATCCTGCTGCGCGAGGGGATCGAAGCACTTCTGGTTGTTATCGCCATGATCGCCTTTGTGAAAAAGTCGCAGCGCTCCGAGGTATTGCCCTATGTCCATGGCGGGTGGATCGCTGCTCTTCTTGCAGGTGTCGCTACCTGGGTCGTAGCAACCTACTTCGTCAGCATCAGCGGTGCGAGCCGCGAGATGACCGAAGGGATCGGCGCGCTGCTTGCGGCTGTCATTCTCGTATCGGTCGGGATCTGGATGCACGGCAAATCCCAGGCCGAGGAATGGCGGCGCTATATCCAGGAAAAAATGGGCAAGGCGCTCTCGCGCGGATCGGCATGGTTTCTCTTTGGTCTTGCATTCGTGGTCGTCTACCGGGAAGCGTTCGAGACTATCCTGTTCTACGCTGCCCTGTGGAACCCGCAGAGCAGCGGCATCATACTGGCAGGTGCCTTGTCCGCAGTCGCGCTGCTGGCGCTCATTGCATGGGCCATGCTGCGCTACAGCCGCAAACTGCCGATCACCCAGTTCTTCCGCTACAGTGCTATCCTGATTGCGATCCTTGCGGTCATTCTCGCGGGCAAGGGCGTGGGCGCTTTCCAGGAGGCCGGAGTTCTTTCCGCCACTTTCATTGCCGGCTTGCCGCGCCTCGCCGAACTCGGCTTCTTCCCGACTGTCGAGACGATCGGCGCGCAATTGCTCACGCTGCTGGCCCTGATTGCCGGATTTCGGGTAAGTCGATCACCATCGGGACCGCAGCCGGCAGCTGTCGAGGGATAGGAGATCCCGGTTTGCGATCAGCGGGGTCCGGTGCCGAGACGGCGCGCGAGCCACAAGGTGGCCGTGGGAACCGCGACCCACATCACGATCGGTACCAGGCCGATTTTGGTCCCGGGCACAAGCGGCATGATTGCACTATAGGACCACCCCCAGTCGGCACCGACAGCCAGCACTTCGACCATGGCAGTAATGGCCAGGCCGATTCCCAGGAACACGACAAAACGCGAGATCGGCCAGTCTACGAGCCACGGCGTTTTACCACTGCCGACAGAGGCGCCGAGATAAGCGGCCACCATGATCCCGGCATCGCCGAACGAGGCCAGGCCGCAGCGACGTGCTGCCTCGGCAGGCGACAGACCTCCCGACTGGTAGAAAGGAAGCTGGAGCATCTCCCAGGCGAAAGCGATGAGAATTCCGAAGATGGCGATCCAGAGCGCTGGATGAGCACCGCGCCATTCGCGCGATTTCTCAGAGATTTGGTTTTGATCCTGCATCGTCTTATCCGTCACTCTTGCCATCTCCGTCCCGCACCCATTGCTCAGGTATCGAATTTGGGGAGAGCGAGGCCGCGCAGGCGCAGGGCGTTGCCGATCACCGATACCGAGGACAGGCTCATCGCCGCGGCCGCGATCATCGGGCTCAAAAGCAACCCGGTCCACGGATAGAGAACACCTGCCGCGACCGGAATGCCGAGCGCGTTATAGGCGAAGGCAAAGAACAGGTTCTGCCTGATGTTGCGCATGGTCGCTCGAGACAGGACGAGGGCCTGAACAACGCCGACGAGATCGCCGCGCACCAGTGTCACGCCCGCGCTTTCGATCGCGACATCGGTGCCCGTTCCCATCGCGATCCCGACATGCGAAGCGGCGAGCGCCGGCGCGTCGTTTATGCCGTCGCCGGCCATGCCCACCCGGCGACCCTCGCTCTTCAACTGCTCGATCTTGCGATGCTTGTCCTCGGGCGAGACGTTCGCTTCGACTTCGTCGATACCGACCTGGCTTGCTACCGCACGCGCGGTGGCTTCGCTGTCGCCGGTAAGCATCACGATCTTGATGCCGCGCTCATGCAACGCGGCAATAGCGGTGCGGCTGGTTGCCTTGATCGGATCGGCGACCGCGATAAGGCCTGCCGGTGCCCCGTCCACGGCCACGAACATCACCGTCTGTCCGAGGCTTCGGCCTTCGTCCGCCGTTGACCGCCAGCCTTCTTCGAGCGCCCCTATACGCTCCATCATCTTTTCATTCCCGATCGCGACCAGGCGCTTGTCGACATTTGCCTGGATGCCTTCGCCGGTCACGGACTCGATATCGGAAGCGTCGAGAATGGCAGCGCCCCTGTTTTGAGCCCCTTCCACGATCGCGTGGGCGAGCGGATGCTCGCTTCCTCTCTCAACGGCAGCGACAAGGCTCAGCAACTCCTGCTCGTCGAAATCTGACTGCGGTTTTACGTCGACAAGATCGGGCTTGCCCCGGGTCAGTGTGCCGGTCTTGTCGACAACCAGCGTATCGATCTTTTCCAGCGTTTCGAGCGCTTCGGCGTTCTTGATCAGGATGCCGTGCTGGGCTCCCTTGCCGGTGCCGGTCATGATCGACATTGGCGTCGCCAGTCCGAGCGCGCAGGGACAGGCGATGATCAGAACGGCGACCGCGTTGACGAGCGCGTAGGCAAGGGCCGGTGCCGGTCCCCAGATGGCCCAGACGACAAAACTCACGATAGCGACAAGGACGACGATGGGCACGAACCATCCGGTGACTTGGTCGGCGAGCCGCTGGATCGGTGCCCGGCTGCGCTGCGCCTCCGCCACCATCTGCACGATCTTCGAGAGCATGGTGTCCGCGCCGACCTGCGTCGCGCGCATGGTGAAGCTGCCGGTCTGGTTTACGGTGCCCCCGATCACGGGATCGCCAGCGCTTTTCTTGACGGGAATGGGCTCGCCACTGATCATGGATTCGTCGATGGCACTGCTTCCATCCTCGAGCGTGCCATCGACGGGGACCTTGTCGCCCGGACGCACGCGCAGAAGGTCCCCAGACGTCAATTCATCAAGCGGAACTTCGCGCTCGTCCCCGCGACCGAAAATCTTCATCGCGGTCGGGGGCGCGAGCTCGAGAAGCGCCCGCAAGGCGCTCGATGTGGATCCGCGCGCCTTGAGTTCGAGCACCTGCCCGAGCAGCACGAGGGTCGTGATAACCGCTGCTGCCTCGTAATAGACGCCGACCCGGCCCGCATGATCGCGGAAAGCCTCGGGAAAGATGTCCGGGGCGAGGGTTGCCACAAGGCTGAACAGATAAGCGATGGCAACGCCGAAGCCGATCAGGGTGAACATGTTGAGGTTCATGGTTCGGACCGATTGCAGCGCGCGGGTGAAGAAGGGCCAGCCGCCCCAAAGCACCACCGGAGTGGCCAGCAGAAGCTGCAGCCACTGCGCGAAAGCGGGTTCGATGATCTGATCGAACGGTCGCGACGGGATCATGTCGCCCATCGCATAAGCGAAGAGCGGCAGGGTGAAGAGCGCGCTCCACCAGAACCTTCGCCGCATGTCGACCAGTTCGGGATCGGGACCCTCGTTCAAGGTCACCGTTTCGGGTTCGAGGGCCATCCCGCATATCGGGCAGGAGCCCGGCCCCGGCTGCCGGATCTCCGGATGCATCGGACAGGTGTATATCGTACCTTCCGGGACATCCTCGACAGCATCGAGGTGCGCCTTTGAAAGATACATCTCCGGATCCGCGCGGAACTTGTCGAGGCAGCGCGAGGAGCAGAAGTAATGGTCGCCACCCTTGTGTCGATCGATGAAGCGGGCGCCGTCCATCTTCACGCTCATTCCGCAAACGGGGTCGGTCGCCGTGCCCTCGATCGCATTGTGCCCATCGCTCATTTGTCGTTCTCCCCTAATTGGCCGTGACCACGAACTGCCCCATCATGCCTGCGTCCTCGTGCTCGAGGATATGACAGTGATACATGTAGGAAGTGTCGGGATCGGTATTCTCTTCGAACCGCAACAGCAGCCTGACCTGTTCACGCGGATTGACGATGACGGTGTCCTTGAAACCTGCCTCTTCCGCCCGCGGAGGCCGGCCGTCCCGGTCGAGCAAGCGGAACTGCACATTATGAATGTGAAAGGGATGGGCCATCATCGATGCGTTGGCGATTTCCCATATTTCCCACTGACCCACCGGTACGCGCTGGTTGATGACATCCATGTCCATGGTCTGGCCGTTGATCGACATGCCCCGACCCATCATGCCCATATCGAGTACGAAGCGGCGGCTGCGAACGGCGAGCGAGGGGTCTGGCGCGGCAAGCGTGGCCAGGATGGGCGGGAGCGTTACTGGAGTCCCCGCGCCGGAGGGGCACATATCGAGGATCGAAAACGTGCGCCCCTGCCTCTCGCGATCGGCCCGGTTTCCCATCATTCCGCCGCCCAACATACCCCCGCCTTGTCCGCCCATCATGCCCATGGCGTTAGCAGGGCTGCTGGCAATCAGCCGGAGCGGGCGCCCTTCGGAAAGATCGACGATCACTTGTGCGCGTTCGCCTGGGGCAAGGGTAAGACTGCGAACCTCGCTTGGCGCGGCAAGCAGGCCGCCATCGCTTGCGATGAGTTGCATCGGACGATCACCTTCGAGCGAGAAGGTGTAGAACCGCGCATTCGATCCATTGAGAAGCCGCAGGCGCAGCGGACCGGCGGCCGCCTCGAAAACGGCATTGGCCGTTCCGTTCACATAGATGCGCTCACCCATCACCCCCATCATCCGCGAGTGCATATCGAGCGGGTAAACAAGGCGGCCCGCGCCGTCGATCACGCGATCCTGCACGACGAGCGGTATGTCATCTACACCGTACCGGCTCGGCAGATCGAGGCGATCCTCTTCCTCGTCGCGCACGTAGATCGGGGCAGCAAGTCCGGCATAGACCTGTGGTCCGGCCCGGCGATGCAGATGCGAATGATACCAGTATAACGAAGCGCGCTGGCGTATTTCGAAGGACGGGCTCCAGCGCTCACCGGGCCGTATGAGCTGGTGCGGCCCGCCATCCGCTGTGGCGGGAAGTTCGAAACCATGCCAGTGGACGGTCGCATCTTCGGCAAGCTTGTTGTCGATGTGAAAGCGAACCTGTTCGCCGCGGCGCATTTCGAGGGTCGGGCCGAGATAGGATGCGTCGATACCGATCGTCGGTGACGCCGTGCCGGGCACGAATCTTTCTCGCCAGGTGTGAGGGAGAGGCGAAAGACACGCTCGCCCCGTTCGATCGTTCCGGCCTGTAGCCGAGGTATGGCAAGAGGTTTGCTTGCACCTGATCGATCGAGCGACATCCTGCTTTGCGTATCGCAGCCCAGCAGCGGCAGCGCCGCGAAACCCGTCGCCGCGAGACCGGCGCTCTTCATGAAATCGCGCCGATCCTGAAAGTTGGGCCTGTCGATATCGGGCATATTCACCTGTTTTTGCGTGGGAGGCACCGGCGCAACCGAGCGCCTCCCACCCTTCATGCTATCGCGGCGTTACCGAGGTAACGACGCTGCCTTCGGTTCCAGTACGAAATTCAAAGGCTATTCCCTCACCGACACTGACCTGTTCGAGGATTTGCGCGTCGGCTTCGAAGGCCATGGTCATCGCGGGCCATCCGATACTTTCGACCGGACCATGCTCGATGGTCACCGTGCCCGCCTCGGAATCGATGGCTGTAACCGTTCCCTCCGCGCTGGCGCTCTGCTCGCCGCCGGTCTCCTCCGCCATCGGCATTTCGCCTGACATGGGCATGCTGTCCGAGTTCGCCATGTCGTCTGACATCATGGTCTCTGAGCTGTCGTCTGCAGCGTCGCAGGCTGCAAGCGCCAGCGGTGCCGCGAGCAGGATCATGTAGGTTAGGGTACGCATTCTTCTTCTCCTTGAGGGTTGGCCGGTTTTTCCGGACGGGGGCGCCGCAACAACAGATAGGCGGCGGGAAGCAGGAACATGGACAGGAGCGGGGCGGTGATCATGCCGCCAACCATCGGCGCGGCGATGCGGCTCATGACTTCCGAGCCCGCGCCGGTGCCGATCAGGATCGGAAAGAGACCCGCAAGGATGACTGCGACGGTCATCGCCTTGGGCCGCACGCGCAGGAGCGCGCCTTCCCGGATGGCCTCGTCTACTTCTTCGGCGCTCAGATCACCGCGTCGCCGCTCCAGTGCGGCTTTCAGGTAGATCAGCATCACTACGCCGAATTCGGCGGAGACGCCGGCAAGCGCGATGAAACCGACCGCAGTCGCCACCGACTGGTTGTAGCCCATCAGATAGAGCAACCAGTATCCGCCCGTCAGCGCGAAGGGCAGCGTGCCCATGATCAGCAAGGCTTCGTCCCAGCGCCGGAAAATGAGATATAGCAGCAGGAAAATGATCGCGAGCGTCGCGGGAACCACGACCTTCAGTCGCTCATATGCGCGCGTCAGATATTCGAACTGGCCCGCATAGGACAGGCTGACGCCGGCAGGAAGATCGACACCCGCGGCGACGACCTCCTGCAGATCGGCGACCACCGAAGTAAGATCGCGGCCCCGGACGTCGACGTAGATGTAGCTGGTCAGTCGGCCCTGTTCGCTCTTGAGCATGGGCGGACCGTCGCTGACGGCGATACGGGCGACAGTGCCAAGCGTGATCTGTTGGCCGGACGGCGTCAGAACCGGCAAGGCCCTGAGTTCCTCGACGCTGTCCCTGATTTCGCGGGGATAGCGCACATTGATCGGATAGCGCGCCAGCCCCTCGACGGTCCGTGCGACATTGGCACCGCCAACTGCACCAGAGACGATCTGCTGGATGTCGGCAATGTTGAGCCCGTATCGCGCGGCCGCCATCCGGTCGATATCGACATCGACATACCGACCGCCCGACAGCCGCTCGGCCAGGGCGGAACTCACGCCAGGCACGGTCTTGGCGATACGCTCCACATCGAGTGCAACGCGTTCGAGTTGATCGAGATCGTCGCCTGAAACCTTGACCCCGATCGGGCTCTTGATCCCGGTCGCGAGCATGTCGATCCGGTTGCGGATCGGCGGCACCCAGACATTGGCGAGGCCCGGCACCTGAACGACCCGGTCAAGTTCCTCGACCAGCAGATCGGGCGTCATTCCCTCGCGCCACTCCTCGCGCGGCTTGAAGCGGATCGTCGTTTCGAACATCGTCAGGGGAGCCGGATCCGTCGCTGTATCGGCGCGCCCCGCCTTGCCGAACACCGTTTCCACCTCGGGGACCGACTTGATCAGGCGATCGGTGCGCTGCAGCAGCGCCGAAGCCTCGCCGGGGGAGAGGCCGGGCAGCGCGCTCGGCATATAAAGCAAATCGCCTTCATCGAGCGGCGGGAGGAACTCGCCGCCAAGCCGGGTGAAGGGGATCGCGGTGGTCAGGAAGATCAGCGCCGCGATCACCAGCGTTGCCTTTGGGCGCCGCATGACCCAGTCGAGCCCCGGACGATAGATTTTCGTCAGCCAGCGGTTGAGAAAATTGGAATCCTCCGAAGGGATCTTCCCACGGATCAGCCATCCCATCATTACCGGCACCAGCGTTACCGACAGAATGGCCGCGGCCGCCATGGCATAGGTCTTGGTGAAAGCGAGCGGAGCGAACAACCGCCCTTCCTGCGCCTGCAGGGTGAAGACCGGTAGGAACGACAGCGTAATGATCAGCAGACTGAAGAACAACGCCGGTCCCACTTCCTTCGATGCATCGGCGATGATCCGCCAGCGTTCCTTCACCGCGAGCACGGTATCGGGATTCTCGTGTTCCCATCGCTCGAGATGCTTGTGCGCGTTCTCAATCATGACGACGGCGGCATCGACCATCGCACCGACCGCGATGGCTATTCCACCCAGCGACATGATGTTGGCATTGACGCCCTGGATGCGCATCACGATGAAGGCCGCGAGCACGCCCAAAGGCAGGGTGATGATGGCGACAAGTGCCGAGCGCGCGTGCCAGAGGAACAGCGCGCATACGAGCGCCACGACGATAAACTCTTCGATGAGCTTCGTGGTGAGGTTCTCTATAGACGCATCGATGAGCTGAGAGCGATCGTAGGTCGTGACGATCTCGACGCCTTCGGGAAGGCTTGCCTGCAAGTCGTCGAGTTTCTGTTCGACGGCCTGTATTGCGCTTCTTGCATCCGCACCCTGGCGCAGGACGATGATGCCGCCGGCAACCTCGCCTTCGCCATTGAGCTCGGCGATGCCTCGGCGCAGTTCGGGGCCGACCTGGATCGTCGCTACGTCGCCCAGCGTGACCGGAACGCCGCCGCTCACCGCGCGCAGCGGGATCGCCCTGAAATCGTCGAGGTCGCCGAGATAACCCGAGGCACGGACCATATATTCGGCTTCGCCCATCTCGACGATCGAGCCGCCCGCTTCCTGGTTGGCGGACTGGATTGCGCTCACGATCTCGGCGTGAGTCACGCCGAGCGAGGCCATCCGGTAAGGCTCGAGCACGACCTGGTATTGCTTGACCATTCCTCCGACGCTGGCGACCTCGGCAATGCCGGGGATTGTCTTGAGTTCGTAGCGCAGGAACCAGTCCTGCAGGCTGCGCAGTCCGGCAAGGTCGTGTCCGCCGCTGCGATCGATCAGCGCATATTCGTAGATCCACCCTACCCCGGTGGCATCGGGGCCGAGCGTGCTCGTCACGCCATCGGGCAGGCGGACCTGCACCTGGTTGAGATATTCGAGCACACGCGATCGCGCCCAGTAGAGGTCGGTACCGTCCTCGAAGATGATATAGACATAGCTGTCGCCGAACATCGAGTAGCCGCGGACGGTTTTCGCCCCCGGCACCGAAAGCATGGTCGTTGCCAGGGGGTAGGTGACTTGGTCCTCGGCGATCCGGGGGGCCTGCCCCGGATAGTTTGACCGGACCACAACCTGCACATCGGACAGATCGGGCAACGCGTCGACCGGCGTCGTGCGCACCGCCCAGAAACCGGCCAGCGTTACCGCGACGGCGGCGAGAACGATAAACAGGCGGTTGGCGATCGAGGCATCAATTATCCGAGCAATCATTGTCCGGCCCTCGTGATAGACTCGATCCGGGGGCCGGCATCCTGCTGGGTGAAGGTGAAGCGCACCCTGTCTCCCGTCTCGAGCCCGCGCATTTGCGCCGCGCTCTTCGTGCGGAAGGTCATGGTCATCGCGGGCCAATCGAGCCGGGGCACAGGACCATGCCGCAGCGTCACCGAACCATTGGCGATCGACTGGATCGTGCCGGTGGCACCGAAGGTCGCTGGTTCGTCCTCGCCGCCGGTGGAAGCGTCATCTGCCTGATCGACCGGACGGACGTCCAGTCCGGTAAGGCTTGCTTCGGAATCGAGCAGGAACTGACCCGATGTCACGACCTGTTCGCCGGCCGACAGACCGGCCAGAACCTCGGTCCTGCCACCCGCTTCGCGGCCGATCCGGACCTCGGCGGGCATGAAACCGCCCTCGTCCTGCTTCACCATCACGATGGTTCGACGTCCGGTCCTGATAACGGCTTCGGACGGCACCAGCAGCGCGCGGCGTGTGTCCGGGGTCAGCGAGACCTGTGCGAACATGCCCGGCTTGAGGCGACCGGATGCATTGGGCAGTTGCGCACGAACGGTGATCGTACGGCTTGCATCCTCCGCGCTCGGCAGGATAGCGACAATGGGTCCGGAGAAGCGTTCCTCGGGGAATGCGGTCAGCGTCGCGCTGACAGGTTGCCCGACGCGTACATTCGCCGCCTGCGTTTCAGGCACCGCGGCTTCGAGCCAGATCGGTGAGAAACCGGTTATCTCGGCGAGCGTCTGTCCGGCCATGACTGTCATTCCCGGACGCACGCCGAGCGATGTGATGGCACCTCCAATCGGCGCGGTAACGGTGATCGTGGACTGCGGACGTCCATTGCGCCCTACCGATGAGATCAGGCCTGGAGGCATGCCCAAAAGGCGCATGCGTTCGCGCATGGCCTGCGCAAGTTCTTCATCACCGCTGTTCAGGACGGCCAGATACTCCTGCTGCGCTCCGCCCCATTCGGGAACCAGGATATCCGCGAGCGGCGCGCCCCGTCCAACGACATCGTCGGGCGCGCGGCCGTAGGTTCTTTGTACATAGCCTCCGGCACGTGGCTGGACGATCGCGACGTCGCGTTCGTTGTAGGCCAGAACGCCTGTGACGGTTATTTCCGGCTCGAGGACGCCGTACTCGGCTTCAGTGGTGCGGATGCCGAAATTCTGCACCAGGCCGGGATCTATCCTGACGCCTGCAGTGGCCTCCTCGCCCGCGCACTTGGGCACCAGCTGCATATCCATGAAGGGCGAATTGCCCGGCTCGTCGAAGTGCTGCCCCGGCACCATCGGGTCGTACCAGTAAAGGACCTCCTCGCATTCGGTCGCACCGCCGCCCGCGTCGCCTGCACCACCCTGGCCTTCGCCGAGCTGCGAGAGACCATAGCCGGCGGCAAGACTGATGAGCGCGACCGTGCCTGCCATCGTCCAGGATTTCTGGCGCGGCGACAGCCTGTCCCACGCGGCTCCCATTGCGGCTCTCATCGGCCATACTCCCCATAGGTCAGTCGCAGGTTCGCGGCGGCTTCGACGGTCGCTTCCTCGCGTTGCAGAATGTCCACCCGCAGCACGGCGAGCGTTTTGATGGCGTCGATGACGTCGAGCAGTTCCGCGCGGCCCGCGGCAAAGCTCGCGCGCTCGAGGTCCACGCGGCTTTCGGCAAGGGGAAGCAATTCGTCGGTCGCGCGCTGCCATTGTCGATAAGCGCTGCGCCATGCCGCGAGATCGGTTTCGAACCGGGCTTCGAGTTCACGCAGCCGGTCGGCTCTGGCCGACTGTGCCGCAGCCGCCTCGGCTTCGGCGGCGGCTATACGCGGGTTTTGGCGCCGGTCCGCGAAAATCGGGAGCGTGATCGAACCCATCACCGAGATCGCATCGCCAAAATCGGGATCGCGCCGTCCATAGCTCACATTGACGCCGAAATCCGGACGCCTTTCCGATCGCGCAAGATCGCTTCTCGCTTCCGCTTGGCGGACCTGCGCAAGCGCCACGACAAGCTCCGGATTGCTTTGGAGCATGGCCCGCAAACCTTCGGGATCGAGATCGGCCGAAGGGATGGTTCCGGTCGCGGTAGCGTTCGGCAGAGCCGTATAGCGCGACAGCATGGCCTGAGCGGCCTCTCGGTCGGCTTCGATCCTGGTCCGCATGTCTGCGACTTCGAGCACGGCACGGCGTACTTCCAGACTTTCGGCGGGCCTGGCCGAACCGGCGGCGACAGAACTGCGGGCGAGTGGTACGAGCCCCTCGATTTCAGCGAGTGCATCGTCGGCGACGGTCAGAGCCCGTTGGGCATAAGCCAACGAGATCCATGCCATTCCTGCTCCGAGGCGCACCCTGTAACGGGTTTGACGCAACTGTGCTGCGGCAAGATCGATGTCGGCGTCCGCCATTCCAAACCGGGCCCGACGTTTCGCGAGATTGGGGATCTCCTGTTCGATGCCGACTTGGATCTGCGTTGGGAGCTGGCGATTCAGCTCGAATGCAGCCGGCCCGCTTAGCGGCAGGTTCTGGATGCCCGCGCGTAGGCGCGGGTCTGGCAGTTCATCGGCAGCGTCGGCGATCTCGCGCCGGGCGTCCAGTCGCAGCTCGCTTGTTCGAACCTGCGGCTGGTCGCTCGTTGCTGCTCGTAAAGCTTCCTCATAGCCCACCGACTGGGCATTACTCGCCGGCGCAAGGGCCAGCAGGACCGGAAGCGCGGTCCAGCTTATTCGTTTCATGATCGTTCATCCGCAAAAGGAGCGCGTCAGGCACGCGTTCCGGATCACCGGCCCGCGTCGAGCGCAGGCCGTTCATCCAGAGGCAGGAGCGCGCAGGCTTAAGCCTGCACGCGGGTCATGCCGGAAATTGCGGAGGTGGCGGTTCTGGCCCCAGCCTTGGGGCGGCGAGCGAATTGGAGATCAAACCGCTGAATTGAGCAGCCTGCGCCGGTAAGTCTTCGGAAAGGGTCGCATCAGCGCCGGGAGCGAGCGGCGCAATGCACCCGAGCGCCACCAGACAATCCAGCCGAAGGTTCTTGCAAGGTGCGCTGCCGTCATCTTCCGTGGAAGTCGCGCCCGCCATCGTTTCCATCTCTGCGCAGGCCGGATCGCCTGCGTCGACGACCTGAGGAAGAGCAGAAGCATGCGCGGCCGACTGGACGAATAGCCCGCAGGCGATCAATAACAGTCCTAGGGTACGCAAGGCTCGCATCACACTCACCTAGAGCTTTGCCGCTTTTAAGACAAGGTCATGCAGCCTGCGGAGAGTCTCAAAATTATCGTGACCCCTCCCGATTGTCGCCGTACGTGTCTCGAACATGCCGCCTCCTCCTCAGTCGATTCCCAGTTCGGCTTTCAGCGCTGTCATGCTTTCGAAGCGGTCTTCTTCTGGGCGGGCTATTGCGGGCTTGGCGTTGACCCAGGTGTTCTCGCAGACGAATTCGAGCATCGCTGCCGCAAGATCCGCGTGCCGGCAGCGAAAGCAACCTTCGGCAAGGCGCTCGTCGGAAATGACGGCTTCACCGGTATAGGGTTCGTCCAGGAGCCAGCCCGGTCGCGCAGCCGTCCATTCCAGGCCTTTCGCGCGCTCCAGAAGATCTTCCATTGCGCGCATCTGTGCGAGAATTTTGTGCAAGGCTGGTCTTGCTGTGAGCTCGAACCATGCAGGAACGCTGGGCTGCGCCTCTACGAACGCTGCCGATATCACGACGATCCGGGAAATGCCGGTTGCCGACATCGCTTCCACCAGCCTGCGGGTTCCCTCCGTGTAAAGCGGAGGCGGATCGATCGCCGTCGATGGACTAAACCCTATACCGAGTGCGGAAATAACAGCACGGCAACCTTCGAGCTCGCTGCTGAAGTCGTCATTGAGTACATCGCATTGGAAGTACTCGACGTTATCGACCCGGTCCGATGGTTCGGGCAAGGTGTGCTCGAACGCTCGAACCGCGATGCCCTTGCGAACCGCATGGCGCAGTATTTCCGTACCGGTCTTTCCTCCGGCACCGAAGACCGCAATGGGTGCTGCATCGGTCACAGGCTCAGCTGCCACTGTCGTACCTCATTATGAATCTGGCCGCGCGTGCCGGGCCCGTCGTGATCATGGAGCGGGCGCCGACGCACGCTGGCGCCCGCTCGCTCGTGTTCACGCCTCGCTGTTGCCGCAGGTCGTGTACCCCCAGAACCCGAACTCGTCCTTCATCCGAGGTCCGGCGACGATGAGTTCCTGCATCTGCAGGCCCGCGTCTCCTTCGTCATCGAGAAGGCGCGTGCGGATACGAAGCTCACCATTCGCATACTCACCCGAGGCGCTTGCTGTGACAGGGATCAGCTTGCCGTTGATCTTGATCGCGCCGCCACCGCTGTTGTCGTAGACGAACGACGGAAACGCGACCTCAGTCAGGCGAAACTGACACGTGTTCTCGGCTCCCAGCGTGGCGAGGTCCGCGTCGCTCATGGTCTCGGGCAGCATGAGGCCGGGGCTGAGGTTGGCAAGAGCGCTCGCAGCACTCTCTATCGGCGCCGCAGTTGCCGGGGGATCGAGCTGTGCTTCGCGATCATTGCCGACCGCGGTATTGGTGTTGCAGGCCGCCAGAGGGAGGGCTGCAAGCGTCAGGATTGCGATCTTGTTCATTGCTGCATCTCCTCGGGCAGGCGTTCTTCGGTGCGCGGACCGTTTTCCTCGATGTCCTGGATGAGATATTTCATCTCGGCGATCTCGCGCCGCTGCGCGACGATGATGGCCTGCGCGAGTTCGCGAACCCGCGGATCCTTCAGGCTCGCCCTCTCGCTAGTCATGATCGCGATCGAGTGGTGCGGGATCATCGCGGCCATGTATTCGGTATCGTCCACCGTGGTCTGGCTGCGTACGAGCCATAGCGCGAGCGCGAAGACGACGGCTCCGACACCCAAGATGATGAAGTTCTTGGTCCGGTCCTTGTACATGCCCCACATGAAGAGAAGCATGACCACCATCATCATCGCGCCCATGACGAACATCATCCAGAAGCGCGTCTCGCTCCAGAAAACGTCGTCCATGTCGAAGCTGTTGGCATACATCAGGAAGAACATGATCACGGTCGAGGTCGATACCATTGCCATGAACCGCCAGTAGTTGCCGCCCCCTCCACCTTTTTCGTGTGCATCGCGCCTAGCTTCAGCCATATCAATTCTCCTTTTCGCTCATGGTTTGATAGACATATTGGGCGGTGCAACTGATCATCAGGAACCCGGTAAGGGCGGCGATGCCGGAAATGGCGCGCATGTGCCCGGCGGGCAGAATATCGCCGAGACCGACCGTCGAGATCGTGATCAGCGCGAAGTAGTAATAATCCATCCAGCTGTTGATGACGTCCTTCTCGAGCCCGCCAAGGCCCCAGACGGAAGCGAGATACATTCCGCCCGCGAATATGCCGGCGATGACCAGATGGCTGAGAAGAACGAGGCTGGAGCCTGCAAGCAGCCGGAAATGGCGTGGGTCCTTGCCTGGCGGAGAAACGGCTTTCGCCCCGCGCAGCATCAACATGTGGAAGTAGAGAGAGATCGCGAACAGGGCGAAACCGAGAAGCAGTGCCCAAATCATAACGAGACCCAACCCAGGGCCTTGGCACCCATCCAAAGACCCATACCGATCATGAACAGGTTCTCGGTCAACGATACGAAGCCGAGCGGCACGTTGCTGCCTCCGCCGACGCAAGCGCATTTCAACTCGCGCTTGTCGATGTAGACCGCCTTGAACACGCTGACCGCGCCGACCGTCCCTATGAACAGCGATACCGGAACCGAGACGATCGGAAGCGCGTGCGCGACCATTAATATTCCAGCCAAACCCTCACCGAACGGATATAGAAATCCATATCGTACCCAGCGTCGCGCCAGCAGATCGTAGTTGAGGAACATGGTCGAGAAGCTGCGCACGTCCTGCAACTTCTGGATCGCGAGCAAGGCCATCGATAGGCTGACAAACCATTCGACCGCTTCCACCGTGAAAATCGTGTCGAAAACGTACCAGCTAATTGCCAGACCCAGGAGGAAAGCGACGCCGAAAATGGCAATGACGGGCTGGTAGCTGGTCTCGTCATCACCGGCTTGCGTTCTTTTCTTGCCGACATGCTCACGGACATCGTCGTAACCTCCGATGCGCTTCCCGCCGATGAAGGTTTGGGGGGTGGTTTCTACCCCATGCTGCTCTTTGAACGCATCGGTCTCCTCGCGCGTTTTCAAATGGTGGTCGTCCACCTCGAAACCTTCGCGTTTGAGCAAATCGACCGTTTTCAATCCATACGGACAAACGTGGTCCGGCATGACCATTCGGTAAACGGTGGCAGTTTTAGTCGTCACGATATGCTCCGTCTTGAATTTCTTTTGATCCGCGAACTTGGCGCCTCGATCCTCGTCGGCTTTTGGTCGCTGCCTTTGCGCTCGTGTTCTACTAACGGGGTCACCGCCTCTCTTCCGCCGGTCTTTCTGAAGCGGAGTCCATCGCTTGCGAACGCCTGGACAAATAGAACCATTCGGCGATGAAAACGGCGGCAATGCCTGCGACCGCATAGGCGACGACCGCAGGGTCGGTTTTGAGCTTGGCGAAGGCAAAAGCTGTCAGGACTACGCTGTCCGCCACGAGTGCCGACCATAGCACCCAGGCACGCGCACCGATCTCTTCCCGCAAACCGCGCAGCACGCCCCAATGCACAAGCATGTCCATTACGAGATAGAAAAATGCTCCGAGCGAAGCGATCCGCGACAGATCGAACAGGACCGCGAGCGTGCCGGCAATCACTACGGTATAGACCAGCATGTGACTGCGGATCGGTCCGCTCATGCCGAAATGGCTATGCGGGATCATCTTCATCTCGGTCAGCATCGTCAGCATTCGCGAAACGGCGAAAACACTGGCGATGACACCCGAGGTCGTGGCTGCGATCGCGATTGCGACTGTGAAATAGAAGCCAAGCTCTCCGAGCGCGGGGCGCGCAGCTGCCGCAAGAGAGTAATCGCGCGCCTCGGCTATTTCTGAAGTGCTGAGGCTGGCGCCGACCGCCACCGCGACGAGAAGGTAGACGACCACGCATACTGCGATCGAAATGATAATGGTTCTGCCGACATTCCGATGCGGATCGATGATTTCGCCGCCGCTGTTGGTGATGGTGGTGAAACCCTTGAAAGCGAGGATCGAGAAAGCGACCGAAGCGAGCAACGCGTCGAGGCCCGAAAGCGCGACCGGCTCTGCGAAGGCACCGCCTGAAAATCCGGTGGCCCAGATCGCCGCAATTGCGAACAGGGCGATGCCGCCGATCTTGATTGCCGACATAATGAGCGAAAACCCGCTGACCGATTTGTTGCCGGCAGCATTCACGAAATAGGCGAAAACGATGAGGGCCAGTGCCGCGACGGAGACCAGAATGCCGCTGCTTTCGAGCCCAAAGGGCCGCAAGGCATAGGTCGCGAAGGTCCGAGCGACCAGGCTTTCGTTGATGACCATCGACAGCGCCATCAGGAGCGATGCCGATGCTGCAACGACGCCCGGTCCGTAAGCCTTCTGAAGGATCATCGCGATGCCGCCAGAGGAGGGCCAGCGGTTCGACATCTTGATGTAGCTGTAGGCGGCAAGCGAGGTAACCAGCGCGCCGACTATGAAAGAAAGCGGAAATAACGGTCCAGCCAGTTCGGCAATCTGGCCGGTCAGTGCGAAGATACCTGCGCCAATCATGACGCCGGTCCCCATCGCGACACCGCCCAGCAACGTTATCGAGCCCGCATTCTCGCTATGTTGATCGTCGCCATCTGTCTGCAAGTCTTTCCCCTGTCTATGTCATCCCGTCCGAGAAGCATCACGACAAGCAGTACGTTGGGCAGAGGTTCACCCCTTAAAAAGATCCAGCATTTCTGACCGAGCTTTTGACTATCGCATTTCTCCTATTTCGTGCGTGCTGCAATCATACAAATTGGAAGGGTCCGGGACTGTGGGGGCAGCCAGCCCGGACCCGGCGAGAAGTTCGACAGGCTTCTGTGTCGCTTCCCGCAATTAGTCCTCATCGCCTGCAACCTTTCATGCCGACGCATGGAGTGGCTTCACACCCTTACGGAAAGGACGCGAAGACGCTCTGTCCGGTTGGGCCAAAGGCGATGACGTCGTAAGGCTGGATCCGGTTTCCGGCCTCCATGCCGGGCGATCCCAGAGGCATTCCCGGAACCGCGAGGCCGGCAACGCCGGCGGGCCGTTCGCGCAAAAGCTTGGCGACGGCTTCTGCAGGCACGTGACCTTCGATGATGTATCCATCGACCTCCATCGTATGGCATGACCATAACTCTTGGGGTACGCCCCGCGCGGTCTTGATCGCCGCCATGTCGTTGCTGTCGACCGATGCCACCTTCGTGTTCATCCCGTCTTCGACATGGCCTGCCCAGTTGAGACAGCACCCACATCCTGGATCCCGGAACATCGTATAGGTCGCTGCCTGAGCCACGTTCGAACAGGCTGCCAGCACGAGCAAGGCCGCGCCGCTAATCGATCGCCGGAGCAGCGAAGGCTTTTTCAAATTCATTGTGCAATTCCTTTCTTGTATCCGCGCCATAGCGAGATCGTCCCGGTTGCCGTCGGGAACCGTTGGAGCAGGCATGGCTCGGTGAAGATTTCGGCGAACAGTTTTTCGACTTCGCCGTCGGCGCTGGGCTGCGTGTCGCTTATGCCGTCAAGAGACTGGACGGTCGCCCGGAAGAGGCTCCGCATGAGTGGGCTATCCTGCTTCATATAATCGGAGATCAACACGGTTCCGCCTGGCACGAGCAAGCTTTCGATGGTTTCCAGGATTGTCTGCTTCTTGCGCAAGGGGACCTGGTGCAGGACGAGGCTGCTGACGATCTTGTTCGGCTGCCACCCTGCGGGTAGCTTGAGGCTTTCGAGAAAGCCATTGTGCCATTTCACGAGATCGGCTCCCGCGCCAAACTTGCGCCGCGCAAGCGCGAGCGCATCCGGGTCGGGTTCGACACCGATCAGACCCGCTTCCGGACAATCCGTCATCAAGGCCTTGAGAAGAGTGCCGGTTCCGCTGCCAACATCGATCACCCGGTCGCCGGGGACAAGGTGCAGCTCTTCGACAATCCTTTGGCGCCAGAGATGTTCGCGGGTGAACAGACCGATCGCCCGGTCGTAAAGCGGCGTCAGAAAGCTCTTGCCAAGAAGAGGCGTAAATTCGCCGTGATCTTCAGGTGCGGTGATATTGCTCACGGGTTGGTTTCCATTCATCCCGGTTTCGACCCGATTCTGACAGACCCGTCTCGATTACGTATGGTGGTGGACATTCCCTCAAAAAAAGAAGTTTAAGGGATTGTGCAGGCGAGCGCGTATAGGACACGTGCAACCCACAGGAGTTTTTCGGATGCGTGACAATCACTCTCTTGATGCGGTGCTCGGAACCCTTTCCGCCACCGGCACCAGCGAGGTCCCCGCCGACTTCATGGATGGCGTTTGGCAGCGCGCCGGACAGCTTGGCGAAATCGCCGACCGACGCCGCCGGACGGCTCTGTTCGTCGGTCTGTTCGTCGTCGGGCTTGGAGCTGGCGCCGGAACGAGCGGTTGGCCCGGCGGCTATGGCACGTCTTCCGCGCCACTGGGCGAGAGTCTTATCCTCGGCGAACAGCTGTCCCCATCGGCACTCCTCCATGTGGAGCAATAGGGTTTGAAGACGACACATATCGTTCTCGCGGTGCTTCTCGCAGCGCTCGCAGGATGCCTCGGCGCGATTGCCGCGGACCGCTGGGCCAATCACGAGGCAGGCTCCGGCCTTCACGATTTCGTGCACGACGAGCTCACCCTGACGGCCGACCAGGAGCAGCGTCTCGATGCGCTCGAGGCCCGTTTCGCTGTCGAAAGGGCACGGCTCGAAGGATCGGCGCGCGCAGCCAATGCCCGGCTCGCCCAGGCGATGGAAAATGAGCACGAGTACGGTCCCGAGGTTTCGGCCGCGATCGACGAGGTGCATGCGCGTATGGGCGATCTGCAGAAAGCAACGGTACGGCATGTCTTCGACATGCGTGAAATTCTCGAACCCGAGCAGCAACGCCAGTTCGATCGCAAGGTCTCCGACGCCCTGACCCGCGACCCACGCGACTGAAGCGCCATGTCGGGGGCGGGCGACAATCCGGATGAGGCTCTTGTCTCGCAGGTGAGGGCCGGTAACAAGCGGGCTTTCAGCAAGCTCGTCGAGCATGAAACCGGTCGGCTTCTCGCGCTCGCGACACGCATGCTTTCCTCTCCTTCTCAGGCGGAGGACGTTGTTCAGGACAGCCTCGCTTCGGTGTGGCTGACGCGCCATCGGCTCGATCCGGACAAGCCGATCGGACCCTATCTGACAACCGTCGTCCTCAACCGCTGCCGGGACCGTTTGCGCAGGCGCAAGGTCGCGGGCTTTTTCGGACTGTCAGGCGATGCCGAACTCCATTCCATCGCCGACGATTTGCCGGGTCCTGAAACGTCGGCCGTTTCCAGGGAAGAGCTCAATCTCGTTCAGGCCGAGATCGCGCGAATGCCTGTAAGGCTGCGCGAAGCCATCGTGCTCGTGACCATCGAGGGGCGTAGCCAGGCCGAGGCGGCCGATCTTCTCGGAACGACCGAAAAGGCGATCGAAACCCGCGTATACCGCGCGCGCAACAGGCTGAAGGAGCGCTTCGAAAAACTTTGAGGGGTTGGGTGGGCGCGCGCGTAAGTAACGGTAAACGCCAAGTCAGGAGCCCTTTATGATCGCCGTCAATCGACGCAAGTTTCTCGGAGCCGGAGCAGGAGGAATGGGTCTGCTCGGCCTTGCCGGGGCGATGCCTGCTTGGGCACGCGGCGCGGACATCCTCGCAGGTAACGCCCGCAAGGGGCTGGACGAGGTATCCGGCCCCAATATCGACCTCACCGTTGCCCGATCGGCCTTCGCGACCGGTAACAGGCGCGGGGGAGCGATCGCCGTCAACGGCACTATCCCCGGTCCGCTGTTGCGATTGCAGGAAGGCACGACCGTCCGGCTCAATGTCCATAACCAGCTCGAGGAAGATACTTCGATCCACTGGCACGGTCTGCTCGTGCCGTTTCAGCTCGATGGAGTGCCCGGCGTGAGCTTCCCCGGTGTCAAACCGGGAGAGACCTTCACCGCCGAGTTTCCGGTTCGCCAATCGGGCACTTACTGGTGGCACTCGCATAGCGGCCTGCAGGAACAGGCCGGGCATTACGGCGCGATCGTGGTCGATCCCGCCGGACCCGATCCGGTTCAGGCCGACCGCGAATATATCGTGGTGCTGAGCGAATTCAGCGAAATGTCGCCCCACACGATTTTCGACAAGCTCAAGAAGGGCGAAGGCTACTTCAACTACAACCAGAACACCTGGACCGACGATTACCCGCTTTCGGGCGAGGATCGCCGGATGTGGGCGAAAATGCGCATGATGCCGACGGACATCCTCGACGTGTCGAGCGCGGCTTATACCTATCTTCTGAACGGCCATGGCCCGCTCGACAATCTGGAATACCTCTTCCGCCCGGGCGAACGCGTGCGGCTGCGCTTCATCAATGCCGGCGCCATGACCTTCTTCAATATTCGCATTCCCGGCCTGCCGATGACCATCGTTCAGGCGGACGGGCAGAACGTCGAGCCGGTGGAGGTCGACGAGTTCCAGATCGGTGTGGCCGAGACTTACGACGTCGTCGTGACGCCGGGCGCGCAACAAGCCTACACGCTGGTCGCGGAGTCGATGGACCGCTCGGGCATGGGTATTGCCACACTCGCGAGCGCACCCGGCGCTCGCGCCGCCATTCCGCCGCTGCGCGATCCGCCGCTTCTGACCATGGCCGACATGGGCATGAGCGGCATGGACCACGGCTCGTCTGGCGATGCCGGCATGTCGGGCATGGACCACGGAAGTGGCGGCGACATGGCGGGGATGGATCATGGTTCGTCCGGCCAATCCGAGATGGCAGGCATGGCCGGCATGTCGGGGATGCAGATGCGCGACACGTCGCTTCTGCCGCCCGATGTGAAGGTCGGGCCCGGTCTCGACATGGTCTCGATGAACCCGGTCGACCGCATGGGCGATCCCGGCATCGGTCTCGCCGATGTGCCGCATCGTACGCTCGACTATCGCAAGCTGCGCGCTCTGACTCCACACCGCGAGGGCCGCACGCCGTCCCGGCGAATGGAAATTCATCTGACCGGCAATATGGAGCGCTACATGTGGTCGTTCGACGGCAAGAAGTTCTCCGCCGTCTCAGACGAGCCGATCCGTTTCGCCTATAACGAGCGCGTGCGCGTGAAGCTCGTCAACGACACGATGATGGCGCACCCCATTCACTTGCACGGTCATTTCTTCGAGCTGGTCAATGGCGCGCCGGCCGATCGTCAACCGCTCAAGCACACGGTAATCCTGCAGCCGGGTGGCAGCGCGCAGTTCGACCTGACGGCGGACGAGCCGGGCGACTGGGCCTTCCACTGTCACCTTCTCTACCACATGCATGCCGGGATGTTTCAGATCGTCACGGTCGCCAATCCCGACGGGAGCGAAGCATGAAAATTCGTATTGTCAGCCTGCTCGCATCGGTCGCAGCCGGCTCAGTTCTCGCCTCCCCCGCGGCGGCGCAGCATGCCGGTCATTCGCCGGCGGAGCCGCAGCAAAGCGCCGAGGCGCAGGCTGACGCGAAGACAAAGTGCGAGCAAGAAGCCGAGCGCCATCGCGCGATGGGGCATCCGGTTGCAGATGGAGCATGCGAACCGGCTGCTCAACCTGAAGCCGCCATGGACCGCTCGCAGATGGATCACTCAACCATGGATCATGGTGCGATGACCGCTCAGGATGGCCATTCTGGCATGACAATGCCTGTGGACGCTGCCCGTCCACAGGCATCGCCCGAAAGTCATGAAGGAATGGATCACGGCTCGATGCCGCAGGGCAAGCCCGCCGAAGGCGCGATGGATCATTCGCAGATGAATCACGGCGAGATGGGTCAGGCGGAGGCCAGTTCGTCGATGGACCATGGGCAGATGGATCACAGCCAGATGAACCATGGGGAGACGCCTTCGCAGGACAGGCAGGGCATGGACCATTCGGCGATGCAGATGGGCGCGGACGATGATATCCCGCTGCTGCCGCCTCCTCCAGAAGCAGGGAGCGGCCCCGCGCGCGCGGCGGTCGCCATCTGGGGCGAGGAAGCCATGAACGAAGCGCGCCGCGAGCTTGTCCGCGAGACCGACGGAGGAATGCGCTTCTGGTTTCAGGGCGACCGGCTCGAATACCGCGCCCGCGAGGGGAAGGATGGATATCTGTGGGACATCCAGGGATATTATGGCGGCGACATCGACAAATTCTGGTTCAAGTCCGAGGGTGAGGGCAGCTTTGGCGAACCCATAGAAGGCGCCGAGGTCCAGGCGCTCTGGAGTCGCGCCATTGCGCCCTTCTTCGATTTCCAGGCGGGTGTTCGCCAGGACCTCACCGGTCCGGAGCGCACGCACGCGGTTATCGGTATCCAGGGTCTCATGCCGTACCGCTTCGAGGTCGATGCCGCGGCCTTCGTCTCCACCAAGGGCGATGTGACCGCGCGTATCGAGGGCGAACTCGATCAGCGCATCATGCAGCGGTTGATCCTCCAGCCCAGGGCCGAACTCGCGCTTTCTGCGCAGGACATTCCCGAGCTGGGCATCGGTGCCGGGCTCGATCGGATCGAGGCAGGTTTGCGTCTTCGCTACGAGTTCGCACGCGAATTCGCGCCCTATGTCGGCGTTTCCCAGGAATGGCGCATCGGCGACAGCGCGGATTTTGCGCGGGCCGCCGGAGAGGATCCGAGCGTCACCAATTATGTCGTCGGTGTGCGATTCTGGTTCTGAAATCTCAAAAAGGATAGAACTTCCATGACCAAGACTTTGACACGCATCGCGGCGACTGCGCTTGTTGCCACGCTGATACCGCTGCCAGCCTTCGCGCAGCAGATGGACCACTCTTCCCATGCGAACCATCAGATGCACGCGATGGACGCTTCGGCGGACGATGTCGCGGGCGCTGAAGAAACCCTCAAGGCCTATCGCACCGCTCTTGAAGCGCGCGACGCGCAGGCAATGCGCGCGCTCTTCGCCGAGGACTCGGCGATCTTCGAGAATGGCAAGGCCGAAGGAAGCTTTGCCAATTACATGGAGCATCATCTCGGACCCGAGCTCGACGCGATCGTGAGCTTCACCTTTACCGACCCCACGCTGACCGTCACCCGGATGGGGCATATGGCCCATGCCTATGAGACGTATGGATATCGTATCGAACTTACCGATGGCCGGGTGATCGAGCGCGACGGCGTGGCGACATCGGTGCTTGCTCACGATGCGGACGGGTGGAGAATCGTCCAGTACCATTCCTCGTCGCGCGCGCCGCGCAACTGATTACGGCTTTCGAAGAGGTAGCACCGGTTGGCAACGCCGTCGCTGAAGCTGCGCCTGCATGTGCTCGGCAGCAAGATCCACAAATGGCTGGCGATTTTCGTCGGTGTCCAGTTTCTCTTGTGGATGGGAACCGGCGCCCTCATGTCGTTTCTCGACCTGGAAGAAGTTCGCTCCGAACATGTCGTTTCGCGTGAACGAGAGGCGCTGCCCGCCGATGCCCCGCTCCCGGCCTGGGTCGCAAGCGACGGTACTCTTGCAGCGGTGACGACACGTTCGCTCGACGGCGATGCCGTGACCGAGGTCCGAAAGGTTGACGGTAGCGTGAGCCTTCACGATCCGGTGACAGGGCGCAAACTCTCCCCCATCTCGGCGGCGACGGCAAGATCCATCGCCTTGCGCGCATGGACCGGACCGCGCACGACGATCGAAGGCGCGCGGCTCGTTCACGAACCGGTGGGGACCGAGTTTCGCGGCCCTTTTCCGGCCTGGCAGGTCACCTATGCTGACGAGGCTTCGACGCGCCTCTACATCGATGCCGCCAGCGGCACGCTCGGGGCGGCGCGTAGTGATACATGGCGCCTGTTCGATTTCATCTGGGGCCTGCACATCATGGACTGGACCGAGCGTGATCGCATCAACAGTTGGTGGCTTCTGCTGTTCGGCATTGGCGGCACGATCATAGCCCTGTCGGGTTTCGTCCTGCTGGCGAACCGGATGCCGAGGCTGCGCCGCCGCGCAAAGAAGAGCAAGCTCGCCTGAGCCCATGGGGCTTATTCGCGTGGGCGCACTGGGCCAGGAGCCCCGAACGGGGCCAGGAGCCGAATGCGTTCGACGATCGCGATCGAGTCGTCAGCAGACGTGATACGGCGGACGCACATCTGTCGCACCAACACCATCAAATTAATGTGAGGGGCAGGCGGCTGCCGTGCGTATCAGGCACATAGGTCGCACTGCAACTGCCGGGCCGGGAGATATACGAGACATGAAAGCCCCCTCATTTTTGGCGCTGCTCGCCGCAAGCCTGCTCTTCGTCGGACCCGTTCAGGCTCATGGCGACGAAAAGCACGGCGAACAGGCGAGCGCCGCGCCTGCTGCCACCAATGGCGATGCGCACGACCAGGCGGCCATGGCGCAGATGGGCGAGACTGCGGATGCTGGCGAGTCGTCCGGCGCGCACGACGAAGCGGGCGGAGGTCATGACGAGGCCGGTGGCCATGCGGATGTGGGCGAGGCCGGACTCATGGCCGTACTGAAGAAGCTGCATCCGGCAACGATCCATTTCCCGATCGCCTTGTTTCTCATGGCTGCGGCCACCGAATTGTTCGTGATGCGCCGGAAAGGAGCGGGCCTGGAAAGTGCGGTGCGCGTGCTTGCCTACGGCGGGGCCATCGGCGCGGTGGTCGCAGTCCTGTTCGGATGGATTCACACCGGGCTGTGGTTCGGCGGCGACACTGTCATGCAGGTGCATCGATGGAACGGTATGCTGATCGCGGTTCTCGGTATTGCGATGGCCTATCTCGCGAGCAGGCCGAGCCAGAGCCGCGCCTGGTTGCGCGCGTCGATCTTCTCCATGGCGGCGCTCGTTCTCATCCAAGGCTTCCTTGGCGGCGAGCTCGCGCATGGGCCGAACCACCTCGGTATTTCCTGGCTCTGAAGGAGTTGAAGAGCATGCGTACTTCCAGATTGAATGTAGCGATCGGGTTTCTCGCGATCTCGCCCTTGATGTCCGCTCTTGCTGCCTGCGACGAGGCGCAGGAGAGCACACCGATCACCGAGGTTTCGACTATGGGCGAAGCTGCGGTGGTGGCTGGTACGGCACCTGAAGCGGGTCTTGCAGACCCGGCAGCCTCTCCCTCCGAAGGTGAGGCAGCGACCGCGCGGCAGGACGCTACTTCGGCAGATGATGCCGCCACGCCCGCCTCACGGCGCGCCGCCTCGCCCGCTTCACGCGCAACTGCCACACCCGCCGCGCCAGCAACGCGCCCGCAACCCGCGAGCGAGGCGACTCCGCCCGCCGATCCCCATACGGGCCATGACATGTCCTCGATGGCCGATCACGACATGGAAGGTATGTGATCGGACGCGTTTCCCGGTGACCCGGCAATTCAGGAGATATCCTCGGCAAGAAATCGCAACGAACAACACAAGATCAGGAAAGGACGGCCCCGCCTCCCCCCGAAGCCCTGCGGGTCGCAGGTGCCCCCAAGGGGTCGTTCAGGAACCCCGCGTGAAGACCAACCCGCGCGGGGTTCCGTTTGCCCGGCTTCGCTGTCGCCGTGCCAGGCGCATCCCGGTAGGGCTTTGTGCTATGTGAGCAGCGTGCAGACGATCGCCTCGTTGGCTATGAAAGGAACCGCATATGTCGGAAACGGGAAAAGCCGGGGCGCTGTCGCGCTGGGAAGACGAAGGCGGGGCATTGCCCTGCGGGCCGCAGGAAGCGCTCGCTGCCGATTGCGAGAAATGGGATATTCCGCCACTTTCCGATGCCGAGATCATCCAATTGCGCATCAGGGTGATCGCCCTTGAGAACATGGTGCTCGGCCTTCTGTCGAAGGCCAGCGCCGATCAGCTTGCAGCAATCGAAGAAATCGCGGAATTCATATCCCCGCGTGCCGATGCGAAGCCGCATCCGCTTACCCTGCATGCCGCCACCCAGATGGAGCATTTCGTCGAGCGCGCCCGGCGGCTTCGCGAGCAACCCACCGCTGATTGAGCGACGCATGACCGGGCCACGAATGCTGGCCTTCCTCGCTGCGGCCCGACCGATGATCCGAAAAGAGTGCGATGGACCTCGATACGCTTCTCATCCGCTATTTTGGCACTGCCGATCCTGGAGCGACTGGCGCAGAAACCTTGGCCTCGGGGATCGAGCGATGCCAGGTCGATCTCGGTCTGGAGCAGGACCGGGGAAAACGCTTTGCCCTGTGGGCCATGCTCTACCTGCTCGGGTCTGCCCCCGACCTCGACGTGGCCTTCGAGAACGAGGAGGACCGGGAGGCCGCGCGCAACTTCATGGATCTCCTGGCGGCATCGGAAGGCGATGGGGCAGGCTGATTGCAGCTGGGTCTTGGCACCTTCAGACCCACACCCGACACCCATCCGGCTTTCTTCGCGAACAGTCCTGAACCAGGTCAGCTGAGGACGGCAACCCGTTCCTTTCCGGCCGTGTGGTCGCGCTTCGCGCGCCTGCCCGCACCACCCGTCAGTAACAGGTTTCCCTTCGGCCCTTCAGGCCTTCGGTGCAGTCCTCTCATGCCCTGCTTCTTCTGGATGTTCGCAAGCCGGAGATGGTCTCCGGTTTGAGGAACTGAAGGAATATCACCATGACCAATATCGCAATCCTCACCGGCCGCATCGCCCGCGATCCGGAAACCCGCGAGACCAAGGGCGGCACCAACGTCACCGGGATCACCGTCGTCACCGATCGCCCCGCACGCGACAAGGACGGCAAGACCTACAAGGACGAGAACGGCTACACCGCCAAGGAAAGCGAGTTCCACCGGGTGACCTGCTTCAACGGCCTCGCCAAGACCGTCGGCCAGTACTGCTCCAAAGGCCAGCTGGTAAGTATCCAGGGCCGCATCCACTACACCCAGTGGGAGGACAAGGACGGGGTCACGCGCTACGGCACCGAGATCCTCGCCGACAAGGTCGACTTTCTTTCCCGCGGCAACGGGTCGAGCGACGACAACGACAACACCGACGCTCCCGAGATCGACTGACATCGATCCCGATCGTCCCCTTACGAAGAGGCTCTGCCGCAAGCGGCAGGGCCTCTTCTTCTGTGGTTACTGGGTTCCCGGCGCTGCATTCGAGGCACGGGTTGAACCGCGCGCCGTCAGTTTCTCGATCGCGGCATCCTCGCCGAGTTTCCCGAGTTCTTCGGCAACCTTCCTCAGGCCCTTCTTCGAGAAGCTTTCCAGGCCGCTTCCCAGGATGATTTCGCCGAGTTCCCTGGCCGCTTGTACTTCGAGTTCGCGTTGCTTGGCGTCGAGCGCCTCGCGGTCCGCTTCGAGTTTTTGCAGGGCTACAATCGCGCTCCTGTTTCGGGACATGTTACTTGTCCTTTTCTCCCCCTTCGATCCGCTCCCCGGTTGTTCCCATGCCCGTTTCACCGGGGTGTAGGAAAGGCAATTCGCACGCAGGAGATGTTTGATATTGGGCGGAGGTGGTGGGTTCTTGCTCACGGTTCTCCCAGCATGATGGCCTTGCGCCTCCCGCCCCAAGGACGGCGGGGCCCCACCATTTTGCCCGCCACCGGATTGGATCCGGCAGCGAACAAAATCGTTACCCCCGCCGCCGCTATCGCGGTCGCCCAGCCGGGCGATCCCTGACCCGGGATGCACAAGACCATCGCGCACGCCTCCTGTCGTCTCACGACAGAAATCAGGAGGATTATCATGACTTATTCGATGCATTGCGCCGTTGCGTCCCGGAGCTATTTTGAGGCTCTGGAAACAGCCGAGAAGAGAGCGTTGCACAGCTACTTCGATCAGCACGTTATCGAGGATGACGAACTCGGGTACTTTGCCCTCGACGAGGGTGACTACAACATATTGCCGGCGCATCTCGCAGCGCGGGTGGTCCACACAGTGCATGGCGGCATGCTCGACGAGTTTTGAGACTACCGACAGGGCGGGAACCGGGAACGGTTCCTGCCTTTTTTCTCGTTCGCCGGGTAGCCCAATCAAGCACAAAAACCCGGTTCGGCCGGTTGCTCTGACGGCCGCCCACCGCATTGCGGCGGCGCCCGATAAATAGAGCGGGGCTGTGGACGCACTCTGTCCCGCGCATCTTGCGATGCGCTCCTGAGGGTGCGGCGTGATTTGTTCTTGGGCCCCGCGCGCACTTGCGAACCGGCACCGGGTCGGGCGGCGGGAAGCTGGGCACGCGACATGCCCCGCTTGCCTTGCTTCCCACGCGCCCTTGGCCGCTGCCTCTTTCGCAGGTGCTGTCTTTGGCTGGAGGCGTCCAACTGCTTTCTATCTGCATGCGGTGAGCTGCCAGGCCCGGTTGCTCGCGCTCCAACGAGGAGGTCGGAAAAGGTCGTCCTTGATCAATCCCCCTCACTGTCTGGACCACCCCGCACACATGGGAACAAGGGAGCACACCGTACCCCGCGATTTCGGGATTTATCTCTCTGTTATTGCTGAAGAATATGGTTTTGGGCGAAATCAACCCGTCTGCGAGTAGAGCGGCTTTGCGCTGATCCGCTGACAACTCACATCCATCTATCACTCTGAAATATCGTCTGAATCTTTCGATTGACTGCGAGTTGTTCACGATTTATTCTCATCAGCACCTTCCGCAAGGTGAGCCAGGTTCCGTCGGCCCGACAAGGAACCTGTTTCATGACCCGACAAGATCGGCTTCAGACATTCGTATCTCTCTCCGTTGGTAACTGGGTTCGCCAGTGGGCCGCGGACCATGGCGTTAGTGTCAGCGTCTTTATTCGTGACCTCATCGTCGCAGCGTGGCAGCGCGATAACGAGGCGAAGGACAGGCCCGCAGGGCTTGATCCCGCGCGCCAGGCGATCTTCATTTCGGTAGCGCTCGATGCGCTTCTGGCCAGCCATTCTGATGCGAGTTTGCGCGATCGTACCCACGAGGCGTACCGGCGACGCCTCGAGCGTCTTGGCCTCCCCGTCAACGCGAGCATGGGAGGCCATTCCCATGAAGCATAATCTCCTGAACTTCACCCGCGGGAGCCAGCTGCTCGGCCACTTCGGTTTTATGTTTGCGGCGGGGCTGAAGGGTCCTCTGATTGTCACCGGCCTGGTTGCCGTCGGCACCTGCTATTGGGAAGTGCGGTCGGCTCTGAGCGATCACCAGATCTACCTGGTCTGGATGCATATCTACGCCAGTCTCTATGCCTTCATGGAGTTCGATCCGGCCAAACTGGTCAACCTTGAATTGCTTGACGGCGAAAGGGTCGGCCTCCCGTTTGGCATCGTTCGCGAGTTCCCGCCGATGCGCGAGGCGGTCGCGGCATTTCGTTCGGCAGTGAAGCAGGGATTGCTCGTCTCGGCGGTGCTGTTGATCCCCGCATTCGTGTTCTTCTGGTGGTTCGCCGAGCGCTTTGGCGGGCGGTCGAAGGAGCGCAAGCACGAGCGCGGCGCAATGCTTGTTTCGCTCGACGAACTCGAAGAGGAAATCGAGCGTCACAACAAGGCATTCCGGGCCGAGGAACTGGGACGCAAGTTCGGCTGGAAGTGGCGGCTTGCGAGCTCGTCGGCGCTCGCCGAAGCGGGCCACTACCAACCCGCACATCTCGCCGGTGTAAGCTGGCCGTGGCGGCTCGAGCAGAGCCACGCCATGCTTATTGGCACAACCGGAACCGGCAAGACCGTGGCGCTCACCGAACTAGTTGCCGAAGCGCGTGAACGCGGCCAGCGCGCGGTCATTTTCGACCTCACAGGGGCTTTCATTGAGGCCTTCTACGATCCCGCGCGCGACAACATTCTCAATCCTGTCGATGTTCGGTGTCCGCTATGGAGCGTGTTCAAAGACTGCACGACGGAAGCCGAGTTTCATGCCGCTGCCGAGGCGCTCGTGCCCCATGACGGGGGTGGTTCAGAACAGTTCTGGGTGCTCGCGGCACGCATGCTGTTCGTCGAGATGTGTCTCCATCTTGCCCGTACCGGCACTGCAACCAACGAGGCTTTGGCGCGGCGGCTGATGACCGCTGACCTGTCCGAAGTGCATAAGCTGATGCGAGGAACGATGGCCGATCCGCTGACCGCCCCGGAAGCGGCCCGCATGGCGGAATCGATCCGCGCGGTGTTCAATGCGAATGCGAAAGTGCTCAAGCTCTTGCCCTCATCCGGACCGCGTTTTTCGGTCCGTGACTGGGTCAAAGGCGACTGCCAGGCAGGCTCGATCCTGTTCCTCTCTGCCCGCTATGTCGACATGAGCATCTCCTCGCAATTGCTCACGCTGTGGCTCGACACGGCGATGAATACGCTGATGACGCTCGAGCGCACGCAGGACCTGCGGATGTGGTTTCTGATCGACGAACTCGGCGCCCTTCACCGACTACCGGCACTCGAAAAGGGGCTGCAAACCGCGCGCAATTTTGGCGGTGCGATCGTCACCGGGGTGCATGCGTTTGCCAAGCTCAAGGAAGTCTACGGCGAGAACATGGCCATGACATTGTCCTCACTTGCGCGAACCAAGCTCATCCTGGCGACGGCCGATCGAGAGACAGCGACCTGGTGCTCCGATTTCATCGGCCACCGGCAGGTGCGCGACATGGAAGAAGGCTACAGCTACGGGTACAACAATGCGCGCGACGCAGTCAGCCTGACGCCGAGGCGGCAGATCGAGCCATTGCTCCTGCCCGACCAGTTTATGAACCTTCCGAGGTTGTCGGCCTACATCAAATTTCCTGACGGATTCCCCGCTGCGCCGGTTTCGCTCATTCCGCAGACGCGTGGCCGTATTGCCGAAGGTTTCATCGCCCGCGAGAAACCGCTCATAAAGCCTGGCCAGGGTCCTGCGGCAACTAAGCTCCAGGCAAAACCGGGTTCGAAACCGAATGACGAGCATCCCGCTTCGAACGATGACGGTGCTGGTAGGCCTGTCGATTCAAAGCAGCTCAAACTTGACCTGGAGGGGCGGCGCCGTGTCGCCGATGGGCCGCAGGATCGACAGGAGCCTGTGCCGCTTGAAAAGCTGAATGCAGGGCGCGCTGCTGGTGATCTCGGTGCCGAAACCCGGTCCGATACGCATCTGGATGCAGGTCCAACGCTACCTCTGGCTGCCGTGCAAACCGGTGAGGATGCACCAGCAATGGGCGCGGAACAGCATCCGTCCGAACCAGGAACCGCCGGCGATGACGCAGCTGGAAAGGGCGGTTCGACGCCCCAAGCTCGCGCAGTGACCAGTGGGCACCAATCTCTCACGCCGGTCGAGAAAGACCTGCGTGAAGGTGCGGTCGCAGATCCTCCGGAAAAGGATTTCGGCGAGTTCGAACCCGACATGTGAAAGGCAAATGGGGAGGGATTACCTGGCCGCGAGGGGAGCCCGACGAGGATTAGACTGGATGCTTTCCGTCGCCAATGTGCGCTCCCCTTCGGCTGCTGCGAGCTATTTCGCGGCAGACAATTACTACACCGGCGCCGATGCCGATCGTTCCGGAACCTGGGTCGGGAAGGGAGCGGAACGACTTGGTCTCGAGGGCCGCGTCAGCGCCGCGCAGTTCGATGCCTTGCTGCGGGGAGAACTTCCCGGTGGTATCCAGGTCGCAACGCGGGCCAGGCCCACAGGCCGGGAACAGACCTCACATTCTCACTGCCGAAAAGCTGGTCGTTGCTTGCGCTGGTGGGTGGCGACCAGCGGATAATCGATGCCTATCGCGAGGCCGTCAGCGAGACCTTGCGCTGGGCAGAAAAGAACGCGGCGCAAACCCGGATGGGCAGTCAGGCTGGCTACGGGAAGGTCGCGACAGATAACCTGACGATTGGTCTCTTCCAGCACGACACCAACCGCAACCAGGAGCCGAACCTGCATTTTCATGCGGTCGTGGCAAATGTCACGCAAGGTAGCGACGGAAAGTGGCGCGCGCTTCGCAATGACAAACTTTGGTCGTTCAACACGCTGCTCAACTCGATGACCATGGCTCGCTTTCGTCTGGCAGTCGAGAAAATGGGCTACGAGGCTGGGCCGGTTGGAAAGCATGGCAACTTCGAAGCAGCGGGCATTGCCCGCCAGCAAGTTATGGCCTTTTCAACGCGGCGCGAAGAAGTCCTCGCAGCCAGGCGCGGGAGCGGACTGGAGGCAGGGATTGTCGCAACGCTGGAAACACGCAAAGGCAAAGAGCCAGTGCGCGATCGCGAGGGCCTTCTTGCGTCCTGGCGCCAGCGAGCCGAAGAGGTCGGTCTCGATCTCGGTGGTCTGATTGACGCATCCCAGATGCGTGCCGCGGCAAAGGTCGCCGGAGGCTCGAAAGAGCAAAACCTCCTTCAGCGCGGGATTGCGAAGCTGAGGGAGTTTGCGCAGCGGATCAAGGGCGATCCGGCTGATCCACTGATCCCTGCCCATGTCCTCAAGCAGGATGCGCCGACCATTGCGGCTGCACAGGCCGTGGCCTCTGCGGTGCGTCATCTCTCGCAGCGCGAGGCAGCCTTTCCCCGTGAGGGATTGCTGAAGGCGGCGCTCGATTTTGGGCTGCCGACGACGGTGGGCCACGTCGAAACCCGTGTGAACGCATTGGTCAGAAGCGGCGCACTTGAGCCCGGCAAAGGCGAACACAAAGGCTGGTTGGCGAGCCGCGAGGCGCTTGAACTTGAAAGCACCATTCTCGCGAACGTCGACCAGGGACGAGGTGCAGTGTCGCCCATCCTGGATCGGAAAGACGCAGCAGAACGGGTTCAGGCAGTTGCCGCGATCAACCACGGAATTTCGCTCAACGAAGGGCAGGAGGATGCGGCGGGCCTTGTGCTCTCATCGCGTGACCGGATCGTAGCGATCCAGGGCATAGCCGGGGCGGGCAAAAGCAGCGTGATGAAGCCGGTCGCCCAGCTGCTCCGCGAGGAAGGCAAGCAGGTGCTGGGGCTCGCCGTGCAGAACACGCTCGTCCAGATGCTCGAACGCGACACCGGCATCCGTTCGATGACCATTGCCCGCTTTCTCGCCCAATGGGGCAGGCTTCTGCACGAGCCGGGAAATGCCACCTTGCTGAGTGAGGCTCGGAGCGCGCTCGGAGACCATGTCCTGGTGCTCGACGAGGCCTCGATGGTGTCGAACGAGGACAAGGCCAAGCTGGTACGGCTGGCGAACCTTGCCGAAGTCCATCGTCTGGTTCTCGTCGGTGACAAGCGACAGCTAGGCGCCGTCGATGCCGGTAAGCCCTTCGACCTCGTCCAACAGGCCGGGATCGAGCGCGCCAACATGGATGTGAATTTGCGCGGCCGCGATCCCGTCCTGCGGCGAGCCCAGGCCGCCGCGCAGGAGGGACGCATCGACGATGCGCTCCAGGCTCTTGCGCCTTCGACCATCGAGGCTTGCGGGGACAGTGCGATTGTTGCTGCCGAAAAGTGGCTTTCGCTCAGCCCGGCGGATCGGGATCGGACGTCGATCTACGTGTCGGGACGGGCCTTACGGTCTGCGGTTAACGAGGCTGTCCAGCGCGGACTCAAGGCCAACGGCGAGCTCGGCCCACGATCGGGCCGGCTGACCGTTCATTCTCGGGTGAATGTGACGCACGAGGAGTTGCGATACCTTCGCACATACCAACCGGGCATGGTTCTCAACTTCCGCTCGCGGGACAGCACCCAGGAACTCTCCAAGGGCGACTACACCGTCAAAACCATCGACCAAGCGCGCAAGCAGCTCGTGCTTGAGGACAGGAAGGGGCGTCTGCGCAAGTTCAATCCTGCGCGTTTGCGGCCGGGTGCAGTCGATAGCCGGCTGTCGCTCTTTGACCGCAAATCGCTATCCATCATCGAGGGTGACAAGATCCGTTGGACCGACAACGACCACAAGCGCGGGCTGTTCAACGCCGACCAGGCGAGGATCGTGGCCATCGACACAAAGGGCGTCTTGGTGGAGACATCAGCGGGCAAGGAGCTCCGCCTGAGCCGCGGCGACCCCATGCTCAAACGCATGGACCTCGCTTATGCCCTCAATGCGCATATGGCGCAGGGACTGACCTCCGATCGCGGGATCGCGGTGATGGACAGCCGCGAACGTAATCTCGCCAATCGGCAGACCTTCCTGGTCACGGTCACCCGGCTTCGCGACGGCCTTACGCTGATTGCAGATAATGCCGAGAAACTTGGCCGGGCCATCAAGTCCAACAGCGGCGAGAAAGCGTCGGCCCTCGAAGTAACGCAAAGGCTCAAGGCGGCAGCTGCCAAGGGCCTTTCGCAAGACAAGGATGTTGGCAACGCTTCGCCTGCAAGTGACAAACCCGAACTCACCAAGGAAAGGGTAAAGCCTTTCGAAATCGGCATTTGATAACCGACAGCCTGGACGATTTTCGCGTTACCAGGCACGATGCCTGTTCGAGAGAAGTGCGGAGCGTTGCCGGTGAAGGGTGTATTCGAGATCAGCGGCAATTCGCGCTACGACGACCTCATCACAGAGCGGTATCATTTCCCCTCGCAATATCTTCCTCAAGCCCGCCAGCTTGAAAACGACTGGATCATTTACCGCGAAACCCGCGTATCGGGCGGTCGGATGGCCTACATCGCGACCGCTTTTGTTGAGCGGATCGATCCCGATGAGGCTGATCCAACCCACTACTATGCGCGCGTCAGGGACTATCTACCCTTCGATGATGCGGTGTCCTACCGCGATAAGGGCGGACGCTTTGCCGAACGCTTCCTGCGCGAGATGGCCCGTCCTGGCGATGCCGGAAGGACGCTGCGCGGCAAATCGGTGCGCACGCTCGATGGCGATGATTTTGTCGCCATCGTCAATCAGGGGCTGAGCGAGACGCTCGACCCGGACAACCGGATCAGGCTCGAGCTAGACGAGCGGTACATCGACGATGCAACCGCCGCGCTGCTGGCCGATGATTTTGGCGAACGCCGGATCGAGCAGATCTTGGTGAACAAGAAGATCCGTGCCGCCAGTTTCCGCAATCAGGTGCTCGACGCTTATGACAGCACCTGCGCCGTCACGGGATTGCGGATCATCAATGGTGGCGGGAAAGCCGAGGCACAGGCGGCCCATATCTGGTCCGTCGCCGATGGCGGACCCGACGTCGTACCCAACGGCGTGGCGCTCTCGGCTACGGCCCATTGGCTGTTCGACCGGCATCTCATCACATTCGACGATAACCTTTGCCTGCTCGTATCGCACAACAAGGTGCCGTCCGACCTGTTGAAGCTCTTCCCCCCTTCAGGACAGAAGATCAGGCTTCCGGTCGATCCGAGGGATCACCCCCGTCCGGACTTCGTTGCCAAGCATCGCGCGCGTTTTGCGGGGTTCTGATTTGGTAGGATCAGACCGCGCGTCCGAACCAGATGACACGGCCGACCACCTGGATCTCGGACCGGTCGACATCATCCCAGCTGGGATAGGCCGAATTGTCGCTGCTGATGGTGATCTTGCGGCCACCAGGCTTGAGCGTCACGCGCTTGACCACCAGCGCGTCGTCGGCGCGCAAGACGTAGATACCGTCGCGTAGCCGCGAGCCCTGGTCTGACGCATCGACCAGCACCTCGTCGCCATCGCTGAGTGTCGGCTCCATGGAATCGCCCAGGACGTGGATGATCGAGAGACTGGCGCTCTTTGCCCGGGTCAGCCGGGCAAGCCAGCGTTCGTCGAAACCGAAGCGGGTATGGGCGGTCTCGCTTTCGGCAATCGCTCCAAAGCCCGCCGATGCATCGACATTGAGCACGGGTATTTCAATCAACCCGTCACGCATGGGGGCGGGCGGTCCGCCAAGCACTTGCTCGTCGACCCCGAAGAAGCTGGCAAGCGTGCGCCGGTCATCGTCATCCAGCTTTCGCGGCGAGCCACGCTTGATGAATTGCTGAATGTAGGACGAGTTTCGTCCGATCATCCGCGAGATCGAGGAATATCCGAGCCGTCGCTGCTGGATCAGGCGATCGAGCTCCTCTCTGACGTGTTCCATCGTGTCGTTCCTTCTGACGGTCTCAGGAGAGAAGGAAATCTCCTAGACTCGATGGAACCTTCCTACTAAGAACAAAACAAGAACACAAGTGCTGAGTGAGTCGAGGAAGGCTATGAAATTGCTGGATCGCATTGAGCGACACCTGAAAGAATCGCACATGTCGGCGACACGGTTTGGTCGTCGCGCGGTTGGCGATCCGCGCTTCGTGCTTGACCTACGAGCTGGCCGCAGGCCGCGTCGCCGAACGGTAGAGAAGGTGGAGCGCTACTTGGCTGATCGGCCAACTTGCTAACGCGGCGCTTGCGCTCATACCCTCGGGCTATGATGGTTGGCAGTTGTCATTGTCTATCAGGCCGAGAACTACCACGTTCTCTAGAACTTTCAGTGCTTTGGATCGATCAAAGACGTCCAGTACTTCCGTATCAATCTCAAGCTTCGACACGACCTCACTGCCTCAGATGCTCGTAAGCTGCTCGACGATGACTGCGACGCGATCAGATGGATGTCACGGACCAGTCGGTTCGAAGAGATCAGAGCCGTTCCGTTGAAACGCGAACGAAGGACAACCGGCACTTTGAGCATGAAGGAGATCGGGACCGCGATCGTATTTGCCCTTCAAGTGTTGAGCGGCTGTATTTCCCTATTTACCAGATCGATAGATTGGTGACACATGTAGCGCTAAGACCGCTTCTGGGGGATGACGAGAAATGCAGGATGGCGACGCGGCCGAGACGCAATCGGATGGAAGCGAAGAACTAGAGAACCGCGTGATCGCGGAAATCGTAGAGCTGCAGCGCGAATTCTACTTCGAAAACCGGAATAAGGACAGCGAGCGCCGCCGGCGCCTTCGTGACATTATCGATCGCGCCACTCCGTTGGGAGGAGACTAATCATGTGGCTCGATGAAATCACTCTGAAGGATTTTCGCTGCTTCCATGGCGAGCATACCATCGAATTCTCGATGGATCCGGATGAAAACGTTACTCTGATTCACGCGGAAAACGGCGTCGGAAAGACCACGCTTCTAAACGCGATGCTTTGGTGCTTCTACGGCACGACCACTGCCAAGTTTGAACGCAAGCAGGACCTGGTTAACCACGACGCTAAGGCCGTAGGGAGAGATTCCTGCTATGTAGAAGTCCTCTTCGAGCACAACGACAAGCGTTATCGTGCCCGTCGCTTCCACGGCAACGGCACCATGGGCGGTCGTGAGTTCTCAATCATGCGGATCGATGATGGCCACAGCGTTTCGATCGACAACCCCGATAGCTTCATCAACACGGTCATACCGAAGACCATGGCGGGACACTTTCTTTTCGACGGTGAACATGCAGAGGTCTTCCTCGGCGAGGAGAACCGGCGCGGAATCCGCAAGGCAGTCCAGGATATTCTCGGATGCAATCTAATCGAGACAGCGATCGAGGACCTTGAAGAGACGGCTGCGTACTATCGGCGGCAAATGCCTAAAGCCAAAGCGACCGACCAGATCGAAGTCCTCTCGAATGAGATCGACCGGCTTACGGACCAGCTCAAGAGCGGCAGGGAAGCACTCGACGGTCTGAAAGGGCAAGCGGAACAGAAGCAACAGCAGATTGCCGACATTGAAGCCAAATTGCGTAACTCGGCCGCTGCGCGAGAACTCCAGGCCAGCCGCGACCGGGCGAACAACTCGCTCAAGCGTGCTATCACCAGAGCAGCGAGCGCACAGGACGAGTTGCTGAAGTGGCTCGGCGACAATGGCCGCTTCCTCGTCTCCTCTCGCATTACCGAAAAGACATTCGATCATCTCGAGGCTCAGGATGTGAAGGGCCGCATCCCTTCGCCCTACAACGAAGAGTTCGTTCAGGACATTTTGGAGATGGAAGAATGCATCTGCGGGACGGAGCTGAAAAAGGGTTCCACCGAATATGAGAAGGTTCGGAGTCTCCTACAGAAGGCAGCGAACAAGACGTTGCGCAGTCGACTTTCGAGCGTTCGCTCCACCCTTAAAGAACTCAAGCGAGAAAGGGAAAAAGCGCCAGGCCGGTTGGACGCAGCTAACAAGCGACTAGCCGAAGCTCGACACGAGATCAGCGCCATCGAAGCAGAACTTGGGGAGATCTCCGACAAGCTCTCTGGTATCGATTTCGATGAGATCGCCGAACGCGAGCGGCGCCGGAATGAGCTGCGAGGCGAACTCGATGGGATAAACCGGCAGATCGGCGCCCTGGAAAACAATCTCCGCAGTTCCGAGGCGTCCAAGGCGAACAAGGAGCGCGAACTCAACAAGCTGCTCGAGAACGACGAGGATGCGAGAATTTTCGTCCGACGTCACGAACTGTGCGAACGGCTCAAGGAGCGGCTCGAAGCTGAACTCGTCGAAGAAGAAGAGGATGCTCGAAAGATACTTCGCTCGCAGATCAGCAAAGTCCTTCAGGCTACCACCCGGAAGAGCTTTAAGCTGAGACTGACCGACGAATACGCAGTGGCTCTCGTCAATGAAGAGGGAACGCAGCTCCCCAAATCCAGTGGCGAAAACCAGCTACTCGGTCTCGCATTCACGGCTGCGCTGGTCGAGTACGCCCGACTTCGTCAGAACGCGCAGGATCACCGACTGCTGCGTGGCACGGTCGCCCCCCTCGTTCTGGACTCTCCCTTCGGCCAGCTCGATGACAGCTATCGCGAGACGACGGGCGAGCATGTGCCACGCATGGCCAGTCAGGTGGTACTGATGGTCTCGGGTTCGCAGGCCAACAACGCTGTGATTGACGTGCTGCGTGCAAGAGTAGGGAAGGAATACGTCCTCGTCCGGACCAACCGTGCTTCCGGAGAAGGGAAGAAAGGCGAGACCCGTCAGTTTAACGGGAAAGACTATGCCGTTGCTCTGTTCGATCAAGAGGCCGATGGCACCCGGATCGAGGAGATCGTTCGATGACCGCCAGAGCACCAAACATCAACCGGTCCAAGATCTACGAGGAGTATGTCCAGAAACTGGCAGCCATACCGCTTCCGGGTTCCGAAAGGAGGCTCTTCCCGACTATCCGTGAGTTGCTCTGCTTCGCAGCTCTTCTTGGATTTTCGGAGAAGCGGCGTCTCCCGCTCGATCGCTCGCAGGGTGTCGAGGATGTCTCCTATCAACAGTTCGAGCGCGGTGACGCAGAGAATCTCATCTACCTGATCGCGCTTGCCGAGACCGAGGATCCCGACATCCTTCGCGAGGGGGAAGAGGGGCGCTGCGCCGAGATCTTCGAAGAATATGCTAACGGGGGTCTTGCCATCATCAAAGACCACCTTCTGCGTGAAGGCGGGGAATATCCTGACAGGGCCTTGATGAGCATGCTTCGGGAAAGAGGCTATCTCGTGCCCGCGCAGGCGGAGCCGGATTTAGCTGCAATATCATTCTGAGGCGCTCGATGGCGCTAAGGAACATCCAGGCCAAGGGGGTCTACAAATCCGACCGGGACAACATCCTGGAGGATTTCTATTTCCCTGCGCTGTCTGCCGCGGTTCGCTACGACCGGGCCGTGGGCTTTTTCTCGAGCTCAACGATCACATACGCTGCCCAAGCGCTCAGCACCTTCACCGCGAACGGTGGAAGAATGCGCCTCATCGTCGGGGCGTTTACCGATGCTCGCGACATAGCCGCTATAAAGCGGGGCGAAGACCAGAAGCGGATCTCTGAGGAGATCGGCGAGCAGTTCCTCGCCGCGATCGAGGATGCGCAAGGGGAGGTATTCGAACAGCGTTTCCAGACCTTGGCGTGGCTTGTGGCCGAGGGAAGGCTGGACATACGCGTGGCGCTCCGGCCACACGGAATGTATCACGACAAGGTCGGGATTATCACCGACGAGGCGGGCGATGCATTCGTCTTCGCGGGGTCAGCGAACGAAAGCGCTCAGGCCCTGCTCCCGACCCACAACTACGAATCCATAGACGTCTTCCCCACCTGGAAGCTCGAACTCGAACCCTACTTCTCCGAACACCGGGCGGCATTCGAGCGCCTCTGGGAGAACAAAAGTCGCGGTACGGCGGTCATCGACGTTCCCACCGCGCTCGAAGACCGCCTTCTCGAAGTCGCCGAGCGAATGGATGCTCCACCAGATCCTGCGCGTGAACTCGCCATTCTGAAACGGCTCAAAAGTCAGGAAGACGAATTAGACGTAACTCCCAAGGAAAGAGGACCGAGGCTCCCCGAGACGATCGGCGGCAACAAGTTCGAGATACGCGCCCACCAAAGGGACGCACTCAATGCCTGGCGCGAGAAAGGCGCGTTCGTAGGCGTCTTCGATCTAGCCACCGGTGCAGGCAAGACCATTACCGCTTGCTACGCCGTAGTACAGTTGGCCAAGAGCATTCCCGGTCTGACCGTTGTAATCGCCGTGCCCTACCAGAACCTCGCCGACCAATGGTGCGAGATACTGGAAATCTTTGGGATCGAGCCGATCCGCTGCTACGTCTCAAAGACGGAATGGGAAGACGATCTTCGCCAGACCATCCACGATGTCGAAATGGCGGCGATCAACTTTGCAGCGATCGTGGTCGTGAACCGGACGATGAAATCTCCGGAGTTCCAGAGCGCAATCTCAAGAATACCGGAAAACCGGTTCCTATGGATCGGGGACGAGTGTCACCACCATTCGTCCGAAAGCTATGCCGGTTTCCTGCCGCAAAACGCAAAGTATAGGATCGGCCTTTCGGCCACTCCTCACCACTATCTCGATGAGGAGCGTAACCGGCGCCTCACAGAATACTATGGAGACATAGTCTTCAGCTACACATTACGGCAGGCGATCGAGGACGAGGTTCTTACGCCGTATGAGTACCACCCGCACATCGTGGAGCTCACGCTCGACGAAGCGAACGAATTCGCCGATCTCTCCAATGAAATTGCCAGACATTTCGCTCGGGAGAAGTCGGCTGGTTCCAAGCCAAGCCAAGGCCTGACGGCCCTTTTGATGCGGAGGGCCCGCGTCATAGCGTCGGCGGTGAACAAGCTGCCTGCTCTTGAAAGCGTGCTGGCGGGTAAGCGGCCACAGAACCATACGCTGTTCTATTGCGGGGATGGCACGGTCGAGACCGATCCCTCCGATGAAGAGGACGAGATTCTCGAGGGGCGACAGATCGAAGTCGTGAGTCAGCAACTCGACCGGCTTGGCTGGCGCATCTCGCGTTTCACATCGAGAGAGCCGCGTCGGGAGCGGGACTCGATTCTCACCAATTTCAAGTTTGGCCTGATCGATGCAATGGTCGCTATCAAGTGCCTCGACGAGGGCATCGATGTACCGGCATGCAGCACCGCGTACATCCTTGCGAGTTCCCGAGACCCCCGGCAGTTCATCCAGCGGCGTGGGCGCATCCTGCGCAAGTCACCCGGCAAGGACAGCGCTACCATCCATGATTTCATCGTAGTCCTGCCCGAGGGCTACGAAGATGCGGCGGGGCATGCACGTAAGCTGGTAAAATCCGAACTCAAGCGGGTCGCCGAATTTTCAAACCTCTCCCTGAACAGCGCAGAAGCTTATCAGATCCTGCGGCCGATCCTTACGGCCTACGATCTCGAGCACGTGATCTGAACCTCGGCTTCGTTTCGCGATACGCGAAGCGGCTTGTTCTCGGGTCTTCTTACTTGTGGCAGGCCAGGCAAACCTTCGCCTGCCCGTAGAGCTCGTCGAGATCAATCTCGCTATCGTCTGATCGCAGCGGATTGCGGACTCGCTTAGCCTTCGCTCTTTCCAGACGCTTGCGGTGTTCTTCCCGAATCTGTTCCACGCGCTCTGGCCGCGCGAGATCTTCCAGGGATTCCCCCTGGCTCCAAGTGAAGGGCGAACCGTGTTCGATCGCATTCTTCTCGTAGGATTTCGCCTCTTCGAAGCTCTCGGGGTGACGCTCCATCAGACGGACCCATTCGATCTTCTGTTGGAAGAAGCAGAAGGTACAGCCCGAACGTGACCGCCACTCGTAGTAGCTAGGAAGTCCGAGACCGCTCGCCTCGAGGATGTCAATCACACCCGCCTTGTCGACTCCTTCCTCCCTGAAAGGAAGCAACACCGAGAGGTTGGGGTGAGTGGAGGAATAGCCCTCACGGTAGTTCTCGTCGGATCTTATCGCGACGTAGCTCACGACCTCGTCGCCGTCATCCAGGGCAGGCCAGAGCCATTGTTCGAAAGGACGGATCTTCAACTGCCTTGTGCACCACCGGGTCCGCGGGCTCGGTAGGAATGACTTGTATTGGCGGAGCCAAAAATCGAAGTCGCGGTCGGGATTAAGCCGCTCGATCGGCTTCCCTAGAAAACCCTCTAGGCGACCGAGGTACTCATACACCTCGGGCAGCTCCTTGCCCGTGTCCGTGAAAAAGTACTCCAGCTCGATGTCCGGCCGCGTCTGGGCCATGTGGACAGCAAGTGCGGCGCTATCTCGGCCTCCCGAGAGGCCCAGGACGTGTCGTTGCCTACTCACGAAACTCCTCCCGTCGCCACGATCGGAGAACTCGACTCCGGCTCAGCAACCTTGTCTTCCTGCGCCAAAAGTGAAGCCAGTTCGGCAGCAGCAGCTATCGCCACATCCCGGGAAACGCCCGCAGAGATTCTTTCGCGGAGGCTATTGGCGATCGCCCGCGCTTGATCGAGCTCTCCTGCGTCAAGTTCGACCTCCGGTCTTAAGACGCCGGCGCCCTTTGGGTCCGACATAAAGATGGCGAGCGCAAAGCGCGATTGCTCGCGACCAGCAACATGGGCTAGCCCTTCCGCCCGCAGGAAATCACGGGCCAGAGCAGCCAGTTCGATCCGCGCGGCATCCACATCTCGATCGACCCAATCCCGCGGCGGCTTGTTCGCCGCTAGACTGGCGAGACCTTCGAGAACGTCCATACTGCCGTCGAATGAGGAAAGGCGGGTCGCGAACGCATCCAACCGGAAGTTGCCTGTGATCCCTGTGACCCTTTCCGCCCTGGCGCGCAGGTTTGCGAGACCCTGCTTCCCCTGGACGCGCAGTTCCCTCAGCAGATCTTTCTCCAATGAGGCTAGCATTTCAGGATAGGCCTCGGAGATTTCGTTGAGCCCTTCCTTCAATATCCGAGCAACCTGCTCTGGCTTTCCTGCCGAACTCACTAGCGACGGAATGTCATCGAGCATAAATTTGTTCGGATCGTGTGCTGTCATGGCGAGATCGCGGACCTTTCGGGCGGAAGGAGAAAGGCGCGCAGTCCGCCTTACCCAGCCCGGCGTCTCCATGACCAGGGAAACGAGTTTCCTGCCAACCAATAGCGGCTCAGCCGCTACAATCTCATCGCCTGTCAGTCCTTCGAGAACACCGGCCACTTCCTTCAGGATGGCTGCGTCGCGCTTGGATATCTCGCTGTACCGCAAACGAATGCTCGAGGCTTCCTGGAGCAGCCTGTCTACGAACAGATCGCTTATGTCCGAGCAGAAGCTTTCATCGAGGTAGAGTGCGAGGGTGTCGCGCCGCGTGAGCAGATAGGCGAGCCCAAGAATGGGCAGGAGGCCATCTTTCGTGCCGAAGGGTCGGGCCTGCCAACCATCGAACAGTTTCTCCAAACCGAGACCGTCTGGTCCCGCCTTCTCTACGAGCTGATCGGCCTCATCCCAAAGGGCGTGAAGATTGGCGGAATCGTTCTTCGGTTCGCGCAAGGACAGCGCGCCACTTCGATCTGCGGCGTGGAGTCCTGTGGTTTCGAGAAGCGAGACATATAGTCCCTTCTCAGGCGGATACTTCTGGATCCCGAGGCTGGGCTCGTCCGCTGCCGAGATCATCGCGTTCATCAAAGCTCTCGTGGCCGCGACCGCGTTCGAAGATGGCTTCGTGCGGTTAACGAGTTCGTTGCGGATGCGCGGAGCCTTCGAATACAGCTCGGCTGCCAGGCGAGATGCGATGACGGAGAGATCCTTGACCTTTCCAGCAATGCCGATCTCGTCCGAAGCAAGCGCCGGTATCCGCCAGGAGATGGTCGAGAAGCCATGGCGGATCCGGTCCTCGAGTTCTCCGGCAACCCGTACGAGTCTACTCGCGACCTCTCTGCGTGCGACAGCATCTCCCTTCAGTTCGGGGCGTGACGCTTGGACCCGTTCGAGAGCGATTAGCTCTCGGCTCAGTTCGCGAAGCATATAGCTGTCACTCGACAGGCCAATTGCGATGGGCCGGTCGCCAACTTCCTTCTCCAGCCCGTCAAGCACCCGCCGCACTTGAGCCGGACTTTCGCCATCCTCATTAACGAGGAGTAGAAACAATCCAGAGGAGCCTCGTCCCTCCTGGTAACTTGAAATCCGCTTCTGCGCATCGGCTAACGTTGCAATGTCCACCTCGAACCAGCGCATTGCACCAGTCTCGTGATATTCGCGCTTGGCCAGAATGGGGGCCAAAACACCGCTTCCGCCAAGCTTGGAAAAATCGCATCCAACGACTTCGCCGAGTGCCTCTTCCAGTGCTTGCTCGACGTCGAAATCAGAGCCGGCATAGAGGGTGAAGCCGCCGAGGTGCCTGCGGAAGATCACAACCGACCTTCTCTTTAGCTCCTCGAGCGCAGCAACGATTTCCTCTTCCTTCAGATCGGGAAGAGCGGCAGCAAGAATCTCGGTGGATGCAACCAGTCCCGAGCGATCTCGGAAAAGGTCCAAGAGTGCGACTGCTCGCAAGACGGAGAGTTCGGGCTTGCTTGCGCCGGCGACTTCCGAACGTTCGATGGCGTCGAGCGCAAGCGACCACCTATGTGAGTCCGGAGACGCCATGATCGATGGCTCGAGATTGGCTCTGAGATAGCCCCACAACCAGTCGCAGTCGTAGGCCGCCCCTCCCTTCACAGGTGTCGAGCTGAGGAAGTCCTGAAATCCACACGGTTCGGCGGATCCGAGGAAGCCGAAGAGACTTCGTTGGTTCTGTCCGAACCGGCGCCTCGACAGCGGCCCGAGCAGGCACGCGACCACCGGCCCGAGCGGCCAGCATGACGCGAGACGGCGCTCCGCCGCATCAGAACCGCCGCGCGCCCCACCAATCGCTTTGGCGACTTCCGATATGCCCGCTATTGCTTTTGGCGGCGTGTCGCACTCTATCGCACGGGAAAGCAATTCGATCTGCTCTTCGCCAGTCGGATTGAGCGGCACATCAACATATCGACCCTGTATCTTGAGCCAGTCCTCGCGGGTCTCGCGTGCAAGCCGATAGGCGTAGTCATCGAAAGCCTGATGCAGCACACCGACCACCACCAGATGGCCATCCGAGCGCGACGCTGCTTCGGCCAATTCCTGGAAAAAGAATGCGTCACCCCCTTCGGAGGCAGCATGTTCGAGCAATTTGCCCATCTCATCGATGACAAGCAGGGTGCCGATTCCGCGCTTGGCTTCGGCGACGAGGCGCTCGATCGGTCCACGCCCCTTCTTGATGCCCGCTTCATCGAGCGCGGAAGTAAGGACCGAAGACGCATCTGAGCGCGAGCCGACGATCGAGAGAGTGGTCCAACCTTGCGGTTCCCATCCCATTTTCGTGACTATCTGCTCGCGGAGTTCTGCGGGGAGCACTTCAAGCGCTTCGTCGCGAGAAGGCCCAGTTGGCCCGAGCAGAGCGGCAAGTACAACCGCTAGACTCGACTTTCCGCAACCATAGGGGCCGGTCCAAGTGAAGGCCCCATGACCGAGCGCGGAGACATGCTCGATGGTGGTTTCGAGCGCCTGCGCTGCGGTAGCAGTACAGATGAAGCCCTCAGCAACACCAGCATCATCACCCACACGGATGGAGCGTTGGAAACGGCGACGGACACGAGTGATATCAGAGAGAGTCTTGCTCATGCCGCCTTCTCCAGGATGTCAAAAAGCGGGTTGAGGAGGCCGTCTGCATCAATTCGGTCGAGTTCCTTGCGACGAGACACCTGCCGCAATCCGCCGCCTTCGTCCCACACCAGCGAAGCGGACGTGAATTCTTCAATCCGCTCTAGACGCTCGACTAGGGAATCCTCGTCGAGAAGGAATGCTCGTCCGGGTGAGCCAGGGTCATGGGCGATGGTCTCCAGGGAGAGCGAACCGCGCGTGGAAAACTGCGAACGCCAAAACTCTACAAGAGCGAATGCGAAGACTTCATCGGGCAGCGAAGGCTTCGGTCCCCGGCGGAACTGCAACGCGCCTCCCGCCATCGAGGCAATGAGCCCAAGCTCGGCGAACGGGCTTTCGAGACCATCCTCGATCGTTCCTCGCCGCGAAGTCTTGGTCACATAGGTTCGAACAAAGCATTCGGCGTCCCTATCGACCGTGTTCTTCGCTATCCGGCTGTTCGCCAGCCGACCAACCTCTCGCAGTTCCTCCAGTCTCGCCCAGAGACGGGCAGCAAGGGTATCCTTGGTGAATATCGCATCGTTAAATTCGTTAAAGGCGTAATACCAAGTCGTGGCCCGCCCAGGGCTTGCAACGAGCCGCCAGTGAAGAAGCCAGAGAGAAGCCGGAAGCTCGAGATAGGGGTCACCTCCACCGAAGATTCTATGGCCTAGTGCTGTAGGCTCTAGCAATTCGAGCCGTCCCACCCGCTCCCCCTGTGGCACAAGTACTCCGCAGGCGAGTGACCAATGCCGCATCGAAGCGACCATGTTCTTGCCAACACCGAACTTTCCTATCCCTACATTTGGGGAAAAAGCATGCTGTTGCTGTTCATCTTCGACTGCCAATTCCTCACAAACGGCGTCGTAAGACTTCTTTAGCCACCCATATCGGCAGGGAAAGGTCTCATGTCCGGCCACCTGCAGCTTGATGTCGTCGCGGTCCAAAAGGCTTCGCATCCCACCCATTTCCCTATCACTGGACAAATTCACCAGTGATGATAGCGAGTAGGGTCACTGGTGACAATCACCAGTGCTAGTGTCTTGTGCATTTTGTTCGCGGAACGCAAAGGGAACAACGGGAGGTGAGCGTGATCTATCTGGACCATCAGGCATCCACGCCGACCCATCCCCAGGTCGTCGCTGCGATGCAGCCCTATTACACCGAGCACTATGCAAATCCTCACGCCGCGGACCATGCGGCAGGCTGGACTGCTGCCGATGCGATCGAAGCGTCTCGCAATAATGTGGCGCATGCTGTCGACGCAGATGCCGATGAGATCATATTCACTTCCGGCGCCACGGAGGCGAACAATCTCGCGATACGGGGGCTGACGCGATCTGACCCGAATCGGAAAAAAGTTATCGTAAGCGCCATTGAGCACAAGGCTGTCCTTGCGCCGGCAAGAGAGGTGGCTCGCGAGGGAGCTGAACTGGTGGTTGCTCCTGTCGATCGTGAAGGACGGGTCGATCTCGACAGGCTTTCCAAGTTGGTAAACGATGAAACCCTGCTTGTGTCCATAATGCTCGTGAACAACGAGATGGGTGTTGTCCAGCCAATCAAGGAGATATCTCAGCTATGTCGGTCCGCCGGAGCACTATTACATACTGATGCTGCGCAGGCGCTTTATTGGCTGCCGATCGATGTTTTGGAGCTTGGTGTCGATTTCCTCAGTCTGTCAGGGCACAAGGCTTCTGGCCCCAAAGGTATCGGCGCTCTCTATGTTAGTCGCGAGGTGAGGTCCCGGCTTCAACCATTGATACATGGCGGTGATCAGGAAGGTGGTCTGCGCGCTGGAACCCTTCCGACCCCATTGTGCGCGGGCCTCGGCGAAGCATGCCGGCTGCTACCCGATGATCGTGCTGTTGCCGAATGGCGATCCCTGACGCTGGAACTGGAAGCGGGGCTGCAAAGCCTGTTCCCTCAAATGGAGACGATCGGTAATCGCGAAGACCGCCACCCTGGCAACCTTTGCGTCAGGATACCTGGTGTTGATGCGGAGAGGCTCGTTGCTCTTCTGCAGCCTGACGTGGCCTTGGCGCGCGGTTCGGCCTGTACTTCCGGAATTCCCGAACCAAGCCACGTTCTCCGTGCGATGGGACTCGATGCGAATGAGGCCGCCGAGGTCGTTCGTCTTAGTACGGCACCGACGACCTGCAAGAGCGAGATCGCGATGGCGCTACAGTGCATCGCTGAAGCTGCTGACCGAATGAAGGTCATCGCATGAGTCGCAGGTTTCGATGGGCGGATCGCCATGACCGAAGAGCAATTCTCGCACCGATGCTTTTCGTACGCTTTCGGCGGGGATCGGGGTTGGTCCGATAGTTTCCCAAATCTCCTGAAGCTGTTGACGGCCAAGGAGTTACAGACTTCTGCTCGCCTGCCTATTGGCCTGCTAGAATGATCTGAATCCTCGCTTTGCCTTTTGTGCCATGGCGCCTGGCACTCCGGCGTCTCGTGCAAATTGAGACCAGCGGTCTACTGCGGCACCGATCTCGGATATGATCGCTTTTGTCTCAATCGTTTTAAGGTCAGCGAACTTTCCGAATTCCAGCAAGTCATCGAGTTCGAAACCGTCGGTTTTGCCGGCCAGAGACATCTGGTGCTCGTTGGTCCAGTCCCCGTCAGGATTGTAGGCATAGACGACATCGAATGCGGGCGAGAGGCTCCAGCGACCCGCGCTATTCATGAGGAAGGCGATGTTCTTGGTGTGGTCGTCCTGGTTGCGAATGAAGACATTGAGCAGCGCGCGGCGTACCTGCTCTTTGATCGCCTCGCGGCCGAGACCGAGCATGCGGATTGTCTCGATCGCCTGCTCGTAGCTGTAGGCGCGGGCCAAGTTGAAATCGAAATGGCGCATCGCGCAAAGCGACTGCATGTGGAGCTTCTTACCGTCAGGCGTGCGATCGAAGCGCTGGGTCATGAAATGTGCCCGCCCACCTTCTTCGTGCAGACGAGAGCGAGCCATGTCGATGCCGGCCTCTCGGGCTAGCAGATAGCAGGCGTACTCAAGCCGGCCGAAGCCCATCGGGTCGGCAATTTCCTTGTCAGCATTGCCCGACACGCCGTCGAACTTGACCAGCCATTGCGTGTATCCGGGCCCTGCAGTCAGCTGCCCTGAATGGAATTCTCCGGTCGCCTCGTTCCAGGCGAGGACGGCCTTGGCCCGGGCACCACCAGCAGAGGTGCCGACGCGCAGGATCTCTTGAAGTGCGCGGCGGTCATCCTCTCCCTTGAGCACACCGGCCAGTTCTTCGCGCGCGGCAATGACCCTATTGGCGAGCTCGACAAGCGGCGCGATATCGACCGGCTGCCCCTTTTCGCGGCGCTCGCCGGTGGCAGGTTCGAATTCGAGCGCGCCCATGCCTCGGCGACCGGTATAGCAAAGGCGCTCGACCGGATCGAAGCTGTCGGCTGTGCGGCCCTGCTCGGCAAGCCAACGGTTGATCAGGGCGTTACCAAACTTGTCGGGTAGGCTGTCGGCCAGCATGCCCGGAAGCCCTTTGAAGGTCTCGTAATTCAGCGCGGGAAAGTCGTAGACGCCACTTCGCAGGGGCATTGTGAGCGGGGCGACTTCGATACCGCTGCGGCTGAATTCCCGAGTGTATTCGAAAACCCCGACATCGCGATCCTCATCCCACAGGACGGCGCCGATCTGACGGCCCCAGAGATTGACTACGGCACGCGTCATGGAGCCTCGTCACCCCAGCTCCATTCCTCGCCAGCCTCACCTTCAGAAGACTTGCGCACCCTTTGCCGCGCCTTGCCAGTATCGGACCGGGGATCGAGCGGGCTCAGCTTGGCGTCCGGCATGACATCCAGCAGGCGGTCTTCAATTTCGAGCGCACGCATTATCCTGGCAAGGCTATCGATGGTCCCGCCATTGCCGGCTTCCAGGCGGGCGAGCGTTGAACGCGAGATGCCAGCCATTTCCGCAAGCTCGGCCTGCTTGAGATTGCGTGATATGCGATACGCTTCGATCTGCTTCCCGAGGTCGGATAGCAGCACCGAGAGAGGGCGCAGATCTGGTGAATCATAATGTGGCATTATCGAGACATTATCTTCAATATGGAGCGTTGTGTAGCGATTTTGCGTCTTTACATCAAGGTGCTTAATGTGTCAATATCGAGACGTAAATTGGCACATCAGCGATAATGCATCAAATTTGCTACTTTATGTAGGTCGGAGTGATGAAAATGAAAGACGAGAAAGGTCACAATGACAAGAGTGACTGGGAAGGCTTGCGAGAGATCGACCGTGCCATCTCCGAAAATCGCATCACATCATACTCTTGGAAGAAGGCCTGGGCCGACCCGTGGGGCAGGATCAAGCTCATCGCAATCTTCGTGGCGCTGGCTGCTTTTGTTGCGTTCGTAATCGTCAACGATGTGATCCTTTAAGGGCGCCGCCACTCCTTTATTGCATCTGCCGCCTCCTCGCTCGCGCCTGTGGCGCCTTCTGTTTGGCCATCCAAGTAGCCTCTCACTGATCCGATCCGCCCGCGACCTTGCCGACGCACCCGCTCGACTTCATCCGTGATGCCAGACCGATCCGGAGCATCGGGCATTGAGGAACCACCCGAAGAGCTCACGGCTCCTCTTCCGCGTACCTGCCCAGCGCTTCCGATTCCGGGGCGGCTGACCGGAGCGAAGTCGGGCAGCGAAAGGTCGGCTTGGATGTCGTCCTGAAGCCGATCAGCATAGCTATCGACAAACCGTGATTGCAGCTGCTGACCCCGCGCGCTCATCTGGAACTCGATGTCATCGAAGCGCACCGGCCCGTAGTAGTCGCGATTGGCTTCGATCTCGGCCATGCCCCATTCGCGATAGGCCTGGCTCAGGTTCAGCGTGCCTGCGGCGCTGTTGGCCTCGTACCAGCTGGCCTGGTTCTCGAGGCGGCTGGCCATCTCTTCGGCGCGGCGCGCCTCTCGCGTGTAGCTTTCGGCTTCGGTCAGCGATCGGCTGAGACCCGACGAGCTGGTCGACACTTGCGATACCGAGCTCGAGCTCGTCTCGCGCAGGAAGCCTTCACGCGTGTTCGACCAGTTGCGACTGTCGGAAAGCTGGCGCAGCGTTCCCATGATCCTGCCGCGGTCTTCCGAGGCGATCCCGATATCGCTGTCCGTCCAGCTCTGATTTCGGCCTCCCCTGACGCCAAGTTGAGCAGTGCCAGGGCCTCTTTCTCCCTTGAGACCCAAAGAAGCATCGCCGTTGAGAAACCATGAAACCGTGATGTCGTCAGACGCGCGCCGGGACAGGCCAAACTGCTGCTGGAGCGTCCTTGAGGCATTGTCGACTTCGCTGAATGCCGTGCCGATGCTGTCGTTCGTGCCGACGCCGCTGACCGTGTCGGAGCTTTGACCCTGGCTGTAGGCGTTGCGGATCTCGCTGAACCGGGTGAGCGCAGAGCTCGTCGATTGCTGGGCGAGGTTGGCATAGGTCTCGCTCTGCGTCCGGCTCTGGCTCGCCATCGTTCCGAGGCGGCCGGTAAAGTCCTGCCCCAGTGTCGGCGTGAACGGATAGCTTGAATTCGGGACAGCAGCGAACTCTCCATCGGGGAAGCTGGTGGTCTGCGTGCCGCTGTCGCTGAAACCACGCGTCTGTGCCGCGCCATAGGCGATGTTGGGTGCAAGATTACCCTGCGCAAACTGGCGGGAAAACACTGTCGAATTGTCGATGTTCGAATTGCCGAGCGAGACATTGCCGGTGCTCGCTTCGCGCGAGGCTTCCTCGGCCGCGTTCTGACTCGGGTTGAGATAACTCGTTGCCTGGCCCGAAATCGCCAGCGCACCACGTGCCACCCCACCGGCAAGGAACGGGATCGAGGCGACAAGATAGCCCGCCAAGATGCCGATATCGCTGTTGACGTCGCTCATGCCGGCAAAGGTCGCGAGGCTGAGGCCTGTGCTGCCGCCAGCGGCGGTGACATCGCCCGCGCCTTTGAACATCAGGATCATGTGCAGGATGACGAAGAGCGGTCCCGACGCCGCAAGGTAGAAGAAGCCGGTGACGTAACCTCTCAATGCAACGGGTCCGGTCCGCGGCATCAGGAACAGCGGAAACAGGACAGGGAACAGCGCGTAGAACACCACCGTCAGCACGACATTGAGGATCGGGACCCATTTCATCGCGTTGTGCGCGATCGAGGAATAGGTCCGCTCGGTCTGAATATCGGCCCGGGTCTGCGCGAAGACGTCGATGCTGCCGGTGCCGCTAGCCCCTGCAAAGCCGTGCATGGCCTGGTTCATGGCATTGATCGTCAGCACCTGGCGGAAGATGTCGCTCGCGCTGCGCGAGATGCCGGTGAGATACTGATAAGCAATCGGGAGGTCGGCCATGAGCTTGGCCTTGGCGAGGGCTTCGGTCTGGCGCGGATAGAGTTGGCGTCCCGCGACAAGCGTCATCTCGTCGATAAGGCTCGCCCATTGCCCCGACAGCGCGGTGTAGGCTTCGCGGCAGGTGATGATCGAGGCCGTCACGCTGTCGTCGGCCTGCCGGGTCAGGAATTTCTGCGCGCGCGCCGCGCTGCCCGGCGCGATCGTCGCCCAGATGTCATCGCTCTCGGACAGCTCCTTCATCGAGTAGCGGCCGAGCAGCAGATCGTAGAACACACACTGCCGGACATGCTCGTCGAAGTTCGCAGCAAACTCCGGATCGGAAATGCGCAGGCTGCGCGTCGATTCGAGTAGCCGCGCGCCATAGATCATGCCGTTCTTCGAGTAGTTGAGGTCGTCCGGCAGGCCGAAGACGAGCTCGGCCGAGCGGGTCAGATAGTCTCCCGCCTGGCTGGTGAAGCTTGCCATCAGAGCGAGCCCGAGCGGGACATTGGCCACCGTTGCCGGTGCAAGGCTGGGATTGACCCGGTCGGTCACATGGACGTCCATGCGCGGCACCATCAGGCACATGTAGATGAGCGTCGCACCGAGGAACCAATTGAGCCAGGCACGCCAGTCCTGGTTGAACGCGACCACTAAGACCGCGAGCACCATGCCCATCACCAGCGCGACCTGGATCAAGCTTTTGTAGCCGCCCGCGCCAGTCCAGGCGGCAACGGCGTTGAGGACATTGACGATGTACTCGCCGCCGCCGACCGTGAAAATCTCGACCATGCTGCCTGACCCTTATGGAACGATGGAGCGGGACTGCATCCCGCGCGACCAGTCGAGCGCGGCGGCCATCGACGGTGACATCGAGGCAGCGAGCATATTCTCGATCATCGCCGTCTTTTCGATGATCTGCATGATCGCCGAGACCCGCGCCTGTCCGGTCGCTTGCCGCTGGGCGAGGCTCGATCGCACCTCGGCAACCTGAGTGCGCCAGATCGCGAGCTTGGCTTCGTCGGCCGCAATGAAACTCGCCATCGAGCGTCCAGCCTCTGCGGTGATGCGTTCTAGAATGGCATAGAGGAGATCGATGCTGGCGATCTCGGCCAGCGTGTCGCGGTCGTCGGTTGCCATCCCGCGACCATAGGCCGCCTGAACGGTGAGGATCTTATAGAGCGGCACCGATGCCACCTGGAGCAGCTCCTTCTCCTCGTCGCCGATCGCTGTGTCGCTGCGGATGGCCTCGACCATGCTGCCGATGAGCCGGGCAACGCGCGGCCGGATCGCCTTTGCGCTCGAGAGGCTCATCTGCTGGAAGGTGGGGTTGAGGCACTGGTCGGGCTCGTCGCACTGGAACACCCGCACCGATTGGCCCTGTGTCCCGTCGAGCAGTGCGGTCACCAGCGTCGAGGAGGCGTCGCCTGCGAAAGGCACGAACTTGCCCGGCTCGTCGTCGCGGGGCGGCACGTAGATCACCGTTCCGATGAGCGTCATCGCATACTCGGCAAGATCGCGGTCGAAGGTGCCATCCGGGTTAAAGAAGGCGCTCTGCTTGAGGACGTGCCAGGTGTAATTGCGCGGCACACTGGGATTGACGTCGGCATAGTCGTCGCCGGCGCCCTCGTTGGTCGAGGCGCGCTGACCCCTGGTGCCGCAACCGTGTTTGGCGGCAGCATAGTCGGTGAAGATACCTTCGGAATTGCCGATTGCTTCGCAGATCGCCTTGTCGGCGAGATCGCCCTTGGGCCACACGCCGCCGACCAGTCCCTGCGCCATCTCGCAGGAGTTGATCGAGAGATTGTTCATGAGCTGCGCCTTCTGGCTGAACTCCTGCATGATCTTCGAGCATTCGGGGCAGACGGTGTCGATCGCGAGGCTGAAGGCGAACCCCACCGCATTGTTGGCGACGGCCTTGAGCAATGCGACCATCTCGCTCGCGTTGATGAAGGAGAAGGACCCGGCGAAGATATCGATACCGCCGCAACCAGCGCGGGCACGCGGAAGCTGGAGATTGGCGATGTTGGTCGTCTTTTGCGGGAAGCGCGTCCAGACATTGCCGAGGCTGTAATAGCCCGCCGACTGGCCTTCGAACGCGCTCGGCCCGGTGACATTGGCCGCCGCGCCCATGTCGTCCATGAAACGGTCCATGCTGTCGCCGACGTTTGCGGCGACGGGGGACGCGACCATGCCGGCGGCAGCTATGGTGAGCGCCGCATTGCGGATGCTAGTAATCATGTCCGGCTTCCTTCGAGGTGAGGAGGTAGATGCGGTCCTGCAGCTCGTCGGCCGAAAGCACGCCGTACCCGATCGGGATCGGGCGCCTGGCCACGCTATCCCACAGCACGAGTGCCGGGGTAATGCCGGGTTCGAGCCCCATGCGCGGCCGCTGGCCGCTTTCGACCTTGTAGTCGGGGAAGTGCCGGGACGGTCCGCCATCGGTCGAGATCGCCCGGACAGTGATATGCCAGCGGTCCGCCACCGAGCGCACGATCGGGCTCATCACTTCGCAGGCGCCGCAGGTCTGGGCGAAGAAGTAGAACAGTCCATAGCGCTCGGAGAGCCTGGCCATCACCGCATCGCGGTCGGCAGCGCGCGCGTCCTGCCATTGCTTCTTGGCGAGCGCGCCAACCGGTCTCTCGAGCGTGTAGTCGAGCTCGGGATCCTGCCAGATCGCGCGCTGCCAGACATCGGAGAACAACGAAGCCCGGTCGAGCTGGGCTCGCTGGAAACGGATATAGGCGGTGACGTTTTCCGGCGTCGGATAGAGGATCGCGCGCGCCTTGAGTTCGCGCAGTTCCCCCGTGACCGCGTCGAGTTCTTGCGTCGCAGTTACCTGGGCCAGTGGCTGCGCCATCTCCGGCTCCTCTGCCGGCACCGGCTTTACGCAATAGAACCAGTAGCCGAGCCTGCGCTGCTCGCAGTAGAGGCTATCTGTAGACGTAGCTGGCTCAACTTGGCGCGCTCCCTGGGCAACTGCCCGAACGGGAAGCAGTGCAGCGAGACACATGGCCCATACTGGGAGGGCCAGCATCGGCAGTGATTGGCGGCGCGTCATTGGCCACTCCTTGCGTAATAGTCTTCGATTTTCTGCTGGATGAGGATGCTGGTCTCGAGCTCGTCGGGGAGCCGTGCAGCTTCGGTGAACTCGGCATAGACCTCGCTGAAATCCATCTGGCTGAGGTCGAGCCGGGCGAACTCGTCGAGCGTGAAACCCTCGCACTGCTCTTCCTTGGGCTTGTCCCACGGCTTGGGCAGCTGGCGGCGGCCCTGTTCCTGCAGGATCCGCGAGAGCTTGCTCTCGAAGCAGCAGTAGACCTTCTTCTTGGTCAGGCAGACGCCGAGGAACTTGTCCGAACAATAGGTCCCGACATAAGCGCACAGTCCCTGCGCATCGCGTTCGTGGAGCAGCACTTCCTCGCGGTTGCAGCCGAGCGCGACGAGCAGGCTGATGCCGGGGATGAGCGGGAAGCCCTTGCCCTTGCAGCAGTTGAGCACGCCGAAGACCTTGGAGGAGCAGGTGTTGCGGGTGCCGCGGAACAGCGTCAGCGTCTCGGGATCGAACTGGCCGCGGGCCTCGTCCATCGCATGGAGCGCGGTGACGGCATCCTTGAACTCGTCGTTCGCAGTGCGCTCGATCGTCTCGCAGCTGCCGTCGATGCAATAGACATCGCTGTCGCAAACATACTGGGTGGAGCTGTCGGAACCGGGAAGCGGGCACTCGTAGATGCGCTCCCAGGTCTCGCAGGGGTCTTCGTCGGTAAGGCATTCCTCGCGGACAAAGCGGCAGGTGCCCTGGCTTTCGATGTCGGAGCAGTCGCTCGCCGCTTCGCGCGCGATACAGGTGTAGCTGCGTTGCCATTCCCAGCAAGACTTGGTGACCGAGACGCCGTCGATCACGCGGGTCTGCGGATCGGCATCCGTGCAAATCTCGACGTCCAGCGTGCAATCGCTATTGCCCGCGAGACCCGTGCACTGGCTTTCGTCAGGGGTCGTGGTGACGGTGGTCGCTGTCGTGATCATGTAGGGTGTTTGCCCCGGCACCTGATCGTCGCAGGTTAGTTCGGTGATCGGATCTCCCGGTTCGGAACACCAGGGCCGTCCGCCCGACGAACTCCATTGCAGGCAGGTGTCGCGCCGTCCTGTCACGCGGCAGGAATAGCCGTCGAAGCCGGCGCATTCGGGCTCGCCCGAGCCGTTGAAATCGCCGAAGCGGTTGCAGAGGTAATGAAACTGCGGTCGCTGGCTGACAGCGGCGACGAGCGGGACCGTGCATTGGCCAACCGACTGATCGATCCGTGTACCCGTATTGCAGGTCGCGGTATAGGTGCCCGCCGACCCCGAACCAGGCGGCAGCGGAACGCACGATCCCTGGCTGCCCGAAATTGCCATGCCGCTCGTGTAGTCGAGCGGCGTCTCGTTGATCGCGAGGCTGCGGGCGATCACGTCCTCGATCTCGTTCGGCTCGAACCTTGCGCGATTGGCCATGCTGTCGCGGATGGTCCGCATCGGCGTGCTGGTCGTGGCGGCGCTGCGTCCGCGGGCCTCGATCTGGTCGGGATCGCGCGCAAGATCCTGCAGGTCGCGCGTCGCTTGCGGATCGAAATTGGGAACGCGCGCTGCGTCAGGATTGGTCGTTGCGGCATCGCGCGCTTCGCCCAGTAGCTCAGTGGCAAAGTCCTTCCCGTCGGCCCTTGCCGCATCGTGGGTCTGAGCGTGAATGGAAGCCGCGCTTGTGAGGGCGACGAGTGCGGCAAGGAGATTGGCGAGGGTTCTGCCGATCATGGTCGTTCCTCCCTCGAGAGCTGGCGCAGATGGAGGCGAGCAAGCTCGGCGCCCGGACCCTTGCCCGAGGCAAAGGTCTCGAGGACTTCGCCCACGCTGATGTTGCCGGCGATGCGGTCGTGCGGCGGCACCTCGCTGGTGCAATCGAACCCGTCGCAGGGACTGAATTCGGTGCTGAGCATGACGAAGCTCGGCGCGATCTCGATGTTGAACGCGCGAAACAGCCGCGGATCGATGCCGAGCGAACCGGCCGCGTCGCGGCTGCTCCAGATGGCGGCGAGCCGCTTCTTGAACGCCTCGCTGTTTCCTTGCGGGAAACCGCGCAGCACGGTGACGCCTCCCGCCCTGGTCATGTCGTGAACCAGTTCTTTCAGCGCCTCGGGCGGCATCGACAGGCTGGCAAAGGCAATGAAGCGCGGGGCTCCCCCGAGCGATGCCTTCTCGGTGGCGGCTTGCCCCGCGATCATCGCGTCGAAGTCGAGGGCGGCGTCGGTCTCGATTGCCTCGATGCTGTCCGCATAGGCTGCGCGATTGGCCCGCGCTTGCGCCTGGATAGTCTGTGCGTCTTCGGTCAGCGCCTCGGCGCGTTGGCGGACATTGGTGCTGAGCGCCTGCGCATCGTCGGCGTGTTCGGCCGCCCGCTCGCGGATCGCTTCGAGGTCGATGCCTTCGGGCGCGCTCTGGGCGAGAGCGAGACCACCGAGGGTGACGGCAAGGCCGACGGGCAAAAGGACGAGGTGCTTTTTCATAGCGCGCAGCAGTTCCGCTTGCGCCAGACGAGGTATCCCATGTCTTCGCCGATGGCGGGGATGACCTGTCCGGCCGATTGAAAGGTGGTGGAGGCGCCGATAGGCGGGCAGGCGTAACGGCCCGAGGTCGCCGGGTTGGGGTTGGTGGCCTGGAAGCGGTATTGCTGCTTGCGCATCACCGGCATCAGGTATTTGCCGCACAGGCCCTTGGATCCCATCGTCCCCCACGAGACGAGTTCGCGGTGGAGCTTGTAGGCGAAGCGCGAAAGCACGAGCCGCGAGGCCTGGACGTGCCCGATGGAGGCCGAAACGTTGCCGTTCATCGGATACATCGACCCCTGGCAGCCCGCGCACCAGAACATCTCGTCGATCGGCAGCTTCGCGGTCGAGGCGACGCAGTCGGCTGCACAGGCGGCGAGCGCCAACGGGTTGGCGAAGAGCACGGCCTCGGGGTTGATGATCGCGGTGAGCTCGGAATCCTGCCACAGCGGATCGATTTCGGAGATGTAGAGAATGTCGATCGAGCCCGATTCCAGGCACAGGAAATCGGCAACTATCTCCATCCAGTAGATCAGCGGATAGGCATACCAGTGGACATGCCAGCTCGAATAATACTGGCTCGCGCCGCCCACCGCCGAAGGACCCGAGATCGAGCGGAAGCCGATATCGAAGCCCGGATCGAGTTTCATGCCGCCGAGGTTCACGAAGCACCAGGGCTTCATGCTGACATCGGCAAGCCGCACCGGTTCCCAGAAGCCCATCGCGATCCCGGGCCTCAGACCGCACAGGCACACCGGCAGGTCGGGGTTGTCGGGATCGGGCCGGCTCGACGGCCAGATGTCCAGCCCGCCGATCGAGATCGGGAACAGGCACGACCAGCAGATGTCGGTGATCGGGTTGACGAAGCTCCCGGTGCAGCGGCCGGGACCGGCATCGGCCATGGCAGGCGTCGCGGTCGCGAGACCAAGAATGGCGGCCAGAACGAGCGCCAGCTTTCTTAAGTGCGTCATTGGGCTGCCCTCCTTTTCGGTGGCAGCGCGATTTCGCTGATCTCGAGCAGGCGGCCCTGCTGGCGCACGCGTGCGGGCACCGACCTGATCCCGAACCTCTCCGTGAGCTTGCCACCCTGGTCGAAATAGAAGCGGCGCTGGCGGGCCTTCATCAGCTCGAGCGGCGCGCCCTTCACCAGGATCAGCTTGGAATTGGCGTCCTGCTTGAGCGCCCAGATGAGCTGGTCTGGATCGTCGCCGTCGAGGAACAGGAGATCGGCGCGAAGGCCGACGCTGTCGAGCGGATTGACCCTCGTGCCAGCGGCATGGATCAGCTCGCCTTTTGCCCCGCGGATATCGGCAGCGAGCGTGATCGTCGGATCGAATTGCCAGCGCCGCGCTTCGCTGGCCCGGACGATCCCGGCGACAGGATCGGGCCGGTTGACCCGCGCGATCGTGCGGCGCTTCAGTTCGTCATTGAGTCGCGCGGTCTCGCCCGAACGTTCCATCTGCGTCAGGCGCGAATGGATCTGTTCGAGCAGATCGCGCTCGATCACGGGAAACACCGTTCCGCGCTGGCCATAGTCGCGCGCCAGCACCTCGGCAGGGCAGAGCAGGACTGCAAGCAGGGCCGCAGGGAGGATGAGCTTGCTCACAGGATCGCCCTCCCGCTGCCGAGGATCTGGCCGCGGCAGACGAAGCCGATCTCGGCGTAGCGGCTGTCGAGGCCGCGGGAATGGCCGGTCCCGGTGTAGAAGCAGCCGTAGGGGATCGCTCCTTCGGGGCCTTTGTGGAGCGTAATGCCGAGACGGGTCTCATCGAGCCGCGCGGCGATCTTGCGACCGTTGATGAAGACCTCGTGGCCATGGTGGCTCACGACATCGCCCGGCACGCCGAGCACCCGTTTGCCGAAGAGCTGCGCGCCTTTTCCGAAATGCGCTTCGACGAGCCTGCTTGCTGGCGGCTCGAAGAAGATCAGGCTGCCGCGCTCGATCCGCGCATGCTTGTCGAGCCAGAAAGCCCAGTTGGGCAGGCTCGGGCTGGCGTTGATGAGAAAGGCATGGTCTTTCGCAAAGGCGTCGACCGCGCCCCATCCGAGCGGCAGCAGCACCAGACCGGTCAGGACGAGCGGCCGTTTGATCGTGCGGATAAGACGAGAGGCAAAGTGCGTCACTGACCGCCTCCCTTCCCAAGCTGGCGGACGATCCGCACGCGCAGTTCCTCGGTCGCATCGGGGGCATCGCCCGCGAGCACCGCTTCGCCGACCAGCACCACGCGGCCATCGCGCCCCATTTCGGCAACGGCGCGCTCGGACGCCTGGAGGAAGGCGAGCACGCGCGCCTGGCTGACTTCAGGATCCTGCTCTGCGCGCGCTTCGGCATCGACGAAACCCGCGATGGTCTCGGCAAGCCGGACAGTGACGATCTGCTGGCGCGGCTCGGACAGCTCGCGGCTGACCCAGGCTGCCCAGAGCAGCGCGGCCACGAGCGCGAGCACGCCAAGAATTCTGAGCAAGAGCGGTCGATTAAAAGATTGTAATCTGCGCGTGTCAGTCACGGTTTGCCTCCCGGGCCGGATGGTTTTCGAGATCGACCGCGAGCCGCTTCAGGAAGCGCGGCATGCGAAACAGCGTCACCGCACCTGTCAGGATGAGGAAGCCGCCCTTGAGGTCCTGGCTGAACAGGCTGCGGCGCAGGCCGTCGGCTTCGAGATATCGATCCGACAGATTGGCGAGTTGGGTGAAGAGGGCGCCAAGGTCCCAGCCCGCAACGAACAGGAACAGCGCAAGCGGCAATCCCAGCACGATCAGCAGCGATGTCGCGGCAAAGCGCGCGGTTTCGATGAGGACGAAACAGCTCCCTTGCAGGAACGGCAGCAGGCTGCGGAGGTTGGCCGGAGGCGTCCGGTCGGCAAGATGCGAGACCATCATTGTCCACCTCCCGCCACGATGCGGATGGCATCGGCGAGGCTGTGTCCGCGCCGCTCGCAGTCCTGGATCGCGGCATAAGTGTCGGGATCGGAGGAATAGATCGTCGCCGAGAAGGGATCGAGCACGAGCCGGCCGACGGCCTCGGTCTCGGGGCCCTTGATGAAGACCTCGCTGTATTCGGTGCCCGAACGCTTGAGGCTGCGGATCAGGGTCTCGGTGCGGTCGTCCATGTCGAGCCGCGCGTTCGCCCTGAAATCGGCAATCGTCTCGGCCTTCTGCTGGAGAACCAGCATCCAGTCGCTGTTCTCGAGCGCGGCGCGCGCGCCATCGGACTTGTAATAGTCATTGAGAGACTGGGTCGCGGTCGCGAGCGCGCCGCCATATTTGCGGGCGGTGCGAGCGTAGGTCTCGACGAACTCGCCCATCGACCCGCCCTTGAGCATGGCCCAGGCCTCGTCGATCAGCAGCAGTTTCTTGGTTGCTCGCGACGAGCGCGTCATCGCCTGGCTGGTCATGAACATGATTGCCGAAAGGACGACGCTGCGCAGTTCTTCGCGGGACGCGAGATCGCTCATCTCGAAGACGGTGAAATCATCGTCGAGCGCGAAGCTCGCCTTGCCTGCAAAGAACCCGCCGTAGCTGCCGCCGCGGCAGAAGGGCGCGATTGCGGTGGGGAGATCGCGGCCCGCCTCGCTTTCCGAACCGTGGAGAGCGTGCGCGACATCATCGACCGATGCGCCGCTTCCCAGTGCCTCCCAGGTCGCGGTTACGGCCCGGTCGATGAGCCCGCGTTCGGTGTCACTCGGTGCAGTGCCCGGTCGCGCCATCTGGCCAATGATCGCCTTGATCATGGCAAAGCAGTCGAGGCGGTAATCCTCGTCTTCGTGCGCACGGGCATCGTCGACCATCGAGAAGGGGTTGAGCGAGAAGCCCGAGGCGAGCGTGAACTCGACGAAGCGTCCGCCCTGCAGTTTGACCGAATGCTCGAAACTGCGCCCGTCGTCGATCACCACGACCTTGGCGCCCGCGCCGCGCAGGGCGGCGCAAAGCTCCTGCAGCAGCACCGACTTGCCCGAGCCCGACTTGCCGCAGATCGCGATATTGTGGTTGCCGGCAGAGTTTTCGAAGGGCGACCACCAGAAGGGCTGGCCGCGCCGACCGACGAGCAGGAGGTGCGGGATCACGCCGCCGAGATATTCCCCCTGCATCGGCGCGATATGCGCCGCTGTCGTCGAGAGCATGGTCTTGAGGCGCTTCAACCGCGCCATGTCGTCGGCGAGGCCATCGGCAAGGCTCAAGGGAAAGGCAGCGACGAGGCCCTGCAGCTGGAGGAAGCGCTCGTCGGCCAGATCCCAGCCCGCTGCCTTGTAGATCGCCTTGATGATGCGTTCGTGCGCGTCGCCCTGGCCGAGCGGCGAGATGCTGGTGAGCCCGTAGAACAGCTTGACGAGCTTCTTGCCGGCCTGGAGTTCGGCCTGGACGTGGCGCCATTCGGCCGACTGTTCGGCGAGCTTCGGGAGAAAGCGCGCGCTCTTGGTCTGGCTGAGGCTGGTCGTGCGCATGAACTTGAAGCCAGCGCGCGCCGAGGCGGCTTCCTGGTCGGGGTAGACGAGGCACAGCATGGTCGCCGTCGGACAGGGGAAACGCAGCTTGTCGGTGAACATGTCGCCGATGAGCCGCGCACATTCCCAGGGCGCCCAGCGTTCAGGGGTAGAACGCACGGCATAGTGCCGCACGTCGAAATGGTCGGGATAGCATTCGCCGACTTCGGGATTGCCCTCCTCGTCGCGGCCGGTCTCGCGAAAGCGCTCGGTCCTGAGGATCAGGCGATCGTCTTCGACCTCGAGCTCGATGTCGCGGCGGATGGCCTGGACATCAAGCGTATCATGCGGGTTCCACGCATGGATATCGGTCTCGTGCGCGGTGGTCGGCGAGGTGAGCTCGTCGATCAGCGCCAGCAATCCGCCCGGGCGCAGCTCTTGCGCGTGGAGTCCGAGCGAATGGAGCATGCCCATCAGCCCTTCGCGGCATTCGGAGAGTTCGGCATCGGTTACGCTGCCGGGCACCGGCACGCCGAGCGAGACGATCAGCCGGACGTTGCGGGCATGGAAGGGCGCATGCGCCGAGCCCGAGCTCCAGACGAGATCGTAAAGGCGCCTGGTGCGCGCCCTGGCAATGGCCTCGTAGATGCCGCCTTGCTCATAGCGCGGAGCGAACCAGGGGCCGACCACGCTGCCGATCCGCGGAGATGCGAAGTTCAGGACCTGGAGGCAGGCGCCCTGCGGCAGGCCTTCGGAGAAGAACTGGCCGAGGATCTCGCCGGTCCGTTCGTCGGCCCCGATCAGCGGGGTGACTTCGAGCACGAAGCCCTTCGAGCGGGCGTTGCGGTAGAGCTTCGCCCCCTCGTCATAAACCCGGTAGGCAGCCAGTCCGAGAGCATGTCGAGCCCGAAATGCGCCTGGGGCTTCTCAGGCCGAGCCGTGTCGGCAAACAGGCCCCGCGAGAGTGCGTCGCGCGCGGCGGCAAGGGATAGCGTCACCGGCTCTCTCCTTCGGTTATGTCAGGGTGGGGGACCGGCTCGCGGGGAGGGGAAAACGAGCCAGGTCCCCCGGGTTCCGGCGCGTCAGCGCCGGGCATCGCCGGAACGGGCTGCGAGGGGATGAACAGCTGTTCCGGCAATGTGTCTGTTGGTTGGAAATCAGGTGCGGGGTTGCCATCGCGCGTCGCGGCAATGGTCGATGCCAGCGAGCGCAGGACTTCGCGGCGGCCCTGCGGCGCGCGCCAGCCTGTCCCTGCCTGTTCGGGCAGCGTCAGGTGAACGACGCGCGCCTCATGGTCGCGGCCTGCCGCGTCACGGTAGGGCGTCAGCACGACCTGCAGGCGGCGAACCGCTTCTCCGGTCAGGGTCACCGTCCGATGCGCGTCAGACGTGTCGGACTTTTCGATGCCGGTCGCCCCGGCATCGATCGCGGAGGTCGGCGCGCAGGTCCCTTCGGGAGCGCGGCAGGCAAAGCTGCCTTTGACGTTGCCGCCAAGGCTGGCGCAGCCACTGGCGAAGAGGAGCGGCGCAGCGAGCACCACGGCGCGAAGGATCGGAAGCCGGCTCATTGCGCCTCTCCCTTGCCTTCGGCCACGAAGCGGCGGATCGCCGGGGCATCGCGGTAGCCATGAAGCACCGCCCCATCGCGGGCGCGCACGATGACCGGGGTTCCGGCAAACCCGTTGGCCTTTGCGAAGGCTTCGTTGGCATCGAGCGCCTTGGCGTCCTTGCAGGTCTTGGCACTCGCCGGAGCCTGCCCGGCGTAGGCTGCATGCAGCGCCTTTGCCGGATCCTTGGCGCACAGCACCGCCTCGGAAATCTTGCGGCTCGCCGCGCCAAAGATCGAGATCGGTCGCTCTTCGATCATAACCTTGGCATTGGCGAGTTCGCCCGCCAGGCGCTGGCAATACCCGCATTGGAAGTCCGAGAAGACGACCAGCCTTTCGCCCTTGGGGTTGCCCCAGTGGATCGCGCCCGCAGCCGGAAGCGACGAGAGGTCGACATGGCTGGCGGCCGCCTGGACAGGCGCTTCGTCGCGTCCCGCCGGCGCGTCGCTGGCTACGCGTGCCGCACCGGCCGCAAGCAGGTCGGGATTGAGTTCGAGCAAGCGGGCGGCGGTGACGTCGCGCCGCTCTTCCATGTCGTAGAGACGGCCCACGAAGAGATAGCGGGCGGTCTCGTCGATGTAGAACAGCGTGTCGCCCGAGACGACTTCGCACCAGGGGCCAAGCGTGTCGCAGCTGATCGCATCGATCGGGGTCTTGGGCAGCCGCAGCTTCAGTGCTTGCGCGACATCGCTGGCCATGCCGGCAGCGCTCGCAGGCATAGCGGTGACGGCAGAGACTCCGAGCGTCAGGACGGCGGCGGCGCTCGAAAGGGCAAGGGCAAGGTGGGCGGCGCGGGCCTTCAAGGCCGGCCGGTGGTCATTGTAGTTCATTTGGAGGGGCTCCTGACGTGGACGCCGTCGAGAAAGACGATCTCGACCTCGATGCCGGTCGGCATCTCGACGACGGGTTGGTATTGTTCGGCGCGTTCGATGAGGTATCGGCTGACGGTGTCGGCAGCCTCGCCGGCACCCTGGCCGAAGCCACCGGCGAGAATGTCGGTCGGCGACAGCGCCTCGCGCTGACCGTTGGCGCCGACAGGCTGCGTGAAGATGCCGTTGGCGTTGGCGGAAAATCCGCGCCCGAAGCCGCCAACGATCCCGGCGAGCAGCGCCTGGCTGACCAAGCTGCCTTCGCGGCTGACCACGCGGCCGCGTACGCCCGACTTTCCGGCGAAGGAGATGAACCCCTTGACCTCGCTCACCGCGAAGCGCCCACCGGGTTGCGCGCAGGTCATGCGCACCAGCTTGACGTAGACCTTCTCCGCCGAGAGATCGCCGCGCGCCGCGCCATTGACGAGGCAGCCGGTGATATCGGTGGTGAGCAGCTTGTTGCCGCGCATCACCGAGCGGGCCGGTCCGGTGATCCGGAGCACCACGGGAAGCGGATCGCTCTGGCTGGCAACGCCGGTCGAGGCATCGACACCCACGATGACCGTTGCCGGTGCGTAGCTGTTGGGCGGCAGGTAATCGCGGCTCGCTTCGAGCAGCAAGGCTGGCGCAGTCTCTGCCGCACGCGGCTTGCCGTCCTTGCCCGGCTCAGCGCTGAAACTCATCAGGCTGAGCTGTCCGCCCTGCGTTTCCGGCGCTCCTTGCGGTGGCTGGACAGATCCGCCGGTGCCGACGCCGGGACCATAGGCCGGTGGTGGTGGCAGCGGCGGCGCGGTTGCAGGCGCCTTCGCAGCGTCGCTGAGCTGTGAACGCAGATTGGCATTCTCGGTCGAGATCGCGTCGATCGCCGCCTGGCCGTCGGAGCGCATCTGCGCGTTCTCGCTGCGCAGCGCTTCGAGCTCTTGCTCGATCTCGGGTCGCGGTAGCTGCGATTGCTGCAGATCCTTGATCGCGCGGCCCTGTGCATCGAGCCGGTTACCGTAGCTCGCGACGAATTCGCGCTGCGAGAGGTTGCGATTGACGAGGCCGCCGGTGTCGATCGTCGCCGCACCACTGGCATCACTGCCGCCCTCGTCGCCGTCGCCGCCGAAGATGAACATCCCGCCGCCGATGAGCGCGATGGCCCCGATCCCGGCGAGCAGCATCTTCTGGCGCTGCGCGATCTGCGAATTGAGGTTGCGCCGTCCGCTTTCGCGCGCTTCCGGCGAGCCCGGCAGAGGCCTCTTTTCGGCATCCTTCTGTGTTGCCTCGGCCATCAGTCGAGCCCTCCTTTGGCAAAGACAAGGAAGGCACTGGTCGCTTCGCCGGGAGCGAGTGCATCGCGGCCATAGGCGAAGGCGAGCGCGCCTGCGGGACCTTCGCGCTCGGAGCCAAGCGCAAGGCTTTCCTGGCCGAGGTTGCGCACGAGGAAGCGCTGTCCGGTAAGTTCATCGCCCTGGTATTCGGCGACCAGTTGGACCTCGATCCCGCCGGTGCGGCGCGGCGCCGACAGTTCAGCGCGGGCAGTGAACCCGGGCAGGACGGCATCGCTCGCCATCGCCTCGATCAGGCGGATCGCGGCGTCCTCGAGGCCGGTCTCGGTCTCCCATTCGGTAGCCGCGGCTTTAGCGAGCGCGGGATTGGTGATGAAGAGCTGGGTCGCTTCCTCTCCGCCGAGGCGGCAGGCGAACTTGTAGACATAGCCCGCCTTGCTGGTCGCAAAGAAGCTGACCCGGGCAGCGGCAAATTGCGGGGGCACGGAGATATAGATGTCTCCACGCACCGGCTCGTGCGTCACCTGGATGTCGTTGTAGGGAAAGCCGCTCGCGATCTTCGAGACATTGGCAAAGCCATCATCGATGAGCGCGATCCGGGTGAGTTCGCCGCGGGCGAGCTCGCAGTCGATGGTCGCGTTGTCGGCCGCTTCGACGAACTGGTCGGCATGTGCCGGGACCGGCGCGAGCGCGAAGGCGAATACGGCGAGGCCAGTCAGCTTGAGGCCGGGATCGGGGCGCCGTGTCGCGCCGATCGCGAAACAGGCAAGGCCGGTTCCGGCAATTGCGGCAGCGAGGGGAGATGGGAGAAGGCTCATTGGCCGGGTTCCTCCTTGTCGGTGGGAAGTTGCTCGAAGCCGGCGAGCGCGAGGCTGAGGCCACGCTTCGACCAGCGGAAACGGAAGGAGCGGCTCTGGCTCGCGATCACCTGCGCGCCGACAAAGGTCTTGAGCGTGCCGGTGACGGTCGAGGTCAGGGCCTTGGGGTCGACGTGCATTTCCGCGATCACGAAGGCCTGGCTGATGTCCGAGCCGCGCTGTTCCTCGACGATTCTGACGAGCTCGGCCTTGAGCCGGCCGTGCGCGGCGGGATCGGCGAGCTTCAGGATGTTCGCCATCCAGTAATCGAGGCTTTCCGGTGCCCGGTTGAGGAGCATCAGTGCCGTGTCGCGGGTGACGAGCTCGAGATAGGGCGCGTCGATCCCGCCGCTCGAGACGGTGATCCGCTCGGCGGTGATCGGCACCAGCACCACCTGTTCGTCGCGGGTCACTGCGGCGCCGAGGCTGACCAGCGTAGTCAGACCAAGGACACCTGCCAGCACGGCAAAGCGATTGCGTTGCCGGAGGTAGGTCTGCGCCTGTTCGTGCGCGAATTCTGCTCGCATGGGTCGCCTCCCTCAGCCCGCCAACAGGCGGCAGTGGGAGGGCGGCGTGGCTTTCAGCCCGAGAAAGCTCCCGGGCAGGTACCAGTACGCAGCATGCACCAGTGCCGAACCGGCGCCGCGTGCCTTTGCCTTCCGCAAGGCGAGCCAGGCCCCGGCGGCCAGGCCGATACCGATGAAGATATGCTGCGAGAGAATGCCCCAGGCGAAGGGAATGAGAATCCCTGCAAACTCGTCGATGGTCCAGAAGCCGATGAGCTCCGGGTCGTCGAGCCGCCGTGGAACGAGGTACCTGTCGGCCATGATGCCGCCCTCCTGTCGTGACCGGATCCGCTGATCAGATGACCGCGGTCACGACCGAGGTGACGATCGGCACGCCGGTGCCGACACCGATCCCGACGCCGACCGGCACCGCGACCTGGCCGAGCGAAAAGCGCCCTGAGGCGAGACCGATCAGACCGCCCGCAAGGCTGAGCACGGTGATGATCTTGCCGCCCGAGCCTTCGAGGAAATCGGTGAACTTCTGCAGCGCGGGATCGAAGGTCGTGTCGGCACCGGCAAAGGCGGCACCGGCGCAGGCCAGCGCCACGCAGGCGGGAAGAATGTAGTCGCGGCCACGGGCACGGTTGAGCGTGCGCTGCTGGGCCGGAAGGGCAGTCTTGGTGGTCATGGATGGAACCTTTCGAGGGATTGAGCATCAGCCAGCGATGTGTTCGCTGTATGTTCTTTCCTCTCCCCGAAGCCGGGCTGTAGGAAATCAGGAACTGGATTTTGGGGCTGCCGACCAAGCAAAAAGCGACATCGGAAGGTGCGATGGCCGGGATTCGCGCAGGCTGATCGCGCAGCAGCGCCGCCTGTGCCGACTTTAGCGCGAAGGGTGCTGCGATACGCGCGAGCGCGGCCGGAATTCGCGCGAATTGTCGAAGGAAGCTGATTCGTTCCTTCCTCCATGTTCTCTAGATGTTCTTTTCTTTTTCCTACAGGCTTCCTTCGCGGTTAGCGGTGAGTCGTTCACTTCTAGAGATAAGGATTCGTCGATGACCAACATGGCGCTCTTTGCCGAACAACAGGTTCGCGCCGACCTCGCCCGGCTGCTTTTGGCGGCCGTCGAAGCCAGCGGTCGTGCCCGCTGCGACATCGCGCGCGACGCGCAGATCCATAAGGATGCCTTGCGCCGGGTCCTTGCAGGCGAGCGTTCGGCCAGCCTCGGCGAAGCCTTGCGCATTCTTGCCGCGAGCGGAGTTGCGCCGCACGCACACCTGCTCCTCTTCCTCGTCAGCAGCGGCGATCACGCGATTGCGTGGTTGCAATCGGACCTCGCGCAATTCTTCGAGGACTTTTCCGGGGAGCTGCCTTCAGCACTCGAGCGTGTCTTGGGCAACCAGGTTCATGACGTGAAGCCGCGTTGGGCCAAAGGCACCGCGCACCGGGTTGCGCGCTTGCTTTCCGACCACATCGATGAGCTTGAACGAAAGGATGCGCTACTCGGCGATGTCTTTGCCGGTGTCGAAGGAGGCCATCGTGGGTGAAGAGATCGACAAAGGAGCGACGGAAGCCCGCAGGGTCACTCGCCTCATTCGTTTGCCGGAAGTGCAGCATCGTGTCGGGCTGGGCCGATCGACGATCTATCGCTGGATGGCCGAGGGCAAGTTTCCGAGACCAGTGCAACTCGGTGGATATGCCGTTGCGTGGGCCGAGCACGAGATCGAGAATTGGATCGATGACAGACTCGGATGAACGCAATGGGGCCGGTAGCGTAAAGGCCGGATCCAAGCGGCGAAATATGAGAGCGGCGTCTCTGTACGACTTCGCCTGAACTTCATAGCGGCAGAAATGCCCATCCCAATTTCGGGAAAGATGAATAAATCACTCGGAACTCAGCACCAGAGGCCGGCACGAGTGAAATCGACTCAGGATGGTGTCCTATTGAACCGAGAACTTGGCGACCACGGGATTTCCGTCCTTCATGACCGGCTTGTCATAGTCCGTTGTGCCTGGCCCGAACTGGTATACGCTCGGCTCGCCATCATCGACATGCAGCATCGCGATTAGTTCGTTGCCTTCGGGAGCATCGAGAAGATCGACTTTGACATCGCTGTTGTCGCCCTGCTTGACGTAGGTGTGTCCGATCGAAGCGGGGACAACAGGTTTGCCGTCCTGGACGCGGTGGATCACCACCCAACCGTTCTGGGCTGCAGAAACCGACTGGACCGTTACGGACGAACCGGCAGGCTGGTCCTGAACGCTAAGTGCGTTGGCAGGCGCCGCGCTTGTCAACTCCGGTCCGGGGGATACCATGTCGTTCTGATCTGCCTTCTGCTCTTGTTGCGAACCGCATCCGGCGAGGGAGAGGGCAGTCATTGCAACTGCCGCGATGTTAAATGGTTTGAACATTGGTAGATACTCTTTCCTAATCCAGATTAGCCTAGCGGCTTTCTGGCATTTTCTAACGGTCCGACCTGTTATTTTGACACCTTCAATCCTGCTGAGTCTGCACGACAGTACCCGGCTGTCCGTCTGCCATTTCACGGATCGCGAGATACCTCCGGGTTGCCGTTTCGTTGCCTCGAACTATCTGACGAATTGGTCCGGTGGTGTTGACAATCGCACCTCCAGCAGGATTGGCCTTGAACTTAGCAATCGCCTCGACTTCGCCCGTACCATCGGGATGACTGGCAAGAATGAGCTGATATTCCTGTCCGGGCTTCAATCCGGCGACGCCCGCTTCCAGAATCTGTACGAGCCCCTGGTCGAACAGCGCGATCGACGTCATGCCTGTGCCAGTAAGGTTGAGCCGCGTCAGGTTCCCGGCGTCACCTAGTGGCATGAGATTCGCTTTTCCATTGCCGCTCACGGCACCGGGGACGTAGGCAATCGCCTGGGGAGCGTGACCAGTGGGCCATGAGCCAACAACCCTCTGAGATGCCGTATCGATGACGTCGACGCGGTTGTCGTTTTCTAGACCCACGTAGACGCGGCGACCATCTCCGGACGGCCAGACGCCGTGCGGCAATCGACCCACGGGAATTGTGGCGATCTGGCGAAAATCGTCCGTCCGGAACACCTTGACCTGGTTCAATCCGCCAATCGTCACATAGGCCATTAGACCGCGGTCGGTATTTGCGAAGTTGACGTGATTGCTGATTGCCCCGGTGTCGATCACCTTTATCGTATCGAAGGGCGGTTTCGCGTTTATCACGGCCACTTTGCCGATGTCTTTCAGAGTGTACCAGAGCTGTTTTCCATCGGGGCTCGCCGCAAGGTTTGGACAGAAAGGGCTGGGCTGCTCAAGTCGCGCAACCTCCTTATGTGAAGCCACGTCATATACGACGAGCTCGGGTGTAAAGGACGAACAAACGAAGCCGTATTTTCCATCGATGGAGAAGATCTGCATGCCTGGACCTTCAGGTGTATCGATCCGTTTTTTTACCTCGAAAGTCTTGGCATCGAGGACGGCGATGTGGCTTTCGCCGCGAACCGTGACCCAGACTTCTTTCCCGTCGCGCGTATAGAAAGCTTCATGCGGACTGCGTCCAAGATAGGTCGTATGCTTGACGGTATTGGTTGCCGTATCGATGAATGTCACCGAGTTCGATCCGACAGAAACCACCGCCAGCGTCTTTCCGTCGGGGGAAAATCCAAGGCCGTGGACGAGCAGCTGTCCCTTGTAGAGCGCGCCGAAATTGGCGGGCTGCAATTCACCCAGTTTGATGATCCCCAGCGTCTTGCCTTCGACGGGATCGATGACAGTGACGGTATTGGAGAACTGGTCGGCAGTATAGAGGCGATCCGCGCCGGTCTGAGCTTCACTCTCGCCCCACGGAATTTGGGGTCGATCCTGGGCATTTGCAGAGGAGGCAAGGAGAGACGCTGTGCCGATCATGGCGGCGATGATTGTTTTCACGGATAGTACCCCTTCACTGGTTTCACGGGTTCGATTTTCGCTGCTGCGTCGGCACGGGATTGGATGGCGGCAGCGGATCGCCCACGGCCATTTTCATCACGTCGATTTCCTGGCGTTGCTCGATAATGATTTCCTGTGCGATGCGCTTGAGCACGGGGTCCTTGCCGTATTTCAGCTGAGCAACGGCCATCTCTATTGCACCCTGGTGATGCGGGACCATCATCCGGACGAAATCACGATCGACATCTCCCGTTGGTTCAACGTGCATTTGCGCCATCATCCGAGACATCGCAGTGTCCATTTCGGAATAGAATGGACCAGGCGGTTGCGCATGCGGTCCTGCTGCCGAGAGAAGAAGTGCGGCCGGTACAATGGTATATCTCAGGGGCATGGTCTGTTGTCCTATCGAATATCTCAAGCTTTCGGCTTTACGATCGTTCCCCTTCCAGCGGTGTCCATTCGGAGCGTAGGGTTGCTCTCGCAACCATGACGGAGGTTCGGATATAAGCGTGGCCTTTCACCCGGCCAGCGAGAGCCGCGCGATGATCCCGATCGTCATAGCCATCACCGCCATACACGCCGGCAGGAAGAGCATCTGCATGAGCGCCTGCTTCCCCGTGATCAATTCGGTCAGGGTTTCAACCCGGCCCTCGAGGAATGCCCCGAACCCGCGCTGAGGTTCGGCAGGATCGACCGCGTCTGCGACCAGGATGCCACCGATCACGAGAGCGAAGTAGACCAGCATAAGCACGGTAACCATGACCAGGACGAGCGCCGCTTCCGGACTGCGGGCGAAGAAAATCCAGAACCCGGAGAGCATCGCGGCATACAATCCAACGAGCGACACGAGCGCACCGGGATGCACTCCGCGCATAGCTACGCCGGGAGCGGTTCTCTCGATCGCATCGTAGTTTCCCGCGGTATGAACCAGCGTCAGCATTGGGCGAGGTGCGGGCTGCAGTGGCTGGACTGCGAGCTCGACTTTATCAGGCAGGCTGGCCATCGTGATGTCTCCAATTCAACTCGTGCGGGATGCACGAACCGAACAAGGCAAAGATGGTGGACGGCCGATGATCGGTCCAACCGATCGTTCCAATTGTTCCAATCCGAAAGAATGATGAATGGTCGCAGATATGAAACAGCGCGCGCGCCGACTGAGCGAACCTCACGTTGCACCCTTGGAGCAATGGCGCGAAACTGTCGCATCGGGCAGGGCGATGCCCCATTTCGACCCATTCGATGGCGGCGCGTGTGCCCGGCTGCTGATATTGCTGGAGACGCCGCGGGCAATGCGAGGTCAGAGAAGCTCGGCCCTCCGCTTCGTTTCGCGTGACAATCCCAGCGGCACGCAGCGCAATCTCTCGCGCTTTCTCGACGAAGCGGGCATCGCGCGGTCGCACATGCTGCTGTGGAATTGCGTACCCTGGGTCGTTCACGAACCGGGCGCCATCAACCGCCGCTTGCGGCGGGCGGAAATCGCCGAGGGTCTGGATCTGCTTCCCGGTCTTCTTGCTATCCTGCCTCGAGTTCAGGTGGTCGTGCTCGCCGGGAAAGTGGCAAGTGAAGCCGGTGAGGTGATTGCCATTCAGCGCCCCGACGTTTCTATCCTTTACATGCCACACCCGAGCCCAGCTAACGTTTGCACATCGCCGCGCATCGGACAAAGCATCCGGACTGTGCTGTCAGATGCCGCTGCCAGATTGGAATGATCGCTATTCACGTTTGGACGAACCGATCTTTGAGCAATTAGGGATCGGCGATGTTTGTTATACCGATCCGAAAATCCGCAGCGGCGTTTGCGACACTTCTTCTGTTTACCGCAGGATGCGGCCAGGCAGAGCCCGCGCGCGATCCCGTATCCACTGCACGCCCACCCGTACCAGCAGCAGGCCCGGCAAAAGCTGCAACCGTCATCACGGTCTTTTCCGATTATCGGTGCGGCCATTGCCGCGCCTTTCACACCACATTGGAACACTATCGCCGCGACAATCCGGGAGTTCGGATCGTCTATCGGGACTGGCCGGTTCTGGGGCGGGAGTCAGTTGAAGCCGCGCGCTGGGCGATCGCGAGCAATTTCCAGGATCGACACGCAGATTTTAACGCGGCCCTCATGACAGCTCCCCAGCGTATGTCGCGCAGCGATCTCCAAGTGGCTGCCCGAACCGCCGACCTTGACCTGGACCGCCTCCATCAGGATCTGTTCGCCAAAGCATCGGATATAGATGCAATCCTCCAGTCGAATGACGCGCTTGCGCGCTCTTACAGGCTGCAAGGCACGCCCGGCATCGTAATTGGCGACATCATCGTGCCTGGAGCGATCGACCGGGCCACTCTCGATCAGGTGATCGCGCGCGCTGGAAAGCAAAGCGCGCAACCCAATCAATCATAAATGGCGATTGGAATGTTCATATCAAACTGTTGGAGTGATTGATCGAACGACGGTATCGATACCGGCAGGAGATCGAACATGACCCTTGAACAGTTACGGATATTCATCGGTGTGGCCGAGCGCGAGCATGTCACCAAGCAGCACAGGACCTCAACGTCACCCAGTCGGCGGCGTCAGGGGCCATTGCGACGCTCGAGGCGCGGCATGGCGTGCCGTTGTTCCACCGTGTCGGTCGCGGCATCCAGCTGACCGAGGCTGGCAGCGCATTTCTCGAAGAAGCGCGTGCGGTGGTCGGACGCGCCGCCCATGCCGAGATGATGCTTGCCGAGTTCGGCGGCCTTGAACGCGGGACCTTGCGCCTGGTCGCGAGCCAGACGATCGCCAGCTACTGGCTGCCGGGCAAGCTTGCCGCCTTCAACGCCATGTATCCGAAGATCGCCGTGGAGCTTGCTATCGACAACACCGAGGGAGCAGCGATGCAGGTGTTGAGCGGCGCGGCCGAACTCGGCTTCGTCGAGGGGACGATCGACGATCCCGCGCTTGCCCATTGGGTGGTCGGGCATGACCCGATGGTCCTGGTGGGACGAGAGCGGGTGACCAACATCGACGATGCCTGGCTGCGCGAAGCCCGATGGATCGTGCGCGAGCAGGGATCGGGAACGCGGTCCACGTTCGAGGAGGTCCTGCAGGCGCGGCATATCGATCCGGCTCAGCTGGCGATCTCCATGACGCTGCCATCGAACGAAGCGGTCCGCACCGCGGTCGAGGCAGGCGCCGGCGTTGCCGCGCTCTCGCGGCTGGTCGTTGGGCGAGCTCTCGGCAACGGCGATCTTGTGGAACTGCCTTTCGACGTTCCCGACCGGCCCTTTCATGCGCTGCGGCACAAGGAACGTTATCGCACTCGCGCGGCCGACGCGCTGACCGATCTCATCAAGGAGCAACGCCCGTGACCAACGACCTCAAGGGCATTCTTCGCGGCCAGCGCCCGCTGGCACATCTCGATCATCCCCGCGAGATGATCCGGCAGTTCACGCCGAACTGGTTCGCCGCGACCATGGGAACCGGCATCCTTGCGCTGGCACTGCCGCAGATCCCCGGCATGGGACATATTCTGACGCCCGTCGGCGAAGCACTGTGGTTTTTCAACATCGCATTGTTCGCTTTGTTTACCGTCCTCTATACAGCACGGTGGTTGATGTTCGGGCACGAAGCGCGGCGCATCTTCGGCCACAACACCGTCTCGATGTTCATCGGGACCATTCCGATGGGCCTGGCGACCATCATCAATGGCTGTCTCGCTTTCGGCATTGCACGCTTCGGCGACGCAATCGTGCCGGTGGCGCATGTCCTGTGGTGGATCGATGTCGCAATGTCGCTCGCGTGCGGCGTGCTCATACCGTATTTTATGTTCACTCGGCACCAGCACAGCCTCGATGCCATGACCGCCGTCTGGCTCCTGCCGGTCGTGGCGGCAGAAGTCGCGGGGGCGAGCGGCGGCCTGCTCGCGCCGCATCTCGCCGATCCGCAGGCGCAGCTAATCGTTCTGGCCACATCGTACGTGCTGTGGGCATATTCGGTGCCGGTCGCCTTCGGACTCCTCGCAATCCTGATCCTGCGGATGGCGCTGCACAAGCTGCCTCATGAGGGCATGGCTGCATCATCCTGGTTGGCACTCGGCCCGATCGGCACCGGCGCACTCGGAATGCTCGTCCTTGGCGGCGACGCACCGCAGATCATGGCACAGCACGGGCTGGGCGCGGTTGGTGAAACGGCCCAGGGCATCGGCGTGATCGCGGGGCTGACACTTTGGGGCTTCGGTCTGTGGTGGCTGCTCCTCGCAACGCTCATTACCATTCGCTACTGGCGTGCCGGGGTGCCGTTCAATCTGGGCTGGTGGGGCTACACGTTTCCGCTCGGTGTTTACACGGTAGCGACCTTCCGCCTCGGCACCACCTTGAACCTTGTCTTCTTCGACGTCGCGGGAACGGTGCTCACGATTGCACTTGGAGCCATGTGGTTGCTGGTCGGCGCGAAGACCGTCGCCGGTGCCTGGCGCGGAAACCTGTTCGTGTCACCCTGCATCGCTGCCACCAATTGATCAGGCTTCTGGATCGGTTGGGTCAAACCGATCGCTTGCAGATCACGGATGTCATAGCGCAAGTAATAAGCCGGGTTGGAGAGAGTTAAATGAAGTCACTGGACGGCGAGCTAGCCACTGAAACGAGCCGGAGAAGATTTCTCGCGCAGGCAGTTCTGGGCACAGCAGGTTTCGCGGCAGCTCCTGCGCTCGCGCAACAATTGGTGGACCTGCACTTACCGGGAGGTAATTCGGACAGACCGGTGACCGACGCCTTTCCGGGTAAGGGCCGGATGATCCTTCAGCGGATCCATCCCCCGCTGCTCGAAACGCCCATGGAGGTGTTCGACAAGTCTGTTTTCACGCCCAACGACCAGTTCTACGTGCGCTGGCACTGGGCCGATATCCCCACGTCGATCAATGTCGACTCATTTCGCCTCGAGGTGTCCGGGCACGTCGATAAGCCGATTTCGATCAGTCTTGATCGGCTTCTGAGCTTGCCGCGGATCGAGTATGCCGCGGTCAACCAGTGCTCGGGAAACAGCCGGGGCCTGTTTGTGCCTCGCGTGCCGGGCGCCCAGTGGGGCAACGGGGCGATGGGGAACGCCAAGTGGCTCGGTGTCAGCCTGCGTTCCGTGCTCGACCTGGCCGGGGTCAGGCCCGGGGCGGCGCAGGTGCGGTTCGGCGGGCTCGACCAGCCGGTGGTTCCCGATGGTCCGGACTATTTCAAATCGCTCGCGATCGATCACGCCCGTGACGGAGAGGTCATGATCGCCTTCGGGATGAACGGAGAGCAACTCCCACTGCTCAATGGCTTTCCCTGCCGTCTGATAGTGCCCGGATGGTACTCGACCTATTGGGTGAAGATGCTCAGTTCCATCGAGGTCCTGCCGGGACCCGACGACAAATACTGGATGGCGAAGGCGTACAAGATACCCGACACACCCCGTGCCGATGTCAAGCCTGGTGCTACAGGCTACAAGACCGTGCCCATCAATAAAATGGTGCCACGTTCCTGGGTAACCAGCCTCGGCGATGGCCAGGCCATTGCCTATGAACCGACTATTCCTCTGGGCGGAATTGCCATGGGAGGAGATTGCGGTGTTGCGAGAGTGGCGGTTTCTGCCGACGGTGGGCGAAGCTGGTATCAGACACAGCTCGGACCCGACGAAGGCAAGTACAGCTTCCGCCGATGGGACGCGAGAGTTCCGCTCCCCGGACCCGGGTCCGTCAAACTGATGTCGCGTTGCTGGAATACCGACGGTGTTTCCCAGCCGATGCAGCCAATCTGGAATTCGGGTGGCTACATGCGCGGCAATATCGAAATCACCACGATCGTAGCGTCGTAAGAGGAAAGAGCCATGAAAGCCCCTCCGATCGGAACGCTCGCATTTGGTGCAGTAGGTGTAACGGCCATTGCTCTGATAATCATCGGACCGCCTGGCGCGCGACCAACCAAGCTTCGTGAACCCACGTCCGAGACTGTGCCGCAAGCATCGAGTGTTTCCGTGGCAGGGTTCACACTTACTTCTGAATCGATCGATCTGCCATTCGATGAGCAACAATATCCCGAAGGAGCAAATGCAGATGTTATCAACGCCAATTGCACGTCGTGCCATTCGGCGAGCATGGCACTGACACAACCGCCGCTGTCAAAAGACAAGTGGCGCGAGATCGTGATCAAAATGCGCGATGTCTACAAGGCACCTGTCGGCGAGCAGAGCATTCCCGCGATAGTGGATTACCTTTCAACAATGCCCGGCCAAGCAAACTCAGCCGAACCTGGCATTGAACGGTCAGCGCAAGATAAATCTTAGCCGGAAGGAGTGCGATCATTCGAATTGCTGATCGAGCGACCTGAAGAAATAGCCAGTGCGTTGTCAGGTTTGTTCACGTCCCAGCACGGACTTGCAGAATATCATTTTGGTGTTCGCCTTCTATGCAGTTTGGGAAGGCGATTGGCGAGAAGAACGAACCCCGAACCAGCGATGACGGTCCCACCGATGCCAAACAGAAGCAGCCACCAGCTGTTGATCCGGTCGCGCTGGGTCCAGTCCATGATGTGGAGCCCCCAGACGAAATCGAAGAAGCGCCAGGTGTCGCTCCGCGCCGCAAGAACCGCGCCGGTTGATGCATCGACATAGAGGCGCGTGCTATCCGGATCGGCGAACTGCACCTGCCAGGCAGGGAACGGCCCACCGAATTCGGTGCCGACCGGCGCTTCGATGGACTTCGAGGATCTGATCGCGCTGCCGGGCCCCGTCCAGGCAGCCGAGGCGATTTGCTCGGCGGTGTCGCGGGAGAGCGGCGACAATATCCGTCCGGTCATTGCTTCGTGCAGCGTGGCGCTGCCATTGACGCGCTTCAACTCGACCACCGGTTTTCCGTTGACGGTCTTCGTGGTTGCCGAGACCAGGTCGCCGTCATTCGTTGCCCAAGCGGGTAGCGGTGCGTCAGCACCCAGGGGTAACGGCTCGCGCGAGATCACGTGCTCGGAACGGACGTGTTCGATCTTCAGGAACGACATGATCGTCCCGGTTGCCATCCACAGGAGCGCTTGGACACCGACGAAGACGGCGAGCCACTTGTGGACCTTGCTGCCGAAGATGTGCAGCCGCAGTTTGCGCGAACGCTGGCTTGTCATTGCGGAAGCGGCCGCTCGATCAGTTCGGGCGCGGCGCGCGGGACGAGGAATGGTACTGGAGGATTTTCCAAGCGCCATCCTCGTGAGTCAGGACCGATGTAGGAACCCCGTCGCGCTCGATTGCACGACCATCCGTGAGGGCGATCCGGTAGTGGTAGGTTTCATGACCAAACGCCACATGACCGACCATCCGGACGTTCACCGTCGGATTGGTGATGTAAACTCGGTTATTTCGCCGAGCTCCGGGCCGAGGTGGTGCTCCATGTATTGCGCGAACGTGTCCTCGGCCTTGCCGTTCTCGAACACCAAGGAGTCCGCGGCAAACAGCATACGCATGGCAGCCTCGTCGCGGGCAACCAGTGCGTCGCGGTAGGCAACGAGCACGGACTTCGCCTGCTGCTTGAGCGCGTCCGGCGCTGCGGTTTGGGTACCATGGGCCGAATGATCGGCGTGATCGGCATGCTGAGCGTGTGCCGCAGGGACGAACGCACCGAGTGCCGCTGCAGCCGCAGCCGCGAAACCTGTAAACCTCATCGTTTACCTCCTCAGAACCAGAACCGGACGCCTACGACGTAGTTGGTCACGCTCGGATCTTCGCCTGCAAGGCGGGCATAGTCGGCGCTTTGGCCCACCTTCCATTCCTGTTCGACGCCGACATAGGGCGCGAATTCACGGGCGAATTCGTAGCGCAGCCGCAGGCCCAGTTCGACGGAATCGAGACCAGCTCCGACACCCAGTTCGGGAATGTCCTGCGCTGACAGGTTCACCTCGGCGCGCGGCTGGAGGATGAGACGTTGAGTAATGCGCTGGTCAAGTTCGGCTTCGACTCGTGCGGTCAGATCGGCCTTGGTCGACAGGAAAGCGGCCGCGTCGACCTCGAACATATAAGGCGCAAGACCCTGCACGCCGAGGACGGCATGGGTCCGTTCAGGGCCGGTCAGGTCCTGTCGGACACCAGCCTGCAGGTCCCACCAAGGACCGATCGCGTGACTCCAAAGGCCTTGGATTTCGGCGGACTCGGGCTTCTCCCCGAAGGTACCTTCGCCCTCGCTCTTGAACCAGAACTTGTCGAGGTCGCCGCCGTAATAGCCCTGCACGTCCCACAGGTAACCATCGCCACCTTCGCGTGCGCGATATTCGGCACGGTCGCCCTGGAACCAGAACACCTTCATCCCACCGTTCTCAGCGCGCAGAGCATCGCGCGAGGCGCGCATTGCGTCCGCACCCCAGATCGCATCGGCGGCGCGAGGCGGTCCCGATCCCGCCGCAGCCGGAGGCGGTCCTTGCGGAATGGAGGGCATGTCCATAGCGCCATGGTCCATGGCTCCATGTTCCATCGCTCCGTGGTCCATCACCTGATGGTCCATCGGCGCTTGGCCGGACGATTGCATCCCTTCATGGCCCATCGCCGCGTGGTCCATGCTTTCCATATTGGAATGGTCCATCGCTGGATGGTCCATTCCCTCCATCTGGCTATGCTTCATCTGCGAATGATCCATGCCGGAGTGGCTTTCGTGCAAGTCGGCCGAGGCTGTTTCGCTCGGTTGCGTAGTGGGCTCACACGCCCCTTCGGGTACCGCATGACCCATAGAACGATGGCGGGCGGCTTCCTTTTCGCATTCGGTCTGGGCTGGTGACTGCGCGGCGGGCATTGCGTGGCCCGAATGGTCCTGCGCGAAGGCCGGCGTGGCGGTGCCCGCTAGGAGCATGGCGACGATCAGGCGCATCAGTCTTCTCCCACCCGCTTCACATCGGGAGCCGAAGGCGGCTTGGCGACGGTCACAATCTGGAACATGCCCGAATGCATGTGGTAGAGCAGATGGCAGTGGAAGGCCCAGTCGCCCTGTTCGTCAGCGGTGAGGTCGAAGGTCGCGCTGCCGCCGGGCTGCACGATCACCGTGTGCTTCTGCGGCTGCCGGTCGGCAGGCGCGCCGTTGACCAGCTCGAAGAAATGCCCGTGCAGATGGATCGGATGTGCCATCATCGTGTCGTTGACGAGCTTCACGCGGACGCGCTCGTTGTAAGCGAAGCGAATGGGGTCGTCGCTCACGGCGGTGAACTTCCTGCCGTCGAACGACCACATGTAGCGTTCCATGTTGCCGGTCAGATGGATCTCCATGCTCCGTGACGGGCGGCGCAGATCGTCGTTCGGCTCGAGCGCAACAAGATCCTTGTAGGTGAGAACCTTGTGGGGAACGTTGTCCAGGCCGAGACCCGGATCACCCATGCGGTCGACCGGGTTCATCGACACCATGTCGATGCCGGGCCCGACCTTCACGTCAGGCGGAAGAAGGGATGTGTCGCGCATGTTCATGCCGCTCATATCCATTCCGGCCATCTGGTCGGCGGTCGCACCTTGTGATGACATGTCATGGCCCATGGCCGAATGATCCATGCCGGCCATGTCGCCGCCACCATGGTCCATTCCGCCCGAGCCGTGGTTCATGCCCATGTCCGCCATCGTCAGCAGTGGCGGATCGCGCAAGGGCGGGACCGGTGCCCGCGCGCCGGGACGCGAGGCGAGGGTCGCCACAGCCATGCCCGAGCGGTCCATGCTTTCGGCCACGATCGTCCGGGCTTCGCCGGTCGGCTCGACGACGATGTCATAGGTCTCCGCAGTGCCGATCTGAAACTCCTCGACCTCGACCGGGCGCACGCTCTGCCCATCGGCGCCGACCACCCAGAATTTCACGCCCGGAATGCGGACGTTGAAGAAGGTCATCGCGCTGCCGTTGATGACGCGCAGCCGCACCCGCTCGCCGGGGTTGAACAGGAACTCGAGACCCTCTTCCGGGCCGCGCCCATTGGCGAGGTAGGTGAAGGTCGATCCCGTCACGTCCAGAATGTCGGTTGCCATCATACGCATGCGCGCCCACATCCGCCGGTCCTCGCCCGACAGCGGATAGTCGTCGGTCCAGGTGTTCTGCTGGTAATTGAAGTAGCCTTCACCCTTCTTCAGCTTATCCATGATCGTGTGCGGGTGAAGCGGGGTGAAATCGCTAAGCAGCAGCACGTAGTCGCGGTCCGCCTGCACGGCGTCCGTGCCGGACGGTTCGACCACGATCGGGCCGTAATGTCCGGCCTGTTCCTGCAGTCCCGAGTGGCTATGCCACCAATATGTGCCGCTCTGTCGCAGCGCAGGGATGTCGTAGACGAAGGTTTCGCCCGGCCTGATTCCGGGGAAGCTGACACCGGGAACGCCGTCGAACTGGAACGGCAGCAGCAGGCCATGCCAATGGATCGAGCTGTCCTCATCAAGAGTGTTCGTGACCGCGAGGCGAACCGGCTGACCTTCGCGCAGGCGCACCAGCGGACCGGGCACGCTACCGTTTACGGCGACTGCGTGTCCGCGTCGACCCTGAACCACGCGAGGTCCTTCGCCGATGGTCAGCGCGATGTCGCGGCCTGACACTTCGTCGAAGCCGGGGCGGATCGATCCACCGCCGTGCAGATCGGCACCGCGTGCCCAGGCGGGCAAGGCCAGTGCACCTGCGCCAAGCGCTCCTGCTCCAATCAGCCTTCGACGGGAAACCAGCAATTGAGACATGGGTCTTGCAACTCCTTCTGCCCTTGTCATATATACCCCCCAGGAGTATTGCAAGATACCCCGCAGGGTATTCTGACAGATGGAGCGTTAAACGTGTCAGCAACCGATGGTTCCCGCATCGTCAATCGGCTTCGGAGAATCGAAGGGCAAGTGCGCGGCGTGGCGCAGATGATCGAAGACGATCGTTACTGCATCGATGTCCTCAACCAGGTCCAGGCGGTCAAGGCTGCCCTTGGCCGTGCCGAGAGCGAAATTCTCAAGCGCCATGCCGCGTGCTGCGTGGCAGAGGCGATCGCCAGCGGTGACGCTGACGAACAGAAACAGAAATTCGGCGAACTGGTGGACCTCTTTGAGAAGGCCAAGCGGTGAACTCCGTTCTCCGCCTGTTCGTCAGCCTGGCCCTCATCCTCTCGGCAACGGTTGCGTTCGCACACGGTGACGAAAAGCAAGGTGAGGAGGCGAAGCATCCTGCTGAAACCACAGCGGTCCATGCTCAGTCCGGCCACGATATGGAAGCGATGGGCAGCACCGCAGTTTCCAACGAAACCACGCAAGGCCATGATGCTGAGCAAGCTGAGAGTGAAGGCATCGTTGGCGCTCTCAAGAGCCTGCATCCGGCAACCGTCCACTTCCCGATAGCGCTCTTGCTGATGGCTGCGCTTATCGAGACGTTCATAATGTTCCGCCGTACTTCAGAACGCGAAGCGGCCGTGAAGATTATGATCTACGGCGGTGCTGCGGGAGCTGTCGTGGCAGCGCTGTTCGGGTGGATACATACCGGACTGTGGTTCGGCGGTGATACCGTTATGCAGCTTCACCGCTGGAACGGGATGCTGATCGCAGCCCTCGGCTTGGTGGCAGCGTGGATCGCGATTCAAAATCCGCAATCTCGCCTTGCTTTTCGCCTCACGCTTTTCCCGATTGCAGCACTGCTGATCGCTCAGGGTTACATGGGCGGCGAACTCGCTCACGGCCTCAATCATCTCAAACTCTGAAGGAGCCTGCCATGCGTTTCAATTCTGTCGCATTCGCCGGAAAGTCGTTGCTTGCGTCAGCGCTCTTGCTTCCGCTGGCAGCTTGCGGCGATGCCGCCGCTCCGGTGGAAGAGAAAACTCCGGCAGCTGATTCAATTAGCGCCACGCCCGCTCCGGTTGCTTCCGAGCCGGTCACCGAACTGGTCGCTGAGCCGACAGATGACACGCCAGTCGCCGCATCGGTTCCCACCCGCACGCCCGCGCCTTCCGCTCGCAAGGCTGCGCCGGCACCTGTCGCAACCCCGACGCCGACGGCCGCCGCAACGCCCGCCGCTGATCCGCATGCCGGCCACGACATGTCCACCATGTCCGACGAAGACATGAAAGCAATGGGACACAACTGATGAGCCAAAGCAGAAATCTGACCCGTCGCCCGCTTCTCCCCATACTTGGCACGATGTTGCTCGCAGCCTGTACGGGCGCGGCGCAGGCAGCCAGCTTCACCATGTATCGCGATCCCAGCTGCGGATGCTGCGAAGCCTGGGCCGCGCACATGCGGCAGGGCGACCGGCATGAAGTCGCCACGGTCGATCACCCCGACATGGCGTCTGTAAAGGCGCAGAACGGCGTGCCCGATGACCTTTGTTCGTGTCATACCATGATTGCGGATGGATACGTCATCGAGGGCCACGTGCCTGCCGCGGACGTCGAGCGTCTGCTCGCGGAAAGGCCCGACTGGGTCGAAGGGCTAGCGGTCGCCGGTATGCCGCTCGGGTCGCCCGGCATGGAAGCGGGGGGCAAAGTGCAACCCTATCAGGTCATAGCGTTCGGCAGCGGCCGCCGCGAGGTGTTCGCGTCCTATCCCTGATTTCAGTCATACGCACCTGCGAAGCAGAGGAGCCAATCCATGAGCTGTTGCGACACCCACCACGCAGGCCAAGGCCAAGGTGAAGCTACCGCCATCGACCCTGTCTGCGGCATGAGCGTGACGATCGAGGGTGCTACGCATATCGCCGAGCACGACGGCGCGACGCACTACTTCTGTTCGGCGCGGTGCAAGGACAAATTCGTTGTCGATCCGGAACACTATCTGTCCGGAGCGCATCTCAAGCAGGTCGAGGACTGAGATGGTCCCGCCTTCTTGGACAGTTTGGCGGCTGAGTTAAGCTAATCCCGGTTGTCGTTCATGCCGCCTGTTTGATTATCAGATCATGGGGGGCATGCCCCCCATGATCTGATCGTCCGATCTGCCGATAGGCTTCCACCGGGGTTCTCCCGGCAAGGCCCGAGTGCGGCCGCTGGGTGTTGTAATAGGTAATCCATCGGCCAAGACCAGCGCGCAGCTCGGAACCAGTCTCGAAGGCATGGAGATAGACGCACTCGTACTTCAGGGAGCGCCAGAGCCGCTCGATGAAGACATTGTCCATCCACCGGCCCCGGCCATCCATGCTGATGCGGACCTCGGCGTCGCGCAGCACGCTAGTGAAGGCTTGCGACGTAAATTGGCTGCCTTGATCGGTGTTGAAGATCTCGGGCTTGCCGTAGCGGGCCAGCGCTTCCTCCAGTGCCGCGACGCAGAAGCCCGCATCCATCGTGTTCGACAGCCGCCAGGCCAAGACCTTGCGGGTGGCCCAGTCCATGATCGCGACCAGGTACAGGAAGCCGCGCCGCATCGGAATGTAGGTCACGTCGGCGCACCACACATGGTTGGGCCGTTCGATCGCCAGTTTACGCAGCAGGTACGGATAGACCCGGTGCTGCGGGTGCGGATCGCTCGTGCGCGGCCGCTGGTAGATCGGTGTCAGACCCATCATTGCCATCAGTCGCCGTGCCCGACGACGACCGATCTCGTGTCCGGCGCGCCGCAGATGCCGGGCCATCTGACGACTGCCATACCACGGGCAGTCGAGGAACGTCGCGTCGATCACTGTCATCAGCGCCAGCGTCTCATCCGTCTCTGGCACCGGGACATAGTAATAGGACGAGCGGCTGATCCGCAGCAGGCGGCATTGCGCCGTGATCGACAGGCGGTGGTGAGCAGCTTCGACCATCGCCCGCCTCCGGTCCACGCTCATCGACCGAAGGCTTTCGCTAAAAAATCCCGCTCGATGACCAACTGCCCGATCTTGGCGTGCAGCTTTTCCACCTCGCTCTCGCTGACGGACTTGCCGGCATCGCCAGCCCCGGAGAACGTGCCGGCCATCCCGTCGATGGCCTGCCGCTTCCAGGACGCGATCATCGTGTGGTGCACGCCATGCTTGGCTGCCAGCTCCGCCAGCGTCAGATCGCCCCGGATCGCTTCCAGCGCAACCTTGGCCTTGAAATCAGCGCTGTAGCGCTTCCTTGTCGTCTTCATTCCCGTACCAATCCGTCAGGTCGGGAGTAGCTTAACACCCTGTCCAGAAAACTGGCACCACTTCAGACGTTCCCGAAGGGACGACTTACACCTGTCCCATGCATCCCGAGATCCGGCAGGTAGGACCGGGAAGCTGCCCCATCTGCGGAATGGCGCTGGAGCCCGAGACGGTGAGCCTCGAAGATGGACCCGACCCCGAACTCGTCGACATGACCCGCCGGTTCTGGATCAGCGCGCTCTTCACCCTGCCGTTGTTCGTCTACGCGATGAGCGACATGGTGCCCGGGATCAGCTTCGACCGGCTGATCGAACCGGCACGCGCGCAATGGGCGCAGCTGGCGCTCGCCACACCAGTGGTTCTGTGGGGCGGCTGGACTTTCTTCGAGCGCGCGTGGCAGTCGCTGAAGACCCGTAATCTCAACATGTTTACGCTGATCGGCTTCGGCGTTGCGATCGCATTCCTGTTCAGTGTCGTCGCAACGCTCCTGCCCGACATATTCCCGCCCGCCTTCCGCGATCACTCGGGGCGCGTCGGCGTCTATTACGAGGCGGCGGCGGTCATCACCACGCTCGTCCTACTTGGCCAGGTGCTTGAACTCAGGGCGCGGGGCTCGACCTCGAGTGCCTTGCGCGCGCTCCTTGAACTCGCGCCGCCGACCGCGCTCAAGATCTTCGGCAGTGGCGATGAACGCGAAGTCTCCCTCGACCAATTGGCGAGCGGAGACATGCTCCGCGTCCGCCCGGGTGACAGGGTGCCGGTCGATGGCGAAGTGACCGAAGGCGCGAGCGCGATCGACGAGTCCATGATCAGCGGTGAGCCGTTGCCCGTGTCCAAGAAGGCCGGCGACCAGGTGATCGGCGGAACGGTCAACCAGACCGGCGGCTTCGTCATGCGCGCTGGCGCCGTCGGCAAGGACACCATGCTGTCCAAGATCGTCCAGATGGTCGCTGAGGCACAGCGCAGCCGGGCACCTATCCAGCGTCTGGCCGATCAGGTCGCGGCCTGGTTCGTGCCTTCCGTCGTCGTCATCGCGATCGTGACGTTTATCGTCTGGGCAATCTGGGGGCCATTCCCCGCGCTTGCCTATGCGCTGGTCAACGCGATCGCGGTTCTCATAATTGCCTGTCCATGTGCGCTCGGCCTTGCAACGCCGATGTCGATCATGACCGGGACCGGCAAGGGCGCCCAGCACGGCATCCTCATTCGCAACGCCGAGGCGCTGGAGACGCTTGAGAAGATCGACACGCTGGTGGTCGACAAGACGGGCACTCTCACCATGGGCAAGCCCGATCTCGTAGCCGTCACTCCCCGAGTGGGCCTCGACGAGGCCGAGTTCCTTTCCGCCGTTGCCGCAGTCGAAGCGGGGAGCGAGCATCCGCTCGCCCACGCAATAGTTGAAGGCGCCAAGGCGCGAGACGTGGCGTTCGAGGCAGCGTCGGAACTGTTGTCGACTACCGGCGAGGGTGTCGAGGCGCGCGTGGGACCGCAGAAAGTCGCCATTGGCAACGAGAAACTGATGCGGCGACTCGGTATCGATGATGCGGAATGGCTCGCGTCCGCAGAAGCCGGACGCTCCCAAGGCCAGACCGTGATGTTCGTGGCCGCCGATGGCGCACCGGCAGGGCTGATCGCGGTCGCCGATCCGATCAAGCCGACAAGCGCTGCGGCCATTCGGGCGCTGCACGAGCGCGGGATCGAAGTGGTCATGCTAACCGGCGATAGCCGCGCCACCGCCGAAGCCGTGGCCCGCCAGCTCGGCATCGACGAGGTCGAGGCAAACGTCTCGCCCGAGGATAAGCATCGCAAAGTCGAGGCGCTCAAGGCCTCCGGTAAGCGCGTTGCAATGGCGGGGGACGGCATTAACGATGCGCCAGCGCTGGCGGCTGCGGATGTCGGCATTGCAATGGGAACCGGCACCGACGTGGCGATCGAAAGCGCGGGTGTCACGCTGGTCCGCGGCGACCTGACCGGTGTGCTCCAAGCTATCGTGCTGTCGCGCGCCACCATGCGCAATATTCGCCAAAACCTCGTGTTCGCGTTCGGCTATAATGCGCTGGGCATCCCGGTGGCGGCGGGCGTGCTGTTTCCCGCCTTTGGCCTTCTTCTCAATCCGATGATCGCTGCCGCGGCCATGAGCCTCTCGTCGGTGTCGGTCATCGCCAATGCCCTGCGTCTTCGTGGGCTCAAACTTCCAACCTTGAGCGAAGGTCGGGCATGATCGCGGCAACGGCAATCGGGATTTCACTCTTTATTGCGTCACTGATCTTGCACTTGGCCATGCTGAGACTTGCGAAGAAGCTTTCACCGCCGGGGCTTGCGCCGACCGGTCTGAGACTAACGGGCGGCTCTTTGCTCGTTCTCATCAGCTACATGATGGTAGCCGTTGTTTTCGCGGCCGGTTTTGCATGGGCCGCCTCGCTCGGTCTTGGCGGGTTCGCCAAGGAACCGGCCATGTCGGCTATGGATTACTATTACTTCGCCCTGATCACCGTGACGACAGTGGGCTTGGGCGACATCTATCCAACCGATCACCTCAGGGTGATTGCGGGCATCGCGTCGCTGACAGGTTTCATCCTGATCAGCTGCACAGCCCAGTACGTATACAAGACGATGAGCCAACAGGAGGATTGAATGGCCGACAACCACAGCGCGGATCACCAGCAGAACGGTGGTGGAGGCAACTACTGGCGCTTCATGGCGATGGTGGCGACGTCGACCGCGATCATGTTCGGCCTGATGTATCTAAACACATACGAGCTTGATCACGTGTTCTGGAGCGAGACGCGCTTCTGGATGACGTTCGTCATGGGCGGCATGATGATGATCGTCATGCTCCTCTTCATGTGGGGCATGTACAAGGACAAGACCAAGAACTTCATCATCCTGGGCGTAGGCGCGCTGGTCTTTGCGGTGGCGCTGTGGCTGGTCCGCAGCCAGGCGACCGTCAACGACGAAGAGTACATGTCGGCTATGATCCCTCACCATTCGATCGCAATCATGACGAGTGCGCGGGCTGAGATCACCGATCCGCGTGTTCGCAAGTTGGCGGACTCGATCATTGAGGCTCAGGTCAAAGAAATTGCAGAGATGAAGTTGCTGATCGAAGACATCGAAAGGAACGGTGAGATGGGCGACGGCACGCCACTCCCCGCGCGGACGACCGATCTCACACCAGAGCTATTGCAGAAAGCGGAACAGGCGGTCGAGCGTCCTATCAGCCCGGAGGTGCGCGACGAGGTTACGATGGGCCAATAGATGCTCCGGGCGTATTTATCCCGCAATTTATGGAAATGTGCATTTGCGGGATAAAAACGTGATCGGACGGCTGTGCGGAGATGGTTGGCTGACCGTTTTTGCGGATTTGCATCCGCGATGCCAAAGCTAGATAATTGCTGGTTCTGATTCCTGAAAAAGCTTCGTCGATGGCTGCTTAACTTTCTAAGGGGGACCCAGAAGGCTGGTCGCGCCCGATGCCGAGGCCCGTTACAAAGTCCGCATAAAATGTGAGGGCGACTATCTAATGACTGGTTCTGGACCGTCGACTGACAGTCCGGTCTTGTATTATAACCGGTTTGATCCGAGCATCGACGCTCTAGAATCAATCATCATTTGCGATAAACTGACCACAATTGACGTGACCCCCTGATTTTCCTCCACGAGCGATTAGAGTCTGGCCTTGAAGGAAGGACAGACGATGAAGCGTACGAGGTTTTCAGAAGAGCAGATTATCGGGGTGCTGAAGGAAGCGGAGGCGGGAGCCAAGACCGCTGACCTGGCCCGGCGGCACGGTGTATCTGAAGCGACGATCTACAACTGGAAGTCGAAGTATGGCGGGATGGAAGTGTCCGATGCCCGCCGACTGAAGGAGCTCGAGAGCGAGAACGCCAAGCTCAAGCGGCTGCTGGCCGATGCGATGCTGGACAAGGCTGCTCTGAAGGATCTTCTGGCAAAAAAGTTCTGACGCCCGCCGCGCAGCGGGAAGCTGTTGCTCATCTCCAGGTGTGCCACGGGATGAGCGAGCGGCGGGCGTGCCGTGTTATCGATGCTGATCGCAAAAGCGTGCGTTACCGTTCCACCCGGGACGATGATGCCGAGCTTCGCGAGAAGCTGCGCGAGCTGGCCAACCAGCGTCGCCGGTTCGGCTATCGCCGTCTGCATATCCTGCTGCGCCGGGAGGGGATCATGATCAACCGCAAGAAGACCCAGAGGCTCTACAAGGAAGAAGGGCTGGCAGTGAGGCGACGACGAAGCCGCAGGCGTGCTGTTGGCACAAGGGCACCTGCTCCGGTTCTGGCGCTGCCGAACCAGCGCTGGAGCCTGGACTTTGTTCACGACCAGATGGCTTCGGGAAGACGGTTCCGGGTGCTCAACGTGGTCGATGACGTGACCCGGGAGTGCCTGGCAGCGGTGCCGGACACCTCGATCTCTGGTCGCCGTGTCGTTCGCGAGCTGACCGCACTGATCGAACAGCGCGGCAAGCCCGGCATGATCGTCAGCGACAATGGCACCGAGCTCACCAGCAACGCTGTGCTGGCATGGTGCGGCGAGGTCGGCGTGGAGTGGCATTACATCGCGCCCGGAAGGCCGATGCAAAAGGCTTACGTCGAGAGCTTCAATGGCCGCATGCGCGACGAACTGCTCAACGAGACGCTGTTCTTGAGCATGACCCATGCCCGTGTCGAGATCGCGGCCTGGGTCGAAGACTACAATCGGGAGCGACCACACTCGTCTCTCGGTTACGCAACACCGGCGGCGTTCGCCGCTGAACTGGATAAGCAATGGCCTGCTTCGCTACGCCCTACGGGCTACGCTACGCAGCCCATTGCTTCAACCGCGCTTATGCGCAAAACAACTGCCCGGCTCTAATCCCAGCTGGGGGAAAGCTGGGGGTCACGTCACAATCCATCGAAAAACCTCGATGGGAATTGACGGCCTCGCAATCCATCGATAATTGTCGATGAATGAAGTCGGCCTCAGCACTCGATGCACTTTCCGCGCTCGCGCACCCAACGCGGCTTGACGCGTTTCGTCGTCTCGTGCGCAGCGAGCCCGAAGGGCTTTCTACAGGCCAGCTTGTAGACGCCTCGGGTCTCACCCAAAGCACCTTCTCAAGCCATCTCGCGATCCTCGTCGGCGCTGGCCTCGTCTTGCCGGAAAAGCGGGGACGGCAGATGATCCAGCGCGCGAACATCGAGGTCCTGCGCGACCTGATGCTGTTTCTCGCCAAGGACTGCTGCGAGGGCCGCGCAGAGCTTTGCGAGCCGCTCGTGGCCGAACTCTCCCATTGTTGCTGATGGAGCCAACAGTGCCTAACCAGACTTATAGTGTCCTGTTCCTCTGCACGGGTAATTCGGCCCGCTCGATCTTGGGCGAAGCGTTGATGAACAAGATGGGCGGAGGTCGCTTCCGTGCCTACAGCGCGGGTAGCCAACCTAAGGGTGAAGTGCATCCGATGTCGCTCGAGGTGCTCGATAGCTTCGGCTATCCGACCGATGGCTTGCGCTCGAAGAACTGGAGCGAGTTCACCAAGCCCGGTGCACCCGAGTTCGATTTCATCTTCACCGTCTGCGACAACGCTGCGGGCGAGAGCTGCCCGGTATGGCCAGGCAAGCCGCTCACCGCGCATTGGGGCGTCGAGGATCCCGCAGCAGTCGAGGGCGATGGCCAGCGGCAGGCGTTCGTCGATGCGCTCAGCTATCTTAAACGCCGGATCGAACTCTTCCTGATGCTGCCGCTCCAGAGCATCGACGAAATGTCTGTGCGCAGCAAACTGGCCGCCATCGGCCGCGAAGAAGGCGCGAGCGCTAAGGCCCAGGAATCCTGAATGACCACCGATATCGTCATTTATCACAACCCCGAATGCGGGACCTCGCGCAACACGCTGGCGATGATCCGCAATGCCGGAATCGAGCCGCATGTCATCGAGTATCTGAAGACGCCACCTTCGCGCGCCATGCTCGAAAGCCTGATCGAGCGCGCCGGGCTCAGTCCCAGGGAGCTGCTGCGCGAAAAGGGCACACCTTATGCGGAACTGGGGCTCGGCGATGAGAGCCTGAGCGATACAGCGCTGGTGGACGCGATGATGGAGTACCCGATCCTCATCAACAGACCACTCGTCGATTCCCCGCTGGGCGTTCGCCTGTGCCGTCCGTCCGAAGCGGTGCTCGACATTATGCCAAGTCCCCAGCTGGGCGCCTTCACCAAGGAAGACGGCGAGCAGATCGTGGACGTGGCAGGCAAGCGTATCGCCTGATGCTGCTGGCGATCGCGATCTTCGTGGTCACCATCACGATGGTGATCTGGCAGCCGCGCGGGCTCGGAATCGGCTGGAGCGCGCTGGGCGGAGCATTGGTGGCCCTTGCCACCGGCGTCATCTCGCTCGCCGACATCCCGGTGGTGTGGGACATCATCTGGAATGCGACCGGCACGTTCGTCGCGGTGATCCTGATCAGCCTCATCCTAGATCGTGCCGGATTCTTCGAATGGGCGGCGCTCCATGTGGCGCGATGGGGGCGCGGCGATGGTCGCTGGCTGTTCGTGCTCGTGGTATTGCTGGGTGCAGGGGTAGCCGCGATCTTCGCCAATGATGGCGCGGCGCTGATCCTGACCCCGATCGTGATCGCGATGCTCAGGGCGCTAGGATACAACGCCAAAGCGACGCTGGCCTTTGTCATGGCGGCAGGGTTCATTGCCGATACGTCGAGCCTGCCGTTGGTCGTATCCAACCTCGTCAACATCGTGTCGGCCGATTTCTTCGACATCGGCTTCGGCGAGTATGCGCTGGTCATGGTGCCGGTGGACCTGGCCGCAATTGCCGCCACGCTGGCAGCGCTTCTGCTGTTCTTCCGCAAGGACATTCCGGCCAGCTACGACGTCGCACAGCTCCGCGCTCCGGCAGAAGCGATCCATGACCGGGCGACCTTCCGCGCCGGCTGGGTGGTGCTGGCCCTGCTGCTGATCGGGTTTTTCGTGCTAGATCCGCTCGGCGTGCCGATCAGCGCGGTCGCTGCCGTCGGCGCGCTGGCGCTCATCGCTATTGCTGCGCGCGGCCACGTCATTCCCACAGGCCAAGTCATCCGCGAAGCGCCTTGGCAGGTCGTGATCTTCTCGCTCGGCATGTATCTGGTCGTCTACGGCATGAGCAATGCGGGGCTTGCCACCGCGATTGCCGGACTATTGGAGCGCTCGGCCGAGGGCGGCATATGGGGCGCGGCCTTCGGAACAGGCATTCTGTCCGCGGTGCTATCCTCGGGCATGAACAACATGCCGACCGTCCTCGTCGGCGCGCTGTCGATCGATGCCACGAGTGCCACCGGCCCGGTTCGCGACGCCATGATCTACGCCAACGTCATCGGCTGCGACCTCGGGCCGAAGATCACCCCGATCGGTTCCCTCGCGACCCTGCTCTGGCTGCATGTTCTGGGACAGAAGGCCGTGAAGATCGGCTGGGGCTATTACTTCCGTGTCGGTATCACGCTTACGACGCCGATCCTGCTGGTGACCCTGGCGGCGCTCGCCCTACGGTTGAGCCTCGCATGAAGCTGTTCCTCGTCTATCCGCTCGCGGCGCTGTTCGAAATCGCCGGTTGCTTCGCATTCTGGGCCTGGTGGCGGCTGGAGAAGAGCCCCTTGTGGCTGCTTCCAGGTATGGTGTCGCTGGCCCTGTTCGCATGGCTTCTGACGCTCGTTCCGATTGACGCTGCAGGTCGCGCCTTCGCAGCTTATGGCGGGGTCTATGTTGCCGCGTCGCTGCTGTGGCTGTGGATTGTCGAAGGCACTGCGCCCGACCGGTGGGACTTCATCGGCGGCGCGGTCGTGCTCGCCGGCGCTGCCATCATCCTGTTCGGCCCGCGTGGCTGACGACCCGAATTCGGAGAATTTCCTTGTCCCGTCTGCGTCCCTTGCCCGATCCCGACACTTTCCCGGCGCTCGATCCGGCCTTCGTCCATGCCCGCCCTGCCGAAGGTCTCGGTGACGACCAGCCACCGCCGCGCATCCTGCTGCTTTACGGCTCTCTGCGGGAGCGCTCGTATTCGCGCCTTGCGGTAGAGGAAGCCGCGCGATTGCTCCGGCTGTTCGGCGCCGAGACGCGCATCTTCGATCCGTCAGACCTGCCGCTCCCCGATCAGGTGGGTGGCGATGACCATCCCGCCGTCCACGAACTGCGCGAGCATGCATTCTGGTCCGAGGGCATGGTGTGGTGCAGCCCGGAGCGGCACGGCCAGATCACCGGCATCATGAAGACCCAGATCGATCACCTGCCGCTCAGCATCGGGGGCATGCGACCGACCCAGGGGCGGACGCTGGCAGTCATGCAGGTGTCGGCCGGATCGCAGTCCTTCAATACCGTCAACACGCTGCGGCTGCTCGGGCGCTGGATGCGGATGTTCACCATCCCGAACCAGTCAAGCGTGCCGAAGGCATACGAGGAGTTCGACGAGGCGGGCCGCATGAAACCGTCCTCGCTCTACGACCGCATTGTCGATGTCATGGAGGAACTCGTTCGGTTCACAGTGCTACTACGCCCGCATGCCGAGCAACTCGTGGACCGCTATTCGGAGCGCAAGGAAGCTGGGAAGCTCAATGATCCCGAACAGGATATCTCGGCGAATGCATTACGTTCATCGTAGCAAGGCCGGTCGGCACCTGGCGATGCCAGTCTAGGCCTTTGCAACCATATTATGCGAAGGTCAGCAGAAGTCGCTTTCACCGACCGCTGGCGCGTTTTGCGATCTCGGCCATACACGCATCCATTACATCACGCTGAGGCTTAACGGGCAAGGCAGCACATGCGTCATTCGCGGGAAACCACTTCGCGTCCGCTACCTCCTCAGCCTGCAATCGGAGGGGAGTCTTCTTGCCGATCCGACACGAAAACATAACCGCGTCCTGTCCGTCATGGTCGAGGTTCCGTTTCGCCTTGTGCTCTGCGGAATAGACGAACCGATTGGTGACCGGTAATTCGGACAGGTCAGCTTCCAAACCTACGCCCAATTCCTCTGCCAGTTCACGACGCATGGCCTCGAGCGGGGACTCTCCGTCCTCAACCCCGCCGCCTGCGAGTGTCCATTCACCATCGCGGTATCCATGCGGGCGAACGAGCAGCACCTCACCGTCTTCGTTCAATACAACGGCCCGCACCTTGCGGCGCAGCCGTAATCCGTCGCTTTCGATATAGGCTGTCATGGCTGAAGAACTTGACAGGCTCTGGTAAAGCTACCGTGAACCGCCCCGCCTCAGGTATTCCCGGCAGCGCACTCGTGGCACTTTACCACCGTCGGATTGTTCCGCAGTCGGCCCTCGGCAATCTCGTCGCCGCATTCGATGCAATAACCGAACTCACCTTCCTCGATCCGCTGGAGAGCTGCCGCGATGCCTGCGCGTTCGACCTTGCGCCGGCGTTCCTGCGCCAGCGCCATTGCCTGCACCTGCATAGCATCGATGCGGGACAGGCGACCTACGCTCTCCTGGTCCAACGTGACTGGGTCGCGATCATTCGCGGAGATACGATCCTGCTCGTCTAGCTCGGCGAGCCTTTGCAGCAAGAGATTGCGGAACGTGGCAGGATCGATCGACACGTCAGCGCACCATCAGCACCGGGGCCTTGACCGTGCGAACCATTTCGGTGGTCGTGCTGCCCACGATCATGCGACGTATGGGCGAATGGCCATAGGCACCCATCAAAAGCAGCGAATGCTCGGAGGCGGCAACGACGCCAGGAATGACCTTTTCGGCCTTGTCCCGCTCCATCACGACGGTAACGGGGTGGTCGGAAGCGAATGCCGCTTCTGCCCTGGTCAGCATCTCACGCTGCGCTTCGCCATCCGCCTCTGCCATGACGATGGTGACCGGCAGACCGTCGAACAGCGGCGAGTTGGCCAGACGCTCCAGCGCGCGCTCTGCGGCGGGGCTGGCATCATAGGCGAAGACGATGTGCTTTGGTTCGGCATACTCGCGCGAGGCGACCAGCACCGGCTTCTCGCTCGCCCTCACCACGCGCTCGATCATCGAGCCGATATGGTCCGAGGCATATTCATGGCCGACGCCGCGCTTGCCGATCACCACCACCCGGGCGTGATCCTCGCGCTCCAAGATCGTCTCCACCACGCCGCCGTGGCGGTGCAATGTCGATACCTCGGTGACGCCCGCACCGCGCAGCAGTTGTTCGCCTGCTTGCAGCAACACGCGGCCTTTCTCGATTTCGGTGCGGCTGCCTTCTTCGGAAAGGCGCACAAGCTCCTCCATTAGGTCGCTCTTGACGCCCAGGCCAATCGCGCCGGACAGGTCCTTGCGCGCCGTGATGGCATCCTGCCGTTGGACGACGTGGAGCAGTTCGACCGGCAAGGACAGCCGCCTCGCTGCCCAACCGGCATAGCCGCAAACGCTGGTGGCGTAGGCCGACGCGTCGATCGCCGCGAGGACATTTTCCATTGCTTTCTCTCCCATCAGTGTCCTCCCAGCTGCGCTTCGGCGCCGGGCTTGTCATGGATAGCATAGCGCTCGATCATCGCGGCGCTTTCCTCGTTCAGCCCGCGCACCTCGACTGCCGTGCCCTCGCGGCGGAACTTGAGGATTGCCTTGTCGAGCGTTCCCACCGCCGAAATGTCCCAGAAGTGCGCGCGGCTGACGTCGATCACCACTCGGTCGAGCACTTCCTTGTAGTCGAAAGCCTCCACGAAGCGGTCCGAAGACGCGAAGAAGACCTGGCCCGCAATGCGGTAGGTCCGCGTCATGCCGTCGGCCGAGAGGTCGGTATCGACCGTGAAGAGCCGCTTCACCTTGCTGGCGAAGAACAGACCCGAAAGGATCACGCCTGCGAGCACGCCCTGCGCCAAATCATGCGTCCACACCACCACAACGACGGTGACGATCATCACGACCGACGATTGCCAGGGATTTGTTCGGATGTCCTTGATCGAGCGCCACGAGAAGGTTCCGATCGATACCATGATCATGACCGCGACCAGCGACGCCATCGGAATGATGGCGACCAGCGGGCCGAGCACAAGCAGCAGGAACAGCAGGAAGACGCCCGATACGAAGGTCGAGAGCCTTGTCTCGCCGCCCGACTTCACGTTAATGACCGACTGGCCGATCATAGCGCAGCCACCCATGCCTCCGAGGAAGCCGGTGAAGAAGTTGGCGATGCCCTGGCCCTTCATTTCCTGCTGCTTGTCGGACCCCGTATCGGTCAGATCGTCGACGATCTGGGCGGTCATCATGGACTCGAGCAGGCCCACCGCCGCCATCGTTGCCGAATACGGCAGGATGACCTGCAGCGTCTCAAGGGTAAACGGAACGTCGGGGATCAGCCACGACGGCAGCGACGAGGGCAGTTCGCCCATATCGCCTACGGTGCGCACATCCATGCCCATGTAGTAGACGACCGCTGTCAGGATGACGATTGCAACCAGCGGGGAGGGAACTGCCTTCGTAAGCCGCGGAAGGAGGTAAATCACCGCCAGCCCCGCGGCGACCAGCAAGTAGGTCAGCATCGACACGCCGGTGAGTTCCGGCAGCTGCGCGATGAAGATCAGGATCGCCAACGCGTTGACGAAGCCGGTAATCACAGAGCGCGACACATATTGCATCAGCAAGTGCAGCCGCAGGAAACCAGCGATGACCTGGATGATGCCCATCAGGATCGTGGCTGCGAAGAGGTATTCGACGCCGTATTGCTGGATCAGCGGCAGAACGAGAACCGCGATAGCTGCGGTGGCTGCCGAGATCATGCCCGGTCGTCCGCCTACGAGCGAGATGATGACCGCTATCGAGAACGACGCGTAAAGGCCGACCCTGGGATCGACCTCGGCAATGATGGAGAAGCCAATAGCTTCGGGAATGAGCGCAAGCGCAACGACGATGCCGGCGAGAATGTCCCGCCGGGGATTGGAAAGCCATTCACGCTTGAGCGTGGAAATATCGAACATGTGAACCCTAACACGACTCACACGACCGGCACGATGCGGGGAAGCATCGCTCAGCTGCGAACACTTTGTGCGGCCAGAATGCCGGTCTGAAAGGTTGTCCCGGGGATAGGCGCCGGGCCGAGCCACCCGGCGCGGCCGGGTCCGATGGATTAGTGGCCCGTAATGTTATAATCTAAATGTTGCAAGTGCGAAGGGGTAGGCCCTGAAGCTCGTGGAGCAAATAGGTCGCCCTGTACAGCGGACACCCAACCGCTCAGTTCGCATCTGTTTGATCGGAACAAAGGGCGGTTTGCGAGGTGAATTGACACGATCTCGAATGACCGAGATCGGGGCGCAAAGCGGACGTTGATTTACCTTGCAATCCGAAGCCGCTGTTACGATTCCGAGTCCTGAAAAAGGCATCGAACCAATGCATTAGATGATTTTTGGGGGCCTTTTGAGGGCTTTTTGAAGAAGGCCAAATTCATAACTCGCAGATAATGCGCGGAAAAATAGCTCGAATGTGATGCCTCTTCTGGCACCATTCACCTTGTTCAAGGTGAAGCCAAACCGAAAAAGGCCCGGATTGCTCCGGGCCTTTTTCGTTTCCAGCCAAGTCGCGTTCTCCAACGTCTTCTCAACTCGGTTTTTCAGGGTCACGACTGGTTGTTGGGGTAAAGGTTATGGCGCAGTTCGACGCGGCGTAGTTCGGGGACTTCGAGGTAGACGCACGGGTGATCGTCGAGGACGCTGCCCATGTTGTCGGCGAAAACCCAGTTGTAGGGCCAATGGGTCTCGAGAACGCCTTGCGTCGTGTCCCAAGTCATCCTGATTGCGCGCGGGGCGATGGTGACGTGGTTGTCCTTCACGTTCACCATGCGCCCGAAATGGCCGAACAGGCGAATGCCCTCCTTGTAGTCGAGCACGTTGCGCTTGCCTTCCTCGATCCGGTCGTCGGCGTAGTGCACGTCGTTGCGGTGGATGCGCAGGGTGTCGGCATTGCCGAAGAACATGCCGAACAGGAGCTCGGTCCCGGGGCCGGGCGGGCGCAGACGCAGTTCGTTGCCGACAACGTCGACCATCCGGGCTGCCAGGCGGGTGTGCCGGCCGCCGCGGCGGTAGAGCCGGGTCCAGGTGCCGTGGCTCGTCGCCACGCGGATGCCGGTCTGGAAGTCGGCGATGGAATTGTTCGCGATCGACACCTTGCCCAGAGCCCGACCGACGCAGGCTATCGCCTGGTTCGCAACCGAAGGGAGAGCGGCGGCGTAGCCGGCGCGCCAAGGGCGTAGCGAGGCCATCCGCTCGGCAAAGGCCGCATCGGCGATGAGCCTTCGGGCAATGCGGTGGAGGACCTTGCGAAAGCTTGCATGGTCCTTGATTGCGCTGCCCTCGCCGCTGGCCTTCAGGGCGAGTTGCCAATCGCCTGGCGCAAGCGGCGATTCGAAGCGGACGGACTGGCCGTTGGCGCTGAGCCAGACAGCCTGCAGGCCCGGTACCTGAGGTGGGGCGAGCGGGCGGGCCACGGCAATCGCGCTCGCCAGCATGTTGCGGCGGATCGCTTCGTCCAATTGCGGAGCTCCGCGTGGTCCCAGCGAGGCGGTGAGCGTGCGCAGGTTGCCCTCGAAACTGGGGAGCAAGGTGGGCTGCACGAGGGCCTTGCCGAGCAGGCGTTCGACATAGCCGGCAAAGGCCGTTTCCGTGCGTTCGTCACGCGCGCTGGGGGGATCGGCTTCGACCAGGGCGTCCCATTCGGCCTGGGGGACGGTGCTGGTGAGGCGCACGGTGTAGCGCAGGCCTTTCACGACCGGGCCGTTCCCGGAGGCCGGAGGCATCGCTTCCTCCAGCGCACGGATAAGGCTGCGCGCGGCGATGGCGCTCCAGCGCGGGTCACTTGCGAGGTGCGTGAAGTCGAAGCGCTGTGGCCGGGCCAGGGCCTCGAAGGTGTTGTCCTGGATATCCACGCGCTCGCAATCGCTCACAAGAAGCGCGTCCTGCATGTAGCCTGTGCGAAAGGTGCATCGGCTGACGTGCGCGGCGACGTTGCGCAAGGGCTGGCCCGCGATGCGCAGGCCACAGCGCTGCGGCGAGCTGCTCGCGCCGCAGGTGAGCGTGGTGTCGGTGACCTTCACGTCGCGGCAACCGGTGATGGTGAGGGTCCCGCCACGGTGTTTGGCCTGCGCAATCCTGTCGCCGGGCGTGGGCGCGGAGACGTGCAGGGCCGACAACTCGACCGAGGCGCAGTCGACGAACTCCAGAGCGGTTTCGCTGCCCTCGACACGGATAAGCGTGCCCGGACCCGCGCCGTGGAGCGTGAGGTGCCCCTTGCCAGCAAGGCGCACCGGCTTCGTGGCCGCGAAAGTGCCGCGCTGGAAGCAGATGCTGGCATCCTCGCCCTCCTTGATCGCTTCGAGCACGGCGACCCAGTCGCTTCCTTCCTGGATCACGTAAGTGCTGCAGCCGATCTGGCCCTGGCCTGCGAGCCGCTCGATGGCCTGCTGGACGTCAAAGGCCCCGGCAAGCGAGGGCGTGTTGGCGGGATCGAAGGCGGTTTCATCCGCACGGGCGAGAAAGCCGGTGAAGCGGATGGGAGCGTTTGTGGCATTTCCCTGCGCATCGATGCGCACCGCTTCGACCTCCTGCGCCGGTGCGTCGGGGCCTAGGGACCAGGCTGCCCGGGCCACACCCTCGGCGTCGGTCAGCGCATCGAGGGTCTGGCTGCCTGCGCCCAGTTCGCCGCCGCCTGCGATCACGCGAAAGCGAATGGTCTGCCCGGCGAGCGGGGTGCTGCCGCGCACGACGCCGACGCGCAGGTCCGAGGGCAGGGCAACCAGGGCGTTCGTGTGCGTATCGGCGCGTACCGACTGCCCATCGCCGCCAAGGGCAAGCACCTGGATCTGTTCGGTGAGCGGCGCGAAAGCCACCCGACAATCGCCAAGTACGAGCGCGCTATCGGCAAGCGCATAGGTGCCCAGCAGCGCGTAGCGGGTTTCCGGGCCCTGCGGCGTGACCCTTGCGAACTGGCCAGAAGACATGGGCCATTCGATCGTCCCGTCGGCGCGGGCCGCACAAGTCCAGAAGTCCCCGCGCCGCACCCGGGCCGCGCTGCCGCCGCCCAGTTGCACCGCCAGCCCATCGCCCAGATCGATCACCTGCGAGAGGCCGCTCGCATCAAGCGCGATGGTCCGGGTTCCGGAACCGTCAGGGAAGGCGTCCCACAGCCGCAGATACCAGTCGCCATCGGCGGTGATGCCACTCGCCGCGAGCTGCGCGGGGCTGGCTTCCAGGGTCACGCGCGTGTCGCTGGCCGCAGCGATGCGGAAGAGGCGCTGGGCGGCGCTGGCGGAGCGGGTGTCGAGGTCGTCGTGGCGTGAGACGATTTCGGCGTACTGGCCCGGCGCAAACCAGCTGCGCGGATCGCGCGCGGCGGGGCTGACGGTGATTTCAGTCCCTGACACCTTGGTGACACGGGCCATGAGGCTGGCGTTGCGCCGGGAGAAGGTGATGCGAAGGCCCTCGAGGCCGAAACGCGGACCATCGACGTCCGGCACTACGGCATCGACTTCGCCTGTGTGGACCTCGATGCGGTAGAGCAAGTTCTCCAGGCGGGCATATCCGCCCTCGGGCGTGAGCGAGCAGGGATCGAGACTGGCCGGGCTCGCCTCGACCCGGAAGGCGAGCGTCCCGCTCGAAGGGGCGGTGATCGCCTGCCATGCGGGGCTTTGTGCAGCGGCCGTGCAGCTTGCCGCGCCGTCTTCGTCGAGCGGGAGGGGGAAGACCTGCCAGTCGACAAGGGTGCGGCCCGAGGCCTGCGCATTGCCGAGCGCGGTATCGGCAAGCGCAGGCTCCTCGACCGGATCGACGTAGCGCACCAGGGCCTTGATCGCGAGCGCGCCGCCACTGCCGAAATCGGCTTCCTCCACGGGATGCGGTTGGCTGGCGAGAGTGACCTCGTGCGGATTGTCGAGCTGCCAGCCGTCGAGCCAGCCGTGGCCCGCCCCGATGGTGATGTCCGCCAAGGACGAGGCGGAGCCACTGGCCGTGAGCGCAAAGGCCGAGCTTCCTTGTGCGATCACCAGGCGCCCCGGCGCGCCCAGGGTGCCCTGGGTTTCGGTCTCGATCCGCTCCAGCAGCAACCGGCCCTGTTCGTTGAGGTCGGTGTCGAGCAGGACCTGGCCCTGGTTGAGGCGCACGTCGCGCAAGGGGCGGGCCTCGCCGGTGGGGATGGTTGTGCGCGTGCTGTCGCTGCGCTGGGTCATGGCCTGTGTCCTTGTTCGGCTGAAAGGCGGGACTGGGTGTCGTCGAGAAGGGCAGCGCGGGCGGCAAAGGGCACACTGCGATCAAAGAGCGCCGCCATGTTGCGCAGCCGCAGGCGCGATGCGGTGTAAGAAAAGGCTCCCATTTCGGCTTCGCCTTCGCCCCCAGCGCCACCGCGGCCGGGCACAGGGCATGGAGCATGGCGAGGCCCGGGGCATCGGCCTCGGTGTTGAGGAACAGGGGGCGGGCGCCCAGGATCTCGGCGTCGCGTTCGGTCGCGGTGAGGGGCGCGCCCTTCGCCTCGGCGCGCCGGGCCAGAGCGAGGTCGGGCTGGCAGCGGAACCGTCGCGGGGTCGTGGAGCCCGGCGGGACGTGGCTGTAGCGCAGGCACCCGGCCTGGCGGCGCGTGCAGTGAACGGGCTCTGTGAAAAGCGCGTTGGTGGCATCAAGGCTGCGCATATGGGCTTCGCCCAGTACGCTGACGCCGTGCATCTCGACCGTGCAGCTGCGCGCGGAAAGGACCGGCCCGGAGGCCCCGTCGGCAAAGAGCAGGCTGTCGGCAAGCGCAAGTTGGCCCTGCGCGCTCTGGCTTCCGAAATCGAGGCGGCAGGCTCCGAGGCATGAATGGGTGACGGCGATCCGCGTACCGACGAGCGGGGCACTGGTGCTGATGGCGGCCCCGCCCGGATTGCGCACGGTGCAGTGGCGAAGGTCCAGCCGGGCGAGGGCGTCCTTGCGCAGGGCGAGGCCGCCGGTCAGTTCCAGCCCGTCGAACAGGCAGCTTCCGGCGCGTTCGTCCTCCTGCGGCGCGGAGGCGGCGGAAAGGACAACGGGGGCCTCCAGGATCGCGCAGCGTTCGCGGCGTAGCAGGAAGCCGGCGCGGGCCGGGTCGAAGGGAGGTCCCCCCGGCACCTCGACGTGCTCGCGCCATTGCGCCGCGACGATGCTGAGCGTGCGTTCGGGATGAAGCGCGATCTCGAAGGCGCTGGCGCCGCCGCTTGGCCGTTCCCGGTCGCAGCGGGTGAGGACGATCCAGCCGGTGTGGCCCGCGCCGTGGGCGGCCCATTCCGCGAGCGCCTGTTCCAGCGTGGGCACGCTGCGGCGCGGCGCTGCGGGGGGACCTGCGGGCACGGCGAGCCTGTCGACGATGCGGATGAAGTGCGTCTCGTGCGCGGTATCGACCAGTTCGAAGGGGACGTCGGCATCGCCGCGCTCATAAGGGCCGCCCCAGGCAAGCGCGCCGCGACCGGTGCTGTGGGCAATGCGCACTTCGGCGACCTCGGGTTGGCCTGGCTCGGGCTGGGCGACGATGAGGCGGCCGGTCACGGGATCAAAGGCGCAGGCGATGGCATACTCCGCGCTGTGGGTCAGGGGCGCGGGATCGCCGGGGGAGACCCAGCTGTGGGCCTGTGTGGCGGGGGGGACGGTACCCGGCCGGGGAGGGCGCGGCCTCGAGGTTGGCGATGCGGATTTCGGGCGGCGGGACAGGGGTGAAATGGGTTTCGCCCTCGCGGCGCAGGTAGATCGTGAAGGGATCGCCATCGCTGCCGAACCAGGGTTCTTCGGCTGGGGTGAAAGGGCGACCTTCGAGGGCGGCGTGGCGCCGCGCTTCGGTTTCGAGATGCAGGGGAAGGCGGCGCAGCCGGTCGGGCAAGTCGGTCATGTCCGGACGCGCGAAGCGGCCCATGTCGCGCCGGTCCGGGTTGAACAGGCACAGCCGTTCCTCGCCCTGTGCGGCAAGCTGGAAGTATCCGGCCTGAGCCGTTCCGCCCGGCGCCCAGACGCCGGCCTCGGGCACGGCGGCCAGCCGCTCGGGCGGGATCCCGGTTCCGGCAGGGGCGGGCCAGGTCGCCGTGGCGAAGCGCACGACGTGGACGCCTACGTTGCCAAGGCCCCAGCGGCCCGCGGCGGTGTCGATCGCGCGCACCTCGCTCACGCGGGGGAGGGGATCGAAGGCGCGTCCGACCCGCGCTGCGGTCTCGCCGGGCGTCAGGCGCGCGGTGCCGGGGCGCGGCAGGTCGAAGTCGAGCGCGTGCTGCAGCTTGGCGAGGCGCTGGAAGTATTCGACGGCGACTGCTCCGAACCCGGTGACATCGGCGGCAAGCTGCTCCAGCGTGCGCGCGGTGCCCTTGCCGCGGTTGGTGCGCACCGCGTTGGCGATGAAGGCCCGTTCGGACAGGCCGCTCCTGTGGGGCAGCGGCGTCAGGCGCGGCGTGTCGGTAAGCGCGGCGAAGTGGCCAAGGGTCCCGGGATCGGCGGTCTCGATGAACTGGTTGTCGAAGAGCGCGGTGATCGCCGCATCGATCTCGGCATCACCTTCGGCCAGGATCTGGAAGAGCGCCTCCAGCGCCCGCCCGCTGGTGGCATCGGGCTGCGCAGATGGGCAGGCAGCAGGCCGAAGAGGTCCTGCAGGGCAGCCTCGATGGCGCTCGCGCTGGGGCGGGGGGTCATGATGCCATCTCCGTGAAGCGGATCGTTTCGGGGGTGAGAAAGAGCAGGCTGGCCGTGACGACTTCGCCGCGTGCCGGATCGCGGTGCGGGAGACGCGCGGGGATGTCGGCAAGGCCGGGGACGGCAGAGGGGCTGTCCAGCGTCTCGATGCGGGCCGCCGCGATGCCGGGCACCTCGTGGATCGCGGCCAGGATCGCGCTCGCGCGCAGGGGCTGGCCGAAGTCCATGGCGGAGGCTCCGAACCTCGCGGCAAGATGCGCGCGCAGGGCCTGCTCGATATCGCTGCGCCGCCAGGTCCGGGTGTCGATCCGCAAGGCCGCGACAAGTGTGACAGGCTCAGGCGCAAAGCCTGCGATCCGCAGGATCTGTCCGGGCGGTGCGGCGTCGGCAAGGGCCCGGGCGAGATCGGTCTCGAGGTCCCCGCCCGGGGTGGGGGTCTGCATCTCGCTCGTCGCCAGGGTCAGCCAGATGAAGGGGGTGATCCCGTCCACGAGCTGGGTGGCGAGCGCCTTGCCGACGCCGCGAAAGCCCCTTGCGAAGGCCTCGTAATCGTGGCGGGAGACCACCCGGCCAAGCGCGGCGGTGCTGCGCGGCGCGGCGCGGCGAATATCGGCGAGGGTCTCAGCCTCCATGCCTCCCTCGGCGGGCACCGGGTTGGAGCTGGCTGCGATGCCGACCACGGGGGAGAGGATCGTGGTGATCCGGCCTGCGGCCATATTGCCATTTGCGCCGCCTCCATGACGGTAGGAGGCGAGGACATTGTTGAGACCGCTTGGCAGAGGCCCGGCGAAGCGCACCTGCGTTCCGCCGCCGGGTAGCGCTTCGAGGGTGTATGCCGTCTCGGCCGGATCGACCCCGTAGAGGCTTTCGCACCAGGTGTAGCGCCGTCCGTCGACGCGCACCTCGATGGCAGGGGCATAGCCGCGCGCGTTGGCGGCGGAGAGGTAGGCAAGCGGCGCCTGTGCCAAGGGGAAGGCGGGGCGGGTGAGCCCGCGCATGCCCGAGCCCAGGATCTCCCACTGACCGCCTGCGGCAAGCTGGGCGTTGGAGGCCGTGACGCAATTGGCATGGAGGCCAAGGCTGGAGGCCTGGACGCGTCCGCCAAGTGGAGTCTCGAAGATGACCCGCGTCTGTCCCGGCGCGATGATCTCGGCCGCCTTCACCCGCGCCACGTGCGCGGCGGGCTCCCCCGTCTCGCTGTCCTGCCCGGTGAGGACGACGAAGCGGCCAGGGGGCAGGGAATGTTTGCCCTGAAGAAGCAGGCGGTCGTCCTCACCGGGGCGGGGAAGCGGCTCCTCGCGCCAAGGGACGACGAGGGGGAGCCTTTGCGTTTCGATCCGCACACTGCTTTCGCGAACCCGCGCGTTGCGGCTGGCGCCGCCGGGCAGGACACCTGAAAGGTCGAGCCCGCCCACGGTGATGCGCGTGACCCTTTGCGCGAGTGCGTAGTCGCTGCGTGCCAGCTCCTCGCTGGCCGTGATCGCGCCGAGCTGCATCTGTGGGGCGGTGCCCTTCCGGCTGTCGCGGGTGCGCGTGCTTCCCGCATCGAACAGTACGACGCGTCCGGGCAAGGCATCGGGATAGGCCGCATCGAGATCGAGTCGCCCGGCCTCCGGGTCGCGCTCGGGCGGAGCGGCGATGACGAAGTTCGGCCACTCCTGCCGGTCCGTTGCGGCAGGCGCGTTCATGCGACGTGCCTTTAGCCTCGGTTCGTCCTGCGGGTGGAGGAGGGCATAGTCCGGCGCGGCGGCTCCGAAGATACCCGCGCGGCGTCCCAGAACGATGATCTGGCTTTGCCGGGGCGGCCTGCGGCGGACACCGACTGGAGGCGGCGCGGCGCGGTGAGGGCAAGGCGCGTGCGCAGGGAAGGCGCTTCGCCGCCCGCGACCGGCTCGATCTGGGTGACGCGGGCCAGGAGGACACTGGTCCGGTTTCCGGTGCCGTCGGCCAGGAGGACGCTGTCGCCCACTTGCACGCCCGCAGCATTGCCTTCGACGAGCGCCTCGCGGCTGCCGAGGTCAAAGCGGGGAGGTTCCGGGTGGCGCACCGGCGGGATGCGGTTCCAGGCGCGCCGGGCTTCGAGGGCCTCGTCGGTGGTGAAGATCTGCGGAGCCTCTTCCCCCTCGGGGACAGACGCGATGCTGGTTCCAACTGGAACCTGGAAGGGACCTTCAAGTCCTGAGAACTCGTCGACAGTGAAGCTCTGGACGGTCTGCGCGGCAAGGGGTGGTCGGGGTTCGTAGCCCAGCATTGCCGCGTGCGCGGCCATCGCGTCGGGATCGCGGGACTGGTGGAAATTGCCGTCCTCGTGCAGGCGGCGGGTGTTCCAGGCAAGGACATGGAGCGCGCCCGCCCAACTGTCGATGAGAGCGATGCTGGGGTCTGCGGGATCGCGCGTGGTGAGGCCGGCCAGCGGGCGCGTCCCGCCCAGCTCGGTCGATGCGATGCGGGCAAGAAGACGTGCCCGGATGGCGCCGTGCGCGAAATGGAGCGGGTCGGCAACGGCCGGGCGCGGTGGTTCACCCGATGGGGTATCGCCGGTGCAGGCTGCGCAGATGCAGTCGCGGGTTTCAGACATCGCCGCCTCCCATGTCGATGCCTATGCGTCCCTCTTCGGGGAAGCTGGGGTCATCGTTCAGTTGCAGGATCTCCAGCTCGCCGGGCACCAGGACGCCCTGGGCCAGTTCGCCCTGGCTCGCCCGGTCGGTGCGGTGAAGGCGGGTTACCTCTACGCTCGCAACGCCTTCCAGGGCCATGAGGAACGCGATCAGGCGCGAGATGTAGAGCGGCTCGCCGAAGCTGAAATTGTCAGGGTGGAAGAAGCCCGCGCGACCGTGCGTGCCGGCTGGGCGCAGCGCGGCACGCACCTGCCTTGCCACCTCGCCGCGCACGAAGCCGGGGGCGGCGCAGACGTGAAGATCGAGCCGGAGCGGGGCCATGCGCGCGGCGCGAAGGACGATGTCGAAGCCGATCAGCCGCACCCGTTCGAGATGGGCGGCGATATCGGACTTCAACTCGGCGTCCAGCGAACGCCCACCGGCAAGGTCGAGGGTGATGGCGATAGTCTGCCAGGCACCCGTCCAGCGCGCTCGCGCGCGCGCGTTGGCCACAGCGGGATGGGTGCAGGCCGCGGCGGCGTAATCCGCCTCTGTCACCGCGCGTTCCTGCGTGCGGTAGGCGCGGGGCACGTTGATCCGAATGTCCTCGGGAGCTTCCGGCTCGCGCCCGCCGGTCGCCGCCAGCGGGTTGGTGACGGTGATGTTCATCCCCGCCAGGGTTTCGGGCAGAGCGATGTGGGTGAGCGTGCCGGGCCCGATATTACCGCGCGCACCGCCGCCGACGCGGCCCCTTGGCGCAAAAGCGTGTCCCGGATCAGGAGCAAGGCCGTTGATGCCATCGCCAAAGCGCAGCTGAAGTTCCCCCGAAAGGCCGGTTTCGAGAACGAAATGGCGGTCGAAGCGGTCCGAGCGCAGGAGGTCCGTGCGCGGATGCCAGGGGGCGAAGGGATCCTCCAGCGCCAGCGCGGGAACGGCCTCGCGCGCGTCTCTGTCCAGCCAGGCGGCGGCATCGCGGGCATCGATGGGCGGCGCGAGGACGCGCGCGATGGGCCCGCCATCAAGCGTGGGACGCCAGGGCTGGTCGTCAGGGGGCGAAGGCGGGGAAAGGGCGGGGCGCAGCGCCTCTGCTTGCGCCGGGGTGAGGTCGAGGCTGACCGGCGGCAAGCTCAGGCCATGGTCGCAGAAGGCGACATTGCCCAGAGCGACGGCGCAGATCCGCGCCTCAGCACTCGACGGGGCATCGTCACGGGAACGCTGGAGGACGAGGTCGAAGGGCAGGGCATCGGCTGCGTCCCACTCGACCGTGACGAGCCGTGTGGCCGGTGCCAGCACGTCGCTGACCGGGGTGACGCGGGTCAAGCGCACCACGTGGCGATGCTCGGGGCGGGCGTCTGCGCGCGCGCCGTGGTGGGAGAGCGGGTCTCGAGGAGGATCAGGAAGTCGCCCGGGGCAAGGCCCCCCGGGCCTGCGCCGCTGCCGTCGACGAGCGTGGCCGCGCAGGCCCCGCGTGGCAGGTGGCAGTGCTCGTCCGACCAGGTGTGGAAGGCGACCTCGTTGCGCCAGCTCCACAAGGCGAGCGGGTGGGCGGTCTCGAACACAAGGGAGGCCGTGGGGAGGACGCGGGCGGCCTCGCTTGCGGGAATGACCACGTCGCGCCCCGGCAGGCGCGGGAGCAGCGGGGTGGCACGGGGCAGTTCCTGCCCGTCCGCAATCGCGCCGCCGGGCGTGAAGGTGAAGGCCGCAAAGGTGCGCGCGCTCTCGGCCTCGCCGATGGTGTAATCCATGAGCCGGGCGTGGCGGGCCAGCGCCGCGCGGCTGCGCGCGGTGCCCAGAAAGGCCTCGGTCCCGACCCAGTCGAGCCGGTAGCTGAGCTGGTCGGCGCGGGCGGCCAGCGCTTCGGCGAGCGTGGTGGTGAGATCGACCGGATCGTCCTCGACGAAGCCGGGGACGAGCTCGGCCATGCGGTCGAGGATCTGGCGACGGAAGGTCTCGTAGTCGCGGGTGCGGTAATCGAAGCGCGCGGTGCTGGGCGCGGGTGTGTCGCTCTGCGGGCAGGCGGGGAGGCAGTCGCCGGGGGCGGGGCAATCGAGCTTGAAGTCGATATCGACACCCGCCAGGCGCGCATCGAGGAAGGCGGGCGGGGCCGCGCTTCCCGGGGCCGCCACGATCTCGAGCCGGTAGCTGGAAAAGTCGGTTGGCTGGTCGCCGGGCAGCGTGATCCGCCAGCGACTGACGCTGCCAGCATCGGGATCGTGCTCGACCGGCGCGGAGGCGCGCGGCGGGGCAAAGCGCACGCCGCCTGTCAGGCGCAGGTTGTCCGGTGTGATCCGCCCGAGCGGGAGGGGCAGGGGCTTGACCAGCACGACTTCCAGGATCGTGGGATCGGCGGTGGTGGCGCCAGCATGAACCTCGACGTAGTCGATCCCGCTGATATCGGCCGGGGCATCGGGGCCAGCAGCGCGGCGCGGCGCTGTGGGTCGCAGCAGATGATGCGCGCGATCGTCATGGCAGGTCCGTGCGCACGACAAGACGCGAGACCTGCGGCCGTGCGCGGGCCTCGAAGTGGACCACGATCTCCAGCACGCCTTCGGCGTCCAGAAACTGCGTGGTGAGGTCATGGAGCTTGAGGAGGTGGCCCAGTTCCTGCGCGATGGTCGCTTCGAGCGAGGCCTGCAAGGCAAGCGCGGCGGGGCCTTCGCCCGCGCCGAAGACCATCTGCAGGACAGGGCTGCCCAGCTCGGCACGCATCACCCGTTCGCCCAGCCGGGTCAGGATCAGGAGCTCCAGCATGTCGCGCAGGTGCGCGTCGCTGGCATAGGCAACGGTGCGGCTGCGGCCTTGGGCATCGAAGCCATAGGGGAAGGCAAGGCGCGTCACTGCGCGATGACCCGGCTTTGCGATCCGGTGATGATCGGCGGGCCTTGCGGCACCTGGGTGGCCGAGAAGCACAGCGCCGTCAGCGGATTGATCAGCACGGGCTGGCCGCTGGCCATGACCCGGGTGGCCGCGACCAGCCATTTCGTGGTGGTGCAGGGCTGGGGCGTGCCGTTGGGAAGGGTGAAGGGGCAGCCCGCGATGACGCCGGGATCGGAGAGTACGGCGACAGGCATTCCCCCCACGCTCACGCGCGGGCTGGCGGCCAGGATCTGGAGCGGCGCGCCGTGGGGGCACTGGGCGCTGGCGCCTGTGTGCAGGACCGGTCCGGGCATGGGCTTCTCCTCTCCTTTACTTTCCTGTTGCTCTGCGGGGCCTTTTGCATCCGGGCGCGTGGGGCGGCCTCAGGTGATCGTCAGGGCGCCGTTGTTGATGATGACCGAAGGGCCGGTGAGCGAGATCATCGCGCCCTGTCCGTTGCTGAGTGTCATGCCCGCAGCTCCAATGCTGATGATGGCCCCGGTCGCGGTCTTGACCATGACCTGCTGGGTAGGGTTGTCGGACAGGGTCACACAGGTCCCGGTGCTGGTCTGGAAGTGGATGTTGGGGGTGAGAGGCGTGTGCCCGGCCATGGCGAGCACGGGGAAGCCTGCGGGATCGGGATAGAAGGCGCCGGTCCAGATCGGGTAGTCGAGATCGCCGGCCTCGAACTCGATCCAGACCATCGAGCCGAGCGCGGGCAGCGCCACCATCCCGGACTGCGCATCACCGGCAAAGGGGAAGGCGGGCATGGCCCAGGTCGAGGGGAACAGGCCGTAGCGGTCGGCAAGCTGGACCTGGATGCGGCCCTGGCTTTGCGGGTCGAGGTTGTTGAGCACCGTCGCCCGGTACTTGCCGAAATAGCTGGGACCTTCGCTCATACCGCTATCCTCTCCTGCTGGGCGACCATGCCTTCGCGGGCGAGCTGGAAGGCCTGCGTCCATCTGCCCGGCGCCAACTGGTGCGTGACCGAGCGGCAGTAGTAGTTGCCATCGTTGGCCCGGCCCGCGCCGCGCACACCGACGAGCTTGCGCGCCTCGAGCGGCTGGCCGTAGCGCGAAAGCTCGATCGCGCCGCTGGCTGTCACCGGATCGACCAGCCCGGCTCCGGCTATCAGGCGTGAGAGGATCTCGGCCTGGTCGTTGCGTTCGCTCTCCAGCCAGCGTGTCTTCGTGGGCATGACGGGGCGCGCGGCGAGCGGGGGCTTCAGGAGCGCGACGTTTGGCAGGGGCACGGGCACCGAGGCGCGCGCGATCTTGGCGTGGGCGAGCGGCACCACGGCGGCGTTGCCGTCGACCGAGAAGGTCATGCTGGAGAGGTTCGAGGCCCCGTCGATGTCGAGCGTCAGGGCTGGCTGGGGCACTCCAATCCGCACCTGCGGCCCCCAGTAGGCGGTGTTGGTGCCGGCCACCGGGCCGGGCGTCACGTAGAACTCGTGGCCCGCCTTCTGCGCAAGCTCGGAGATATAGGCGAAGTCGGTGCCCTTCTGGTGGGCGTACTTGTCGGTGGGCATCTTGATCGAGGAGAAGATCGGCGGGATCGTCACCGGGACGAGGCCGAACATGGCGTACTTGGCGATCATCATCGCCACGCGCGCGACGGGCGGCATGGCGGGAAAGGGCATGCCGGTCCATTCGACAAGGTCCATGTAGCCGGTCACGTCCTCGCCCGTGAGGGTGAGCTTGTTTTCGCCCGGACGCGTGCCCGCGACCGTGTCGAGCCGCTTGATCGGGCCATCGCTCAGGACATGGTCGCGTCCGTTGAGGGAGGCGACGAGGATGACGCGCGTCATCGGATCGAACGCGCCGCCGGGCAGCAACTCGCGTGCGATGGGTGAGGTGGAAGAGTATGTAAGCTCGATCTGGAAGCCCGAGCGCTGGCCGCTCGCATGGGTGACCTGTGCGCCCGTGAAGGCCTCCATCACGGCGCGTGGTGCCGGGCGCACTGCAACGGGTCCCATCAGGATCTGGAGCTGGACGCCCTTAGCCACCGCGGCCTCCCGTCCGCGTGAGGGGCAGCGGAATGCCGATCTCGCGCCCCTCGGGGCGGGTGGCCGTTTCGGGGCGCTCGATCCCGTTGGCATCGCAGATCCGCCAGTAGAGCAGGGGATCGCCTATCGTTTCGGCGGCAAGATGGTCGATCCGCTGGCCGCCATCGCTGCGCACGCGGCCCTCGAAGTCATAGCAGGTAGGCGCGGGGATGATCCGGCGCGCAAGATAGGGGACGTCCTCGCCCTCGGCTCCGGGAAGGAGGTGCTGGGCAAGGCCGTGATAGCGGCTCTGGGGCGAGAATTCGGTCATGCAAGGCGCTCCAGTCCCAGGGCGGCGAGGCTCGTGCCCAGCCCCGTCACCAGCTTCTCGCGGCGCTTGAGGTGGGCGAGGAAAAGTTCGGCCGCGCGGCTGGTCATGGCCAGGTCCTCGCTGGTGAGGACCTGGAAGCTCAGCGCAGCCTTGGCGCGGATCGGATTGAGACGCCGGTCGAAGGCTTCTTCGGTGATGGCAAAGGCGGTGATGCGCACCGGCAGGACGCGGGCCGGGCCGAGCACCAGCAGGAGCAGTTCACCGGGCGCGGGCAGGACCTCGATGAGCCCCTGGTCGGCCAGAGCCTTGGTGGCGGTGATCGTCTCTATGCGCGGGGTGAGAAAGCTTTCGAGCGCGGCGAGGTCGGGGGCGATGCCGTGCTCGACGGTCTCGGGGTACATGTCCGGTCGTTCGAGCGCGTCGGTAGCGTCGAACTCGATCTCGAGCGCGATGGTCTCGGCGGGCGGGCCGGTGCGGCGCAGCGCCTGCGCGTTGTCGCCCGGCGAGGAGCCCGCGCCGCGCGGGGCCAGCGTGCGCGAAAGACTGTCCGGGTTGTACTGGAAGGCGTGGACGCGCTGCACTTTCGCGCCAGCCTCGTCCATGACCACGAAGCCACCCTTGAGCACGTTGGGGGAGCGGGGATAGCCGGCCATGTCCTATGCCTTCCTGGCCCGGCTGCTTTCGAGCAGGTTTCGCATCATCGCCTTGGGATCGAAGCTGTCGGGGGTGACGCGGATATTCGAGAGCGAGGGCCAGGCGATGCCGCGCTCGGAATCGTAGCCCATGCGCCCGAAATCGATGCGAAGGTCCGGGCCCAGCCGGGCGTTCCATCCGCCCACGTTCCAGCGCCACTCCCACTCCTTCCAGCCATAGGCGGCGGTGATCGTGCCGATGATGTCGACATCGAGCCCCACGCGAAAGCCGCCCTCGGCGTAGGCGTTGAAGTCGAAGGCGAACTTGCCGCCTGTATAGCGCGCGCGGGCCTGCGCCACCGCTTCGGCGCGCACGCTGAGGGAGGGGATGAGTTCCACGCTGGCTTTCGCGCCGACCGCGCCCAGCAGGACTTCGGCGCCGATCGTGGCGCCGAGGCGCCCGTAGACGGTGCCGAAGGCAGGCGCGCGGACCTCGCCGTGGATCTCGGCGGTGATCTGCATGTCGTCTTCAAGCGGGTAGAGCGAACCTGCAAAGCCCGCGCGGGTCAGCATGACCGGGCCGACTCCGTACTTCACCCCCATTCCGGCGTAGAACTGCACGTAGGCAGTGACGCCCGGCACGGGGGTGGGGGCGCTGAACTTGGGCGTGCGGAAGCGGAAGACCTCCTTCTCGCCGCCGCCCGGCCGGGGCCAGGCGCGCGAGAGGGCGATATCGGACAGCTCGACCGAGCCCCCCAGCTTGATCCGCCCGTCGCGTTCAAGCGTGACGTCGAGCGCGGGGCGGATCGTGTCGGTCAGCTGGTAGGCGGCGCGCCCCTGGCCCCAGTAGCGGCCGCGCTCGTCGAAGTTGAGCTCGACGTGCCCGTCAAGCTTGCCCTGGCGCAAGCCAACGCGGGCCTTGCCGCTGAAGCGCCCCTCTTCCTCGCCCTCGCGCCAGGAATAGTTGACGGTCATGGTCGCGGTGATCGACTTCCACTGGAACTGCGCATCGCCGGTCAGGAACAGGCGCGAGCCGGTGTAGCGTCCGGCAAGGCGCACCTGGCGCACGCGGGGCATCGGATCGGGGATGGTCACCGCGCCCGAATAGGCGATGGCCCCGCCCGACCAGTGCACGCCGAGGCGCAGCTGGGCGTCGCGCACCAGCCGCGTGGTGATCGCCCCTTCGGCAAAGGGGGAGAGCACGCCGCCGCGCTCGCTAAAGCCGAGCCGCACGTCGGTTTCCGAGCGGGGCAGGGCCGAACTCGTCGCACGCACGAGGCCCGACCAGCCCTCCTGGCTGTGGTAGGTGACGCTTCCCTCGGCGGCGGTGATGCCGGGCAGGTCCTGCGCCGGGGTCAGCGTGCCGCGCGCGATGAAGTTGCCGCCCGAGACCGTGGCGGTCAGGCTCCCGTCGATCACCGGCTTGCGCGCCGGGCCGACACTGAAGCCCAGATCGCCGCGCGGCTGGAAATTGACGAGGTCGAAGGCGAGGCTGCCGCGCGTGAAACGGAAATAGCCGGAAAGGCGCCGCATGTAGGCGCTCTTGTTGAGCGCATCGACATCGAGGTCCTGCACCAGGTCGAGCCGGTCCGGGCCAAAGCGCACCTTGAGATCGCCAAGGAAGCGGATCGAGGGGCGGATGACCCCTTCGCCCGACAGGTTGCCGCTGTCATCGAGGCTGAGCTGGGTGAGGGTGCCCGGGCTGAGGTAGGGGTAGTGGAACGGCAGGTTCCGGTTCGAAGGTGCGTGGAGGGCAAGCTTGCGGAATTCGGCCGCCTCGGCGCGGCGTTCGGCCGCTTGCCCTCCCGCCCCGTCAGGCTGTTGGGGCGCCTGCGTGACGGTGGCAATGAGCGTGATGTCCTTGGCACCGGGGATGACGGGTTTGGACGCCAGTTCGGCGGTGAGCGTATCGGTGCCGCTCCGCGCGTTGCTGCGCGCGTGACGGGTGTAGGTCTTGAGCTTCATGCCCGGGATCAGGCGCCGGTCGCCGGTGCCGATCTCGGTCGTCTCGCCCGCGCGGGCGTGAACCACCTCGCGGTTCCCGCCCGCCTCGAGCGAGATCGCGACGCCGCCTGCGCGGGCCTGGACCTCTTGGGTGCCCTTGACCTTGCCCGAGCGCAACGCCGTCTCGATCAGGAAGGACCCGTCGCTCTCGTCCGGCTGCATCTGGACATCGTTGAAGCGCATCTGGAAGTCGATGACCGAAAGGCGGTCCGGGGACAGTACGCGGTCGGTTTCGGCCTTGAGGTGCTTGTAGGTCTCGCGGCCCGATTCCTGGTTCTTGTCCGAGACGAGGAGTTGCAAGTTGCCCGGCGTGCTGGTGCCGCCCAGCTGCTTCTCGACGATATGGTCGATGTCGCAGCCGCCCGAGCGCAGGTTGTTCGAGGAGCGGTAGCCATCGAGGATGCGGCGCGCGGCGGTATCCTCGTAGGCGGCCTTGACGCTCGGGTCCGCGTTTTCGGCGGTGGCCGCCTCGCGGAAGGCCCGCGCCATTTCGGGCAGCGTGGTGAAGCCGTAGTTGTTGAGCCAGACGTTCTTGTACGTCTCACCCGGCTTCTCGGCGAGGGCGGCGATGCTTTTGGCCGCGCCGTAGTTTCCCCTACCCTGGAATTTGGGCCGGAAGATCAGGCCGCCGCCGCTGGCCCGGGCCTTGTAGGCCTGCTCGACCCAGGCCCCCTTGCCCTTGACGCGGGGCATCTGCAGCGTGCCCATCTGCACGACCAGGGTGGTCGCGCCCGGCCCGACCGGGTTTTCCTCCAGCACCGTGTAGGGGGCAGGGCCTTCGGCCACCGGCGTTCCGGCCGTGTCGAGCGCGGGGCCTGCGCTTTCAGGCACGTCCCCGCCCGCAGCGGGGACCGCCCCTTCGGACTTGAAGATGGCGGGGGTGGCAACGCGGGTGAGGCTGCCCACGCGCCGCCCCGATGTTGCGGCGAGCGCGGCGCGGTCCGCCTCGCGCTCCAGTTCGCCCGCGCGGCTGGCAGGAAGCGGGCCTAGCCCCTTCATCTGCACGCCGTCCTGCTGAAGGGTGTGCGCCAACTCGTGCGCGAGGAGGGCGCGGCCGCTTGCGGAAGAGGGCCGGTACGCGCCTTCGCCAAAGACGATATCGTTGCCCGCGGTATAGGCGCGTGCTCCCATGGCGCGCGCGCTGTCGTGCGCGCGGGCATCGTCGTGGATGCGCACGGCCGAGAAGTCCGCCCCGAAGCTGTGCTCCAGCGAACGCTGCACGGGGGCATTGAGCGCGTGCCCGCTATCGCGCGGCGGGGCAACGCGCGGCTCGCCAGGCGTGGGGACGGTTGCCTTGCGCTGGGCGAACACGGCGCTGCCCGGTGCGTGGGCAGGGCGCGTGGGCCGGGCCTGGGGAAGGGGGCGAGGACGAAGCGCACTTTCAGCCATCGCGCGTCTCCAGCCGGGCCTCGATGGCGCGGGCAATCTGGTCTGCAGCCTCGGACCAGGGCGACGCGCGGCCATGGCGCGCGCGCGCGGTGCCCGGCCCCTTTTCCAGGCGCTGGCGGAGCAGATCAGGGAGGGCATCGGCAAGGCGCCGCGCGTCGAGGGCGGAATCGGCCTTGATGGTGAGGTGTGCGATCGCGAGGCGTTCCACCTGCGGACGGGGCGCCTTGCTGGTCATGCCCGCGTTCCTTCCCAGGCGAGGACCGGGGCGGGGAGGTCCTGCTTGCGGAATTCCTCGGCAACTTCGGCCGCGATGATCTCGTGGTCTATCGGCCCGGCGCGTTCGGCGGCATGGAAGGCGGCGGAAAGCGCGATGTTGCGGATGCCGCCTCCGGTCAGTTGCAGACGGGCCAGTGCCTTCCAGTCGTCGGGGGCGAGCCGGGCGAGCGGGGCCGTCTCGGGGAAAGCGCGTTGCCACAGGCGCAGGCGCTCGGCCTGCGAGGGCATGGGGAAGGTCACGCAGAAGCGGAAGCGGCGGGTGAAAGCCTCGTCGATGGCGTGGCGCAGGTTGGTGGTGACGATGGTGAAGCCCCGGAAGTTCTCCATGCGCTGGAGCAGGTCCCCGACCTCGGCGTTGACGTGGCGGTCGGTGGCGTTGCCCACGCTGCCGCGCACGCCCCAGATTGCATCGCCCTCGTTCCACACCATGACCGCCCCGCTGCGCTCTGCCAGGCGGAAGGCGGCGGCGACGTTCTTGGAGGTGTCGCCGATGTATTTGCTGATAAGCTGGCTGAGATCGATGAACAGGACGCGCAGATCGAGCGCGGAGGCCAGCACTTCGGCGGCCATGGACTTGCCCGTGCCCGAGGGGCCCGAAAGAAGTGCGCTGATCCCGCGTCCCCGTCCGCCCATGCGCGCGGCAAAACCCCATTCGTCCAGCACCAGGCGGGCGTGCCGCACGTGCCCTTCGATCCGGCGCAGACGCTGCTCAAGCGGCTCGGGCAGGACGATGTCGGACCAGGTATAGGCAGGCTCCACCAGCTCCACGCCGGGCACGCTCTCGGGGCCGACCAGGCGTGCGGCGCGGTGCCACAGGTGGCGGGCGGCCTCGGGCCCATCGCGCGCGGTGTCGAGGGTGGGGGCCAACTCGCGGCACAGCGCCTCGATCTCGCTGCGGCGCAGGGCGAACTGGTGCGCGATGGCGTCAAGGCCGGGCCCGAGGCGTGCGCTGCGCTGCGGACCCAGCGCCGCCTGCCATCCGGCGAGGTCGCCAGGACCTGTGTCGTTCCCGCGATAGGGCAGGCTGAGCCCGCGGCGCGGGGCAAGCGCGCTGGCGGTCCCGATCAGGACGACATGGCCCAGGACCCGGTCAGCGAAGTCGGCGATGCGCGTGTCGGGGACGCCCGGCTCGGCCAGGATGAGGAGGGCCTGCGCATCGAGGGCGGCCTCGCGGCTCCAGGCCCGGGCGAGTTGCTCGCGCCGGTCGGGTTCTACCGGAATGTCCCCGGCGAGAAGGCGCGCCGCGCCAAGCCCCAACCGGGCGAGCTGGGCGGCGATGCTCCCGCACTCCGCATCGCCTGCCGGAACCAGCGGGGAGAGCCCGGAAGCGCCCCGTTGTGTGAGCGCACGGGCCAGATGCGCGCACGCGCTCTCGTCGGCCTGGGTCGCGTCACCATGAAGGGGGAGCATGTGGGCTACGACCAGTGGGTCTGCAGCCGGAAGATCGCAAAGGCGTTCGCCGAGGGCCGGGGCGAGGCGCACATGGGCCTCGACCGGAAGGACGCCGCCCTCGATTTCAAGGCATCCGGTCCGGCTCAATGGGCCCGATGCGGCGAGCAGGCGCGGATCGGTCTCGCACACGGCCTCGCGCAGCAGCCAGGTGGGGACGCCGCGCGCCTCGCTCTGGGGCGAATGGCGGCGCACCGCGTGGGCGACCCGCGCCGAGTGCCCTGCGGCAAAGAGCAGGACGAGGGCCTGCGTCTCCGCGCGCGAGAGGGCGAAGGTATCGGCCAGCGCGGCCAGCGTGGGGGCACCGGCCAGGCGCTCGAAGGCGGTGTCCATGCCCGTATGCCCGCCGCCACCTTCGACGCGCTCGAGGGCGGCAAGCGACCAGCTTTCGGCCAGCTCCTGGAACTCCTCCAGATCGAATGGGTGCGGCGCGACGTTCATGCCTCGTCCTGTGCCGCGCGCGCGAGGATGACGTCGGGCGGAAAGGGGCTGTCGCTTCCGCTCGGTTCGGGGCGCCCGGAGATACGCACCGTCTCGACCGCGAGGGGCGGCGGGTAGGCCTCTTCGATCTCGAGGAAGACGGTGGTGACCTGGTAGAGCGCGCAAGGGCGGATGGGGGACTGGAAGGCGGACCACAGCTTGGTGGAGGTGTCGATATCGACGGGAAGCTGGGAAACGGTGATCGTCTCGGGCTGGTGGTCGGGATCGGCCAGCTGGGCCGAAGGCAGGCGGTCGAGCAGCTTTTCGGGCGGGTTGGGCGCGGCGATGCGGCCCAGCATCTGGGTGATCATCGGGCGCGGGATGATCGCGTTGCGGTGGAGCGCGGACATCGCGATGCCAAGCAGCGCCTCGCGTTCGAGGTCCGCGCCGTGGGCGGCCAGCAGGTATTGCAGGTCGAGCACGAGGGGATCGCGCCGGATGCGCTGCCCGGCCGAGTTCACCACCGGCTCGTGCATGTTACGCCAGGCTCCGTTGGGCCCGGCATGGTGCATGAAGAGGGTGAGGCTGGGGCTTTCCGCAGCCTGTTGAGGCTGGCCGTTGCCGGGCGCGGACTGGGCTGGGCGGGGCGGCGGGGCTACCAGCACGGGCGGCGTGGGCAGGCCCTGGTAGGCCGCAGCGAGCCGGTCCTCGATGATCGTCTTGAGGAGGTAGGTGGTCGCTGGAATGGCGAGCTGCGCGCTCATGATCGGTCTCCCCCGAGGCGCGCGAGGTAAGCATCGAGCGCGAGGACAGGCGAGGGCGAAGCAGCGGCGGCGGGGGTGGGAGGCGCGGGCGGCGCAGGGCGGTTCAGCGAGATGGCGATCTCGCCGATCTCGATCACCAGCGGGCGAGGGTGCTCGGCAGTTGAACTCCCCTCAGCCGTAGACGCGGAGGCAGGCTTGGGGCTGTCCGGTGCGGGAGCCGGACGGGCTTCGACATGACGTGCCAGCTCGAGCCGCAGCTCGTCGATCTCCTCGCCAAAGCGGCGGGGCGGGGCGTGGTCCTCCGCCAGCTCTGGATCGGGAGGAGAGGAAGGTGACGCAATCGGGGCTGTCTGTGCTGAGGATAGCTGCGCTGTCTCGTCGCGGCGGCGCTGGGGCGGCTCGGCAGGCGCAGACGCCGCCGGCGGAGCCGCGGCCCGGCGGGCGGATTGCGGGACGTGCGCGGGGGCAGGCGAAGACGGCGCGTGCCCCCGGGGCGAGCGTACGGGCGGCGCAGGTGCGGAGGCCGTGAGGGTGGCTCGCGTATCGTCCAGCGGAAATCCGGGCGCGGTTCGTGGTGAGGCGGGTGGGCGGGATACAGCAGGCGAGGGCGATGACGACGTGGGTTCTTCGTGCCGGGGGGGATCTTCGGCGGGGATGATCGGGGACGCTGGCGTGGACGTGGCCGGGGCCTCGGGCTCGGAGGGTTCGTCGAGCGACACCGCCAAAGTCTGCGCGTCGTAGCTTTCGGGCTCGTAGCGCGCGCGCCGCCGGGGAACCACTTCGCCCTCGCGCCCGGCGAGCATGCGTTCGAGGGAGGTCCAATATCCGGCCATCGTGCGCCTCAGACGGCCAAGGCGCGTACAGGCGCGCTGTCCTGCCCGATCAGCGCGAGGTAGCGCCGCCGCCGGGCGGGGGGGATGGCCAGGATGGCCTCTTCCGACCAGCCGTAGGCGCGGGCGAGGAGGTGGACGTCGCGCAAGAGCCGGTTGGCGAGCCGGTCCATCTCGCGCGCGACGAAGGAGGCCAGGTCGACAGAGGCGCTGAACAGGGTCTGGCAGGCGCTGCAGGTCAGTTCGACCACCGGGGTCGCCAGCGGGTCGGCAGCGTCGAGTTCGCGTCCCAGAGCCTCGACTACGAGGTCGGGCACGGGCGCGCCGTGGTCATCGAGGCGGCAGGTCTCGGCAAGCGCATGGCCCAGCTCGGTCCCCGGAGGCAACGCGGCCAGGTCGCTCATGCGCGGTAGGCGAAAGCGCCAGCGTTCCCCGCGCGCCTCTATGCCGACCTCCAGGTCGCTTGCGGGCGGGACGCTTTCCAGCATGGCGCCGAGGGGGAGGGCAAATTCGCACAGCTCTGCGCAGGCCGGACACGCGGCCTGCGCCTCCATGCCGCCCCCGCCCAGTTCGGCCTGGAGCCGGACATAGCGCAAGTTGCGCCCTCCCGGCGTGTCCTGCGCGGCGTCCTGCAGGTTCGCGTCCAGCCCCAGCAGCCGATCGAGCCGCCGGAAGGCCGGGGCGCTTTCATCGCAGTCCCAGCGCTGGAGGAATTCGAGATGGTTGACCGGGCCCATGGGCACGCCGTCACGGCTCGACGAAGGAGGGTTCGCTCGGCTCGCTCACCGCGTAGTCGCGTTCCCAGCCCTCGTTCTCGAGCTTGAGCTTGGTGATCGCGACCGCGTTGGCGTTGGCGTCGAGATCGGGCAGGGCCTCGTACTCGGAAACCCAGCAGCGGTAGAGGTTGTAGGCCATCACCACCTGCCCCGCCTCGTTCAGCAGTTCGAGGATGATGTCCTTGCGAAAGTCGGCCAGCGAGACTTCGCCGCCGGGCATCGAGCCGAAGTTCCACACCTTGTTGGCCCACTGTTCGAAGGCCTGGTCGTGGGTGACGCCCGCTTCCAGGGTGACCGGCTCGAACTCGGTCCGCCCCGGCGACTTGAAGCTGGTCGACGGGTCTCCTCCTGAGCGGTGCTTGATGACTTCGGACGCGCGCTTGAGCAGCGAGACCTTGGAGACGCCCGCGACGTAGCGCCCGTCCCATTTCACCCGGAACTTGAAGTTCTTGTACGGGTCCAGCCGGCGTGCGTTGACGGAGAATTGGGCCATGTTCCTGTCCTCTCCCGGTTAGGCCGACTGGCCGGTCTTCTGGCGCAGCGAGATGACGACGAATTCCGCCACTTTCAGGGGGGCGAAGCCTATCACGATGTTGACGATGCCCTGGTCCATGTCGGCCGGGCTGGTGGTGCTGGCATCGCACTGGACGAAGAAGGCCTCGCGCGGGGAGACGCCCTGGAAGGCACCTTGGCGGAACAGGCCCTGCATGAAGGAGGTGCAGGCAAGCCGCAACTGGCCCCACAGTTCCTCGCCGTTGGGCTTGTGGACGGCCCAGCGCAGGCCTTCCGAGAGGCTGCGCAGGATGTGGCTCGCGGTGCGGCGGACGGGGATGTACTTCCATTCGCTGGCCGCCGCGTTGGCGCCGTCGATGGTGCGCGCGCCGAAGTTGACGGTGCCGAACACCGGGAACTTGCGGATGCAGTTGACCGCGATCGGGTTGAGCAGCCCCTGGTCGGCATCGGAGAGCTCGACCGAGGGGCCATAGGCGCCGCTGATCACCGCGCTGGTTCCCGCAGGCGCGGTCCACACGCCCAGCTCTCCGTCGGTGCGCGCGAAGAGGCCGGCAATGGCGCCTGAAGGCGGGTGCGAGAGGATCGAACCCGGAGCCAGCGGATCGTCCACCCGGATATTCGGGAAGAAGGCAGCCGAATGGGTCGACTGGAAACTGAAACCCAGCGATTTCCAGGCCTCGGCAGACCCCGTATCGAAGGCGCTTGGCGGGGGGTCGACAATCAGGAAGGCATGGTGGCGCTGGCACAGCAACGCGGCATCGGCGTAGATCGAGCCGGCATTGCCGTGGAGCGCGGCGCGCGGATCGGCGGCGCTGGGACGGGCGAGGTCGGGCAGGCACAGGAGGTTGAAGAAGGGATCGCGCTCGAGAAGTCCCGTCACCGCCGACTTGAAGACAGGCCCGTCGGGCTGGCCGGTGTCATCGCCATCGGCGCCGGCGGCGACTTGTGCGGTGATGATCTGGCCGGAGGAATCGTTGCGCCGCCCAAGTCGGTAGCGGGAGGCGTTCTGGCTCGCCCCGGCTGCCTTGATGTAGTCGTTGAAGAACGTGTTGCCGCCGGGAGGCGCGGCAAGCGTGATCCTGGCCTCGGCCATGCGGCTGGTCGCCGTGCCATCGCCCTGCGAGGTGGTGAGATGGAGCGCGCCGCCCGCCTCGACGAGCCGGATCTCGACCTCGTGCCCCTGCATCTTGGCTGCCGCGTTGTCGCGCAGGGCCTGGTTGATTGCGGCGGCAAGCCGGTTCGCCATTTCCAGCTTGCTCGCGGGCCGCGGATCGCCTGCGTTCGCGACGGTGACGTCGAGGCCGGTGACGGAATCGCCCGCGGCATCGCCCGATCCTGCCGCGTTGGGGACCGCGATCGAGATGAGGATGTGCGATTCTGCGGCGAAGCTGGCCGCCCCCGGCAAGGCCTTGGTCTGGTAGACCGAGCCGGTGGTGGTGGGGGCTGGTCCGTCCAGGGTCTCGACGCTCAGCTTGACGAGCTTGGAGCCGGTCGCGGTGTCGTTGACGACATGGGCGGCAAAGCGCGAGGCGGTCGAGGATGTGGAGAGGTTGCCGAAAAACTCCGAGGTTCCGCGCGCTGTGTCGACAAGGGTCAGGTTGAAGAGCTTGCGCTGGGCCGCTGTCGCGCCGCCAAGCGGGGCCGCCCCGATCCCGAAATCGTCGATGGTGACGAGGATATCGCCGCCCGCGGCCCCCGAACCCAGCGCTTCGAGCGTGATGGCCGCCGTGTTGGTGCCATCCTGTTCGATCTGGCTGCGGGCCTTGACCGCGTTCTTGACGGGCACGCGCATGACGAAAGCCTCGCCCCCGCCGTTGCCGAAGAAGTGCATGACCGAATAGGACAGGCTGCTGGTGGCCGCGAGGCCGCCAAACTGGCGCTCGAAGTCTCCGAAGTTGCGAATGCGCACAGGTCTTAGATCGATGCCGCTGCGGGTCGGGCCTACAAAAAGCGCTACCGAAGTCGGCGCCCCGCTGATCGTGCGTACGCCGCTGGGCAATTCGCGTGTGTAGACACCTGGATAAGTGGGTTGAAGCATCGCAGATCTCCCGTTGCTTGGGACGCCGCCATCAACCGGTAAACACACAGATACATGTGCCCGAATGGATCAAATGGCGCCGAATCTACTTGTTGTTGTATTGGCGAATCATTGGATACATTCGTCCGTGTTCTTCATTATTGGATCAAGTTACAAGGATGGTTAGGTTAATGAATTGAGGAAATTGAATGGTGATGTTGATTATGTATTTTCATAAGTTGTGTGGTTAATTCGTTTTCGGGTTGGTGATTGCCTCGCCAAGGGGTACAATCAGGCGTTGCATGTTTCTTTCGAGGTACCCGCTGGGTGGGGTTCGACTCCCCGAGAACATGGGGAACGGGTCGTCGACTACGGCGGCCCGTTCTTGTTTCCGGCATTTGCGCAAGGCCCCATGGGGGCAAGCTTCAATGCGTCCAGCTGATACCGATGGAGCCGACAAAGTGGTGCCCGTCGATGCCGCTGGCGACCTTCGTGTTGGGGATCCACAGGTCCGCGCCGGCGCTCAGGGTCAGGCCGGGCAGGGTGTCGGGCGCGGGCTTGCCGGAAAACTGCACGCCGGTCCGGAAATAGCCGAAGGTATAGGTGCCGCCCTCGCGCCCGTCGTAATAGTGATCGGAGAGCCCGAGCATCAGCGGGACAGCGACATGGACGCTGCTCGTGCCCAGGTCGATATCGAAGGACGGCGTGATCGAGGGCTGGAGGTAGAGCGCATCCCGGCGGTTGGGACGGCTGCCCTCCTGGACCGAGCGGAGTGAAGGGCTCAGCTTGAAGTTCTTGAGCGGCGGATTGTCCCCCCACAGCTTCGTATCATCGTAGGTGACGATCAGCTCGAAGTCGTTGTACGAGGCAAAGGCGCCGCTGATCGACCCATAGCGGTAATAGGTCGCCGACACGCTCCAGTCCTCGGCCAGTTGGAAGGCGATTCCGGCATAGAGATCGTCTTCGTAGAAGCGGTTGAAATCGTCGGGATCGACGCCTTCAGGCGTGGGTTCGATCTTGATGTTGTTCCAGGTGCCCACGTGAAAGCTGACGTCCGATACAGGGCCGGTGTCAAGCTCGGGGACCGCGACACTGAGCCGGGCCGAGGGCTGCGCGCTGGCTTCGGCCGCGAAGACCAGTCCGCGCGAAATATAGCTGGTGACGAGCGTCGCGCCGAGGGTGAGGGTCAGCCGGTCGACCGTGGTGTCCGCGTCCGCGTCTTCGGAGGCTTCTGGTTTTTCAGGCACACCGCCAGCTGCAGGGCTCTCACCCTGCTCCATCTTTTCCGGACTGTTTTCCTGCGCCTCGGCCGTGGTGGGGAACGCCGCGGCCAGAGTCAGCGCCGGAAGCAGGATCTGCCGCATTGCTACCTTCCGCCTTCCCGTTCGACCACTGTGTGCACAACACATCGGACGAGGCGCGCAGTTGTTCCGAGCCATTCGTGATGCCGGAACGGCGCACTGTACCCATGAGCACACGCGCACCGCGAAGAAGGCGAGATCGCCACGGCTCCCGCGAAGGGCTGGGCCGTGGCGACGGGGCCATGCAAGGTGGCGGCAAGAACACCGCCACCTTGCGTGACTTGCTGTGCCCTTATTTCGCCCTGGCGACGCACGTGCCGCCGTCGGGCCCGATGCTGCCATGGCAGGTCCGCTCGGCGATGACGGGCTCGTCGATCTCGGTCAGGTGGTTGCCATCGGCGCGGCGCTCAAGCTCGAAGCCGTCGTAGAGCTTGCCCGAGGCGGTGTAGGTGCGGAAGCTGATCTGGTCACCGTCGACGTCGATCACCTGATAGAGCTCGGTCGCTTCGGCGACCCGGTCGGGCTGGTTGGGCGCGCGGTCGTTGAGGCCGTACATCTTCGAGCCGGTCACAGAGACGAGGTAGACAGGCCCCTGGACCGCGCCGTCGGCGCGCTTCTGTGCGGAGACTTCGCGGCCCGCTTCGGACGTCAGGCGGCTGTAGCAGTGGTCATGCCCCTGCAGCACCAGATCGACCTTGCGGCTCTCGAACACGGGCTTCCACGCAGTCTTGACCTCGCTGATGTCCTCGGGACGCGCGCAGGTAAAGACGGGCTGGTGGAAGAGGACGACGTTCCACTTGGCCGAGCTTGAGGCCAGGGTCTCGTCGAGCCAGGCGGTCTGTTGCTTCATGGTGCCAAGGTCGATGGCCGAGGTGCCGTCGAGGACGATGAAGCGCACGCCCTGGTAGTCGACGTAGTAGGTCGTCGCCTTCGCGCCCGGCGCACCGTTGTCAGGAAGCGCGAACTGCAACGGCCAGTAGGGGCCCAGTTTGCGGCTCTCCGATCCATCGGGGCGGATGACGTCGACGTATTCGTGATTACCGGTGGCAGGAAGCTGCGGGACGATGCCCCAGTTGTAGCCGCCCGCCTCGCCGAACTCGCCCCATTCGTCGTCGTGATCGAGGTCGTCGCGCTGGGCGGCGATGTCACCTGCGAGCAGGACCAGCTCGATCCCGCCGTGGCCGTGGAAGGCCTGGCGGATGACACGGCTGGCATAAGTCAGGATGCCGTTCTGGATGTCGCCGAGGTAGAGGAATCGGAAGGGTTCGGCTTCGGTTGCCGCCGTGTGGAACTGGCGCCATTCCCCCCAGCCTGCGCTGCCCTTGAGGCGGTAGGTGTAGACGGTGTCGGGAGTGAGGCCCTCGAAGCGGACCTGGTGGTAGAGCGCGGGGCCGTTGGCGCTGTCCTTGGGCGTGCCGGGAGCGCCGGTCACGGTCACGGCCTTCTCTTCCAGCGTCGGGCCATCGACGGCCACGGCAAGCTGCGCTTCGCTGGCTGTCTGCGCGGTGTCGGTACGCCAGGCGACGGCCATGCCTGTGGTCGGGTCGGCGGCAGGGGTGAGGACGACGCGGTCAGGCAGGTTGCGCGCGGCATAGGGCGTGCCGGCCGAGCGGGGGACCGGCTGTTCCTGGGCGGCCAGCGGCGTCAGGCCAAGGACGGCGGTTCCCAGCAGAACGGGTGCGAAGCGGCGAAAGATAGGGATGGTCTGCCTCCTGGAGACGGGGCGCACGCGGGGGCGGCGCTTTCCGGGCGGACCTTTGCGACAGCTGTATGACGTGCGGATTACACTTTGGCGCAGGGCAGTATGCCGCTGATGAATATCCGCTTTTCAGCTTTCGTCGGCGCTTTCGTCAGGCGCGGGGCGGGGCGCGTTCGCCTGTGCGTTGGCAAACAGGCCGGGATGCGTGGTGAGGGTGGTCTCGATCCGACCAAGGAGGGCCATGAGCTGCTCCTGCTCGGCCGGATCGAGGCTGGAGAAGGCGATGGCCGCGACTTCCCGGCGCTGGTCTTCGACCTTTTCGCGCGCGGTAGAGGCGCTTTGCGTGAGGAACAGGCATTGGCTGCGCCAGTCGTCGGGATGGGCCCGGCGCTCGACAAGACCGCGTGTGTCGAGTTCCTTGATGGCGCGGGCGATCTGGGCCTTGTCGCGCTGGGTCCGGCGGGCCAGTTCAAGCTGCGAGACCCCCGGACGCTGTCCGATGACGCGCAGGAGCCGGGCCTGGAACGGCGTGAGCGCAAGCTCGCGCAGCGCGGGCATGTGCGCCAGGTGGTCCTGGAAGGCCTCGGCAATGTTGCGCATGCGGTTGGCGAGTTTCTCGGTCATGGCGCAGGCATAGCATGTTGGTTGACTCGGGCAATCGAGTGTGTGAGTTGATTTCAGTCAACTGATAAGTTCGAAAGTCCGCGCCATGCCCCATTCCTACCGCATCACCGTCGAACCGATCCCCGCGCCCGAAAGCGAGGCCGCGCCGTCTGAGCCGGTCACTTTCGAGGTGACCAACCACGACGAGATCCTCGGCCTGATCCCGCGCATCGAGGCCAAGGCCTTCCTGCCGCGTGAAGAGGCCGCGGAGTTCCTGGTGGGCGTGAAGCTCTTTTCCGAAGTTCTGCTGCGCCACCGGCGCGATCCGCTGTTTGCGCCGCTCCTGCCGCATGTCGCGGCCTTCATGAAGGAGATGAAGGCCAGTCCCCTGCGCGCGGAAGCGCCGGAGGACCACGCGCCGGACGCCTGAACGTCCCGGCGCGCCCTGGGCGGGCCTTACTGCGCGGGCACCGTGTTCGCCCGTTCCTGAAGCGAGGCCGCGAACGCGCAGATGCGGCGCATCGCCTCGCGCAAGGTTTCGTCGGGCACGGTCAGCGCAACGCGGATCAGCGTCCTGGCATTCTCGCCGAACGAGGTGCCGGGCATGATCGCCACGCCCTGCTGTTCGAGCAGTCCCCACACGAAGGCCTCGGCATCAAGTCCGGTGTCGGCAACATCGAGCATGATGAACATGCCGCCCGAGACCTTGCCCGCGGTGATCGTGGGGCATTCCTTGAGCTCCTGGGTGATGACCTTCACGCGCTGGGCGTAGCTTTTCGACATGCGCTCGGCGGTATCGAACGTGCCGCGCAGCGCCGCTTCGGTCATGTCCGCGATGAAGGGCTGGTTGCCGAACAGGATCGTTTCGGAGATCGGCAGGAGCTTGGTGCAGAACTCGGCCGGGCCGACCGCCCAGCCACTGCGAAAGCCGGTCGCGGCAAAGGTCTTGGAAATCGAGGAGACAACGATGGTGCGCTCGCGCAGTTCGGCGATCTCCAGCGGCGAGGCGAATTCGTCGTCGGTGAAGATGAGGTCCTCGTAGACCTCGTCCGAGACGATCCACAGGTCGTGCGCGATGGCGATCCGGCCCAGCTGCGCAATCGTCTCCCGGTCAAGGAGCGCGCCGGTGGGATTGTGCGGGGTGTTGAGCACGAGCACGCGGCTCTCGGGCGTCACGGCCGCTTCGAGGTCGGCGGGCTGCATGACAAAGCCGTTCGCGATATCGAGGGGGACGGGCTGAACCAGCGCGCCGGGCGCGCGGATCACACCCGCGTAGGTCGCATAGTAGGGATCCCCCACCAGGACCCCGTCGCCTTCGTCGACAAGCGCGGTGATGACGGCGTAGAGTGCCGTCTGCGTGCCGGGGAAGGCCAGAATGTTGTCGGAGGTGATCTCGGGCCAGAGCGGCTTGTACTTGTCGACGAGGGCGCCGAGCAGGCCGTCCTCGCCGCGCCCGTTCGAATAGTGGGTGCGGCCGCGCTTCATCGATTCGTAGGTGACCTCTATCAGGGCGGGATCGACCGGGATGTCGGGCTCACCGATGGTGAGCTCGATGATCTCCTCGCCCGCCGCCATGCGTGCGCGCCCCGCGTTGTGGACGGCCCATTTCTCGCCGCCGAGATCGGCAAGGCGGTCGGTTATTCCGGCATAGCGCATGGTGCGTTTTTCTCCTGAAGCTGGGGAGCGGGGGCATGGGGGGCGGGCCCGGCCGCGCCGAGCGCCCCTGTGGGCAGGCCGAGCAGCCGCTCGGTCGCCTCGATGGCAAGGTCGGGCAGGATCGCCCGGTTGTAGAGCCCGGAATTGAGCGAGCCCTCCATCCACAGCCCGTCGATCAGGCCGTTGATGGCAATGGCGTGGCGGCGGCACTGTGGGCCGCGGCGGGGCAGGTCGTGGTCGATGAGGACACCTTCGACGAGCCGCTCGAGGAACTCGAGGAATTCGCGGTAACCCTCGCGGTGGATCTCGGCGAAGAACGGATCGTGCCGGATCTGGCCGATGAACGTGGCCCAGAGCGAAACCTTGTCCTCGGAAAGGTTGGGGCTGGTGAGATTGCCGAGCAGGAACTGGCGCAGTTGCTGCGCGGGGGGCGGACCGTCCTCGCCCGTGTCCGCACTCTCGCTGGCGCGCGCGGTCAGCTGGCCGATCAGATAGGCATAGGCGTTCTTGATCAGCTCGTCCTTGGAGCCGAAGTAGTGGCGCACGAGGCCAGGGGTTACCCCGGCCTCCTCGGTGATGCGCCGCACCGTCGTCCCATCGAGGCCATGGCGCGCGACGCAGGTCAGCGTTGCCTCCATGAGGCTCTGGCGCCGCGCGTCGAGAGCGAGGCGCTGGAAGGTCTTGCGGCTCATGCCGCGGCCGTTCTGGCGGGGCGAAGCGAAGCTGTCATGCTCATTGTTATACGCACGAATAATTTATGGGCAAGCCGCAGGCGGACCTGTCAGTACCCCTGCGCGCGGTCGACCGCGAGGCTGGGGCGTCTGCCCGCGAGCACGTCGCGCGCGGACTGGAGGGCCTGCTCGCACACGATGTGGGGCGTGGTGTCGCTGGCGATATGCGGGGTGATGCGGATGCGCGGGTCCGACCAGAACGCGTGCTCGGCGGGCAGGGGTTCGATGGCGAAGACATCGAGGCTCGCGCCCTTGAGTTGCCCCCCTTCGAGGGCGGCGCTGAAGTCCGCTTCGTTCAGATGCTCGCCCCTGCCGATCTGGATCAGCCAGCAGCCGGGGGCGACCTTGTCGAACAGCGGGCGGGCAAGGATGCCGTGGGTCTCGGGCGTCAGCGGCAGGACGTTGATGAGGACGTCGGCGCCGCTTGCAGCCTCGCTGATCGCGCTTTCGCCGGTGCAATAGGTGACGCCCTCGATAGGGGTGGCGGGAGGCCGACGGCAGGCGACGGAGACCGAGAAGCCGAGGACGGCGAGCGCCCGGGTGACGGCGGCTCCCATCGAGCCGTGACCCAGAACCGCGATCTTCAGGGCGTGGGGCGGGCGCAGGGGCAGCGGGTTCCAGGTCGCCTTGGCCTGGTCGGCGGCGTAGGCTGGAAAATCGCGTTCAAGGTGCAGCACCTCGTGGGCGGCGAATCCGGCCATGAGCTCGGCCTGGTAGGGGTCGCGCACGCGGCAGATCGCGATGTCCTCGCCCAGCCCGTCGTGGGCGAGCAGGTCGTCGACGCCCGCGCCCACCGACATCGCCATTTCCAGGTTGGGGTAGGGGGCGAAGGCGTCCGGGCCCGGCAACCAGCACACGGCGAAGCGGATCGCGGCGGGATCCTCGACCTCGTCCGGATTGAGCAGGCGCACGTCCTCATGAAGCCCCTCGAAGTCGAGCTTGTAGAAGGTCTTGAGGTCGAAGGTATCGCTCAGCAGAACACCGTGGATCGTTCTGGTGGGGGCCATGTTCTCTCGTCTCTCCTGACTTGCGCGCGCTGCGGTGGGGCGGGCCGGTTGGGTTCCTGTAAAGGGTGGTGCGGTACCGGGGCATGTAACTGCGTAGGCACCTTCGACTGGAATTCGCGTGCGTTCGATGCTAGTCGAGTTATACAAGCGTATATCAATGAGTAAACCCGAACCGGATGTGTCCCGGTGCGGGATCTTCGGCTCCCCGGCGCCACGCGCACGAATGGCATCACAGGCAAGGGACGGATATTCGATGGGACGAGAGACGCAGCAGTTGGAAAAGGCGCCGGGCTCGCAAGGCGCCGGCATGAGCGAGGCCGAGTGGCAGACCCGGGTCGAGCTTGCGGCCTGTTATCGCCTCGCCGCGCACTACCGCATGACCGACATCATCTACACGCACATCACCGCGCGCGTGCCGGGGGAGGACGGGCATTTCCTCATCAACCCCTACGGCCTGATGTGGGAGGAGATCACGGCCTCCTCGCTGGTGAAGGTCGATGTCGAGGGCAACAAGGTTTCGGAAAGCCCCTACCGCGTGAATCCGGCCGGGTTCACCATTCACAGCGCGGTCCATCGCGGGCGTCACGATGCGGGTTGGGTGATGCACACGCACACGCGCTCGGGCGTTGCGGTCTCGTGTCTTGCCGAGGGACTGCTGCCGACCAACCAGATTGCCCTGCAGTTCTATGGCCGTGTCGGCTACCACGATTTCGAAGGCATCGCGCTCGATCTGGACGAGCGCGAGAGAGTGGTGGCGAGCCTGGGCTCCAACGTCGCGCTGATCCTGCGCAACCACGGCCTTCTGACCGTAGGTGCGAGCGCGGCGCACATGTTTTCCAGGATGTTCTATCTCGACAAGGCGTGCGAGATCCAGGAGTCGGCGCTGGCGATGGGGCGGCCGCTGCAAAGCGTTGACGCGGCGATCGCGGAGAGGGTCGTCCGCCAGTATGACGAACTCGATCAGGACGACAGCGAGATCGACCTTGAATGGAAGGCGCACCTGCGGCTGCTGGAGCGGCTCGATCCGGGCTATCGCAGCTGAGCGCGCAGGCGAAACCTGCGAAAATTCGCGGTTTGGTCAGGCGGACAGGAAAGGGGGGAATGCGCTTGACAAGGCCGGGGAGCCTACATAGCCTCAAGTTGAGTTTCGCAAAAAGAAACAAATTCTTTAATAAGAATTAGGCGCCTTCAGCTCAGGTCGCGTGACGACTTGTGGCGTCGGGAGAGGGCGGCAGCATTTGATGGAGCGCATGTCTCGTTGGGCATGGCTCGGCTGTTCTGCTGTTTGGGTACAGTGGTGGTTCTGTCGTACCAACAAGAACTATAATCAGGCTCGCTGCATGTGCTTTGGCACGGCGGGCGCTATGTTCTGACGCCAGGCCCGAAGGCCTGTGTGCGTCAGGCTAACGCAAGTCCGGCCCGTGCTGGCCGTCGGGGCGTATCCGTCCGGCAATCCGTGTCTTTTTCATGGTTCGCCACCCACTGGGCGCCGACGTGCCGCCGTTCCTACGGCCGGTAAGGAGCAAAGAAATGCAACGTTCGCTTACTCTTGACTGCAACGGTCTTCCTCACGCGCCGACGGTGCTGCGCATCAAGCAGGCGCTGGTCGGCAAGAAGGCGGGGAGCAGCCGTGTCGGTGTCCTTGTCGGCGCGGATTGCGACCACGCACGGATTGCCGGATCGCTGGGCAAGCTGGCCAGCCGCATCGAACTCCTCTCCGGTCCGGCCCCCAAGACGCTCGACTGACGCTTCGTCGCTTCGACTTCGAGATTTCCCGGGCATCGATTCGCGATGCCCGGCAGTACGCTGCGGGAGGCAAGGCCCGCGGCACAGCGGCATGCGACCCGCCCAGGGCACGCCACGAGCGAGCGGCCCGGGCGCTGAGTGCAGGCCCTGAAACGGCAAAGCGCCCGCACAGGGGCCCGCAATGCTGATACAAAGGAATGAAAATGTCTGACGCAGATGGCTCCAAGGTCATTTCACGCCACGACGATCCCTCCGCGACGACCGAACGTCCCGGGTACGCGTTCGATCCCACCGATCCCTGGACGATCACGTTCCAGCAAGGCCTCAAGGCCGCCGGCCTTGAAGGCAAGGCCGTCTACGAAGTTGGCGTCGGAACCGGCACCAACGTGGCCTTCGTGCTTCGCCATTGCGCCGCCAAGGTCTTCTACGGCAGCGACCTCGATCCGCGCCTCGTGGAACTGGCCAGGCGCAACGTCGCCAACCTGGCGCCCGAACGCGCTGACAGTTTCCAGCCCGTCGAGGGCGCGGTCAGCCTGATCGATACCGATGAGGCCCGCGCCAAGATTGCCAGGACCGATGTCGTGATCGGCTGCCTGCCGCAGGTGGGAGACCCCAATGACGAGCGTTTCGCGGCCTTTCGGGCCGAGCACGCGGTCGATCTGCCGCAGGGCGCCGACGATGAGGCCCAGGACCACATCGCCCACTACTACCCCTGGGCGATGTTTGACGAGTATCCCTATAATTCGGTGGGGCTGGGGCTGAACGAGGCCCTGTTGCGCCGCATCAAGGAGCAGGCGCCCAAGGCCGACGTGGTGATGAACTTCGGCTGCCGCATCGGGAGTGATCTCATCTTCGAGATGTTCCGTGCCAACGGGTATGAGCCCGAAAAGCTGGCGTCGCAGCTTGTCCTGCAACACGCGGGAACCGACATCTCGTTCTTCGTGACGCTGGAAGGTGCCTTGACCGGCACCGATCTGGAGGGCGAGTTCGTCTGCCGCTTCTTTGCCGATCCGCTGGGGCACGAACCTCTCTCGGCCCGCGCGGCACAGGCGCTGCTGGACAAGGATCCCAACGTCCCGCTCTACCACGAAGTCGCCGTGATCCGGGGCACCCCCAAGATGGATTGAGCCTGCCGCAGGAGCAATGCCGATACCATTGCAAACGGGCGCAAGGGCTTGGTCCTTGCGCCCGTTTGCGTTGTGAAGAGGTCAGAGGATGAGGAAATCCGCCTCGGACAGCGTGGTGACACCGTCGAGAAGCGCGATCTGCTGTGCCTCGCCCGCGCCGCTGCCATCAGCATCGTAATAGAGCTTGCCCGATCCCGCATCGAAGATGAGGAAATCGTCGGCTTCGAGCGCCTCGGTTCCCATCACGATTTCGCCCGCCTCGACCGTGAGGCCGAGCGCTGTGAAGACCGCGCCTTCCAACGCGATAAGATCGCCGTCCAGTGCTTCGAAGTCCTTGATCTTGTCATAGGTCGTCGCATCGGCCGGCAAGTTGGCAAGGACGAACATGTCCGCTCCCGCCCCCCCGGTCAGGATGTTGCGGCCCGCATTCCCGATGAGCACGTCGTCGCCCGCACCGCCATCGAGAATGTCGACCTCATCCCCTCCGATCAGGGTGTCGTTCCCCCCTTCGCCATAGAGCTTGTCGCGCCCGTCGCCACCGGCAAGCACGTTGGCGCCGCCGTTGCCGGTGATCTTGTTGTCCAGAGCGTTGCCGGTGGCGTCGAGATCGCCTGTTCCAGCAAGCTCCAGGTTCTCGACATGGGCGAAGAGCTCGGTGATCGAGATCTCGCTGATCACCGTGTCGGTCGTGCCGCCCAAGGCGTCCTCGATGACGGTATCGCCCAGGGAATCGACATAGTAGGTGTCGTTGTCGCCGCCGCCGTGCATCTCGTCTTCGCCCGATCCGCCGTTGAGCCGATCCTTGCCGTCCCCGCCGAAGAGCACGTCGTTGCCTTCCAGGCCAAAGAGCTTGTCGTTGTCGCCAAGCCCATTGAGGACATCGCGCCCGGACGTGCCATCAAGGGTGTCGCGTTCGCTGGTTCCATCAAGGATGGTGAAAGCCGAGCCCACCGAGATGTCGAAGCTGGCCTGCGCTCTCGACCCGTCGGCCGAAAGGGCCTCAACGGTAATCGCACGGGTTACAGGGCCGTTGGTGTCGAAACCGGCGCCCACGGTCACGACCCCGGTCAGGGCGTCGATGGCAAAGTCGTCCCCGCCTGCGAGGAGCGCGTAGGTGACCGAATTGAGAGTTGCGTCGCCATCCGAGGCGCTCACCGTGATCCCGGTATAGTCCCCTTCGGCAGGCGCGGCGCCAACAAGGTTCTCGCCCGCATCGCTGTCCATGGGCGTAGTGACCGCGAATTCGTTCACGTCCGCGACCTGGATTTCGAACGTGGTGTCCGCGTGTGATCCGTCATCGGACGTCGCGCGGACGGTGATGAAGCGGCGGGCACCGTCCTCGCGATCTACGCTGCCCGCGACGAGGACTTCGCCGGAGGTCGCCGAGACGAGGAAGCGCCCGCCGTCATCGTCGAGGAGCGAGTAGGAGATCCCATTGGTCGTGGCGTCGGCATCCTGCGCGCTGACGTGGATGCCTGTCGCGGTGCCCAGTCCGGCGTTCTCGGTCACGAGGCCGCCCGGAGCGCCGAGGGTATCGAGGGGGGCGGAGACGTCGAACTCGTCGTCATCCGCGATGGCGATGGTGAACGTCCGGACCTCATGGCTACCATCGCTGGAGGTGGCGCGCACGGTGACATCGAGGCTGGCCGCGCTCTCGCGATCAATGAGGGTGCCGTCAGCCACCGAGATCACGCCGCTGTCCGATGCGATGGTGAACGCGCCGCCCGCATCGTCATCAAGGCTGTAGGTGACCGTTTCGGCCAGGTCCGGGTCGGTGGCGAAGGCGGTGAGGCCGACGCGTGTTCCGGCGGCGGCGCCTTCAAGGACGCGGTCGGGCGCCATATCGGTGTCACTGACCGCCGAGATCGCGGTGTCGCTGGTGTCGGTCACGGCAATGGTGAAGTTCGCCTGCGAAGACGTTCCGTCGCTCGAGGTCGCGGCCACCGTGATCGCGCGGGAGGCGCCGCCCGCACCCTCGCGGTCGAGTGTCAGCGCGGTGGTGACGACCCCGCTTGCCGCGTCGATCACGAAGGCCCCGTCGGCATCGTCGAGCAGGCTGTAATTCACCCAGTTGGTGGTGTCAGGATCGATGGCTCTTGCGGTGATGCCCGTGGCCGCACCGGCGGCAAGCCCTTCGGCGACGGCGTTGATCGCGCCATCGATGTCCCCGACGGCGCCCACAGGGTCGGCCACGCCCAGGATGGTGACGGTGACGAAGCCGACATCGCTGGAACTGGCGCCATCGGAGAGCAGGTAGGCGATGTCGACCGCGCCGGTCTCGCCCGCATCGAGGTAGGCATAGGCCGCGGTCAGGTCGAGTTCGAGCGCATCGCCCGCGCCGGTGACCGATAGCGTGCCGTCTCCCGCGGTAAGGCCCGCCCCGATGATCATGCCGGTGCCCATGTCGTTGCCGAGCACGTCGAGTACGTGCAGGTCGCCCGCGGTGACGGCGAAGATGTCGTCGTTGGCTACCAGCGGCTCGGCAGGAACGAAGCCGAGTGTCTCGATGCTCGTCGCCTCGGTCACGGCGCCATCGGCGTGGCGGGTGATGCGGAAATGGTCGAGGCCGAGGACAAGGATGGCGTAGTCCGCAGCCGTTCCCGTGAGCAGCAGGGTGTCCTGTCCGGCGCCGCCGTTGACGGTGTCCAGGCCTGCGCTGAAGCGGATGATGTCGCGTCCGCCGCCGGCCTGGATGGTGTCATCGCCATCGCCGCCATCGAGCAGGTCGCTGCCACCGCCACCTTCCAGGGTATCGTTGCCCGCGCCGCCGGAGAGGTCATCGCCGCCGTTGCCACCGACGAGGCGGTCATCGCCGCCATCGCCGGAAAGGATATCTTCCCCGTCGCTGCCCATAAGGACGTCATCGCCCGGCGAACCATGGACGCGATAGGACGTGGGCGACACGTCGGGTGCGATGTCGAGGTTCCGCAGGTTGCCGGCAAAGCTGTTGGGCGCGGCGGTGTCTTCGGAATGCGCGGTCTCGAAGGCCCCGGCCTGAGTCAGCGCCTGACCGGTCCCGGTCAGGCTGTTCCCGGTGATCGCGGAGGCTTCGGTGTCGTAGAGGTAGATGCCGAGCGAACCCGAGGTGGACGGCGCGGTGAGCGTATTGCCGGTGATGTCGACCACGCCGGCATCGTAGGCCAGGATACCCGCGGCGCTCCAGGTGCCGGGGCTATAGGCAAAGCCCGAGATGGTGTTGCCGGACAGCGTGGCGTCGGCATCGCTGACCAGAACGATGCCGTTCTGGGCGATCAGGTCGGTCGCGCCCGCCCCCGAGATCCGGGATCCGGTCACCGAGAGGTGGAGGCCTTCGCCGCGCGCGTCGATGGCGTTCTTCTGGATGTCGAGCAGCGTCGCATCGACGACTGCGACGCTGTGGGAGGCACCTGCGGTGCTGCGCGCCAGCACGCCGTAGCCATGCTGCGCGCCGCTCAGCGCGCTGTCGCGCATGCCCGAGATCGTGCCGTCGACATAGGCGCCATCGGCATCGAGGAAGGCGATGGCGGCGAACGTCCCGCTGACGAAGCCATTGCCCTGTCCGCGCCCGTCGATGTCGAGGCCGGTTACGACAAGATCGGCCCCGCTGCCTGCGGTGATGAGGGCAAAGCTGCCGCCGTTGCTGGCAATCGCGGCGTGATCGGGGGCCTCCAGAATGGCGCCGTCCGCGCCGGTGATGCGCAGGCTCTTGCCCTCCACCAGAACCTGCTCGCGGTAGGTGCCCGTGCTGACGAGGACTTCGTGGCCATTGCCCGCGGCATCGACGGCATCCTGGATCGTGGCGAAGGTGCCCAGAAGGGTCCCGGACCCATCGACCAGTTGCACCGGATCGGTGAGGTCGAAGACGGTTGGCGTGGGCGTGCCGAAGCCGAAGGAGAGGATCTCGATCCCGCTCAGCACGTCGCTGCCGTCCTCGGGCGTGGTCACGCCGGTAAAGCCGGTGACGAAGCCGATGGCATCGGTGGTGACGGCAAGGCTCGCCGCACTGGCGGGCGCCCGGTAGAAGGCGGTGTCCGTGTCTTCGCCGCCGTCGAGCGTGTCCGCGCCGAGCCCTCCGAACAGGAGATCGCTGCCGCCAAGGCCCGACAGCACATCGTTACCGCCCAGGTCCTCGTCGGTCTCGGAGGGGAAGCCCAGGGCATCGTTGGCCTGGGTGCCGGTCTGGACATCATCGGCGGCCAGACCGCGCACGAAGACGTCGAATTCAGGCGGGGCAGCGGACGTGTTGGTGACGCTCAGCCCGGACAGGTCGAGCGTGCTGGTGTCGACGCCGCTGCCGTCGTAGGCGCCGGGCCGTCCCGGCGTTCCGGGCACAGCCCCGGTTTCGGCACTGGAGATGGGGTCGATGAAGACCAGATAGCCCCATCCGCTGGCGCCGGTAAGGCTGGAGCCAGTGATCTCGAGGCCGGACAAGTCGGTGTAGCCCTGCACCATGAACTGGGGTTTGTCGTAGTCGCCGGTGACGTGGACGCCATCCAGGATCACGTTGCCGATGGGGCCTGTGACATCGTAGCTCGCCTGGGTGAAGCCCGCGATCTGGATGGCGTTGTCCGCGCGCGGGGTGGTTCCGGCCGCGGCGCCGGTAATGGCGATGTCGCGCAAGGTGATATCGCCGGTGTGCTCGAAGAAGACGATGTCGCCGGTGCCGTTGGACCCGCCAAGGGCGTTGCGCTCGAACTGCGAACCGGTGATCGCGATGGCCGCGACGGCGGCTGTGTCGTTGGCGTTGAAGCCGCTGCCCGACATGTTCGCGATGTGGACGTTGTCGAGGGTGAGCCCGGCCAGTTGCGCGCTGGTGGCGACCGAAACGCCGACGGCGCCCCCATCGGCCGCGATGTTTGCAATGTCGAGCGTTCCGGATGCGGCGTCGGCCGTGACGAGGAGAGCCGTGCCCGCGCCGGTGCCGATGGTGACGGCCGGTTCGCCTTCGCTCGTTTGCGCGCCGACGAGGTTGACGGCCGTGCCGACTACGAGATTTTCCGCATAGCTGCCTGCCGCGATGTCAATCGTGTCGCCATCCCCACTGGCATCGAGCGCGGCCTGGATCGACATGCCGGGGATGACATGGAAAAAGCCGTCAGCGCTGCCGGTGGTTTCGATGAAGAGCGTGTCGCCGGCGATCTCGCTCGCGGCAATGGCGGCCTTGGCCTCGGCGATGCTGGCGTAGGCGCCCAGGATCGTGGTTCCGGCGAAGACCTGGACAGGGGCGGTGTCCACCGTCGCCAGCGAGAGGTCGTCGACGGCGATACCGTCGGCGACATCGATGCGCGTGAACCAGCCGTAGCGATTGCCCCCGTAGCTCGCCGCGAAGTCATCCTGGGGGGAGCCCAGCGTTTCGCTGAAGAGAAGGTTCTCACCCGGGCCATAGACGTTCATCACGACTTCCAGAGTGCCGCTGCTGCTCTCCTGGAAGACGTGCTCGAAGGTGTACCAACCCGAGGAGGAGACCTCCAGGTGCGCGCCGTTCTCGAGGTCCTGGCGCGGGGTGGCACTGGAATTGTTGCTGACCCCCAGCAGCAGCGCGTCCGAACTGCTGTCCTGCGTGACGTGGAAGACGAAGTCGCGCAGATGGAGGCCATTCGCTCCGTTGGCGGCGACCGAATATTCGAAGCCTTCCCCGCTGGCCATGCCGGTGTCGAGGTAGATCGTGATGCGCGTCGCAAGACCCGCGTCGTCCCCGGTACGGTATCCGTCGAAACGGGTGAAGGCGGTTCCGTCGGTCGAGGGGCCGATGCGCAGGTGCGCGGAGCCCGAGGCCGAGGCGATGCCGTTGGAGAGGGAGGCTTCGTTGACGAGGTCAATGTCGCCGCCAAAGGGCAGGAAGGGGCCGGAGCCGCTTTCGAAGTTCTCGAAGATGCGTGTGAGGGTCATGCGCGCACCTCCTGGCCATGGCCCGCTCGATTGGCCGCGTCGATTTGCCTGCCCCTGCTTGCTGTATCCATTTTCACCCTCCTCTTGGATCCGACCCGCATCACCCCGCCCGGTACGGACACGACGCGCAGAAGCATCCTCCGGCAAGGCGAGGCCCGAAAACCTGTATGCCGGGGAGGGTGCCTGACTGGCATTGCGAACTATCTGGGCATTGCGCCGAATATGGATCCGGCGTTGTCGAGTCCGGGTAAGCTTAGTTAGAGAAATGACATGCCGTCAATTCGTGCGATTGTGGCGCGGGCATGTAGAAAGAGCCGATATGGGGTAAAGTGGCGCAATTATATGTGAAATGTACAAGGGGATTTTTCGTAGTGGTTTGCGCCTCGTGGCAAAATGTGGCTCTTCCCCGTCTGGATGGACTGTATACAATAAGCCTGAATTTCGTGGCCGGACGCATTCTTGAGGGGGAGGGGGAAAGGTTCTGTCGCTCTTTCGGGATCGGAGCGAAAAAGGGGGCGTGGAAGGGGCCGCTACTTCTGTCGCGATGTGGCGCTCGTTGCCAGGTAGGCGGCGATGGCGCCGACATCGGCGTCGCTTACCTCGGTCTTGCGGAACATGGGCATCGGGCCCGAGCCATGGCGCACGAAGTAGAGGATCGTCTCGGTATCGAGGTCTGCGCGCGCTTCCAGGGCACCGGGCAGGCTGCCCTGATAGCGCGCGGCAAGGGCCGCGGTACCCGGGAGGTGGGGAGAGCCATCATCGCCGGGGCCGCGGCCATGGCAGGCCGCGCAGTGGCGCGTGAAGACAGCTTTGCCGCGCGCGGCTTCGTCCGGGGCAGGCGGCGAGCCCTGCGCGGTCTGGCCGCTTGCCAGCGTGGTGAGCGCCAGCCCGGTGGCGGCGAGGAGGAGGTGGGGGATCGTGGGCATCGCGTTCACCTTTTGCGAAAGCGCTGGGGCCAGATGCCGCCGCGTCCCGGTGCGATGATGCCGGCCGGATCGATCGCGTCCTTGAGTGTCTCGTGGAAGCGACGCAGCGCGTGGTTGTTGAAGGAATAGGTGTCGGACACGGCGTCCTGGTAGATTGGCGCGGCGCGGTAATCGCCCCAGCCATGCTCGGCGGCGACCTCGACAGCCCGGCGCATGGCCGTGTCGACCATCGCGTTGAAGGCGGGGTCGGCGCGCCTGACGGGCGGAGCAAAGACCATCTGGAAGGCATGAGGATGCCAGTGGAGCGGGGCGCTCGCCGCGTTGAAGTAGCGGGGCAATTGGTCGAATTCGTGCAGGGCATCGCCCATCACCCGCTGCATGCGAAAGACCTCTTCGCCCGCGCGCGCGAGCATCGGGAAGAAGCCGAGGTGCCCATCCTCGCGCACGATCTTCCAGATGCCGAGCGAGGGCACGCCGAGCGCGCCGTGGCGGCGGATCGAACTGCGGTAGGGTTGGGCGACGTTGGCCAGTTGCTCCCTGGTCGCAGGAAGCGGGAAGTCTTCGCCCGCGATCACGGTCGCGGTGGGAATGGCGGACAGGATGCGCTCGCGCGCGTGCTCGAAGTTGGCGCGCGTCGTGGCCTCGGGGCCGAAGAACTGGAGATCGACCTGCCAGGAAGGGAGGCCAGCCTCGCTGGCGGCGGCATCGAGCGCGGCGTCCGAGGCGCCGCCCTTCTTCGTGGCGAGGGCGGCGAAGGCGGGATTACCCATCAGCGCCATCAGCGGGCTGGCGTAGACCGGCTCGCCGCACAGCATCGCATCGCTGAGGATGTTGCACTGTTCGACCAGTTTCACGAAGTCGCGGCGGCGCGGCACGGTGACGAGCGCGGTGCGGTAGTGATCGGGCCGGGGGTAGAGGCGAAAGCCCATCTTGGTGACGATGCCGAAGTTGCCTTGCGCGAAGAGGCCCGCCGGGTCCGGCCCGAAGCCGTAGCGGTACTCCTGCCAGGTCTTCGCGCCGGGCAGTGCGCCCATGCCAGTGCGCATGACTTCGCCATCGGGCAGCACGACTTCCATGCCGCAGCTGGCCCCGAAGTGGTCGCGAAAAGCGCCCATGGTGTAGCCGATGCCGCGTTCCAGGCTGTTGCCGATGGGCGAGCCCCAGCCCGGATCGGGGCAGTCGATCATGAGCCTGAGGCCGCGCTCCTCGATGGCGCGGTAGAGGTCGAAGTAGGAGACGCCCGGCTCGACCAGCGCAAAGGCGCGCGCCTCGTCGACTTCGAGCACCTTGTCCATGCGCTTGAGGTCCACGATCACGCTGCCGTGGACATTGGGGGAGGGGCCGCCGTAGCCGAAGTTCTTGCCCGTCGAGATGGGGAAGAGGGGGATGCCCAAGCGCCCCGCGATGCGCACGATGGACGAGACCTGCGCGACGTCGGCGGGCGCGACGGCGGCCGAGGCGAGGCGCTCGTGCTGCGTGTCCCAGACCGGCGAGAAGCTGTCGCGGTAGGGCCCCAGGTCCTCGTCCGAGGCGAACACCCAGTCCGCGCCCACGGCCTGGCGCATCTCGGCGAGGGCCTCGGCAAAGCGGGCAGCGTCGAGATCGGGGGGGCAGAACGCTCATAGATGGGCCTTTGAACTGGGATGGTGGGGGGCGATGCGCCAGCGCACGAGTTGGGGCAGGCGGTCGGTTTGTGGGGCGTAGCTGGCGCGCTCGACCACGCGGCGGCCCCGGCTCCAGGCCAATTGCTCCAGGACGAAAAGGGCATCGCGTCCGGTCAGTCCGGCAAGGCCGGTGCCCGGCTGGCGCCAGAGCGGATCGACGAGGTCGCGCCACAGGTCCGTCACGTCGCCATCGATGGAGAAGGCGCGCAAGGCAGGGGCCATTGGCGCGCCCGCGAGCGGGTAGCGGCTGTCGGCAACCCAGAGGTCGACCGGGCGGGTATCGGCGGCCAGTGCCCGGACGGGCAGGCCCAGCGTGAGCGAGGCGCCCGCGCCCAGCTTGATCACATCACGGCGGTCCATCATCGCCTCTCTCCCATAGCGCCCCTGCCTTCTTGCGTGGGTCACGAATTACACATATGTGTAAATGGGCTGTAGGCAGGCGTCAAGCCGCCGCTTCTTTCGGCGGCACACCCTTGCTAGGAGAGGCCATGTCCCAAGCCAGCGAACCCTCCACGCCCGCTTCCGGCGCGACCCCTGCCAAGCTTCTCCATGCGGCCGAGCAGATCGTGATCGAGGAAGGCGTCCATGCCTTGAGCGTGCGCCATATCGCGGCGCGGGCGGGGGTGAACTCGGCGCTCATCCGCTACCATTTCGGCAATGTCGATGGCCTGCTGGCGCGCCTTGCACACCTCAACGCGGCCCGGATCGCAGGCCGCCGCGGGGAGCTTCTGGAGGCATTGCAGGGCGCGGACTTCGAGGGCGCGGTGGACGCGCTGGTGGTCCCGCTCTGGGCGCCGGCGGCGCATGTGCCGGGGCAGCGGGCGATCGTGGTTCTGGACGAGATCTTCTCGCGCGCAGGTGGCGATCTGGGAAGCGAGGTCTGGGCGCTTTTCGCTGAAGGCGTGCAGCGGGTCAGCGCGGCCTTGCAAGCCGCACTCGGCGGCGTGGACGAGGCGGCCCTTGCCTGGCGGGTCCGGTTCGTGACGGCGGCCGCGCTCGACGTGCCGCCGCGCGCCTCGCGGGTGGAGGCGCGCGAGATCCAGGGCGCTTATGGCCGCGACGGTCTGGACGAGCGGCTGGCGCGCTTCCGGGGCTTTGCGCAGCAGGCGCTGCGGGTCATCGATTAGGCTGTCAGGTCTCAGCGGCCCTCGTGCAGCTCGACGAGTTCGTAGGCCGCGCCGATCTGGTCCCAGGTCAGGCGCAGGAAGAGGGCGTCGGGGCCATGGACCCAGAGCTGGGCGGGGTCCCACTCAGGATGCCAGCGCAGGGCGTAGCGGCGCGCGGCGAAGGTGCCGGCCGGAACGGTGACGCTCTCTTCCCCAAGGTAGGCGACATCGATCGCGGTGGGCATCGCGTAGAGCCCTTCATCGCCTGCGGGCGCGACCGAGTTGGCAAGGCCGTGGACGGTGCGGAAGGTGCCCTTCTCGTCGGTCCCGCGCGACAGCGCCACGAGGGCATCGCCCACGAGCGGATGCAGGCCGAGATAGCCAAGTTGCCCATCGACCGGAACGCGCTGCGACACGCGGCCCGTCGCGGTGATCTCGCCCTCGCATTCAAGCTGGCCGTCCTCGCACAGGAAAAGGGTCGTGCCCGTGCGCGCGCCGTGCTTGACGACGCGGCAGAAGGCATCGCGCGGGCGCCCGTTTGCATCGAGCAGCATCGAGACGTCGCGCGAGAGGCCAACGTCGTCCATCTCGCAAAAGGCGCGCAAGGTCCGGCCCGCGTTTTCACCATGGTCGATCATCTCGAACCATTCGCGGCCAGTCTGCTCCTCGCCTCTCAGGTAATCGATCCGGCCCTTGATGAACGTGCCCACGTGCTGTCTCCCTTCGCGCTGCGGTGACGGGCGGTGTGGACGCACGTCCGGGCTCGCGCCAGCGCGGTGCGCAAAGAGTTCATGGAGCGGAACCTGACCGCAGGGCTCAGGGGATCGGGGAAGGGCCCATGCCCGCCAGCCCCAGCGCCTTGCGGTCGGCGGTCGCGGCCGCGAGCTCGGCGTAGGCCGCGGCGATGCGGGCGCGCGCCTCGATCAGCTTGACCTCGGCGTCGGTCGCGGTCTCCTCGCGCTGGTTGACGAGGAAGAAGTCGCTCGATCCCAGTTCGAAGCGGCGCCGCTCGGCCGAGGCCAGCTTGCGGGCCAGATCGCGCTCGACCGAGGAGGTGTCGATCAGCTGCAGCGCGGTGTCGACGGCAATGGAAATGCCGGCGACTTCAGCCTGAATCTGCTCGCGCAGGTAGCGCTGCTTGATGCTGAGCTCGTCAATCTTGGCGTTGGTTTCAGCGAGCTTGCCCTTGGCCGCGCGGTTCTGGAGCGGGACCGAAAAGTGCACGCCCACGATCACCTCGGTGGGCGTACGGCTGTAGCCGCCCAGACCTTCCGAGCCGATGTCCTTGGCGACTTCGCCCTTGAGATCGAGGCGCGGGCGCAGGTTGTTCTCGGCCAGCGCGAGCTGGGTGCTGGCCTTGTCGATCTCCTCCATCAGGATCTGCACGTCGGGCCGCTCTTCCAATGCGAAGTCGGTGCTCACCGTCATCGAATCGAAGGCATGGTCCTGCCCGGGCAGGCGTTCCTCGGGCACCACGACAGGATTGCCGTTGAGGTCGCGGTAGTAGAGCGAGAGCTGGTTGGCCGCGCCCCGGAAGTCCCGCTCGGCCTGCACCACCAGTGCGCGGCGCTTGACGAGGTTCTGTTCGTTCTCGGTCAGCAGGATTTCAGGCCGCGCACCCAGTTCGACCTGGCGCGTGATCGCGCGGCTACGGGTCTGGGCTAGGTCGAGGAGGGCCTCATAGGCGCGCAGCTTGAGCCCGGCGGCGACCCACTTCTGGTAGGCCGAGACGGCACGGCTCTGCACGCCGATGGCGGTGGCCTCGGCTTCGAAGCGGGCGATGTCGATGTCGTTGTCGGCCAGCCGCGTCTTGGAGCGGCGCGAATCGATCAGGCGGTCGCGCAGCAGCGAGTAGAGCGCCCCGACCTTCAGTTCGCCCGCGCGGTTAGTGTAGGACTTGTCCTCGTAGATCGGAAACTCGCCGCGCGAATTGCGGTAGGAGCCGTAGACGTAGCCGCCGTTGTCCAGCAGCGGCTGCTTGGCCTCACCCGTGATCGAGGTGCCATCGTAATAGCCTTCCACGCGGCTGCGCCCATCGACGGAGAAGACGAGATCGAAGGCGCCCTCGGCCGAGAGCGCGCGGGCCTCGGCCTGCCGGGTGCGGTTGAGCGCGGCGATGATCTGCGGGGCCGAGCGGGCCGAGGCGCGCAGCACCTCGTTCAGAGTGAGCACGGGCGTGGCCACAGGCGCGGTGGCCTGCACGTCTGTTCCCGGGCTTCCGTTCTGGGCCGAGGCAGGCACGGGGATGGCAAGGGCGGTGGTGAGGAGCGCGGCCAGCGCAAGTCCGGGGCGCATGATCACTTCTTGTCGCTGCTCTCGGCGGAGGCCTTGGGCGCCGCTGCATAGGGCACGGCCTCCTTTTCCTGCCCGAAGTTGAGCGGGAAGTCGTTGACCTGGCGCCACAGTTCGTAGCCCACCGTCACGCGGTCGCCCTGGACCCAGCCCAGCACTTTGCTGCCCTGGCGCACGAAGCGCCGGTCGGGCCAGGCCGGGGCGTCGGGCAGAGGCTCGACCAGCACGCGGAAGAGGCCGTCACCGCGCGGGGTGGGATCGACCGAGCGGACCTGACCGTCGTAGATGCCCAGCGCAAACCACGGCCAGCCGCTGAACTGGATCACCGGGAAGCCCTCGAATTCGAGGCGGACACGGCGGCCCGGCTCGACCATCGGGATATCGCGGCCATCGACATAGAGTTCGACCGCGCGTTCGATCTGTTCGGGCGCGATGGAGGCAAGGGTCGTGCCCGAGGAGATCAGTGCGCCCAGCGCCTCGCCGTTCAACTGCTGGATGCGGCCGCTGCGCGGCGCGGGCACGACCTGCGCGGACTGACGGTTGAGCTGGACTTCGATCTGCTTGAGCTTGGCACGCGCCTCGGCGAGCTTGGCTTCGGCATCGGCGACCTTGATCTGGGTCTGCTCGAAATCACGCCGTGCAGCCAGCCCTTCCTCGTAAAGCTGGCGGGTGCGGCGCACGTCGATCGAGGCGACCGCGCGCGACTGTTCGATGGCCTGGATCTGCGCCTCGACCTGCGCCTTTTCCGCCGAGAGACGGGTCAGGTAGTCGGGGTCGACATCGACCACGCGCACGACCGGGTCGCCCGCTTCGACATAATCGCCGTCATGGACGAAGAACTTGTCGACCCGGCCGCTGACGAGCGAGGAAACCTGGCGCGGACGGTCGTCAGGGTCGAGCGCGGTGACTTGTCCGGGGCCTTGCGCGGTTTGCTGCCAGGGCACGAAGAGGATGGCGATGGACAGGACAAGGCCCATGGCGATGAGCCAGGCGACCACCTTGACCACGCGCGGGGGCTTGAGGCTCGTCAGCGAGGGAAAGTGCGCGATCTGCGCCTTGTCGAGAGTCACGAGCGGACCTCCTGCACGGCGACGTGATGGGTGAGCCCTTCGCGCGTGCTGAAGCGCCTCTGCTCGTTCGCGCCCATCCAGAAGTAGGCATCCGGCGTGATTGCCTCGGGGCGGCCGGTGAAGAAGAGCACGGTGGTCTCTTCCTTGCGCAGCGCTTCCAGCGAGGCCTTGAGCCGTTCGGTAGGCATCATGTCGTAGAGCTGGGAGAGCAGCAGCACGCGCGGCGCGCTGAGCAGCGCGTTGGCAAGCTTGAGCTGCATGACCTCGACCGTGGTGAGCGGCGAGCCCGAACCGGCAAGCTGGGTGTCGAGGCCCTTGGGCAGGCTCGAGATGCGGGTGCTGAGCCCCACGGTTTCAAGGACGCGCATCATGGCCGCACCGTCGATCCCCTGGGGCTGTGCCAGGGCAAGGTACTCGCGGATGGTGACCTCGACGATGCTGGAGCGGTTGAGCACGGTGACCGCCGAGCGCAGCAGGTACATGTCGAAAGCGCCCATCTCGCTACCGCCGATGGAAATGAGGCCGCGTGAAGGGTGGGCGTGGCGCTTCAGCAGCATGGCGATGTGGTTCTCGACATCGGGCGCGGCGACGGCGACGACCTGCGCGCCGGCCTCCAGCGCGAAGTCGAGCTTGGTGCCCTGGATCTCCACGTTGCGCATCTGGACCGCGCCATCGCTCGGCGCGGTTCCGGTGCGGTCGATGCGCTCCTGGGGGATGGCGAAGATCAGCGAGAGTTCCTCCGAACTCGCCACCAGATCGTAGAAGGTGTCGAGGTACCAGCCCAGCTGGTAGATGCCGTAGAAGACGCCCGAGAGGATCAGCTCGGCCGCGACCAGCTGGCCGATCGAAAGCTGTCCGGCGAGGATCAGGTTGCCGCCCATCGCCAGCAGCGCCGCGCCTGCAAAGGCGTAGACGAGGAAGAAGCCGAGGGTCTGTGCAAAGCTGTAGCGGAAGTACTTCTTGTGCGCGCGGATGTAGTCCGCGGTGACCGCCTCGGAGCGGTCCATGGCGAAGTTGAGGTGGCGTGCGGACTTGTAGAAGCCGTTCGAGGCGCCGACCGTCTCCAACCAGTGCGCGGCGTTGTGCTTGGCGTGGCTGACGCCGACCGCGCCCGTGATCGCGCCGCGCCGCCAGAGCAGCCAGATGCCCCCGCAGGCCAGCACCAGGACCAGGTTGAAGGCGAGGAAGAAGGGGTGGTAGAAGCTCGTCACCATCAGCCCCACCGCGCCCTGCAGGACGATGGTGAAGGCGCCGATCACCAGACTGGGCACCGACTTCTGCACGATGGCAAGGTCGAAATAGCGGTTGAACAGGTGGCCGCGGTTCTCATCGGCAAAGAACGGGTTCTGCGCATGGACCGCGCGCACTGTGATCTCGGCGACGATGCGGGCAAAGATGCGCCGCTCGAAGATGGCGAGCAGGTAGATGCGCAAGGCGCTGAGCCCTGCCACGATCAGCAGCAGCGCGAAAAGTACGCCCGAGAGGATCCACAAGGGCGCGACAAGCGCCGTGCGCGCCACGCTGTTGATGAGAAGCTGGACCGAGATCGGTGTCGCCAGCGAAAGCAGGCTGATCGCAACGGTGTATACAATCCCGACATTCACATAGCCCGAATCCGGGCCGACAATCTCCGAAAGCCACACCGCGGCCTGCCGGAACCCCAAACGCTCAGCTACCAAAATTCAATCCTCTTCGAGGGTCCGCATGTGGCGCGGAGTCTATCCCCGGCCTGTGATGAATCCAACCGGGAAAGAGGGGCAGCAAAAGAACATTACGTTTGGCAAGGATCCGGCAGTGGGCGCAGGGCCGCTGGGGATGCAGACAGCCTTCCGGAAAGGTACACTTTCCGGAAGGCTGTCGTTACCTGGATGGGCGCACGTTGCGCCCGCAAGGGCTCAGGTTGGAGTGCGCGTTCAGAAGCTCGCCTGGATCGAGGTGTAGAAGAAGCGGCCTTCCGCGCTCGCCAGGCTCGCATCGTAGCCATAGGTCGCATCGAGGAAGGGCGGCTTGGAATCGAGCAGGTTGCGCACGCCAAAACGCACGCGGCTGCCCGAAAGGGCACCCTCCTGGAAAGTGTGCTGGAGGTAGGCGTTCATGGTGAACCAGTCGTTGACCTTCCAGTACGCGTTGGTCTCGTCCTGCACGACGCCGGTGTCGTAGTAGGAGCCGACATAGCGCCCGAACAGACCTGCGGCCCAGCCGTCCTTCTTCCAGGTCAGCGTGCCCGAAGCCTGCCACTTGGGGCGCCCGTCGCGCTCGATGAGATCGCCCACGGCCTCGAGCGGGACTTCGGCCCCCAGCACCGACTGGATCTGCTGCGCCTGGGGGGAGAGCCCCTGGTAGGCCTTGTCGAGGTACGAGGCGTTGAACTTGATGTCGAAGCTGCCGACAGGGGTTTCGGGCGGCTGGTAGTAGAGCCCGAAGTCGATGCCCGCACTGGTACGTGTGTCGAGGTTGGTGAAGAGGTCGTCGATCTGGACCATCTCGCCCAGCGGATCGAGCCCGCTGCCCTGGTAGAAGGCGATGTCATCGGCGGTGGGATCGGCGCGGTGGACGCCGGAAAGGCCGCCATTGCCCTGGAGGCGCGAGACATAGTCGAGCGCGGCGATGTTCTCGGCGCCGAAGATGCCGACGAGGTTGCGCTGCTTGATATGCCAGTAGTCGACCGTCAGGGTCCAGCGCGGGGTCGGCGTGAAGACCGCGCCGATCGAGTAGCTGGCGTTCTTCTCCGGCTTGAGCTGCGTGTTGCCGAAACGGCGCTCTTCCACGCGGTCGTTGCCCGCGCACGCGCCCAGGCTCGCGATGTCGCCCTTGTTCACGCTCGCCTGACAGGCGTAGTAGTCGATCACCGTGCTGACGCGGGTGGTGACGTCGGTGTTGAGCTGTTCAAGGTTCGGCGCGCGGAAACCTTCGGCATAGGAGGCGCGGATCTGCAGCTGGTCGAAGGGATACCAGGATGCCGCGAACTTGGGACGGAACACGCTGCCCACGTCCGAATAGTGCTCGAAGCGGCCCGCGAGCTGGAGGTTGAGCGCGCGCACCAGCGGCACGTCCATGTCGCGGCTGACGAGCGGGACAGCCAGTTCGGTAAAGGCGGAGTAGACATTGCGCGACCCGCTGGCATCGCCCGCCACGCTCGAGCCCATGATGTCCGACTGGTTGATCATCTCGCCGGTGACCGCGTCGATGAAGTTGGTGGTGCCATCGAGCCGGTCGTCGTAGTCCTCGCTGAAGCTGGTGCGGCGCCATTCCACGCCAAGCGCGATGCCGACATCGCCGCCCGGAAGCGAGAGCAGGCTGCCGTTGGAAACCTTGAAATCGGCAAGGGCCAGCGTGGTCTTGGCGTAGCGCGAAACGTCGACGAGGAAGCTGTCGATGGTTTCCTGCGAATTGACGCTGGTATCGCCCCAGTTGGGATTGGCGAGGTCGCCGCCGTTGAACGGGTTGTATCCGCTTGCATCGGTGCGGTTGAGCGCCTGGCTGAACAGCGTGTTGGAGATGCGGTCGAAGGTCACGTCCTTGGTCGTGGCCTCGGAATAGAGCCCGGCGGTGTCCCAGTCCCAGTTGCCCCAGGCACCCCGAAAACCGCCCAGCAGGCGGAAGCTGTCGTTGTCGACGCGGATGTGGCGAAGGCCTGCATCGACTACGCGGTAGTTGGTCAGCGTGAGGTCGACGCCCTCTTCGGGAATGTCGAAACCCGACACGCGGTTGGGGTTGCCTGCGGCACCCAGCGGGTTCCAGTAGGCATCGCGCGAGATGTTGAAGCGGGCAGAACTCAGGATCGAGCTTTCGCCGCGGTACTCATCGGTGCGCGCACGGTAGTAACTGAGTTCGGAATAGAACTCGAAGTCGCCGAAGTCGTGGGTGATGAAGGCAAAGGCGTTGCCGCGCTTGATCCCCGGCGACATTGTGCGCGAGGAGTTGATGTCGTAGCGCAGGTCGCGCTGGAGGCTGCCATCGGCGATGCACAGGCCGTCCGACAGGGCGCCGCTGCACCCGGCCATGGAGCCGGGCTGGATGTGGAACACGCCGCCCGAACTGGTAAGGCCGGGCACGGCGTTGGCGGCGGTGAACTGGCCCCAGGGCGTGCTGCTGGAACGGTTGTCGAAGCTGAGGTCGCCGGCAAAGGGCGTGTGGGCGACGAAACCGCGCCGGTCGCTGGCGCCCGCATAGTCAAGCTCGCTCGCCCAGACCTTGGTGGCCTCGTAGTAGCTGAGCGCGAGCGAGAGGTGGGTGCGCCCCTCGTTGAAGGTCCAGCCACCCTGGAGGTCGGCGGAGTACTTCATCTTGTCGGTGTTTTCGGCAAAGCCCAGTTCGCCGCCCACGCGCAGGCCCTCGAAGCTGTCGTCGAGGACCGTGTTGATGACGCCCGCCACGGCGTCCGAACCGTAGATCGCCGAGGCGCCGTCGTGGAGCACTTCCATGCGCTTGATCCCGCGCACGGGCAGGGTGTTCATGTTGACGGTCGAGACCGGCACCGAATCCTCGGTCTGTGTGCCCGGATGCTGGACCAGGCGGCGGCCGTTCAGGAGGACCAGCGTGTTGCCCGAACCGATCGAGCGCAGGTTCACCGAGGCGACGTCCCCGCGCGCCGAGTGGACGCCGCCCGAGACCGTGTCGGTGCCGTTGAAGTTCATCGTGCCGTTGGCGGGCAGGGCCTGCAGCAGGTCGGCCGCCGAGGTAGGCGCGATCGCGCTGATGTCATCGTCGCTGACCACCGAGACCGGCAGTTCGCCGGCGGTCTTGAGGTTCTTGATCTGCGAGCCGACGACGACGATCTCGTTGGCGATGGCATCGTCCGAGGCCGGTGCAGGTGCGGTGTCCTGCGCGTGGGCGGCCAGCGGAAGTGCGGCCAGGCAACTGGTGATGAGCAGGCTGGCGCGCAGCCGGTGTGAACGTGCAGACAAGAGCATGGTCTATCCCCCTGGATGTTGGTTCGGGTCAGGCCGTCCGTGGGCGCTGACACAAATCTGCAACGGTGATCCGGGATTCGCCGGGGATGGTCCAATGATGGCTTTTCCTTGGGGTATAACCGTTGTCTATAAGGGCGCGGTTGGCAGGAAAAGGAGGGCGGCCATGCGCTTGCGCCACATCGAGATCTTCCACGCGGTCTACGAGCAGGGCTCGATCAGCGAGGCAGCGCGCGCGCTCAATGTCTCCCAGCCCTCGGTGAGCAAGGTCCTGCGCCATGCCGAGGACCAGCTTGGCTATGAGCTCTTCCAGAGGACCCGGGGGCGTCTTGTGGCGACCGAGGCGGCGCACGAACTCTTTGCCGAAGTGGCCGAGGTCTACAGCCGACTGGGGCGCCTGTCGCGTGCGGCGCGCAACATCGGCGCGCGCAAGGGTGGGCACCTGCGGGTTGCGGTGCTGCCCTCGCTCGGCCTTGTCGTCGCACCGCGCGCGGTGGCGCGCCTGCGCCGCACGAATCCGGACGTGACCTTCGAGATCACCACACTCCACAGCCGCGAAGTGGAGCGCAGCCTGTTCGAGCGCGAGTGCGACGTCGCCATCGGCTATCGGGTGGTGCGGCAGGTTCCCTTGCGTCAGGTTCCCGTGGGAAATGCGGCACTTGTCGTGGTTGCGCCCAAGGGGGAGCTGGCGGGAGACGCGGCGCCGGTGGCAATGGAAGTGCTCGACGGGCGCGACTTCATTGGCCTTCGCGACAGTGGCCCGCTCGCCGATCTCTTCGTCAACGAGCTGACCCGGCTGGAGATCGTGCCCAACGAGATCGTGACCTCGCACACCTACTACACCGCGCTTGCCCTCGTGCGCGAAGGGCAAGGGGTGACGGTGACAGACGCCTATACCGCTGCGGCCCTCAGCGCGCCGGACCTCACCTTCCATGCGCTGGCCCCCGATGTGCGCGCGCCGATCAACGCGATCACGCTGGAGGATCCTCCGGCTCTGGCCCTGATCGAGCTCTTCGTGGAAGAAATGCGCGCGGTCATGGCCGAGGCGATGGAGGCCGCCCCGACGGGAGGCGCCTTATAGACATCGGTTATGCCCCGGCCAAGAAGCCGACATTGCCTTGGCCGCATCGAGGCGGCACACCATCGCCGTGCCCTCGCCAGATGCGCTTTGCCCTGCCTTTAATAAGGTGTTGATGTGACTTCCTTTCGTTCGTCCCGTTCCCGCTTCGCCGCGCTGGCCTACGTGACCTGCGGGGCGCTGGCACTGCTGGGAGCAGATGGCGCGGCGGCCGAGCCGCAGGGGGAGGCCGCGATCCGGGCCGTCCTTTCGGGGGGAGCCGAGGCGGAAGGGCGCGCGCAGCCGGGGTGCGTGTTCGGGGCCTTCGAGAAGGGGCGCATGGTGCGCCTTGTCGCGCAGGGGGAGGCCGATCTTTCCGCGCACCGCGCGCTCGATGCGGACACGCTCTTTTATGGCGCTTCGCTCAGTAAGCAGTTCACCGCGCTCGCCGCCGCTACGCTGGTGGTGCAGGGCAAGCTGGCGCTGGAGGATGACGTGCGCCGGTATCTGCCCGAACTGCCGGCCTATGCGCGTCCGGTAAGCGTGGGCATGCTGATGCACCACACCTCGGGCATCCGGGACTTCCTCGCGCTGCTGCGCCTCGCGGGCATGGAGGACGTCGGCAAGGCAAGCCGCGCGCAGGCGCTCGACCTGCTCTTCCGCCAGCAGGATACGGCCTTCACGCCCGGAAGCGCCTACAGCTATTCGAACGGGGGCTATCTGCTCCTCGCCGAGATCGTCGCGCGCGTCTCGGGACAGTCCTTTGCCGATTATGCGAACGCGGCCATTTTCCGCCCGGCCGGCATGCCCAACGCCTACTTTCTCGATAACGCGAACCCAGTTGCGGGCACCTTTGCGCACGGGTATCTGCCTGAGGGCGAGCACTTCGTCGCGCGCGATACCTTTCCGCGCTTTTCGGGTTCGGGCGGGCTGATGCTTTCGATGGCCGACTTGGCCGCGTGGGAGCGCGAAGTTGCTCATGGCGGTTCTGTCTGGACACCCGAAGTCGCCGAAATCCTCCTGACGCCGGGTCGGCTGGCCGATGGCCAGGTCCTCGATGATGGCAAGGGGCTGGCCTATGGCGGGGGCCTGCATATCGGGCGCAAGGGCGGCGAGCGGATCGTCACGCATGGCGGCTCGGCGCAGGCTTTCAAGCACGCCTATATGCGCCTCCCCGACCGCGGGCAGTCCTTTGCGCTCCTGTGCAACCGGGGCGACTGGAAGGCGAGCGCAACGCTGGAAAAGGCGCTGGACGCGGCAGCTGTGCGCCGCCCCGGCATGCCCGAGATGCCCGCATCGGGAACTTATCATTCCCAGGAACTGAACGCCGACTACACACTGGCGCGCGAGGGGAAGGGCCTTGCCGTCACCATCGCCTCACCGCTGGTGGAGAGCCCGCGCGTGCTGCATTTTGCATCCCAGGATGACGGCGCGTTCCATGCAGGTTCGATGCGGCTTGCGCGGACCCGGGACCCGGCGCGCCTGACCCTCAGCCGGGGACATTCGGGCGAACTTGTGCTGCTGCGCGGCGATGAAAGGAAGACGCGATGAAGACACTCTCGCTGCGTAAAGCCACGCTCGGCCTGCTGGCAGGTGCCGCCGTTCTCGCGCCGCTTGCCGTTCATGGGGAAGGGCACGAGTCGGATGGCACCCTGACCGTGATCCGGGGCGGGACGATCTACGATGGCGCCTCGATGTCGCCTGTGACTGGAGATGTCGTGTTGCGCGGCGATGCCATCGTCTATGTCGGCCCGGCGCGCGCGGTGCCCGAAGGCGCCCGCGTGGTCGATGCCACGGGCAAGATCGTGCGCCCGGCTTCATTGATCCGCACACCCATGCCCAGCGTTTCCTGGAGAGTGCGGGGGGCGAGGGGCGTCTCAACCTGCCCTGGCTGATGCAGGGCGTGACGACGATCTTCACAGGCGTCGACGGGGGCGGGACGAGCGAGGTGAAGGCCTTTCTCGACGATGTCGAGGCGCGCAGCTTCGGTACGAATGTCGCGACCTATGTCGGCTTCGGGCCGGTGCGCCGCGCGGTGCTGGAGAACGACGCGCGCGCGCCCACAGGTGAGGAACTGGAACACATGCAGGCGCTCGTCGCCAAGGGCATGTGCGAGGGGGCGCTCGGCCTTTCGACGGGGCTGTTCTATGCGCCGCAAAGCTTCTCGAAGACCGGGGAAGTGACCGCGCTGGCCCGCGAGGCGGCAAAGCGCGGGGGGATCTACGACACCCACCAGCGCGACGAGGCCACCTACACCATCGGCATCGAAAAGTCGGTGGAGGAGGCCATCACCATCGGGCGCGAGGCGGGCCTGCCGGTCCACTTCGCCCACATCAAGGTGCTGGGCGTCGACGTTCACGGGACTTCCGGCGCGATCATCGCGCAGATCGAGAAGGCGCGCGCGCAGGGGCAGGACGTGACCGCCGACCAGTACCCGTGGGAGGCTTCGGGCACGAGCCTTCAGGCTTCGCTCCTGCCGGGCTGGGCGCAGGACGGCGGGCGCGTAGCGCTCCTGAAGCGCCTTGACGATCCGACAACGCGCGACCGGATCAAGGCGGAGATGACCGAGAACATGCGCCGCCGGGGTGGTCCGCACGCGCTGCTGCTCACCCATCCCGGCCACGAGTGGACCGCGATGCGTCTGGATGAGATCGCTGCACGCTGGGAGATCGACCCGCTCGACGCCGCGATCCGCATCATCCGTGACGGGGACCGCTCGGGCAAGCTTGTCTCCTTCAACATGGCCGAACGTGACATTGCCGCCTTCATGCGCCAGCCCTGGGTCGTCACCAGTTCGGACGGCTCGGAAGGCCACCCGCGCATGTACGCAAACTTCCCGCAGAAATACGCCAAGTACGTGAAGGCCGAGCACGTGATCGACCTCGCCACGTTCATCAATTCAAGCACCGGCCGCACCGCCGACATGTTCGGCCTCGCCGACCGGGGGCACCTCAAGGCCGGGTACAAGGCCGATGTCGTGGTCTTCGATCCGGACGGCTACCGGCCGGTCGCGACGTACGTATCGCCGCGCGAACTGACGGTAGGTGTCGATGCGCTTTTCGTGAACGGCCAGCAGGCGATCCGCGACGGAAAGCCTACAGGACGCGCGGCGGGCAGGGCCCTTCGCCACACGCCGCCACCGGGTAGCTGCCCGGCCTGAGCCACGCCCCGCGCTGGGGTCGACACGATAGGACGAGGACGAGATGGACCATTCGCGATCCGCGAAGGGAGAGCCGCGCGCGCGCTCTGCGAAGGCGCCGCAAGAGGACGCTCCGGTCGATGTGGCCGTGCTCGGCGCGGGCGTCGTGGGGCTGTGCACGGCCTACGCGCTGGCGCGGCGCGGGCTTCGCGTGGCCTTGGTCGAGCGCGCGGGCGAGCCGGGGCGGGGAACCTCCTTTGCCAACGGCGCGCAGCTCAGCTTTGCCTATACCGACGCGCTGGCGCAGCCTTCGCTCTGGCGCAAGTTGCCGGGTATGCTGGCCGGGCTTGACCCCGCGTTTCGCGTGCGGCCCTCGCTTGATCCCGAATTCCTCCGCTGGGGCCTTGCGTTCCTGCGCAACTGCACCGCATCGCGATTTTCCCGGAAGACCTGGGCAGCGCTGGAACTGGGCGTGGAATCGCAGGTCGCCCTGGCGGACCTGCGCGCGCGCCATCCCTTTGCCTTCAATCACGCGCGTCCGGGCAAGATGCACCTGTTCCGGGACGGCGCGGCGCTGGCGCGGGCCGAAGAGGTGTCGCACATGAAGCGCGAGGCGGGCTTTGAACAGCATGTCGTAGGGGCTGCGCAGGCGCGCGAGATCGAACCTGCGCTCACCGAGGCGGGGGACTTCGTTGGCGCGCTCTGGACGCCGGAGGAGGAAGTGGGGGATCCCTATCTCTTCTGCCGTGGCCTGCTGGAGGTGCTGACGCGCGAATACGGCGTCGCTGCGCAGTTCAATTTTTCCGCCGGTGCGCCGCTGGTTTCGTCGGACGGCGTGACGATCCCCGCTAGGGGCTCGCCACGAACCATCCGGGCGCGCCACATGGTGGTCTGCCTGGGCATCGATGCGCCCGACTATCTTTCCTCGCTCGGCATTCGCGCGGCGATCCAGCCGATGAAAGGGTACAGTTTTACAGCCCCGCTTGGTGCCCATGCTCCGCACGTCAGCCTGACAGATACGGCGCGCAAGATCGTGTTCTGCCGCCTTGGTGAGACCATGCGGATTGCCGGGTTGGCCGAACTCGGCGTGCACGATGCGGCGGTCGATCCGGTGCGGTTGCGGGCGCTGGTCGAGGGCGCGCGCGCGGGTCTCCCCCAGGCCGCGCGCTACGACGAGGCGGGACAGGGCTGGGCAGGCCTGCGCCCGATGCGCCCGGACAGCGTGCCCGAGGTGCGGCGCGCGGGCGAGCGGATCTTCCTCAATATTGGGCACGGCATGCTCGGCTGGACTTTCGCGGCGGGCTGCGGCGAACGCGTTGCCGAGCAGGTTCTGGCCGCAACCCGCGAGACACAGTGAAAGAAGGACTTTTCCCATGACCACGCCGACCCGTCCCCCGCTCAGCCGCTTTCGCCGCGCGGGTGATCTCGTCTTCACCTCGGGCCAACTGCCGCGCGGCGTTGATGGCGCAATCGTGCCCGGTGACATCACCGTCCAGACGCGCCAGGCGCTGGCGAACCTGGAGGCCGTGCTTGCCGAAGCAGGCGCGCGGCTCGACCAGGTCGTCAAGGTGACCGCCTGGCTGACCGATGCGGCGCACATGGCCGGCTTCAACGCGGTCTACCGAGAGGTCTTCGGCGAACCCTTTCCCGCCCGATCCACCGTCATCAGCGGCCTTGTCGCCGGGGATGTCGAGATTGAGGCGGTGGCCTGCCTGGCGTGACCCCACCCACCCCCAGACCGGGCAGGTCATAAAAGAAGAGGCGCTGCGTCCACGGGGATGCAGCGCCTCTTTTTTGAAGGGGGGCAGGAGAGAGCATCCGAGGGCTATTGCCCTCGGGCTCCCCGAATGGTCGACCTCACCCTGCGTGCGCAACCTTCGTCGAGGAAGGTGAGGTCGCCCGGTTTGGGGCAAGGGTAAATCGCTTGCCGGCTTCCTCAGACGTCGTCGGCCGAGATATACTCCTCGATGTCGATCTCGCCCGCCATGCGGCCGACTGCGACCGCAACGGTGGCATCGCCGGTGACGTTGGTCATCGTGCGCGCCATGTCGAGCAGGTGGTTGATCCCTGCGACAAAGGCGATGGTCTCCAGCGGCACACCGATGGAGGAAAGGACAAGGCTCATCATCACGAGGCCAGAGCCTGGCACACCCGCCGCGCCGATCGCGCCGAGCGTGGAGGTGAGAGCGATCATCACGTAGGAGAACCAGCTCAGCTCGATGCCGTAAGCCTGCGCGCCGAACAGCGCGATGACGCCCAGGTACATCGCCGTGCCGTTCATGTTGATCGTTGCGCCCAGCGCCACGGTGAAGCTGGCGATGGAGTTGGAAACGCCCAGGTTCCGCTCGACGCAGCGCAGCGTGACGGGGAGTGCCGCGTTGGAGGAGGCGGTCGAGAAGGCAACGGCCTGCGCATCGATGATGCCACGGTAGAAGTCGCGCACCGGCAGGCGCGCGATGCCCTTGAGGATCAGCGGGTAGACGATGCCCAGAATGATCGCGCAGCCCAGGTAATTGAGCCCGACCAGCTTGGAGAGCGGCACCAGCGCTTCGAACCCGAACGTCCCCGCGACCCAGGCGATAAGCGCGAAGACGCCCAGCGGGGTCAGCTCCATCACGAAGATGGTCATGTTCTGCATGACGACCGAGCCCGCGTTCATCGCCTTGGCGAGCGGCTTGCCCTCTTCGCCCGAGACGAGAATGGCCATGCCGAACAGCACCGAGAAAACGATGACGGGCAGGATCGAGCCCTGCGCCATGGCCATGATCGGGTTTTCGGGCACGAGCCCCACGATCATCGCGATGAGCGACTGGTCGGGCGCTTCGGGCACGGCGCTGCCGGCGGGAAGGGCAATGGACAGCCCTTCGCCCGGCTGGGCCAGCGTGGCGAGCCCCATGCCCAGTGACACCGAGATCAGCGCGGTGCCCATGAACAGCAGGAGCGCGCGCCCGCCGACCTTGCCCAGGCGCCCGATGTCACCCACCGCGGTGATCCCCGAGACCAGCGAGAAGAAGATGAGCGGCACCACCAGCATCTTGATCGCACGGATGAAAAGATCGCCGATCCAGCGGATCGCGTTCGCCTGCTCGCCCAGCGCAAGGCCAGCCAGGATGCCCAGGACAAGGGCGGCAAGGACGCGTTTCCAGAGCGGGGTCGTGAACCAGGCTTTCAGCATCGGGCGGGGCGTCCTTGTCGGTCTGCAGGAGGGGGAGAGCGAGGGGGATACCAGAAGGCGGCCAAGCCCGTGCTGCCAAGACTTGGGTGGCCCATAACCCATGTCTATCAACGCCTTTCTGCGCGTGGAGCGAAGATACCTGGACGCAACAGGCCCCGCATGTCGGATCGGACATGCGGGGCCTGGGGTCGGGACGTCGGAAGGGTGCGGATCAGTAGTCGATGCTGAAGCGCAGCCCGTAACTGACCGGACGCGCGGGCTGGGCGATGTCCGCGCTGGTGAAGTAGTTGCGGGTGAGGTCGTACTTCTCGTTGAAGATGTTGCGGCCCCACAGGCTGAGCGTCCAGGGCCCGTTGGTGGGCGCCAGTTGCAGTTCGGCGTTGACCACGAAGTAGGCCGCGATGTCGAAGGTCTCACCCAGCCACGAGGGGTATTCCTCACGGAAGGAGTACGTCGCGGATGGCGTCAACGTGTAGTCGCCCATCGGCATGGCGTAGCGCATCGAGCCGCCCAGCGAGAGGTTGGGGAAGGGGATGTCGGTGTGTGCGCGGTCGGTGTAGACGGCTTCGCCCACCAGGTTCGAAGCGGGCACGTCGAGATCGAAGAACTCGAGGTAGCGTCCCTTCTTGTAGCCCACGTACTGCGTGACGGTGACGCCCGGAGCAGGGGTCACGACCACTTCGAGTTCGGTACCCCAGATGCTTGACTTGGGCGCGTTGGCAAAGCGCCCGACCGCGCCGTTGTCGCCCCAGACCGCCGAGAGCACCTGCTGGTCGCGGTAGTCGTAGTAGAAGAACGAGCCGTTGATCTGGAAGGTGCGCGAGGGGTTGGCCTTGAAGCCGACTTCGTAGGCGTAGAGCGTTTCAGGCGCAAAGGGCTCGATGCCGCTCTCGTTGCCGGTGTTGTAGGTGGTGAAGCCGCCCGACTTGGTGCCCTTGCTGGCCGAGGCGTAGAGCAGGAGGTCGTCGCTCGGCGTGAATTCGAACGCGAGCTTGCCGGTCAGCGGCTTCATCGAGGTGGACACGTCGGTCGGCGGCAGGGCCTGCGCGCCGCCAAAGGCGGAGCCAAAGCCCTGGAGCTGGCGCTTTTCATACTCGTAACGAAGCCCGGCAATGGCCTTGAAACGCGGCGAGAAGGCGTATTCGAGCTGGCCGAAGCCGCTGATCGATTCCACCTTCTGCGCATAGTTCACGCGGGCGTAGGTGCCGTAGACATCGACGAAATCGGAGTAGTAGCGCTCGTCGAGGTTCTGCTGCGAATAGTAGGCACCTACCACCCAGGTCAGCGGACCGGGCTGCGAATTGCTGAGGCGGACCTCCTGGGCGAACACATCGACATCGCTGCCGAAGAAGGTGTCCGCCTCGACCGACGCCGAGCTATCCCAGTCGGCGAACTGTTCGCGGTGGAGCCAGTCGTAGGCGGTGACACTGGTCAGCGTGACGGAGCCGAAGTCATAGGACAGATTGGCCGAAGCGCCCCAGGTCTCGTTGTCGACGCCGGGCACGTCGCCGACCGAGAGTTCGGTGTCGGCCAGCAGCTGCGGGGAGAGGCCCCAGCCGGTCGCGAAGCGGTCGGTGTCGGCCGGAATGACCGGCCCTGCGCCGGCCTGCGTGGGCAGGTCGTTGAGGAGGTAGAGGCCGGTGGCCTCGGATGTGTCGCGCCCGTAGTGGAAATCGAGCAGGCCCGAAAAGCCACTGCCCACAGGTTCGATGGCAAGCAGGGCGCGGCCCGCCCAGCGGTTGGCATCGCCGATCTCTTCACCCGTGTCGCGGTTGTACTGGTAGGCGCCGCCCTGCTGCGTCGCGCCCGAGACGCGCAGGTTGATGCCTTCCGTGATCGGACCCGAGACGTAGGCCTCGCCGCGCACCGCATCGAAGCGGCCATATTCGACCATGCCGCCCGCGGTGAAGTGGTCGGTCGGCTTGTTGGTGGTGAAGTTGACCGCGCCGCCCGTCGTGTTGCGTCCGTAGAGCGTGCCCTGCGGCCCGCGCAGGACCTCGACCCGCGCGACGTCGAAGATGAGCCCCTGCGTCATCACCGGCACCGGGTAGGCCACTTCGTTGACGTAGACGCCGACGGTGGGCGAGTTGTTCGAGGCGTAGTCCTGGAAGCCCACGCCGCGCAGGCGAAACTGCGCCGCGCCGCCGCCGAATGCGGGCTCGATTTCGAGGCTGGGCGTCGCGTCCTGCAGCTGGTTGACGTTGGTGACGCCGCGCTGCTCCAGTTCATCGCTGCCGATGACGCTGAGCGCGATGCCCACGTCCTGCGCATTCTGTTCGCGCCGCTGCGCGGTCACGACGATGCTGCCGTCCCCGTTCTCGGATACCTGTGCATAGGCGGGCGCGCAGAGCGTGGCAGCCACGATCGCGCCGATTGCCGTCCGACCCAAATACGTCTTCATGTCAGCTCCCTTGTATTTGGTGAACGCATGATTGCGTTTCCCCCCCGTTTCAGGCCTCTCCCAAGAGCCTTCGACCGCAACCCTCTGTCTCGCGGTCGGACGCCATAGTGCTGTTTTCGTTTTCGTATCAGTGAATTTTCGCCAGCGTGTCGGCGATGGTGACCGCGATCTGTTCGAAGTGATCGGGCGTGGCGATGAGCGGCGGCGACAGCGCGACAATGTCGCCTGTGACCCGGATCAGGACACCGGCATCGAAGCAGGCGTGGAACAGTTCCATCGCGCGCGCGCCGGGTGCGCCCTCGCGCGGGGCCAGCTCGATCCCGGCCACCAGCCCCATGTTGCGCACGTCGATGACGTGGCGTGCATCGGCCAGGGCGTGGAAGATATCTTCGAAGATGCCTTCGAGCGAGGCGGCGCGCTCGAACAGGCCTTCACCTTCGTAGACATCGAGCGAGGCAAGCGCGGCGGCGGCGGCCAGCGGGTGGCCCGAATAGGTGTAGCCGTGGAAGAACTCGATCCCCGGAGCCGCGGCCTGGGTGACGGCCTCGTAGATGTCCTGGCGCACGGCGGTGCAGCCCATCGGGACCGCCCCGTTGGTAAGGCCCTTGGCGGTGGTGATGATGTCGGGCGTGACACCGAAGCGCTGCGAGGCCGTAGCTGCGCCCAGCCGCCCGAAGCCGGTGATCACCTCGTCGAAGATGAGGAGGATGCCGTGCTCCTGCGTGATCTCTCGCAGGCGTTCGAGATAGCCTTTGGGTGGCACAAGCACCCCGGCCGAGCCCGACATCGGCTCGACCATGACCGCCGCGATGGTCTCGGCGCCGTACTCCTTGATGAAGCCGAGCAGCTCGTCGGCAAGGTCCGCGCCGGTGTCTGGCTGGCCGCGTGTGAAGGCGTTGTTCGCGATGTCGAGCGTGGCCGAGAGGTGGCTGAAGCCCGGCAGCAGCGGAAAGCCGCGCGCGTTGTTGGGCAGGCCGCCCACAGAAATGCCGCCAAAGCCTACGCCGTGGTAGCCGCGCTGGCGCCCGATGATGCGCTTGCGCGCCGGTTCGCCGCGGGCCTCATGGTAGGCGTAGGCGATCTTCAGGGCCGTATCGCCTGCCTCGGAGCCCGAGTTTCCGAAGAAAAAGCGATTGATCCCCTTGGGAAAGATGGTCTCCAGCCGCTGTGCGAGCTGGAACACCTTGGGGTGGCCGAGCTGGAAGGTCGGCGCAAAGTCGAGTTCTTCGGCCTGTTCGCGGATGGCCGCGATAATCGGGCCACGGGCGTGCCCGGCATTGACGCACCATAGGCCCGAGGTGCCATCGAGGATCTCGTTGCCCTTCGTGTCGCGATAGTGGCAGCCGCTGGCCGAGGCGAGCAGCCGCGGCGTCGCCTTGAAGCCGCGGTTGTCGGTGAAGGGCATCCAGAAATTCGCGAGGTCGTCCACAGAACTGGCATCCTATGCTTGAGCAATTGATGACAGAGTGATGGCAATTGCGGCCGTGCGACAAGTCTATTTCTTGCGTTGCAAAAAACATGCGGCAATGCACCGCAAAATAGACTTTTCTGCAATTTGGCGATCAGCATATTGAGCGAGTTGCATCACGCCTGCGTCTTTTTTCTAGAAGCTGGGCGGGGTGCAGGCGCTCACCACGATGCACGGTTCCTTGCCGGTATTGCGGAAGCGATGGGGCAACTGGCTGGAGAAGAGATAGGCATCGCCCACCTGCAGAACGCGGGTTTCGTCATCGACCGTCACTTCCAGTTTACCCGAGATGATGACGCCCGCTTCCTCGCCTTCATGGGTGAGCATCACCCGCCCGCTTTCCGAGCCCGGCTGGTAGGTTTCGTAGAGCATCTGGATCGAGGAACTGCCGCTCTGGCCCACCTGGCGATAGCTCACGCCGCCGCGTCCGATCTCTGAAAGGTCATTTCTTTTGAAGAATATGCTGCGATCCTCGGTGACGTCGAGGTTGAAGAATTCGCCGAGCGTCATGCCGATTGCATCGAGGATGCGCTTGAGCGATCCGACCGAGGGGTTGGTGCGGCCGCCCTCGATCAGCGAGATCGTGCTGCTGGGTACGCCGGCCAGTTTGGCCAGGGCCCTCTGGCTGATGTCCTTGCGCTCGCGCACGGCGCGCAGGCGCACGCCTACTTCGTCCTTCATGTAAGGTAACTCCCTGTTCCAGGGGCACTAGCCTTATCTGTTCTGGTGCGGCCCCAGTCGTTTTGTCTGGAATGGGACAAGCCTATGTGACGGTTTGAGGATGATCAATATTTCATATTGGTTGCAGTGCAAAAAACAGTCTTGTGACCAGACCGCCTTCGATGTGTACTCACGGCATTCGCAGGAACGGGGGTTTCATGCACATCAAGACATCACTTCGCCTTGCATCGGCCCTTCTGGTGCTTGCACTGCCGGGTACGGCCATGGCTGCGCAAGGTCCGTTGCCGCCGCCGCTCGAAGAGGAAGTCAGTGACGTGGCGGTCATGGGCGCGCCCGGGCCGCATCGGCTGGTGCTGGCGGGCGGCTTTGGTTCGGGCGGCGCGCAGATCCGCGACGGCGAGGACGGCAAGTTCCTGGGTACCGTATCGCTCGGCGGCCTCGCCAACATCGCTTATGCGCCCGACCAGTCGCGCATCTACGTGGCCGAGACGATCTGGACCAAGGGCAACCGCGGTACGCGCCAGGACATGATCAGTGTCTATGACGGCCGGACGCTCAACCTTCAGGAAGAGATTACCCTGCCGGGCCGGGTCTTCATGGTTCCGCGCCGCACCAACTTCTCGATCAGCACCGACGGCGCGCGCGCCTACATGTACAACTTCGATCCTTCCGCCTCGGTCAACGTGGTGGACCTTGCAAGCGGGGATGTGCAGGTGGTCGATACGCCCGGCTGCGCCCATGCGATGGCCTGGGGAAGGACCGGCTTCGCGGTCATCTGCGGCGATGGTTCGATCGGCTCGGTCGATACGGCCAAGGCGCTCGAACTCAAGCGCTCGGCCGCGTTCTTCGATGCGGAGAACGATCCGCTCTTCGAGGAGGCCGCGATCGATCCCAAGGCGGGCAAGGGGGTGTTCCTGTCCTACACAGGTGTCATCCACGAGGTGTCGCTTGAGGACGCGAAGGAAGTGGCGGCCTGGCCGATCCAGGAGGCCGCGGGGCTCGAACTGGCGCGCCCCGACGACCTGCAGCTGGCCTGGCGTCCCGGGGGCAGCGTGGTTTCCGCCTGGCACCACGCCAGCAATCTCCTCTTCGTGCTGATGCACCCGGGTGAGCACTGGACGCAGAAGGAAAAGGGGACACAGCTCTGGGTCGTCGATCTGACCAAACGCGAGGTCGTGGAGCGCGTGCCGCTCAAGACCCCGGTGACCTCGGTTGAGGTCAGCCAGGATGCCGAGCCCTTGCTCTACCTCGTCACCGAGGATGGCGGCCTGGAAGTCCTCAATGCGCTCGATCGTAGCGAGAAGACCTCGGTCAGCAACGTGGGATCGGTCGTGCCGGTCACCCCGATGCCATGAGCGTGCTCGACACCGGCCTTCTCCTTGCCACCGGGGCAGGGGCCCTGCGCTTCGGGACCGCGCTGCTTTTCGTAGGCGCTGCGCTTCCCAAGCTGCGCAACCACTCGGCATTCGCAGGCGTGGTCGCCAACTACAAATTGCTCCCGCGGCCTCTGGTGGGCGTGGTGGCGGGGCTGCTTCCCTGGCTTGAACTCGCGCTCGCTGCGGCGCTTCTGGTGCCGCTGACGGCCTCGCTGGCGGCCTTCAGTGCGGCGCTGCTGCTCACGCTCTTTGCCGCGGCCATCGCCATCAACATCAGCCGCGGGCGTGCGCATATCGACTGCGGCTGCCGGGGCGATGAACTGCGCCAGCCGCTACGCGCCGGCATGGTCGTGCGCAACTTTGTCTGGGCGGTGCTTCTGATCGGCTCGGCCGGGATTGGCGGGCTCGCGCCTGCCTCCATGGCGCAGGGGCTTGCGCTCCTCGTGGCTCTCGCGGCCGGTATGCTGGGCGCGGTGCTGCTTCATATTCTCGAAATCTTCTGGGCGCTGCCGGCTCGGCGCGCTCGCCCCCAAGCCGGAGGCTGACCGATGCTTCTTGTCACCACTGCCCTTGTCCTGCTCTGGATGCTGGTCATCGCCATGGCCTTTGTGATCCTGGCGCTGGCCCGCCAGATCGGCGTCCTTCACGAACGCCTTGCGCCTGTCGGCGCGCTCGCCACCGCGCAAGGGGCTCAGGCGGGCGAGCAGGCCCCCGTCATGCCCGGCCATCTGCTGGGGGGCGGCACGATCGAGATCGGGGGTGCGCTTGCCGCAGGTTCGCTGCGCCTGCTGCTCTTCGTCGCGCCGTCCTGCCCGATCTGCAAGAAGCTCATCCCCATCGCGCTCGACGTGGCGCGTGACGAGCGTGTCGATCTCGTCTTCGTGGGGGATGAGGACCCGGACGAGCAGCGCCGCATGATCGAGCGCCATGGCCTTGCGGGCCAGACTTTCGTCAACGGGCCGGAAGTGGGGATGGCCTTTGCCGTTGCCAAGCTGCCCCACGCGATCCTGCTTGATGACGCGGGCAAGGTCGTCGCGCGCGGCCTCGTCAACAGCCGCGAGCATCTGGAGAGCCTGCTGGTCGCGCACGAGACCGGCCATTCCAACGTGCAGAGCTACCTGCGCGCGAGCCGCGCCCCGGCGCTGGAGGCCGCCGAATAAGGCGCGCCCTGCAAGGAGAATTGCACCCATGAACTGGAAACTCATCGACAGCGCCAGCGAGAAGCTCTCGCGCGGGCTGGCCAAGGGCACCTCGCGCCGCTCGCTTCTGGCCAAGATCGGCGGCGCGGCAAGCTTTGCCCCCTTCTTCCCGGTGCTGCCCGTGGCTCGCGCGCAGGACGCCGACGTGCCGCTCAGCAACTTTGCGCGCACCGCGCAGACCAAGGACGATACGCAGTGCAACTACTGGCGTTACTGCGCCATCGACGGGGCGCTGTGCACCTGCTGCGGGGGCGGCATCCACACCTGTCCGCCGGGGACCGAAGCCTCGCCCACATCCTGGGTCGGCACCTGCCGCAACCCCGAAGACGGACGCTCGTACCTCATCGCCTACCGCGATTGCTGCGGGGCGAGCATGTGCCAGACCGATTGCCACTGCGACGGGACCGAGCGCGAGATGCCCGCTTACCGCCCGATGGCCGACAACGAGATCATCTGGTGCTTTGGCACCAAGTCGATGAGCTACCACTGCTCCACGGCCGCGCTCGTCGGGCCGGTATGACGGAGGGGCTTGAGGGGGAAGAAAGGGCCCGCTCGTGACGGCTATGGCCGCACGAATGGCGGTGCGCGCGCTGATCGGCGCGGCGCTGCTGGCGAGCGGGGCCTACGCGGCCATGGCACGAAGTTCGCAGGAGGACACCTTACATGCCGCGCCCCCGGCCTTTCCGCGCAGCGCGCGCTCGAATTTCGTGGAGCGCTGTGGGGGATGTCACGGGCTGGAGGGGCGCTCGGTCGCGCGCAACGTCCCTGACCTCGCGGCGCGCGCCGGGTTCTTCCTGTGTACGCCGGAAAGCCGATCGTTCGCAGGGCGCCTTCCCAACGTGATGTTCGCGCGCCTGTCCGATGAGGACCTGGCGGATGTTCTCAACTACGTCATGTTCGATCTGGGAGAGACACCCACTTCGAAGCTTGCAAAACCCTATACGTCGCAGGAAGTTGCGGCCTATCGTGCAAACCCGCTTTCGGTGACCGACCTGCACGCCAAGCGCCGCGAGGTGGTGGGCGAGATGGTGGCGCGTTGCCAGGCACCGCAGGCGATGCTGGACTACAACCGACCGCGCGGCCGCATTCCCGGCCGGGTCGAGGAGATGAAATGAACCGTCGCAACGTACTCATGGGTGCCGCTGGCCTTGGAGGCCTTGCCTTCGCCGCGCCGCTTCTCGCAAAGGACGCCGCGTTGCGCAGCACCGGACGCACCGGCGCGCGCAATCTCATTACCGACGTCGCCGGGCTCACTGTCGGCAACGCGCAGGACGTGAAGGTACGCACCGGCACCACGGTGATCCTGGCGGACAAGCTTTCGACCGCCGCCATCGACGTGCGCGGCGGAGGCCCCGGCACGCGCGAGAGCCACGCGCTCGAAGGCCACAACCTCGTCCATGCCGCGAATGCTATCGTGCTCTCGGGTGGATCTTCCTATGGCCTCGCCGCAGCCGATGGCGTTGCTGCCGTGCTGGGATCGAAGGGCATCGGCTATGGCGGCATGGCGCGTCCAGGCGTACCGGTCTCGCCCATCGTACCCTCGGCCATCCTCTACGACCTCGCCAATGGCGGGGACAAGGGCTGGGGCACCGAGCCGCCGTACCGCGCGCTGGGTATCGCCGCGCTCGAAGCGGTGGGCGCGGACTTTGCGCTGGGCACTGCGGGCGCGGGTTATGGCGCGCAGGCGGGCGGCCTCAAGGGCGGGCTTGGCTCGGCCTCGACGCTCGTCAGCGACGGCTCCACCGTGGGCGCCATCGTTGCGGTCAACTCGATGGGCTCGACCGTGGCGCCGGGCACCCGCAACTTCTGGGCGAGCCCCTTCGAGATCGGCGACGAGTTCGGCGGACTTCCTCCCAGCGCCATGTACGCTTCGCCCGAGGAGTGGGGCTATACCAAGGCGCCTGCGGCCAAGGAAAACACCACCATCGCCTGCGTCGCGACCGACCTTGATCTGGCGCCTGACGAGATGAAGCGCTTTGCCATGATGGCGCAGGACGGCATGGCGCGGGCCATCCGCCCGATCCACACGCCGTTTGATGGCGATGTCGTCTTCGCGATCTCGACCGGACGGGTCGAGGTGAAGGGGCCGCGTCCCGTCGCGGTCCTGCGCGCCGGTGCCGTCGCCGCCGACACACTGGCCCGCGCCATCGCGCGCGGCGTCTTTGAGGCCAGCACGCCGCCGGGCGCCGACAGCAAGGCTTGGAAAGACCTGACGCTGTGATCTGGCGTTCCATTTCACTCCCCAATCCGGAAAGGTCCGGCGCATGAGTGGCATCCCGCCGCGCCGCGCGGCCGAGATGCCCGATGGCGCGATGCCCTGGTGGCCTCCGCTCCTGGGCATTGCCCTGCCGCTTGCGCTGGTCCTGGCCTCGGCGCTGCTGGTGCCGGCTTCGGCCGGACGGTTCCTGGGCATCTCGTGGAGCAGCTGGTGTCTCTTCGCCTGCGCGCCGCTGACCAGCTTGTGCCTGCTGGTCTGCTACCGCTTCGGCGGCGGGGCGAGTGACCGGGGCGATGTGCCCGGCCATGGTGCGCCTCGCGAGGGAGATAGCCTGTGATGCTGGCTGTCTTCATTGCTGTCATGGCGTTGTCGCTGGGCATCGCCCTGTGGTCGCGGCGCGGGCATTCCAACCCCGACGCGCGCGAGTTCTTCGTCGCCTCCGGGCAGTTCGGGCCGATCCTGTTCTTCTTCCTCTCGGTGGGCGAGACCTATTCCATCGCCAGCATGCTGGGCTTTCCGGGCGGGGTCTATGCAGGCGGTGAGGGCTTTGTCCTGTGGTTCTTCGGCTACATTCTGATTGCCGCGCCCTGCATCTATTTCGTGGGCCCCTGGATCTGGCGCGCGGGCGCGCTCTACGGGTCGGCGACGATCCCCGACTTCTTCCGCGACCATTTCGAGAGCCGGGGGCTGGAGATCCTGATCACGCTCAGCTCCATCATCCTCCTCGTTCCCATCGGTACGATGCAGTTTCTGGGGCTGAAGCTGGTGTTCACGGGGCTGGCGCCGGAAGCCCGGTCGATCTTCCTCACCAGCCTCGCAGGGCTCCTGACCTTTGCCTATGTCGTGATCGCAGGGCTTCGCGCCTCGGCCTTCGTGGCGGTGCTCAAGGACATCCTGATGATGGCCTCGATCCTGCTGGTCGGCTTCGTGGCGCTCGCCGCCTGGAATGCCGAGCCGAGCATGCCGGTCAGTCTTGCCGAGACGATGCCCGAACCGACCCGCCCCGACCTCATTTTCGCGATCTCGACTATCGTGCTGCAGGCCGTGGGCTTCTGCATGATCCCCCAGAACTGGGCCTTCATCTTCTCGGCCAATTCGCCCCGTGCGATCCAGCGCGCGCAGATCGTCGCGCCGATCTACATGCTGATGTTCCCGCTCCTGATGATGGTGGCCTACTACGCCAAGGGGCAGGGGATCGTGCCGCCCGAACCTGATTTCGTGTTCCTCTCGACCGCGATTGCGCTCCTGCCCGACTGGGTGGTGGGGCTGGTCATGGCCGCCGTTGCGCTTTCCGGGCTCGTGATCCTGAGCAGCGTGTGCCTGGCCATCGGTCCGCTCATCACGCGCAACCTGGTGCCCAGCCTTGATGGCACGGCGCAGCAGCGCTGGTCCAAGGTGGTGATCGCGGCCTTCCTGATCTTCTCGCTCGTCGGTGCGGAGACTTCGGTGCAGCTGATCGCAACGCTCAACAACGTCTTCTACTTCGGCATTGTCCAGACCTTGCCCGGCCTCGTTGCGGCCATGCTCTTCCCGCGTGTCCCGGCGCGCGCGCTGATCGCGGGCATCCTTGTCGCCGATGGCGCGATGCTGGCGGTCAAGGCGGCGGGCTGGACCTTTGGTGGGCTCAACGTCGGCGTGATCGGCCTTGCGATCAATGTCGCGGTCCTCGCCCTCGTCACTCTGGCCGCGCCGCGCATCGGTGCGCGCGCGGTCATTCCGCTCCTGCGCGAGGCCCACACCGGGCGCGCGTCCTCATCCACCCCCTGATCTTCAGCGAGAACGGATACCCCCATGCGCACAATTCCTCACTTCATCGCCGGCGCGCACAGCGCCGGGGACGGCACCGCCATGGCCGACGTCTTCGATCCCAACACCGGCACGGTGCAGGCGCAGGTGCCGCTGGGCGGCGACGCTGAGCTGGAAGCGGCGGTTGCCGCCGCACGCGCCGCGCAGCCCGCCTGGGCCGCGCTCAACCCGCAGCGCCGCGCGCGCGTGATGTTCGCCTTCAAGGCGCTGATCGAGGCGCATATGGACGAACTGGCCGCGCTTCTCTCCAGCGAGCACGGCAAGGTCTTCGACGACAGCAAGGGCGATATCCAGCGCGGTCTCGACGTGGTCGAGTTCGCCTGCGCGACGCCGCACCTGATGAAGGGCGAATACAGCAGCGGCGTGGGCCCGGGCATCGATGTCTACTCGATGCGCCAGCCGCTCGGCATCGTGGCGGGCATCACCCCCTTCAATTTTCCCGCGATGATCCCCTTGTGGATGAGCGCCTCGGCCATTGCAGCGGGCAACGCGATGATCCTGAAGCCCTCCGAACGCGCACCGTCCGTGCCGCTGCGCCTCGCCGAACTGGCCAAGGAAGCGGGCCTGCCCGATGGCATTCTCAACGTCGTCCATGGCGACCGCGTGATGGTCGAGGCGATCACCGATCACCCCGCGATCAAGGCGATCAGCTTCGTGGGGTCTTCCGACGTGGCGCAGGCGGTCTACGCACGCGGAACCGCACAGGGCAAGCGCGTCCAGGCAATGGGTGGAGCCAAGAACCACGGCATCGTCCTGCCCGACGCGGACATGGACCGCACCGTCTCGGACATCATGGGCGCGGCCTATGGGTCAGCCGGGGAACGCTGCATGGCGATGCCGGTCGTGGTGCCCGTGGGTGAGGCGACCGCGAACACCTTGCGTGAAAAGCTGGTCGCGGCCATCGCGGACCTGCGCGTGGGTATCTCGAGCGACCGCGAGGCGCACTATGGCCCCGTCGTCACCGCCCAGCACAAGGCGAAGATCGAGCACTACATCGCGATGGGCGTGGACGAAGGGGCCGAGCTTGTCGTCGACGGACGCGGTTTCTCGCTTCAGGGCTATGAGGAGGGCTACTTCCTAGGCCCGACGCTGTTCGACCACGTCACGCCGGAGATGCAGTCCTACCGCGACGAGATCTTCGGCCCTGTGCTGCAGATGGTGCGCGCGACAACGCTGGAGGAGGCGATCAACCTTGCCAGCCGCCACGCCTATGGCAACGGGGTGGCGCTCTTTACTCGCGATGGCGGCGCGGCGCGCGACTACGCGATGCAGGTCGAGGTGGGCATGGTCGGCATCAACGTGCCGATCCCGGTGCCGGTCTCCTACCACAGCTTCGGCGGCTGGAAGCGTTCGGCCTTTGGCGACCACAACCAGTACGGTGAGGAAGGCTTCCGCTTCTTCACCCGCGTCAAGACGGTGACCCAGCGCTGGCCGGGGCCGGACGCGGACAAGGGCAACGCCTTCCTGATCCCGACCACGGCCTGACACCGGACCGGGAGAGACCACGGGAGAGGGACCAAACCAGGGGGCGGACGCCAGGAGCGCCGCCCCGCAGCGGAGCGATGCGATGAAAGAGGAACTGGCCGATCTGACAGGCGTGGAGCTGGCCGAGAGCTTTGCCGCGGGCACACTCTCCCCGGTGGAAGTTGCCGAGGACGTGCTGGCCCGCGCCGAGCGGCTGGAGCCGCACTTATGCGCGACCTACGCGCTGGAGCCCGAGGCCGTGCGCGCACAGGCGAGGGCCTCGGAAGCGCGCTGGCACAAGGGCGCGCCGCTTTCGGTGATCGACGGTATCCCCGTGACCCTCAAGGAACTGATCGCCACCAAGGGAACGCCCAAGCCCGTGGGTACGGCGGCAGGCGACATGACCCCGCAGACCCACGATGCGCCGCCCGCGCAGCGCATGCGTGAGGCAGGCGCAGTCCTTCTCGCCAAGACCACGGTGCCCGATTACGGGATGCTGTCCTCGGGCCTCTCCAGCTTTCACAAGCTGGCGCGCAACCCCTGGGACCTTTCGCGCAATCCCGGCGGGTCGAGCGCGGGGGCAGGCGCCGCCGCTGCCGCAGGTTACGGGCCGTTCCACGTGGGCACCGACATTGGCGGCTCGGTCCGGCTTCCGGCGGGCTGGTGCGGCATCTTTGCGCACAAGCCCAGCAACGGGCGCATCCCCATCGATCCGCCTTATATCGGCCGCGTTGCGGGGCCGATGACGCGCACCGTCGCCGATGCCGCCTTGATGATGACGCACCTTTCGCTGCCCGACCGGCGCGACTTCATGGATCTGCCCTATCAGGAACTGCCCTGGCGCCAGCTTGAGGGCGACGTGGCGGGCCTTCGCATCGGCCTCATGCTGGAGGCAGGCTGCGGCTCGCCGACCGAGCCCGAAGTGGCCGAGGCGGTCACCGAGGCCGCACGGCTGTTCGAACATGGCGGGGCGGTGGTCGAACCGGTCGCGCCGTTCATGACGCCGGAAATGCTTGATGGCCTCGACCGCTTCTGGCGCGCGCGCTTCCACGCCGAGATGCGCGACCTTCCGGCCGAGAAATACGACCTGATCCTGGAGTACATCCGCAAGTGGGTGGAGCCTGCCGCGCACTATGATGGCATGGAGGTCTACACCGGCTTTGACCAGATCATCCAGATGCGCGAGCGCGGGCGGGCCTACAACGATTACGACCTGCTGCTCAGCCCGGTGGCGCCGATGCCCGCGTTCCCGGCTGAACTCGCCTCGCCGGTGAACGATCCGATGCGCCCCTTCGAGCACATCGGCTTCACCGTTCCCTACAACATGACCGAACAGCCCGCGAGCTCGATCAACTGTGGCTACACCCGCGAAGGCCTGCCCATCGGGCTGCAGATCGTCGGGCGCCGCTTCGAGGACATGGCGGTCCTGCGCGCCTCGGCGTGGTACGAGAAGGCGCGCCCCGCGCAGCGGCCCTGGCCCTGTCGGCGCGAGGTCATGGCGGACTGAAGCGGTAGGTATCCCGGGGCAGGGAGTCAGGGGGGCTTGCCCCGGGATACGCCAGGTTCCCGATCCGGATCAGGCTTTGCCCGGAGGGTCACGCTGTAGCTGCGCGGTTCGCCGTAGATGAGGCCGTCGTAGAAGCCGAACTGGCGGTAATAGGTCTTGTCGGTCAGGTTGGTGACGTTGGCCGAGATCTGGATGTTCTGGGTCGCCTGGAAGCGCGCCATGAGGTTGACCAGCGTATAGCCCGAGACATCGAGGTTGCTGTCATCGTAGGTCCCATCGCCGAGCGGGCGGCCCGGGTTGGTCGACCATTCGGTCTTGCTCTGCGCGGTGATACCCCCGCCGATGGTGAGGCGGTTGAGCGCACCTGGCAGCGTGTAGCTGGTCGAGAGGCGCAGCTGGCTGTGTGGATCGCGCTGGTAGCTGAGGCCCTTCACGTCCAGGTAGCTGTAACCGAAAAAGACGTTCCAGCCCGGCAGCAGCTCGCCCGAGGCGTCGAAGTCGACACCCTTGGAGACGACACCATCGACCGTACGGTAGATGTCGAGCCCGGTGACGTCGTTGAGCTCGCCGGTGTTCTCCGCGACATTGCTCTGCTCGTTACGGTAGAAGGCGAGCGAAGTGTTGAGCTTGCCGCCGTAGAAGGCGCCCTTGATGCCCGCTTCGTAGCTCGAGCCGGTGACGGGCGGTAGCAGCCGGTCGTCCTCATCGCGCAGGTTCCCCTGCGGGGTGAAGACATCGGTGTAGCTGGCATAGACCGAGAGCGTGTCGGTGACGTCGTAGACAAGCCCCGCGTAGGGCGTGAACACACCCTTTTCGTGCGTCGTCTCGGCATCGGCGGTGTAGACGTTGGCGATATCGTAGTCGCCGCCGCTGGTCTTGTAGTCGCTGATGCGTGCGCCCACGATCGCGGTCAGCCCATCGGCGAGCTCGAAGCGACCCGCGGCATAACCGCCGATGCTGCGGGTGCGGTCAATCCCGCGCGCGTCGGTGCGGAAGGTCTGGAAGTTGGCGTAGGAGCCGTCCCAGCTGCGCCAGTCGTCGATCGGCAGGCCGGCCGAGCGGTACTGGCATCCCCGGAACGGGCTGACTCCGGCGATGTTGCAGTTGCCAAGGGCGTTGTCGAAGGTCCAGCTGGTGCTCTCGCTCCAGAAGCCGTTGAAGCCGAACATCAACTGGTGCTCGCGTCCGAACAGGTGCAGCGGGCCGTTCAGCGTCACGGCGACGTTGTCGCGATCTTCCGAAAATTCCGAGTGCATGGCGTTGAGGTAGGCGCCGCTGCCATCCTGGTTCCAGAAGCCCGCGTAGCCCCCGACCTCGCGCGCGGCGTTGTTGATCTTGGCAACGCCCAGGTTGTTGTAGGCGCTGCTGTCGGTGCGCGCGTAGCCCAGCTTGACGTGCCAGTCGTTGGCGAAGCGGTGGTCGAGATTGACGAAGGCCGTGGTCGCCTTGCGGCGCGATTCGCTCCAGTCGGCGACCGGGTTCGTGCTGCGCGGCAGGTTGGCCAGCGTGCCGTCGGCGAACCAGATCGAGACGTTGCTCCCCCACGAGGAGCCCTTGTTGACCGTACGCTCGTACTGGACCCCGGCGTTCAGCACGGTGGTTGGCGTGAGATTTGCCGCGAAGTTGGCGAGGATGGCGCGGCGGTCGACATGCTCGCGCTCACGGAAGGTGTCGGTGCTCTCGTCGCTGAAGACAAGGCGGCCGCGCACGTTGCCATCGGCGGTGATCGGCGCGTTAAGGTCGCCCATCACGCGCCGCTTGTCCCAGTTGCCCAGGACCAGGCTGCCGTTTGCCCCCAGTTCGGTGCCCGGCTGCTTGCGCTGGAGGTAGATCGTGGCGGAAGGATCGCCCGTGCCGCCCAAGAGGCCGTTCGCGCCGCGCACGATCTGGACACTGTCGTAGAGGTCCATGTTGGTCGAGGCACCGCCACCGCTGAAGCTCGACTGGCCGTCCACCTGCATGCCGTCGATGCGGTAGTTGCTGACGTCAAAGCCGCGCGCGCGGTAGGTCGTGCGGCCCGCGTTGTCATTCTGGTACGAGGTGATGCCCGGCGCGGTGGCCAGCACATCGTCGATGGTCTCGATCTGCTGGTCGTCGAGCAGCTGGCGGGTGATGACCGTCACCGTCTGCGGTGTCTCGCGCGGGGAGATGGGCAGGCCGATGGAGATGCTGGTTTCCTCGGCGGTGTAGGACGGGGTGTCCTCGGTGCGCTGTCCGGTCACGACGATTGTCGGCGGCGCGCTCGCGCCCGGCGCCGCGTCGGCATGGGCAACTTGTGCGCCTCCCAGGGCGATGGCGAGTGCGGTCAACGACGCGGATGTCGCTTTATTGCCAGAAAACATTGGTTTCATGTCCCGTTACCCCTTATAATGCAACTCATTAGCAATTGAGGGCGGGATAGAATGGGCCTTGAGATGGGTAAACCGATGTTTCCGGGATATTTTGTCAGCTTTTCAGGAGTTTTGTCACTCAGTGTAACGGCCTGTACCCAGGCTGGGGGTGCAGCATGAGCCGCGTGCTCGTGGTGGACGACGATGCCGATATCCGCGACCTCCTGTGCCGCTATCTTGCCGAGGCGGACATCGAGTCGCGCGGAGCGGCCGATGGCGATGCGATGTGGAGATCCATCGCGGAAATCACGCCCGACCTCATCATCCTCGACCTCATGCTCCCCGGGACCGATGGCTTGTCCTTGTGCCGCGCGCTGACCGAACGCTGTGACATACCCATCATCATGCTGACGGCACGTGGCAGTCTGGTCGACCGCATTGTCGGGCTCGAGATGGGGGCGGACGACTATCTTCCCAAGCCCTTCGATCCGCGCGAGCTTCTCGCCCGCATCCGCGTCGTCCTGCGCCGGCAACGCCGGGCGCAGGACGGGCCAACGGTGCGCGAGCCCGACTATCTGCAGTTCGAAGGCTGGACGCTCGACACCCGTCGCCATCTGCTGTCACCGCCGGGTGACGAACTGGGACGGGAGAAGACGCAGCCGGTTGCAAACTCCGACTATCTGGCCTTGCGCGCCCTATTGCGCGCGCCGTTCCAGACGCTCAGCCGCGACGTGCTCGCCCGCGAGGTCTACGGGCGTGAGCGCGATCCTTCGGATCGGGCCATCGACATGTGCATTTCACGCCTGCGCCAGATGCTGGGAGAGGATGCGCGCAATCCCCGCATGATCCGTACCGTGCGCAACGGCGGCTATGTGCTGTCGGTGGACGTCTCGGCGTACAGCTGAGATGCGCGCACTCCTCCACCGCCTCATTCCGGCGACGCTCTCGGCCCGTATCGCATGGCTTCTGGTGGGTGGCCTCGTCCTCTCGCAGCTTCTGACCGGGACGATCTGGTTCGAAAGTCGCCGTCGCCAGCTGCTGGAGATCCCGGCCCACGTCTTCGCGACGCGGGTCGCGGACAGTCTGCGTGTGCTGGACAGCGCCGCCCCGGACCGGCGCGAGGATCTGCTGGCAAAGCTGCAGTCGCCCGAGTTTCACCTGAAGCGCCTCGCCGTGCTTCCCGACGAGGAAAGGGCGGGCGAGGAGCCGGAGGATCTCGCGCGTAGTGCGCCCATTCTTGCAGGTTCGATCAGGCACCAGCTGGACGGGGGCGTCGAGGTGCGTGTGCTGGCCGCCCAGCTGCTCGATGAGGAAGGCGAATCGGCCGGACGCTGGTCCATGCTGCGCGACCGGGAGCCGCGTGCGGCCTTCACGCTCGCCGTGCGCCGCAGGCCGGGGGATCTCTGGCTTGTGGCCAGGGGGCGCGAGGACGAGGACGGGGTTCTCTTTGATCCGGGCGGCACGATTGCGGACTATGTCCTGCGCATCTACCTGCTGCGCATCCTGATGGTCGCGGCGCTCACCTGGCTGGGAGTGCGCCTGGCGGTCAAGCCGCTCGAGCGGCTGGCCGAGGCTGCCCAGCGCCTGGGGCGCGACATTCGCAGTCCCGCCCTGCCGCGCAAGGGGCCGATCGAGGTTCGCCGCGCGGTGGAGGCCTTCAATGGCATGCAGCGGCAACTGGTCGGCTATCTCGACGAGCGCACGCGCTTTCTTGCGGCGGTCTCGCACGATCTGCGCTCCCCCATCACGCGCCTGCGCCTGCGCGCCGAATTGCTGCCCGGGACCGAAGAGAAGGGCGGCTGGCGCAAGGACCTCGACGAGATGGAAGGCATGGTGGATGCAACGCTTGCCTTCATGCAGGGCAACGCGGGCGAAGACCTGCAGGCGGCGGTCGATCTTGACGCCGTGCTGGCCGGTATTCTGGAAGACCTGCACACACAGGGCGCACAGGCCACGCTTGCGGGCCGATGCGGCGCGCCCATCGCCGGTTTCCCGCAAGGGCTGCGCCGCTGTCTGGTGAACCTGACCGACAACGCGGTTCGCTACGGCGGGCGGGCCGACATCGTCGCGCAGGAGTGCGATGAAGAGATCATCATTCGTGTCCGCGATGACGGCCCGGGCATTCCCGAGGCCAGCCTCGGCCTAGTGTTCGAGCCCTTCTACCGCGAGGAAAAGTCGCGCAACACCGCGCTTGGCGGTGTCGGCCTCGGCCTCAGCATCGCCCGCGACATCGCCCTTGCCCACGGGGGCGAACTGACCTTGCACAACCGACCGGAAGGCGGCCTCGAAGCCACCCTGCGCCTGCCACGAGGGGCCCCTCAGGACACCAAGGCGCGAAAGCGAGCCGACTGCAACGATTTTTGAGGAGAAGTGGTGCCGCTTACAGGACTCGAACCTGTGGCCCCCGCATTACGAATGCGATGCTCTACCAACTGAGCTAAAGCGGCGTCCTTGTGGCGATTCTCGGGAGAACCGATGCCAAGGCAGGGGGCGCCTTTACCGGGGGGAGGCGAGGAGTGCAAGAGGGATTCGTATCCCATGTACAGGGATGTTGAAGTCCGTGGCCTTTCCCGCGCCTCCCGGGGGACTTGCAGTGTCGAGGGGCGGGGCCTAGCAGCGGTGGGATGAACACGTCCTCGTCTCCCGCTCGCCCTGCCTCCGGTGTTGCCGAAGTCGAACCCTTCCACGCCATTTCGATCGGCAAGCTTGCCTACGAACTGGCCGAGCAGGGCCGCAGCATCATCCACATGGAATACGGCCAGCCCTCGACCGGGGCGCCCGCCGCGGCGCTGGCGCTGGCGCATGAAAAGCTCGACAGTGAACCGGGCGGGTACTGGGAAAACGGGGCGCTCAAGGCGCGGATCGCGCGGCACTACCAGGAGCGTTACGGCCAGGACGTCGAGGCCGAGCAGATCATCCTCACCTGCGGGGCGTCTCCGGCGCTGGTGCTGGCGCTGTCCAGCCTGTTCCGGCCCGGCGCGCGGGTTGCGCTGGCCCGGCCGGGCTATGTGGCCTACCGCAATACGCTCAAGGCGATGTACCTGGAGGCGGTCGAGATCGCATGCGGGCCGGAGGCGCGCTATCAGCTGAGCGCGGCCGCGCTCGAGGCAATGGAACCGGCGCCCGATGGCGTGATCATCGCCAGTCCGGCCAATCCGACCGGCACGATCATCGCGGCTGAGGAACTGCGCGCCATTGCCGAAGTGTGCACACGGCGCGGCATTCGCATGATCTCGGACGAGATCTACCATGGGCTGACTTATGGGCCCGTGGCCCATTCGCTGCTCGAATACGCGCCCGATGCGCTCGTCATCAACAGCTTCTCGAAATACTACTCGATGACCGGGTGGCGCCTGGGCTGGTTGCTGGTCCCGCGCGATCTGATCGAGGTGGCGCGCGCGCGGATGGGCAACCTGTTCCTCACGCCGCCGGTGCTTGCGCAGCATGCCGGGCTCGTTGCCTTCGATTGCGACGAGGAATTGCAGGGGCATGTGCACAATTATACGCAGAACCGGCAGATGTTGCTCGATGCGCTGCCCGATCTCGGACTTGAGAAGATCGCACCGCCCGATGGCGCTTTTTACATCTGGGCCGATATCAGCGCCTATACACAGGACAGCCTGTCCTTCTGCCGGGACATGCTGCGCGAGACCGGCGTGGCGACCGCGCCGGGTATCGATTTCGATCCGGTCCATGGCAAAACCTTCATGCGCTTCAGTTTTGCGGTGTCACCGCCCGAAATTGCGGAGGCCATCGCGCGCCTCAAGCCTTGGTTCGCGGCGCGAAGACAGGGGTGAGGCGCGCCGCGTTGAGGTTTGGAGCGTGAGCTGTCGCAATCCGGGATAGGACGCGGACCTGCGGGATTTTCCACATTGACCAGGGGCGGGATCTGCGGCTTTGAGCCGCTTCCCCCCTTCAAGGTCGACACCCTCATGTTTCCCTCCGAACTTACCCTCGATATCGACACGGCCAGCCTCACCGTCCGTTTGCGCGCGTTGGCGCAGGAGTGCGCGCAGAGCGCCCCAGCCGAAGAGGATGCGCGCGTCTGCGAGGCTCTCGCGTTGCTAGGGGGGCGTGTGACGGTGAACGAGGTCGGGGGCATGGACTGCGTGCTGCGCCTCCTGGGAGAGGACGTGGGGTTCCTCTGCTCGCGAGGGCGAGGCGGTGTATGCCTTGCGATGCTTGCCGTGGACGGCGCGGATGAAGAGGTCTGCGTGCAGGGCGCCACTCCCGCGCTCGCGCTGCTGGGCGCGTGGGCCTCGGCCTGGCTGGTGCATCTGGGCGATGTGACCGAGGAGCCGCGCGAGGCGGCGTCTTCCCGACTTCATTGACATTGCGGGCCGTTATTCCGGTCAGGTGCAGCCCTGCAGCTCGCCTGCGGGAATGTCGAGCCAGGACAGCGTTCCCCCTTTGCCCGCGCCCGTGTCGATCCGGACCAGCTTTCCACCCAGGGCATTGGTCTGTGTGAAGATGGCCTCGCAGCGGTCATGGCCGATGACGACCCTGCGTCCGTTCGGGATGCTTTCGAGCCAGTCGTATAGGCGCACCGGATAGCCCGAGCTGTCGCGGGTCCCGTCGGTCTGGCCGAACAGGGCGCGGTGTACGCGTCCATCGCCCTTGAGGGAGAGGGCCTCCCCAGCGGTGGGAGCGGGCCGGTCGAACATGGCGCTGCTTGCTCCGGCGTGGACGAACAGCCAGGGGCCGATGTTACGCCACAGGGGCGTGGCGGAAAGAATGCGGATCGTGCTCGCGACAAGGGCATCGCGATCCGGCGCGCGCCGAATTTCGGCGAGGGTGCGATCAAGGCCATGGGTGAGTTCCATGCGTCGTTCGGCGCCATCACCGGCTCGCCACTTCACGAGGTAGCGCAGCAGCTTGAAACAATGGTTTCCCGGAACGAGCACGGCCCGGCCCTGTGCGTCGAGCCGGGCGAGCAGCCGCAGGACGGCGGCGCTGTCGTTATCCGGTTCCTCGTCTGTCGGATCTGCGTCGGTGAGGTCGCCGATGAAACCGATGGCATACCCCCGCGCAAGAGCCTGTTCGGCCGCGGCATGCACCGCATGCGCACCGTGGATGTCGCCAAACCATCGTATGCCGGCGTATGTCGAGGGAAAGGAAGCTGAGGAAGTCACAGGGAAAAGCGTATCAGTCCGCCACGGTCAGGGTCAGCCCCATCCTACCGCGCATCCGCGGATATAGCCATGAGCGGGGAGCGATGTGTCAAACGGCTCAGGCAAGACAATCGGGACGTGGCGATGACGGGGAGGGCCCGGAGGCAGGTCCGGCCAAACGCGAACGTCGGTCCGGGCCTGCCCATAGTACACGACTAGCGGGACCAGGAGCCGGTTCGGGATGCGCCCGAGCCGGACCTTAACGTTATCTCACGGAAGGTGTTGCGTGTCGGTTTTCAAGAGCATGCGCAGGTCTACATAAGCGTGTGCTTTGCGGGGAGGCGGGGAGCCTCTAGAGTGCTCCCTATGGTGATCTCGACATTCTTTCTCGTGGTCTCTGCTGCCACCGCTTCGGCTGCCCCCTGTGACCTGCGTTCGGACATGGGCGCGCGCGAACTTCATGAGGTTCTTGCACAGCGCGCTGTCGAATTGGTCGGCACGGCGGCGCGCTCCGATGCGGAAAGCAGGGACCGGTTGGACCAGTTGATCGATCCCGACGCTGCCTTTGGTTTGGGGGCAGGTGATGTCGGGCGACCAATGGGGAGCGGGGCAGAGGGCGCACGTGCCGTCGTCGCGTTGATGAAGGCCGATCGATATCGCTATCTCGGCTGGGACTATATGGATGGGCCCGTCGATGCCTGCGGCGAGCACGAGGCGTCCATCGAGTTCATCGCCTCTGCGGATCGGCAGGTCTATCCCGTCACGTTCCACTTTCACAACGGACGTGTGGTTGAGGCAAAGGGGTGGTCTCGGTCCTTTCGTGAAGGGGCCTTGCCATGATGGGACGATGATCTCTCGCCGGAGGAAGGTAATCGGAAGAGGCAGGGCATTGGGGGCCGTCCAATGGAGCCGGAAGAAGGTTCTTGAGGACATGCCGACAAGTCGGACGATGCTCCAGAGGGGCAGCGCCTTTGGGGGCCCAAGCTGTCGGCCTCGCCTTTCGCGTGCGCTCCCCCGATTGCGAAAGGGGAGGTCGACGAGCTAGATGCCTCTCCGAGAATGATACTCTTATTTCCGGCTTTTCGGCCTTACTGCCACCGCCCCGGTTAGTGGACCATGGCGGCTTCGATGGCGATGCGGATGGCGTCGGAGGTGTGGTTCGCGCCTAGTTTGTTGAGCATGTTGGCGCGGTGGATTTCCACCGTGCGGGGGCTGATCGAGAGTTTTTCCCCGATGAGGCGGTTGGACAGGCCGCTGGCGACACCGCCGAGGACTTCGCGTTCGCGCCTGGTGAGGCGGTCCACGCGGGCGCGGGCCATGATCTCGCGCAGCTTGGCGTTGCCAACGCTTTCGGCCCGGCGCATCGCGCGGTCGAGCGTTTCGTTGAGTTCGGGCGCGGTGATGGGCCAGGCGATGTAGTCGATCGCGCCGTCGAGGATGGCGCCGACAATGCGCTGGGCGGCAGGGTTTTCGCTGAAGGCGATGATCGGAAACCATTCGCCATGCTGGGACATGTTCTCGATCAGTTCGTCGATGGCGCCGGCATCGTCGTGGATCAGGATGATGCCCGAGCGTGGCCAGCTGGACGTCAGTTCAGAGAGGTTTTCAAAGGGTTCGACGTGAATGTTGGCCGAAGACAGCGCATGGCTGATGGTGGCGCGGCGACGCATGTCCCTGTCGATCAGGATGAGGTTCGAGATACCCTGTTCCAAGATAGTTCTCCCTTCTTATTTCTGCTTAGGGAGATATCGCAAATCGGGGCTTTTTCCTGCGGTTTCCCGTCCAATGTCGAGGCTTTGGGGGGCGGTCCGAGGGAAATTACCGAGAAATCAACGGGAGGTCACGAAATCCGTGCCGCCGAAATGGTGGTAGAAGAAGAATGCGCCGAAAATCTGGGGCGCACGGTGGTAAATGCGGCCGTCTCAGCCGGTCTGCATGGCCTGGCCGATTTCCAGGAAATCGGTGCGCAGGGCATCGATCCGGTCGCGCGCGAAAGCCGTCGCGCTATCCAGGATCGTGCGCCGGGCAGCGGCATAAAGCTGGTTCAGCGCCGAGGCTATTCCGCTGTCGCCTGATACGCCCATCTGCAGGGCGGTGACGGCGGTCAGGGCGCGGGTTATCGAGCGGCTCTTCAGTTCGCCATCGCCGATCGCGTCCGCGTGGAGCGCGGTGCCCAGCGCGCTGATGAGATGCTCGTAGCACAGGTGCACCAGCTCGGTACGGTCGGCGCCGTTGACGCGGGCGTCGAAGTCGACGCGGCGATAGGCTTCGTGCGGGGTGACGCGTCCGAGCATGTCAGCTGTCCGAACGGTTCCACTGGGCGATCTGGTTCTCCAGCATGGCCATCGTGGAGTTCAGCATGCCGATGCGGCTTTCCGAAGTGGTGAACTGTCCGGCGAGGCGCGCGCGCAGCTTTTCCTGCTGCTCGGCGATCTCGGTACGGCTCTCGGAAATGTCGGTCAGCTGCGTCGTGTACTTGCGGATCGAGGCCCCCAGCGAGTTGAGGCTCGTGGTGGAGGACGCGTCGCGGTAGATGCGGTTGATGCTCGCGTAGACGCCGTGGACGCCGGTCGTGAACATGGCCGCCACGCCTTCCGGATCGGCTTCCATGATGGCGGCGAGCCGCTCGGTGTCGAGCGTGAAGGTGCCGTTGCGCTCGGTCTTGAGCCCCAGGTCGCCAAGCGTGCGCGCGGTGCCCGTGGCGTTGGGCATGATCGTGCTGCTGGCAAGTCCCGAGAAGGCGCGCTTGAGCGCGCGGGCGCCGCCGTCGTTGGCGAGTTCGCCGCCGATGGCGGTGGCCGCGTTGAGCGCGGACATGACCTCGTTCAGCGCGTCGGTGAGATCCTGCATCGAACTGGAGATGCTGGGCCCCGGATCGGCGAAAGTGACGCGCGTGGGCGCGCCGACATTGGTGCCCGAAAGCTGGAGACGCACGCCGGGAATGACGTCGCTGACCGTGTTCGTGGTGGAGGTGTAGTCGAGCCCGTCGACCGAGAAGGCGGCGTCCACGGCGCTGGCGAGAAGCTCGCCATTCGTGGAGGAGGGGTTCCAGGCGAGGTTGGCAAGGCCGGGTTCAAGCGCGTCCTCGGCCGCCTCCAGGATGAAGCCGTTGGCCGCGCCGTTCTGCCCCTTGAGGACGAGCTGGGCGCCGTCGACGGTCTGGGCGACATAGGCCTGCACGCCCGCATTGGCGCCGTTGATGGCGCTGGCAACGTCGGAGAGAGACGCGCCGCTGGCAATCGTGATGTCGACGGCGGCGTGGCCGGTGTCCTCGGTGAAGGTGCTGCCCGAGACCGTTCCGAAGCGCAGGGTCAGCGTGCCGGCGCCCACGGCGTCGGAGGCCGAGGCATAGGCGTTGCTGGCGATGTTCTGGCCGCTTGCAAGGCGCGTGACTTCCAGATCGTAGCTGCCCTTGGGCAGTGAAGTGCCGGTCAGCGAAGCCGAGGCGACCGAGCTGTTGGCGACGCTGGGCGTGCGCGAGAGGTCGCCGGTTCGGATCAGCGTGCCCAGCGAGGTGTCGAGCGCGAGCATCATCGAGCGAATGTCGGACGCCGCGGAGATCCTGGCTTCCAGCGTCTCGCTGCGGGTGTCGAGCCGGTTGACCTTGTTGGCGAACTGCGCCTGCGCCAGCTTGTTGGCAAGGTCGAGCATGTCGATGCCGCTGCCCCCGCCGAGGGCGGTGACCAGCGAGCTGGTGGCGGTGGGGGAGTTGTTGATCGTGCTCATGGCAGAAAGAACGGCTCCAGGAAGGGCAGGTTAAGGGCGGCGGTATGCGAAGCAGGCATCACGGACCTGCCGATTCCAGGCGGCCCTCGCTGTCGAAGCGCAGGGTGACGGGTACCGCAACAGCGGGGCGGGTACGGTTCTCGCCGCGCTTCAGGGCCATGACGAAGGCCAGGATCGCGGCCACGGCGACGTAATGTTCCTCGCGGATCATGCGCTTCTCCCGGGTGCTGTAATAGACCGAGCGTGCAAGCGCGGGGTATTCCAGCGTGGGCACGGCGTATTCGGCGGCCAGTTCGCGGATCGCCATGGCCTTCTCGCCGCGCCCCTTGGCGACGAGGATAGGCGCAGGCGCCTTATCGGGGTTCCAAGACAGGGCCACGGAAAAGTGCGTGGGGTTGGTGAGGACGAAGCTGGCTTCCTGCATCGCGGGGATGAGGGCGCCCATCGCGATCTTGCGCTGGCGGTCCTTGATCGCGGCCTTTTTTTCGGGCGCGCCCTCGCTGTCCTTCTGTTCATCGCGCACCTCCTGCAGCGTCATCTTGAGACGCATGAGGCGGCGAAACAGCTGGACGGGCAGGTCGAGAAGGGCGATCAGTGTGAGCCCCGCGGCGAGCCAGAAGAGCAGAAGGACCAGTTCCTCCCAGGCATAGGAGAGTTCCTGGAGCAGGTTGCCCCGGCCCAACCGGGCGAGCGTTTCCAGCCGGTCGCTGGCCCAGGTCCAGGCGATGGTGCCCAGCAGCGTCACCTTGGCGAGGCCCTTGACCATTTCGATCAGACCATTGGGCCCGAACATGCGCTTGAGGCCCTTCATGGGATCGATGCGCGAGCCCTTGAACGCCAAGTTCGAGGCCAGCCAGCGCCCTTCGCCAAAGCCCAGCTGCGAGGCAAGGCTCACAAGCATCACGCTCACCCCCAGCAGGAACACCGGGGGCAGGGCGGCAATCAGCGCCTGGATGAGGAGGGTGCCGGGGGTGAAGTCATCGATGGCGCCGGGCGTGAAGAGAAAACCGGCGCGCAAGACGCCGACGAGACGCTCCAGCAGCCAGGGCCCTGCGAGCAGCAGCCAGATCGCGCCGATGGCGACCGCGCCCGCCGTCCCCAACTCGCGCGAGCGGATGACGTCGCCCTTCTTCGCCGCATCGCGCTTGCGCTTTTGCGTGGGGGCAAAGCTCTTTTCGCCGTCGCTCTCGCTCATGGCGCGATCACTTGGGCTGCGTTGAGGATCGCCTCGCGCGAGAGGCGGGTGACGAGATCGGTGAGAACCGGCGCGGAGACGAGCAGCGCGGCCAGGCCGCCGAGGATCCCAGCGGGGAGGCCCAGCGAGAAGAGATTGAGCGCGGGTGCCGAGCGGCTGAGGACGCCTGTCACCAACTGCACGGTGAGGAGGACAAGGCAGACCGGCAGCGCGATGGTCGCGGCGGTCGCGAACATTTGCACTCCGAACCCGGCGATGAGGGCGAAACGTCCGATGCCCAGCCAGGTCTCGCCCGGGGGAAAGGTGCGGTAGCTCTCCACGATGAGGGCGAACCATTGCAGGTGCGCGCCCAGCCCCAGGAAGATCATCGTCAGGACAACCGCGAAGTATTGGCCAAGCGCGGGAGACTGGGTGCCCGAATTGGGATCGACCGCAACCGCCATGTTCATCCCCATCGAGCCGCCGATGACCTCGGCGGCAATGACGGGGGCGGCAAAGGCGAGCTGGAGCACGAAGCCGAGCGCGAGGCCCACCACGACTTCGCCCAGAACGGCCAGCAGGCCCGAAAGCGAAAAGAGCGCGGCGGGCACGGCAACCTCGGTCCAGGCGCAGACCAGCACGGCGAGCGCGCCCGCGCCGATCACCCGCAGCTGCGGGGGCACGCTGGGGATGCCGAACAGCGGGGCTGCGACAAGCGCGGCGCCGATGCGGGTCATCACGAAGAGCAGGCGCCAGAACTCCTGTTCCAGCGCGCCGAAGCCGAAGTCGAGCTGGATCACGGGATGACCTGCTCGGCCTGACCCATGCGCGCGATCTGGGCGAAGATTTCCTGCGCGAAGTCGCCCACCAGCGTCATCATCGAGGAGCCCATCAGGACAAGGACAAGTGCGACGACGGCGAGCTTGGGGACGAAGGTGAGGGTCTGCTCGTTGACCGAGGTCGCCGCCTGCACCAGCCCCACCGCGAGGCCAACCGCAAGGGCGGAAAGCAGCACCGGCGCGGCGACGAGGGCAGTGACCCACAGCATCTTGTCCGCGAGCGCGAGAAGGCTGGTGATGTCTTCCATGGCACGCGCCTCAGGCGAAGCTGGCCGCGAGCGAGCCCATCATCAGCGCCCACCCGTCGACGAGGACGAAGAGGAGGAGCTTGAAGGGCATCGAGACCACCATCGGGCTCATCATCATCATGCCCAGCGACATCAGCACCGAGGAGATCACGAGGTCGATGACAAGGAAGGGCAGGAACAGCATGAAGCCGATCTGGAAGGCGGTCTTGAGCTCGCTGGTGACAAAGGCGGGCAGGAGGATCGAGAAGGGGACCTCGCGGCTGGAGGCGAATTGGGGGGCCTTGGCCATCTCGGCAAACATGGTGAGGTCGCGCTCGCGCGTCTGGCGCACCATGAAGGCGTGAAACTCCGTCCCCGCGTTGGCGATGGCCTCCTGCGCGTTGATCTGGTCCGCCGCATAAGGGGCGATCGCGGTCTCGTTCACGCGGTCGAGCGTCGGGGCCATGACGAAGAGCGAGAGGAACATGGCAAGCCCGATCAGCACCTGGTTGGGCGGGGATTGCTGGAGACCGATGGCCTGGCGCAGGATGGCGAGCACGACGAGAATGCGGGTAAAGCTCGTCATCATCAGGACAAGGCTGGGCAGGATCGTCAGCAGCCCCATGATGAGGAGCAACTGGAGCGACATGCTCATGCCGGGCCCGCCGGGGCCCTCGCCGGTGCCGCCGATCTGCTCGAACGCGCGGTCGAGCGCGCCGGGAATGGCCTCCTGCGCGTGGGCGAGCGTGGGAAGGAGCGTGACGGCCAGCATCGCGCCTGTAAGCGCGAGCGCAAGCGGGCGTCTCATTCGATCACCTCGAAGGTGGCGCGCGCGGGCGCCTCGGCCAGCCGCGTCAGACCATGGCGCGAGGCCGAGACGAGGATCTCGCGGCCATGGAACTCGATCACCGCCAGCTTGAGCGTGGGCGAGAGCATGGTCGTCTCGACGATGCGGATGGAGCGCGAGCCACTGTTGATGCCGGCGCGCTGCTGGACCTTGCGGGCGAGCGTCAGCGCACCCCAAGCGAGGAGCGCGATCAGCGGCAGCAGGATCGCTAGCTTGAGAAGATACCAGAGCATGGCTCTACTCCCCGCTGGCCTGGGTGGCCTTGCCACCCGCCGCGCCGGGAAGCGGCAGGGCGGGATCGGCCACCGGATCGCCGTCCTCGCGTTCGTCCTCGTCGCCGACCATCTCGACGATGCGCAGGCCGAAGCGCCCGTTGTGCGAGATGACCTCGCCGCGCGCGATGGGCTTGCCGTTGACGAGGATGTCGAGCAGTTCGTCGGTCATCCGGTCGAGCACGACCAGGCTTTCCGGGCCGAGCGCAAGGACGTCCTTGAGCTTCATTTGCGACCGGCCGAGCTCGACCGAGACCCGCACGTCGACATCGCGCAGGAATTCGAAGCCGCGCGGGTGCTTGCGTGGCGGCGCTGTCATGGCGTTTTCGTCATGGTTGAAGGGTTCCCCAGTTGAAGACGCAGGTGTGACCGCACCAGCGTGGTGGCAGTGCCCGTCCCGTCCGTGCCGCTGTGCATACGGCGTGGGCGGGGTGGGCGTTCAGAAGGCCTGTCCGACCTGGACGGCGACCATGTCGTCCAGTTCTCCGACAGTGCCGGTGGCAATGATCTGTCCTCCCGCCATGAGCGGCACGGCCCGGCTGACCGGAACCGGGATGACGTCGCCCGGACGCAGCGCCGAGAGACGGCGCATGGGCATGGGCATGTCGACGAGGACGGCGGTAAGTTCGAGCATCAGCGAGGCGAAGGGTTCCTCGGTGGGACCGGCCTTGCGCGGGGCCGTGCGAAAGCGCGGCGCCTTGCGCTGGGGCAGGAGCAGCGGCCCCAGCGTGGTGACCGGAAAGGCCAGGCTCAGCGTCCAGGGTTCCGCGCCCGCTTCCTCGATGTCGAGCGAGAGCTGGAGAAGGTCGGCGCGCATGTCGAAGGGATCGAGCTGGCGCAGGCTGGTGTCGCGGCGCAAGGGGCGCACCAGCGTGGCCGTCTCGTGCGAGAACAGCTGGCTGAGCGTCGCCGCGATCGCGCCCTCGATCCGGGCGAGCAGCAGTTCGGCCGAGACCGGGAAACGGTCGGGCAGGGGATCGGGTACCACGCCATTGCCGCCGAACGCGCGATCGACGAGGCGAAACACCGGCGCGGCTTCGAAGGTGGCGAGCAGCGGCAGGTTCTTGGGCCCCGCGCCGAGCAGGGCGTGGGCGGCGAGGGTTTCGAGTTCGGACTGGATACCCCCCAGCGTCGTGTCCATCGGCATGCCGGCGCGCACCACGGGGGGATCGCCGCCGGAAATGCGGGCCAGCTCGCCGGGCAGGATACGCACCAGCCGTTCGCTCAGGAACGATAGCGCGGGCACCAGCTCGTCGATCGACGGCGCCTTGCCGAGAAGTTCGGTTGCGTGCTTCGCCTTTACCGGGGCCGTATCCGAGGTCGCGTTCATGCCCATCTCACTGGATGATCAGCGTGCGGAAGTAGACGGCATCGACGCCGCCGTAGCCTTCCTTCTTCGTGAGCACGTCGTTGATGGTCTTGGTCAGCCGCTTCTGCAGCTTGTCCTTGCCCTTGATGGTGTACATGTCGTCCTCGTGCGTGTCGGCGATGACGGAGAGCATGTTCGAGCGGATCGCCAGTTCGTGCTTGGCCAGCCATTGCAGGACGCGCCCGTCGCGCCGAGTCGAACAGGCCAGGGCCAGCTGGACCAGCGCGTCGGAATCCTTGAGGTTCGAGGTGAATTCGTCCTTGAAGGTGTAATAGGCGGTGCGGTATTCATCGCCGCCGTCGCCGTGCTCCTCATGGCCGCCGCCGCCTTCCTCCTCGCCCTCGCCGGCAGGCGGAGCGTAGGGGTCGACTTCGCCCTTGCGGACAAGTTGCGGGCCTTTGGGCTCATGGCTTTCCGAATGGTCGCCGCCCATGAACATCATGGCGCCGGCCGCGCCGCCCCCGCCCACGACGAGCATGGCCACGGCCACGAGGATGAGGCCCATCTTGCCTTTGCCCTTGGGCTTGTCGTCCTTGTCTGCCTTGTCGCTCATTCAGAGATTTCCTCGCTGGGGCCTGTCGCCAGGCGTACCTGTCATCAGGCGTAGACGCCGCCGCGCGTGTCGCGGGCCGGGCGGTCGGACGAACGGGTCGGGGTGCCCCTGGCAGGCGTGTCGGAGCCTTCGCGCCCACCGGAACGCGGCGTCCCGGAGGAGCCGGACGGCTGGCCATCCTCACGCGCCTGCCCCGCGCCTTGCGCGAAGCCTTGCCCGCCCTTGGGGTCCTGTCCGTTCGGGGAGGTGGCGGAGTTCTGCCCCTGCTGCCCGGTGGACTGCTGGAAGGGATTTTCGCGCGGAGTGTCACCGCCCTGCGCACTGGAGGCGGCCAGCACCTGTGCGGCGGCACCCTGAACGGAGGCCGCAAAATCAGGATCGGCGCTGCGCAGGGACACGCTCATGCCGGTTTCATCCGGGCGAAGTTGCAAGGCGACATGCCCGAACTGGGCATGGACCAGAGAGGTGCGCACGACCTGCGGCCCTTGCGCCTCGCGCGCTTCGTGAAGGCGCCCGAGCAGCGTGTCGAAATCGTGCGGGGTTTCGGCGCGCAGGGGCGTCTGTATTTCCGAGCCCTGAAGGGCAGGCGCATCTGGTCCCTGCACCATGATCGGCGCGAACGGCGCGCTTGGTTGCGCCGGGGTACTGACCGGCGCGGGCACTGGAGAAGCGCCTGACGGCATGGCGGTGTCCGCAGCCTTCTCGGGCGCGCGGGCGGAGAGGGGGCGGCCTTCCTCCTCGACGGCACTTGCAGAGGCGACCGCCATGGGGGGCTGGGGCACGAACTCGCCGTCCTGGACCGGGCGATCCGACCGCACCATGGCGAGAGTGGCTGCAATCCCCTTGGCTGGAGGCGGGGCCGGTGGCGTGGGCGCCGGTGCACGCTGCGCATCCGATTGGGCGTGTGCCGAGGTCGGAACGGGAAGACCCGGCTGTGCGGGGGCAGGCCTATGCAGAGTGGGCCTGTGCAGGAGAGCCGTCGGAGAAAGGGCCAACCGTCCGGTGACGGGTACCTCACGGGTCAGGTCTTCCATGCCTGGGACGTTCGCCGCCGAGGGCTCTGCGCCTTGCGGAGGGAGGGCGGCAGCGCGGACCGGAGTGGCCTCCTTCGCGGACGACATCTGAACGGGTCGCGTGGCCGCGTCGAAGGCGGGTGTCACGGGGGGCTGCATCGGCTCGGCAGCCATTTGCAGCCGGGTAACCGTTCCGGCAAGGGCGCCTTTGGAAGAGCCTTCCCCGGACGTTTGTCGGCCTGTCGGCACGGAAGGGGCGCTTGGAACCAACGATGCGCGGAGCGGCAGGACAGAACCCACCGCAGGGGGCGAGGCAGGTGATGCGGCGACGTGCGGGAGAGGGCCTGCCGGAGAGAGCGCTGCAGGCGATGCGGCGATGTGCGGGACGGAGCTCGCCGGAGAGGGCGAGGCAGGCGATGCGGCAACGTGCGAGACGGAGCTCGCCGGAGAGGGCGAGGCAGGCGATGCGGCAACGTGCGAGACGGAGCTCGCCGGAGAGGGCGAGGCAGGCGATGCGGCAACGTGCGAAACAGAGGCTGTCGGAGTGGGCGGCGCAGGCGAAGCGGCGACAGGCGGAACGGGCAAGTCGACGAGCAAGGCCAGCCATGGCGGCGTGAGCGGTGCGGGCAGGTCCGGTTCGCCCGGGGATGCCTCTGCGGCCACGTCCCAGGAGGCGCTGTCCGGGCCTGCCCCGGCGGCCTGCGGCGCGGCTGGCGGCAGCGGATCACCGATGGACGGCAAGGGCTTGCCGCCCGGCAGGTGTGCGATCGGGGGCAATGCGTCGCCGCTCGGTGCCTGGGCCGCGAGAGGGGTCGGCATGGGCAGGTGGGGAGTGGGAAGGGTGGCAGGAGCCGGCGCCGTGTCCCCTTCAAGCGAGGCAAGTCCCTGAAGTGTCGCTGAGAAGTTCGCGCCGGTGCCGCGCTCTCCGGGCACGCCGCCAGAACCCTCGTCCGACGTGGCGGGGCCGTTCAGGATCGTCCGGAGAAGGCCGAGGCCTTGGGAAGGTGCGTGCGGAGGGATCATCGAATACGGGTCCTTGGGCTTGCCATGGAAAGGACTATTCAAGCTCCGTGCCAGCTGCGCGGCGAGCGGAGAGAACGGGTGTTGCCGCCTGCTTGGCGATCATCCCTTCCTGCAGGGCCGCGCGCTCCTCGATGGCGGCACGGCGGCGCTCGGCTTCCGCGAGGTGCCTCTGCTTGGCATCGGCAATGGCGTGCGCGCGCTCGGCATCGCCCTGGGTCGTGCGCGAAAGGGTCTGGAGCCCGGAGACGAAACGCCCGATCTGGTGCAGCGCCGCGCCGTCGGTCGCGGTGCGGCGTGTGGCGTAGTCTTCGGCAAGGCGGCGGGTGCGCTCGGTCAGGGCCTGGAGCTGGGCCAGGGTCCCCTCGGCCTGGGCGGCTTCGGCCGCAGCGGTCTGGCGGGCGATGTCGCGCACCTTCTCCAGGCGGCGCAGGCGGGCGAGGCGCTTGTGGGCATCGGTCATCGATCAGCTTCCAAGCAGGGCTTCGAGCTGGCTGGCGCTGTCCTTGAGCGGCACGACCTCGCCGGCCCCTTGCGCCAGGAAGGCCGTCAACTTGCCGGTCATGGCAATCGCGCGATCAAGCTGGGCGTCGGCGCCGGGGCGGTAGGCGCCCATCAGCACGAGATCGCGGTTGGCCTCGTAGCTGGCCGTCAGCGCGCGGAAGGTGCGGGCGAGCTTCTGGTGCTCCTCGGGCACGATGTCGTTCATCACACGGCTGAGCGAGGCGGCAATGTCGATGGCCGGATATTGCCCGCGCTGGGCCAGTTCGCGGCTGAGCACGATGTGCCCGTCGAGGATCGAGCGCGCGGTGTCGACGACCGGATCGTCCTGGTTGTCGCCATCGGCAAGCACGGTGTAGAGCCCGGTGACCGAGCCATTGGAGGCGGCCGAGTTGCCCGCACGCTCGACCAGCTTGGTGATCGTGGCGAGCGCGGAAGGGGGATAGCCGCGCGCCGCGCCCGGCTCGCCCAGCAGCAGGCCGATTTCGCGCGCGGCGTGGGCGACGCGGGTCAGGCTGTCCATGATGAGCAGGACCTTGCGCCCGCGCGCGCGGAAATGCTCGGCCATCGAGGTCGCCAGCATGGCTCCGCGCAGGCGCAGGTTGGGGGCATGGTCGGCCGGAACCGCGACGACGACGGTTTTCTCCTTCATGGCGGCGTTCATGTGCCGCTCGACGAAGTCCGAGACCTCGCGGGCGCGTTCGCCGATGAGGCCGACCACGACAACGTCCGCGCCATTGCGGGCGAGCGAGGCACCGCGTGCAATCATGTCGATCAGCACCGACTTGCCCACGCCCGAGCCCGCCATGACGCCGATGCGCTGGCCCACGCCAAAGGTGGTGAGCGCGTTGAGCGCACGCACGCCGGTGTCGAAGGGAACGCGCACCGGGCTGCGATCGAGCGCGGAGGTGCGCACGCCGCCAGCGGGCCACTCGCCGCGCGTGTGAATGGGCAGGCCGCCGTCGATAGGCAGCCCTTCGCCATCGACCGCGCGGCCTAGGAACGCCTCGCCCACGGGCAGCATGCCCGGGCGTCCCTCGGGGATGACGCGCGCGCCGGGGCGCAGCAGGATCGTGTCGCCCAGCATCATCATCATCGTGCGTCCGTTGCGAAAGCCGATGACTTCGGCGAGCAGCGGCGCCTTGCGCCCGTCTGCGACCCGGCACATCGCGCCCACGGGAACAGCCAGGCCGCTCACTTCGAGCAGCCCTCCGTCGCAGGCCGTGACATAGCCGAAGCGGCGCGGGGCGAGGTCGACCGGCTCTGTGGCAAGGTCGCGCAGGATGGCTTCGCACATGTCCAGCATGAGGCCGCTCAGCAGTCGTGCAGCGCTTCGGCGATGGCCTCGCGCCAGGCGGCGGGGCCGTCCTCGATTCCGCCACTCGCGGTCTCGATGCGCAGCGCCCCGCGTTCGAGCTTGGGGTCGGCCTGGAGCGTCCATTGCTCGGCAAGGCGGGGGGAGACCAGCGCCATGTCCTCGGGGTTGAGACGGATCACGCGCTCGTCGTCGGCGCGCGCAAGCATGGCAACCGCGTTGGCGACCCGCCGCTCAAGCGCCTCGGTATCGAGCGCGAGCGGGGCCAGCGCGCTTTCGCACAGCGCCGCGACCGTTTCACGTAGGCGCAGGCGCAGCTGCTCTTCCAGTTCGGCATCGAGCCGGGCGAGCGAGAGGCACAGCGCCTCGCGCGCGGCCTCGTCGGCGCCTTGCTTTTGCGCAGCGGCCTGCTGGGCCTGTTCGAAACCGGCGGTAAAGCCCTGCGTAAAGGCATCGGCGAGCGGGTCCGGAGTATCCTCCTCGTGCGCGGTATCCTCGCGCGGAGAGGTCGGCGCTTCGTCACCTTCGGCGCTGCGCAGATTCCCGCCGTAGCGCAGGTCGGGCGTGAAGCCGCGCCGGTCGCCGTAGGGCTCGATCAGCTTGAAGCCAGGGCGGGGGAAGGCAAAGCCCAAATCAGACATATTCACCGTCTCCCGAACCCAGGATCAGCGAGCCGTCGGCCACCAGCTTGCGGGCAATGGCAACAACTTCCTTTTGCGCGGCGACGACGTCGGCCAGCTTGGTGCGCCCGCGCGCGGCGATCTCGTCCTTGACGCCGTCGGCGGCGCGGCTGGACATGGCGCGGAAGAAGAACTCGCGCTCCTCCTCCGAAATGCCCTTGAGCGAATCGATCAGCGTGTCGTTGCCGACATCGCGCAGGAGCACGCCCATCTGCTGGGGATCGAGCACGAAGAGGTGCTCGAACTTGAACATCTCCTCCTCCAGCTTCTTGGCCAGCGCCTTGTCCTTCTTGGCGATCTCGCTCATCACGCGCTTCTCGATGACCTTGCCCACTCCGTTGATGATCTCCGCAGCCTCCTTCATGCCGCCCATCTGCAGGGGGCGGCTGCCGTGGCACTGGGTGATGCGTTGGCTGAGCAGTTCCTCCAGCATGGCGATGGCCTGGGGCGAGACCGGGCCGATCGTCGCCACGCGGTGGATGATTTCGGAGTGCTGTTCGGGCGGGAGACCATGGAGGACCTCGGCGGCGACCAGCGGATCGAGCTGGACCAGCAGCACGGCGATGGCCTGGGGATGCTCGTCCTTGATGAGCGGGATCAGCGCGGAGGGATTGAGCCAGCGCGCCAGCTCCACCATCGAGCCCTTGGGCGCATCGGGCGGCACGATGCGCTGCATCAGATTGTCGGTCTTCACCTCGCCCAGCGCGCGGTGCATCATCATGCGGACCTGACCCACGCGGTCGTGCGAGGGCAGGCCGAGCGCTTCGGTCTTTTCCAGGAACCCGGTCAGGGCCTCGGCGATGACGTCCGGGCCGATGTCGCCCAGCGCACACATCTTTTCGCCCAGGAGCCGCAACTCGTCGGGCTCCAGTTCGGCGAGGATGCGGCTGGTCTGTTCCTCGTCCAGCAACATCATCATCACGGCAGCGTTGTCGGCCGCCTCGAAGGGGGCTGCCTCGCTCATCAGGCGGCCTTTGCCTCATCTTCGGTGGGCATGTGGTTGAGCATCTGGCGCAGCGCCTGCACCGCGCCGCCCGGGTTCTCCGCGACGAGCCCGCGGGCGAGCGTGATCTGGCGGTTGAGGAGCTCGGCGCGCGGCACGTATTCCTCTTCCTCTTCGGTGCCGGGTATGACCGGGCGTTCGGCGGGTATGGCCGGGGCCTCGAGCGCGGCGGGTTCGTCTTCGTCCTCGGCGGCGCCCTTGGCCTTCTTGCCTTTCTTGCCCTTGGCGCCCTTCACCTTGTCGCTTCGCACGGCCTTGACCATCGGGCGCACGCCCAGGAGCAGGACGAGAAGGACCGCGATGACCGCCGCCCCGTTGCGCACGAGCATGGCGAACCAGCTCGTCTCGTAGAAGGGCAAGGCGGTTTCGGGCGCGACCTCGAAGGCGCGGGTGATGACCTTGACGACATCGCCGCGCTGCGGGTTCGCGCCGACCGCCGCGCTGACGAGGGCCTCCAGGTCGGCGATCTGCTGCTGGTTGGCGCCCTTCATGGCTTCGGCGCTTATCGCCACGGCGACCGAAAGGCGCTGGACGCGGCCGGGACCGGTATTCGAGACCGAAACCTCGCGGCCCAGTTCGTAGGTGCGGCTCGACGAGCTTTCGCCATTTGTCGGGGGCGGCGTCTGCGCGCCCTGGGCCTGTCCCGGCGTGCCCTGCGGCGCGCCCGGCTGGGCCTGGGTCTGCGGCGGGGGCGTGTTGGCGAGCACGCCGGGCACGCCCACGGCGGCGCCTCCGGTGCTGGATTGCGACTGCTGCTGCGTTTCGCTGCGCACGACGCCGTCCTTGTCGTAGCTTTCGCGCGCGGAGGTCACCTCGTCCATGTTGAGGTCGACCTGGATCTCGGAGGTGAAGTTGCCTTCGCCCAGCATGGGCGAGAGCAACTGGGCGACCTGTTCGCGCAGCTTGGCTTCCATTCGGGCCTGGAGGTCGAGCCGGTCGGAATCGACGCCCTGGCCCAGCTGCGAGAGGAGGCGTCCGTGCTGGTCGATCACGCGCACGGCATCGGGCGAAAGACCCGGTACCGATCCGGCGACGAGGTTGACCACGGCGCTGACCTGCCCGTCGGTCAGGCTGCGGCCACGGGCCAGGCGCACCATGACCGAGGCGGACGGGGGAACGTTGTCGCGCACGAAGACCGATTTCTCGCCTGCGGCCAGGTGCACGCGCACGCCTTCCACGCCATCGATCTCGCGGATGGTCATCTGCAGGTCGGCCTCGCGCGCGGCGCGCAGGCGCTCGCCCTCGAGCGTGCGACTGGCGCCCATCGGCAGGCTGTCGAGCATCTGGGCGCCACTTTCGGGCACGGCAAGCGCGCCGTCCGAGGCGACCAGCATGCGCGCGCGATAGAAGTCGCCCTCCGCCACGGTCAGCGCGCCGGTGGAATTGTCGATGCGGTAGTCGATCGCGGCCTGGTCGAGCGCGGCGGCGACACTGGCGCGTTCGCTGTCGCCGAGCTGGGCGTAGAGCACGCGCTGGGGATCAGGGGCCATGGCGCTCCAGGTCAGGAGCGCGGCGCCGATCGCGGCCAACCCGACGAAGACCGGCAGGACCTTGCGCACCGCGGGCTGCGTGGTGAAGGCCGAGAGGCGCGTAAGGACAGGCCCGCCGGCGGGGTCGGTGAAGGGCGCGAAGAGCGAAGGCGCGGCGGGCAGTTGCGCGCCGCCTGCGGGGGCGGGGACGAGGTCGGCCATGGCTTAGCGTCAGACCCCCATCCGCATGATGTCCTGATACGCGCTCAGGAGCTTGTTGCGCACCTGCATGGTCGCCTCGAAGGCGATCCCCGCTTCCTGGCGCGCGAGCATGACCTGTGCGACGTCGGTAACCTCGCCGGTCTGGTACGCGCTGGAGAGCGTTTCGGCGCGCGACTGCACCGAATTGACGCCCTCAAGCGCGGAGCGCAGCGTGTCGGCAAAGCCGGGCGCGGGCGCACCGTTGCCGGTGGGGGCAGGAAGGAGGCCCGTGCCTGCTACCGAGGGGCCTTCGGGCGAATGGATCGCGCGCAGGGTCTGGTTGCGCTCGATGATCTGCGCGCGCATGTCCATGATCTGCTGGATGCCGCCCTCGCGGGCACTGACAGGGGAGACCGTGCTCATCGACGGCCTCCGGCGGCGCGGGCGCCACAATTGCGGCCGATCTCGATGCCCGCTTCACGGAGCGAGGCAAGACGATACCGCAAGGTACGCTCCGAAATGCCGAGTTCGCGCGCGGCCTGCTGGCGGTTGCCACCACAGGTCTCGAGCGTCTCGACGATGGCGCGGGCCTCGGACTGCTGAACGATGTTGGAAAGGCGTCCCTTGCTGTCGGGCGTCACGGCATCGCCTGCGGCCTCGGCGCTGCGCCGTTCGTCCTCGAAGGGGGAGAGCAGGCGTGCCGGGCTGTCGAAGACGATGTGCTGCGGGGCAATGACATCACTGTCGAAGGCGAGGAGGAGCGCGCGGCGCACCACGTTCTCCAGTTCGCGCACGTTGCCCGGCCAGGCGTGGAGCTTGAGCATGACGAGCGCGGCTTCGCTGAAGCAGGGGACCCGGCCCGGCGTTTCGGCGTGGCGCAGCGCCATCGCGTAGGCGAGCGGGGCGATGTCCTCGGGCCGCGCCTTGAGTGCAGGCAGCTCGAGCGGGAAGACATTGAGGCGGTAGAACAGGTCGGCGCGGAAACGGCCTTCGGCGACTTCGGTGGGAAGATCGCGGTTGGCGCAGGCGATGACGCGCACGTCGAGCGGGATCGCCTGGGTCGAGCCGATCGGCACGACTTCCTGTTCCTGCAGCGCGCGCAGCAGCTTGGCCTGGAGCGAAAGCGGCAGTTCGGCGATTTCGTCGAGCAGCAGCGTGCCCCCGTTGGCCGCGCGCATGAAGCCCTCGCTCGCTTCGGTCGCGCCGGTAAAGGCGCCCTTGCGGTGGCCGAACAGCATGGCCTCGAGCATGGTCTCGGGCATCGCGGCGCAGTTGACGGCCACGAAGGGCCCCTTGCGGCGCGCGCTGCGGCCATGGATGAAGCGGCTCAGCACTTCCTTGCCGGTGCCGGTGGGGCCGTTGATGAGCACGGGAATGTTGCTGGCCGCGATGCGTTCGGCCAGCGCCAGGACCGAGAGGCTGAGGGGATCGGCGGCAATCGGGTCGCCCGGGGCGGCCATGGCGGCGAGCAGCATGGCCAGCGCGGTTTCGCCCAGCGGATCGCCGTAGCCGATGTCCACGCGCTGCGCGTCATGGGTCAGGCTGGCAGCCGAGCCGCGTTTGAGCGTGACCGTGCGCGTGCTGGAACGCGCGGGCGCGGAGTCGGCGTGATCGCGCAGATCGATGTCGGTGTGGTCGATCAGGCCTCCGGCGACCGCGCTGGCGCGCTGGACGAGCGGGCCGTGAAGGCGGCCGAATTCCGGGCTGAAGGTCAGACCTGGCATGATTCTATTATCCCCGTGGAAGCAACCAATTTCCAAGACACGGGTATCGCGCGAGAACGGCCAACGTTTTGAGAATTTAAGGGCGTGTGGATTCCCGTAGCCCCGCGAAACCATCGCGAAGGATGGCTGCAGTGCAGCACGAAGCGCGCAAACGCTGCGAATTTTTTCGCTTAAACTTCGCGCCGTCCTGCCGGTCTAGGTCCTGACAGCCAGTCCGGATGGGCCGGGTGGCTCGTCCGGCTTCGGGACAAGCCAACGGGAGCTAACTACAATGTCAGTCATCAATACCAATATCAGTGCGATCAAGGCTTCGAACGCGTCGAACTCGGCGAACAAGATGCTGGGCACTGCGATGGAGCGCCTGTCGACCGGCAAGCGCATCAACTCGGCCAAGGACGACGCGGCCGGTCTTGCCATCGCCACCTCCATGACCTCGCAGATCAAGGGCATGAGCCAGGGCATCCGCAACGCCAACGACGGCATCAGCCTTGCCCAGACGGCCGAAGGCGGTCTGTCGGAAGTCTCGAACATGCTCCAGCGCGTGCGCGAACTGGCGATCCAGTCGGCCTCGGGCACCTACCAGGACTCGGACCGCACCGCGATGCAGTCGGAAGTCACCGCACTGACCGAGCAGATCGACGACGTTCTCAGCCAGACCAAGTTCAACGGCAACACGCTATTCTCGACCACCTCGGGCACCGATGTTACCTTCAACATCCAGACCGGTGCGAATTCGGGTGAGACGATCACGCTGACCTCGACCGCGATCGATGGCACGAACCTGGGTACGGCGCTTGACGTGTCGACCGCAACGGCAGCTTCGACCACGCTCGACAACGTCGATGCCGCACTGGCCGACGTCAACTCGACCCGCGCCTCGCTGGGCGCTGGCCAGAACCGCCTCGAATCGGCGATCAACAACCTCACCAACAACGTGACGAACCTCTCGGACGCCCGTTCGCGTATCGAGGACGCCGACTACTCCAGCGAAACCACGCAGATGGCCAAGGCGCAGATCCTGAGCCAGGCCTCGACCGCGATGATCGCGCAGGCCAACCAGAGCCAGCAGAACGTGCTCTCGCTGCTGCGTTAATCTTGATGAATGTGCATGGCCTGCCCTGACCAGGCAGGCCTCAAGTTGGGCCCGGCGGTGTTTCCCCAGACCGCCGGGCCCTTTTGCGTTCGGCGCGTTCGAGGCGTGTCAGTCCGGCAGCCAATCGGCCTTCCACTTGCCGCGGCTCACCCGGCGGATGGACTCCCCACATTTTTTGCATGTGCCCACGAAGTGCAGCCCGTCCCAGGTCGCCTCGGAGCGGACCGGGGTATGGCGTCCCAGACGGCAGCGGATGACTTGAGGCAGCTTGAGCATGGAATTCCTAGCACTGAAGGGGGCTGAAAAATGCGATGAATCGTGGCTGGCGAGGGTTAATCACAGGGTAAGGATGATCGCGCGCAACGTTTTCTTTTGCGTGTGAAATATTTTTATTATGTCGGGTTTTTTGATTTTTAGCGTTTCTTTTCAGTGTGATGGATTGCCAGGCAGGCCCATTGGCGGGCCTGCCTGAAGATAAAGAAGACAGTGGCTCAGTTCAGTCGTCCGACTTGTCGTAGACAAGTGAGAAGGTGACAGGGACCTGCGCGGTGATGGCCGGGAGCCCGGCCAGTTCCTGCAACTGGGAAAGGCCTTCGCCGAGGGCGTAGTTCGCCGCGTCCAGAATGATCGGACTGGTCGTTTCCACTTCCACCTTGTCGGGCGCGATCCGGGTCACGGCGAGGCTGGTCTCGATCGGAGCCTTCGTGCCGTGCAGCTCGAGCGTGGCGGTGATCGGAACGATGGACTGCTCACCAAGGCCCAGGCCGGACAGCGTGGCCGGATCGATCTTCGCACTGACCTTGGCCTGCGGGAAGTCGGCGACCTGGAAGAGGATGTCACGCATGCGCTGGTCGCGCACATCGACGTTGGTGTTCACCGAGGCGAGATCAACGGCGAAACTGGCCGTGCCGTCCTCGGCGACCGAGCCGGAGAGATCGCCAAAACTGTGCGCTTCGACGACCTGGCCAGCCTTGATCGTGACGAAGGCGAGACGCGAGGCTTCCGTGTCCAGCTCCCAGTTCCCGGCGAGCGGTTCGGGCGCGCTTTCGTCAGGGGCAGAGGAACAGGCTGCGGCAAGCAGGGCAGCGCTGGCAGGAAGGGCAAGAAAAAGGCGGCGCATTGGTAGATCCTCCTGAGGGGTAGGTCGCAGTCACCGGGCGAGCGCCTTGCGGCCGCACGCCAGCCCCGCGCCGATTTCAGGGCGGGGAGACCGGGACTTAAGAGTGGGAAGAGGGCCTACGCAAGGGGATGCGTGCAATTGTATCCATTGCAATGCTGTGCAGTGCCATTTTGCCTGCATTCGTGTTGCCGAATGGGCGTGTACGTCAGTCCAGCAAGGTGATCGAAATACGCCGGTTGCGCGGATCGTTCGGATCGCCGGGGATCAGCAGTTCCTTGTCGGCGACGCCCTCGATCCGGCGGAAGCGGTCCTCGGGCAATCCGTCGCGCAGGAGGGCCTGGCGCGTGGCTTCGGCGCGTCCGGCCGAGAGCGACCAGTTGTTGCCCTTGGTGCCGGGCAGGAAGGGCAAGGCATCGGTATGCCCGCGAATGGTGAGCTGCGCCGCGTTCGGGCCCACGGCTTGCGCGATTGCGCCCAGGAGTTCGCTCGCATCGGGCGTCAGGACCGTGGTGCCCAGGCGGAACATGGCGAAATCGGCGTCGTCGACAAGGTCGATCCGCACCCCTTGCGTGGTGTCGACAAGGCGCACCTGCTTGGCAAGGCGGCGCAGCCGTTCGGACGAGCGCAGCTTGGCTTCGAGCGATTCCTTGGCGCGGGTCGTGCGCTTGACCTTCGAGCCGCCCTCCTTGGGCCCTCCCTCGGGGCCGCGCGGGATAGTCAGCGCCTTGGTGCCGGTCTGGCCCATGGCGTGGGGGTAGTTGTCGGCGTCGGTGAGCGAGGAGCCCCCCAGGAGGCCGCCGGCCGAACCGGCGGACTGCTTGCGCGTCTGCACCAGGGTCGGCGTGAAGTAGTCGGCAATGCCCTTGCGCTGCTTTTCGGTGGTCGCGCCCAGGATCCACAGAAGGAGGAAGAAGGCCATCATCGCGGTCACGAAGTCGGCATAGGCCACCTTCCAGGCGCCGCCGTGGTGGCCGCCTTCGACCACCGTGACCTTCTTGACGATGATCGGGGCGAGCGGCTCCTCCTTCTTCTTGGCCACGATCAGCGTCCCCGCATCGCGTCAAGCAGTTCGGAAAGGCCCGGGCGGAAGGCATGGCCAAGGCCCGAGCGCGCGCTTTCCACGACGAGGGGCTGGGGCCAGCCGTGCAGGCTGGCGATGATGACCTGCTTCACGCAGTGGAAGATCATCTCGTCCTGGTCGTTGATCTGCTTGAGGCGCCCGGCCATCGGCGCGACGATGCCGTAGGCCAGCAGCACGCCCATGAAGGTGCCGACGAGCGCGGAGCCGATCATCTCGCCCAGAACCGAAGGCGGCTTGTCGATCGAGCCCATCGTCTTCACCACGCCCAGCACGGCCGCGACGATGCCAAGTGCAGGCAGCGAGTCGGCCAGGTTCTGGATCGCGTGCTGGGGTTCGTGGAACTCGTGGAAGTGGGTTTTCATCGCGTTGTCCATCACATCCTCGACCGCGTGGACTTCCAGCGTGCCCGAGGACACCACGATCAGCGTCAGCGTGTCGCAGATGAGATCGGTCAGCGCGTGGTTGGCGAGGATGCGGGGGAATTCGGCAAAGAGTGAGGAGGACTTGGGCTCGTTGACGTGGCTTTCCAGCGCCACCGGCCCTTCCGAGCGCAGGATCTTCATCAGCCGCACGGTCAGCACGATGACGTCGATGTGGTCCTGCTTGTTGTGCTTGGGGCCCTTGAGCACGCGCGCGAAGCCGCCGCCCAGGACCTTGAGTTCGTGCATCGAGTTGCCGGTGACGATGGCGCCTACCGCCGCGCCGCCGATGATGAGCATCTCATGAGGGATGGCGTGCATCACGGGGCCGAGCGCACCGCCCGTCATGGCGAAACCGCCAAAGACCATCACCAGCAGGATCACGATCCCGATGATTGCAAACATGGTTAATCTTCCTCGTCAAGGCGAAGCCCGGCGCGCTTTTTGGAGAAGCGGCCGGGCCGGCGGGCGGGATCAGAGCTTGTCGAACAGGGACAGCCCGGCGAGCTTGGTGAAGCTGGCCTGGCTGGCTTCCAGAACGGTGAGCGTTTCCTGCAAGGTGGCGATGGTGGTGGCGATGTCGGTCGCGCCGATGTTCGATTCCTCGCTCTGGCGCAGTTCCTGGAGGTCGATGCGGCGGTTGTCGGTGAGCTCGATCCAGGCGAGGCGTGTGCCGATCACGGTCTGGCCCGTGGTGAGCGTGTCGAGCCCGGTCTGGAGGTTGCCCAGCGCCTCGCGCGCGGCGCCGGTCGGATCGGGCGTGCCGCTCTGCAGCGCCACGGCGAGCGCCTTGATGGTCGCCATCGTATCGCTGGGATTGCCCGCGGTGTCGGTGAAGGACAGGAACTGGGGGCCGGGCATCGAGCGGGTCACGCTCTGCCCTTCGCCGAGCGGCAGGTTGCTGGTGTTGGGCGTACCGACATAGACCGCGTTGCCCCCGGCATCGAGGCCATAGGCATCGCCCGCGCTTTCGCCTCCGAAGAGGGCATGGCCGTTGGAATCGCGCGCGTTCGAGAGGCCCACGAGATTGCCGAAGATCTGCTCCAGTTCCTGCCCGATGGCGGTGCGCTGGCTGTCGGTGATGGTGCCGTTGGCGGCCTGCGCGGCCAGTACCTGCGCGCGGATGATGGCATCGGCCATGTCCGACATCGCCGCATCGGCCAGCGTCAGGTCGGCGTTGGCGCGGCTGGCGTTGGCGGCATCGATCTCGGAGAGCTTTTCCAGGCGTCCCAGCGCACGCAGGCGCGAGGCGGCGACCGGATCGTCGGACGAGCGGGTCAGCTTCTCGCCGCTGCCCAGCTGCGCCTGCAGCGTTTCGGCCTGCGAGCGCAGGTCCTTCATGTCGGCGCGGGCCCGTTCGTAGAAGGCGCTGGTACTGGTGGAGACGATCGGCATGGCTAGACCCTTCAGCGGATGGCCAGGATGGAATCAAAGATGTCGGAGGCGACCTGCATGACGCGCGCGTTGGCTTCGAAGGCCTGCTGGAAGCGCACGAGGTTGACCGCCTCCTGGTCGAGGTCGACGCCCGCCTGCGCCTGGAGCGCCACGCGCGCGGTGCTGGCAATGGAATCGAGCGCATCGCGCGTCACCCGGCGTCCGGCCACCGCGCTGGAAATGCCGAAGAGCAGGGTGTCCATGTCGCCCGCCGGATCGGCGGCGGACAGCGCGCTGCGCATGGCTTCGAGGTTGGAGACATCGCGGCTGTTCGCGCCGGCCCCGGCAGGGGCGGTGGCGACGGCCGCGCCGTTGGCCGCGATCATGCGGATGTCCGCCGCGCCGGTGCCCGAAAAGAGCGGCTGTCCGGGATTGCCATCAAGGTCGACACCCGCGGCTTGCGCGGCGTTGATGGTGGTGACGATCTCGGCGGCAATCGCGTCGAGTTCGGCGCGGGTGGAGGCGGCCTGCGTCAGCGACAGGCTCTTGCCCGCGAGCTGGCCGGAGGAAATCGCTGTCGGTGTGCCATCGAGGCTGAAGGAGATCGTGCCGTCGGCAGCGGTCGCCATGGCAAGGCTGCGGGTGGTCCCGCCGTTGACGAGATCGGTGCCCGAAGGCCCGCCCAGCGTAACCGTCACCACGCCGGTATCAGGCGCGAAGCTGATGCGCGTGTCGACGTACTGCGACAATTCCTGGAGCAGCATGTCGCGCTGGTCGAGCTGCGCGGTCTGGTCGCTCGAGGCGTCCGAGGCGCGCGAGAGGCGCAGGTTCACGCGCGCCAGTTCGGAGGCGATGCGGTTGACGTTCTCGACGCCTTCGCCCGCTTCGAAGCGCAGCCCATCGCCCACCGCATCGAGGCTGGAGGCCGCGACGTTGAGCGTTTCGGAAAGTGTGCGCCCCTGTTCGAGGACGCCCGCGCGCAACGGTCCGTCGGTGGGATCGGACAGCAGAGCCTGCAGCCCTGCCTCGAAATCGACGATCGAGGTGTAGACCCCGGTCTGCTCGACCGCGGATTCGATGTTTTCGAGGCCCTGGACTTCGGCCGCCGCGCGCGCGGCATCGGCTCCGGTCCGGCGCACTTCGCCCTGGCGGAACTGGTCGGCGTTGCGCACGATACCCGCCACCGCAACCCCGGCGAGGTTGATCGAGGTGGGTGTCGAGCTGACCGTGCCGACGGCCACTTCGGCGAGCGAGACCGAGCGCCGCACGTACCTTCCGAGGAAGCGTTGGCGATGTTGTTGGAGGTGATCTCCAACGCAGTGCGGGCCGCGCGGGTGCCGCTGCGGGCCATCGAGATGAGGTCGGACGGCATGGCTTAGCGGTCTCCGGAGGTGGCAGGGGGGGCGGCAGCAGGCTCGGTGGGAGCCTCGGGCGGCAGGTGGCGTGCAAGCTGAGCCTCGATCACGCTGGCAAGGCCCAGCGTGCCGGTCTGCGCGGCGATCTCGGCAAAGCGCTCGTCCTGCATCTGGCGAAACGTGTCGAGCGCGCTGCTGGAGAAGATGCCGTCCTTGTCGAAGTGGGTTTTGCGCGCTTCGGCGAGCATCTGGCGCACGAAGATCGCCTCGAACTGCTTGGCGGCCTGCGCCAGTTCCTCGCGCGCGGTGGCCCCGGGTGTGCGGTCCATGCCCTTTTCAGGCGAGAGGATGAGGCTGGTCGAGGGGGCGGAAGCGTTGATCATATCACCACCATCTCGGCCTTGAGGGCACCGGCCTGCTTGAGCGCTTCGAGGATTGCGACAAGGTCGGACGGGGTGACGCCCAGGAGGTTGAGCGCGTCGACCACCTGCGAGAGCGAGGCACCCGGCTGGAACAGCGCGACGGCGCGGCTTTCTTCCTCGGCGGAAATGTCGGAATTGGGCTCGATCGCGGTTTGGCCGCGGCTGAAGGGCGCGGGCTGGACCACCATCGGGTCTTCGTCGACGCGGACGGTGAGCTTGCCATGGCTGATCGCGGCGGGCGCGAGCCGCACGGCCGAATTGATGACGACGGTGCCGGTGCGCGAATTGACGATAACGCGCGCGGGCGTTTCGGCAGGCTGGATCTCGATCATTTCGATCGCGGCCATGACGCTGGCGCGGGTGTTCGATTCGATGGGAAGCGTGAGGGCCAGCGTCACACCATCCTCGACCGAGGCGGTGCCGGGCATGCGCTGGTTGATCGCATCGCGCACGCGCGAGGCAGTGAGGAAATCGGCGGCAAAGAGGTTCCAGCGCAGTGTCTGCTGGCTGTCGAAACCGGTTGCGACCGCGCGCTCGACCGAGGCCCCCTCGGCGATGCGGCCCACGGTCGGGATGTTGACCGTCAGCTTGGAGCCGTCGTTGGCCGAGATGCCGAGCCCGCCGACCGCGAGGTTGCCCTGCGCCATCGCGTAGATCTGGCCATCCGCGCCGTAGAGCGGGGTGATGATGAGCGCGCCGCCGCGCAGCGACTTGGCCTTGCCGATGGTGGAGACCGTGACGTCGATGCGCTGGCCGGGCTTGGCAAAGGCGGGAAGGTCGGCGGTGACCATGACGGCCGCCGCGTTCTTGAGCCCGGGCGCGACGCCTGCGGGCAGGGTCAGGCCCATGCGGCCCGAGACGCCCTTCATGGCCTGCGTCAGGTATTCGAGGTTGTCATCGCCCGTGCCCGGAAGACCCACGACGATGCCATAGCCGGTGAGCTGGTTGGAGCGTACGCCCTGGAACTGCCCAAGATCGCGCACGCGTTCGGCGTGGGCGTGGACGGGCGCCAGGTAGACGGTGAGCGCGGCGAAGAGCGCGGCCAGCATCCAGGGAAGATTACGCTGCATCCAGCCCCCCATCAGAACGGCGAAATCAGGTTGAAGAAGCGCCCCAGCCAGCCCTGCTTGCTGGCCCGCTGGAGGGCGCCCTTGCCGGAATATTCGACATGGGCATCGGCCACGCGGGTCGAGGCGATGGCGTTGTCCTGGTCGATGTCGGCCAGGCGCACGATGCCGGAAAACCGGACCCATTCGTCTCCCTGGCTGAGCAGCATCTTCTTCTCTCCCTTGACCAGTGCGGTGCCATTGGCGCGCACTTCGGCGATGGTGACGGAAATTGTGGAGACGAGACTGCTGGTCTGCGCTGCACTTCCCTGACCATTGAACGACGAGGAGGAGCTGGCGTTAAGGGCGTTGGGGTTGAGGAAGGAGAGGAGACCGGCCGTGGGCGGGATGATCGAGGCGCCCCCGCTCTTGCCGTTGCTGGACGAAACGGCCTTGGAGGCGGTGGTGGTCTCGAGAAGGATGATGGTCAGCGGATCGCCCACGCGCGTGGCGCGGTTGCCCTGGTAGAGGGGCGCATAGCCGACCGAGGCGGAGAAGATCCCGCCCGTGGGCACAGCCCCGGCGCTCGCGGCTTCGACGATCGGCAGCGTGGCCTCGAAACCGGAGGGCTTGGGCTTCTTCTTCGCTTCTGCCTGGAGCGGAAGGACAAGGGCGAGAAGCGCGAGGGCGAGGGAGAGGGAGATAGTGCGGGACATGATCACAGCGTCTGGTTGGCGTTGCGCAGCATTTCGTCGACCGCCGAGATCATCTTGGAATTGATCTCGTAGGCGCGCTGGGTCTCGATCATGTCGACCAGCTCCTCGACGATGTTGACGTTGGAGGCCTCGAGCATGCCCTGGCGCATCGCGCCGCGCCCTTCGGTTCCTGCAACGCCGATCTGCGCCGGGCCGCTGGCGGCGGTTTCCAGCATGAAGTTGTCCGACATCGCCTGGAGCCCCTGCGGGTTGGTGAAGCTGGCGATGGTGATCTGGCCGATCTGCGAGGGATCGGCCTGCCCGGCCAGCTGCGCCGACACGGTGCCGTCCTCCGAGACCGAGATCGTCGTCGCGTTCTCGGGGATCGTCACCGGAGGCTGCACCGCATAGCCCTGCGAGGTGACGAGCAGGCCCTCGGACGAACGGCTGAAATTGCCCGCGCGGGTATAGGCCAGCTGGCCGCCGGGCAGGGTGATCTGGAAATAGCCATCGCCATCGAGCGCGAGGTCGAGGCTGTTGCCGGTCATTTGCAGAGAGCCCTGCGTCTCCATGCGCGTGGTCGACTGGACGCCCACGCCCGTACCCAGGTTCAGGCCGATGGCGTAGGTCGTCTCGTTCGAGGAGGCGGCACCGGCCACGCGCGCGTCCTGGTAGGCCAGCGTCGCGAAGTTGGCGCGGTCGCGCTTGAAGGCGGTGGTCGAGACGTTGGCGAGGTTGTTCGCGATCACGCGCATGCGCGTGTCCTGGGCTTCGAGACCGGTGCGGGCGACCTGGAGGGCGGATGAGGGCATGGGACGTTTCCTGTGGAGACGGTGAGGGGGCTATCAGTCGAGGCGCATCAGCCGCGTGCCGCCTTCGTCGAGCTGGCGGGCGGTTTCGATGAGCTTGGTGCGAAGATCGAAGAGGCGCTGCGCCGAGATCATCTCGACCAGCACTTCGGAGGCGTTGACGTTGGACTGCTCCAGCGACTGCGGGATCAGGCGCGCGTTCGCGTCCACCGGCAGCACGCCGAATTCGGTCGGGCTGCCGGGGATGCCGTCACCCGGAACGCGGAACTGTCCGGCCAGCGTCTTGGTGATGGTCGAGCCGGTGGTGGAGACCAGCTTCATCACGTCGAGCCGGGCTGGCGGCGCTTCGGGCACGGCCGGATCGGCCATCAGCAGCGCGCCGTCCGGGCCGATCGTGATGCGCGCGCCGGGGGGCAGGGTGATCGGGCCGTTCTGGCCGATCACCGGCAGCCCGTCGCCATTCTGGAGGACGCCCGTCACGGTGACCGAGAGATCGCCGCGGCGGGTATAGGCCTCGCCCCCGTCGTCGGCCTGGACGGCCAGCATGGTGTCGCCCGAAAGCGCCACGTCGAGCGGGTTGCCGGTGTTCACCACCGCGCCGTCCTTCATCATCGCGCCCTTGACGTCGGCGCTCGACATGGCGCGCACCTGGAGCTGCGGGCCTTCGAGCGTCATGGGCGTGGCGTTGAGAACCTCGGCCTTGAAGCCGATGGTCTGGGCGTTGGCCATGTTCGAGGCGATCACGCGTTCGCGTGTCATCGAATTGGCCATGCCCGAAAGCGCGGTGTAGATCAGGCGATCCATGGGTCAGGTCCGGTCCGAGCGCCGATCAGGTGCGCAGGTTGATAATGGTCTGCGAGAGCTGCGTGGCGGTATCCACGGCCTTGGCGTTGGCCTGGAAGTTGCGCTGCGCGGTGATCAGCGAGACCAGTTCTTCGGCGATCTCGACGTTGGAGCGTTCGAGCGATCCGGCCATGAGCGAACCGTAGAGGCCCGAGCCTGGCTGGCCATAGCTGGCGGCGCCCGAAATGCCGGTCGCCGTCCAGCTGGCGTTGCCTTCCTGGCGCAGGCCCTGGGGCGAGATGAAGTTGGCGAGCGCGAGCACGCCCACGGTTTCGTTCGAGCCATCGGCGTACGTGGCGACGACCGAGCCGTCGGACATGATGGTCACCCCGGCGAAGTCCTCGCCCGCGGTGTTCTGCGCCGGGATCTGCGCGTCCTGAAGCGTGGTCAGCGAAGTGATCGCGCCCGAGGCATCGACCGGAAAGACCTGAAGGCGCATGTTCTGGGCGTTGCGGATGTAGCCGTTGCCATCGACCGAGAACGAGCCGGCACGGGTATATGCGGTCTCGCCCGAGAGTGGGGAGACGACGGTGTAGAAGCCTTCACCGTTGACCGCGACATCGAGCGCCGAGCCGGTCTGCTCGATGGGGCCGAGCGAAAACTCCTGCATGATCGCGCTGACCCGCGCGCCGATACCGGTGGTGAGCGAGGGATCGGTCAGGATCGAGGAGGAGACGATGTCGGCAAAGGCGGTGTCGCTCTTCTTGAAGCCGGTGGTCTCGGCGTTGGCGATGTTGTGCGCGATGACGTTGAGGTCGGTCTGCGCGTTCTTGAGGCCGGTCAGCGAGGTGTAATAGGACATCGGACGTGACTTTCGTTGCGCGCGCTCAGGCGGCGGGGGTGGTGGGAGAAGCGGTGTTGGCGTTGGCCGCGTTCAGGGCCTCGACCTGGGTGGCAAGCGCGGCGACGGCGCGCTGGGTGGCAAGGCCGGTCTGGTTCAGCGTGTCCATCTGCGTGGAAATGCGGGACAGCGTGTCGCCCATCTCGGTCGTCCCCGCGAGCGAGGAGAACTGCGCCATCTGGGCGAGCATGGCGGTCTGGTCCATCGGCTCGAAGGGATCCTGCTGCTGGAGCTGGGTCATCATCAGCTTGAGGAAATCGGCCTGGCCCAGATCGCCGAGCGAATTGCGCGGTGTATCGCTGGTCGTTGTGGTCGGCGTTGTCGGCAGGCCGGTGGTGATCGAGGTGACGGTCATTTGAGCCTCATCGTTTCGAGCATGAGCTGCTTGGCGGTGGAGAGGGCCTCGAGCAGGTTCTGGTACTGGCGCGAGGCTTCGAGCATCTCGACCATCTCCGCGTTCTCATCGACGGGGGCGGCCCAGACATCGCCGTTGGCATCGGCGAGCGGGTGCTCGGGGGTGTGCTGGCGCAGCGCGGCGGCGTTCTCGCGCACCACGCCGCGCACATCGACCGAGGCGAGGCCGCTGGCGGCGTCGAGGTCGGCGGCGAAGACGGGACGGATCGGCTTGTAGGCTTCCCCCTCGCTGGCCGAGACGGTGCCCGCGTTGGCAAGGTTCGAGGCCGCCGCGTTCATCCGCACCATCTGCGCGGACATGCCGCGCTGGGCGAGGGTGAAGAGCGTCATGGGCGAATTGGCCATGATCAGTCTCCCCGCAGCGCGCGCTTGAGGGTATCGACCCGGCCGCGGATGAATTCGAGCGTGGTCGAATAGCCGACCGCGTTCTCGGAAAAGGCGAGCTGTTCGTTGGGCAGCTCCACCGTGTTGCCGTCGAGCGCGGGCATCACCGGGACGCGGTAGCGCGTGGCGTGCTCGGCTGCGGTTTCGAGCGCGGTGCCGTTCTGCGCGGCGCCGAGGGCCGCTGTAAAGTCGATGTCCTTGGCCTTGTAGCCCGGCGTCGCGGCGTTCGCGATGTTCGAGGCAATGAGGCCCATGCGCTGCGAGCGCAGTTCCAGGGCCTTGCCGTGAATGCCGAAGAGGTCCTGCGGCATGATCGCTCCTTCGTGTGCCGGCCAGGTAGGGGCCGGGGTGGTCCTTGCCGCAGGGAAACGCGGCGGTTCGGTCCGGTATTCGCAAGGCATGTGCCAAATGCGCGAGGCGCGCGATTTCGGGCCTTTACGGGCGTTGCGGACCGCGTGAGGCCCATGCGCGGCAAGGCTTTGCCGGAAGGGCGGCAAATGCAGGGGCAAGCCTGAAAAAGACCGGCGCGCGCCGTTCTTGGCTGAAGAGACCCGTCGTCAAAGGACAGCCCGGCCCGTTATCAATCCCGAAAATCTCGTCGATGCGACGTCCGCGCTGATCGTGGGCGGGGGCACGCTGCTTGCGACTTTGCTGCGCTGCGGGTTCACCGACAGCGGGGCGGCCTGTGCCGCGCTGCGCCGCCTCGTGCGAAAGCGCTTCGACGCGGCGAGCTTCAAGGCCGAGCTGGCCGTTCACGTTCAGGATATGCGCCAGGACGGCGTGATCCGCACCGAGCCGCACTTGTCCGGCGATGCCGAGTTCGACGAGGCGACCGGGGCTCTGATCGGCTCGCGGTCGGTGGCCTCGCTCCACGCCGCGCACATCGCACACAAGCGCCGCCGCGCGGCGCGGTCGATGCGCGCGGTGCGCACGCTCAACCAGGCCGCCGACCTTTCGCCCGTGCTGGGGCTGGCCGGCACGCTGATTTCGCTCAGCCAGCTTCCGGCGGGCAGCGGGCAGGATGGCAACTTCACCAGCGCGATCGCCATGGCCGTGCTGACGACGCTCTATGGCCTGCTTCTGGGGAACATGGTCTTTGCCCCGCTCGCGCGCGCGGTTGCGCGGCGCGCCTCGGAGGAGGAGCAGGCCCGCCAGGAGGTGCTCGACTGGCTGGAGAGCCAGGTTGGCGTCGCCCTGCCGCGCCATGCCGATGAGGCGCATGTGCCTGCGAACGGACAGGGGCGGCGCAAGTGAGCGGGCGCGCCACGGTCAGTTGGCAGACCTCGCTGGCCGATCTTTCGCTGATCCTCTTCATGGTCACCGCCGCCGCGGTCAGTACGGCGCCTTCGCCCAAGCAGGGCGGCAAGGCACCGGCGGCCATGCGGCAAGAGATTGCCGGTCGTTCGCAGCGGGCCGAGCCGCTCTCGGTCTACATCGCGCTTCCCGATGCGCCGCCCTTGGCGCAGTGGCTGACCCAGCAGGCACCCGACCCGCGCCAGCAGCTGACCATCACCGCACCTTACGAGGCCGCGCGGGTGCAGAGCCGCGCCGCCGCGCTCGAAGCCGCGCTGGCGCTGGCGGGCGAGGCGCGCGAGGCAGGGCTGGCCGCCCGTATCGTGCTGGAGCCGGGGCAGGGGGTGATCCGGGCGGAGCTCGCTTTCGATGCCGCCGGGTTGCCGCGCTGAAGGCGTTGCGGGTGGCGGCATCTGGCATGAAGATTGCTGACTGGCCGGGACGAAATGTCCGTTCGCAAGGAAACACGTTCCGCGCATGAGCTTGAGTACGATCCTGATGGCGCTGGCCGCCGGAGGCGCTACCTACGCCGATCTCGACGCGATCGACCGGCAGGTCGCGGCCTTCACCGGCGCGCCCGTGGGCGCGGTCGGCGGGGCGATCACGCCGCTCGACCGGCGCCTGCGCCTCCAGCGTTGCCAGAGCAGTCTTGCGCTGTCCTGGCGCGGCCCTTCCAAGGACAGTGTCGTCGTCCAGTGCGCCGATGTCGGGGGCTGGCGTCTTTTCGTCCCCGTACGCAGTGCGCCGCCGCCCGCTTTCCAGCCGCCCGTGCGTGAGCCCGACGCGATCAATCGCGGGGATGCCCTCAGCATCGCCGTGACGGGGCAGGGCTTTACTGTCTCACAGCCGGGCGAAGCCTTGGAATCGGGTCCTGTCGGCGCGTGGATCCGGGTCCGCCTGGCCACCGGGCAACGGGGGCGGGGCGAGGAAATGCGCGCGCGGATCGTGCGGCCGGGTCTCGTCAGTGTGCCTCTGCCGTGATCGCATCGGGATTTGGCTTTGAAAGCAAACGATAACGCAAGGTTTCGATCGTTGCTCTGAGGTGGCCCTTAAAGCCGGATCGAAACCGCCGTTCTGAGCAGCAGACTATTTGAAGGAGCGGTACAATGCCACCTATCGAAGTGGGACCTGCGCAGTCGATCGGATCGATCCCGTCGCGTCCGGCCCGCCCGTCGGGCGGTGAAGAACTTGCAGCGGTCGCCTCGTCGGCCCCGGCCTCGGCCCGGCCCGAGGCGAACCCGGCCCCGAGCCTGCCTGCCGTGGAAACTTCGGCGGCGCTCGATCCCGGTGCTGCGCCGGTCGACACCGACCGCGTCTCGCAGATTCGCAAGGCCGTGGAAGCCGGCACCTACCCCCTCGTTCCGGCCCAGATCGCCGACGCCATGATCGCGGCGGGCGTCATGCTGCGGACACCCAAGTAACATGACCGGGGGCGAGCTTTCCGGCACCTTGCGGCAGATGCTTGCCGTGCTCGAGACCGAGCGGCAGGTGCTTGCCGCGCTCGACCTCGACGGCATCGTCGGGGCGACGGGGGCGAAGGACCGCCTGTGCAGCGAACTCGACCACCTGCAGCGCGCCGACCTCGACGAGGAATGCCGCGGTCTGCTCGACACTGCACGGCGCCTCAACGAGGTGAACCGGCAGGTGCGCAACATCCTGGCCGCCAATGTCACACGCCGTCTCGATGCGCTGACCGGCAGTCCGCAGCTCTACCGCGCGTCGGGCACTTACGCCGTGGCCGGCGCCCGCGTCTGAGGGGCGTGCTGGCGGTGCATCTGGCACGGCCCTTGCTGATCTCGTCCCGGAGTAGACATTCGGGAGTCCATCCTTGAGCGATCCAGGTACAGTCGGAGCGAACTTTGCAGGGGCAACCCTGCGCGCGCAGTCGCCCACGCACGCACAGGCGCGCGAGGCCATTGCCCGCGCCGCCGATGCGACCGGCGTCGATTTCCAGTATCTCATGGCGCAGGCCCGGCTTGAATCCGGCCTCGATCCCACGGCCCGGGCCGGCACATCGAGTGCGGCCGGGCTGTTCCAGTTCACCAATGGCACCTGGCTCGGCACGCTGGACCGGCATGGCGCGCGCCATGGCCTCTCGTGGGTCAGCGAGGCCATCGAGGGCGGGCGTATCCGCGATCCCGGCCTGCGCAGCCAGGTCCTGGGGCTGCGCTACGATGCGGACGCTTCCGCGCGCATGGCCGCCGAACTCGCGCGCGACAACGGCGCGGAGCTGACCGCCGTTCTGGGCCGCGCCCCCGATGCGACCGAACTCTATCTGGCCCACTTCCTGGGAGCCGCCGGGGCAGGCGAATTTCTTGGCGCGCTCGCCCACAATCCCGGACAGAGCGCAGCGGCGCTGCTTCCCAAGGCCGCCGCGGCGAACCGCGCGATCTTCTACGAAGGCACAGGCGCAGCCCGTTCGGTCGGCGGCGTGATGAACCTCCTGCGCGCGCGCATGGCGAGCGCCATGGGGGAAAGCGGCGGTGCGGCGCGGCTGGCGTACGATCCGGCGGTCTTTGCCGCTCCCGGCAAGGACATGCCATCGGCGAGAGCCTTTCTTGCCGCGCGCAGTGCCGGTTCGATGCCCGCCAACCTCGGGCCGCTCGCACGGGAGTTTCATGGCGGAACCAGTCCGGCCGCCGCCGCGCCGCACGTCCCCGCCCGCTCCATGGCTGAAACGCTCAAAGGTGCCTTCGGGGCCTCCGAGGCGGCCCTGCCGGGTAACGTGAAGAACGCCTACGGCAAACTCGCGAGGTTCGGCCTGTGAACCTGTTCAAGCGCATCCAGGACCCGGGCGCCCTGGCGCTTCCCGTTGGTATCCTCACGCTCATCGTCCTGATGATCGTGCCGGTCCCGGCGATCGTCCTCGACTTGTCCTTCACGCTCAACATCGCGCTTTCGGTCGCTGTCCTGATGGCGGCGATGAACGCGGACAAGCCGCTCGATTTCTCCTCCTTTCCCTCGGTCCTGCTTTTCGCGACGCTGCTGCGCCTCGCGCTCAACGTCGCCTCGACACGTGTCGTGCTGGTTCATGGGCATGAGGGCGGGGAGGCCGCAGGCAAGGTGATCGAGGCCTTCGGCGCCTTCCTCATCGGTGGCAATTTCGCGGTCGGCATCTTCGTCTTCCTGATCCTTGTCATCATCAACCTGGTGGTGGTGACGAAGGGGGCAGGGCGCGTTTCGGAAGTCTCCGCGCGCTTCACGCTGGATGCGCTGCCCGGCAAGCAGATGGCTATCGACGCAGACCTCGCCGCCGGGCTCCTGACGGCCGACGAGGCCAAGGCGCGCCGTCGTGAAGTGGCGACCGAGGCCGATTTCTACGGCTCGATGGACGGCTCTTCCAAGTTCGTGAAGGGCGATGCGATCGCCGCGCTGCTGATCCTGGGTGTCAACATCATCGCGGGCTTCTGCCTGGGCATGATCAGCCATGAGATGTCGGCCGGTGATGCCGCGCAGACCTATATCACGCTCGCCATCGGTGATGCGCTGGTGGCGCAGGTGCCCTCGCTGCTGCTTTCCATCGCGGCCGCCGTCATCGTTACCCGCGTCGCCGACACGCGCGATCTGGCCGGGCAGATCGGCGGCCAGTTCGCCAGCCCCGAGACCTGGCTGCCGGTAGGAGTCGTGCTGGGCGCCATCGGCCTCATTCCGGCCATGCCGCAGACGATTTTCCTGCCCGCTGCGGGACTGGCCCTGTGGCTCTGGCACGCCTTGCGAAAACGGGCCGCGCGCGCGGCCCTGCCCGCCGAGGTCTTGCCCGAGCCGGTCGATCCGGCGCGCATCGAGCTGGAGGACGTCTCCGACCATACCCTCGTCACCATCGAGCTGGGCTACGGCCTCGTGCAACTGGTCGATGCGCGCCACGGCTCGCCGCTGGTCAGCCGCGTCACCGGCGTGCGCAAGCAGCTGAGCCAGGCCTTCGGCTTCATCGTGCCGCAGTTTCGCGTGCGCGACGCGCTCGACATGGCGCCGCACGATTATCGCATCGTGCTGGGCGGCGTGACGCTGGGCGGATCGAGCGTTCGCGCCGACAGGGTGCTCGCCATCGATGCGGGCGAGGCGCGCAAGAACCACACCTTGAAGGGCGAGGAGACGCAGGACCCCAGCTTCGGCTGCCCTGCGCTCTGGATCGATCCGGCCGCACGTGACCACGCCATCGCCGAAGGCTTCCTGACGGTGGATGCCGGGACCGTGATCGCCACCCACCTCAACCAGCTGCTGGCCGAGCGCCCGCAGGACCTGCTCGGCCCCGACGAGGTGCGGATGCTGATCGATGCGCTGAAAGACCACGCGGGCAGCCTGATCGAGACGATCACGCCGCAGCCGCTCTCGCTGGCCGCGCTGACGCGCCTTCTGCGCAACTTGCTGGAAGACGGTATTCCCATCGCCCACCCGCTGCCGATCCTTGCCTCGCTCAGCCGCGCGGTGCAGCAGACGGTGGAGCACGACCGACTGGTCGAGCTGGTGCGCGCGGACCTGGGCGCGCTGATCGTGGGCCGGGTGTGCCCGCCCAACATGCGCCTGCCCGTGGTCACGCTCGACGCCGGGCTCGAAAGCGCCATCGTCTCGGGAATGATGGACCCGGTCACCGGGCAGCCGGTGATCGAGCCCGACCTTGCCGCCACCATCGGCCAGCGCATTGCCGAGCTTTCCGACAGCCGCGGGGCGCAGGCGATCCCGCTCGCGCTCGTCGTGCAGCCGCGTGCACGCCGCGCGCTCGCCCAGCTGCTGCGCCTGCGCGCGCCCAGCTGCCTTGTCCTCTCGATTGCCGAGCTGCCGCCCACCCAGCCCATCGAGGTGATCGACGTAGTGGGTGCGCCGCGTGCGCCCGCGCCGGGTCTGCCCGGGCCGGACGGCACAGGCGCATCCTCGCCTGAGAGTCTCGCGGCATGAAACAGGATCAGACCGTATTCACGCCGCCGACCTACTCGGTCGGTGCGCGCAGTCCGCGCCTGGGAGGGCATCGGGAGGAAGTGGCCGACCGCGTTCGTCGCTTTCTCCCGATGGTGCGCCGCCTGGCCTGGCACGTCAACGGCACGGGGCGTCCGGGGATCGAGCTGGAGGACCTGATGCAGGCGGGCCTCGTCGCGCTGACCGAGTGCGCGCAGAAACATTCGGGGCCGACCGAGGACGGCTTTGCCGCCTACGCCAAGATGCGCGTGCGCGGTGCCATGGTCGATCTCGTGCGCAAGACCGTGCCGATGTCGCGCGGAGCGAGCGAGCGCCGCCGCCAGATCGAGGCCAAGGAGCACGAACTGCGCGCCACGCTGGGCCGCGCGCCTTCGCTTGCCGAACTGGCCGAGGCGCTGGGCATGGCGGAGATGGACCTCGCCGCGATGCAGGATTCCAGTCAGCCCATGCGCTTTGAATCCATCGACGAGGTCTATTCCGACCAGAACCTGGCCTTTGCCACCGAGGAGCGCGACAGCCTCGACATCCTGGCCGATGCGGAGATGCGCGAGGCGGTGATCGCGGCGCTGGGCGATCTGCCCGAACGCCTGCGCCTCGTCATCTCGCTCTATTTCGTGGAGGAACTGAACCTCTCCGAGATCGCCGAGGTCCTGCAGGTGAGCGTCCCGCGCGTCCACCAGTTGAAGGCGCAGGCGCTCACCAAGTTGCGGGAGAGCCTCGCCGGGGTGGCGGACATTCTCTAATCCAGCGGATCACCATCGCGCCAGCGTTGGAACATCTTGAACAGCCCGAGCGCAACGCAGCCGAGCCCGGGCAGGTAGCGGACGGACTGTCCGAGCGCGTCCAGCCATGGCGAGCCGCCCGGCAGTTGAGCCGTCTCTTCGAGATATCCGATGTTGTAGTGGACCAGCCCGTCCTCGAACGGCGGTTGATGGAGCAGGAACGCGCCGACCGGGATCAGGAGGGCATAGGGCCACAGAAGATGCGCGATGCGCTCGTTCAGCCACATGGCGTCCCAGGTCCGTTCTGCGCCATATTCCATGGCGAGATCTTCCCGCTTACGAGGTCGCAAGGAGGCCAGCCCGCGTGGCGCCAGCAGACGCGCACTGAGGTAGATATACCCGGCCCATGGCAGGATCATGAGCGAGTTGTCCTCCAGCGAGGGCAGAAAGGCCTTCATGGCGACGGGGATCGAGAACCAGACGATCCAGAAGGCCCTGCTGGCGATCCAGCGCGCGTTCGACCTCCATTTTTCATCCATGATCCGCTCAGCCCGCCATTCCCATCATCGCGCCCTGCGCCCACTGGACGATGGCGTGGGGTGGCATCGCGCCCGACTGGCGCGCGATTTCGCGGCCCTTGTGGATGAGCACCATGGTCGGGATCGAGCGGATCGCGTAGCGCCCGGCAATGGCCTGTTCGGCTTCGGTGTCGAGCTTGCCCAGACGCATCATGGGTTCGAGCCGGGCGGCGGCGGCCTCGAAAGCGGGCGCATCTGGCGGCAGGGGCCGCACCAGCTGGCCCAGAAATCGACGAGCAGCGGCAGATCTCCCTTGCGCGCATGGGCCTCGAAGTTGGCCGAGGTCAGCACCAGCGGTTTGGCGGTGAACAGAGCCGTGTGACAGCGCCCACAGGTGCCGCCTGCGCCCAGTTTCGCGGTGGGGACCCGGTTCGAGGCGCCGCAGGAGGGGCAGACGACGATCTTGCTTTCGGGGCTGGTCATGGGGCGATCTCCTTGACGTTGATATGGGGCGGCGCGGCTCGGTTGGGAAGGGCGCTCAGGCGACGAGGAAGCGCAGTCGCTCGGCCTTGAAGGCGGCATCGAGCGCGTCGATGACGGCGCGGATGCGCGGCATGTCGCGCAGGTCACGGTGGACGCCGAGCCAGATTTCGCGGGCGGGGCCAAGGCCTGCGTCCTTCAGCCGTACGACACCGGGCATCGTTTCGGCGAGATACTGCGGCAGGCAGGCAATGCCGAGCCCTTCGTGCACCGCCCCGGCCTGCGCGTCGCGGCTGTTGCTGCGGTAGACGACCTGCGCCTCGGGGGCCTTTTCCAGCAGCCAGCGCGCTTCGGCCTGGTGGGCCATGTCGGGCATGACGGTGATCAGGCGGTGTCCGGGATCGGTGAGCGGCTCGGGGTGGGCGGCGAGATAGTCGGGGCTGGCGTAGAGCGCGCAGACCATCGTGCCCATGCGCCGCGAGATCAGTTCGTTGTGCTCGAAGCGGACCATGCGGATCGCGATGTCGGCCTCGCGCTCGATCAGGCTGAGCGAGCGGGTGTCGGAGAGCAGGTCAATGGAAATGCCCGGATAATCTTCGCGCAGCTTGGCGGCGGCAATGGGGATGAGCCGGTTGGCCAGCGTCTCGACCGTGGTCAGGCGCACTAGCCCGGAAAGCGCGGCGTCGCGGCCCTGTACCACGCGTTCGAGGGCCATTGCATCCTCATCCATGCGCTGCGCGTTGGCGAGGACGCTTTCGCCCAGCGGGGTGAGTTCGTAGCCGTGCGGGGTCTTGAGCAGAAGCCGGGCGCCGCTGCGTTCCTCCAACGCGACGAGACGGCGGCTCATCGTGCTCTGGCTCAACCCCAGTTCGCGCGCGGCACCCGAAAGACTGCGGGCCCGCGCAATGGCGAGGAAAGTGCGGATGTCGTCCCAGTTCATCGTCCCACCCCGGCGGCGCCTTCTATCCGTTTTTGCATGGAGGCTATGCTCATATCGCCAATGGTCATGCAAAACCAGCAGGACTATCTCCATGGACAAGCTTCCAGCGAAGCCCCGGCGGCAAACGGATCCCCCCGCAACCGCCTCCCAACTGTTTGCCGCCACTTGTCAAATTCGGAGAAGCACCATGACCAAGTACCTCGTCGTCCGTTCGGCCGCCACCGGCGCCGCTTCCGTCAGCAACCAGCTGATCGACACCTACCTTGCCGAGCTGGGCGAGGACGCTGTCGTCGTTGAACGCAACCTCGACACCGATCCCGTTCCGCACATCAATTCGGGCAGCCTGGTCGGCATCGGCCGCGCCGCGCCGGTTGGCGACAAGATGACCGACGCCTCGCTCGAAGCGCGCGAACTGCAGGACGCGCTGATCGCCGAAGTGATGGACGCCGACGTGCTGGTGATCGGCCTTCCGATCTACAACTTCGGCCTGCCCTCCACGCTCAAGGCCTGGTTCGACTACGTGCTGCGCGCCGGCACCACCTTCCAGTACACCGAACAGGGCCCCGAGGGTCTGGTCAAGAACACGAAGGCGATCGTCGCCCAGTCGCGTGCGGGCAAGTACGACGATGACGCAGGCGTCATCTTCGGCATGCCGCACCTCAAGGGCCTGCTGGGCTTCATGGGCGTGACCGACGTCGAGGTCGTTACCGCCGAGGGCATGGCCTTCGGTCCCGAAGCCGCCGCCAGCGCCATTGCCGACGCCAAGGCCGCGATTGCCAAGCTCGCCTGAGCCCGTCGGCCCAGCCCCCCTCTAGGAGTTTTTTCACATGACCCGTTCGTTCCTGAAGTCCGCCCTGATCCCGGTTGCCCTGCTGGCCTCGGTTCCCGCCATTCTCCACGCTCAGGCGGCCGATCCCGCGCCCGCCGCGGCGCAGGCCGGCACCTACAAGGTCGAGACCTCGCACACCCGCGTCGGCTTCTCGCTCATGCACTTCGGTTTCTCGGAGTGGTACGGTGAATTCGCCGATGTGACCGGCTCGCTCTCGATCGACCCCGCCAAGATCGAGAACACCAAGCTTGCCGTCTCGATCCCCGTTGCGACCGTGAGCACCACCAACGCGACGCTCGACGAGGAGCTCGTCTCGGCCGACTGGTTCGACGCCGAGGGCCACCCCACGATCACTTTCGTCTCGACCAAGGTGAAGCGCACTGGCGAGCGTACCGCCGACGTGACCGGCAACCTGACCTTCCACGGCGTGACCAAGCCGGTGACGCTCCACGCCAGCTTCAATGCGGGCGGCGTGAACCCGATGAGCCAGGCCTACACCCTGGGCTTCAACGCAACGGGTACGATCACCCGTTCGGACTTCGGCGTGAAGAACTACGTCCCCGCCGTGGGCGACGAAGTGACCCTTCGCATCAGTGCGGCCTTCGAGAAGGGCGAGTAATCCCCCTCCCTCACACTGGCCTTTCCTGAGGCCGCATACGGAAAAGGACATGGTCTCCCCAGGGGGCCATGTCCTTTTCTTTTGGTCCGCGTGAGGTGGACTCCCCGTCGAGACGCTATCCGTCGAGCCGTGGGGCGGAGGGGCTGTCGAGCGCGACGATCCGTCCCCGGTGCAACGTGAAGGCCGGGGCGTCCTCGTCGGGTTCGTTGACGAGTTCGTCGAACACCAGCTGATAGCGGACAAGGGCAATGCGGATCTCGTCCTCACAGGGCCACCCTTGCGCCAGGCGCGTGACGCTGGCGTGGCCGAGCAGGTAGGTGTGGGCGATCTCGTCCTCGCGCGACATGCTGTCATTCGCGGCAAGGGGGCTGTGGGCGCGCTCAAGCATGAGGGGATGGCCGCAGGCATGCAGGACCTGCGCGATAAGCACGTCGGCAAGGATCAGGGCGTCGGCCGGGCTCGCGGCGGCGTGGGCCTGAAGAGCGCGCCAGTCGCGGATGAAACGCTGGCGCTGCTCGGGCAGCAGCGAGGCAAGCGGGCGAGGTTCCTCATCTCGGGATAGAGGTGCCGGGGCGACAGCGGTCTGTCTCGCCTGGGGGCGGACCATGCGCTTGCGCGCGCGCAGGTATCCCAGTGTGGCAAGGCCGACGCTTCCCAGCAGCATCGCAACGCCGGTCGCCAGGATCAGGTTGGCAAGCCATTCGGCCATGGGCAGGTCGGTCACGGCACACCTCCGGGTAGAGCGCGGCGCGATTCGGCAAACACGGGAAAACGGGCAGCGCGATTTCGTGATCTGCCCAAAGCAACCTTGGAAGTGCCGCCTGGTTCCCGAAAGGCGTGGACTTTGCCCTCAGGCTCGCGTTCGAGCGGCTCAGCCGCCGGCCGCTCGTTCGGCCAGAAGCGCGGGCGTCAGCACCTGGGGCAGAACTTCGCCCGGACCTTGCTTCGGGTACCAGACATAGAGCGGGACACCGGCTGCACCCTGCTCGGTCAGGTAGCGGGTGATCTCGGGATCGCGCCGGGTCCAGTCGCCGCGCAGGACAACGACATCGGCCGCCTCGAAGGCCGCCCGGGTCTCCTCGCGCTCGATGGCGACGTTCTCGTTGACCTTGCAGGTCAGGCACCAGTCCGCCGTCATCCACACGAAGACCGGCTTGTCGTCCGCCCGGGCGGCAGCGAGTGCCTCGGCGCTGAAGGGGCGGGTGGCGAGGATCGAGGCGGCCTCGACCGGCTCGGGCGCGGCGGCGGGCAGGAGCGCGAGGCAGGCGAGCGCGTCGAACAGCGCCAGCAGCGCCGCCGGGCGGGCCTTGCGCCCCTTGCGCTGCGCCCGGCCCACCCCGAACAGCGCCAGCACCAGAAGCACTGCGAACAGCAGCGTAACGGCGAAGTAGACCTCACCCCCGACCTTCCACACCAGCCAGCCCAGCGCGAGTGCGGTGAGGCCCATGGGCAGCGCCATCCAGCGCCGGAAGGTCGTCATCCACTTGCCGGGGCGGGGAAGGCGGGTGCGCAGAGCGGGCACGAAGGCAACCGCCAGGAACGGAAGGGCAATCCCCAGCCCCAGCGCGGCAAAGAGCGCAAGGGCGGGCACTACCGGCAGCAGCAGCGCTGCGCCCATGGCGCTCGCCATGAAGGGGCCGGTGCAGGGCGTTGCCACGAACGCGGCGAGAAGTCCGGTCGCAAAGGCGCCTTGCGGGCTGCCCTCGCTGGCAAATCCGGGGACGGCAAACTCGAAGAGGCCCAGGAGGTTGGCGGTGATCGTGGCGGCCAGCAGAAGCAGCGCGACGACCACGACCGGCTCCTGGAGCTGGAATGCCCAGCCCACCTGTTCGCCCCCGGCACGAAGCGCGAGGAGAACGCCGCCGAGCGCAAGGCAGGCCACGACGACGCCCGCCGTGTAGGCCAGCCCCTCGATCCGGGCGTGCGCTTCGCTCTCGCCCGCCCGTGCAAGCGAAAGGGCCTTGAGCGAAAGGATCGGGAAGACGCAGGGCATGATATTGAGGATGAGGCCGCCCGCCAGCGCGGCAAGCAGCAACCAGGGCAGGGCGGGCAACTCGGGTGTATCCGCGCCCTTGAGCGGGGTGCCGCCGGTGGGAACCGGTCCCGTCTTCGCGGTGAAGGCGAGACCGTTGCCAAAGCCGTCGAGCTTGAGCACGCCGTCCAGCACCTCGGGATCGCGCGGAGCAAAATCCGCACGCGGGATGGTGACGAGGAGCGTGTCGTCCTTGCGGGCGAAGGTCTGCGGGGCCGCGTAGTCGACGACCTTGTCCTGCGCGAGGAAGACATGCGGGTTTTCCAGCTCGACCGAAGCGGGGAGCGGGATGGCGAGGCGTAGCGTCTTGGCGTCCAGCGCCTTGGTCGCCGGCGCGTCGAGCGGCGCTGGCAAGGCGCGCTGCCATTTGGCAAACTTGGCTTCGGCCTTGGCGTCCGCCTTGCCCAGCACGACTTCGGTGGCGAGTTCGGCGCGCTCGGGCACGCAGATTTCCTCGGTGCAGGCGAGCCACTGCGCCTTGACGCGGATCGGGATGCGCGCGCCGGGCTTGGCATCTGCGGGCAGGGTCACGGGCACGAGTACGGCGTAATCGCTCTCGTAGACGTGGTTCATCAACCCTGCGACCAGCAACGTGTGGGGCACGGGATAGCGCTGATCGCCTGCGCGGGCACCCTCGGGCAGGCTCCAGTCGAGCTGCATGCCAAGACCCGCATCGCCGGGATTGAGCCAGTAGCCGTGCCAGCCCTTTTCAGGGCTCATGGCGATGGCCAACGTCGTCTCCTTGCCCGCTTGGGCGCCGGGCGCGGCCACCAGCTTGGCCGCGATATGGTTGGGGGCGGCCATGGCCACCGGGGCCAGGAGAAGCAGGGCGAAGGCTGCGAGGAGTTGACATATACGTGTCAAAAACAGGCTATAACGACGCGAATTCATAGAACTTACCTTGCGCCCCACGTGCGAGATCCCGGCCGTTCGTTCCCTTGGGGATTGTCGGCTCTCCCGCCTGTGCCCGGTGCGCGCCGACAATTCAAGGAACACCCATGCGCCTGCGTCTTTCCACCCTCGCTCTTGCGACCGGCCTTGCCACCGCCGCGATGGCCTCACCGGCCCTGGCCCAGGACGCCGCGCCCGAAGCCCAGGCCGCGCCCCAGCTGATCGTCGCGATCTCGGTCGACCAGTTCTCTTCCGACCTTTTCGCGCAGTACCGCCAGCGCTTTTCCAAGGGCTTCACGCGCCTGCTGGATGGTGTCGTGTTCCCCTCGGGCTACCAGTCGCACGCCGCGACCGAGACCTGCCCGGGCCACTCCACGCTCTTGACCGGCGTTCACCCGGCGCGCACCGGCATTCCGGCGAACGGCTGGATGGATCCCGCGCTCGCGCGCGCCGACAAGGAAATCTACTGCGTCGAAGACGAGCGCGATCCGCGCAGTTCGTCCGACAAGCCGGTGGTCAGCCCGGTGCACCTCAAGGCACCGACTCTCGGCGATCTCATGAAGAAGCGTGATCCGCGTGCAATCAACGCGGCGGTTTCGGTCAAGGACCGCGCCGCAGTCATGATGAGCGGGCACGACACCGATGCCGTCTACTGGTTCGGCGAGGAAGGCTACACGACCTTCCTCGACCGCAAGGTTTCGAAGAGCGTTGCGGCCTACAACGCGCAGATCGCCCGCAAGGTCAGGGCCGGGGCTGCCGAGATGCCCGTGCCGGGCGATTGCTCGCGCCGCGACCATGCCACGCCCATCGGCGATTTCACCATCGGTACGTACAAGTTTCCCTTCAAGGCGGGCGACTACAAGGCGTTCTCGGAAAGCCCGCGCGGCGATCTCGCCACCGCCGACATGGCCGTGCGCCTCGTCGATGAACTGGGCATGGGCAAGGACGCTGTCACCGACCTGCTTTCGGTCAGCTTCTCGTCGACCGACAAGGTTGGCCATGCCTTCGGCACCGAGGGCGTGGAGATGTGCATCCAGATGAACACGCTCGACACCGCGCTCGGTACGCTGTTCGACGCGCTCGACGCGCGCGGGATCGACTACGAGGTCGTGCTGAGCGCCGACCACGGCGGTTTCGATGCGCCCGAGCGCCAGCAACTGCGCGGCAACCCGCATGCGGGCCGCGTCGATCCTTCGCTGACTGCCGCCGCACTCGAGGCCGAAGTGGCCCGCCGCACCGGCGTGAGCGTTCCAAGCGGGCACCTCTTCTACGGCGCCGGGGAATCGGGCAGCGTGTGGCTCGCGCCCGACCTTGCGGGAAAGAACAAGCAGACCGTGGTGGCAAGCCTGCTCGACGTGCTGCGCGCCAACCCGCAGATCGAGGCGGCTTTCTCGCACGATGAGATCATGGCCGAGCCCATGCCCGAAGGCGCCCCGCAGGACTGGACGGACCTCCAGAAGGTGCGCGCGTCCTATGTGCCGGGGCGCTCGGGCGAGGTGCAGATGCTGACCCGCCGCGGGATCGTGCCCGGCAAGGCCAAGCCCTTCAAGGTCGCCAGCCATGGTAGCCCGTGGGATTATGACCGCCGCGTCCCGATGCTGTTCTGGCGCGAAGGGATCCAGGGATTCGAGCAGCCCGATCCGGTCGAAACCGTTGATATCGCGCCCACTCTTGCTGCCACCGTGGGCCTCTCCGCACCTGTGGGCACGTGGGATGGAAGATGTCTCGACATTGATGCGACGGAGGCCGATAGCTGCTCTTCATGAGCGACTCGGATACACGCATCCCGACTGGCGCGAAGGAGCGCCGTGATCTCATCATCCTGGGCGGCGGTCTCGTCGGCATGACGCTGGCGCTGGCCGCGGCCCGGGCCGGGATCTCCAGCCACGTGATCGACCGCGCCGACCCGGCGGACCTCGTTGCCGAGGGCGCGGACGGCCGCGCCTCGGCGGTTTCCACCGCGAGCTGGAACCTGTTCTGCAACATCGGTCTTGGCAAGCGCCTCGAGCCTCTGGGCTGCGCGATCGATTCGATTGCGGTGACCGACGGCATGAAGCCGGGCCGGATCGACTTCCAGCCCAAGCCCGATGAGGGCACGCTGGGCCGCATGTACGCCAACCGGGATCTGCGCATCGCGCTGTTCGAGGCGGCCAAGGACGAGCCCAACATCGCCTGGCACGTCAAGACCGAGGCCGTGCGCCGCGATCGCGGACCCCACGGGGTGGAAGTCGAGTTGAGCGACGGGCGCATCCTCACCTCCTCGCTGCTGGTGGCGGCCGAAGGGCGCCAGTCGCCCACCCGCGACGAGGCCGGGTTCTCGATGGCGAAGTGGGATTACCACCACCGCGCCATGGTGACGGGGCTCTTCCACTCCAAGCCGCACGGCGGAACGGCCTGGGAAATCTTCTATCCTGCAGGGCCCTTTGCGCTGCTGCCGCTGCTCGACGACGCGCAGGGGCGCCATCGCAGCGCGCTGGTCTGGACGGTCGCCGAGAAGGACGCAAAGGGCGTCATCGCGATGAGCGATGCGATGTTCCTGAACGAGGTTGCCGAGAAGATGCACGGTGTCCTTGGCGATATCGAACTCTCGGCTCCGCGCATGAGCTATCCCTTGCGCTTCCATCATGCCGTGAACGTGGTCGACGAGCGCCTCGCGGTCATCGGCGATGCCGCGCACGGCATGCACCCGATCGCGGGGCAGGGCCTGAACCTGGGCCTGCGCGACGTGGGTGCGCTGGTCGAAGTGCTGAGCGAGGGCATGCGCCTGGGCCTTGAACCGGGCGATGCGCAGCTGCTGGCGCGCTACGAGAAGTGGCGCAGCTCGATTCGGTCATGGTCATGGCGGCGACCGACACGCTTACCCGCCTGTTCGGTATTCCGGGCCGCGTGCCAAGTGCCGTGCGCCGTCTGGGCATGGGCGCGGTCCAGCGCCTGCCGGCTCTCAAGCGCTTCTTCATGGACGAGGCGCGGGGCATGTCCGGCAAGCTTCCCGAGCTTCTGCAAGGCTAGGGAGGCGGGCTGGACCTCGCGTTCCGAGTTGCAGTCAAAGAGAAGGTGGAAGGTAATTTCTCAAGGGGTTGTTACCCCTTGACCCCAAACTCGGCGACCTCACCTCTCTTAGCCAACGCAGCGCGAGAGCCTTGAGCTCGACAGTTCGGGGAGCCCGATGGCGATGGCCCTCGGATATCTCTTCCTGATCTTCGAGTCTTTTTTACGCGGGTCTGGCGTCTCGCGCGCGCTCTTCCGTCAGCTCCGCGCTTCAGGCCGACGTGCCCGGCCCGACAGCGTGAAGTGCACACCTTCAGGATCGAACGTCAGCCGGGCTTCGCCTTCAAAATAGCCCGCGACGATCCGTTCGATCAGGGTGGAGCCGAAGCCGCGCTCGGTGGGTACCTCAACCCGGGGGCCGCCGCGCTCGGCCCATTCGAGCGTGCAGGCGGCGTCCGCGCCGTTCCAGGTGAGCGCGATGGTTCCGCCCGTCTGGGAAAGCGCGCCATACTTGGTGGCGTTCGTCGCCAGTTCGTGGAGCCCGAGCGCGAGGCCGAGTGCCTGGCGTGCGCCAAGGAGCAGCGGAGGACCGGACAGCACGAAGCGCGGGTCGTTCTCGCCCTGCATGTGCGGGCCCAGGGCCGCCGAAATGAGGGCGCGTACGTCGATGTCATCGAGGGCCGAACGGGTCAGCACATCCTGCGCACGCGCCAAGGTCAGAAGGCGCGCATCAATGGCCTTGCGGGCCTGTTCGACATCCGGGCTGCGGCGCAGCGTCTGCGCCACGATGGACTGCACGATGGCGAGCGTATTCTTGACCCTGTGGGTCATCTCCATGGCGATTTCGTGCTGTCCGGCGCGCAGGCGCTCGGCTTCGGCATGGGCGGCGCGGCTCTTCTCCAGCGCGGCGCCCAGTTCGATTTGCGACATCGCCTGGCGCGCGAGTATCCGCAGCATGCGGATCTGCTGCGCATCGAGGGTTCGCGGCTCATGGTCGATCACGCACAGCGTGCCCAGCGCATGCCCGTCGCGTGTCACGAGGGGAAAGCCTGCGTAAAAGCGGATGCCCGGCTCTGCGGTCACGAACGGATTGTCCGCGAAGCGCGGGTCACGGCGGGCATCGGGAATGATGAAGGGGACGTCCTCGCGGATGGCGAACTGGCAGATCGAGACATCGCGCGGGGTTTCGGAGATGTCGATCCCGATGCGGGCCTTGAAGAACTGGCGTTCGGCTTCGACGATATTGACCAGAGCGACGGGCACGTCGCAGATTTCCGCGGCCATGGCGACGATGTCGTCGAAGTCCTGTTCCGGTTCGGATGTCAGGGAATAGCGCGCAAGTGCCTCGAGCCGGGCGTCCTCGATCGGATCGGCCCGGTTCTGGTCTGGTGTGTCGGTCATGTCCGGTGCTCTCTCGGGCTCAGTCTTCGCCCGATCCGGCGTCATTCTCAGCGGCTTGCGACGGGCTTCCCTGGCTGGGCGTTGCGAGCGGGCTGGGTTGATCGATGGCGCGGCCCTCGGCGTCCTTGAGGCGCCGGGGTTCAAGCATCGCGGTTGTCTCGAGCAGGCTCAGCGCCTTCTGGGCGTTCTCGTAGCGATGCGCATCGGCGATCCAGTTGTGCGCGGCCTCTGCGCCGGGCAGGCGCTCCACTTCGCGAATAGCCCCGTCGATGCGGCGTGCGGTCAGCATGATGCGCGCGCGCTCGATCCGGGCGCGGGGCGAGACCAGCGCGGCGGAATCGCGGCGCACCGTGAACAGCGAGGTCAGCTCGCCCCGGGCGCGGTCCCAGAAGCTGATGTCGCGGCCCGAAACGCTCAGTTCGGGGGAGAGGGCCTCGAGCCGTGCGCTCAGTTCGTCGATTGTCACCGGCTCCTTGGAAAAGGCGATGATCGTCTCGACCGCGCGGGGCTGGGCGTCCATGAAGCGCAGGCGCAGCTGGTCGGCGACGTAGCTCAGCGGTTCGCCGCGATCGACCATGCGGCGTGCGGCAAAGGCGATCAGCAGGCTTTCGGCGCGCGCGGCATTGCCCGAGGCGGCGTCGGTCTCGAAATCGATGCGCGAGAGGCGGTTCTCGATCATCGCGAGGCGCCCTTCCATCGTGCCGAGCGCGGCAAGCTGGTCCGGCGAAGGATGCCCGGCGCCCGGGCTCGGCAGGGGAAGGGGATCGGGGATCTCGACAGGCTCACCGACAACCGCCGTTTCCGCAGCCGGAGCCTCGGACATTTCGGCCGTGGGCAGGACCTGTTCGAGCCAGCCACGCGAGGACGCCCAGGCGACGAAGGCGGCGCCCAGCAGGAACGCCACGAAGGCGACGAAGACCATGCCACCGCGCGAACGCGGGCGTGGTCCCGGCACGGTTTCGCGCGCAAGTGGTTGTGTCTCGAAGTCCTGCATCAGGTCTGGCATCAGGTCTGGTTGTCTACTTGTATCGATCCCGAGAGAGCCTCTTGGCACATCTGTGCGGCCAAGGCCAGCAAGGCGGCGTCGCTGGGTTCGGGGGCGCAGCGCACACTCCCCCACGGGCTATGGAGTCGCGCGGATACACGCGGGCCGATGGCCACGAGATGAATGGCACCTGTCGCAAGGCCCCATTCTCGGCATAGATCCTCGAAACGGACCGCCGCTTCGCCCGAGTGGAGAAGAACCAGGACAGCGCCCTGTGACATATCGCGCAGGCGTTGCCGCAGGGCCTCAGGGGCAGTCAGCGCCTCGCTGGCGTAGACCTCGCGCGTGGTCATGGTGACGCCTTCGGGCAGGTGAAGCGCCACCCGTTCGCGCCCGGCAAGGCGCAGCAGGCGGCGGTGTTCGGGCGCCAGCGTATCGAGGACGGACTGGAGCCCTCCGCGGCCGGTACAGACCACGTCGAGCCCGGCGGCCCGCGCGGCCTGGGCGGTCTTCTGGCCGACCGCATAGGCGGGTTTGCCGCGATAGGCCTCCAGCGCACCGCCGCCATGGCGCAGCGCGTTCGCGCTTCCCAGCACGAGCGCATCGATATCGTCGCAGGCCGGGGCCTCCCAGGCTTGCGGGCGGACTTCGAAGAGCGGGTAGGCTTCGGCGGCGAGGCCCAGCTTGCGCGCGGCCTCCAGGCTTGCCTGCGCGCCCGGCTGTGGTCGCAGGATGAGGACGGGGAGGGGCAGGGAGGCGCCTTGGGCGCTCACGTCGGCGGACCGGTGAAATGCACGGTGACGGCCGGACTTGCGCGCGACAGGAGGTCGGCGGCGAGGTCGGCGGGCCCCTTCAGGTCGCCCGAGGCGAAGCGAACCTCGCCCTCGATCCGCTCGCCGCCGTCCGGGGAATAGATCGCCGCGCGCATGTGGAGCTGTTCGCCTTCATGGCGGGTGAGAACGGCAATGGGGCTGTGGCAGTTGCCGCCAAGCCCTTCGAGCAGGGCGCGTTCGGCCAGAACCGCGGCGCGGCTGGGCGCATCGTCGATGGCCGAAAGGAAGGCGGCGGTGCGGGCGTCATCGGCGCGGCACTCGATCAGGATTGCGGCCTGCGCGGGGGCCGGGAACCAGTCCTCCTCGTCGAGGGGATGGCCCGTGCCGGTTTCGCCCAGGCGCTTGAGGCCGGCGGCGGCGAGGAATGTCGCGTCGGCCTCGCCCGCGGCGAGCTTGGCAAGTCGCGTGGCGACATTGCCGCGGAAGGTCACCACCTTGCAATCCGGCCGGGCGTGGAGGAGCTGCGCGGCCCGGCGCGGCGCGCTCGTCCCCACGACCGCGCCCGAGGGCAGCGCGGCGATGCTGGCCGCGCCCACGAGCACGTCGCGCACGTCTTCGCGCGGGAGTACCGCGCCAATGGCGAAGATTTCGGGGCGCAGCGTCTCCACATCCTTGGCCGAATGTACCGAAAAGTCGATTTCCCCTTCGGCCAGCCAGGCGTCGAGCTCCTTGGTCCAGAGCGCTTTTCCCCCGATTTCGGCCAGAGCGCGGTCCTGGATGCGATCTCCGCTGGCAGTCACGGCCACGATCTCTATATGCGCAGGATTGATTCCATGCGCCTTTGCCAGGCGGTCGCGGGCCTCTTCGGCCTGGGCCATGGCAAGTGGCGAGCGGCGGGTGCCGAGGCGGAAGCGCGGATTGGGCGCGGTGGTCTGGGTAGTCATCGTGGAAACCGTGCTAGCGCCTGGGCGCGTCCAGGAAAAGGTCGTTCGGCCAAAGTGAGCGAGGTAGCGTGAGGATGACGATTGTCCTCGGAATAGAAAGCTCGTGCGACGAGACCGCCGCGGCGCTGGTGACGGCAGACCGCACGATCCTGGCGCAGCGCATCGCGTCGCAGGACGAGGAGCACAAGCCCTTTGGCGGCGTCGTGCCCGAGATCGCCGCGCGCGCGCACGTCGAGCGCCTTGCGCCGCTGATCGAGGGCACGCTGGCCGATGCGGGGATGCGCCTGGACGAGGTCGATGCGATTGCCGCGACGGCAGGGCCGGGCCTCATTGGCGGGGTCATGGTCGGGCTCGTTTCGGCCAAGGCGCTGGCGATGGCGACAGGCAAGCCGCTGATCGCGATCAACCACCTGGAAGGTCATGCCCTTTCGCCCCGGCTTGCCGATGCGAGCCTGGCCTATCCCTATCTCCTGCTGCTCGTTTCAGGCGGGCACTGCCAGATCCTGCTGGTTGAAGGGGTGGGCAGGTTCCGCCGCCTTGCCACGACCATTGACGATGCGCTGGGCGAGGCCTTCGACAAGTCGGCCAAGGTGCTGGGGCTGGGCTATCCCGGCGGTCCGGCACTGGAGCGCCTGGCTGCGAGCGGCGATCTCAAGGCCGTGCCGCTGCCGCGCCCCTTAAAGGGCAGCAAGGAGCCGCATTTCTCCTTCGCCGGTCTCAAGAGCGCGGTCCTGCGCGCGCACCAGTCGGGCGAGTACAGCGCGGCCGATATCGCCGCCTCGTTCCAACAGGCCGCGATCGAGTGCATCATCGACCGCACGCGCCGCGCTCTCAAGAGCATCGCGGATGTCGCACCGACGGCCCTCGTCGTGGCGGGCGGGGTTGCAGCCAACACCGCGATCCGCACCGCGCTCGAAGGGCTGGCCGCCGATTTCAAGCTGCCGTTCATTGCCCCGCCACTCAAGCTGTGTACGGACAATGCGGCGATGATCGCCTGGGCCGGTGTGGAACGCCATGCGCTGGGGCAGAGCGATCCGCTCGACGTTTCCGCGCGGCCGCGCTGGCCGCTCGATCCGGACGCCGAGGCGGTGCGCGGAGCCGGAGTGAAGGCATGACGACGATAAATGCAAGCGGTCTGGCGGTCGGGGTCATCGGCGCAGGCGCCTGGGGCACGGCGCTTGCTCAGGCGCTGGCCCGTGCGGGCAACCAGGAGGTGAAGCTCTGGGCGCGCGAGGCGGATCTTGCCGCGCGCATCAACGAAACCCGCGTCAACGACACCTATCTGCCGGGCGCCGAGCTTGATCCGGCGATCCGTGCGACCTCGGACCTTGGCGAGATGGCTGAGCTTCCGGTGTTGCTGGCCGTGGTCCCTGCGCAGTTCCTTGCCTCGGTGGTCGGGCAGCTGCCTGCCGCAGAGCGCGATCTGGTGCTTTGCGCCAAGGGGATCGAGGCGTCCAGCGGGCGGCTGATGGCCGAGGTCGCGGCCGAGGCCGCGCCGGGCAGCCGTCTTGCCGTGCTTTCGGGGCCCACCTTCGCGCATGAGGTCGCCGCGGGTCTGCCCACGGCCATCACGCTTGCCTGTTCGGGCGGTGAGGCGCAGTGGCAGCGGCTCGCGCCTCTGATCGCGAGCCCGGCGTTCCGTCCCTACTATTCCGAGGATGTGATCGGGGCCGAGATCGGCGGCGCGATCAAGAACGTGCTGGCGATTGCCTGCGGCGTGGCCGAGGGGCTGGGCCTTGGCCAGAATGCGCGCGCGGCGCTGATCGCGCGCGGCTATGCCGAGATGCAGCGCTTTGGCCTTGCGCGCGGAGGCCGGGCCGAGACGCTGGCGGGCCTGTGCGGTCTGGGCGACCTGGTGCTGACCTGTTCCTCGACATCGAGCCGCAACTTCTCGCTGGGTCTGGCGCTCGGGCAGGGCCAGAGCGCGGCCGAGGCGCTGGCGGGCAAGAGTTCGGTCGCCGAAGGGGCGGCCACCGCGCCGATCCTCGATGATCTTGCCCGGCGCGAGGGCATCGACATGCCCATCGTCGCCGCGGTCCGCCGTCTTCTCGAAGGCGCTGCGCCTGCGGGTGAAGTCGTCGCCGATATCCTTTCGCGCCCCTTGCGCTCGGAGCAGGAGCGCCTGGGTTGAACGACAGTGTTTCGCGCGCCGAGGCTGGCCGGGACAAGCAGGACGGCGATGACATTGCCGCACTGGCCAAGGGCGGGCGCACCAATTTCCTGGGCTTTTTCCTGCGCCTTGCCGCGCGCATTCCCTTCCTGTTCATCGCCGGGCGGGCGGCGGCCTACGGGCCTGCCGCGCTCGGCCGCTTCGCTTCCGCGCTCGTCATCATTGAGCTGACCGCAATGGTCTGCACGATGGGCGAGAAGCGCGGGCTGGCCCAGCGCATGAGCGAGGCTGAAGGCAAGGAACTGCCCGCCAACACCGTTTTTGATGGCGTGGCGGTCTCGCTTCTGGCCTCGTGTGCGGCGGCGCTGTTCTTCTGGTTCGTGCCCGCCCCGATGTTCCCGGGCGGCACCTATACCCAGTTCGACCGGCTGATGGTGATCGCGATCCCGCCGCTGGCGCTGACCGAGATCTGGCTGGCCGCGCTTGCCTATCGCCTGCAGATCAGTCCCACGGTCTGGTCGCGTGCCATCGTCGAGCCCTGGACGATCTCGATCATGGCGGGCCTGATGATCTTCGTCGCGCCCGAAAGCGGGCTTTCGCTCGCCTATATCGCCTCGATCTTTGCCGCTGCGATCACCGCCTTCGTGCCCTTCATCCGCGCCTATGGACGGCCGCGTGGCTGGCGTCCGCGCGTGAGCGTCATGCGCCGCCTCGTCGTGCGCTCGATGCCGATTGCGCTGGCTGATACGATCGAGTGGGGTACGCGCCGTGTGGACGTGCTGTTGCTGGGCTTCCTCGCGCCGCCCTCGGCGGTTGGCGTCTACTACGCCGCGCAGCAGGTTGCGAGCCTGCCGCAAAAGCTCAAGACCAGTTTCGAGCCGGTGCTGGGGCCGGTCATCACCCGCGCGCTCAAGCGCAAGGACTATGGCGCGATTGCGCGCCAGGTCAGCCAGGTGGGCTTCTGGATCATGGCCGCGCAGGTGGCCATCGCGCTGTCGCTGGGCATCACCGGCGAGGGTGTCATGGGCCTGATCGGGCGCGAGTTCGTCGGCGGGACGGGCGCGCTGGCGCTTCTGCTCGCCGCCGAAGTCGTCGCCTCGACCGCCGTCGTCAGCGAGGCGGCGCTGATCTACGTCCACCGTGTGCGCAACCTGGGCGTGTCGCTGGCCACCATCGGCTTCCAGGCGGTCCTGACGTTCGCCGGGATTCTGCTCATGCAGCACCTGGGCTACAATTCGCTGTTCCAGGCCGCGGCCGCGGCGGGCGCGCTCTTCATCGCGCTGGGGCTCGCCTCGGTGGTGAAGGCGAAGATGCTCGCGAAGTTCCTGGGCCATCCGATCAACAACTGGCGCTGGCCGCTGCTCTGGGCGGCAGCCCCCGCGGTGGCGATCGGCTTCGTCTTCACGCAGTATCTCCCCGAGTGGGTGGAACTGGCCTTCGGTATCCCCGCGATCCTGGGGTCGTACCTTTTTGTCATCTGGAAGAAGGCCTTCGGGCCTGAAGACCGCAAGCTGTTCCAGAAGACCAAGTCGAACTGATCGCCGCTGGCATTTCGCATCGTCGCGCGCAGGCCTCGTTCAGTCGCGATTAACGGGCGGGGTGGCGTTCTCGCGTACCAGCAACGGGACGAGGGGATGGGTTTATGGTGGTTCGCAAGGATCTGTCGGGCCGTGTAGCGAGGCTGGGGCTGGTGCTTTCGGGGCTCAGCCTTCTGGCCGCGTGCGGCGAAGTGGCGGACGCGCCGCCCCCTCCACCGTTGGCTGTCGCGCCGCCACCACCTCCTCCACCTCCTCCGGCGCCTCCACCACCCGGTATCGTCGCAGCGCCTTCGGCCGTCACCGTCACCGGGGCAAGAGTTGCGGATACGATGCAGGAAAGCCGCTTCGTGCCGCCCGTGCAGGTTCCCACGCAGCCCGGTCGCGAGCAGTACGAAGGCGAAGAGGTCTCAGCGGTGAAGCGCGTGGCGCAGGAGCCTGTTTCCACCTTCTCGGTCGATGTCGACACGGGCGCCTACACCAACACCCGCCGCTTCCTGACGCAGGGCCAGCTGCCCCCGGCGCGGGCGGTGCGCACCGAGGAGTTCATCAACTACTTCCGCTACGATTACCCGGCACCCGACAGCCGCGAGGCTCCGTTCTCGGTGACCACGGACATGGCGCAAACCCCCTGGAACCCGGAAACGCGCCTGCTGCGCATCGGCCTTCGCGGCTATGATATCGCGCGCGAAGGCCGGCCTCCTGCAAACCTGGTGTTCCTGCTCGACGTTTCGGGGTCGATGAGCGCGCCGGACAAGCTCCCGCTTCTCAAGACCGCGCTTTCGGGGCTGGCCGGGGAGCTGGGCAAACAGGACCGTGTTTCGATCGTGGTCTATGCAGGAGCCGCGGGGCTGGTCCTGCCGCTCACCAACGACACGCGCAAGATCCGCGCCGCGCTCGATACGCTGAGCGCGGGCGGCTCGACGGCGGGCGCGGCGGGCCTCAAGCTGGCCTACAACATCGCGCGGGACAGCTTCATCGAAGGGGGCGTGAACCGCATTCTCATCGGCACCGATGGCGACTTCAACGTCGGCATCACCGACCGCGACGACATGATCGCGATGATCGAGAAGGAGCGCGACGCCGGGATCACGCTGACGACCCTCGGCTTCGGGCAGGGCAACTACAACGAAGCGCTGATGGAGCAGGTGGCTGACCATGGGAATGGCAACTACGCCTACATCGACAGCGCGCTCGAGGCGAAGAAGGTGCTGGGCGAGCAGATGGCCTCCACGCTCTTCACCATCGCCAAGGACGTGAAGATCCAGGTCGAGTTCAACCCGGCGCTCGTCAGCGAGTACCGGCTGCTGGGCTACGAGAACCGCGCGCTGCGCGAGGAGGACTTCGAAAACGACGCGGTCGATGCAGGCGACATCGGGGCGGGGCACCAGGTGACCGCGCTCTACGAGATCGTTCCGGCAGGCACGAAAGGCTGGCTGCCCGAACGGCGCTACGAGGATACGCCGAACACGGCCGCGCAGGCCCGGACGCAGGAACTGGCCTTCGTCAAGCTGCGCTACAAGCTGCCGGACGGCACGACCTCGAAGCTGATCGAGCGGCCGGTCCCGGCAAGCCTCGTGGCGAGCGCCAAGGCGCCGCGCGGCGACTTCGCCTTTGCCGCAGCGGTCGCGGCCTTCGGGCAGGATCTGCGCGGCGATACGCTCCTCAATGGGTTCGACGAGGGGGACGTGGCGCGCCTCGCCGGGCAGCCCGGCGACTACTGGCGCCAGGAATTCGTGAAGCTGGTCGGACTTGCCGGGGCATTGAAGGGCGATTGAGCGGTCTTGGAGGCTGACAGGGGGGCGCTATCGCTCTAGGCTCCCCCAGATGAATCCACGTAACGCCTTGATTGCCGGGGTAGGTGCTGCCCTGTGCCTGCTCCTCTCCGCCACCGGAATGGTCCTGAACGGCCCTGGCTTCGTTGCGGACCTTGAACGCGAGGCGCAGGCCGCGCGCAGCGGCGTCGAGGGAGGTGAGGGGGTCGAGCTGGCCTTCAAGGACCGATACGGCTGGCTGACGCGCCACCCGATCCTGTCGGGCGGGGACGAATTGCCTCAAGCCCTGCGTCAGCAGGTCGCCGCGGGCATTGCGGCGGTGCCGGGAATTGGCGGGATCAGCTGGTCGCGCACCAGCTCGCGCGTGGACAATCCCGAGGCGCTCCATTGCCAGAGCGATGTCGAGCGCATCCTCCAGACGCGCACGATCCGCTTCACACAGTCCTCTGCGCGGCTCGATCCGGCAAGCGGTCGGTTGCTCGACGAAGTTGCGCGCGCGCTGCGGCCCTGTGTCGGCAGCATCATCGCGGTGACCGGCCACACCGACCAGGGCGGCAACGCCGAGGTCGACAAGGCCTTCTCGCTGGCGCGCGCCGAAGCGGTGCGCTGGGCGCTGATCGGGCGTGGAATTCCAGCCAATGGCCTGAGGGCAGCAGGCGTGGGGGCCAGCCAGCCCATCTCCGGGCTCAGCCCGAGTGACCCGGCCAACCGCCGGATCGAGTTTTCGGTGATCGTGTCCGCACCGGTCAAGCCCACCCCCATCGACACGCCCGGACCGGGCTGATGCGCGCAGGGCTGCTCCCAATTCGGGGCGTGCCGGCAAGGGCATTGGGATCGGGCGGGCGGGCTGCTATGCGCGGCCCCAACTCTGGCACTTCACGGAAATTGACGCTTGGAAAGGACTGCTGATGCCCTTGTGGCTGGAACTGGCCGTATCGGTGCTGCTCACGTATGGTCTGGGCCTGGGCATCGGCTGGCTCATATGGAAACGAAAAGGATAATATCGTGCTGCAAATGATCGAGGCCAACTGGCTGATCTTCGTTGCCGCCCTGGTGATCGGGATCGTGGTCGCCTTCTGGATCTTCGCGCATGGATCGAAGAAGCCGGGTGAGCGCACGCACCGCCCGGACGTTCTGGACGAAGGCGCGGCGCCCGCCCAGCGCAACCAGGCGCTCATAGATTCCGCGAGCCCCGCCTCGCAATACGACCTGCCCGTGCCTGGCGTCGACGATGCCGACACGCGGGAGAAGCAGCCCGCGCATATCGACCCGCCCGCCGCGGCCGGTACCATGGCCGGGATCGGCGAGGTGATTGCCGTCGCGGCGCAGGAAGAGGCGGACGAGGCGCGCAGCCACAAGGCGGAAGACGAGGCCGCGAAGGCTCCGGAGCCGACCCCTGCAGCCGAGGCACCCAAGGCTGAGGATACGTCCGCAGCTGCCCCTGAGCCGGTGGAGCCTGCACCCGCGCCGGAAGAACCTGCTCCTGTGCCTGCTCCTGCGACGACGGGGCAGAGCGATGACCTGCGCAAGATCAAGGGGCTGGGCCCGAAGATGCAGAAGCTCCTCGTGTCGCTGGGCGTGACGACGTACGCGCAGATCGCGGCCTGGAGTGAGGCGGATCTCGACGAGCTCGATGGCAAGCTCGGCGCCTTCGCCGGGCGTCCGCGCCGCGACAAATGGGTCGAGCAGGCCCGCTTCCTGGCTGAGGGCAATACGGCGTCCTACGAGGCCGAATTTGGTAAACTCTGAGTTTCATCCGATCGGAAAATGAAGAAAAGGGGGCTTTTGGCCCCCTTTTTTTAGTTCCGTAGAAAACATGAACGAATCTTCATGTTTTTCTTTATGTATTTTGCAGACGTCTAATCTGGGCGACCGCGAGGGCTTTTCGGGCTCACTCGAGAGTTTGTTTATAGTAACTGTCTAAATTTGGAAAGGTGATTTCTTTAATTTAACATTATGTTTACTTACTAATTGCGCTTGGCGTAACTTTCAAGAATGTCACGTCGCATCGCGGCCCCACTGTCGAGGCGGGAATAAAACATGTGTCCCCCCGGATACTTGTGGAGGTTTACGCGGCTCGCCTGGCCGAAATCGGGCATCTGGTCGATGATCAGCTGCGAGGCGAAATAGGGGCAGGAAAGATCGTCCCAGCCATGCACGATGTCGACGCTCATCTTGGGGTCGATGGCAATTGCCTTGCGCAGGTCCTGGACCGGGCTGTCGGTGTTGTCGCGGTCCCAGGCGCGGTTCACCTCGTAGGACAGCGCGTTGTAGCGCGCGTTGACCTTCCAGCCGACCTGGCGTGTCACGAAATCGACCATGGCCGAGGTAGTGGGCGCGATGAGGGTGGTCAGCAGGGGGTCATTGTACTGCGCGCGCGAACTGGCCGGGAAAGGGTCGTAGGCGGTGAAGTTGCTGTCGTAGACCGAGCCGACAAGGCCCTGCGTGCGGCGGATCTCGCGCAGGTACGTGCCGATGTCGATGCGCCCGTCCATGCGCTGCACCAGTTCGGGATCGAGGCCGGTGAACTCGGCGACGCGGGCGGAAAGGCGTGCGGTCGCCGCCTTGTCGCGCGGTCCGGCGATGAAGTCGGCCAGGAACTGGGTGCGCAGGTACTCCTCGACCGGACCCATGTTGCTCTCGTCGAGGTGCTGGCCCTGCCGCTCGAAGTGGCCTGCAGCCATGGCAGGATAGTTCAGCATCCAGGGAAGCGGGGAGAGCGCGGTGTCATCACCGATGGCGGCCGGATCGAGGTAGGGCGAGACCAGCACCATGCCATTGACGCCGATCCCGATCTGGGTCTGCAGGTAGTAGGCCAGGCGCGGCACGCGGTAGCCGCCGTAGCTCTCGCCGGTCAGGTACTTGGGGCTGGCGAGGCGCTCTTCCTTGACCAGCCAGTCGTAGATGACGCGGCTTAGGTAGTGGATGTCCACGTCGGCGGCGTAGAACTCGGCGTTGGTGGTCTCCTCGTCGGCGCGCGAGCGCGAGAAGCCGGTGCCGATGGGATCGATGAAGACGAGGTCGGTGAAGTCGAGCCAGGAATTGGGGTTGTCCTGAAGCACGGCCGGATCGCTGGGAGAATCGCCCTGGGCGCCGAAGGCGACGCGCTTGGGGCCGATCGCGCCAAGGTTCAGGTAAACCGAGGCGGCGCCCGGGCCACCGTTGAAGGCGAAAGTCACGGGCCGGTTCTCGGCCTGCTTTCCGGGCAGGGTGTACGCCGTATAGACGACCTCTCCGATCAGCTTGCCCTTGGCGTCGTGAACGGGGATCGTGCCGACAGTCGCGGTGTAGGATACACTCTTGCCGCCGATGACCGCGCTCTGGCGCACCGAGGCGTCTTCAGGGAGGGGCGGGAGCGCGTCCTCGCTTGCGGTTTCGGCCTTGCTTGCCGAGTTGGCGGAGGCCTTCTCGTCGGCGGCCTGGAGCGCCTGCGTGGCGGGAAGGAGGGCGCTGGTCGCCAGGAGCAGCCCGAAGGCCAGTTTTGCACGTCGCATGGGGAGTAGGTACCTCCTTGCCGGGATGGGGATGGCAAGCGAGGCACTCTACCGTGTCGCTTCGCAGCGACAAGGCCCGCACAGAGGGATGGGGGACTGCGGGCCTCTTGTCGCGGCGTCAGGGCAACATCGAACCGGTGTCGATGAAGCGCTGGTGCCACGAAAGGGCTTCGGAGGGGATCATCGGCGACTGCTGGCCGAACGATTCCTTCTGCGCGCGCGCGAAGTAGTCTTCGAGCATCGGGCGGTAGGTCGGGTGCGCGCAGTTGGCGATGATGACCTTGGCGCGTTCCTTGGGGCTGAGGCCGCGCAGATCAGCGAGGCCCTGCTCGGTGACGATCACCTGCACGTCCTGGTTGATGTGGTCGACGTGGCTGGCCTGCGGGACGATGGCCGAGATCGCGCCCTTCTTGGCGACGGACGGGGTCACGAAGATCGAGATGAAGGCGTTGCGGGCAAAGTCGCCCGAACCGCCGATGCCGTTCTGGATGCGCGAGCCCATGACGTGGGTCGAGTTCACCGCGCCATAGATGTCGGCTTCGATGAGGCCGTTCATCGCGATGCAGCCCAGGCGACGCACCAGCTCGGGGTGGTTGCTGATTTCCTGCGGGCGCAGGATCATCTTGTCGCGGAAGAACTCCATCTCGCGGTTCACGCGCTCGGCCGCATCGGGGCTGAGCGAGAAAGCGGTGGCGCTCGCCATGCGCAGCTTGCCCTCGGCGAGGAGGTCGAGCATGCCGTCCTGGATCACCTCGGTGTAGGCAGTCATGCCCTCGAAGGGGGCGTCCATCAGGCCCGAAAGCACCGCGTTGGCGATGTTGCCCACGCCGGACTGGATCGGCAGCAGCTCCTTGGGGATGCGGCCGACCTTCACCTCGTGGGTGAGGAATTCGAGGATGTGCCCGGCGATCATCTTCGCGTTTTCGTCAGGCGGGGTGAAGGGGGCGTTGCGGTCGGGCGAGTCGGTTTCCACGACAGCCACGACCTTGGCCGGATCGACGCGCAGGCAGTCCTCGCCGATGCGCTGGTCGGGACGGGTCAGCGGGATCGGGATGCGCGCGGGGGGAAGCGCGGTGCCGTAGTAGATGTCGTGGACGCCTTCGAGCGCCTCGCTCTGCCAGGAATTGACCTCGAGGATGACCTTCTCGGCGCGGTCGAGCCAGGTCTTGTTGTTGCCGACCGACGAGGAGGGGATCAGCGAACCATCCTCGCGGATGCCGACGATCTCGATTACCGCAGCGTCGAGCGGACCGAGGAAGCCCTGCCAGGCCATCGGGGCCACCTGGCTGAGGTGCATGTCGAAGTAGTTCATCTGGCCCGAGTTGATCTTCTCGCGGGCGATGGGGTCGGAATTGTAAGGGAGGCGCATGTCGATGCCGTCGACCTTGGCAAGCGCGCCGTCGAGTTCGGGGCCGGTGGAAGCGCCGGTCCACATGCGGACCTTGAAGGGATTTCCGGCCGCGTGCTCGGCCTCGATGTGCGATGCGAGGGCCTGGGGGACGGCCTTGGGATACCCGGAGCCGGTAAAGCCGCTCATCCCGACCGTGTTGCCGTTGGCAATGAGGCGGGCGGCGTCTTCGGCCGACATGATCTTGGAACGTAGGGCGTTGTTACGGATGCGCATGGCCTCTCCAATTCACCGTGTCTGGGGACCGTTTGCTCTCACACACAGGAAAGAACAGTGAAAAGCGGGACTCGTGACTTGCGCCTGATGCACGATTCCTGCCCCTTTTCGGGACCGTGATGGGAGTGGCTCAGCTGCCGATCGCGTCGAGAATAGATCGTGCAATTGCAACAAGTTCGCCTTCGCGATTGACCTCGCATTTCAGGAAAATGGTGCGCAGCTGGCTGTTTACCGTTTGCGGGCTGACTTGCCGCAGCGCAGCAATATCCTTGCGCGACAAGCCCTGGGCAAGAAGCGCGGCGACTTCGCCTTCGGTGTCGGTCAGACCCATCGCCTGACCCAGCTGTCTGCCCATGCGCGCAACCTTTTTTGCGTTTTCAGCGTGGTCGGAGCCCATTCGGGAGGGAAGAAGCGGTCTCAGGCTGACGATGACGCGGGCGCTGAGGCCCAGGTGCCAGTCGCCATGGGGCAGGGGACGCGCGTCGACGAGCATGAGTCCCTTGCCTGTGCGGATCCACAGGTCGGCCGGACCCGGGTCCTCGCCCGCCAGGGCCTGGCCGATCCGTCGGCCCAGCTGGCGATCGAATTCGGGGCGCTGGGCGTGAAGGGCGCCGCCCGAGATCTGCAGCGTCTCGGGGCCGAGCAGGCGCTGCGCGGCGGGGCTGACGAAGGTCGTCTTGCCGAGGCCATCGAGCAAGATCGCGGCGGTGTCCATCGCCTCGAGCGAGCCGTGGAGGAGCTTGGCTCCGGCGTGCTCGATCGATTCCTGCGTGCGGATGGCCGAGAGGATCGTCGGCGCGACCTGGGCCAGGATACCCCGTTCGTGTTCGCTGGTGCGCCCTTCGCGTTCGCTGCGCATGATCGCGACGCCGAAGAACAGCCCGGGCTTTTGGGAAAGGACCATCTGCGCGCCCAGTTCGAAATCGTAGCGGCGTGCCATCTCGAGATAGCGCTCGTCGGTATGAACCGCGCGCACGGCGTCGTAGTGGGGTTCCCAGGTGAGCTCCATCGGCTTGCCCATCGCGGCGATGCGGTAGTTCGCATCGGGGCGGTAGGTGTCGATTTCCCGGATGATGGACTCGAAGTCGTCGGGCGTGGTGTTGACCCAGTTGAAGGCCATATGCCTCTGGCCAAGCGCCAGGATCTGGGTGCGGGGAGAGCCGGTGGCTTCGGCGAGGCTGTGCAGCGCAGAGCGCCAGCCCTCCGGGTGGAAGGGAGCCTGCTCGATCGCGCTGCGCAAGCGCGCGAGCGATTCGCTGTCTATGCTCTTTGCCTGCCCCACACCGGCAAATGTGTCCGGATCAGGGATTGTGCGCAAGGGAAACTATGGTCCGTGCCCGCGTTCATACCATGATCGTGGCATGCCAAGTCTGCATTTTGCAGACATTGTATCCATGCGACCCGAGGGCTGGTTTCGGCCAATCCTTGCACTACCCGGAGGCTCCTGGTGAGCCTCCGGGTATTTTTCAGGCGCTGGCCTATTCCTTGAAGGCGAGGAAACCGTCGTCGACAGGCACCGTGGAGCCGTTGATGGCCTGGGCCGCGTCGGTGAAGAGATAGGCCGCGACGCTGGCGACCTTCTCGGGCGCGATCAGCTCCTTGTGCATGTGCTGCGCGGCAAGCTGCTCTTTCACGCCCGCATCCGTGCCCAGGATCGGGGTATCTATGTAGCCGGGCGCGATGCCGACCACGCGGATGCCGTGTTCGGCCAACTCCAGCGCGCCCGAGCGGGTCATGGCGATAACCGCCGCCTTGGCCGCGTTGTAGTTAAAGTTCCCGCGCGAGGCGACCGAGCCGTAGATCGAAGCGGTGTTGACGAAGGTACCCTTTGTGCCCAGTTCCACCATCTTCTTCGCACCGTAGTACATGCCGTAATAGACGCTGTGCTGGTCGACCTCGATGACCTTGAGGTAGGAGGCCGGATCCATCTCCAGGAACGGCTTCACCAGCCCGATCCCGGCGTTGTTGAACAGGCCGTTCAAGGTGCCGAGTTTCTCGACGGTGAAATCGACGAGGGCTTCGACCTCCTGCGCGACCGAGACATCGACCTTGAAGCTGTGCGCGGCCACGCCCAGCGCCTTCACCTCCTCGGCGACCTGGGCCGCGCCTTCGGCGTTGAAGTCGGCCACCACGATATCGGCACCCATACGCGCAAGGGCAAGGCAGGTCTCGCGGCCAATGCCGCTGGCCCCGCCAGTCACGATGATGGCCTGGTCCTTCAGTTCCACGTCGGGTCTCCTTCGTCTTTACATGTTCGCGCGCGGTGGCGGCGTTGCCGCGCGCCTTGCGCTGCACAGGTTAAACGATCAGGCTATGCCATTGTTTCACGTATATATTTTGAAGATCAGGCAGGCCTACTTGCCCCACTTCCTGGTCTGCTTGCCGTAGCGCATCTTGCGCGTGCCCGGCTTGCCCTCGTTCGAGCGGCCGACCAGCGGCGCCTTGTGCTCACCTTCGGGCAGGCCCAGTTCGCTCGCTTCCAGTTGGCGGATCTCGTCGCGCAGGCGTCCCGCTTCCTCGAACTCGAGGTCGGCGGCGGCGGCGCGCATCTTCTTCTCGAGGTCCTCGATATAGGCGCGCAGGTTGTGCCCGACGAGGTTGTTGGCCCCGTCCTCGGTCTCGATCTCGACGGTAACCCCGTCCCGGCTCGCCGTGTCCGCGACGATGTCGGCAATGCGCCGCTTGATCGTCTGGGGGGTGATGCCGTGTTCCTCGTTGTAGGCCTGCTGCTTCTCGCGGCGCCGGTCGGTCTCGGCGATGGCGCGTTCCATCGAACCGGTCATGCGGTCGGCGTAGAGGATGACCCGGCCTTCGGAATTGCGCGCGGCGCGCCCGATGGTCTGGATCAGCGAGGTTTCCGAGCGCAGGAAGCCTTCCTTGTCGGCATCGAGAATCGTGACGAGCCCGCACTCGGGAATGTCGAGGCCCTCGCGCAGCAGGTTGATGCCCACCAGCACGTCGTAGACGCCCATGCGCAGGTCGCGGATCAGCTCGATGCGCTCCAGTGTCTCGACATCGGAGTGCATGTAGCGAACACGCACGCCCGCCTCGTGCATGAATTCGGTCAGGTCCTCGGCCATGCGCTTGGTCAGCGTGGTGACCAGCGTGCGGAAGCCCTTTTCGGCCACCGCCTTGCACTCGGCGATGCAGTCCTGGACCTGGTCCTCGGTCGGACGGATCTCCACCGGCGGGTCGATCAGGCCGGTCGGTCGGATGACCTGCTCGGCAAAGACGCCGCCGGTCTGCTCCATTTCCCAGCCGCCGGGCGTTGCCGAGACGGCGAAGGTCTGCGGGCGCATCGCGTCCCACTCGTTGAAGCGCAGCGGGCGGTTATCGATGCACGAGGGCAGACGGAAGCCGTATTCGGCGAGCGTGATCTTGCGGCGATGGTCACCGCGCGCCATCGCGCCGATCTGCGGCACGGTCTGGTGGCTCTCGTCGACGAAGAGGAGAGCGTTGTCCGGCAGGTACTCGAAGAGCGTTGGCGGGGGCTCGCCGGGCAGGCGGCCGGTGAGGAAGCGCGAATAGTTCTCGATGCCGTTGCACGAGCCGGTCGCCGCGATCATCTCGAGATCGAAGTTGGTGCGCTGCTCCAGGCGCTGCGCTTCGAGCAGCTTGCCCTCGGCATGGAGTTCCTTCAGCCGCTCCTCCAGTTCAAAGCGGATCGCCTCGCTGGCCTGCTTCATCGTCGGGCCAGGGGTTACGTAGTGCGAGTTGGCGAAGACGCGCACTTTGTCGAGCGTCGGTCCCTTCTTGCCGGTAAGCGGGTCGAACTCGCAGATTTCCTCGATCTCGTCGCCGAAGAACGAGACCCGCCAGGCGGTGTCCTCGTAGTGCGAGGGGAAGATCTCGAGGTTGTCGCCGCGCACCCGGAACGAGCCGCGCGCAAAGGCGACGTCGTTGCGCTTGTACTGGAGCGAGACGAGCTTTCGGATCAGTTCGCGCTGGTCGACCTCGGTGCCCGAGACGACATCGAAGGTCATCGCCGAATAAGTCTCGACCGAGCCGATACCGTAAAGGCACGAGACCGAGGCGACGATGATGACGTCGTCACGCTCGAGCAGGGATCGCGTGGCCGAGTGGCGCATCCGGTCGATCGCCTCGTTCACCGAGCTTTCCTTCTCGATGTAGGTGTCCGAGCGGGGCACGTAGGCTTCGGGCTGGTAATAGTCGTAGTAGGAGACGAAGTATTCGACCGCGTTTTCGGGGAAGAAGTCCTTCATTTCGGCGTAGAGCTGGGCGGCGAGAATCTTGTTGGGCGCAAGAATCAGCGCCGGGCGCTGCAGCTCCTCGATGACCTTGGCCATGGTGAAGGTCTTGCCGGACCCGGTGACACCCAGGAGAACCTGCGTCTTGTCCTCGGCCTTCGCGCCTTCCACCAGTTCGGCGATCGCAGTGGGCTGGTCACCGGCCGGTTCGTACTCGGACACGATCCGGAAAGTCTTGCCGGGGAGGGATTTTTCGGGGCGCTGGGGCTTGTGCGGGGTGAACGAGCCCGAGGTATCCGGCTCGTCCAGTCCGCGACGGATGATGAGTTCGGTCATGGCGGAACATATGGAGACGGTGGGGCGCGCGTTCAATCTCTTGCTGACAAGAGTGTGTCATTGAACTGTAATGGTTGGAGAGAGGTGCGCCGCGGTGCTAGCCGCGCATTCCCGTATGATGCGGGATCGGCTCGGGGCGCGGGCATTTCGAGCGAGGAGGACAGGACGATGGCACAAGGCAGAGTTCGTTTCTACGCCGGTCTGGCGCTGGCAACGCTGGCGCTGGCGGGCTGCAGTTCGGGCGGCGATGGTGGCGCAGGCTCGGCGGACGCGGCCGGGCGCGGCGAGCCGCCCTCGCTGGCCGAGATGAAGGAGGCCGCAAAGGGTCTCGTGAAGCCCGAGCCCGGCCTCTACGCGCGCACGATCACGATCGAGAACTTCGACGCGCCGGGCCTGCCGGCCGAGATCGCCGGGCAGGTGAAAGGCATGATGGCGAGGGATCGCACCGAGAATTTCTGCCTGACCAAGGCCGAGGCGGAAGAAGGCTTTCGCGACATGTTCGAGAATGTCGGGGAGACCTCCAACTGCTCCTATGACCGTTTCGCCGTGACGGACGGAGCGCTCGATGCCCAGATGACTTGTGCACATCCGAGCCAGGGAACCGCGGTCATGACGTTGCAGGGAACGGCGAGTGCCACCACCTCGGATGTCACGATGGACATGAAGGTGACGGGCGGACAGGCGCCGATGTCCGAGATGAACATGAAGATGCGCATGGTCTCCAAGCGCACCGGGGACTGCGAGGGCTGAGCCGACACGGTGCGATGGAACAAGGCAGGAAAGGATAACGGGAACGTGAAGCAGCCGACGTGGGACACATGGGGGGACATGCGCGGGGAAGTGCTGCGCCGAGCGGCGCTGGCACGCCAGCCGCATCCGCCCGGTGTGCGCAAGCCCGCGCTTGGCCTCTTCGCGCGGGAGTTTGCGTCCTTATGGGGACGCGGGCGCGGGGCTGCCGCCCGGGTCGCTCCGGCGCGCCATCCCCAGCCGGTGATGCTGCTTCCCGGTTTCGGCGCACATCCCAGGCGCATGCAGCCGATGGCCGACGCGCTGGCCGAGGCGGGGCACGAGGTCCACGAATGGGGCCTTGGCGTCAATTTCGGGCCGACGCCGGAGAACTTCGCTTTTCTGATGAAGCGGGTGGGAGCGCTGGCGCGGACCCATCGTCGTCCGGTCGTGCTGGTTGGCTGGAGCCTTGGCGGCCTTTTTGCGCGCGAGATCGCGCGGCGCCAGCCCGAGGCGGTCGCCAAGGTCATCACCATGGGCACGCCCTTCTCGGGCAACCCGCGCGCCAACAACGCCTGGCGCGCCTACCAGGTCATCACCGGCCATGCTGTCGATGCACCGCCGATCGAATGCGTGCTGGGCGAGAAGCCGCCGGTGCCCACCATCGCCCTGTGGAGCCCGCGCGACGGGGTGATCCATCCCCGCTCGGCCAAGGGCTGGCCGCTCGAGCGTGACCGCGCGGTGGCGATCCGCTGTTCGCATCTGGGCTTTGCCAGCGACGCGCGCGTGATCGGGGAGGTCCTGCGCCAGGTCGACCACGACGAGGCCGTCAGCGCCGCCTAGGTCAGCGGTTCGTCGGCCAGACCCGCCACGGGGGGACGTGCGGTGAGCGTGCAGCCGGCTGCCGCCGCGATCAGCAGCGCGATGGCCAGTATCTGCCAGGGTGTCAGCGCTTCGCCCAGGAGAAGATAGCCCGAAAGCGCGGCCATGGCGGGCGTGGTACTGGCGACAAGGCCGACGATACGGGCAGGAAGCGCGGCCATGGCGTGCATCTCCAGCGCATAGGGCAGTGCGCTCGACAGCACCGCCACCATCAGGGCGAGGCCCCAGAGCGGCAGTGCGGGCAGGGCACCCGATCCGCTGGCGAGCGCAGCGGGAAGCGTGACGAGGCAGGCCGCGACCATGCCCAGCGCGACGGCGGTGCCGCTCCCGGCCTGTGCCGCGCGTCGGCCCAGCAGGATGTAGAGCGCCCAGCAGGCGGCTGCGCCCAGCGCCGCGAGGAGGCCCACGGGATCGAGGGCATGGGCACGCCCCGGCCAGGGGATGAGGACAAGGAGGCCAAGGACGGCCAGCCCCGGCCAGGCCAGGTCCTTGTGGTCGCGCGCGCCTCCCAGCGCAATCGCCAGCGGGCCGCAGATCTCCACCCCCACCGCAACGCCAAGCGGAAGGCGCGCGAAGGCCTCGTAGATGAGGAGATTCATGCCCCCCAGCGCAAGGCCGTAAAGCATGATCCACACAGGCAGGCCTCCAGAGAGCCGGGACAGGCGTGGCCGCACGAGGAGGAGCAGGATCACAGCGGCAAGCAGGGTGCGCATGGCTGCCAGTGTCTCGGCGCCGAGTTCGCCGATGAGGTCCTTGGCCAGCGCCGCGCCGACGTGGATCGAGACCTGCGCGGCCAGGATCGCGCCGACCGCGCCCAGTGGCGGTGCTTCGCGGCGGCTCATCGGCGTGATCGGCAGGGGCGTGTCACAGGTCGCGCAGCCGCTCGAACTGGGCCTTGCCAAAGCCTCCGCCCCACATCAGCAAGGCGCCCTTCTGCGTGCGGAAGAACGTGCGCGGAGTGGACAGCTGGCGGTTGAGCCCGGTCTCGACCGGGAAGCCCGCATCGGCGTCATAGGCGCTCTGGACCAGACGGATATGCGCGTGGTGGCGCGACAGGAGCGTGGTGGCGCTCCCCGTGTAGTCGAGGGGGCCTGTGTAGAACGGGTTGTAGGCCACGCTTGGCGCGTCGTTCAGTTCGCGCCGCATGAACTTGAGGAAGGTCGCCTGGCTCGGGTCGTTGAGGACCTTCAGGACCGCGCCGGTCTCCCCTTCGCCCAGGATGAAAGGGATGTAGTGGACGCGAAAGCCCGGCACCGTGAGTTGGGGGAACTCGCGGAAGTACTTCTGGCAGTAGGGGCAGAGCGAGGAAATCCAGATCCACACGTCCTTGCCCGCGCCGAAGCTGGCCTGGCGCGAGGCGCGCAGGAGTTCGAGCGCGACTTCGGCCCGCTCTCCAACCAGCCCTTCGAAGCCGGTGTCGATGATCCGCGCGCGCGCGGGCTCGGCCAAAGTGGATAGGGTCAACGTGGATAAGGCCAGTGTGGAGAGCGCCGGGGGCGCAAGAGCGGCTTGTGCCAGCACCTGGCGCCGGTTCCAGACGTTGCCCATCGAAAAATATCCTCAGTCTGGCGGGAATGCCGTCTTCTGCCTTCGCTGTGCCTGCTTGGCCCGGCGTGCGCAATCGCCAAGATGGAAGCTTATCTGTTGGGGGCGACAGAGAAAGTGCCTGTTCAGGTGCCTGTGCCGGGTGCATCGGGCCATCCACGTAACGCTCATCAGATGGCAGGCAGGCTGGCATGTCCCTTCTCATCCTTCCCGGTTTCGGCGGCTCTGGCCCGGCGCATTGGCAATCGCGCTGGGAAGCACGGATGGACGGCGCGACACGGTTCGCGCCCTCCACCTGGGACAGGCCCGATCTGGAAGACTGGCTGGCCGCGCTCGAACAGGGGCTGGAGCAGGCCGAGGGCCCGGTGGTGCTGGTGGCCCATTCGCTTGCCTGCCTGCTGACGGCGCATTGGGCCGCGCGCCACGGCGAGGCGGGGCACATAGCTGGCGCGCTCCTGGTCGCTCCTCCTGATCCTGAAGGGCTTGCGTTCCCCCGCGAAGCCTCGGCGGGCTTTCGCGAGGTGCCACGTGCCGCGTTTGGGTTCCCCGCACTCGTCCTGGCTTCCAGCAATGACCCTTACGCATCGCCTGCTTTTGCGCAGGATTTTGCGCAGGCGCGCGGGGCCGGTTTCCTCGTCATGGGCCCCTGCGGTCATATCAACGCCGAGAGCGGGCTGGGCGATTGGGGCGAAGGGCAGCGCCTTCTGGCGGCCTTCGCCGCCGGATGCGGCCAGCCCGTGCCTGTGGCTGAACTTTAGGCACGGGGCGGCTGGCGGCGGTAGCTCAATGCCTCGGCGATGTGGGCGCGTCCGATCGTCTCGGCTCCGGCAAGATCGGCGATGGTGCGGCTGGTGCGCAGGATCCGGGTGTAGCCGCGCGCGGTGAGGTGGAGGCTTTCGGCGGCCTGGAGGAGGAGTTTCTGGCCTGCCTCGTCGGGCTCGCGTGGGTTTCCAGTGCCTCGCCCTGAAGTTCCGCGTTGCTGCGCGCGCCGGTGCCCGCAAGCCGAGCGGTCTGGAGCGCGCGGGCGCGGCGTACGCGCGCGCCCACGGTGGCGCTGTCTTCCGAAGAACCGGGCCGGGCGAGGTCAATCGCGCGCACCGGGTCGACGTCGACGTGCAAATCGATTCGATCCAGAAGCGGGCCTGAGACCTTGCTTTGATAGTCGGCGGCGCATTTGGGCGCGCGCGAACAGGCCAGTGCGGGATCGCCCAGGTGTCCGCAGCGGCACGGGTTCATTGCCGCCACCAGCTGGACCCGCGCCGGGAAGGTGACGTGCGCATTTGCCCGCGCGACGCTGATCTCGCCGGTTTCGAGTGGCTGGCGCAGCGAATCGAGCACCGCACGCTGGAATTCGGGAAGCTCGTCGAGGAACAGGACGCCCAGGTGCGCGAGCGAGACTTCGCCGGGGCGAACCTTGAGCCCGCCGCCCGTCAGCGCGGCCATCGAGGCGGAGTGGTGCGGGCTGCGATAGGGGCGCGCGCGGCTGATGCGCCCTTCCTCCAGCGTTCCCGCGACCGAGGCGACCATCGAGACTTCGAGCGCTTCAGGAGGCGTCAGCTCGGGCAGGATGCCGGGCAGGCAGGCGGCCAGCAGTGACTTGCCCGCGCCGGGCGGTCCGCACATCAAAAGATTATGCCCGCCAGCGGCCGCAATCTCCAGCGCGCGCCGGGCGGTTTCCTGGCCCTTCACCTGCTTCATGTCCGGCCCGGGGGCGCTGGCCTCGACGCGGCCGGGCGTGGGGCGCGGGAGGACCTGGGTGCCCTTCAGGTGGTTGAGCAGGCTGACGAGGTCGGGCGCGGCGGTGACCGGCACCCCGTTCGCCCAGCTTGCCTCGGTCCCCTGGGCGGCAGGACAGATCAGGGTCTTCTCGGCCGCACTGGCATGGAGCGCGGCGAGGAGGACGCCGGGGGAGGGGATGATCCGCCCGTCGAGCGCAAGTTCGCCCACCGCAATGACTTCGGCCATCTGTTCGGCATCAAGCAGCCCCATCGCGGTCAGCAGGGCAAGCGCAATCGGGAGATCGTAGTGCGAGCCTTCCTTGGGGAGGTCGGCGGGCGAGAGATTGATCGTGATCCGCTTGGGCGGAAGGGCAAGGCCCATCGCGGTGAGGGCGGCGCTGACGCGCTGGCGGCTTTCCCCGACGGCCTTGTCGGGTAGGCCGACCAGCGCGAAGCCGGGCATTCCCGGCGCTACCTGGCATTGTACTTCGACGGCGCGGGCTTCGAGTCCCAGGTAAGCTACCGTCGAAATGAGTGCGACCACAAAGGTACCTGCCACGAATAGACTAAGTAATAATCCGTATTTCGGGCAGTATTTGCATCGAGGGTGCGACCTGTCGAGCCACAATGCGTTGCGAGAGCGAAAGTTTACAGCATTTTAACCGCATCTCTCGCGGATTGGGTAAGGCTCCGGGAGGCATTCTCCAGCCATGCGTTCGTTCACTGCCGCTCTTCTGCCGATCCTGGCCTCCACCCTGGGGCTTGGCGCCCTGTGCGGGGCTTCTCCGGCCGCGGCGCAGCGCCTGGCTTACGAAACGCTCGATCTTGATGATACGTCCCTCTCCGGGCCCGGTGCGCGCAGGTCGCGCCTCATGGTTTCGGGCGGTGCCGTTCTTGACGTCTCCCTGCCGGAGCTGACCGGGCGTGAAGTGGCCTATGGCCCGTTTCGGGTGCTCGATGGCGCGCGGGCGGCTCTTGTCGATGCAACCGGGCCGCGCAGTCCAGCCCAGTTCTCCGCGATGCTGCGCGACTATCCGGGCATCACCGTGCTCGAGATGGTCGAATGTCCCGGCACGCGCGATGACCTCGCCAACCTGGAGCTCGGGCGCCTGATCCGCTCGCACGGTATCGCTACGCATGTGCCCTCGGGCGGTTCGGTCCGTTCGGGTGGGGTGGAGCTCTTCCTGGCGGGCTCGCGCCGGCTGGCCGATGCGGGGGCCGAGTTCGCGGTCCATTCCTGGATTGACGAGGATGGGCTGCAGCCGGGTGATTTCGCGCTCAGCGCGCCGGTGAACCGCCGCTATGTCGACTATTACCGGCAGATGGGCATGAGCCCGCTTGAGGCCGAGGCTTTCTACGCCATGACCAATTCGGTCCCCTTCACACAGGCGCGCTGGTTTGGCGCGGGCGTCATGAGCCTGTGGGTTCCCTTCGACGGTGCGGTTGCTCTGTCGGATCTGAACGCGCGCTCCTGACGGGGCGTCAGGAAAAGGTCTTTTCGATATCCTCGGGCAGGTTGGCTTTGGCGCGCTGGCGTGCGCCCAGATAGCCGATCACGGCGAGAACGCCCGCAGGCAGTGTCAGGGCGAGAAGGCCCACGAGCATCGTGCCCAGGAAGCCCGCATCAAGGTCGGATTGCATCTTTCCCGCCGAGCCTGCAATGGTTACGCCGCCGATCAGCCATGCTCCCAGCGTGGAAAGCAGCTTGATGGTGGTGGCGCGGCGAAGGAGATGCTTGAAGACAAGATGCTCCAGCAGGCTTGCGACCACGAAGAGGGCCAGGAAGCTCACGAAGAGTCCGGTTACGATGAGGATCATGTCTGGGCTCCGTTGGCGCGGGGTGGTCGCCCGGGGGTGTCGATAGGCAGGGGCGGCTGCTGGGAAGGAACAGCACGGCCGGATCAAAAGCGCAAGAAATCGGCCTTGGGGTCAACGAATCGCGGGCCTCAACTTGACTCTCTTTTCCAGCTCACGTATCGGCGCGCATCTGATTTGGGGTCGTCTCGCAGCAGGCGGCCTTTTTGTTCGGTCCTTGAACGGGCCAATTGAACTATTCGAGGACTGACATGAAGCGCACTTTCCAGCCCAGCCGCCTTGTCCGCGCCCGCCGTCACGGCTTCCGCGCACGCACGGCGACCGTCGGTGGCCGCAAGGTGCTTCGCGCGCGCCGCGCTCGCGGCCGCAAGAAGCTTTCGGCCTGATCTTATTGGCATTCCCGCTTTCCGGGCGCGCGCCCGGAAAGTGGAAATGAACGTCGCGGCCCGCGCAGGCGCCAGGGTCTCCTTGGGGAGGCTTTCGGTGATTGCGCGGGCCGCCGTCGTTTGGGAATCCGCCGCTGCCCCGGCCTGTCGGTCGAGGCAGGTTGGCGATTCGCCCGATGAGAGCTTGCCCGCCTGCCGCGCCGCGGTAGGCTCCGGCCTGCCATGACCCAGATACCCTACCAGATCCTGAGCCAGCGCTCCGATTTCCTTGCGGCCAACAGCGGCACGCGGGTGGCGCGCGCGGGTTTCGTGCTGCTTGCGAATCGCAATGCGGGCAAGGGCGTGCGCGCCGGGATCACGGTGACCAAGCGAATCGGCAACGCCGTTGTACGCAACCGCATGAAGCGCCGCTTCCGGGCGCTCCTGCGCGAGCTTCTGCCTGAGCACGGCCTGCCCGATACCGACTACGTCCTGATCGGCCGGGAAAACGGCATCGAACGCGACTTCTCGCTTCTGCGCGAAGAGCTTGTCGCCGCGCTCGGACGGGCGCGGGACGGCAAGGGCGATCCCCCGCGCGGGCCCCGCCGGGGCAAGCGACCTCCCCGCAAGCATTCAAGCGCGGACCGGGGCAAGGGGGCGGCAAAGGGCGGACAGGCCAGCTCTTCGGCGCCGGAGCCTGTGGCGCCGTGAAGCGGCTCCTGGCCCTCATCGCACGGCTGCCGGGCCTGCTGCTGATTGCCATCGCGCGGGCCTGGCAGCTCGGCCCTTCGGCGGTGCTGCCGCCCACCTGCCGCTTTGCGCCGTCCTGCTCGCAGTACGCTATCGAGGCGGTGCGTGCCCACGGTGCGATTAAGGGTGGATGCTATGCGATATGGCGTCTATTGCGCTGCAACCCGTGGGGCGGGCACGGCTACGATCCGGTGCCCGGAACGCAAAACCAATCCAAGAGCGAGACCGCATCGGCGGACCGCTGTTGCCACTGACGAGACGACGACAGGAAAGCCTTCGTGCAAAACCAGCGTAATATCATTCTAGCGGTCGTGCTGACGGCGCTTGTGCTTTTCGGGTGGGAGGCCGGTGTCGGCTATTTCTATCCGCAGGCCAAGACGCCCACGAAGACGGTCGAGGCCGGCGGGGCCGAGGACGCGACCAAGCCCGGCAAGCCGACCCGCGAGGGGGGCCTTCGCGACGCGGCCGCCGTGGCGCTGGAAAAGAAGGACCTCAAGAGCGCACTGGCCGCGGGTGAGCGCGTGGCGATCGAGGCTCCGGCGGTTTCGGGCTCGATCAACCTGGTCGGTGGCCTGGTCGATGACCTGGTTCTCAACGAACACCGCGAGACGGTGGCCAAGGATTCGGGCCCCGTCCGTCTTTACTCCCCTTCGGGCACGCCCGCGCAGCAGTTTGCCCAGTTCGGCTGGGTGGGCGAAGGCGTTGCGGCGCCCAACGCGGCTACCGTATGGAGCGTGAAGGACGGCGCCAAGCTGACCCCCTCCACGCCCGTCACGCTGACCTGGGACAATGGCAAGGGCCAGACCTTTGCGCTGACCTACAAGGTCGATGACAACTACATGCTCACGGTCGAGCAGTCGGTGGCGAACGCCGGCCAGGCCCCCGTGATCGTGCAGCCTTTCGCGCTCATCAACCGTACCGACAAGACCGCCAGCCTCGACAGCTTCCAGGTCCACTCGGGTCCCGTCGGCGCGTTCGATGGTTCCGTTTCGTTCGGCACCGACTACGACGACATCGCCGAGGAAAAGACCATCGAGACCGCGGGCAACGCGGACTGGATCGGCTTTACTGACGTCTACTGGATGTCGACCCTGGCGCCGGTCGGCGCCAAGGCCGAGGGCACCTACCGCGCGCTTGGCAACGACCTGTTCCGCGCCGACCTCGTGTACGCGCAGCAGGCGCTCAAGCCCGGCCAGAAGCTGAGCCGCACGACCAAGCTCTTCGCCGGCGCCAAGGAGCACAACGTGCTCGACGCCTATGAAGCGCAGGGGATCACCAACTTCGGCCTCGCCATCGACTGGGGCTGGTTCCGCTGGTTCGAGAAGCCGATCTTCTGGCTGCTCGTGAAGCTCTTCAGCCTTGTCGGCAACTTTGGCGTCGCGATCATCCTGCTGACCGCCATCGTGCGCGGCATCATGTTCCCGATTGCCCAGCGCGGCTTCGCCTCGATGGCCGCCATGCGCGCCGTTCAGCCCAAGATGAAGGCGATCCAGGAGCGCTACAAGGACGACAAGCAGAAGCAGCAGCAGGAGGTGATGAAGCTGTACAAGGAGGAAGGCGTGAACCCGCTCGCGGGCTGTCTTCCCATGCTGCTTCAGATCCCGGTGTTCTTCGCGCTGTACAAGACCCTGATCCTTGCGATCGAGATGCGCCACCAGCCCTTCATCCTGTGGATCAAGGACTTGTCCGCGCCCGATCCGCTGCACATCCTCAACCTCTTCGGCCTGATCCCGTTCGATCCGCCGAGCTTCCTGGGGATTGGTGTGCTGGCGCTGCTGCTGGGCGTGACCATGTTCCTGCAGTTCCGCCTGAACCCGGCGCAGATGGACCCGACCCAGCAGCAGATCTTCATGATCATGCCCTGGTTCATGATGTTCGTGATGGCGCCGTTCGCCTCGGGCCTGCTGCTCTACTGGATCACCTCGAACCTGCTCACGATTGCGCAGCAGAAGTATCTCTATTCGCGCCATCCCCAGCTCAAGGCACAGACCGAGAAGGTTGCCGAGGACAGCGCTCGCGCCAAGGCGCGTGAAAAGAAGGGCAAGGCCTAAGTGGACGCACAGGATTATCTCGGCGGCAAGGAAGAGCGCGACGAGGCGCTGATCGAGGAGGCGCGTAAGCTCTTCTCGGGCCCCGTCACGTTCCTCAAGAGCGCGCCGGACCTCAAGTTCCTGCCCGATCCGACCGCGCCGGAGATCGCGTTCTGCGGCCGCTCGAACGTGGGCAAGTCCTCGCTTCTGAACGCGCTCACCGGGCGCAAGGCGATTGCGCGCACTTCGGTGACGCCCGGGCGCACGCAGGAGCTCAACTTCTTCGAGGTGGGCGAACCGCTCAACTTCCGGCTGGTCGACATGCCGGGCTATGGCTTTGCCAAGGCGCCGCTTGCCATCGTCGAGAAGTGGCGCCGCCTGGTACGCGATTACCTGCGTGGCCGCGTGGTGCTCAAGCGCAACCTGCTGCTTGTCGATTCGCGCCATGGCGTGAAGGCGGTCGACGCCGAGATGATGAAGATGCTGGACGAGGCCGCCGTGGGCTACCGCATCGTCCTCACCAAGGCCGACAAGATCAAGGCGACCGAACTGGAGAAGGTTCACGCCGAGACACTGGCCGAAGCGCGCAAGCACCCGGCCGCGTTTCCCTTCGTGCATGTCACGAGTTCGGAAAAAGGCTTGGGGATCGCCGAGTTGCGTGCTGCAGTCCTGGGGGACTCGCGTCTCTGAGAGCTGCGGGGTGTGGCGCATCTGCGTCGCGTCCCGCAAATCCGGGACTGTGACGATTGCGTGACAGCCTGCGGGCAGGTATCGGGCGGCGGCCCTGGCCCGAATCGGCCGATCCGGGCCACCTTCCGCCAGCCCAGGAGCCAAGGGACACATTGTGCGTCAGATTGCCGTTCTTCCATATCGCAGCGAAAGCCCGGCGATCGACGCCCCCGTCCAGATCCTCCTCATCACCTCGCGCGAGACACGCCGCTGGGTGATCCCCAAGGGCGGGCTGATGAAGGGCAAGAGCCCGCATGCGGCCGCCGCGCAGGAAGCCGAGGAAGAGGCCGGCGTGCTCGGCGCGGTCTGCCCCATTCCGCTCGGCTCCTTCCGCTATCGCAAGCGTCGCGCTTCGGGCGCGCGGGTCTGGGCCGATGTCGATGTCTTTCCCTTCGCCGTCACCGAGATGCTGGAGACCTGGGACGAGCAGCACCAGCGCGACCGGCGCTGGTTCTCGCTGACCGAGGCCGCCGAGGCGGTCGACGAGGAAGATCTGAGGGCGCTTATCCGCTCTTTCGGTGCGAGCGAGTTCCGCGCCGCCGCCAGCCCCGCACGGGTGTTCTCGCCATGGCCGACAGGACAGGAGTCAATGCAATGTTCGCCTGGTTTCAGAAGCTTCTCCCCCAGCAGGGTGAGTTCTTCGACCTTTTCGAGAAGCAGGCCGCCACGCTCGTAGCCGGCGCCGATGCGCTGGCGCGCCTGGCGCAGGGCGGGCAGGGGCGCAACCAGCACATCCGCGAGATCGAGGAGCGTGAACACGACGCCGACGACATCACCCGCGAGGTGCTCCAGTCGGTCCGCCGCACCTTCCTGACCCCCTTCGACCGCTCGGCGATCACCAGCCTCATCACCACGATGGACGATGCCATCGACGAGATGCAGCAGGTCGCGGGCGCGGTCAGCCTCTATGAGGTCGAAGAATTCGAGCCCGAGATGGTCGATATGGCCGCGATCATCGTCGATGCCGCGCGCCTTACCGCCGAGATCATGCCGCTCCTGCGCAAGATCGCGGACAACGGCCACCGCCTGCATGAGTTGACTGAGCGCCTGGTGCGTATGGAAGGCCATGCCGATGACATCCACGCCGCGGGTCTCAAGCGCGTCTACAAGGCGAGCCAGCAGAGCGAGCCGCTGCACTTCATCGTGCGCCAGGAAATGTTCAAGCGCCTCGAGCGCGTCGTCGACCGTTTCGAGGATCTCGCCAACGAGATCGACGGTCTCGTCATCGACCACGCCTGAGCCGTAGCCTTATCCCATGGATCACACGCTCGCCCTGCCGCTGCTGATCGGCCTCGTCGGCCTTGCGCTGGCCTTCGACTTCCTGAACGGCCTGCACGATGCGGCCAACGCGATTGCGACCGTGGTGGCAACGCGCCTGCTTTCGCCGGTGGTCGCGGTGCTCTTCGCCGCGAGTGGCAACTTCATCGCCTACTGGTTCGTGGGCCTCCACGTCGCCGAGACGGTGGGCAAGGGCATCGTCGATGCCGACGCGATCACCCCGGCGGTGGTCTTTGGAGCCCTGGTGGGCGCGATGTTCTGGAACGTCGTCACCTGGCTCAAGGGCATTCCCTCCAGCTCCAGCCACGCACTGATCGGGGGCCTTTTGGGCGCGGGCATGATGCACGGCGGCTTCGGGGTCGTCGAAAGCTCGGGCACGACCAAGACGGTGGTGGCGATCTTCCTTTCGCCGATGATCGGTTTTGTGATTGCGATGGTGCTGATGCTGCTGACCAGCTGGCTGTTCAAGGGTACCAGCCCGCGCGGTTCGACCACGGTCTTCAAGGCGCTGCACCTGTTTTCCTCGGCGGCCTATTCGATCAGCCATGGGGGCAACGACGCGCAGAAGACCATGGGCATCATCGCGGTTCTGCTCTACTCGACCGGGCACCTTGAGGGTGGTTTCCACGTGCCCGAATGGGTCGTGCTCTCCTGCTACACGGCCATCGCGCTGGGTACGCTGTCGGGGGGCTGGAAGATCATCAAGACGATGGGCTCGAAGCTGACCAAGCTCAACCACCACTCGGGTTTCTGCGCCTCGACGGCCGGTTCCATCGTCGTCTTCGGCGCCAGTGCAATGGGCATTCCCGTCTCGACCACGCACGCCATCACCGGTTCGGTCGTGGGCACGGGCGCGGCCCGCCGCGCCAGCGCGGTGCGCTGGTCGGTCGCGAGCCGCGTGATCGTTGCCTGGTTCATCACCATTCCGGCCAGCGCCATCGTCGGCGCCATCTTCTATCTGATCACGCGGGCCTTCTGAGCCGGACCCGATGAGATGCCTCCCCCTCGACATCGCCGGGGGGAGGGCCTAGGCCTGCGGGCATAGCCAGAGGGATGCCGGCGCCGTGAAGCTCATCATTGGAAACAAGAATTATTCCAGCTGGTCGCTGCGCGCCTGGCTGGCCTGCAAGCAGTCGGGACTTCATTTCGAGGAACTGACCGTGCCGATGCTGGGCGAGGACTGGCAGCACGTCCAGACGAGCAGCGAGGAACTGGCCCCCAGCCATGGCAAGGTGCCGATCCTGTGGGACGGCGAGGCGGTGGTCTGGGACAGCCTCGCGATCATCGACTACCTCGCCGACAAAGTCGGGCGCGACCGGTTCTGGCCCAAGGACGAGGCCGCGCGCGCCATGGCGCGCTCGATGGTGGCCGAAATGCACTCCAGCTACCTGCCGCTGCGCCGCACCCTGCCGATGAACGTGCGCAAGCGCATTCCCGATGCCCCGATGACCGACGACGTGCGCGCCGACATCGTGCGCATCCTCACGCTCTGGGCGGAGGCGCGCGCGCGCTTTGGCAAGGGCGGTCCGTTCCTCTTCGGCACCTTCGGGGCGGCCGACCTGATCTATGCGCCCGTCGTCAGCCGTTTCCTGACGTATGGCATCGGCGTCCCCGGCTTTGCGCAGGCCTACATGCAGGCGGTGTGGGAGCACGACTGGATGCAGGCCTGGATCGCGGCGGCCGAGGCCGAGGAATGGGTCATCGAACAGTACGAGATCCCGGAGAAGTCATGATGCGCCGTCTGCTCAACATCGTGGCGGCCCTTGCCGCGCTTGCAGGGTTCGCGCTGTCGAGCGCGCCCGCGCTGGCCTGGGGGGCGATGGGCCACCGGACCGTGGGCGCCATTGCCTGGAAGAACGTGAAGCCAGCGACGCGGGCCGCGATGGCGCGCCTGCTGGCGCACCAGGGCGAGATGGATACGCCGCGCTGTTCGATGAAGACGCTTGAGGATGCCGCCGTGTGGCCGGACTGCATCAAGGGCGAACGCTGGCGCTTTGCCTATGCCTCCTCGTGGCACTACCACGACCAGCCGATCTGCGGCACCTTCGACATCAAGAGCGAGTGCCGTGACGGCAACTGCGTGACCGCGCAGATCGACCGCAACGCAAAGCTTCTCGCCAACCGCAAGCTTGCCCCGATCCTGCGCCTGGAAGCGCTGGCCTTTCTCGTCCATTTCGTGGGCGACGTGCACCAGCCCCTTCACGTGGGCGAAAACCATGACCTTGGCGGAAACCGGGTGAAGGCCGACTATGGCACGGCGCCGGGACGTAACCTGCACTCGATCTGGGACGGGGTGCTGGCCGAGCGTGCGATCACGTCGGCGCGCCCGCCGCTGGTGCGCACCTACAGCGCCTCGGAGAAGGCCGAACTGGCGACCGGTGGGACCGAGGACTGGGCGCGTGAAAGCTACGAGGTTTCGCGCGACTTCCTTTATCCGGCGGCGTTCGGGGGAACGCTGCCGTGCGAGACGAAGGCGGCTGGCAAGGTCGTCTGGGACAACGCGGCGATTGAAAAGGCGATTCCCATTGTCGACCGGCGAATCGAGCAGGCGGGCCTGCGGCTTGCACAGATGCTCGATGCCGCGCTGGCAGGCTGAGCCGCAACCGGCTGCCTAGGGGCTGACCCTGAGATCGGATGGGGGGAATCCCCCGCTACGGCGAGGAACGTGGTCCGCGCCTTGGAACTGCCCCTGGGCGGGCGTAGTCCGGTTCCATCCATGCGATGGAGGACAGGATGCTGTACAGGAAGATCGTTGCCGCACTGGGCCTGGGCCTGCTGCTGGCCGGGGCCCCCTTGAGTGCGGACCCGCCGCGCCGGCACGACAACCGTCACGATAATCGACACGATAATCGTCATGATAACCGGCACCACGACAACAACCGCTATGATTCGCACGGGCGCTATCACGAGCCCCAGCGCATCACCCGCAACAGCCACGTCTGGCGCGGATCGGATGGCCACTACCACTGCAAGCGGGACAACGGCACGACCGGGCTTCTTGTCGGTGCGGGCCTCGGCGCGCTGGCAGGCAATGCCCTAGCCGGAGGGCAGGACAAGACCATCGGCTCGCTTGTCGGCGGCGCGCTTGGCGGGGCCATCGGCCGCTCGATCGACCGGGGCGACCTGAAGTGCCATTGATGGGATGACAAGGGCAGGCGGGCAGTCGCGCCCGACTGGATGGAAACGGCCCGGCAGGCTCCCCTGCCGGGCCGTTTCGCGTTCGCTGTCCGTGCGGGTCAGGCGTGGAGGTGGCCGCTGGCGCAGGTGACGCAGTGCCCGCCGACCTCGACCGCGCCGTCCGCCGCGACCCGAAGCGCAATCCGGCCTGCCCGTCCAACCCGGCTTCCCTGGGCCGCATTGTAGCGCGCCTCGCCCGGGCCGAGCTCGCCCGCGCGCCTGCGCACGACTGCGACCGCGCCGTTGCCGCTGCCGCAGACAGGGTCCTCGGGAATGGCGTCAGCGGGGCAGAACGAGCGGACCTCGATATCCGCCGGACCACCATCGGCATGGGGGGCATAGACGCTGGTGCCGGTGGCCTTCACGCTGCGTTCGAAGGCGGCGCCGCGCGTGAGATCGGGCTCGAGCGCCAGCACGTCCTGCGCGCTTCTCAGCCGCGCCACGACCCAGACCGCACCGACGTCCACACGCACCGGTTCGAGGGCTCGGTCGATGGGGGCACCGAGATAGGCTTCAAGATCGGCAATGGCGGCCTCGCCCAGCGGGGTAACCTGGGCTTCGGGCAGGGTGAAGACGAGGCGGGCCGTGCCTTCGGCCTCCTCGATGCGGATCGGGACAAGCCCGCGCGCGCATTCCTGGACAAGCCCCTCGGGGCCCGGTGAAACCCGGCCCGCCGCGATCATCGCGTGCGCGCTCCCCAGTGTGGGGTGCCCGGCAAAGGGCAGTTCGCTGGCCGGCGTGAAGATGCGCAGGCGATAGTCGGCACGCGGGTCGCTGGGCGGCAGCACGAAGGTCGTCTCGGACAGGTTCGTCCAGCGCGCGATGGTCTGCATCTCGGCCTCGGACAGGCCCTGGGCATCCAGGACAACGGCGACGGGATTTCCGTAGAAGGGCACCTGGGAAAAGACATCGACGACCGTGTAGGCGCGTGGGAGAGGCATCGGGGAGAGTTCCGTGGTTCAGGTGGTGGCAGAGGCGGGACGGGCGCCGGGATAGGGCGTGCCGTCCTTGTGGACGAAGCCGCGCTCGTCCCAGGCCATGTCGATATCGGAATAGCAGCCGCCCCGTTCCGGGCCAGCGCTGATCGCGACGAAGGTGCAGGGGGCATCGCTCTCGTTGATGAGGCAATGGCCATCGGGCGCGCCCGCGGGCCAGGCGCAGATGTCGCCTGCGCGCAGCAGGGTTCGCCCTGCGTCTTCGACCAGCACGGCTTCGCCCGCCAGCATCACGAGAAGTTCGTCCTGCCCCTCGTGCCAGTGGCGCTGGCTTGACCAGGCGCCGGGCTCAGGCGTGACGTGGCTGGCGCCCATCTGCGTGAGGCCGCCGGGACCTGCGAGCCGTGCCCACCAGCGCCCGGCGACGGCCGCGTCGAAAGGCGCAGGGTATCCGGTGGCGTTCGTGCGGGGCAGGGCGTCGAGATCGATGCGGGGCATGGCGGTCTCTCCTCAAGAGGCTATGGTCAAGACGCAAGGGCTGTGCGATGGCGCATTCCTATGTCCCAGACCCTGCCCCTTACCGCAAGCGCCCTTGAACGGGCCGAAGCGCTGATCGCCTGCCCCAGTGTCACCCCGGCCACCGGCATGGTGTTCGACTGCCTGGAAGAGCAGCTGGCCCCGCTCGGCTTCGAGGTCCACCGCTTCGTGGCGGGCGAGGCTCCCGACGGTCCGGTCGAGAATCTTTATGCGGTGCGCCGCGGCCCGGAAGGCAGCCGCCACTTCAGCTTCGCGGGCCACGTCGATGTGGTCCCGCCGGGCGAGGGCTGGACCTCGGGCCCGTTCCTGCCGGAACGGCGCGGCGAACTTCTCTACGGGCGCGGCGCGGTCGACATGAAGGGCTCGGTCGCCTCGATGATCGCGGCGGCCGCCGAGATCCCGGCTGAGGCGGGCACGATCAGCTTCATCATCACCGGCGACGAGGAAGGCCCCGCGACCTATGGCACGCGCGCGCTGATGGACTGGATGGCGGCCCATGGCGAGAAGCCCGATCTGATCCTCGTGGGCGAGCCGACCTCGGTCCATCGCCTGGGCGACATGATGAAGATCGGCCGTCGCGGCTCGGTCAACATCTTCCTCTCGGTAGAGGGCGTGCAGGGCCACGTGGCCTACCCGCACCTTGCCGACAACCCGATCACCAAGCTGGTCGCGATGCTGGGCGAACTCGACGCGCTCGTGCTCGACGAAGGCACTGACTGGTTCCAGGCCTCGAACCTGGAAGTCACCGATCTTACCGTCGGCAATCCAGCGCACAACGTCATCCCCGCGAGGGCCGAGGCGCGCATTTCGATCCGCTTCAACGACCTGCATACAGGGGCCGAACTGGGCGAACGGGTCATCGCGATCGCCGAGAAGCACGGTGGCAGTGCGCGGCCCGTCATCTCGGGCGAATCCTTCCTGACCCAGCCGGGCGAATTTTCCGACCTGCTGGCCGAGGCAATCCGCGCCGAGACCGGGGTGGAACCGGAGCTTTCGACCGGGGGCGGTACGTCCGATGCACGCTTCCTCAAGGACATCGCGCCTGTCATCGAATTCGGCCTGTGCAACGCAACCATGCACAAACGTGACGAGGCCGTGGCCATCGCGGACCTGGAAACGCTCGCGCGGATCTATACACGGGTAACCCAAGCGGCTCTGCGGGCTTGAAAAAACCGCTCGCACTTGCGAGCCTGACAGGATGAGGGGCCGCCACCACGCGTGAGCCCGGGGGATAAGGGTTCTAAAGCGATGGTGCGTTTCTGGTTCAAGGTGCCCCTGTGGCAGCGGGTGATTGCCGCGCTGGTGCTGGGCATCGCGGTCGGGATCTGGTGGGGGCCGGAGGCGGCTTCGATCAAGTGGATCGGTGACTTCTTCATCAAGTCGGTGAAGATGCTGGTGGTCCCGCTGATCTTCTTCTCGCTGGTTTCGGGCGTTACCGCCATCGGTGACTTGCGCAAGCTGGGGGCGGTCGGTGGCCGCGCCATGCTGCTTTTCGTCGTCACCGGGCAGATCGCGGTGTGGCTGGGCCTGTTCCTGGGCACCATGCTCAAGCCCGGCGAGGGCCTCGATACCAGTCGCCTTCAGTTGGGCGCGGTCCCCCCGCCCAACGAGACCACCGCGGTCGACATGATCCTCTCGATGATCCCGGAAAGCCCGGTCAAGGTCATGGCCGACGCACAGGTTCTCCCGCTCATCGTCTTTGCCATGCTGATTGGCGTGGGCATCCTCATGGCCAAGGAAGAAGGCCACCCGCTCATCAAGATCTTCGATGCAGGCTCGGTGGTCATGCAGAAGGTCACGATGATCGTGATGGAGCTGACCCCGTTCGGCGTCTTCGCGCTGATGGCCTGGGTGGCGGGCACGCTGGGGCAGGACGCGCTCATCGCGCTCGCCAAGCTGGTCGGCCTCAACTACCTCGGCTGTATTATCATCATCGTGGGCATCTACGGCGCGATGATCCATTTCCTCGCGCGCCTGCCGGTGCATGATTTCTTCCGCGGCATCGTCGATGCCATGGCCGTCAGCTATTCCACCGCCTCCTCGAACGCGACGCTGCCGGTCACCATGCGCTGCACCGAGCGCAACCTGGGCGTCTCGAACGCGGTCGCCAGCTTCGTCGTGTCGCTGGGCGCGACGATCAACATGAACGGCACGGCGATGTACCTGGGCCTGGCTACACTGTTCGGTGCGCAGGTCTCGGGGTCGAGCTCGACTGGGGGGCCTACTTCCTGATCTCGATCCTCTCCACGCTGGGCGCGGTGGGGGCGGCCGGCATTCCGGGCGCGGGCCTCATCATGATGGCGCTGGTCTTTGGCGCGGTCGGCGTGCCGCTCGAGACCATCGCGCTGGTCGCCGGTGTCGACCGCATCATGGACATGATGCGCACGACCACCAACGTCTCGGGCGATGCGGCCGTGGCGACCACGGTCGCGGTGATGACCGGCGAGATCGACCGCGCGGAAATGATCAGCGCGGACGATGTCTGATCGGGCAGGGCAGGGCAGGGCTTGAACCTGCCCTTGGCTCCTACTTCTCGAGCTTGACCGGCACGAAGGGCGCAAGGCCGCAGCCGCCTGCGCGCTGGAAGCCGTTGCCGATGCGCTGCAGCGGATAGATGATGTCGTTGCGGCACAGCCGTGTCAGCGAGGTCTCGTAGGTAAAGGTGTCCGCCGCGCGCAGGCCCGAGCAGCGGTTGGGCAACGTGACGCGCCATACGTTCCGGCGGCCCGCACTCAGGAAGTCGATGGTGTAGTCGTCGCGAATCTCGGTCGACGAGAAACTGTTGAGCGGGAGGCAGTCGCGCGCCTCGCCGATCACTTCGGCAGCGGGCTCTGGCGGAGGTGCCGGGCGGGGCTCCCCTTGCGCGCAGGCGCCCAGCGCCAGCGGCGCGGCAAACGGTAGAAGGCGCACGAGGCTCCTGGTCGCGGCGTGAAATGGCATCGGTGCTCTCCCATGGCGTCTCGGACTTCTGCAACGAAGGGGCATCCTGCCATGTTCCAGGCGGCGTGTCAGCGTGAAGGCTCGGGTTCGGCCTCGGCGGGACGCGGCAGGCGCGCGCCGCAGGCGTGGCAATGGCGCGCGCGGGGCAGGTGCTCGGCTTCGCCGCAGGCGGTGCAGGGCGGTGCGGGCGAGAGGCCGATCGCTCCGCGCGTGGCCCGGTCGAGCGATTCCGGCCCGCGTCCCCGGTGCAGCGCGATCTCGCTGGTGACGATGCCGGTCGGTACCGCCAGCGTGCCCCAGCCCAGCAGCATCATCAGCGCGGTCACGAACCGGCCCACGGGTGTTTGCGGGATGATGTCGCCATAGCCCACCGTCGTCATCGTGGTGATCGCCCAGTAGATCGAGACGGGAATCGAGGTGAAGCCGTGGGTGGGCCCCTCGATCACGTACATCAGCGAGCCCAGCACCACGACGATGAGCAGGACCGAGGCGAGGAACACCGCGATCTTGCGGCGACTTGCGGCCAGCGCGACGGCCAGTTGCTGGTACTCGGCGATGTAGGCGGTGAGCTTGAAGATACGAAAGACGCGCAGGAGCCGCAGCACCCGCACGTCGATCAGGACATGGATCGCGGGGAACAGCAGCGCGAGATAGGTGGGCACCACCGCCAGCAGGTCGATGATGCCGTAGAAGCTCTTTGCGTACCGCCAGGGCTGGCGCAGGCACACGATCCGCAGCGCGTACTCGGCGGTGAACAGCGCGGTGAAGCCCCATTCGGCGAAGAGGAACTCGCGCGCCCAGCGGGCGTGGAGGCGGGGGATCGAATCGGCGAAAACAACGCAGACCGACAGCAGGATCGCGGCGATCACGACCTTGTCGAACAGGCGGCCTGCAGGCGTCTCGGCCTCGAAGGCGATGCGGTAGATTCGCGCGCGCCAGCCTGGAGCCGGACCGCCCCAAAGCGGGCGGGCCCGTGTCTCGTGTTCGAAAGTCTGCGCGTCCGCCATGCCCCCTCCTGGCTGCTTTGCGTGGCCCCTCAAGGACCTAGCCTAGACGCTTGGGGGCTGCCTTGACCAGACGCAACCGGAGTGGGGATATCAGGCCTTGGCGGCAGGCTTGCGCACGGTCGCCTTGCGTGCGGCGGGCTTCTTCGCGGGCGCGGGCTTGGCGCCTTTTTCCAGCACCTTGGCCTTGAAGTCGCACAAGTCCACGACCGGGCAACGCCAGCATTCGGGCGTGCGCGCCTTGCAGATGTAGCGCCCGTGCAGGATCATCCAGTGGTGCGAACCGACCCGGAAGGGGTGGGGGACCTTCTTTTCCAGTCCCTTCTCGACCGCGAGCGGGGTCTTGCCCTTCGCCATGCCGGTGCGGTTGGCGACGCGGAAGATATGGGTGTCGACCGCGAAGGTCTCGGCCCCGAAGGCGCAGTTGAGAACGACATTGGCGGTCTTGCGCCCGACGCCGGGCAATTCGACAAGCGCGTCGCGGTCGGCAGGGACTTCGCCGTCATGCCTCTCGACCAGCATCTGCGAGAGCGCGATCACGTTCTTCGCCTTGGAATTGAACAGGCCGATCGTCTTGATGTGCTCCTTCAGCCCCTCTTCGCCCAGCGCGACCATCTCGGCCGGGGTCTTCACCTCCTGGAATAGCCGGCGCGTCGCCTTGTTGACGCCCACGTCGGTCGACTGCGCGGAAAGCGTCACGGCGACGAGGAGCTGGTAGACGTTGCCGAATTCCAGCTCGGTCACCGGATCGGGATTGAGCTCGGCGAGGCGGCGGAAGAATTCGAAGATATCGTCTTTTTTTCACGTCGGGTCCGTTTCGTCATCCTCGCGGCGGGCGAGGGTGGGGGCGTTGAGCGCGCGGCGGCGCTGCATCGCGTCGCTGAAGGCCGCCGCCATGATGCCGGTCGGCATCGCGACCAGGCCGATCCCGCTCATCGCCACGAGCGAGGCGAGAAGTTTGCCGAGCGGCGTGACGGGCGAGACATCGCCATAGCCCACCGCCGTCAGGGTGATGACCGCCCAGTACAGCGCGCGCGGGATCGAACCGAAGGCTTCGGGCTGGACCTCGCGTTCGGCCCAGTAGAGCGCGGTGGCACCCAGGAGAAGCAGTCCGCCGCCCAGCGCCAGGGTCACCAGCAGTTCGTAGCGCCGGTCGGTGAGTGCGTGCATCAATTCGCGCAGCGCGATCGAGAAGTGGCTGAACTTGATGAGCGCAGCAAGCCGGAGCAGGCGGATCAGGCGCAGCACGGCGAGGTCGGAAAAGAAGAAAGGCAGAAGCGAGGAAATCACCACGATGAGGTCGAGCAGGGCCACCGGCGTTGCCATGAAGCGCAGCCGCATCTTCCAGGCGGGCGTAGCCGGATCATCCTCGACCACAGCCCACACCCGCGCCAGGTACTCAACGCCGAAAATGACGCCGAAGACCATCTCGGCCCCGATGAAGAGCGCGCGGTGGGGCTGGAACAGGGTCTCCTCGCTGGCCAGGACGGTAAGCAGGATGGCCGCCAGGATCGTCGTCACCATCAGCCGGTTCATCCACGAGAGGCCATGGCGCAGCTGCGCCGCCTCGGAATGGATGAACAGCTGGTCGTGGACGTAGCGGCGCAAGCCTGACCTCCCCTTAGAGCCCCAGCACCTCGGGCATGGTGTAGCGGCCTGCGTCCTTCTCGCGGACCCACTGCGCGGCCTTGACCGCGCCCTTGGCAAAGATGCCGCGGTTCTCGGCCATATGCGAGAGGGCGAGGCGCTCGTTGTCGGCGAGGAAGTGGACGGTGTGATCACCTGCGACCGTGCCGCCGCGCAGCGCGGCAAAGCCGATGTGGCCTTCCTCGCGCGTGCCGGTGATGCCGTCGCGGCCCCGGTCGGACACGTCGCCGAGCGTGACGTCGCGGCCCTTGGCGGCGGCCTCGCCCAGGAGGAGCGCGGTGCCCGAGGGGGCGTCGACCTTCATCCGATGGTGGGTCTCGACGATCTCGATATCCCAGTCGCTGCCGAGCCGCGCGGCGGCCTCGCGCACGAGGTGGGCAAGGAGCGTGACGCCGAGCGAGGTATTGCCGGTCTGGAGCACCGCGATCTCGGCGGCGGCCTCGTCGATCAGCCAGTGGTGGCGCTCGGCAAGGCCGGTCGTGCCGATCACCATAGGGACCTTCGCTGCAACGGCCGCATCCAGGTTCCCTTCCAGCGCATCGGGGCTGGAGAAGTCGATCAGCACGTCGGCCTTGGCGGCAAGGCCCGCGACGTCGCCATCGCGGTCCACGCCGCCCGCAAGGTCGAGCCCTGCGTCTGCGATCGCCTGCGCAATGGCCTGCCCCATGCGTCCGTTACTGCCGATAATTCCGATTCGTACCACTTGCCGTCTCCATTCAAGGCTGGTCTCATGGGCGGAATGGAACAAGTTCGCAACATCGTCATCCTGACCGGCGCCGGCGTATCCGCCGAATCGGGCATCGGCACCTTCCGCGATGCAGGAGGGCTCTGGGAGAACCACCGCGTCGAGGACGTGGCGACGCCCGAACCTTCGCGCGCGACCCAGATCTGGTCTTTCGCTTCTACGACATGCGCCGTGAGCAGGTCTTGCAGGTGGAGCCCAACGCGGCGCACCACGCCCTGGCCCGCCTGCAGCGTGAGTGGCCCGCCCGAAGTGGAGGCGCGGTCATGCTGGTCACGCAGAACGTCGATGACCTCCATGACCGGGCATTGGGCGCATCGGATGGGGCCGAGGTGATCCACATGCATGGCGAGCATCTTTCGGCCTGGTGCACGGCCTGCGATGCGCGCACGCGCTGGACGGCAAGCCTGATCGACAGCCCGCCGTGCCCGTCCTGCGGCGCACCGGCCCTGCGGCCCGATATCGTGTGGTTCGGAGAGATGCCCTACCGCATGGACGAGATCTTCGCGGCGCTGGAAGAGGCGGACCTGTTCGTCTCGATCGGCACCTCGGGCGCGGTCTATCCGGCCGCGGGCTTCGTGCGCACGGCCGCCGACATGGGCGCGCATACGCTGGAGCTGAACCTGGAACCCTCGCAGGGGACCGACTGGTTCGACGAGGCGCGCCATGGTCCGGCCACGCAGACGGTCCCGGCCTGGGTGGAGGAGATGCTTCAGGGGTAGGGGGGGAAGACGGGACTTTCCGAGGGCCATCGCCCTCGGGCTCCCCAAACTGTCTAGCTCACGTTCCATGCGCCCCCTCGGCTAAGTGAGGCGAGGGGGCCGATTTGGGGGTCAATGGGTGATGACCCCTGGAATACTCTTCCTGTTTTACGCTCCGCAGGCCGAGCAGGCGGGGTCCTTGGCAATGCGGATCGAGCGCATTCCCGGATTCATCCCGTCGATCAGGGTCAGCGATCCGTATTTCGGATCGCCAAAGGCCGCGTGACCATCCACCAGAACGCGGATCGCGTGCATCGCCGCGAAGGTTCCGACCATGCCCACCATGGCGCCCAGCACGCCGTCGGCGGCGCAGGTGTCGCAGTCCTGCGCGTCGAAGGCATCGCCCACGAAGCAGCGGTAGCAGGGCTGGTCTTCGCGGTGTCCGGCGAAGTTTGCGACCTGCCCCTGGAAGCGCCCGATCGCCGCGCTTGTCAGTGGTATGGCACGCGCAACACAGGCATCTGACACCGCGAGGCGAGTCGCGAAATTGTCACACCCGTCCAATACCAGATCCGCGTCGGGAAGAATCCGGTCGGCGTTGTCTCCCCCCAGCCGTTCGACCACGGCCGTCACTTCCAGACCAAGATCAAACCGCCGCACCCATTCGGCCGCCGCTTCCGCCTTGGGCGTGCCGACATCCGATGGCGTGAAAATCGTCTGACGCTGGAGGTTGCTGACGTCCACGACGTCATCGTCGACCAGCGTGAGGCGTCCTATACCGGCTGCGGCCAGGTACTGCAGGGCTGGACTGCCAATGCCGCCGCAGCCGATCAGGACCACATGCGAATTGGCGAGCGCCGCCTGGCCCGCTCCGCCGATTTCGGGCAGCACGATATGGCGCGCAAAGCGCGCGAGGCGTTCAGGGGCCAGGCTCATGGCGCATCGCCCTCGCTGGCAAGGGGTCTCTCGCGCACGAACCCGTGCAGGCCGAACCACCACTGCGCCGCGATCACCGCGCCTTTCACCGGCTGGAGCATGCCCAGCATCATTGCCAGCGCGAGCGGGATGACGATGAGGAAGATCGCGAGCGGCTCCAGGGCAAAGTCCTTGGACAGCGCAATGACGATCGGGGCCATCAGGTGCCCGGTCACGATCATGGCGATGTAGGCGGGGAAGTCATCCGCGCGCTGGTGCGTGAGGTCCACCCCGCACGAGGCACAGCTCTCGTTGGGTTTGAGCCACTTGCGAAAGAGGTGCGCCTCGCCGCAGCGGGGGCATCGCCCGCGCCCGGCGCGCAGGGCGGCCTCGGGAAAGGTGGCGGGAAGGGCGATCTCGTGAGCGGCGCGCATGGCCATGCCCTAGAGCAGGCGGGGGGACTCTATCAAGCGCGGATGCGGACGGGGGCAGGGGCGCTCAGGAGCGAGCGATGCGCACCCGGTTGCGCCCGGCTTCCTTGGCCTCGTAGAGCGCGGCGTCGGCGCGGCGGCTCGCCTCGTCCAGTTCGGTGAGGGAGCGCAAGGGGGCAAGGCCGCAGGACAGGGTGACTGGCCAGGCCTCGTCGAGGAGTCCGGTGTCGAGCGCAATCGAGGCGCGCAGGCGCTCCATCACGAGGCGCGCCTCGTCGACCAGCGTGTCGGGAAAGAGCAGCGCGAATTCCTCCCCGCCCCAACGGCAGCACACATCGCTGCGACGCAAGTCTGCTTCCAGGGCCTGGGCGAGCTTGCGCAGCAGTGTGTCACCCGCCTCGTGGCCGAATCGGTCGTTGACCAGCTTGAAATGGTCGAGATCGATCAGGGCGAGAACGGCGTTTCCGGGACGGGAGAGGGTGCGTTCGGCCGCCTTCCTGAATCCCCGGCGATTGAGCAGTCCGGTCAGGGGATCGTGCTCGCTCAGCGTTTCCAGCCTGGCGATGCGCGTGGAGGATTCGTGCGCGGCGACGATGACCCCGTCGAGCAGGCGGCCCACCAGGTCATCGCTGCCGGTGGGGATTGCGCCCGGGTGTTCGCCTGCCTGGATCGCGCGCAGCAGATTGGTGGCCTTGCGGATGGGGGAGAGCAGGCCATGGATGGCGAGCACGCCGAAGATCGTCCCGGCCAGCGTCGCGCCGAGTACGACGATGAGCGTGGGGACCGACCAGCCTCCCGAAAAGGCCTGGAAGGCGAGCGTCGCCAGAAGTGGTACGTGCACCGCGAAGAAGCAGATGAAAAGAATGCGCCATTCGTAATGGCGGCGAAACAGGAAAGTCGTTGCGTTGTAAAAGCGCATGGTGGGGGCTCCTGCGGCTTTTCGTGTCTGTATATTGGGTCGCTTCTGTCGCTTTACCTTAAATACTCGCGCCAAGGGTGTACGCGGGTTAACGTTGTTTTGCGCGATCATGGTGTTTATGCAGGCATGCAAAAGGGGCGCCCGGTTGCCCGAGCGCCCCTTTGTGCAATCTGTCGTGTTGCGGCCCTGGCCGCGCAGATCAGCTTTCGAGCTGGCGCAGCAGGCTGCGCACGTCGCCATCCATGTCGGCATCGCGGGTGCGCAGTTCCTCGATGAGGCGCACCGCGTGGATCACCGTCGAGTGGTCGCGGCCACCGAACTTGCGGCCGATCTCGGGGTACGAGCGCGGGGTGAGCACCTTGGCGAGGTACATCGCGACCTGGCGCGGGCGCACCACGGCGCGGGCGCGGCGCTTCGAGCTCATTTCGGTGCGGTCGATGCGGTAGAACTGGCAGACCGTGCGCTGGATCTCGTCGATCGTGATGCGGCGGCGGTTGGCCGAAAGGATGTCGGTGAGCTGTTCCTCGGCCAGCTGCAGCGAGACCTGCTGGCCGGTGAGCTGGGCGTAGGCGATCAGCTTGTTGAGGCCGCCGACCAGTTCACGCACGTTCCGGTTGATCGTGCGCGCCAGGAATTCGACGACGTCGGTGGGCACGTCGATCGAGGCGAAGCGCTGCAGGCGGTTCTCCAGGATCGCGCGGCGCAGTTCGATGTCGGCGGGCTGGATGTCGGCGACGAGGCCCATCGAGAGGCGCGAGAGAAGGCGCGGCTCGACCCGTCGAGCGCCTGGGGCGCACGGTCGGCGGCGAAGACTAGGCGCTTGCCCTCGGCGAGGAGCGCGTCGATCGTGTAGAGCAGCTCTTCCTGGGCCGAGGCCTTGCCGATGATGAACTGGATGTCGTCGACCAGAAGGAGGTCGAAGCCGCGCAGGCGCGCCTTGAACTCGATCATCTGGTTCTGGCGCAGTGCCTGGACGAACTCGACCATGAAGCGTTCGGCCGAGCAGTAGAAGATCCGAGCGTGCGGGTGATTCGTGAGGTAGGCGTGGCCGATCGCGTGCAGCAGGTGCGTCTTGCCCTGGCCCGTCGAGGCCTTGAGGTAGAGCGGGGAGAACTGCGGCGTTTCGGTTGCGGCCATGCGCTGCGCGGCGTTGCAGGCAAGGACGTTGCTCTCGCCGGTCACGAACGAGGAGAAGGTCTGCGAGGCGTCGATGCCGGCCGGGCCCTGGCCCAGCGCGGTGAAGGCTTCGCCCGAGAGCGCGGCGGAAAGGGGATCGCCTGCGCTATGGGCCGAATCGTTCGCGGGCGCACGGCTGGGGCGGCCGCTGCTGCCAAGACGCAGCTCGGGGAGCTGGCGACGGCCGGGCTGAACCAGGATGCGCACGTGGCGCACGTCGGGGCGCGCGATCTTCCAGGCCAGCGAGAGACGGTCGGCAAAGCGATCATTCACCCAGTTGGCCGAAAATTCGGTGGGGAGATAGAGATCGAGCGTGCCGGTTTCCTTGCAGTAGTTGCCCGGCTGAATCGGCTTGATCCACTGGCTGTGCGCCTGGTGGCCAAGGTCCTTGCGCAGGCCTTGGCTGATGTCAGCCCAGTCCGCTGCGAGGTTCACCGCTTCACGCTCCTCTTCCGTCGTCACTTTGACTGCCTTGACCTTCTTGCTTGCGCTGCCTGCGCCCTGACCCGTTGACGATACTGACACCTTACCGAACTCCCCTGGTTCGCTGCCAAAACCAACGTGGCACACCTGAAAAACCGAATGCGAATGCGGCAAATGCGACGAAAGCGGACCTCGCTGGGGACAAAACCTCCCCGCGCTGCAAAAGCTCTTTTGCAGCCGCTCGATCCACTCTATCGCGATTTGCCCGGCCAGTTCCGCAACGACCGGAAGTCCTTTTAGGGAGGGCTTTGGCCCACAGGCAAGACGGCCATCCCAAAATAAAAAAATTTAAGGCAGTTGACTCACGTAAGTCTGCGGGAAACGCCGTAACAAAAGTGTTTTGTGGCGGAATTCCAAGGGTTTGCGGATTTCGCTGCGGCGAATCGCGGTGTTTCCTAGGCTTTCGTCAAACGAGTTGGAAACACCTGCCCGGAACGCAACAAGGCCGGGGATCGCCTCCCCGGCCTTGTTCCACTTTCGTACTGATTTTGGCCCGGATCGGAGGTCCGTTCCGGGCGAATCAGGAAAGGATCAGAGCGCCGAAACGCGCTTCGTCAGACGCGACATCTTGCGCGCTGCGGTGTTCTTGTGGAGCACGCCACGGGCGAGCTCGGGCTGGGCTTCCTTGAGCGCGGCCGAAGCTGCGGTCTTGTCACCACCGGCGATGGCGCTCTCGACCTTCTTCACGAAGGTGCGGATGCGGCTCATGCGGTTGGTGTTGATCAGTGCACGACGCTCATTGCGACGGATGCGCTTACGGGCTTGCGGCGTATTGGCCATTAACGTTCCTCTGTCTGGCCGCCTCGCGGCCCCTTGCCTGGTCGAATCTCGAAAATTTGGCGAACGGATTCGCCGGAAAGCGCGCCCCATAGCGGTGAGGCCCGATTTCGTCAAGATGCAGCGCGTGTCGGGAATGGCTCATTTCTGGCATTTCCGGCACCAGAAGGTGCTGCGCCCGCCCTGCACGAAGCGCAGGACTGGCGCGCCACATAGGCAAGCTTCGCCCTCGCGTCCATAGACCTGCCAGGAAGTCGCGAAATAGCCCAGTTCTCCGGTGGGCTGGGCGTAGTCGCGGATGGTCGAGCCGCCCGCCGCGATCGATTCGGTGAGCACGTCGCGAATCGTGGGGACGAGTCGTTTGAGCGCGGGGAGGGTGACTTTGCCCGCCGCCTTGTCGGGTCGGATGCCCGAACGGAAGAGCGCTTCGCACACGTAGATGTTGCCCAGCCCCGCGACGATTCCCTGGTCGAGGAGGAGCAGTTTCACAGGAGCGATTCGCTCCTTGAAGGCGGTCTTGAGGTGGGCGGGCGTGAGGTCCGGGCCAAGCGGCTCGGGGCCCATCTTCGCAAACGGCCCCCAACTTTCCAGGCTCGCGCTGGGAACGAGATCGACCGAGCCGAAGCGGCGCGCGTCATTGAGGGCGAGCGTATGGCCGGCACCAGTGGTGAGGACGAGGTGGTCGTGCTTCTCGGGGCGTTCGGGCTCGATCCGCCAGCGGCCCGACATGCCCAGGTGAAAGACCATGGTGACCTCGCGGTCAGTATGGACAAGGCCGTACTTGGCGCGCCGTCCCATGCCGGTCACGCGCGCGCCCGTCAGCGTCTGGACGAGATCGGGCGGGAAGGGGCGGCGCAGGTCGGGGCGGTTCACGGCAACGCGGGCAATCCGCTCGCCATCGAGAAAGCGGGCAAGGCCGCGCACAGTCGTTTCGACTTCGGGAAGTTCGGGCATGGTGCTGCCTGTGTAGGTACGATTGGCGAGGGATGCGAGAGGTGTGCAGGTGACGGCCTCGGCTTACAAAATTGTAAGGGGCATCTCCTAGAGGCTCTTCCTCATGCTTTTCGTTACCTTTCCGAGGCGCGCCTTTCTCGCGCTGGCCTGTCTTGCGGGCGGTTTCGTCTGTGGGCCCGCTCTGGCGCATCCAGGCGGCCTCGATCGCAGTGGCTGTCACCACAATCGTCGCACGGGGGACTACCATTGCCATCGGCCGTCCGCGGGGCCGCGGCCGACTGTGCCGTCTGCTCCCTCCGTCCAGTCTGGGGCTGTGGAGGGGGCAGGGACCTACTATCCCAGCTGCGCGGCGGTGCGCGCCGCGGGACGGGCCCCCTTGCGGCGGGGCGAGGCGGGCTATCGGCGCGGGCTCGACCGGGACGCGACGGCGTTGCTTGCGAATAAGACGCCTGCGCATGGGACGCGTCCGAGAGGACGGCGCTTTGCCGTCGCCAGAGCAGTGCGGGCAGGGTAAGTCCCCCGCCATGGCCGATTCCTCTCCATCCCACCCCTCGTCGTCCTCCGCGTTGCGTCCCTTCCTCATGCTGGGGCTGGTCATGCTGTTCTGGGCGGGCAATTCCATTGTCGGGCGGGCGGTGCGCGCGGATATTCCGCCGTTCACGCTGGCCTTCGGGCGCTGGGTGATCGCGGTCCTGTTCGTGGCCCCGCTGGCGCTCCCCAAGCTGCGCGCGCAGTGGCCTCAGGTGCGGGCGCGGGCCGGGTGGCTTGTCCTGCTGGGGTTTCTGGGCGTCGTCTGTTTCAATTCCTTCGTCTATTCCGGGCTCCACCACACCAGCGCGACGAATGCGTTGCTACTCCAGGCCGCAGTGCCGACGTGCGTGCTCCTGTTCGACTTCCTGCTTTTCCGGGGGCGCCCGGCGGGCTTGCAGGTTGCCGGCGTGGCGGTCTCGACCCTGGGCGTGCTCTTCATCGTCTTTCGCGGGGATTGGGCCGCGGTGGAGGCGCTCGAGATCGGAGGGCTGGGCGATGCGCTGATCCTGTGCGGGGTGGTGTGCTGGGCCTTCTACACGGTTCTCCTGCGCAAGAAGCCTGAAGTGGATGCGCCGGTCTTCGTGTTCCTGACCTTTCTGCTGGGCGCCATCGCGCTGGCCCCGCTCGCCGCCTTCGAGGCCGCGCGCGGGCTGACCGTCGTCTGGTCCTGGCCGGTCGTGGGGGCTTTCGTCTATGTCGGGCTGTTTCCCTCGGTGCTGGCCTATTTCATCTATATCGCCGCGACCATGCAGCTGGGCCCGGCGCGTGCGGGGCAGGGGATCACGCTGATGCCGCTCTTCGGCGCGCTCCTGTCCGCGCTGCTGCTGGGCGAGGATATCGCGCTCTTCCACGCCGTCGGCATGGGCCTCATCCTGGCGGGCATCGTGCTGGGTGCGTTTGCACTGCGCGCAGGTGCAAAATCACCAGTGGCGCTCCGCGCACCACGGGGCTAGAGGACTGAGTCATGAGTGAAACGGTTTCCTTCGGGTACGAAGAGGTCGCCGCCGAGGAGAAGGCCGGCAAGGTCGGTGCCATCTTCTCGAACGTCGCGCGCAAGTACGACATCATGAACGATGCCATGTCGGCTGGCATGCACCGGGTGTGGAAGGACGACTTCGTGCGCCGGGTGAAACCCCGCGCGGGCGAGCAGATCCTCGACATGGCGGGCGGCACCGGCGACATCGCCTTCCGCATGGAGGCCAAGGGCGCCATCGTCACGGTCTCGGACATCAACCAGGACATGCTCGATGTCGGTATCGAACGCGCGATGGAGCGCGGCATCGACACCCTCGTGTGGTCGCGCCAGAACGCCGAGGAGCTGAGCTTCCCCGATCGCCACTTCGACGCCTACACCATCGCCTTCGGTATCCGTAACGTCACCCACATCGACAAGGCGCTGGCCGAGGCGCACCGCGTGCTCAAGTACGGCGGGCGCTTCTTCTGCCTCGAGTTCTCGACGACGCAGTGGCCCGGCTTCAAGGAAGTCTACGACGCCTACTCGCACAAGCTGGTTCCCAAGCTGGGCAAGATGATCGCGGGCGATGCGGACTCCTACCGCTACCTCATCGAATCCATCCGCCGCTTCCCGCCCATGCCCGAGTTCGAAGGCATGATTCGCGCGGCCGGCTTCAAGCACACCAAGGTCGAGCCAATCCTGGGCGGTCTTGTCGCGATCCACTCGGGCTGGAAGGTCTGAGGCAGACACTGTGACGTCCCGACTGACGCATATTCGCAGGCTCCTGAAATGGGGCCGGGTCCTCGCTCGCCACGGCGCGCTGCGCGGGATCGAGAACGACCGCAACGCGCCCGCACCGGTCAAGCGCCTGTGCCGCGTCGCACGCTTTGGGGCCAAGCAGGGAGACGAGCCCGACTACGCCGGCGCCTTCGGCTCGATCGGCCCGGCCGCGATCAAGCTGGGCCAGGCGCTTGCAACGCGCCCCGACCTTGTCGGCGAGGGCCCCGCGCGCAACCTGCTGACGCTGCAGGACAGCCTGCCGCCGGTGGACTTCGCGCTCATCCGCAAGCGTGTCGAGGAAAGCTTCGAGCGTCCGCTGGAAGACATCTTCGCGACCTTCGAGGAGCAGCCCATCGGCGCGGCCTCGATCGCGCAGGTCCACGCCGCGACCACGCTCGACGGGCGCAAGGTGGCGGTGAAGGTGCTGCGTCCGGGCATTCGCGAGCAGTTCAACCGCGATGTCGAGACCTACGAGTGGGCCGCCGCGCATCTGGAGGCCTTCGGGGGCGAGGCCGCGCGCCTGCGCCCGCGCGCGGTGATCGCCAATCTCAAGCGCTGGACCGTGCGCGAGTTGGACCTGAGGCGCGAGGCCGCCTCGGCTTCCGAGCTGGCCGATGGCATGAAGGCGGTCGAGGGCTACCGCATCCCCGCCATCGACTGGGAGCGCACCAACGGCCAGGTCCTGACGCTCGAGTGGGTCGACGGCATCAAGATGAGCAACCTGGAGGCGATGAAGGCAGCGGGCTACGACCTGCCCGAACTTGCCCACCGCCTCGTGCTCACCTTCCTCAAGCAGGCGATTTCGGCCGGTTTCTTCCACGCCGACATGCACCAGGGCAACCTGTTCGTGCAGGGCACGCCCGAGGACGCCACCATCGTTGCCATCGATTTCGGCATCATGGGGCGCATCAACCGCCAGGCGCGGCTGTGGCTGGCCGAGATCCTCTATGGCCTGACCACCGGCAACTACAAGCGCGTCGCCGAAATTCACTTCGAGGCGCAGTACGTGCCGAGTTACCATTCGGTCGAGGATTTCGCGACGGCGCTGCGCGCGGTGGGCGAGCCCATGCGCGGAAAGCCCGTGTCCGAGCTTTCGGTCGGGCAGATGCTCGACGGGCTTTTTGCGATCACCCGCGATTTCGACATGGCCGTGCAGCCTCACCTTTTGCTGCTGCAGAAGACCATGGTCATGGTCGAGGGGCTGGCGACCGCGCTCGACCCGCAGATCAACATGTGGGATGTCGCCGCGCCTTTCGTGAAGGACTGGATCCGCGACGAACTGGGCCCCGAGGCCGTCATTGCTGACCGCCTGCGCGAGGACCTGGCGACGGTCGCGCGTCTGCCCGCGCTGGTGCGCCGGATCGAGGAACGCTTCCCCCCCAAGGGCGGCGCACCCGAGCAGGCACCGCTCCCCGAAATCGATCTGCTCTGGGAACGTAAGCGTAAACCCGATGGTAACCACCTTGGTGGTTATATTCTCGCGGCAATCGCGGGGGGCATGGCCGCATGGGCGGTAACGTACTGGAACATGATGCTGTAACGCGCAGGGCCTGGGCCCTGTGGGAGTTTGCGCTGCGCGTTGCTGCAGGGCAGGGGGCATGACCGTCCCGTGCCGCCTTGCCGGAACCTTGCGTTCGAAAGAGCGCTTGTCCGAAGGCCGTAGTCTTCTCGACAGCGACCTCGCCTGCGCCCCGGGCGGCAGCGTACCTGCGTTCTTTTCCTCCAAACCGATTGCGTGATGATGAGTGCTGTTGCAGAAGCCAGAACCATGAACGGACCGCGTATTCTCCTGGTCATCGGCGGCGGCATCGCGGCCTACAAGGCCTGCGAGCTTGTCCGCCACATCCGCAAGGAAGGCGGCGAGGTGACCTGCGTCCTGACCGAGGGCGGCGCGCAGTTCGTCACGCCCATGGCGCTCGCCGCGCTGTCGGGGAACCCGGTCTACACCTCGCTCTTCGATCTCAAGGACGAGGTCGAGATGGGGCATATCGAGCTTAGCCGCGCGGCCGACCTCATCGTGATCTGTCCGGCGACCGCCAATCTTCTTGCCAAGATGGCCTCAGGCATTGCCGACGATCTTGCCACCACCATGCTGCTTGCCACCGACGCGCCAGTGATGGCGGTGCCGGCGATGAACGTGCGCATGTGGCAGCACCCGGCGACTGCGCGCAACGTGCAGGTCCTGCGCGATGTGGGCGTTGACGTGATGGAGCCCGACGAGGGCACGATGGCCTGCGGCGAGTACGGCCCCGGCCGTCTGCCCGACCCGGTCGCGATCTGGCAGCGTATCGCCTGGGGGCTGGGCCTTGGCCCCGTCGAGGTGGCCCCGCTTCCGGGCGAAGTGACCTACGACCAGAGCTTTCCCGGCCTGCCTCCCGCAACGGGTGGCGACGGTCAGGTCTGGCAGCCCGAGTTCGACGATCCCGAGCCCGAAGAACAGGACGAGGGCGGCATGGGCCTTGGCGGCCTGTCGGGCGGGATGATCCTGCGCGGCGGTGCTGGCAAGGCGAAGAAGGCGGTGGACCTGGGCGGCGGCGAGAGCACGTCCGAGGCGGCGCCTGCCGATTTCTCCGCATCGCCGCTCATGGCCAAGAAGGGGGCGGCCCGCGCCGCTCCGCCGACCGATCCCGAGGCGATGAACCACCTTACCTCCGCGCACGGCGACTTCATGCGCGCCCAGCCGCTCGCGGGCGAAGACCCTTACGCGCATCCCACCATGCTGGCCGGTGGGGGGTACGACATGACTCCCTTCGTGCAGGGCGAAGGGCCGCTTTCGGGACGCCACGTGCTGGTCACGGCAGGCCCCACCTGGGAGCCGATCGACCCGGTCCGCTACATCGCCAACCGGTCTTCGGGCAAGCAGGGCTTCGCCATCGCGGCTGCGGCCGCACGCGCGGGCGCGCGGGTCACGCTGGTGGCGGGGCCAGTGCATCTGCCCACGCCGCCCGGCGTCGACCGTATCGACGTGGAAAGCGCGCTCGACATGGCCGAGGCGGTCAAGCAGTCGCTGCCCGCCGACATCGGCGTGATGGTCGCGGCCGTGGCCGACTGGCGCCCGGTGAGCGTTGCAGGTCAGAAGCTCAAGAAGCGCGGGTCCGCCCCGCCCGCCTTGCTCCTGACCGAAAATCCGGACATCCTGGCGACCGTGGCCTCGCGCCCGGACCGTCCGCCGCTCCTTATCGGCTTTGCCGCCGAGACCAACGACGTGATCAAGTACGCCACCGACAAGCGCAAGCGTAAGGGTGCGGACTGGATCATCGCCAACGACGTTTCGGGCGATGTCATGGGCGGGGACGCCAACGCGGTCCACATCGTGCGCGGCGACGACGTGATCTCGCTCCCCGAAATGCCCAAGGAGGAGGTCGCCCATCTCCTTGTTGAAAGGATGATCGATGCATTCGCCAGCTAATGTCCCTGTGCCGCTGAAGGTCCTGCCCCACGGCAAGGGCCTGCCGCTACCCGCCTATGCGACGGCGGGCGCGGCGGGGATGGACGTGGTCTCGGCCGAAGATGTCACGATTGCCCCGGGCGCGCGCCACGCGGTCGCAACCGGCCTCGCTATGGCGATCCCCGAAGGCTTCGAAATCCAGGTGCGCCCGCGTTCAGGGCTCGCGCTCAAGCATGCGATCACCGTGCCCAACACGCCGGGTACCATCGATTCGGATTACCGCGGGGAGCTGAAGGTCATCCTCATCAACCACGGGGCGGAGGATTTCTCGATCGTGCGCGGGGACCGTATCGCGCAGCTCGTGCTCGCGCCTGTCACCCAGGCGACCTGGCTTGAGGTCGAGGAGCTGGATGAGACCGTACGCGGTGAGGGCGGCTTCGGCTCGACCGGCGGCGTGACCGCGCTCGGCAACTGAGCCCGGAAAGGGGGCGCCCTAGAGGGTGAGCCACCAGGCCAGGGCCGCAAAGGCCGACGCCAGGGACGATCAGGCCAGGCAGGCACCCACGCCAGCCCCAGCGTTTTTCGGATTTCGTCGCTCGTGTATTCGGCGGTGGGCTGGGCGATTTCGCTGAGGAATTCGCCAAGGACGTCATGGGGCGTGGTTGCCCTCAGTCCTCGTTCCTGGCGTTGCTGCGCCGTTCCTGCCGCTCACGCCGGCGCTTCACCATCCACCAACCCGCACCGCCAAGACCGAACACGGCAAAGGCCCCGCGCGCGACAGTCGCGAAGGCCGCTTCCAGCGCGCCCACGGTAACGCCCCAGAAAAGCTGGGACATGATCGCCATGAAGGTGTTCATCCTCGCGGGGTCTCCCAAAGAGGTGGGGCGGGCCAGTCTGAGGTCGGAATAGGGCGGCAGCAAGGCCCCAAAAGCTTAGGGCGAGCCCGCCTTGCGACGGACCCGCCCCTCGGTGTCTCCCAGTAGGGAGCCCGTCAATATCGTGGAAGATGCAAGATTACTTGTCTTCAGGTGCCACTGTAATGCGCACGGTCTCGCCCGAGTTCCCGGGAAAATCGGTAAACATCGCTTCGACGAGATTGGGGACCAGATATTGCAGGCTGTTCGAGGTCGAGAGGGCCTGGGCCTTGCCTTCGAAGAGGCGTTGGCCATCGGCGGCACGGTCGATCTTCACTTCGATGCCGCTGGTGAACACGGTGTACGAGTTCATGCCGCCATCGAAGTAGGGATCGTAGAAGCCATAGCGCCACGGACCGCCGTAAAAGCCCCCGAAGCGGCCGTAGCCACCGAAGCGGCCATAGCCGTACCAGGGGTCGTAATAGGGCGACATGCGCGAGCGCACGCGTTCACGGCCGGTGTCGATGCCATAGTCGAAGCGCACGATCATGTCCGCGGTCGCAGGATCGCGCGTGGGCGTGTAGCCAAGCTCGGCCATCTGCTTGGCGACAAGCCCTGCGTACTGCGCGAATTCGAGGCCGCCTTCGAGCTTCTCGTCGTCGGCCACGACCGCGAACGTCTGTCCTGCCGGGGCGGGCAGCTGCGACTGGAAGCGCGAGACGTCCGCCTTGAAAGGCGTCGCGCAGGCGCTCACCGCCACGAGCATGAGCGCGGCCAGCGCCATGCGCAGGTGCGCGGCGAGCGGGGTGCGTCCCGGTTGGCCGTAATTCTGGGTCATCCTATTCACTCCACTGGCCTCTGTCTGGGCAATCGGCAGGGTTGAATTCCCGGCCCCGCGGGAGGGGGCGAACCGATGAGGCTCTTCACGATATTGCCGTTCCGGGTCTGAATAGCGGTTGAATGGCGCCGGGCTTGCGGTGAACTGCAAACGCGTGAATCGGGCAGACCTGCGCGATTTTCCATTTTCCGCACGTCGAACAGGGGTTAGGCAACGCCCTGTGATATAGGCACTTTGCACGGAGAAAGCGAGTCCGGTTCATGCGTATTCTCTCGGTCAACTGCGGTACGGTGGCGCGCTTTCGCGCAGCCGATGAACACAGCGCCATCGCCAAGCGGGCCGTGGAAGGGCCTGTGAAGGTCGGCTGGCTGGGCCTGGAAGGCGACCGGCAGGCCGACCTTTCGGTCCACGGCGGACCGGAAAAGGCGATCCACCACTACCCCCACGATCACTACGCCCACTGGCGCGAGGTGCTCGGCGGGCATCCGCTGCTCGAAGGCGAAGGGGCCTTCGGGGAGAACATCTCGACCCAGGGCTTGCGCGAGGAGGAGGTCTGCATCGGGGATTGCTTCCGCATGGGCAGCGCGCTCGTCGAAGTCGCGCAAGGGCGCCAGCCCTGCTGGAAGCTCGACCACCGCTTCGATGGCGCCAGGGTGATGGCCGGTGTCGTGGCGACGCGGCGCTCGGGCTGGTACTACCGGGTCCTGGAAGAGGGCGAGGTCGCGGCTGGCGATGCGCTGGAGCTTGTCGAGAGGCCCTATCCGGCCTGGAGCGTGGCCCGCGTCTTCGGCCTGCTCATTGCCGGGGACCACAAGAAAGATCGTGCGGGGCTTGAAGCACTGGGCGAGGTGACGCCGCTGGCCGAGGCCTGGGCGAAGCGCCGTGCGAAGCTGCTCGGGTGAGCGCGATGCGATGGTGGAGCGGGCTGGTGCTGGGCGCTGCGCTTGCGCTTGTGCCGCTTGCCGACGCCGCGCAGGCCGCGAGCGAAGCGCCAGGAGCGGCTCCGGCGTGGGATCTGCGCGCGGGGCAGGCCCTGGCTCTCCTTGATGCGCGCTGGTGGCGTGAGAACCTGGGGCCGGAAGGCGATTGGGAGCGTGCAGGCGGCTGGCAGCGCTTCGTGCTGGCGGACGTGCTCATGGCCTATCGCGCGCGCACCGGCGATACCCGCTGGGACACGCGCATCCACGCGGCGCTGCGCAACCACAGCCGCCTTGCGCTCAATGATGATGCGCTCTGGGCGGTGATCGCCAGTGTCGATGGCTGGCAGATGGAGCGCGACCCGGCGCTGCTCGACTACGCCGCGCGTACCTTCGCGGAACTGGTCCGGAGCCATTGGGACGGGACCTGCGGTGGGGGCATGTGGTGGAACCCGCGCCACACCTACAAGAACGCGATCACCAACGAGCTTCTGCTGACCGCCGCGACACGGCTCTACCGGGCAACGGGCCAGGAGGAGTACCGCGCCTGGGCGCTGCGCACCTGGGGCTGGCTCGGGGCCTCGGGCATGATCGGCGCGGACGGGCTGGTGAACGATGGGCTCGTGATCGATGCGAAGACCGGGATCTGCCGCAACAACGGCCAGCCGCGCTGGACCTACAACCAGGGCGTGCTGCTCTCGGGTCTCTCGGACCTGACCGAAATGACGGGCGCGCCGATCTACCGGGCCCGCGCGGTGGCAACCGCCCGCAGCGCCCTTGCCACCCTGGCCCATCCCGATGGCACCCTGCGTGAGCCCGTCCCGGAAATCGGCGCTGATGGCCTGGCCTTCAAGGGCATCTTCGCCTTCCACCTCGCCTACCTGATGGATGCCCTGCCCGAGGGGCCTGACAAGCAGGCCCTGCGCGAGGCGGCACGCCGCAATGCAGAGGCGATCTGGCGGATCAGTTCACAGGGGGAAGAGCCCATCGATTCCGACTGGATCGGGGGCAAGGGGCAATATGGTGCGGCCGCGCAGATGTCCGGCGCGGCGATGCTGCTGGCGGGGGGCGTTAAGCGTCTGGGGAGACAAACAGGGAGGGGACAAGGCCGATGGTATCGCCCCCTCCCGTGTGTCTCACTCAGCCGCGGACGAGGCCCAGCGCGTCGTAGGCCGCGTGCAGCGTAGGCAGCGCGAGCGTGCGCGCCTTTTCAGCGCCCTTGGCGAGGATCGCGTCGAGCGCGGTGTAGTCCTTGCGCAGTTCGTTGAAGCGCTCGTTGATGGGGGCAAGCTTCTCCACCAGCACTTCGCCGAGCGCGGGCTTGAACTTGCCGAAGCCTTCACCCCCGAAATCGGCGAGGATCTGCTCCACGCTCTGCCCGGTCATGGCCGAGTAGATCCCGATGAGGTTGTTGGCCTCTGCACGGCCTTCCAGGCCCGCCTTTTCGCTGGGGAGCGGTTCGGCGTCGCTCTTGGCCTTCTTGACCTTCTTCATGATCGTGTTGGCATCGTCGGTGAGGTTGATGCGCGCCATGTCGGAGGGGTCGGACTTGCTCATCTTGGCCGAACCGTCGCGCAGGGACATGATCCGCGCAGCCTCGGGCGGGATGATCGGGTCGGCAGGGTGAAGACCGGCGTCTCCTCGCTCGCGAAGTCGTTGTTGAACTTCTGCGCGATATCGCGGGCCAGTTCCAGATGCTGCTTCTGGTCCTCGCCCACGGGAACGTGGGTTGCCTGGTAGAGCAGCACGTCGGCGGCCTGGAGCACCGGGTAGGTGAACAGCGCGACCGAAGCGCCTTCGCGGTTCTTGCCCGACTTGTCCTTGAACTGGGTCATGCGGCTGAGCCAGCCCATGCGCGCCGTGCCGTTGAGCAGCCACTGCAGTTCGGCGTGCTGGGGCACCTGGGTTTGGTTGAACAGGATCGAACGCTCGGGGTCGATCCCGCAGGCGACGAGCGCGGCGGTCATTTCGCGGGTGTTGGCCGAAAGCGCCTTGGGATCGTGCGGCATCGAGATCGCATGCAGGTCGGCCAGGAAGTAGAGGCTCTGCCCCCCCTCGGCGGCCACGTCGTCCTGCATCTTCACCCAGTTCTTGATGGCGCCCAGGTAGTTGCCAAGGTGAAGGTTGCCCGTGGGCTGGATGCCGGAGACGATACGCATGGTTTTTCGTGCCTGTGGTTAGTCCGTAGGAGTGACCGGTTCGGTTTTGGCGGCCGGTCGGCGCCGCCGTAGCTGGGCAAGGAGGTCCTTGTCGAGTGCGCCGACAAGATAGGCGGTCACGAAAAAGACGATCATGCCCGAGACGCACAGGGCAGCGAGCGACCAGACCTTCTCGAAGACGTTGCCGTCATAGCGGCTTGCCATGAGCGGCATCAGCGCCCAGAGCGCCGCGCCCATCACCGCGCTGGCCACGATCTGGCGCGCGATGCGCGAGCCGAGCCGGGCGGTGAAGTGGAACCAGCCGCGCAGCTGCAGGATGATGTAGAGCGTCGCCACGTTGAGCGTGGAGGTAAAGGCGGTGGCAGCGGCCAGGCCGACGATGCCGAAACGCGGGACGACCGCGATGTTGACGGCGATGTTCACGATCAGCGTCCCGGCCGCGATCCACACCGGGGTGCGGGTGTCCTCGCGGCTGAAGAAGGCGGGCTGGAAGACCTTGACCAGAACGTAGGAGGGCAGGCCGCAGACGAGGGCCACGACGATGGCGGCCATCGTGTCGCCATGGGCCTGGGTCATCTTGCCGCCCACGAAGAAGGCGGTGACGAAGGCGGGCGCGCAGATGGCAAGAGCGACGGCGGCGGGCAGGGTGAGCAGGCACGCGATCTCGACCGCGTTGGCCTGGAGGCGCTGCGCGCCGGCATCGTCGTGCGACTGGATGTGACGCGCCAGCATCGGCAGGATCGCGGTGCCCAGCGCAATGCCCACGATGCCCAGCGGCATCTGGTTCAGGCGGTCTGCGTACTTCAGCAGCGTGAGCGAGCCCTGTTCAAGCGAGGTCGCGAAGAACGTGTCGACGAACTGGCTGATCTGGTAGACGCCCGCACCGAAGGTGGCCGGCAGGATCAGCATGCCCAGCTTGCGCACGTCCTTGGTGAAGCGCGGGGCCCGGACCTGAAGCTTCACCCCCGCCTTGCGCGTGGCCCAGGCCATGTAGACCAGCTGCGCGACGCCCGACGCGCTGACCGCAATGGCTACGCACCAGGCGATGATCTGGTCCGAACCGCTCGCCTTGCCGAGAAAATAGCCGGTGACGATGCCGGTGATGAGGACCACGTTGAGGAGCACTGGCACGAAGGCGCCGGGCGCGAATTTCGAATGGGCGTTGAGCACGCCCGAGAGCATCGCGACGAGGCTGACAAGGCCAAGATAGGGAAAGGTCGTGCGGCTGAGCGCGACGGCCAGCTCGAACTTGCCGGGCACCTCCTGGTACTCGCCCGCCAGCAGCCAGACGATTGCGGGCATCGCGATCATGGCAATCGCGGAAAAGCCGAGCAGGACCCACACGAAGACCGAAAGGACGTCACTGGCAAAGCGGTTGGCCGCGTCTTCACCGCCGCCCTCGGACGGGTCCGCAGCCAGCGTGCGCGTGTACATCGGCACGAAGGCGACCGAGAAGGCGCCCTCGGCGAAGAGCCGCCGGAAGGTGTTGGGAAGGACGAAGGCAAGCTGGAAGGCGTCGGCGGCAAGCCCTGCGCCCAGTACGCGGGCGAGGAGGATATCGCGGGCAAAGCCGAAGATGCGGCTCAGCAGTGTGAGCCCGCCGATGGTGCCGACGTTGCGGACAAGACTCATGGCCTCAGATGCCCTCTTTTGCACGCCGGTGCCAGGATAACCCCGTTGTCGGACCGGCCGGCCTCCATCACGGGGGAACGTCGGGGGAGGGTTGGTCCTCTCCCCCGACAGATCAGGTCTGCGTAAGGTCTACGCAGCTTGGGCGCCTGCGATCAGGCGTTGCCCATCGGCGGATCGCCGGCGGTCGCGCCCTGCTGCTGCTGCGCCTGGAGCTGCTGGATGTAGAGGCCGTTGAAGTCGATCGGCTCGAGCATAAGCGGCTGGAAACCGGCGTCACGCACGGCATCGGCCACGACGCGGCGCGCGAAGGGGAAGAGGATGCGCGGAGCTTCGGCGAAGAGGAAGGCATGAGCCTGGCCATCGTCGAGGCCGCGCATGCCCACCAGCGCGCAGTAGCTGAGGTCGACGACGAAGGCCGTGCCCGCTTCGCACTTCGACGCGCAGGTGATCTTCAGTTCGACTTCGTGGACTTCGCCTTCGATGGCTTTGGCCGCGATGTTGAACTGCACGTCGATCGCGGGCGTGTCCTGCCACTGGAACGACTGGGGCGCATTGGGATTCTCGACCGAGAGGTCCTTGATGTACTGCGAGATGATCCCGGCGCTGGGGCCTGCATCGCCCCCGTTGCCGAGGTTGAGATCGGAGATGACGTTGCCTTCATCGGCCATGGTGGTGATTTCCCGCTTTAATCCATTGATCGTCCGGCTGCCTCGGGCGATAGGGCGCCGCAAGGAAGCGATTCTCGCGCGCTAGAGCATTTTTGCGCTTCGTGGAACACCCCAGTTGCGGGCCCGTTGTGCGGTTAGACGGCCGCAGGTGCATTCTCGCCCCGGGTTTCGCCCGCTATGTCGAAAAAATGCCCCGATCCGGCCACACACGCGTTGTTCATTTGTCAATGCTACCTACATGGGGTTATGTTACGAAGATTACGGTCCCGACAAACGCAGGCGCAAAGTACCTGGTAGCGGGGCCGAAGGAAGGAATGGGTACACGAACGTGACACCGGAAATCGTCATCCTGGCCATGATCGCAGCGTTTCTCGGCCTGCGGCTCTATTCCGTGCTGGGCCGCCGAGCCGAGCATGAGGAAGAGCCCATTGCCGGACGCTTCGAAGGGCAGCAGGGGCAGCCCGGTGCGACGCGGCCCCAGGCGCCTCGCCGCCCCGAACTCCGCCCGGACGACCAGCCCCAGAGGGCTGGGCAGGACCCGCGCATCCAGCAGGTGCCGGTAACCTCGCCCACGGCCGAGCGTGGTCTCGCTGCCATTGCCGCTGCCGACCGTCGTTTCGACGCGCTGGCCTTCATCGAGGGTGCTCGCGGCGCCTATCGTCTCGTGCTGGAATCGTTCTGGAAGGGCGACAAGGCCGAACTGCGCGCCCTGTGTGACGCGCCCGTCTACGAGAGCTTCGAGAGCGCCATCGATGCGCGGATCGAAGCGGGCGAAACGCTCGACAACCGCCTCGTGCGGATCGAGGACGTCAAGATCGTGGCGGCAGGTGTGGAAGACGGCACGGCGCGCATCACGCTGCGCTTCCGCTCGGACATCGCCGCCGTCACCCGCGACGCGCAAGGCAATGTCGTGGCCGGTTCGCTCGACGATGCGATCGAGGCCGTCGATGTCTGGACCTTCACCCGGCAAGTGCGTTCGAGCGATCCCGACTGGATCCTTGAGGAAACCGACGCCGGTTGATCTTTCCCGCGCAAATGCGCAGGTAACGGGCAGGAAGCGCTGCAACGCTTCGCTGCCCGTTTCGTTTTTTCGGTCCTGCGAAGCCGGGCCCCATGTGAATTTTTCTGGAGTGCTTGTCCCGTGGTCCGAGATTGCCTGTCAGCGTCCCTGTTCGAGCGCTGCCTCGCCTCTTCGCGTGCCTCGGTTGGCCGCATGGCGCTCATGGGCGCGCTTGCCGTGCTGCTGGCCTCTTGCGCGGGACGTATGGAGGCTCCGGGCTCCGTGACCGCCCCGGCGCCGACCAATGCCTTGGCGGCGGGCGTGCGTCCGGGCCCTGCCTTCGCCTCGCTCCCGGTGGGGGCAATGGATGCGGGCGCGGCGCTGGCCGGTTTCGCCGAAAGCTGCCCCAAACTCCTTGTCCGCGAGGACGTGAGCGGCCTGACCCGCGCCGAGGACTGGCAGTCGGCCTGCGCGGCTTCGGCAACCTGGTCGCAGGGGGATGCCTCCCGCTTCTTTGCCACTTACTTCGAGACTGTCCGCGTGGGCGAAGGTGCTGCCTTCGCGACGGGGTATTACGAGCCCGATATCGCCGGTTCGCGCGACCATATTCCGGGATATGACGTGCCGGTCTACGGCATGCCGGATGACCTCGTGCGTGCGCGGGACGGTGATGCCGAGCGGCTCGACAACGGACGCATGCCGGTCGGGCGCTACGACGAGGGCGGGCACTTCACCCGGTACTACGACCGCGCCGCGATCGAGGACGGCGCGCTGGAGGGCCGAGCCCCGATCATCGCCTGGGCCCGCGATCCGGTCGAGGTTTTCTTCCTCCAGGTCCAGGGCTCGGGCATGCTCCGCGCGCCGGACGGTGAGGTCATGCGCATCGGCTATGCCGGGCAGAACGGCCACGGCTATACCGCCATCGGCAGCCTGATGCGCCAGCGCGGGCTGCTGGGCGATGGGCCGGGGCAGTATGCCGCCTCGATGCAGGGGATCATGCAGTACATTCGCGAGAACCCGCAAGAGGGCGCCGCGCTGATGCGCGAGAACCGCTCCTTCGTGTTCTTCCGTGAGCTGACCGGGGACGGACCCGTGGGCGCGCTGGGCGTGACGGTGCGCGCGCACGCCTCGGTCGCGACCGATCCCAAATTCGTGCCTCTGGGCGCGCCGGTCTTCCTCGACCTTGACCGGCATGAGGCCGATGGCTTGTGGGTTGCCCAGGACACTGGTGGGGCGATCAAGGGGGCCAATCGCTTCGATACGTTCTGGGGCAACGGCGAAGAAGCGCGGGCGACGGCAGGCGACATGACGGGGCGCGGGAACGCGCTGCTCCTGCTTCCCAAGGGCACCTTGGCGCGTCTGGGCGCGCTGTGAGGCGGCCGGGACGCCGCCTGAGCGAGGATGAGGCGCGCCTCTGGGGCGAAGTTGCGCGCACCGTCAAACCGCTTGAGCCTGCCGTGCGGCGCCCGGTCTCCCATGCGCCTGTGCCTGCCGAGAAGGCGAAGCCCGCCCCGCCGGTCATCGCGAAGAAGGTGAAGGGACGCGTTCCGCCTCCGCTGGTGCCCAAGCCCGCTCCGGCGAAGGTGCCCAAGGGCGAGACCCAGTTGCATCTCGACGGCTCCTGGGAACGACGGATTGCCAAGGGTACGCTCGTTCCCGACTTCAGCCTCGACCTTCACGGATCGAACCTGGACTATGCGTATCGGCGGCTCATGGATGGCCTGTCGCAGGGCAAGGCCATGGGCGCGCGGGTGGTGCTGGTTGTCACCGGCAAGCCGCGTCCGGTCGACGCCATGGACCGGGGCGAGAGGCGCGGCGCGATCCGAGCCAAGATCAAGGACTGGCTGATGGTGAGCGAGCACGCGAGCGACATCGTCGCCATTCGCGGTGCGCATCGGCGGCACGGCGGGCAGGGCGCGCTTTACATCGTGCTCAAGCGGCGACGCTGAGGATCTCAGGAAAAGAGAATACAAGGGGTCATCACCCCTTGACCCCGAAACGGGCTACCTTGGCGCTCTCACTCAGCGTGGCACGTGCAAGATGAGGTAGACAGTTTGGGGAGCCCGAGGGCGATGGCCCTCGGAATCAGTCTTCCAGCCTTTTTCTCTGCCATGAAGGAGGAAGGTGCTGAAAGTTCTTCGTTTTTCTGGGAAGTGCCCGCAGCTTGCGCGTCGGCAAGAAGCGGGCAATGAAAAAGCCGCGTCCTCTTGGGCGCGGCTTTTGAATGGATCAGCTGAAACGGGCACTCAGTTCGGAGGCTACTTCCTCGTTTCTTGCCAGCGCGAAAGTAAGTGGGCCTTTACGGCGCAGGGACTGGCAAATCCAGATGCCCTTGTCTTCGCAGTAGTTGCGCAGATCCTGGAAGTTTTCGTCTAGATAGGTGAAGCGGGAGAATTCTGAAATATTGTTGGTCATGGAGCTTATATACACGCAGAAGCCAAAAATTTCAACCCGCCGCAATCTGAGCACTTTTTCTCGGTTTCCTGCGGATTACAGAGAGGCTGGAGAGGTCGTTCGGTTCCCTGCATTCGCAGGTGCAGCATTCTTGCGGGCTGGCCCCAGTACGCAAAAGGGGCGGGAAAGCGCTTGCGCGCTCCCGCCCCTGTTTACGTCCGCTGGCTGCGGTTGCGCTTATGCGACGGCTTCGGCCGCTTCCTGGGCACCCTGGGCAATTTCAGCCGGAGCCTCGTTGCGGATCAGGAAGTCGAAGGCCGAGAGGGCGGCCTTGGCACCTTCGCCCATCGCGATGATGATCTGCTTGTAAGGCACCGTGGTCGCATCGCCCGCGGCGAAGATGCCGGGGATGTTGGTCGCAGCCTTCTGGTCGATCACGATCTCGCCGCGGTTCGACAGCTCGACGCCGCTGTCCTTGAGCCACTCGGTGTTCGGGACAAGGCCGATCTGCACGAAGATGCCTTCGAGCTCGATGGTCTTCTCCTCGTCGCTCGCACGGTCCTTGTACTTCAGGCCATTGACCTTCGCGCCATCGCCGGTGACTTCAGTGGTCTGGGCATTGGTGAGGATCGTCACGTTCTTCATCGACTTCAGCTTGTCGACCAGGACCTGGTCGGCGCGCAGCTGGGTGTCGAATTCGATGAGGGTGACGCTGCCCACGATATTGGCAAGATCGATCGCCGCCTCGACGCCCGAGTTGCCGCCACCGATGACCGCCACGCGCTTGCCCTTGAAAAGCGGGCCGTCGCAGTGCGGGCAATAGGCCACGCCCTTGGTCTGGTACTCGGCCTCACCGGGCACGCCCAGCTGGCGCCAGCGCGCGCCGGTGGTGAGGATGAGCGAGCGGGCCTTGAGCGAGGCGCCGTTGGTGAACACGACCTCGTGGTAGCCGCCCAGGTCCTTGGACGGGATCAGCTTTTCGGCCCGCAGCAGCGGCATCGTGTCGATGTCGTACTCGGCGATGTGCGCGTCGAGTGCGGCGGCGAGCTTGGGGCCTTCGGTGTAGGGAACCGAGATGAAGTTCTCGATGCCCATGGTGTCCTGGACCTGGCCGCCCATGCGCTCTGCGGCGATGCCGGTCGAGAAACCCTTGCGCGCGGTGTAGATTGCTGCGCCAGCGCCGGCCGGGCCGCCGCCGATGACGAGCGCCTCGAAGGGCTTCTTCTCGGCGAGCTTGGCGGCGGCCTTTTCGCCCGCCTTGGTGTCGAGCTTGGCGAGGATTTCGGCCACGTCCATCTTGCCCGAGCCCCACATGGTGCCATCGAGGAAGACAGCCGGGACGGCCATGACGCCGCGGTCCTCGACCTCGGCCTGGAAGGCACCGCCCTCGATCAGGGTGGCCTTCACGCCCGGGTTGTTGAGCGCCATCAGGGTCAGCGCCTGCACCACGTCGGGGCAGTTGTGGCACGAGAGCGAGAAGTACATCTCGAAGTCGTAGTCGCCCTCAAGCTCGCGGATCTGGGTGAGTACGTCCTCTTCGACCTTGGGCGGATGGCCGCCGGCCCAGAGCAGGGCGAGGACGAGCGAGGTGAACTCGTGGCCGAGCGGAACACCGGCGAAGCGCACAGAGGCTTCCGGGTTCGACGCGCGGCGGATTTCGAAGCTGGGCTTGCGGGCATCATCGCCATCGAAGCTGGCCGAAACCTTGTCGGACAGATCGGAGATGGTCGAGAGCAGCTCGCGGGTTTCCGCCGACTTCGCATCGTCGCCAAGCGAGGCGACGAGCTCGATCGGTTCGCGCAGCATGCCGAGGTACTGGGAGAGCTGTTGCTTCAGATTGGCGTCAAGCATGTCGGGGTCCTTTCGGGGAGAGAAGAAAGAGAATGCGTGAGGGGGAAGAAGGTGGCGGTCCGGGCTCTGCCGCTCCGGCTCCGGGCGCGCACGGGGGCGCATCCGGGGGAGGGAGGTCCCGGGCCGCGCACCGTCCGCACGCGACCCGGATATCGCGGGCGGCGCTCAGGCCGCCCGGCGATACGTTGTCGCGTCGGGCTTAGATCTTGCCGACGAGGTCGAGCGAGGGAGCGAGGGTTTCCGAACCTTCTTCCCACTTGGCCGGGCAGACCTGGCCGGGGTTGTTGCGCACGTACTGCGCCGCCTTGATCTTGCGGACGAGTTCGACGGCGTTACGGCCGACGCCTTCGCAGGTGATTTCCATGATCTGGATGACACCATCGGGATCGACGACGAAGGTGGCGCGGTCGGCAAGGCCGGCTTCACGCAGGACGCCGAACTTGTTCGACAGCTCGTGGTTCTGGTCGCCGAGGAAGGCGAACTTGAGCTTGCCGATCTTCTCCGAGGTGTCGTGCCAGGCCTTGTGGCTGAAGTGCGTGTCGGTCGAAACGCCGAACACTTCCACGCCCATGCCCTGCAGGGTCTCGTACTGGTCGCCGAGGTCTTCGAGCTCGGTCGGGCAGACGAAGGTGAAGTCGGCGGGGTAGAAGAAGAACACGGCCCACTTGCCGGCAATGTCGCCTTCGGAAACGTCGAAGAAGTCCTTGCCCTGCTGGAACGCGGTGTTGGTGAACGGCTGGATCTTGCTGCCGATGATACCCATGAGAAATCTCCCTCGCTTGGGTGTGTTGAACTGACGAGGCTGAGATAGGCGGACCAGGTGACATTTTGTAGCGGGATGATCCGATTGGGTTGATCGATTTACGCGATTACCGAGTGATCGATTTAGCGAATTAGTCGATTATCGGCGGAGGTCTGCGGTTTGTGTTGGCCTGAGCGGGGCAAGAGCGTGGTGGGTGGGCCACGCACTATGCGACGGCGCGTGTCATTGCCGCGTTGAGCTTGGGCGTGCGCGCGGCTAAGTACCTCGCCATGGCAGACAATCACCGCGATGAGCCGCGCTCCGGCGCACCCGCCAATCCTGACCGCCGCCGCATCCTGACCGGCATGGCCACGGCGGCCGGTGCCGCCGCGCTTGGCGGGCTGGCACCTGACGACGCCGCAGCGCGCGCCTCGGCGCAGAAGAGCGGGGCGTCCCTGCCGCCCAGCGATGCCGAGCTTGCCGCGCATATCGATACGGTCGTGGTGATCTACGCGGAGAACCGCAGCTTCAACAATCTCTTCGGCGATTTTCCGGGGCTGGAGCAGCCGCTGTCCGAGGTCTCGCCCGAGCGTGCGCGCCAGCGCGACCGCGACGGCTCGGTCCTCGAAACCCTGCCCCCGATCTGGGAGGGCATGGTCCCCCACGAGCAGGTGGTGGAGCACCAGTCGATCGCCATTGGCCCTGAGGATCTGCCGCCGCTGGCGAACGCGCCGTTCGTGCTTGCAACGCCCGAGGGCGACCCGCTGCCCCACGGCGTGGTGACGCGCGATCTGGTCCACGCCTTCTACAACAACCAGCTCCAGATCAACGGCGGGCGCAACGATGGCTTCGTCGCCTGGGGCGATGCGGGCGCGCTGCCCATGGGGTACTATGGCGACAACGCGGCGAACCTGCGGCTGTGGCAGATCGCGCGCGATTTCACGCTGTGCGACAACTTCTTCATGGGCGCCTTCGGGGGCTCGTTCCTCAACCACCAGTACCTGATCGCCGCGCGCCCGCCGTTCTATCCGGACGCCGATGCGAGCCCGGCCAAAGGGCGCATCACGCAGCTGGAAGGGGAGGACCCCAAGGGCATCGTCCCCAAACAGACCGGGCAATCACCGAAGAGCGCGATGGACGGGCCGGTGCGCTTTGTGCCCAACAGCCTCTCGCCCGATTTCTACGCGGTCAACACGATGCTGCCGCCTTTCGCACCGACCTATGAACTGGACCCCGATCGCCCTGGCTACGCCAACGCGCAGAGCAGCCACACGCTCGTCCCGCAAAGCCATGACACCATTGGCGACGTGCTTTCCGAGAAGGGCGTGGACTGGGCCTGGTACGCGGGCGGCTGGGCGCAGGCGCTGGATGGGCGCCTCAATTCGGCCGACTTCCCCTCGCGCCCGAACTTCCAGCCGCACCATCAGCCGCTGAATTACTACACCCAGTTCGCGCCGGGTACCGAGGCCCGCGAGGTCCACCTGCGCGACGGCGGTACGGGGGAGACGGCGCGGACCAACCGCTTCCTGGCCGATGCCAAGGCGGGCACGCTGCCCAGCGTCGCGTTCTACAAGCCCCAGGGCAATCTCAACATGCACGCGGGTTATTCCGACGTCGATGCGGGCGACCGCCACATCGCCGGGATCGTCGAGGCGCTGAAAGCCTCGCCGCAGTGGGAGAGGATGCTGGTTGTCATCACCTTCGATGAGAACGGCGGCTGGTGGGACCACGTCGCGCCGCCCAAGGGTGACCGCTGGGGGCCGGGCACGCGCATCCCCGCGCTGATCGTCTCACCCCATGCGAAGAAGGGCGAGGTTGACCACACGATCTATGACACCGGCTCGATCGCGCGCTTCCTCACCCGTCGCTTTGGCCTGCGCAAGCTGCCGGGGCTTGTCGAGCGGGAGCAGGCGATGATCGCGGCTGGTGGCCCGCCGCCGGGTGACCTGACAGGCGCGCTGCGCTTCGGCTGATCCCACCGGGCGGGCGGATCAGTTGGAAGGATTGAGCCGCCCGGCCTCCAGGATCGGCAGGCCGCCTTCGGTCGGCACGTAGATGATCTGCCCCTGGGACTGCTCGAGGTTCTGGATGTAGAGATAGCGCAGGTAGCCTTCGGGGCCGCCCAGGCTGTCCGCAACGATGCGGTTCGCTTCGGCGAGACCCTTTGCGCGCTCGACTTCGGCGGCGGCTTTCAGCTTGGCGCTGTCGAGTGCGGCCTGCGCTTCGAGCACGGCGATACGGCGGTTCTGCGTTGCCTGCGCCAGTTGGGCTTCGCCCGCAACCTGGGCGTTCCAGACGCGCAGGCCATTGTAGGCGGCGCACGATCCGAGGCCTCCGCCGACGAGCACGACGATCAGAAGAATAAGTGCCAGGCCGACCCGGATCAGGCTGTCGGACGTATGCCCCATGTGCGAACCCCTCAGTTGCTGTTAGCGCCGTGTCTAGCAGGATGGGCGCGCTACACCAGCGGAACCGGATCAGGGGCGTGCGATATTCAGCTTGTATTCCCTAGAGTTGACCGCTCTGTGCCGCGCGAACGAGGCGGGTCAGCACCTGGTCGAGCGCGGAAAGAAAGCGCGAGCGGTCCTGTTTGGAGAAAGGCGCAGGGCCGCCGATCTGATCGCCCCCGGCACGAAGGTCGGCCATGATCGCGCGGGTCGCGATGGCACCGCCGATGGAGGCCGTGGTGAAGGGCTTGCCATTGGGCGCCAGCACCTCGGCACCCGCCTTCAGGCAACGGTCCGCCAGCAGGATGTCGGCAGTGATGACGACCGAGCCCTTGCCGCAGTTCTCGGCGATCCAGTCATCCGCGGCATCGAAGGCATCGCTCACGATCTGGCGCGTGACGAGGGCGCTTTGCGGAATGCGGATGATCTGGTTGGAGACGGCGACGACCGGCACCTTGTAGCGGGCGGAAACCTTGTAGGTCTCCTCCTTTACCGGGCAAGCATCGGCGTCGATCAGGATGCGCAGGGAGGTCAAACCGAGCGAGGCCGCCTTAGCCGCACTGCCCGCGCTGGAGCAGCTTGTGGTCGGCCAGCACCAGCGCCATCATCGCCTCGACCACGGGGACGCCGCGAATGCCCACGCAAGGATCGTGGCGGCCCTTGGTGAAGAGTTCAGTCGCCTCGCGCTCGCCCTTTTCGTTGGGGCGGGTGACGGTGGGCTGGGGGGTGAGGATCGAGCTGGTCGGCTTGAATGCGACGCGGCAGGTCACCGGCTGGCCGGTCGAGATACCGCCCGCAATGCCGCCCGCGTGGTTCGCCAGGAACTCGGGCGCGCCGTCGGGGCCGGTCTCGGTGTTGGGGCGCATCGGGTCGGCGTTGCCTTCCCCGGTCAGACGCGCGGCGGCAAAGCCATCGCCGATTTCCACGCCCTTGACCGCGTTGATGCCCATCATGGCGGCGGCAAGGTCGGCGTCGAGCTTGCCGTAGAGTGGGGCGCCCCAGCCTGCAGGCACGCCGCTGGCGTAGCATTCGACCACCGCGCCAACCGACGATCCGCTCTTGCGGGCATCGTCGACGATGGCTTCCCAGCGCTTGGCTGCGGCCGGGTCCGGGCAGAAGAAGGGGTTGTTGCCGATCTCTTCCAGATCAAAGTTCGCCGGATCGATAAGGTCGCCGCCAATCTCCGAGACATAGGCAACGATGGTGACTTCGGGGATGACGAGGCGGGCGACCGCGCCGGCGGCGACGCGGCTGGCGGTCTCGCGCGCCGAGGAACGTCCGCCGCCCCGATAGTCGCGAAAGCCGTACTTGGCGTCATAGGCATAGTCCGCGTGGCCCGGGCGATAGGCACGCGCGACGTCCGAATAGTCCTTCGAGCGCTGGTCGACGTTCTCGATCATCAGGCTGATCGGGGTGCCGGTGGTGCGCTGCACGCCGTCGGGTGCCTCGAACACGCCCGAAAGGATGCGGACCGCGTCGGGCTCCTTGCGCTGCGTGGTGAACTTGCTCGTCCCCGGACGGCGCGCGTCGAGGAAAGGCTGCACCACGCTCTCGTCCAGGGCGAGGCCCGGGGGGCACCCGTCAACGACGGCGCCGATGGCGGGCCCGTGGCTTTCGCCCCAGGTGGTGAATCGGAACAGGCGGCCAAACGTGTTTACGGACATAGCGGGCGCTTTGTCGCGCAACGCATCGTTTGTCCAGTATTAGCGCTTGCATACGATTGTTGCGGGCCCCATCTCGGGCCGCGATGTTTCTTGTCGTCTTCCGCAACCGCAAACGCGCGGATATCGATAGCGTGGCTTACGCGCGCGATGCCGCCGCGATGGAGGATCTGGCGCGCCGCCAGCCCGGCTTACTTGCCTTCAAGAGCTATACCTCCGAGGATGGCGAGGTCGTGGCTCTCTCCGAATGGGGAGACGAAGCGGCCGCACGTGCCTGGGGGCGTCAGGCCGAACATGCGCGGGTGCAGGGCGAGGGACGCCATCGTTACTATCAGAGCTATACCCTCTTCGCGTGCGATTCGCCGCGAACCCATGAATTCGAGAACAAGGAGGCCCCCTCGTGAGCCTTGAAGTCTACGGCATTCCCAACTGCGACACCGTGAAGAAGGCCCGCAAGTGGCTTGAGGCGCGGGACATCGAGTACACCTTCCACGACTACAAGAAGGAAGGGGCCGATCCGCAGAAGCTGGCCGCCTGGGTCGAGGCCGAAGGCGTCGAGACGGTCCTCAACACGCGCGGAACCACCTTCCGCAAGCTGTCGGACGAGGACAAGGCCGATATCGATGCGGCCAAGGCGGTGCGGATCATGGCCGAGCACACCAGCACCATCAAGCGCCCGGTCGTCGAGCACGCCAAGGGTATCTTGGTCGGCTTCAACCAGATGCAGTGGGAAGCGGTTCTGAAGTGAATGAAGTTTAACAGTCGAAAGGCGCAGGTCCGAGGGCTATCGCCCTCGGGCTCCCCAAACTGTCGGGCTCACCTGTGTCGCGCCGCGGTGTTCGAGAAAGGTGAGGTTGCCGATTGTGGGGTCAAGGGGCGATGGCCCCTTGAAAATCTACTTCTTTTTCAACCCTCGACCGAAGTCCCGAACAGCGCAGCGGCCAGGCCGAGCACGGTCAACGCACCGAATCCGCCAATGCGTACAGGCCCGGCGCCCGCCGTGCGCGAGCGGATCGCCGCAAGCGCGGACTGGATCGCGTAGTAGAGCGCAAAGGCGCGGCTGGCGAAGCTGACGATCTCGAAGACATCGGCCAGCCAGGTGAGGGCAAGCCCCGAAGCGATCAGCAGGACATAGGTGGGCTTCATGCCAAAGCGCTGGTGCGTGAGTTCGGCGACGAGCCCGCCCGAGCCGTTGGTGTCGGCCACCGCGGCGCTGAACTGGGCGCTCAAGGCGGCGAGGATCAGCAGCGGTCCCAGAATGGCTGAAACGGTGCGCATCATGTCGATGATCGCGGTTTCGCTGAGTTCAAAGCTGCCACTGCGAAAGCTCATGGCCAGGAGCACGACGTAGGCCATGTAGATGGCGCTGGCGATTGCCTGGGCCAGCTTCATGGAGCGCTGGCGCTCTGTGGCGGTATAGTGATCTCCCAGGTAGCGCGAGGTCTCGAAGCCCTGCACGGTAACGATCAGGCCGAACATCAGCTGCAGGGCGGGCCAGGGCGCGAGTGTCATGCCGCTGCGCGTGACCGTGCCGGTCTCCCACTCGATCCCGGCGTGGACGCACAACGCGCCGATGAGGGCGGCGATGATGATGAGCTTGACCGAGACAGTAAGCTGCTCGAGCCTTTCGAGGAGGGAAAAACCCTTGGTGAGGCCCGCCAGAAGGATCAGCGCATAGGCCCCCGTGGTGATGAGCCGCGCGAGCGTGTCGGAAGGCGCGCCGAAAATGCGCGCGGCAAAGGCGCCGAAGAGGTTGAGATAGTAGGCAACCGAGATCACGTAGGCGAAGGCGAGCGCCCAGCTGGAGATGCGCTCCAGCCCGGTCGAGAGCGGGGTCTCGTGCGCGCCCTCGTCCAGACGGGCGATGTTGGTGCGGATCGCCGCGCCGAAGAGGTAGCCCGCGAGGCACAACAGGGCCATCGCCGCGATGCCCCAGGTGCCAAAGCTGTCGGTCAGGATCGGCCCGAGGATGAGGAACCCGCTGCCGATGATGGAGGCCAGCGGCGTGATCCCGGCGCGCCACAGCCGGGCGCGCGACAAACGCGGCCAGGCGAGCAGCGCAGCGGTGCCGAGCCCCGCAAGCGCGAGGGCGATCTCAATGCCAAGCTGGCCCATGGGTGCCGGGTTCAGTCCTCGGACGCACCCGCGCGGCGCGCGGTCACGATGAAGTTGAGCGAAAGATCCTCGGAGAGGTGGAGCCCGCGCGTCGGTGACCAGGAGATCCCGGTGGGCTCACCCAGTGCCAGGCCCGCCTGTGTGGCAAGCTCGGTCAGTTCCTCGAAGGTGGGGAAGGCCGACCAGTCGTGCGTGCCGCGCGGGACCATGCCGAGCCGCTCGGCGCCCTCGACCAGTAGCAGGCGCGAGAGTGCGCTGCGGTTGGGGGCCGAGAGGATCATCAGGCCGTCCTCGGCAAGCGTGGCGGCAAGACCTTTCAGGAACGCGGCCTTGTCGGCGACATGCTCGATCACCTCGAGCGAGCAGACAAGGTCGTAGCCGGCAAGGCCCAGGCTGGAGAGCTCACCGCAGCGGTAGTCGATGGCCAGGCCCGAAGCCTCGGCGTGGGCACTGGCGGCCGCGATATTCTCGGGCGCGGCGTCGACGCCGGTAACCTCGCCGCCCAGGCGCGCGAGCGGTTCGCACAGCAGGCCCGCTCCGCATCCGGCGTCGAGCACGCGGCGTCCGGCCAGAGGCTTGAGCGCGCGCGAATCGCCTCCGAAATGCGCATCGATCGCCTTGCGAATGAAGCCAAGGCGCACCGGATTGAGCTTGTGCAACATGGCTGAGGATCCCTTGGGATCCCACCATTCCGCGGCCATCGCGCCGAAGTGGGCGGCTTCCTCGGGGCGGATCGTTGCCGGAGTGGGCGCAGCCGGATTCGCCTGCTCGGGCGCACGGGGAGTTGCATTGTTCATAAGACCCCCCTAACAGCGCGCCCGAACCTTATCCATATTGCGCGTCGATTGAAATTTTCGCAAACCGTCGCGCAATCCCCTTTTTAGACGGGAGCACTGACACCTTGGCCCGTATCGTGATGAAATTCGGCGGCACCTCCATGGCCGGCACCGAGCGAATCCGGCGCGTGGCGGGTATTGTCAAACGCCAGCAGGAAGCCGGGCACGAAGTGGCCGTGGTTGTCTCTGCCATGGCGGGCGAGACCGACCGGCTGGTGAACTTCTGCCGCGAAGCCAATGCGCTCTATGACCCGGCCGAGTACGACGTGGTCGTCTCCTCGGGTGAGCAGGTGACCTCGGGTCTCCTCGCGCTGACGCTGCAGTCGATGGGCTGCAAGGCGCGTTCGTGGCTGGGCTGGCAGGCGCCGATCAAGACCGACGACGCCCACGCCAAGGCCCGCATCGAGGAAATCGACCCTGAAGGCGTGCTCGCCTCGATGGCCTCGGGTGAGATCGCCGTGTTCCCGGGCTTCCAGGGCGTTTCGCCTGACGGGCGCGTGACCACGCTCGGCCGCGGCGGTTCGGACACCTCGGCGGTCGCGGTTGCCGCGGCCATCGGCGCGGACCGCTGCGATATCTACACCGACGTTGACGGGGTCTACACCACCGACCCGCGCATCGTCGCCAAGGCCCGCAAGCTGCCGCTCGTGACCTACGAGGAAATGCTCGAACTCGCCTCTGTCGGCTCGAAGGTGCTGCAGACCCGCTCGGTCTCGCTCGCCATGAAGGAAAACGTGCGCGTGCAGGTGCTCTCCTCGTTCATCGACGAGAACGCCCCCCCGGCGGACGACCTGCCCGGCACGATGATTGTCAGCGATGAAGAATTGGAAGAAAGCGACATGGAACGCCAGCTGATCACCGGTATCGCCGCCGACAAGAACGAGGCGAAGGTTACCCTTACCCGCGTGCCCGACCGTCCGGGCGCGGTGGCCTCGATCTTCACCCCGCTTGCCGAGGCGAACATCAACGTCGACATGATCATCCAGAACGTGGCGAAGGAAAAGGGCGAGACCGACGTCACCTTCACCGCGCCGATGGCCGATCTTGCACGTACGCTGGCCATGCTCGAAGAGCGCAAGGAGCAGATCGGCTTCTACCGCCTGATCTCGAACGACAGCGTCGCCAAGATCTCGGTCGTGGGCGTGGGCATGCGCAGCCATGCGGGCGTTGCGGCGACCATGTTCAAGACGCTGGCGGATCGCGGCATCAACATCCAGGCGATCACCACCAGCGAGATCAAGGTCTCGGTGCTGATCGACGCCGACGAGACCGAACTGGCTGTGCGCGTGCTGCACTCCGCCTATGGGCTCGACGCCAAGGGTTGATCCCAGGCCCCGGCTGCGGCCGGAGCGACATCGCATTGCAAGCGGCTCGGAAGGCTCCATGAAGGAGTTTTCCGGGCCGTTTGCGTGTGGGCGTCAGGCGAGATCGTCCTCGCGGACCCGGGCCAGTGTGACGAGATAGGTGCGCACGTCCGCCGGCCAGTCCGCCACGGCCTCGCCAAAGGCGGCCATGTCGCCCGCAAAGAGCTGGCGCGCCGCGTCCTCGAACCCTGGATAGTCCCCCGCAAGAGCCGACATCGCGCGGTAGCAGCGCTCCTGCGCGGTGCGCTGGGCCGTGCGTCCGCCATCGGCCCGCCGCGCCTCATCGACAAGCCGGCGTAGCGCCTGCGAAGCGCCGCCCGGCTGGCGCGCGAGCCAGTCCCAGTGGCGCGGCAGCAGCGTAACTTCGCGGGCGGTGACACCCAGGCGTGGCCGGCCGCGTCTGCGGGGTGGTTGCGGCTCCTCCGGGGCAGGCTGCGCGGTATCCCGCCAGTCGAGATCGACCACCCGGCCGCTGGCGTCCTCGAACACCAGGACCCCGGTTGGGTCGGCACGAAGCTCACGAACAAGCTGGGCGCGGGTGCCTGTGGTCAGGCGCGTGCCCTCGCGAAAGGCGGTGCAGGTATCGGCGGGCAATGGGTTCATGATTTTGCCCGGGTAAATTGATCTGGGGTCTCGGTCAATATATCCGGGTGAAAATGGTTCGCCGCGAAGGGAGACTCAAGCCATGATGAACAAGGAACACCGCAAGAGCCTGAAGGCCGATTACCGCGGCAAGGTTGCGCGCCCGGGTGTCTACGCGCTGCGCGCCAGCGATGGAGAGGTGTGGGTGGGGGCGGCGAGCGATCTCGACACGATTGCCAACCGGGTCCTTTTTACGCTCCGCCAGGGGACAAGCCCGCACCGCAGTCTGCAGGCGGCGTGGAACGCGGCGGGTGGGGGCGGCCTTGCCTGGGAAGAACTGGAAGAGCTGGACGGGGAGGAGCTTGGCCTTGCTGTTCCGCGCGTGCTCAAGGAGCGTCATCTGCACTGGCGTGAGAGGCTGGGCGCGACGCGCATCTGAGGGCGCACTCGTGCGCCCTGCTTTCGTGCGTATATTGCGACACAGCGGGCGTCATAGGCGCTTTTTTTCGTGTTGATTTACCGCTACGCGGATAGTGTCGGGCTTGAGAATGTATCGTGCCTGCCCGTGCAACCTAGTCTCACGCGCAATAATAGAACGGGGCGCAGCGTAGTGACGGAATCGGGGCAGGGCGAGGCCGCTCACCCGTGCGAGAACATTGCGCCGGCCGCCTGCGAGGCGTCCTGGCCCGCGCCCCGTTCGCAGAGCCTATCTGGAGTACATGATTTGAAAGCCAACCTCCCCACCGCACGCCGCACGCCGACGCGCCGCGTGCTCGGGCGTCTTCTCCTGATGGCGACCTGCCTGGTTCCGGCGGGCGCTCTGGTCGTGGGCGGCATGGCGAACCGGGCCGAGGCGCGCGCGGCGGCAAGCTCCGAGGATGCGGCGGTCACCGCGCGGGCAAAGGCCCTGCTGGCGCAGATGACGCCCGAGGAAAAGGCCGGCCAGCTGGTCCAGTACTTCTATCTTGGCGAAGCGTCGGCAACCTCGTCCGAAGCGATGACGAGCGCAATCAGCGTGGAAGACGCCGTGGCGCGCGGCGAGGTGGGCTCGCTCCTGCTGATGACCGATCCGGTCGAGATCAACCGCCTGCAGAAGATCGCAGTCGAGAAGACGCGCCTGGGTATTCCCCTGCTGTTCGGCTTCGACGTGATCCATGGCTTCCACACGATCATGCCGGTGCCCCTCGCAATGGCCGCGTCCTGGGACCCGTCTGTCGCCGAGAAGGGCCAGGCGGTCGCGGCGGCAGAGGCGCGCGCGGCGGGCGTCAACTGGACCTTCGCGCCGATGGTCGACATCGCGCGCGATGCGCGCTGGGGCCGTATCGTCGAGGGCGCGGGCGAAGACCCGGTGCTGGGCGCGGCGATGGCGGCCGCACAGGTGCGCGGCTTTCAGGGCGAGAAGATCGGCACCCCGGGGCGCATCCTGGCCGGTCCCAAGCACTTTGCCGGTTACGGCGCGTCGCTTGGCGGACGTGACTACGACGAGGTCAACCTCTCCGACAACGAGCTGCGCAACGTCTACCTCCCGCCCTTCAAGGCGGCCATCGATGCAGGCGCGGGCAACATCATGGCGGCCTACATGCAGCTCAACGGCGTCCCTGCGACGACCAGTTCGTGGCTGCTGAACGAAGTCCTGCGCAAGGAATGGGGCTTTGACGGCTTTGTCGTCTCCGATGCCAACAACGTCTCCTCGCTGGTGCGTCAGGGCGCTGCGGCGAACCCGGAAGAGGCCGCGGTCCGCGCGATCCGTTCAGGTCTCGACCTGTCGATGGAGATGCCGTCCAGGACCAGCCCGATGCTCTCGCTCGCGCAGTCGCTGAAGGACGGCACGCTCGATGCAAAGACGCTCGACACGGCCGTGCTGCGCCTTCTCGAAGCCAAGATCCGGCTCGGCCTGTTCGAACAGCCTTACGCGGATCCTGCGAAGGCCAAGTCCGTGGCCGCCAAGGCCGAGCACCGCGACATCGCGCGCATGGCCGCCGAGCGCGCCGCGGTCCTCCTGGAAAACGGCAAGGGCGTGCTTCCGCTCGACACCAGCAAGACCCAGTCGATTGCGCTGATCGGCCCCTTCGCGAATGCGCCGCACGACCAGCTTGGTCCCTGGGTGTTTCCCGGCCCCAAGCCGACCGGCGTCAGCGTTCTGGAGGGGCTCAAGGCCAAGCTGGGCGATACGGTCAAGGTGACCTATGCACCGGGTGTGGCGATCCCCAAGCGCATCAACCGCTCCTTCTTCGATGACATCAACCCGCCGGTCGATCTGCCCGAATTCGCAGAGGCCGACGAGGCTAAGACGGCCGCGGAGTTCGACCGCGCGGTGGCCGCGACCAAGGCCGCAGACGTTGCCGTCCTGGTCCTGGGCGAGGCGCAGAACATGGCAGGGGAAGCCGCCTCGCGTGCCTCCTTCGAACTTCCCGGCCAGCAGCAGCGCTTGCTGGAAGAGGTCATCGCGACGGGCAAGCCGGTCGTCGTCGTCCTGATGAACGCACGTCCGATCAACCTGCAGGGCGCCAAGCCCGATGCCGTGCTGGAAGCGTGGTATCCGGGCTCCGAGGGCGGCCCCGCCATCGCCAACCTCCTCACCGGCGACGCTGTGCCGGGCGGCAAGCTGCCGATCAGCTGGGTCCGCGACGGCTCGCAGGCGCCTTTCAGCTATGATCGCATGATCTCGCACGCTCCCTGGGGCGCGGACACGCGCTACTGGGACCAGGCGAGCAACGCGCCCCTCTACGAGTTCGGCTATGGCCTGAGCTACACGACCTTCGAATACGGCAACCTCACCGTGGCGAAGGACGCCGTGGCCAAGGGCGAGCCGGTCGAGGTGTCCTTCGATCTTACCAACACCGGTTCGCGCGCCGCGGACGAGGTGGCCCAGCTCTACATCCACCAGCGTTCTGGCACGTCTTCGCGCCCGGAACGCCAGCTCAAGAAGTTCCGCCGCATTGCGCTCCAGCCGGGCGAAACGCAGCGCGTCACCTTCACGCTGACGGCGGACGATCTGCGCTATTGGAGTTCGGTCACCAAGGACTGGATCCAGGATGCCAGTGTCTTCGACGTATGGGCAGGTGGCAGCTCCAAGGCCGATCTGGCAGGGGAGTTCACGGTTACGCCGTAAGGGCGTCGAGTTACGCGACCCCGGTCCCTCGTGGACCGGGTGGAACGTCCGCCGGGCATGGTCTCATGGGGGTGAGGCCTTCGTGCCAGGCGGATCGCGACGCGGCCAGGGGGCGGGGGGATTGCCCCCTGGTCGCGCTTTATTCCCGACAGGCCAGGCCGTCGGGAAATGCTTGTGCGAGGGTGTGCCCGGCATCTGGCCGGGCCCGCGATCAGGCCGCGACGCGCCGCAGTTCGGCAAGCCGCGCGGCAATATGTTCCTGCTCGCGCTGCATCGCGCCGGTGTTGCGATCGTTGAAGGCGTCGAGCATGCGCGCGATGCTGGGTTCAAGTTCTGAGAGGCCGCCTGCGGCAGGCGCGGTTGCAACTTTATCCAGGCATCGTGGATATCGATAACGTCGGGGCGGACGCCCATGTTGGTCGTGCTGGCGGCAAGCCGAACGGCGGCCTCAAGGTCGAGGACGTCCTCGAAGGTTTCGCCACTGAGCTGGTAATCTGATGGGATCTGCATGACTTTCCGAAATGGGGCGGCTGAGGTCAGCCCTTCGGTCTTAGATAGGAACATGCAGCAGCCTTTGTAAAATGAACGTCAGTTCATAACGGAGGTGATCCGATTTGGTTCCCGCTTCGCGTCTTGTCGGGGACGATTCGTGCCCTTATGGCGCTTCGTTCGGCTTCACGCGCAAAGGACCTTCGATGACCGCACACGACAAGACACTCGCCCTGATGGCTCGGGGGCGCGAATTCCTCGGGACCGAGACGGCGATCCTGTGCGGCGCCATGTCGTGGGTGTCCGAGCGCAACCTGGTTGCCGCGATCAGCAATGCCGGCGGCTTTGGTGTGATCGCCTGCGGGGCGATGACCCCCGAACTGCTCGATGCCGAGATTGCGGCCACGAAGACGCTGACACAAAAGCCTTTCGGCGTGAATCTCATCACCATGCACCCCCAGCTCTTCGAGCTGATCGCGATCTGCGCGCAGCACGGTGTGGGCCATGTCGTGCTGGCCGGTGGCATTCCGCCCAAGGGCAGCGTCGAGGCGATCAAGGAGGCCGGTGCCAAGGTGATCTGCTTTGCCCCGACGCTGGCCCTTGGCAAGAAGCTGCTGCGCTCGGGCGCCGACGCGCTGGTGATCGAGGGCAACGAGGCGGGCGGCCACATCGGCCCGGTTTCCACCTCCGTTCTGGCGCAGGAAATCCTGCCGACGCTGGCCGAGGACAACATCGTCTTCGTGGCCGGCGGTATCGGCCGCGGCGAGGCCATGGCGGGCTACCTCGAAATGGGCGCAGCGGGCGTGCAGCTGGGCACGCGCTTTGCCTGCGCCAGCGAATCCATCGCGCACCCCGATTTCAAGAAGATGTTCTTCCGTGCCTCGGCGCGCGATGCCATTGCCTCGGTCCAGGTCGACCCGCGCCTGCCGGTGATCCCGGTTCGCGCGCTGCGCAACAAGGGCACCGAGGCGTTCACCGCCAAGCAGATCGAGGTCGCCAAGAAGCTCGATGCGGGCGAGCTCGACATGGGCGAGGCCCAGCTCGCGATCGAACATTTCTGGGCCGGCGCCCTTCGCCGCGCGGTCATTGACGGCGATGTCGAAGGCGGCTCGGTCATGGCGGGCCAGTCGGTCGGCATGGTCAAGGCCGAGGAGCCGGTGGCCGAGATCATCGCGGCGCTCCTTGTCGAGAGCGAGGCCGCGCTGACCAAGCGTTCGGCGGCCTGAACGCCCGACTTCTGCCCTTAGCTGTGCCAGGCACCTGCCGGGCAGGCCTCGGGAAGTCACATTTTTGCAGGTGATCAAGGCCGTCCTGGGCTCGACATCCGGGGCGGCCTATCGCATTCTGAACAGACAGGAATTCATGTTGCCGTTCGATGCGGGCAAGGGCGCGCGCCAGATGCGTGCCGCAACTTGCCATCCCCCCGGTTCGGTCGGCTCCTGGAACACGCTCAAGACGAGGAAAGAAACATAGTGTCGCAGCCCCTCATTCTCGCGCTGTCGTGTGCGGACAGGCCTGGTATCGTCGCGCGCGTGACCGGCTATCTCGCGCAGTGCGGGTGCAACATCGTCGAGGCGCAGCAGTTCGATGACCTGCTCGAAAACAAGTTCTTCATGCGCGTGGCCTTTGATCCGGGCACGACCGACCGTGAAGAGATCCGCGAGGGCTTCGGGCCCATCGCGCTGGAATACGGCATGGCCTGGACGATGCAGCGCCGCGACCGTGCGCGCCGCGTCCTGCTCATGGTCAGCAAGTTCGACCACTGCCTGGCCGATCTGCTCTATCGCCAGCGCATTGGCGAGATCAACATGGATATCGTGGGCGTGGTCTCGAACCACCCGCGCGAGGCGGTGACGACGCACCTGCTCGACGGCATCCCCTTCCACCATCTCCCGATCACCAAGGAGACCAAGCCCGAGCAGGAAGCCAAGCTGCGCGCGCTGGTCGAGGAAACCCGTGCCGAGCTGGTCGTGCTGGCCCGCTACATGCAGGTCCTCTCGGACGACATGACCCGCTATCTCTCGGGCCGCTGCATCAACATCCACCACTCGTTCCTGCCCGGCTTCAAGGGTGCCAAGCCCTATCACCAGGCCCACGCGCGTGGCGTGAAGATGATCGGCGCGACCGCGCACTACGTCACTGCGGACCTCGATGAAGGTCCGATCATCCATCAGGACGTAGAGGCCGTGACCCACGCCGCGACGCCCGAGGACATGGTGCGCAAGGGGCGCGACATCGAACGCCGCGTGCTCGCCGAGGCGGTGCGCCTGCACCTTGAGGAGCGCGTTCTTCTGAACGGTGGCCGCACGGTCGTCTTCAAGGGCTGATGGCCCGAAAACTGCGTTTCGTGAATGGCCCGCCCCGCGCTGATCGGCAGGGGGCGGGCCTTTTTGCACGATGAGGGCAACTGTGGGCCTCGCCAGCGCGTTGCCTGCCCGATAGTCTGGCGCGAGCGCCAAGCGAGGGAGACGAGGTTCCATGTGCGACGAATTCACCGAGGCCGATGATGCGGTGCGCCGCTCTGGTGGGCTCAACCGCCGCCAGTTCGCCGCGCTGGGCGCAGGAGCGGCTCTGGTCGGCTGCGCGGGCAAGACCGGCAGTGCCGGCGAAGAAGGCTCGGACCTGCGCGAGCGGATGGTCTCGATCACCACCGAGGACGGCGTGTGCGATGCCTTCTTTGTCCACCCCTCGACCGGGCGGCATCCCGGCATCGTGATGTGGCCGGACATCGCGGGCCTGCGCGATGCGAAGAAGATCATGGCGCGCGCGCTGGCCGCCGAGGGCTACGCGGTTCTTGTCGTCAACCAGTACTACCGCTCCAGTCCCGCGCCGGTGCTGACCAGTTTTTCCGACTGGCGTAGCGAGGAGGGCAAGGCGAAGATCGCCCCCATGCGCGAGGCCTTGAGCCCCGAAGCGGTGACCCGTGACGGCGTAGCTTTCGTCGCGTTCCTCGACGCGCGCGAAGAGGTTGATACCTCCCGCAAGATCGGCTCGAACGGCTATTGCATGGGCGGCCCCTTCACCGTGCGCACGGCCATTGCCGCGCCCGAGCGGGTGGGGGCGGCCGCCTCCTTCCACGGGGCCGGCCTTGTCACGGGAGAGCCCGACAGTCCTGACGCGCTGCTGGACGAAACCAAGGCATCCTATCTTTTCGCGATCGCGCGCAACGACGATGCGCGCCAGCCCGAGCAGAAGACGAAGCTGCGCGAAGCCGCAGCGCGCGCAGGCCGCGAGGCGGAGATCGAGGTCTACGACGCCGATCACGGCTGGTGCGTGCCGGATTCTCCGGCCTGGGACCCTGATGAGGCCGACCGCGCGTGGAAGCGGATGATGGTGCTGTTCGGCACTTTGTGAGGCCGCTTGGCATTTGCGCGGCGATGCCCATATCGCGTGCCTGAGACAGCGGAGAAGCCGATGACCGACGACAAGCTTGCCATGACCGAAGCCGAATGGCGCGAGAAGCTCACGCCCGAGCAGTACCATGTGCTGCGCGAGGCCGGAACCGAACGCGCCTTTACCGGCAAGTACGACAAGAACTATGCGGACGGCACCTACTTCTGCGCCGGGTGCGGCGCACCGCTCTTCACCAACGAGGCCAAGTACAACTCGGGCTGCGGCTGGCCCGCCTATACTGCCCCGGTCGAGGAAGATGCGGTCGAGACGCGGCGCGACATGTCGCACGGAATGGTGCGCGTGGAAGTGCTGTGCTCGCGCTGCGAGGGACACCTGGGCCACGTCTTTCCCGATGGCCCGGGCCCGACGGGCCTGCGGTATTGCATCAACAGCGCCTCGCTGGATTTCGAGCCGGAGGACGGCGAGTAGTCAGCCTCAAGGAAGAAAGAAGGGGTTCCGAGGGCCATCGCCCTCGGGCTCCCCGAACTGTCGACCCCACCTTACACGCGCCACGGTGGGTAAAAACGGTGAGATTGCCGATCTTGGGGTCAAGGGGTGATGACCTCTTGAATCCTGTCCTTTGCTTCTGCGGTGCACCGGCCTCTCGATGAAGCGCTGAACACGCTCGAAGGGCGCTGTTAACGGCAGGTTACAATTCCATCTGCAAGGTGTAGGGCGTCGAACGGACAATCGTCGTCCGCAAGAGGGAATTCCACTACTCCGATGGCCAAGAAACCCGGCCGGGGCTCCGCATCCGGCGCGTCCCCCCGCAAGAAGTCGCCGTCCAAGCCGCCGCTGGCGCGCCGCATCGTGCGCGGCGTGCTCATCTGGGGCACGGCGCTGGCGCTACTCGGCGCGATCTTCCTCGGCACAGCCGTGTTCTTCACCATGCGCGAACTGCCCGGGATGACCTCGCTCAAGAGCAGCCAGAACGGGCAGATGATCGTCGTGCGGGCGAACGATGGCTCCGAACTGGTCTCGCTGGGCCCCAGCTACGGCAAGTGGCTGAGTTACGACCAGATTCCCAAGGTGATGAAGGACGCCATCGTCTCCACCGAGGACCGGCGTTTCCGCGATCACATCGGCGTTGATCCGGTGGCGCTGGCACGCATCTTCAAGGTGCGTGTGGAGCGCGGGCACTTCCGCGAAGGCGCTTCCACGATCACCCAGCAGCTGGCGCGCAACATCTTCCTCAACAACGCCCGCACCTTCGGGCGCAAGGGGCGCGAGATGATTCTGGCGCTCGCCATGGAGCGCAAGTTCAGCAAGGACCAGATCCTCGAGCTCTACCTCAACAAGGTCTATTTCGGCGGCGGTGCCTATGGCATCGACGCGGCCAGCCGCAAGTTCTTCGGCCATCCCGCGACCGAGCTTTCGACCGGCGAGGCGGCGATCATCGCAGGCCTGGTGAAGGCCCCGTCCCACTATTCGCCGACCGCGGACGTCGAAGCCTCGATCGGGCGCGGCAAGGTCGTGCTCGGCCTCATGGCGGAAACCGGCGCGATTTCGCAGGCCGAGGCCAATTCGATCGACCTTTCCGAGATCGAGATGGCGGTCGATGCCGGGCAGAACTCGGTCCGCTACTTCACCGACTGGGCGCTGCCCCAGCTCGACATGCTGCTGCCCGAAACCAGCGAGCCTATCGAGGTGTGGACCACGCTGGACCCCAAGATGCAGGAGGCGGCAACCAAGGCGGTCGATGCCAACGCGCCTGAGGGCGCGCAGGGGGCGCTCGTCAGCCTGGACCGCGATGGCGGCGTGCTCGCGATGGTGGGCGGCACCGACTACGTCACCTCGAACTACAACCGTGCGACGAGCGCGGTGCGCCAGCCCGGTTCGGCCTGGAAGCTGTTCGTCTACATGGCCGCGCTGGAAGCGGGCTACACGCCCGATGACAAGGTGGTCGACGAAGCCGTGACGATCGATGGCTGGAGCCCGCAGAACGCCAACCGCAAATACTCGGGCGAGATCGACGTGCGCACCGCCTTTGCGTATTCGAAGAACACCATTGCGGCCAAGCTGGGCTCGGAAGTGGGCTTCGGGACGGTCGCCAGCATGGCGCGCCGCTTTGGCATTTCCACGCCGGTCTCCACCAATCCCTCGATGGTGCTGGGGACTTCGGAAGTGCGCGTGATCGACATGACGCAGGCCTTTGCCGCAGTTTCGGCCGGGGGCACGTCGGTTGAACCCTTCGGTATCCGCAAGGTCACGACGACCTCGGGCGAAGTCCTCTATGAGCACAAGTCGGTCCAGGGCAAGATGCTGGTCCCGCCATACGTGGCGGCGGGCATCACCGACCTGCTGCAGACCACGGTGGCCACGGGCACCGGCCGTGCGGCGCAGATCGGGCGTCCGGTCGCGGGCAAGACGGGCACGACGTCTTCCAACAAGGACGGTTGGTTCCTCGGCTTCTCGAGCGGGATCACGACGGGTGTGTGGATGGGCCGCGACGATGCCAAGCGCGTGGCGGGCCTTTCGGGCGGACACGCGCCTGCGCGCGCCTTCCATGACTACATGGCCGTCGCGGTGAAGGGCCGTCCGGTCGAGCAGTTCGAGACCGAGCTCAAGCTTCCCGAATGGCAGCTGGAACCCGACGACGAGTACCTCCAGGGCGACCCGGATGAGTATTACTACGTCGATGAGTACGGCAACGTCGTCTACCCCGACACGCGAGGCCCGGGCGCGAACGGCGATGAACCGCTTTACGAGGATGGTTCGGGGGTTGGCGATCCGGCCTATGGGCCAGGGCCGGCTCCGGCCTATGCCCCGGCGCCCGCTCCGCAGGGCCCCGCCGCGGCGACTGATGATTTTCTCAACCGCGCGACCGGCCGTCAGCCAAATGGGCCTCCCCCCGTCAACGTGACACGCGGGCAGGGCAGTCCGCGCCCTATGCGCACACCTCCGCCTCCGGCGCCCGCAGCGCCGGGGCAGGTACCTTACTAGCGATGTTCAGGAGCGGGGGCGGACCGGACAGGGTCTGCCCCCGTTGCCGTTCAGAAGCTGTCCCGGTCGAGTTCGGGAAGGTCGAGCGCGGCGCATAGGGCCGCACGCGCGGTGATGCACTGGGCCCAGAGCTGGGGGGTCGCGAGGTCCTCGGGCGCGATTGTCTCGGGCCAGTGGGCTTCGACCACGGCGGCGATGGCGTCGAGCTTCTCGGGCGTGGCAAGAAAGCGTGCGTCCACGTCAGCCGGATCGGCGACTACGCGAAGGCGCAGGCAGGCGGGACCGCCGCCGTTCGCCATGGATTCGCGCAGGTCGTGGAGGAAGAGCTGGCGGATCGGACCGTTGCCCGCGACATGCTCCTCCAGCCAGTTCCAGACTGCGGGTGTCTCGCGCGCTTCGCCGGGCAGCACCAGCGCGGCTTCGCCCGAAGGGAGTGTCACCAGCTGGGCGTTGAACAGGTAGGACGTGATCGCATCGGCAAGGCTGACCGCGTGGGCAGGCACTTCGACAATCTCGATTTCGGGCAGCTTGGCACGTAGCTCGGAATAAAGCGCGTCCTTGTCGGCGAAGGCCTGCTCGTGCGTGAAAAGCACGCGCTCGTTGGCGACTGCGACGACGTCGTTGTGGAAGGCCCCCCCCGCGATGGCCTCGGGCGACTGGAGCGCGAAGACGGTGCGGGCGGGATCAAGTCCATGTCGCCGCGCGATAGCCTCGCTCGCTTCGCGGTGCTGGCGCGCGGGGAAGGGGCCGCCGGTCTCGCCGTAGACGAAGACCTCGATGCCCGGCGCGTCATGGCGCGCGCACAGGCGCATGTGGTTCGCCGCGCCCTCGTCGCCGAACGGCGCGGGGACTGGCGCGTGGACGGCGAAGGCCTCTTCGTCCGAAAAGGCGAGGAGAAGCTGGGCCAGCGTCTCGCGCCACTCGTGGCTGCGGTGGGGCATGGTGACCAGATTGGCGACCGTGATGTGGCACCGGCCATCGGCGCAATCCGAAGCCGGGCTGACCGTGCCCGCGTTTGCGGCCCACATCGAGGAAGCGGAAAGCGCGTTGGCGCGCAGCGCGGGACTGGCCTCTTCGATGGTCGTGCCCAGCTGCTTCAGCCAGCCCTCGTCGGGGCGGCGCTGGGGCAGGAACAGGCCCTGCCGCAAGCCGCGCTCAAGGTTTGCGCGCATCTTGGCAAGGCCCTGGAGCGCGGCCTCGCGCGGGCGCGCGATCTTGCCGGTGTTCTTCGCCGAGGCGAGATTGCCGAGCTAAGGCCGGCGTAGTTGTGGCTGGGGCCGACGATGCCGTCGAAGTTGATTTCGGTGATCATGGTGGGCGGGTCCTCAGACGGGCGCGATGGTGACGGTGTCGCCGGGGGCGACCTGCAGGAGTGCGGCGCTTTCCGCGTCAAGCGTGATCGCGCCGCTGCCAGCCTCGTCGACTTGCGCAAGGCAGGCCCGGAAATCGGCGAGCTTGCCGCACGAGACGATGTGGCTGGGCGGATCCTCGCTGGCAACCGACAGGCTGGCGATGCGCACGTCCTGGGCGTCCTGGATGGTGCGGATGCGGTCGGTCTCGGCCATCATCGAGGGGCCGCCGTCGAAGATGTCGACGTAGTTCTGGAAGGCGAAGCCCTCGCTTTCCAGCATGCGTTTGGCCGGGCGGCCCGAAAAGTGCGGCTGGCCCATGACCTGCCGCGCGGCCTCGGAGAGGAGCGCGGTATAGATCGGGTGCTTGGGCATGAGATCGGCAATGAACTGGTGGCCGTGGCGCGCGTTGAACTCGTCCGCGTCGCGAAAGGACATGTCGAAGAAACGCCCGGCCAGCCCGTCCCAGAAGGGGGAGTTGCCGGCATCGTCGATGGCGCCGCGCAGTTCCGCCAGGGTGCGGTCGGCAAAGCGTGCGCGGTGGCCGCGCATGAACAGATAGCGGCTGCGCGCGAGCAGCTTGCCCACTCCGCTCGCGCGTTCGCCCGCATCGAGAAACAGCCCGCCCACCTCGCTCGACCCGTCAAGGTCGGTGCACAGCGTCAGCATCTCGGCGCGGAAGGTGCGGTCCAGCTCCTTGGAGTGCTGGGTGATGCGTCCGATGCGGTAGGAGTAGAAGGGGTACTTGATGCCCACCTGCGAGAAGATCTGGCAGGTCCCGGCAATGCGTCCGGTCTCGGTGTTTTCCAGGATGAAGAGGAAGAGATCATCGCCCAGAGTCTCTTCGGTGCGGGCGAAGGAGGCGGCCGCCGTCACCAGTTTGGTGCGCAGGGTGGGGCGGTCCGGCGGGAGGTTGGTGAAGCCACCGCCCGTCGACTTGGCCATGCGGTAGAGCGCTTCGAGGTCCTTTTCGCGGGCGGGACGCAGAAGGAAGGTCATGCAGGCAGGCCTTTGCGGTCAATGCGGTGAAGAACAAGCGCGGTCAGCTGCGCGCGCGGGGCGAGCGAGGAGGCGAGCATGAACTCATCGGGGGAATGGATCGCGCCGCCCAGAACCCCCATCGTGTCGAGGACAGGTACGCCGGTGGCGGCGATGTTGTTGCCATCGCACACCCCGCCTGTGTCCTTCCAGCTCATCGGCTGGCCAAGGTCCGAAGCGGCTTTAGAGACGACACCGTAAAGCGCATCAGTCCGGTTCGAGATCGGCTTGGGCGGGCGTGAGACGCCGCCGTGGACGTGGATCGCGACTTCGTGAAGGCGGGTGACATCGGCAATCGCGGCCTCGACCAGCGCTTCGGCGGCTTCGGCCAGTTCGGGCGTGCGCGGGCGCAGGTTGAAGTGGAGGATGGCGAGGTCCGGCACGGTGTTGTTGGGGCCGCCGCCCTCGATCCGGGCGGGGTTCACCGACAAGCCGTCGCGCCGTCCCGCAGCCAAGCGCAGGGCAAGGTCGCTGGCGGCCAGGATGGCGTTGCGCCCGTCCTCCGGATTGCGCCCTGCATGGGCCGAGCGGCCGTGGATCACCACCGCGTAATTCCCCGAGCCAGGCCGTGCGCGGGCCATCGAGCCATCGGGAAGCGCGGGCTCGTAGGTAAGGGCAAAGAGCTTGTCCTTCGCAAGCCGGGCAATGAGGGCGTTCGAGGACAGCGAGCCTGTCTCCTCGTCGGCGTTGATCATCACATCGTAGCCCAGCGTCGGCTGCGCCTTCTCGTAAGCCAGGAGCCCTTCGAGCATGAGCGCAAGGCCGCCCTTCATGTCCGCCGTGCCGGGGCCGTGCAGGGTGTCGCTATCCAGCCAGTCGCAGGTCTGGAAGGGGTGCTCCCGGGCATAGACCGTGTCCATGTGGCCGGTCAGGATCACGCGCCGTGCCGCTTCGGGGCGGACCGAGAGGACGAGGTGGCGCCCGTGGGGCTGGGCCTGCGGCCTGCCTTCGCTGTCCACCTTCTCGACCTCGGTCGGTTCGACCAGCGAGATCTCGCCCGGCAGCTGCGCGAAGGCATCGCCAAGCTTGCGCGCCATGCTGGCGAGCCCGTCCAGGTTGGCGGTGCCGCTGTTCACGCCCGCCCAGTCGAGCGTGCGCGCCTCGATCGGCGTGCGTTCGATGGGCGCGATCAGCGCCTGTTCCTCGTGGGTCAGTCCGGTCATCCGGCGCGGTCCTTTCCCTGTTTGATCATTTTTCGAGTACGAAACATAATTATAACGGGAGGGCAAGCGCGGGGTTCCGGCTCAGTGTTCCAGTGGGCGGATGCGAGTTCGCCACGCCCGATAGCGACGCTGGATAAGTACAAATCCCATATAGAGCGCGGGGATGGCGACTATCGCCCAGAGAACAACGAAAAGAGCTACCTCGTAGGGGCCGTGATGGCGAAGGAGCCGGAAGCTGTACCAGAGATCCTGGATCAGACACTTGTGATGGCAGGAAAAGCCATAGGCCTCTCGCCAACCGATCTGTGCCGAGAGCCACGTCGCAAGGCCAGCGTAGGCAGCGATCACGGCAACTGTTGCGGCCACAAGGACGATCGACCGCTTCCAGCCCAGGTGTCGGAACAGGGCAAACGTGTGCCTTAGATTGCTCACCCGTGCGCGCCGAACTCGTTGGCGATGGCCGTGGTGATGCGAAGGCCCAGTGCGTGGCTGCGCTCGATTGGCTGGATGTAGTCCTCGTGGATCTGGCCATAGCCTGCCGCGCTGCCATCGGGGTATTCGCTGGGCTCGTCGATCTCGAAGTCCTGGATCGAAGGGAAGTGGATCGGGAAGGCGCGGCGTAGCTGGGTAAGGGCATCTTCGGTGCGCAGGGTAAAGACCATCTCCAGCACGTCGTCACGGCTGATGTCGTTGGCACGGCTGAAGGCCGGGACCATGACCGCGCGCAGGAACATGTGCTTCATCAGCGCGATGCGCAGGGCCTGGAGCACGCCCAGCGAGCGGCGGGTGTGCTCGCGGTCGGGGAGGGGCTGCTCGTCGGGGACAAGGTCCATCAGCTTGTGCAGCTTCATCGCGTCCACCCGCAGGCGCGAGGCGAGGCGGCGAAAGACGCCGGTGCGGTCGTCCTTGGTGAGGTACTCGCCGATCTTGAGGCAGGCATCGGTGATGTACTGCTCATCGCCCCGGTACGGACGGCTGGCCCAGTAGGCGGAGTTGAACAGCTCGCCGTAGGCGCCCACCGTCTTGATCGAGGCGATGGAATCGGCCGCGCGCACAAGGCGCATGATCTGGCGTCCGCGCGCGCTGTCCTTGAGCAGCTCGGCGATCTCCTCGACGTTGCCATCCGCCGCGGTGCCTACGCCCGCGATCACGTTGACCGGATAGCCCAGCTGCTGGAGGATCGCGTTGTGCGGGATCGCGCGGATCTGGCGCAGGTTCATCGTGCGGTCCGAGGCGAGGTCGGACTGGCGGCGCGACTTGCGGCTGCCGGTGTCGTTCAGCATGCCCAGGCCAAAGGCGGTGATCGCGCGGGAATAGGTGCTCGATTCCAGGTGCGCGTGCTGAACGCTGCGGATGTTGCGGTAGAAGTCGAGGCTGAGGTCGGTCCTCCGGTAGAAGACGTCGGTCTGCGCTTCGGGGTCCGCGCCCCAAAGCGGCCGTTCGGCCATGCGGGTGAGCGTTGCGAGCGCGAGCTCGTCTGAGCCAAACCACAAGTAGCCATCGCCGCCCTGGAAGGAGACTTCGGGTTCCAGCTTGATCCCGGCGCGCAGGAAGCGGCGGCGGGCCCAGGGCGACATCTGCCAGTCGAAACGGTCATCGACGCTGGAGGGGTGGCAGCCTCGGCCCATCGATTCGCCGCCGGTGTTGAAGATGAGCGCGGCAACATCGGTCATGGCGTTGGCCGCCATGGCTTCGGCCAGGCGCCCCTGCAGGCGCTCGATGGCCAGCGCGGCGGGGATCTGCCCGACGAAGCGGCCCGCGTCGGAAAAGCCGGTCTGGATGCAGACCCGGCCGCGCAGGCGCGCATAGTCGCGGAAGGCCGGTTCGGCGAGGACGGCGTCGAGGAAGCGGCCCCCGTGTTCGAGCGCGGTCTCGGTCTCGAACAGGGGGGAGACATCGACCATGTCCTCGATCCCGAACTTGCGCGCGAAATAGAGCGCGGCAAGGACGGTGGTGGGCTGCTCGCATTCGGCGACCAGCATGCGGATCGGGGAATCGGCATCGATGTGGGCCAGGATCTGCGCCATGGCGAGGAACTGGCGCACGGCGGTGCTGTTCTCGATGGCGAGCGCCGCGAAGTTGGACTTCACCGGCTTCACCTCGGCCAGCAGCTCGCGCATGCGCATGAGCGCGGCCTGGCTGGAGAGGGAGAGCTTGCCGTCCGGGTCGATGCGGCGGCGGATCGCGTTCTGGAGCTGCGAGGCGTTCACGCGGAAGTGGATGCCGCCCATGCCCAGGCCATCGGCGCGCATCGCGGCGGCGACAACCAGCAGGTCGCGCGCGGTCTCCTGCCCGGCGTGGCGCGCTTCTTCTTCCAGTTCGACGATGGTGCCGTCGAGGCTGACGATCTTGTCGGGATGCGCGGCGGTGAGCGCGTTGGCGGCCCTGGACAGCGCGCCGGGATCGGAGAAATCCTGGGCAAAGAGGGTGGCCATCTCGGAGGTGTGGGCGGCCGCGCGCGCCAGGCGCCCCGCGATCTCGGGTTCGAGCGCCTCAAGGCTGGCCGCATAGCCTTCCAGCCGCATCGCCTTTTCCTGGAGGCGGTAGCGGATCGAGGTGTTCCACGAGATGTCGGTGCGCCCGTCCATGTCGTAGCCGACCCAGGTGGCAAAGCGCACGGGGCAGGGCTGAAGGCTCTTCCAGCGCTTGGGCCAGCGCGTTGCGGCCAGATCAAAGAGGCGCCCGGCCATGCGGTCGCGCGCCTTCTGGCCCCGGGCCAGGGCGGCCATGGCCTTGGCGTGTTCGTAATCGAGACTGATGGTGTCGCGGGTGGCGTCCGCCGTGCAGACGCTGGCCTGCGAGAAATCGCCGGTCGAAGCGGAGCCGGCCACGGCCTCGGTCTGGGCCTCAGTCAGCAGGAATGTCGGGTGCGCCGTGAAGACGACATGTCCGGCCGGGCGCTGCCAGCGTGCGGCAAAGGCGGTGAAATCGTCCTCGCTCGCCGCCGTGTCGAGCGCGGTGTCGTTCGCTTCGGGGGGGAGCGTGCCCAGGATCCGGTCAAGCCGGGCGGCGCGGGCGCGCAGGCCCTCGCACTCCATCTCGGCGACCAGCGCCTCGATGTCGTCGAGCGACATCTCCCCGTTTTCCAGCTTGCGCGAGAGTTCGAGCCCGAGCTGGAAAACGGGATTGTAGAGCGGCGTTTGCGCTGTGAGCTTGTGCAGTTCACGAAGGCGGGCGGTGAGGTCCTCGACGGTGGTGAGGGCGGGTCCGGTCATCGTCATGTCTCCTTCGCGAACTGCAGGCAGGTGGGGAGGGAAAGGGGTGGGATCAGGCCTTCAGGGCAGCGGCCTCGCGCGCATCGGCCTCGATCCTGGCGACATCGGGCGCGCCCTTGGGCACCATCCAGCTGCCGCCGACGCAGATGACCGCATCGAGGGCAAGCCAGTCGGGCGCGTTGGCGAGCGAAACGCCGCCGGTGGGGCAGAACTTGGCCGCCGCGAGCGGCGCCGAAATGGCCTTCAGCGCCGGGGGGCCGCCTGCGGCCATCGCCGGGAAGAATTTGAGGCGCTCAAAACCCATGTCGAGCGCGAGCATGACATCGGTCGCGTTCGACGTGCCCGGAAGCAGCGGGGCATCGGCCTTGAGCGCGGCTTCGCCAAGCTGCGGGGTCAGGCCGGGCGAGACCAGGAATTCGGCGCCCGCATCGAGCGCTTTTGCCATGTCGGTCGGGTTGAGCACGGTACCTGCGCCGACAGTTGCGCCGGGCACGGTCTTCATCGCCTTGATGACGTCGAGCGCGCAGGGGGTGCGCAGCGTCACTTCAAGGGCCGGCAGGCCACCGGCGACGAGCGCCTCGGCGATCGGCACGGCGTGGGCCACATCCTCGATCACGAGAACGGGAACGACAGGGGCGAGGCGCATTACGGCCTCGACGCGGGCTGCATAGTCGGACATCAGGAAAGGTGCTCCCGGACATAGGCCGCGGCGGCTCCGAAGAGGCCGGGCTGGGGATGGGTGATAAGCTTGACGGGAAGGTTTGCCATCATGTTGGCAAAGCGCCCCTTGGCGCAGAACTTCTCGGAGAAGCCGGACTTGAGGATGGTCTCGCGGATGCGGTAGCCAAGGCCGCCCGCGATGACGACGCCGCTGGCGCCCTGTGCGAGGGCGTAATCGCCTGCCGCCGCTCCCAGCGAAAGACAGAAGCGGTCAACCGCAGCGGCGGCCAGCGGGTCTTCCTTGGAATCGGAGGTGCCCGCGGTCCAGATCTCGATGTCGGTCTTGTCGACATGTGGGGTCTGCTGCATCGCGGCCAGGGTCTCGTAGATATCGACGATGGCGGGTCCCGAGACCACGCGTTCGACCGAGACGCGGTTGTGGCGCTTGCGCAGCCGCGCCAGGATCGCATCGTCGATGAGGTCGAGCGGCGAGAAGTCGATGTGGCCGCCCTCGGTCGCCTGGACGTGGTAGCCCTTCACGCCGTCGCGCCAGACATGGGCGACGCCAAGGCCCGTGCCCGGCCCGAGAACGCTGAGGGTTCCGCGCGGGGGCAGGGGGGTGTCGGGGCCTGCGAGGTGGATGAATTCGCTCTCATCGGCGCAGGCGACCGCGTGGCCCACGGCCTCGAAATCGTTGACGATGGTGAAGCTGGTGGCGCCGAGGCGCTCCTCGATCATGGCCGGGCGGATGATCCAGGGGTTGTTGGTGAACTTGATCACCTCGCCCCCGACCGGGCCGGCCACCGCGAAGGAGACGGCCTTGGGGAGCGTGCCCCCGTTCATCTGGGCAAAGGCCTGCCAGGCGAGCTGGAAGCTGCCGTGGTCCTTGGTGTGGAGCGTTGCCGGTTCACCCAGCGTGATCGCGCCATCGGCATCGACCGTGGCAATGGCAAAGCGGGCATGGGTTCCGCCGATGTCGACGGAGACAAGCTGGGTCATCTCTCTCTCCGGTTGCCCGGCCATGCCGTTATTCGGCGCAGCTTCGGGCCGTGCGATGGTCCCGGCCGCGCTCACAGGCCGGCGACCTGGAGCATGGCCGAGCCGCCCTGTTCCGCGCCGCTGGCGGACAGGCGGAACATGGCGAAAAGCTCGCGGCCCATGCCCATCGCGGGCTTGGGCGCTTCAGCGGGCGCGCGGCTGGCAAGATCGGCGGTGGTCGAAAGCTCGCCCGTCTCGGCGCAGACCTTCACGATGTCGCCATCCTGGAGGTAGGCCAGCGGGCCCCAGTTGCCTTCGACATCCGCGAGCGCTTCGGGGGTGACGTGGATCGCGGCGGGGACCTTGCCCGAGGCGCCGGACATGCGCCCGTCCGTTACCAGCGCAACCTTGTAGCCACGATCCTGCAGGATGCCGAGCGGCGGGGTCAGCTTGTGCAGTTCGGGCATGCCGTTGGCGCGCGGGCCCTGGAAACGCACGACGACGACGACGTCGCGGTCGAGCTCGCCTGCCTTGAACGCGGCGGAGACCGCTTCCTGGGTTTCGAAGACACGGGCCGGTGCCTCGATCGTCCAGCGCTCCTTCTCGACCGCGCTGGTCTTGAAGGTGGCGCGCCCGATGTTGCCTTCGACAAGGCGCATGCCGCCATCGGGCTGGAACGGCTCTGCGACAGTGCGCAGCATGGTGTCATCGCCCGAGGTTTCGGGTGCGGGCTTCCAGGTCAGCTGGTCGCCGTCCATCGTGGGTTCGGTGGCGTAGGCGCGCATGCCGCCTTCCGCGATGGTCAGGACGTCCTCATGGGCAAGGCCAGCATCGAGCAGTTCGCGCACGACCCAGGCCATGCCGCCCGCGGCGTGGAAGTGGTTCACGTCGCCCGATCCGTTGGGGTAGACGCGGGTGAGGAGAGGAACGGCCGAGGACAGCTCGGAAAGGTCCTGCCAGTCGACAAGGATCCCTGCCGCGCGCGCCATCGCGGGAATGTGGATGGCATGGTTGGTCGAGCCGCCCGTGGCGAGGAGGCCCACCATGGCGTTGACGATGGCCTTTTCATCGACGACTTCGGCCATCGGGCGGTAGTCGTCGCCCTTGCGGCTCATTGCGGCGACACGGTGCGTGGCGGCACGGGTGACGGCCTGGCGCAGCGGCGTGTTGGGCGGCACGAAGGCGGCGCCCGGCATGTGCAGGCCCATCATCTCCATCATCATCTGGTTGGAGTTGGCCGTGCCGTAGAAGGTGCAGGTGCCCGCCGAGTGGTAGCTGGCGCTTTCGCTGGCGAGCAGTTCCTCGCGGCCGACCTTGCCCTCGGCGTAGAGCTGACGGGTCTTCTGCTTCTCCTTGTTGGAGATGCCGCTGGGCATGGGGCCTGACGGGATGAACACGGCCGGGAGGTGGCCGAAGCGCAGCGCGCCGATGACGAGGCCGGGCACGATCTTGTCGCAGATGCCCAGCAAGGTCATGCCGTCGAACATCGCGTGGGACAGCGCGACGGCGGTCGAGAGCGCGATGGTGTCGCGGCTGAAGAGCGAAAGCTCCATGCCATCGAAGCCTTGCGTGACGCCGTCGCACATGGCGGGCACGCCGCCTGCGACTTGCGCGGTCGCGCCCACTTCACGGGCATAGAGCTTCATCTGCTCGGGGTAGCGACCATAGGGCTGGTGGGCCGAGAGCATGTCGTTGAAGGCGGTGACGATGCCGATGTTGATCGTGCTCATCGCCGCGATCGCGCCCTTGTCCTCGCCGCTGGCGGCAAAGCCGTGGGCCAGGTTCGAGCAGGACAGGAACGAGCGGTCCGAGTGCTTTCCGGCTTCGCCGCGCACCATCTCCAGGTACGCCGCGCGGCTTTCCTTTGAACGTTCGATGATGCGGTCGGTGACGCGGTCTACCACGGGGGCGAGGTGGGTCATGGGTATTCTCCTGATCGCGCTTCACGCCGCCTGCCCGGCCGAGGGGGACGGCGCGTGCGCGTGCAATCTTCAAGTTTCCGGCCCGAAAGAAGGGCCGCGAGAGGTCGCAGGCCGGCCTTATTCGTGCCAGGTCACGCCGTCGCGCTCGGCAAGGGCGATGGCGGCGGACGGTCCCCAGCTTCCAGCCGTATAAGTCTTGGGCTCGATCCGGTGTTCCTCCCAGGTGGCGCGGATCGCGTCGATCCACTCCCACTGGGCTTCCACTTCGTCCGGCGCACGAACAGGGTCTGGTCACCTTCGATCAGGTCGAGCCAGAGGCGTTCGTAAGCGATGCGCCGCTGCGGTCCGGCAAAGGCGTCGGGCATCGAGATGGCCAGCGGGATTGCGCGCAGGCCAAAGCCCTCACGGTCAAGCCCGGGCATCTTGGCCATGAGCGAGAGCGTGATGTTCTCGTCCGGCTGGAGCGAAATGACGAGGCGATTGGGCACCGTGCGCGCGCCGCGTCCCGAGAAAATCGAGTGGGGCACGTCGCGGAACTGGACGACGACCTCGGTCGTGCGCTTGGGCATGCGCTTGCCCGTGCGCATGTAGAAGGGCACACCCTGCCAGCGCCAGTTGTCGATGTGGGCCTTGATCGCGACGAAGGTCTCGGTGCCGGACGGTTTGCCCAGTTCCTCGTCGTAGCCGGGGACGGCTTCGCCGTTGATGGCGCCTGCGCGGTACTGCCCGGTGACGGTTTCCTCGGCCTTGATCTGGCGCAGCGAGCGCAGGACCTTGACCTTTTCATCGCGCACCGTCGTTGCCTCGTAGGAGACGGGCGGCTCCATCGCGACGAGCGCGAGGAGCTGGAGCATGTGGTTCTGCACCATGTCGCGCAGCGCACCCGAATCGTCGTAGTACCCCACGCGTGATTCCAGGCCCACAGTCTCGGAGACGGTGATCTGGACGTGGTCGATGTGCGCTGCGTTCCACAGCGGCTCGAACATGAGGTTGGCAAAGCGCAGCGCGATCAGGTTCTGGACGGTTTCCTTGCCCAGATAGTGGTCGATGCGGAAGATGCGGTCCTCGGGGAAGGCCGAGGCAACGGCATCGTTGATGACCTTGCTGGAGGCAAGGTCGATGCCCAGCGGCTTCTCGAGCGCGATGCGCACGTTGGGGCCAGCCAGGCCGTTCTGTTCAAGGCCGCGGATCGTCGGCTCGAACAGGCTGGGCGCGGTCGAAAGAAAGATCGAGAGGCCCTGCTTGGGCTCGCCCACCTTGGCCGCGAGCGCCTTGTACCCTTCCGGGTCGTTCGCATCGAGTTGCTGGTAGAACAGGCGGTTGAGAAAGGTCGCCATGCCGCCGCGGCGTTCGGGCGCGAGGAACTGCTCCAGCGATTCGCGCGCGAAGTTGCGAAACGCCTGGTCGTCCATCTCGGAGCGCGCGGTGGCGATGATCTGGATATCGGGATCGAGCAGCCCTTCGGCATCCAGCGCGCAGAGCGAGGGCAGAAGCATTCGACGCGAAAGGTCGCCCGTCGCGCCGAACAGGAGGAGTCGATCGGAAGTGAATTTGGTCACGTAAGCCTTTCCACCTGAGGCCGAGCTCCTCCTCCCGGCCATCGTGAATCTTGTGTCACGGCCTCTTTGGACCACGCGGGCGCAGCATATCAAGGGTATATGTCATCCGCTAGGCAGTTGCTCCGTTTTGAATGCAGCTTGCACCCCACGCGGGGCGCAGATGTGCAAGATGCATCGCACGGCCTTGCCGCTTGCCACAGGACTGTCGTCTTGCGCCTCTAGCAAGGCTTGCTGATCGTGTGGCGGCGTTGCATGACGGAGTTTCCGCTGCAGCGCTGTTCGGGGGGTGAGAGCCTGAAGCGGGAAAGCCCTTGGGGCAGGGGCGGGAAGCTGGTGGATGAAGATTGAGGATACGCGATTGATGGTCATCGAAGGGGTGGATCTGCTGGAGCATCTCCAGACACCGGCGGTCATGGTTGCGCGCGGGCAGGTGCGCTTTGCCAATTCGGCGGCGAAGGACCTGTTGGGCGCGCACATCGTCGGGCAGGACGTGCGCATTGCGATCCGCGACCCCAAGGCGGTCGCCGCGATCCTCAGCGAAACAGGCGGTACGGCCCGGATCTCGGGGCTTTCCACCGGGGGTAGCGTGTGGGAAGTGGATTGCAAGGTGCTGCCCGGCGGTGACCGGATCGTCAGCCTTTATGACCTTTCCGAGCGAGTGAGCGTGGCCAAGTCGCATGCGGACTTCGTTGCCAACGCCAGTCACGAGCTGCGCACGCCGCTCGCCAACGTGATCGGCTACGTCGAAACACTGATGAACCCCAAGGCGGGCGGCAACGAGGAACTGCGCGAACGCTTCCTTGGCACGATCCGCCACGAGGCGCAGCGCATGCAGGCGCTGATCTCGGACCTCATGTCGCTCTCGCGCATCGAGGCGGTCAAGCACGAGGTCCCTTCGGACAGCGTCGACATGGTCCAGCTCGCCCAGGAAGTTGCCGGGGAATTCCGGAGCAGCGCCACGATCGAGCTGGTCGTCAACGCAGAACACGCGGTGATCGCGGGGGACAAGGGTCAATTGCTGCAGGTCCTGCGCAATCTCATCGACAACGCGCTCAAGTACGGCAAGGCGGACGGCACCGTGCACCTTTCGGTGGAGGTCGCGCGCACCGGCTGGGTGCTGGTCATGGTGCGCGACGAGGGTGAGGGCATTGCGCCCGAACACCTGCCCCGCGTGACCGAGCGTTTCTACCGCGCCGACAACAGCCGCAGCCGTGCGGCAGGCGGCACCGGACTCGGACTTTCCATCGTCAAGCACATCGTCGAGCGTCATCGTGGCCGATTCGATATCGACAGCCGTCCTGGCGCGGGCACGACCGCGTCGCTGATGCTGCCGCTGCGCGAAAATTGATTTAAGTACGAAGACAAGCACTTGAGCATTTGAACGCGTCGTTGCTTCGGCGTTCGCCCCTCTGTTGCTGGATCGTGTCATCAAAGTGACATTTGCTGGTCATAGTGGCGTCGCCGGACAGACACATCGACGTTAGAAAATGAGGTCTCGGGTTGCGTTCAGTTCTTGGAATTTCGGCAGCGGCCGTAGCACTCGTGCTGGCTGGTGGTGCCCCAATCGATGCCTATGCCGCGGATGGCGCACAGGCAGGTGCGGATAGCGCCGTCGCGCGCGAACTTGCGGAGATGCGCGCGCAGATGGCCCGCATGGCCGCACGTATCGCGGATCTGGAAGCCCAGGTGGCGCAAGCGCCCGCTGTGCCAGCGGCCGTTCCTGCCGCGGCTTCGGCGCCTGCGCTCGCGGCCAGCGCCCCGGCAAGTCCTGCTCCTGCGGTAGCCTCCGCAGCGGCCCCCGCCAAGGCGGCCTCGCCCGACGTGAAGATCAAGTTCAAGGGCGGTCCCGAGGTCACGACCTCAGATGGCTGGGCTTTCAAGCTGGGCGGACGCCTCAACCTCGATGCGGGCTACATCGATGCGCCTGACAGTCTGGGGCCGAGCGACGGCTTCGGCAGCGAAGTGCGCCGCGCGCGTCTGCGCGTGACCGGCAAGATACCGGGCGGCTTTGGCTACAAGTTCGAGACCGAGTTCGCTCCCGGCGCGGCCAACTTCACCGACGCCTACGTCAGCTACGAGGACGGCGGGCTCGAGATCATCGCGGGCCAGCACAACACCTTCCAGGGGCTGGAAGAGCTCTCGAGCAGCCTCAACACCTCGTTCATCGAACGCGCGGCCTATACCGACGCCTTCAACTTCGAGCGCCGCATCGGCATCTCGGCCCAGTACAGCACCGGCGACCTGCTGCTACAGGGCGGCATCTTCTCGGACAATGCCGAGGATACGCCCAACAAGAACTTCAGCGTGGACACGCGCGTCGTCTATGCCCCGAAGATCGGCTCGGCCCAGGTGCACCTGGGTGGTTCGTACCACTACGCCAAGCTGCCCGAGCAGGGCTCGGCCGTGCGCTACCGCCAGCGTCCCTTCGAACACTTCACCTCGACCCGCTACATCAACACCGGGCTCTTCTCGGCCGACGCCGAGATTGGCTATGGTCTGGAGAGTGCGGTCATCGCCGGGCGCTTCCACGCGAGCGCGGAAGGCCACTGGCAGCACGTTTCGCGCCCGGTGGGCGACGCCGATCCGACCTTCTTCGGTGGGGCCATCGAAGTGGGCTACTTCCTCACCAAGGGGGATACCCGCGGCTACAAGCACGGCACCTTCGACCGCGTGAAGCCCGCGCGTCCGGTGGGCGAGGGCGGCTTCGGGGCGCTCCAGGTGAACTTGCGCTACGATTATCTCGACCTCACCGATGCGGGGATCGTGGGCGGCAGCCAGAAGGGCTATGAGGCTTCGCTGATCTGGACACAGACCGACTACACCCGCCTCATGCTCAACTACGCGCGCCTCGATTACACCGATGCGTTCTATCAGACCGCGGACGGCAGCCGTTCCTACGGGGTGGATGTGATCGCGATGCGCGCGCAGGTCGACTTCTGATCCTGTACTGACAAACGGGAGGCGCAGGAGCGATCAGCACCGCCTGCGCCTCCCGGGTCCTGACCTTGCGGGTTTTCCTGTCCAAAAGGAGGAGGAAATCCCGACCTTTGCGCGCCCGGTGCAGCTTGCATCGCTTCGGGGCACGCCCTAGACCCGCAGCGGGATGGCCAGCCCAGGAGGGGCTGGCCGCCTGCGCGGAAGACCAACTTAGACCGAACCTGACACGACCTATTCCGGGCCCCGCCGAAGAATGTCATGCTTTCGTCATGGAAGTGTCATTCAAGGCCAATAGGGGCGTCGGCACGTCCAGACCAAGGGATATCTTCATGCGATCCATCAGTTCTCTCGTCCTCGCCGCGGCTTCGGTGTTCGCGCTCAGCGCCTGCGGTAGCTCGGGCGGCGGCGCCTCGGGCGCGCGCGACTACGTGACCGCCGTCGGCTCCTCGACGGTCTATCCCTTCGCGACCGCGGTTGCCGAGGACTTCGCCCGCAGCTCGGGCAGCAAGTCGCCGGTCATCGAATCGACCGGCACGGGCGCGGGCATGGAACTCTTCTGCCAGGGCGTCGGCTTCGACTTCCCCGATGTCGAGGACGCCTCGCGCCGGATGAAGAAGTCCGAATACGAAACCTGCAAGGCCAACGGCGTCACCGAGATCATGGAAATCCAGGTTGGCATCGACGGCATCGCCTTTGCCGAGGCCAAGGATGGCCCGGGCATGGCGCTGACGCCGGCCGACATCTACAAGGCGCTCGCCGCCAATCCGTTCGGCAAGCCCAACACCGCCAAGACCTGGAAGGACGTGAACCCGGCGCTGCCCGACATGCCCATCCTCGTCTACGGTCCGCCCTCGACCTCGGGCACGCGTGACGCGCTCAAGGAACTGATCCTGGAAGCGGGCTGCAAGACCGACGCGGCGACCAAGGCGCTCAAGGACAGCGACAAGGACAAGTACGAGGCGACCTGCCACCAGATCCGCGAAGACGGCCCCTATGTCGATGCGGGCGAGAACGACAACCTGATCGTTCAGAAGATCTCGCAGAATTCGAAGGCCGTGGGTATCTTCGGCTACTCGTTCCTCGAAGAGAACGGCGACGTGCTCAAGGGCATCCCGATGTCGGGGGTGACCCCGACCTACGCCTCGATCTCCGACTTCTCCTATCCCGGCGCACGTCCGCTTTACATCTACGTGAAGAAGCAGCACATGGCCCCGATCAAGGGCCTTGCCGATTACGTCGCCGCCTGGCCCAAGGCCTGGGGCCCCGACGGCATCCTCAAGAAGAAGGGCATGGTGATCTCGCCCGATGACGTGCGCGAAAAGAACGCGAAGGTCATCGCCGAGGGCACGCTCCTCGACCCGAGCGAACTGAAGTAAGAAGGACCGGCTGCCGGCCATGATTTTGACAGGAATTCTCCTGGCCGTAGTGGGCCTCGGCCTCGTCGGCTGGTTCGTGGGGAGGGGGCGTGCGCGCCTCCTCTACGACGGGCGCGGATCGATGCACTCGATGCCCAACTATCATGGCTGGCACCTGGCGCTGTGGATCGTGGTCCCGGCGCTTGTCGTCTGGGCCGTGTGGTCGGGCATCCAGCCCGGTCTCGTCGAAGGTGCGCTGCTGGCCGATCCGGCCGCTGCTGCGCTCCCTGACAACGCGATGCACCGCAGCGCGATCATCTCGCAGGCCTACCTCCTCGCCAACGATCCTGGCGCGGCCGTCTTCGCCTCCGAGGCGCAGGCCCTTGCCGCGCCGCTGCGCGCGATCATCACCCGCTTCTCGCTGATCGGCGCGCTGCTGGTCTTGATCGTCGCCTTTACCGGCGGCGCCTACGGTTTTACCCGCATTCGCGCGCGCTTCGAGGCGCGCACCCAGGTCGAACGCGTGGTCATGGGCGTGCTCCTGCTCGCCTCGCTGATGGCGATCCTGACCACCTTCGGCATCGTCGCCTCGCTGGTGTTCGAGGCCGGGCTGTTCTTCAAGGACGTCTCGCCGATCGCGTTTCTCACCGGCACCCACTGGTCGCCGGGCAACGCGATGGGCGCCGACATCGACGAGAACTTCGGTGCGGTTCCGCTGTTCTGGGGCACGATCTACATCGGCGCGATCATCGCCATGGCGGTTGCCATTCCGCTCGGCCTGATGAGCGCGGTCTACCTCACGCAGTACGCCTCGCGCCGCGTGCGCAAGTGGCTCAAGCCCATCCTGGAGATCCTCGCGGGCATCCCGACTGTCGTCTACGGCTACTTCGCCGCGCTGACGGTGGCGCCGATGATCCGGGATTTCGCCGCTTCGATGGGCGCGCACAACCCCTCCACCGAAAGCGCGCTGGCCGCCGGTCTCGTCATGGGCGTGATGATCATTCCCTTCGTGTCCTCGATGGCCGACGACGCGCTGGCCGCCGTGCCGCGCGCGATGAGCGACGGCTCGCTGGCTCTGGGCGCGACCCGTTCCGAGACGATCAAGAAGGTGCTGCTTCCCGCTGCGCTTCCGGGCATCGTTGCGGGCGTCATGCTGGCAATCAGCCGCGCCATCGGTGAAACGATGATCGTCGTCATGGCGGCGGGCGCGGCGGCCAACCTTTCGGCCAATCCCCTCGATTCGATGACCACGGTCACCTTCCAGATCGTCCAGCTCCTGACGGGCGACCAGGAATTCAACAGCCCCAAGACCCTGTCGGCCTTCGCGCTGGGCCTGATCCTGTTCATCGTCACCCTCGTCCTCAACATCATCGCGCTGCGCGTGGTGAAGCGGTTCCGGGAAGCTTATGAGTAATCCAACCTGGCAATCGCCCGAGGCGCAGAAGCGCCTTGCGAAGCGGCACGCTGCCGAACGCCGGTTCAAGGCCCTGGGGCTTGGCGCCGTCGTCCTCTCGGTCGCGTTCCTGGCGCTGCTCCTTGTCATCATGCTCAAGAATGGGCTGGGCGGCCTCGACTGGTCGTTCCTCTCGGGCGCGGACTCCACCAACCCGGATCTCGCGGGTGTGTGGGGCGCGGCCAAGGGCTCGCTCCTGACCATGGTGGTGACGCTACTGCTGGCCTTCCCGATGGGCGTGCTCGCCGCGATCTACCTTGAGGAATTCGCGCCCAAGAACAAGTGGATCGACATCGTCGAGGTCTCGATCAACAACCTGGCCGCCGTGCCCTCGATCATCTTCGGCCTGCTGGGCCTTGCTGTCTTCATCAACACGCTGCACCTGCCGCGTTCCTCGCCGATGGTCGGCGGCCTGACGCTGGCGCTGATGACGATGCCGGTCATCGTCATTTCCGGGCGCAACGCGATCAAGGCCGTTCCGCCCTCGATCCGCGAGGCCGCCTACGGCATTGGTGCAAGCAAGGTGCAGACGACCTTCCACCACGTGCTGCCGCTGGCGCTTCCGGGCATTCTCACCGGCACGATCATCGGCATGGCCCGCGCGCTGGGGGAAACTGCGCCGCTGCTGATGATCGGCATGCGCGCCTTCGTCGCCACCCCTCCGGGCGGCGTCACCGACCCTTCGAGCGTGCTTCCGATGCAGATTTTCCTGTGGTCGGACGAGATCGACAAGGGCTTTGTCCAGAACACCTCGGCTGCCATCATCGTCCTGCTGGTCTTCCTGCTGGCGATGAACGGCCTGGCCATATACCTTCGAAACAAATTCGAGGTCCGCTGGTAGGATTATGACCGAACCCAAGCTTATTGCCCGCAACGTCGACGTCTTCTACGGCGAGAAAAAGGCGATCGACAACGTCTCGATCGACATCGACAACGGCATCGTCACCGCCTTCATCGGCCCTTCGGGCTGCGGCAAGTCCACGTTCCTGCGTTCACTCAACCGCATGAACGACACCATCGCCGGCGCGAAGGTGACGGGCGAGATCCTGCTCGATGGTGAGGATATCTACGCGGCCTCGATGGACCCGGTTGCCCTGCGCGCGCGCGTGGGCATGGTGTTCCAGAAGCCCAACCCGTTCCCCAAGTCGATCTACGAGAACATCGCCTACGGGCCGCGCATCCACGGGCTTGCCCAGGGCAAGGCGCAGATGGACGAGATCGTGGAGCGCTCGCTCACCAAGGCGGGGCTGTGGGACGAGGTGAAGGATCGCCTCTCCGATGCTGGGACCGCGCTTTCGGGCGGCCAGCAGCAGCGCCTGTGCATTGCGCGCGCCATCGCGGTCAGTCCCGAGGTCATCCTCATGGACGAGCCGTGCTCCGCGCTCGACCCGATCGCGACCGCGCGCATCGAGGAGCTGATCGACGAGCTCAAGGACACGTACGCCATCGTCATCGTGACCCACTCGATGCAGCAGGCCGCGCGCGTGTCGCAGCGCACCGCCTTCTTCCATCTGGGCCACCTGGTCGAATACGGCGAGACGAGCGAGATCTTCACGACCCCGCGTGAGGATCGCACCAAGGACTACATTACCGGCCGCTACGGCTGATAGCTTCAGTCCCGCTAGACCCCTGCAAAAGGGGCGCGGGCCAACAGGGACATTCGTATGGTTGATCATACCGTCAAGGCCTTCGATTCCGAGATCGGTCAGCTGCGCGGCCTCGTCGCCGAAATGGGCGGCCTCGCCGAAGTGGCCATTCGCGACGCGATCAAGGCGCTGACCCAGCACGACGACGAACTCGCCCGCGAGGTCGTGGCCAACGACGCAAAGCTCGACGCGCTCGAGGCCGAGGTGGACCGTCTTGCCGTGCGCACCATCGCGCTGCGTGCGCCCATGGCCGACGATCTTCGCGACGTCATCGCCGCGCTCAAGATCTCGGGCGTGATCGAGCGTATCGGTGACTACGCCAAGAACATCGCCAAGCGCATCGACGCGCTTGACCGGGCGGCCAACATCGATCCCGTGACCCTGGTCCCGACCATGGCCGAGATCGCCGAAGGCATGGTGCGCGACGTCCTCAACGCCTATGGCTCGCGCGATGCGCAGCTGGCCGTCGAGGTCATCCGCCGCGACGCCAAGCTCGACCACTTCTACAACACGCTGTTCCGTTCGCTGCTCACGCACATGATGGAGAACCCCTCCACCATCACCGTGGCCGCGCAGATGCTGTTTATCGCGCGCAACCTCGAACGCATCGGCGACCACGCGACCAACGTGGCCGAGATGGTCTACTACGCCGCGACGGGCGAATACTGCACCGAGCGCGACAGCCAGACCGACGATACCGGCGGCTTCGCCTGAACCTTGTGAACCTGATCCGGGGGGCGCCGGGCAGGTGCCTCCCCCAGCTAGGGAAGATCCGATGAACCCCTCGGTCCTTGTTGTCGAAGACGACGTCGCCTTGTGCGAACTGCTCACCTGGAATCTTTCGGCCGAAGGCTATGACGTGCGCAGCACGGGCGATGGCGAGGAAGCCCTCGTCATGGTGCGCGAGCAGGCGCCCGACGCCATCGTGCTGGACTGGATGATCGAGCAGATCCCGGGCATCGAGGTCTGCCGCCAGCTGCGCAAGAGCCAGGAAACGGCGCAGATCCCCGTCATCATGGTCACCGCGCGCGGCGAGGAAGAGGACATGATCCGCGGCCTCAAGACGGGCGCCGACGACTACATGACCAAGCCCTTTTCCCCGCGCGAGCTGATGGCCCGGATCGAGGCGCTGCTGCGCCGCTCGCGTCCCAGCCTTGCGGGCAACGTCCTGCAGTGGGGCGATATCGAGCTTGACGCAACGAGCCACCGCGTGCGCCGCGGCGGCGAGCCGCTGCACCTGGGCCCCACCGAGTTTCGTCTCCTGCGCTACTTCATGGAGCGTCCCAACCGCGTGGTCTCGCGCCAGCAGATCCTTGACGGGGTGTGGGGCATGGACTCCGACATCGACGAGCGCACGGTGGACGTCCACATCCGGCGCCTGCGCAAGGCGATCAACCGCGACGGCGAAGCTGATCCCATCCGCACGGTCCGTGCGGCGGGTTACGCGATGGACGTCAACTGAATATCCGCCGGGGGCCGAAAGGCTCCCGGCGTTTTCATTTCAGGGACGGCGTAGGCCAGGGGCGGGAAAGGGCGCGTCTCAGGCCGCTTCATGCGCGCGGCCGTCCTCGGCCGCTTCGACGGCGCGGGTGATGGCGGTGAGGAACTGGTCCGTCGCCCGCTCCCAGGAGTAGAGGCTGCCCAGTGTCGCGGCATCCTCGCGCGGGATCGCCAGCGCGCCCTCGATGGCGCGGGAAAGTTCGGTGTCGAGCACGCCCGCCGGGCAGACGACCGGAAGATCCACGCCGCACCCGTCTTCGCCTAGGATATCGATCGGGCCGGTTACCGGATAAGCCGCCACGGGCACCCCGCAGGCGAGGGCCTCGATCACGACGAGGCCGAAGGTGTCGGTACGGCTGGGGAAGACGAAGCCGTCGGCCGCGCGATAGGCGCTTGCCAGTTCCTCGCCGCGCATCGGGCCGAGGAAGTGGGCGTCGGGGTAGCGGCGCTTGAGGCTTTCCAGAGCCGGCCCATCACCTACCACAACCTTGCTGCCCGGTATGTCGGCGTCGAGGAAGGCTTCCAGGTTCTTTTCCGGTGCGACGCGCCCGACGTTGAGAAGGACGGGGCCCGGCAACGTGGCCATCACCGGGTGACGCGGTCCTTCCGGGCGGAACAGGTCATGGTCGATCCCCCGGCTCCAGGGCATGGTGTTGGCGATCCCGCGTCCGGCCAGTTCGCGCGCGAAGCTGCGGGTCGAGACGAGGACCCCGCTCGACGGCGCGTGGAAACGCTGCATGATCGGCCAGAACCGCTCGGCACTGATGCCGGTGCGCACGGCGGCATACTCGGGAAAGCGGGTGTGGAAGGCGCTGGTGAACGGCACCCCGCGTGAGAGGCACCAGCCGCGCGCAGCCCAGCCAATGGGGCCTTCGGTGGCGATGTGGACGAGCTGCGGCTGGGCGGCATCGAGCATGCGCCGCACGCCAAAGCGCGGAGCCATCGCCAGCCGGATTTCGGCATAGCCGGGCATGGGCACGGTCAGGAACTTGTCGGGGGTGACGGTCTCGACGCTGTGGCCGCGGGCCGTCAATTCCTCAAGTGTGGCGCACAGGGATCGGACGACACCGTTGACCTGCGGCAGCCAGGCATCGGTTGCTAGGGCCAGTCTCATGCAAGGGCTCCGGTTGCCGCAGGGGCGGGCAGGGGCGCAGGCGTGGGCTGCCCGGCGCCTTGGGGCGCGTGCTCCGGCGCGGCGGCAGGTGCCGTGCGTCCGCCTGTCTCGGCGACCCAGTCGACGATCGAGATCGCGCCGGTGAAATCCTCGACCAGCGCGGTGCAGCTCTCCACCCAATCGCCGTCGTTGTAGTAGGTGATGCCGCCGAATTCGCGGATCTCGGCGCAGTGGATGTGGCCGCAGACAACCCCGTCAAAGCCGCGCTGGGTGGCTTCGGAGGCAACCGCTTCCTCGAACGAGGAGATATAGGCCACCGCGTTCTTCACGCGCTTCTTCATGTAGGCCGAGAGCGACCAATAGGGCATCTTGAGACGGCGGCGCACCGCGTTGAAGACGATGTTCGCGCGCAGCAGCAACCCGTAAGCCTGGTCGCCAAGGTAGGCGAGCCACTTGTGGTAAAGGACAACGCCGTCATAGGCATCGCCGTGGGTGACAAGGAGGCGCCGCCCGTCCCGGGTCTCGTGGATCGCTTCCATGACCAGTTCGACCCCGCCGAAGGTGAGCCCGGCGTAGTCGCGGAGCATCTCGTCGTGATTGCCCGCGATGAAGACCACGCGGGTTCCGCGATGCGCCATCTTGAGAATGCGGCGGATCACTTCGTTGTGCGCATCGGGCCAGTACCAGTTCTTGCGCAGGCGCCAGCCATCGACGATGTCGCCCACCAGATAGAGCGTGCGGCACTCGACCGAGCGGAGAAAGTCGACGAGCATGTCGGCGTTGCACCCGCGCGTGCCCAGATGCACGTCCGAAATCCAGATGGTCTCGTACTTGCGCTTTGGGCGAAAGCCCTTGGGGTCGGGCAGGTCGAGCCACTCGGGGATCTTGCCAGCCATCTCGAAAAGTGCGTCCACGTCCTTGGCCATGCGTGGCCTCCCCGGTTGCTCCAGCGTGTCCCTGTGAACTGCCATGAGGCCGTTGCGCGGGCGTGACGGTTGGGCGGCACTTGTGTGACAATCTGTACCTGTGTGCCAAATTCACGCGGACGTCGCCGATTTGTCACCTGCCCGTCACACTTCGCCTGCAAGTAGCCGCGGAACCTTAGGGGAAAAGGGGCCAATGCGGCGTATTGATATCCTGTTGGCCAGCGAACTCTCGGGCGGCTACGCGCCGTTTCGCCACGACGACTTCGACGTGGTGCTGCACCGCTGGACAGATTATTGCGAATTGCCGCTGATCGAGGGCGCCTTGTGGGTCTTCGTGGACTGGGTGCTCCCCGAAATGTCGGGTCTGGAGCTGTGCCGCCGCCTGCGCGCCGATGCGCTGACCGCGCATGCGCATGTGACAATGGTGCTCGAAGAGGACAATGTCGAGGATCGCAAGCGCGCGCTGCGCATGGGGGCGGATGACTACATGGTCGGCCCGCTCGTGCGCAACGCGCTGCTTGACCGCGTGCTGGGGGCCAATGTCAGCGAACATGACGCCACCGGGATCCGCACTGTGGCCCAGGGGGACCTGACCGTCGATGTCGCCGCCTTCCAGGCGCGCTGGCAGGGCAAGCCCATTTCGCTCATGCCCAACGAGCTGCGTCTCCTGCGCTACTTCATCGAGCATCCGGGGCGGGTCTTTACCCGCGCGCAGCTGATCGCGGCGCTGGGCAAGCAGGAGCCGCCGGTCGACGAGCGCACCGTGGACGTGTGGATCGGGCGCCTGCGCCGCGCGCTCAAGGGCGTGGGGGCAGGCAATCCGCTACGCACCGTGCGCTCGCTCGGTTACGTGTTCGACGCGGCCTGAGCGGGCCGCGCCGTCACGCGCATTTCAGGCTGTCAGACTGCGCCCATCGCGTGCTCACCCGCGTCCTTCGCGTGGATCGGCTTGCCGGTGATGAGCTTGTAGACCTGCTTCAGGCCCATGTCGGCGGTCCACACTTCGCCATCTGCAATGTCGAAGCGCAGCAGGACGACGTCGGGATCGTCCTTGCCTTCGGGAAACCAGGCCTCGACCGCGTTGTTCCAGAGGTCGCCCCGGCGCGTGACGCTGGTATCTTCGGTGAGGGTGCCCGACAGACAGGCGAAGACGTCGTGGCCCTTGGTCATGACCTGGCCCATCGCCTGGCCGCCGCCCGCGATGCGGTTGGAGCGGCGGGCGAAGAACCAGATCGAATGGGTCGCATCCTTGTCGAGCATCGCCGTCATCGGCTCGGCGTGGCCGGGCGCATCGGACAGCTTCATCATGATGAAGGGGCTGTCGGCAAAGGCCTTCCAGAAGGTGTGCTGAACCTTGTCGTCCATGGCGTGTCTCCTCGTGTTGGTGTTTGGAACCTCAACGCGAGGGAGACGCCATGCGTTCCGGCAGGAAAGATCAGCCGAGCCAGCCCGCGGTCTGGACGAGCAGCCACAGGCCGATTGCCACGAACAGCAGCGCCGCGATCATGTGGACCACGCGCATGGGGACGCGTTCGATGAGCGCATTGCCAAGGAATACGGCCGGCGCATTGGCGATCATCATGCCCAGCGTCGTGCCCAGCATGACCGGGATGACACTCTCGAAGCGGGCGGCGAGCGCCACGGTCGCGATCTGGGTCTTGTCGCCCATCTCGACCAGGAAGAACGCGATCACGGTCGCCAGGAACGGCCCGAAGCGGCCCGGCTTGGGCTCGTCGTCCTCGTCGAACTTGTCGGGGATGAGGGTCCACAGGCCCATGACGATGAAGCTGGCGGCGACCAGGTAGCGGAACCATAGACCGTCGAGGAAGGCCGCCGCCTGTTCGCCGACGAGCGCTGCGAGGAAGTGGTTGGCAAGGGTCGCGACGAAAATGCCGGCGACGATCGGCCAGGGCTTCTTGAAGCGGGTGGCGAGCACGATCGCAAGGAGTTGCGTCTTGTCGCCGACTTCGGCGAGCGCAACGACCGCGCTCGAGGTGAGAAAGGCTTCCATCATGTCGAATTTCCATCAGGGCCGGGCGGGCATTGAACGCAAAGAGGCCATCGGCCCCCGCCCGGCCAGGCGATGGCGTCCGGCGTCTCTGGTCTTGCCCGAAGCGCGCTGGGACGGTCCCTGGACCATTTCCGCGCGATCTCCTGTGCGCCATGGCCTCTCGGCCAAGTGTGTTGACGACAGGGCCTGCCGGAACCCGTGCCAAGAAGCAGGGGCGGGAGGGCAGGCGGCTACTCCCCGTGTGACGAACCGGCCTCTTAGCCGGGTGATCGCTGCGGCGCAAGACGGACGTGTGGCCGATGTTCGCAGGGCGGCAGATCAAAAAAGGCCCGGCCGCATCGCTGCAGCCGGGCTGTGAGGTCACGTGGGGGAAGGGGGCTCCCCTACGTGTTCGCAAGAAACGGTCAGGTCAGAACTTGATCGAGGCCGAGGCCTTGAACACCCGGCCCAGGGCATAGGTGTTGAACTGGACGTCGCCGTCCTCGAAGCTCTGGTATTCCTTGTGGGCACGGCCCGTGAGGTTGCGGCCCTCGAACTTCAGTTCCAGTTCGCTTGCCCCGATCATGATGCCCTGGCGCACGATCACGTCGATGGTGAAGCCGGGGTGTTCGAAGATGTCGGGCTGGCGGATGGTGCCGTTGACGCCGCGGCTGGTCACGCGCTTGGAGGCGTAGTTGAGCATGATCGTCTGTTGCGAGAGGCTGTCGGTGTCTTCCAGGCCGAACTGCAGGTTGGCGATGTGCTTGGACTGGCCGGTCAGCGGCGCGCCGTCGACGAAGTAGTTGGTCGCGGCCGAAAGGAAGCCGTTGACGTTGGTGATGTCATCGGCGGTCACGTTGAGCTGCGACTTGGTGTAGGTGTAGTTCGCGTTGACCGCGATGCGGCGGGTCTCGAAGAACGAGCCCAGGTTGTAGAGGTCGAAGTACTTCTGCAGTTCGACTTCCGCACCGTAAAGGTCGGCACTGGGCGCGTTGGCATAACGGGTGAAGTAGCCGTTCGAGTAGAGCAGGTAGCTCTCGATCGGGTTCTTGATGTGCTTGTAGAAGCCACCCAGCGAGACATGCTCGTCGCGGTTGAAGTACCACTCCCAGCGCGCTTCGGCGTTGTAGAGCTGGCTGTCGATGAGCTGCGGGTTGCCCTGGTAGGTGCGGTTGGTTTCCGGATCGAAGAAGTTCTGGAAGATCAGCTCGCGGAACTGGGGCCGCGCGATGGTCTTCGAGCCGTTGATGCGGATCTGCATCTCGGGATCGATCTCGTAGGTCAGCGTGGCGGCCGGCAGGAAGTACTCGTTCTTCAGCGTCACGCCGCTTTCGGCCACGCCTTCGACCGGGACCAGCAGCGACTGCTCCTTGGCCCATTCCCAGCGAACACCGGCATCGAGGGTAAGGCCATCGGCGAGCGTGCCGTCGACCTTGCCGTAAAAGGCATGGTTGAGCAGGCGCGCGCGGTAGTTGGCGTAAGGCGCGGTCGGGTCCTGGAGCTGCAGGTCGTAGTCCAGCCCGGTGCGATCAAGGTACCACTGGCCGGTCTGGAGCAGCACGTCGAGACGCGCGGTGCCCAGCGCTTCGATGAGTTCGGAATCGCCGTTGGCGATAACCAGGAACTGGCGCTGTCGGCTCTCGCGCGAGTTGATCTGGTAGGCATAGCCGACCGTGCCCGACCAGTTGGTCGAGAAGCGGTGGCTGACATCGGCGCCCGCCGACCACACGTCCTCGTTGAGGCGCGAGAAAGAGATCGAGGTGGGGGCGGAACCGGTGCCGCTGCCCAGCGCGTTGGTGAACAGGTCTCCCACGCCGCCATCGCCCGTGTTGCGGCGGATGTAGCGCGAGACGATCTCGTAAGGCGCGAGGCGCTTGGAGTTCGCGTACCCGGCGCGCAGGTCGATCGTGGTGTCGTCGGTAGGCTTGAACTCGCCGGTGAACTGGCTGTCGATCAGCTGACGTTCGTACCAGCCCGTGCTCTGCTCCATGAAGTCCCAGTTCGCGTTCTGCTGGGGCTGCTTGAAGGAGGCGAGGGCGGCGTACTTGTCGGTGTCGTGGATGTAGACGTTGGTCCAGCGGATCGAGTTCTCACCCCATTCCAGGCCCAGGCCAAGGAGGCCATTGACGATGACACGGTTGTCGCTCTGGACAGTGGTGCCGTCCTGGTCGCGGTCCTCGTAGGCGCCCGAAAGGAGCTGGGTCGACTGGCGCAGCGCCTGGCGGGTCTGCGTGGTGTTCGAATAGCCTGCGGTTGCGATCACGCCGAGCGTCGCGCCGCCAAGGTCGAAGGAGGTGCCGGCCGAAAGGTCGGCGCTGAAATTGGGCTGCGTGTTCTCGATGGTCTGGATCACCGAGTTGCGCGGCGTGAACAGGATCGAGCCGATGTCGTCGGCCAGTTCGCTGTTGGGGTTGAGCGCCAGGTTGCTGTCGAACAGCGCCTGCATGTCGTGGGGCACGCGGCGCAGGCCGTTGTCGTAGCCCGTCCAGTCGGTCTTGGAGCCGTAGTAGGAATAGCTCAGCTTGTTGGTGGTCTCGCCGTCCCAGCCAATGCCGCCGCCGATCTTGAGGAAGCTTTCCTCGGGCACGGCCTGGGTGGTCAGGTTGATCACGCCGCCGCCGAATTCACCCGGGAAGTTCACCGAGTAGCTCTTCTGGACCATCGAGGAGGCCACGACGCTGGTCGGGAAGAGGTCGAGGGGAACCACGCGCTTGAGCGGTTCGGGGCTGGGAAGGGGGGAGCCGTTGAGCAGCGCGAGCGAGTAGCGATCGCCCAGGCCGCGTACGTAGACATAGCCATTGCCCACGACCGAAAGGCCGGTGACGTGGCCCAGAGCGCCCGCAATGTCGCCTTCGCCGGTGCGCGCGATGTCTTCGCTGGAGAGAACCGAGAGGACCTCGGTCGCGGAGCGCTCGACGTTCACGACGCGCCGTCCGGTGACGATGATCGCGCCGCCCGGGATCGAGACGTCGGGAGCATCCCCTTCGGGTTCGTCCTGCGCCGTCTCGGCGGGAGCGGCGAGGACTTCAGGTGCAGGGGCTTCGGGCGTGGTAGTGCTGTCCTGCGCTTGCGCGATACCCGGCGTCATCACCGTGGAGAGAAGCAGGAGCGGGACGAGCCGCGACTTGGTCATGGGAAGGTTCCCCCTCAGAAACACATAAATTCGGATCAGCGAAAGGGGCGGCCCGACAGACCGCCCCTTTCCCCGTTCAACGGGCGATCGTTCAGGCGACCGGAAGACCGGTGCACAGGCTGCCGGTGCCGAAATCGGCGGTGGCGTTGTCGCAGGTCCAGCCGCGGTACCAGGTGTCGTTGGCATCGCGCACGGCGCCGATGTCGTCGACGACGTCGAAGAAGCTCGAGAAGCTGGCGATGTTGGCGTAGGCCACGACACCGCTCTCGTTCGAGCCGTTGACGAAGGTGCTGGTCAGCGTCGAGGTGATCGAGGCGTTGTTGTTGGTGCCGGCGTTGAACATGTTTGCCGCCGTGTTCGTGCCCGAGTACTGGCTGCCCGTGCTCAGGAACGGACCGGTGTCACCGCAGGTCATGACCACCGAATTGGCGGTGAAGGTCGCCGAACCGGTGGCGGTACGACCATCGACGCGGATGCACTCGTTGCTCGGCGTGTTGATGATGCCGTTGACGAAATTGATGTCCGCATCGCCGCGCACCAGGATGCTGGCTTCGTCCGAGTTGTCCGGACGGTTGCCCGACTGGATCGCGGTGAAGTTGGCGAAGGTCGAGCGCTGACGGTCGGCCGGATCGGAGTTGATGTTGTTGTTCGAGTCGATCTCGAAGAAGGCATCGCCCGCACCCGCACGCTGGAGCAACAGCAGGTACTGGAAGTTGCCCTTGAGGCCGGTGTCGGTGTCGAGGCTGTCATCGTCGGCGTTGACCGCGATGTAGTGCTTCATGTTGACCGCGCCGCCGAAGAACTCCGAACCGTCGTCCGAGCTGTTGACGGTCTGGATGTAGTCGAGCGTGGTGCCCGTGCCCAGGCCGCCGCCGGTGAGCGACTGGAGTTCGGCGTCGGGCGCCAGGTTGTAGCCCGAGTAGCGGATCTGCACGTAGCGCATCGAACCGGCGCTGTAGCCGTTGTTGCGGCCGCCGAAGGTGGCGGGGGTCGCGGCGCCTTCGGTCTCGCGCTGGCAATCGTCGGTGGCGACGCTGCCGCCCGCGGTGCAGTCGGTGATGATGCCGCGGCCGAGCAGCACGATGCCGCCCCACTGGCGGTCCGAACTGTCGGTGGCCGAGCCGACGACGTTCTGGCGGCTGGTGAAGACGATCGGCGAGGAGGCGGTGCCGTTGGCCTGGATCGTGTTGCCGCGGTTGACGGCGAGCCAGGCCGGATCGGCGGCGTTCTCGGCGTAGACGATGACGCCCGGATCGATGGTCAGCTCAACCGAGGTGTCCGAGGTCAGGCTCGAGATCCCGGCGTTGAGGCACGAGGCGGTGGTGGTGGTGTAGGGCGAGCCCGAGGACGGGACCGAGAAGCCGCCGTCGCAGCCCACGTCCACGCGGCCGTTGATGCGATAGAGAACGCCCGCCTCGTTGGGCAGGCTGGAGCTCGCATCGACCAGCGCGGGCAGGGTGCAGATGCGCCAGGAGTTGCCGTTGGGGTCCTCGATGGTGCCGTCGTTCGAAAGGCCGCCCGTCGCGTTGAAGGTCGGGCATTCGGCAGCCGCTTCGATGATGCCGGTGGTCGGCGTGGGTGTCGGCGTGGGCGTGCCACCGCCGTTGTTGACCACGACGCTGCCGGCACCCGGCGAGGCAATGTCGTCTGCGCCGCAGCCGGCGAGAGCGAGAGCGCTGCAGCCCAGAAGCATCAGGCCAGAGAATTTCTTCACGTGTATTCCCCCGTTGGATCGGTTTCGATCGGATGGATCAAATTCGACGATCGCGGCGGGCCCGCCATCGTTGGCGGCGTCCTAGGGGTGGGGGGTGACAATTTGTTGGCGTTGCCATGACAGAAATATGGACTTTTCTGACGCTGGTGTGACTTCCATGTGTCAAGGTGGGTACGGGTGGAAAATGGCCCGAGGCGACTCACGTATTTCTGCGGGGTTCGCATCAAGATTGCAGTTTTATGACACTCTTGTCATTTTGCTTGAGGGCTGTGGCTTTTCGCGCACAATCGGTCGCATTGATGAACTCGAGGGAGAAAACCGCATGTCCTTGACCGCCGCAGCCCTGGCTCTCCTTGCTGGCCAGTCCGCCCTTTCGCTCACGGTCGAACTGCCGCGCGCCGAATCGCAGGACGTGGCCTATTCTGAACTTGTGGCCGGACAGGATCAGGCGGCGCTTGCCAAGCTGTTGGCCGCGCGCGAGGTGCGCGGGGAGGACCCTGCGCTGCTGATCAACCTGGGGGCGGCCTATACCCGCCTTGGCCGCGTCCACGAAGCGCGCAAGGCCTACGATGCGGCCATTGTCAGTGACGAGCGCTATGACCTCGAAACCGGCAGCGGCAAGTGGATCGATTCGCGCTACATCGCCCGCACTGCCAAGCGTGAAAGCCTCGACGCGCAGCGCACGCTCGCCATGCTCTGAGGTTTCGCCTCCCTTTTCGAGTACCAGGCCCACCCCCGGCACACGCGCGCGAGTCTTTGGATCCTTGGGTGGGCCTTTGTCCGCGTCCTCTCCTGTCCCGGTCCGGGGCGCTTGCACGCGCCCAAGATTGCCTTTCACGCGGCTCGCCGGTGTGGTCGCGACCGGGCCGCTCACCCCTTCTTGCCTCGCTTCTACCCCCGATGCCCTACCTCGGATGGTTGCCTTTCGGGTCGCGCCGGCACCATCTAGAATGGCACCTGCTTCGTCAGCGCCTGCGTCGCCAGCCGGGCCCCGTGGGCGCTCTGGCGCAGGGGAGATGGGAGAATGACGTCTTCGCCGTGTGATCGTCACAAGCTTGTCACAAGATTCGCGCAATCCGCCCCCAGACACAGGGCAGGATGATTCGAGTTATGACGTTCGTTTGCGTTTCAGGGCGATCGCTTTCCAAGGTTTTTTCGGGGTTGCTGGCCCTTGCCACGATGCTTCTCAGCCCCGTGCGCGCCTTCGCGCAAGCTGCCGGGCAGCAGGACCCTGCCGGTTCGGGCCCCATCGTCAACGCGCTCACCTGGTTGCAGGGAACCCTGCTCGGCAATGTGGCAACGGCGGTGGCCGTCATGGCGGTGGCCGCCGTCGGCTTCGGCATGCTGACCGGCCGCATGAACTGGCGCTTTGGTGCCACGGTCATCATCGGCGTCTTCGTGCTGTTCGGGGCGGGCGCGATCGTATCGGGCATCCAGCAGGTCGCAGGCTGAGCCGCGATGGCGCTGGCCCGCTTCCCGGTTCACAGGGCGCTGACCCGGCCGCAGATGTTTGCCGGAGTGACCTTCAGCTACTTCATCATCAACGGGATGGTGACGACCGAGGTCTTCCTGCTCACCAAGAACTTCGTGGCGCTGCTCGCCTTCGCGGTGATGCACGTGATCGGCTACCTTGCCTGCCTGCGTGAACCGCGGGTTTTCGATCTCTGGCTCAAGAAAGTCAGCAAGTGCCCCCGCGTGCGCAACTGGAAGCGCTGGGGCTGCAACAGTTACGCGCCTGAGGGGCGCTCGCGGGGGGAATGACAATGGGTCGTCGCTTCAAGGACGTGCTGACGGGCTGGGCCGCCAAGGAAGCGGTGGCGGGCGACCGTCTGCCCTATGCGCAGCTTGTCGATGAAAGCGTGGTGCGCCTGCGCGATGGGTCGCTGGCGCTGGCGCTGATGGTGCCGGGCCTCGCGTTCGAGACCGCCGATACCGACGAACTCAACGCCCACGTGGCGACGCGCGAGGTGCTGCTGCGCTCCTCGCTCGATGCGCGCTTCGTGCTCTACCACCACGTCATCCGCCGCCGCGTCGAGGTCGAACTCGACGGCCACTTCGAGGACCCGCTCGCCGCGCATATCGACGCACGCTGGCGTGAGCGGACGCGCTCGGGGGATCTGTTCGTCAACGACCAGTTCATTACCCTGGTGCGCCGTCCCGCACGCGGCAAGGCGGGCTGGGCCGATCGTCTCTCGCGCAGCTTGCGGGGCAACACGAGCGAGGATGGCTCCGGCATCGACCCCGCTGACGTGCGCGCGCTGCGTGCCGCTGCCACCGCGATGGTGGCCTCGCTCGGCGCCTACGGTGCGCGACTTCTGGGCGCCTACGAAGGGAGCACGGGGACCTGTTCGGAAGTCCTTGAACTGCTGAGCGCGCTCTACAACGGTGAGATGCGGCCCGTGCGTCGTCCGGCTGCGGGCACCGACATCGGCCACATGCTGCCCTATCGCCGCATCAACTTCGGGCTCGATGCATTGGAACTGCGCGGCGCCGATGGCCGGCCTGCCTTCGGCGCCATGGTCAGCCTGAAGGAATACCCCGATGCGACTTCGCCCGGGCTGACCGATGCGCTGCTGCGCCTGCCCGCCGAGATGGTGCTGACCGAAACCTACGCTCCGTGTGATCGCCAGATCGCGCGCGAGCGCATCGATCTTGCCATTCGTCGCCTGCGCTCGGCTGACGAGGAAGCCATGGCCGAGCGGTCCGAAATGGTGTCCGCGCGCGACGCCCTGGGCACTGGCGCGGTCGGCTTTGGCGACCATCACCTCTCGGTGCTGGTGCGCGCCGACACGCTTGATGAACTCGACATGGTGAGCGCGGCCTGCACTGCCTCGCTAGCCGATGTGGGCGCGGTTGCGGTGCGCGAGGACGCGAACCTGGAGCCCGCCTTCTGGGGGCAGTTCCCCGGGAACGAGGAATTCCTGGTGCGCCGCGCGCTCATTTCCAGCGCGAACATGGCCTGTTTCGGCTCGCTCCACGGCTTCTCGCTGGGCCAGGCGAGCGGCAACCACTGGGGCGAGGCAGTGACGCTGCTCGCGACCACCAGCTCGACCCCGTTCTTCTTCAACTTCCACCAGGGTGATCTTGGTAACTTCACTGTCATCGGACCGTCGGGTTCGGGCAAGACGGTGGTCATGAACTTCCTTGCCGCGCAGGCGCAGAAGTTCGCGCCCCGCACGATCCTCTTCGACAAGGATCGCGGCGCCGAGGTTTTCCTGCGCGGCATCGGCGGTACCTACAGCCGCATCGCGGCGGGCCACCCGACCGGCTTCAATCCGCTCGCGCTGCCCGATACCGACGCCAACCGCGCGTTCCTGCGCGACTGGCTGGGCGTCCTGCTCGAGGCCAAGGGTGCCGAAGAGATGGCGACGATAGCGAGTGCAGTCGATGCGGCCTACCACAACGATGCCTCGCTGCGCCGTCTTTCGCACTTTCGCGAACTGCTGGCCGGCGCGCGCCGTCCCGAGCCGGGCGATCTTGCCTCGCGACTCGATGCCTGGATTGCAGGGGGCGAGCATGGCTGGCTCTTCGACAACGCCGAGGACCGGCTCGATCTCGACACCCGTGTCCTGGGCTTCGACATGACCGCGCTCCTGGAAAGCCCGCGCCTGCGCACGCCGGTGATGATGTACCTGTTCCACCGCATCGATGAACGTCTGGACGGCGAGCCGACCATGATCCTCATCGACGAGGGCTGGAAGGCGCTCGACGACGAGGTCTTCGCCGCGCGCATCCGCGATTGGCTCAAGACCCTGCGCAAGCGCAACGCGCTGGTCGGCTTTGCCACCCAGTCCGCGCGCGACGCGCTCGACAGCCGTATTTCGACCGCGCTGGTCGAGCAGACCGCGACCATGCTCTTCATGCCGAACTCGCGCGCGCGGCCCGAGGATTACTGCGAGGGCTTCGGCCTGTCGCTCCACGAACTCGAAGTCATCCGCACGCTCCCGGCGCACTCGCGCTGCTTCCTCATCCGCCAGAGCGACGCCTCGGTCGTGGTGCGTCTCGACCTTTCGGGCAGTCCCGAGGTGCTGACGGTCCTGTCGGGCCGCGAGAGCACCGTGCGCAAGCTTGATGCGCTGCGCGAACGCTATGGCGATGCGCCGCGCGTCTGGTACCCCGCGCTCACCGGCCAGACCTGGCCGGGTGACAGCGGTGCCGCTGCGGCCGACGACGCGCTCTGGATCGAGGCGGCCGAGTAGAGGTCATGGCCAGCGACACCTGCCAGCGCCTGACCGAACTTGCCTCGGAGGGGGTGGCCCCGGCTCTGCGCGCGGTTGACTGCGTGGCGAACGAGATGGCCGCGGGCGCTTTCGGGCGTCTGTTCGGCAGCGACGGCGCGCTCGTGCCGGCGATCTCGATCCTGCTCGCGCTCTACATCGCACTTTTCGCTTTCCTCCTGATGACGGGCCGCGCCTCGGTGGGTGTGTCCTCGCTCATGCCGCGCATGATCACCATCGGCGTGGTGCTGCTCTTCACCAGCAGTTGGTTGGCCTACCAGGGCATGGTCTGGAGCTTTGCGCTGGCAGGTCCCGACTGGATTGCGGGGCAGCTGATGGGGGCGGACGGTTCGGCCACGCAGATCTTTGCCGACCGCATCGACATCGTCTTCGGTGTCATCAACGAGATCGGCACCAATGCCGGATCCGGCGGGGGCTCAGCCGGAGAGGCCGCCAAGGAGGCGGCGGACGCAGCCTCGATGATGTCGCCCGAAGGGCTGATGTGGATGGGCGCAATCCTGCTTCTGCTGGGTACGGTCGGCATTCTCCTCACCGCGCGCATCGCGCTGGGTATCCTCATCGCGCTGGGGCCGCTCTTTGTCATTCTGGGGCTGTTTGGCGCAACACGAGGGCTTACCGCGGGTTGGCTGCGTGGCATGGTGCTGACCGCCTTCACGCCGCTCTTCGTGGTCATGGGGGGAGGCATCATCCTCGAACTGCTCGTGCCGATCGTCTCTGCGCTGGTTACGTCGGCGCAGATGGGGGAGATCGACGGGCGCGCGGCCATGGCCTTCTTCACGGTCGCGGCGGTCCACGTCGCGCTCATGGTCATGGTGTTCAAGGTGGCCGGCACGATGGTCTCGGGCTGGCGGGTCTTTGGCCTGGCGGCCAGCCGTGAAGAGCGGGCGGGACCGAGTGCCGCCGTGCCCGCACCTGCGCCCGTGGCCCCGATGCTCCAGCCGCTGGGCGTTGCCACCTCGCGCACCGGGCACATGAGCGCGTTGGCCGCCAGCCACGCTACGCAGGCAGGGCCAGGCGGCAACGGCGGGGAGGGCGCTTCGGGCCGCTCGGGTGAGCGGCGGACCGTGACCACCCACGTTACCGGCGGCGGCATTGCGCCCGCCGGAGCCGGACAGGACATGCGCGCGAAGGGCATTGGCAGCCGCTTTCGCAGCGCCTCGAACGACACCGGCCGCGCGCCGGTCAAGGAGAAGACACGATGACGCACGCCTTCACGCTGCGCACCACATTTTCGCGCCTGATGCTGGGGTCGGTTCTTGCCGCAGGGCTGCTGAGCGCCCCTGTCCGCGCCGACGACCGCCTGGTCGAGCACGCCTACCGCGCCGACGAGGTCGTCACCATTCCCGGGCGCACCACGGTTCAGGCCACCATCGCCTTCGGCCGCAACGAAGCGATCGAAAACGTCGCGGTGGGTGACAGTTCGCAGTGGCAGATCACGCCCAACAAGCGCGCGGACCTGCTGTTTGTGAAGCCGCTGGAGACCAGTGCGCGCACCAACATGACGGTTGTGACCAACAAGCGCACCTACTTCTTCGACCTTGTCGCAGGAGCCAGGGCCAAGCCGCTCTACATGCTGCGTTTCACCTATGCGGACGAGGAAGAGCCGGTCGATGACACCCCGCTTGCCCGCCCCAGCGAGGCGGAGCGCCTGGCCCATCTCGATCCCGCCGAGCGTGCTGTGGCCGAGGGCGATCCCCTGGCGATGCCCGCCGAGGGCGCCGCACTCAACTTCGCGTGGGAGCGCAAGGGCGCGGCCAGGCTGCAGCCGGTCCGGGTCTACGACGATGGGCAGGCTACGTACCTCGTCTGGCCCGAGCAGACGCCGAACCTGCCCGCCATCCTTGTCGAGAACGAGAAGGGCGACGAGGGGCCGGTCAACTATGCCGTGCGCGGCCCTACCATCGTGGTGAGCGATGTGCCCGACCGCATCATCCTACGCCGCGGCAAGGACGTGGCCGAACTGCTCAACACCGTTCCGCTTGGCGAACGGCCTGCGCCGGCACTCGCGCAGCGTGCAGGTACAACCCCGCCGGTTTCGGCACAGTGAGAAGGGCCTGAACGATGGCGCCCCATTCCTCTTCCGTTTCCGCCCTTCACGAGCGTCGCTTCGGCGCCAACGCGACCGACCCGCGCGAGGGTGAGGGGGGTGAGGTTATCGACCTTGCCACCCGCAACGTCCTGCCCCAGGTCTCGCAGCGCAAGAAGGCCGATGGTCTGGGCCTGGTCGCGGGGATCGTCTTCGTCGCCGCGCTGGGCGGCCTTACCTTGTGGATGATGGACGGCGCGCGCAACGCGGCGCCCGAACAGGATCTTGCCGCCGCGCCCGCGCCGGTCCCCGAGGCGCCGGTACCGACGCCGTCGGTGCGCCCCGCGCCGGTGCCGGTGGCGCGTCCGGCCACTCCGCTGGCCGCGCCCGCGCCCGCGCCCGTCCTTGCGAACGATCCCAACGCCCAGGCCGGACCCCAGGGCAACCCTTACGCCAACCCCACGGTCGTCTATGACGCCAGTGCAGGCGCGGTCGGCGCACCGGGCCCGGCTGGAGGAGAGGTGAAGGCAGGCGGCGCCCCGAACGATGACTTCGCCTCGCGTCTTGCGGGCACGAACTCGACCGCAGCGGCCGCGCGCACCTTCAATCCGGCGACCACGGTCACACAGGGCACGCTGATCCCGGCGGTTCTCGAAACCGCCATCGATACCGAAGTGCCCGGCTACGTGCGCGCCATCGTTTCGACCGACGTGCGCAGCTTCGATGGCAAGAAGGTGCTGATCCCGCGCTCCTCGCGCCTCATCGGCCAGTACAAGAGCGGTCTTACCGCCGGACAGAAGCGCGCCTACGTGATCTGGACCCGCGTGATTCGTCCCGATGGCGTTTCGGTCGACATCGGTTCGCCCGCGATTGCCTTTGGCGGGGAGACGGGCCTTCCGGGCAAGGTCAACACCCACTTCTTCGAGCGCTTCGGTTCGGCCATGCTGCTCTCGGTTGTCGATGGCCTGACGACGCTGGCAACCGGCGGTGCGTCGGTCGTCGTGGCGGGCGGTTCTTCGGCGGCTGCACAGGCCGTGCAGGGCAGCTCGAACATCGGCCCGACGATCCGCGTGCGCCAGGGTGAGCCCATCCGCGTCTTCACCGCCAAGGATCTCGACTTCGGTCCGGTGCAGTGATCGTCCACGCAATTACCAAGGCAGGATTTCGCCATGGCCGACGTTCTATCGCTGGTGCCTGCGGCTGCGGGCACGCCGATGTCTGAGAACATGCCCGAGGTGCAGGTGGAAGCGTCGGTTCCGCGCAGCGTCTATCTCGACGCCTACCTGGCTCCTTTGCGCCCCTGGCTTGACCGTGAGACGGTGACCGAGATACTGGTCAACCGTCCGGGTGAGATCTGGGTTGAGGATGCCGCGCACGCCGATGGCGGTGCGGGGATGAAGTGCATCGCGCTTCCCGAGATGGACAACCGCCTGCTCCAGCGCCTCGCCGAGCAGGTGGCGCGGATCAGCCATCAGGGCATCAACCGCGAGCATCCGCTGCTCTCGGCAACGCTTCCGGCTTACGCCGGGCAGTCCGGTGCGCGCATCCAGCTGGTCGGACCGCCCGCGACGCGCAGCAACTGGGCCATGGCGATCCGCCGTCACCGCTTGCTGAACCTGCCGCTCGATGCCTATGATCGCGGTCCCATTACTCCGCCTGAGGAAGCGCCTACACCCGATCCGATGGCGCAGCCCATCGCCTTCCTCAAGGACGCGATCCAGCGCCGCCGCACGATCCTGATTTCGGGCGGCACCTCGACGGGCAAGACCACGTTCCTCAACGCCATGCTGGCCGAGATCCCGCAGGACGAGCGCGTCGTGCTGGTGGAGGACACCGCCGAACTCAAGCTGCCGGGCGCCAATGGTGTCGGCCTTATCGCGGTCAAGGGCGAGCTGGGCGAGGCCAAGGTTTCGGCCAACGACCTGCTTCAGGCGGCGCTGCGCCTGCGCCCCGACCGCATCGTGCTGGGCGAGCTGCGCGGGACCGAGACGGTCTCGTTCCTGCGCGCCATCAACACCGGCCACCCCGGCTCGTTTTCGACCGTCCACGCCAACACGCCGCGCGGCGCGCTGGAGCAGATCGCGCTCATGGCTATGCAGTCGAACATTGGCCTCACCCGCGCCGAGACGCTGGAGTACGCCGCCAGCGTGATCGACATCGTCGTCCAGCTGGACCGTCAGGACGGCAAGCGCGGGATCGGCCAGATCGCCGAGAGCCGCACACTGGTGGGCTGACAGGGAAGGACGCCACGTGAGCCCTCCCGTCCAGTCTCAGAATGCGGCCTGCACGCCGGTGACCAGCACATTGCTGCGGGCGGAATGGACCGACCAGGTCGACCCGTCGGGGAAGTTGGCGCCGCTCAGGAAGTTGAGCGGTACGTAGCCCACTGTGTGGACGTACTCGCCAAAGAGGTCGACGCTGTCGGCCAGGCGGTGCGAGAGGCCAGCCACCCATTGCTCCTGGCGCTCCCACGGCGCGCCGTCAGGGCCGGAGTTGAAGCGGCTGAACTCGAAGCTGACATTCGTCTCGCGCACCGAAACCGGCAGGTTGTAGCGCGCGCCCAGCGTCAGCGAGGAGATGCGGCTGGCGGGGTAGTGCGCCAGGTCCGGGTTCACCGCGTCCGGCACCTGCGTACCGGGCAGGACCCGGGTGGTGCGTGCAAAGTCGCCGATGAGGTGCAGGCGTCCGGCATCGAGCTTGCCGTAAATCCCCCAGGCCGGGTTGCGTCCCTCGCACGGGTTGAAGTGGAAGACCGGGTAGCTCTGGCAATAGGCCGTGCCATGCAGGTAGCTGCCGCCAAGGCGCAGCTGCGTAGTGGGGGCAAGGTTCAAGGTGTAGCTGGCATCAAGCGCGAAGTTGTTGACCTTGGAGGGCACGTTGGTGCCGTCGACCGAGGTGTTCGCACCGCGGAACTGCGAGCCGCCCACGATCGCCATCGCGCGCAGCGACAGCCCCTTGTCGTAGTATCCGGCCAGCCCGCCATAGGCGAGCGGGGCAAAGGCGTGCCAGTTGGTCGAATTGGTGAAGGGGCTGACGGTGTCCTGCAGGCCGAAGGGTACGTCCATCTTGCCGATCGCGGCATAGAGCGGGCTGCGCGATAGGTCACCGGCCATGACCCACGCCTTGCGCAGCTGGACCTGGTTGCGGCTCAAGGTGGTTATCGTACCCGAACCGAAGCTCTGTTCGGGATCGTAGAGCATTTCGGCGTAGGCGGTGATGCCGCGCGTGGGCGCCACGGTGAAGGCGAGCTGCGCGCTGTGAAGCACGATTTCCTGCGTGGCGCGGGTGCGCTCGTTGCTGCCGGTCGGATGGCGCATCAGGTAGCCGAACTTGTTGGTCGTGTTCGACCATTGCGCGTCGGCAATGGCGGTCACCGCGCCGCTCAGCGTGACCATCGCGTCCAGTTCGCCATCGCGCCGCGCTTCGAGCTGGAGGATCTGGCGCCGGTTGATGTTCTCGGCATGGTCGAGGAGCGCGTAGCCATAGGCGGGCGCAATACCCAGTGCAGGGCCGCTTGCGGAATTGGTCGCGGCTGCAGGGAGGCTTGTGGCCGTGTCCGGCGCAGCTGCGCGGACAGGCTGGGGGGCGGCACGTGCGGTTGCAGCGGTCGGTGCTTGCTGGATCGGGGGCGTGGAGCTGTGCTCCTGGGCCTGGCGCAGGCGTTCGACTTCGGCGGTCAGTCGGGCGTTGGCGTCCTCAAGGGCGCCAAGACGTGCGACGAGTTCGGCAATGCTCGGCTCGGATGCCTCCTGCGCGCGGCTCGCCGAAGAAAAAGGGTGGCCGTTACAACACACCCGAGCGCGATTTGTTTGCGCATGCTTTTTTGTTCCCCCCACTCTCAC